>NZ_FNNN01000007.1 GCF_900106755.1 Bacteroides faecis MAJ27
TATTTAACCAATTTATTACTATATTTGAAAACAGGATTCAAGTATAAAACCCGAATCCTGAAGTTTTCTATTTACACAAAATGGTGGACAGTGCCAAACCAGATAATCCATGCCTGTTATTTTTTATTTCCCATCAGCTCTTTAGCTACTGCCACCGCTGTATTAGCATTATCACTATATCCGTCCGCGCCAATCTCATCGGCAAATCCCTGACTGACGGGAGCCCCTCCGATCATCACTTTCACCTGACTGCGGATGCCTGCATCTTCCAATGCCTGAATCACATCTTTCATATAAGTCATGGTAGTAGTCAGCAGGGCACTCATACACAAAATATCAGCATTGTTTTCCTTGACTGCCTCAACGAACTTGTCACAGGTAACATCAATGCCGATATTGATCACTTCAAAGCCACAGCCTTCCAGCATGGAAGCTACGAGATTCTTTCCAATATCATGCAGATCCCCCTTTACAGTACCGATTACAATTTTTCCGATTGTGGTTGATGCATTACCAGCCAGCAAAGGTTTCAGAAGTTCCAAAGCCCCTTTCATGGCACGCCCTGCCATTAAAAGTTGCGGCACAAAGGCCTTGCCGTCCTGAAAGCGTTGCCCGACTTCTCCCATAGCTGTTATCATATATCCATTGATGATATCCTGCGGTACTACTCCGTCAGCGATAGCTTTCCTGGTGACTTCAACTGCCGGTTCCAGTTTTCCGGCTACGATAGCATCATACAAAGGTTTCAGCTGGTCCTCTTCCCGATTCTTTTCTTCTCTGACCCGAATACTTTCCTGTACATTACTTTGTCCTGCCTCTTGTTGGATTCCATCCGTATCCGCCGGCACAGGTACAGAAGAACCGGTATATTCCTCTATAATCCTCATCGCCTGTTCCACTTCTCTTTCATTATGGAAGTCCATTTCCAGATGCACCCCGTCCGCTCCGATATTATCCAATAAAGGTTTCAACTCATCCAGAGTCACCCAGCAAGCCATGACGCTCTTACCTCCTGCCAGTATCTTCTTATACAAATCATACCATTTCGGAGAACCTCCCTGCGGCTCACCAACACCGGGCGTCCACTGGATCGCATTCAACTCTTCAATTTCAAGCAGGGCAGGAAGATGATGCATCGCTCCTACTCCATCCAGATGATAAAGTGTATAGTCTATCTTCCGGCACTGTTCGCGAATAAACGGCTGTACAAAACGACGATAATCATCCTGACTGATCATGGTAGAAATATCGCTCTGCAACTTACTCATTTTACCCGGAGCCCATGAGGAGAAATAGCAGAATGCCATTTCATCTCCTTCGCGGATAATGTCGTAGAGTTCATCAAATACTTTAAAATAGATATCATTGATTTGCTGCATCTGCTGCTCCAGTACTTCGGGCTGCATGACCGTATCCAGCAATACCATATCAGTCCCCTTCAAAGCAGCCAGCACATCCAGTCCTTCCATCAGGTCGGGCATACCGACAAAATAATTCCCGTTGGCTTTAGCCTTGCAGGCTTTCAGAAGTTCCTTATGCAAAATCCAGTTGGGATGCTCCGGGTTGAATACAATCTCATCATTAAAGTCCGGGTCGGGATGTATCCAGATCGTATCTTCACCTCCTTCAAAAACTCCGCCCAGGATTGCAGCCAAAGAGCCGGGTCCCAGCTGAGTATTTGCAACAGGGAGCATATCCGCCATCAGACTACTGTGAGCGACATACCAATCCAGATATTCCGCCCGCCACTGAGGATCAAACCACTTCTGCGCCAGGTCTTTTGCCGGGGCAGGCGGAGCAATGTCCGCATGCGGTTTCACACCTTCCTGAAAGTGTTCCCACATAGAGAGAATAATTCCTTTATGATTCCACCAGTTTATATAACGTTGTTGAGTCTCTTCTAAATTCGTTTTCCAAGTTTTCATACTCTGCCAGTCTTTTTTAATTGTTCAATTTCATATCTTCCAAAATCCCTTGTAATCCTGATCAATGTGCAAAACAACACTTTTGCTTAAATCCATTTCGTCCGTACAATCCACTTCTTCCGGATAAATCGGGATCACGGCATTCTCGCGCACATATACCGGCATTTCTTCCAATGGCACATATATATCTTTCAGCCAGCATCCACCTTGCAGACGTTCTCCGGTAAAGAAATTCACCCATTGCCCTTCGGGAAGATAAACGTCACGACGGTTCTCACTATTCATCACCGGAGCCACCAGAAACTCATTGCCGAAGTAATACTCATCGTCGATATGCCAGCAGATCTTATCCTCCGGATGATGCAGGATCAGTGCCTGCAACAACGGACTGCCGCTCTCTATTGCCAGTTTGCTTTGCTCTAAGATATAGGGAATCAGCGAATAACGCAGTTTCCACCATTGCTTCACCAGCGGGGCGATAGCCGGATAATGCCAAGGCTCCCGCTTGTTGGTTCCATGATAACGGATGTGTGATGTGAATACTCCAAACTGTGTCCAGCGCATATAGACATCATCCGATACGATTGAGTTCATGAAGTTGGGCAAGGTATGGAATCCGGGGACATCATGACTCCAGAAAGCAAACCCCGACAGACCAAAATGTAAACCTCCTTTGAGCGAACCCGCCATGCCGTCCCATGAACTGCAAGAGTCCCCTCCCCAATGCAAAGGATAACGCTGGCAACCTGCCCAGGCTGCACGTGCCCAGACAATGCCATCTCCAGTCACCTCTTTCGTTATTTCATAAGCCGCTTTCTGATAGAGCAAGGCATACAGATTGTTCAACAGTTCCGGTTTCATACCTTTGTAGACAGCATCCATGTGGATATTTTCTCCGAAATCAGTTTTAATACAAGTGACTCCCACATCCAGAAGTTGCTTCAACAGTCCTTTATACCATTCTGTTGCCTTCGGATAAGTAAAGTCGATAGTCCCCGCGTAGTCCAGAGCTGAAAAATTAGAGCCGTCCGTATCCTGCTGCCTGGTCAGCGGAGCTATATAATCATTCGCTTTTGCTTCCCCGATCTGTTCCGCATTTTCGGCAACATAAGGCAACTGCCATAGAGATACACGGTAACCATTCTTTTTCAACCGCTGTATGAATCCTTTCGGATCGGGAAAACGTTCCTCGTTAAACTTCCATTCGCACAGCCAGTCGGTTCTGAACCAACCGGTATCCAGATGAATGACATCACAAGGATAATGTTCGGAGCGCATACGGTCGCAGATCTCATTTACTTCATCGGCACTGAAATAAGTCATCCGGCTCATCCACACTCCGAAGCTCCAGAGAGGAGGCATCGAAGGATATCCGGTCAGGTCACGATAGCCACGAAGTATCTCCTCCATCGTATCACCCGCTATGATAAATACATCCAGCATAGCCTGATCGCTCAGGAACTGTACGGAACGGGTGGAATGTCCTGCCAGCGAAAGTTTGCTGTGGGCACACGTATGATAGAAAGTCCCGTACATCCGACTGGAGAGATAGAAAGGTATATTCTTATAGGTACGCCGGTTGTTTACTCCCTGCCCATCCTGATTTTTCAGAAAAAGTGTCTGTCCGCTTAAGTCCATCTTGAAGAAACGTTCTCCGGTCCCTGCAAAACACTCATCCGGTTTGCTCTCGAAAGAGAGGGTGGCACGTTCCTTTTTCCCCATCCGTTTGCAGAAGGCAATGGGCAGTCCGTCGTAGCGGGGAGGTGAGAAATGGTCATAAGCTGCCAGACGGATTTCCCGCTTTCCGTCAGGATATAAAGTAATGTCCAGTGTTTCCTGAGGGTCGGGCAATAACTCACTCCAACGGTCCAGAACCGATGGTTCCACATTGATAACGGCACGCTTCGTTCCGTCTTCGGTCGAAAGAACCCATTTACCTTCCTGCTTCTCCACAGACAAAGGTACTTTCCGGATTCGCTCACTGAATTGCAACATTTCCGACCGGTCCGTCAGTTCATATTCACCAAACCCAAGAAACAAACGGGTAATGCCTGTACTATACTGACGTATTATTAATGTATATTCCTCTTGGGGGACAGTGGTATCCGCCGCCATATCATTGGCAAGTTGCTGTTTCTGAAAGGGTACTGTCACACAGACATCCCCGTCCTTTTCATAAACGGCTGTCGGTTTATATGCTTTCCAGAGCGACTCATCCCTTGATAACTCAGTATCAAAATCAAGGAAATCAAACAAATGGTAATTAGTAGGTTTCATCTGCAATCTATCTTATTAATTTATGATCTATCTCAGTTACTTGATCGATTCAAGTGCTATTTCATTCTTCCGGCACTATTTTTTATCTCATCCGCCACCTGCGGACCATTTTTTCTCCATACATTCCTGTTACCGGGGCGATTCGAGTCGAAGCGTTCAGCCGGACACCAGTTGTTTTCAATCGTATATCCATCAGTAGCTTCGTCCAGATAGATATAAAAAGCCCTGTCGTTGGTGGCATAAGGTGCTTCTTCCAAATGCTCGATCCGGTTATTCCGCATCACAGAGCCCGGTTGGCTGGAAAGTGTATAAAGTCCTCCGGCATCATACAGCCGACGGGCAAAATGATGTACATAGTTAGCTTCTATCCGGTTATTTTTCATTCCGCTTTGCAGCGAGGTCCATCCCCACCCTACACAAATGCCCGAATAGTTCAAGTGGCAGACTTCATTATGGGAAATATCGATACCGCTCACGTATCCCGCACCGATACCCACACACCCCCAATCTTCATTAGTCACATCCGTTATCAGGTTATTTTTAATAGTGATATCCGTGCATAAATCACGTTGGTCCAAAGGGATAAAAGGTACATGTGTCTCGAAACCTCCGTCTGGAAATGCACCCACCAGTATGCCTGTACCTCCGACATCCGAAAAAACACAATTCTCTACGCCGGAGGACGAAACCGCCCATTCATAATCCAGTCCGGTAGACGCCAGATGTTGAAACGTACAGCGATTGAACGTAAAATACTCGGCTCCCCTGACACGTATTGCTGTTTCGGGACGGGTAATCCATGCCTGATTTTCCAGTTCCGCTTTTTCCGGTAGTCCCGGTTCATGCAGTTTATAAGCATCCAATAGCGGAAATCCCCCTTGCAAAGTAACATGTCCCTGATACGAAGGACGCATCCACGAGGTATGGGCAAAGGTGATTCCTTCCAGGTGGATATGCCGTATCGGACGTTCCAACGTACCGTCCGCAATCATCAATGTTTCCAGAACCGGAATGATAACTTCAGCCGTTTCCATGTCTTCCCCCGAACGGGGATAATAATAGATTGTTCCCGACGGATATTCCTGAAACCACTCTCCCGGCTGGTCCAGCAGTTCCAAAGCATTTGTCAGGCAAAACGAGGAATTTCCTTTTTCTTCTCCGATGACAGGTTGGGGCCAGGGATGGGCAAATTCCAGATGACTCTCCGGCTGATGAAAACAAACAACGGACTGTTCCCCTCTGACGTCTATACTCTTCACACGCAGAATGGCAATTGCCCAACGCTGATGGACTATCATTTCCAGTTGCCCTGCATTTTGCAACTTCTCTATCTGATGGGTAGGAATCGTAATCGTCTGTTCTTCCGGATTAAAGTCAATCATTCGTTCCATCATTCCATCGGGGAACTGTGACGCCCACCGGGCTTTATTGCCATTCACCCACATCTGGCGGGTTTCTACCATTCTATTTCCGACAAGAGGTGCCTTTGCCACCCAAACTTTTGATCTTAATTCCCTGGCAATCCGCAGATCTTCGCTTCCCCGCTTCCATCCCGTAACTGCAACTCCGCCACTGATTAACGGGTGCGCATCCTCCACTGCACTTATGAGTGTCGGCGAATCGGGCCGACCGCTATCTTCCGGCCTGATAAACAAAGGAGCGGACTGTACATAGATCCCGTCTTCCAACCGGATAGAAATTCCTCCGGCTACTTCGGGAGCATTCAGCCTTCTCCATTCACGAGCCTGCTTGAGGGCATGGTTCAAGGTAAGATAAGGAGCTTCTTTTGTACCTGCATTCTTGTCATTTCCACGAGGAGATACGTAAATCTCCCCAGCAAAAAGAATAGAAAACATACTCAAAGAAGCCATCAAAACAAAAACAGTAAAAGTCTTTTTCATGGTACTATCTCAATGTGCTATTATAGTTAGGACGGGCACACATCCATTTAGTACTCTGTCTGACTTACAAAAAACAGATCGATATCCAAAAATTATTCACCGTTACTCATGCAAAAAGTGACTGTTCTTATTGTCACTTATCACTTTTCGCCATTAACACATTGACCTGCAACACAATAAAGGTGATAATAGGAAGTGACAATAGAGTGACAATAAGAAAAATCCACCCGTTTATTGTCACTTTAAGTTTGCCCATTTAGCGGAGATATACACGCCCGATTTATAGTACCTATAGGAAAAGAACGAAACAAGTAGTTCCAAGATCAGTTTCATCGGTTGAAACAAAGTGTTCCAAGCTTTGAAACAATGTGTTTCAAACAATGAAACAAAGTGTTTTTTCAAGATGCGCAAATATAGTGCAAACCTATTAAAATTCAAATAGTTATAAAACTAATGTTTTAATCGGATGTGGTGAATAAAGCTAAATAGAGCATATTTGGGAGTGAGTTATGTTACTTATCTGTTACCTCTTCCAATTTGCCTACTAATCGGATATAAGGCATTAGTTTTCAATATATTGCATTATTCTTCATAACTTCAAATACCTCAACAGTAATTAAATTTGTAACTAAAAAAGTTGAGTTATGAGAAGTACATTCAGAGTGTTGTTTTACACTAAAAATCAATCGATTAAGAATGGTAAAGTACCTGTAATGGGACGTATTACCATCAACAAGACCACAGCTTGCTTTAGCTGTAAGAAGGAGGTGTCTATTTCTTTATGGGACGCCAAAGCTAATAGGGCTAAAGGGAAATCCGAAGAAGCTAGAATGTTAAACCAGGAACTTGATAATGCCAAAGCCCAAATTGCCAAGCATTACCAATACATATGCGATCATGACAGTTTTGTCACAGCCAAGAAAGTCTATAGCCGCTATGTCGGTTTTAAAGAAGATTCCCACACCCTTATGGAGCTTTTCAGGGAACAGCTTGAGTCATACAAGGAGAAAGTAGGCAAGGAAAAGGCAAAAAGCACCTATCTTGGTTTAGTAGCCGATTATAAGAGCGCATTGCTTTTTTTGAAAGACAAAAAGAATGTTGAGGACATTGCACTTGATGAACTTGACAAAGATTTTATTGAGGACTATTATAATTGGATGTTGGGCACATGCGGCTCGGCCAGTTCTACAGCATTCGGACGTGTTAATACCATGAAATGGCTAATGCATATCGCTCAAGAGAAAGGTTTAATAAAAGTTCATCCCTTCACGGGTTTTGGATGTAAGCCGGGATATAAAAGACGTTCATTTCTCTCTGAAGAAGAACTGCAGAGGCTTATACATGTAGAATTGAGGTATAAACGTCAGCAGGCTATGCGTGACATGCTACTTTTCATGTGCTTCACAGGCCTCGCCTTCGCAGATCTGAAAGCAATTACTTATAAGAATATCCATACAGATTCTGATGGTGGCACATGGCTCATGGGAAACCGTATAAAAACAGGCGTAGCATACGTCGTGAAATTATTACCTATAGCAATTGAACTTGTAGAAAAGTATAAGGGTGATAACAAAAAGAAAGATTCTCCTGATTGCGTTTTCCCCGTCGGTGATTATGAAACCATGAAAAGTAGTTTTAAGGTTTTAGGGAAAAAGTGTGATTGTAATGTAAATATCACCCCTCATATCGGGAGACATACCTTTGCAGTTTTGGCTATATTGAAAGGCATGCCGTTAGAAACTTTGCAAAAAGTATTAGGACACAAATCGATTCTTTCCACACAAGTCTATGCTGAACTGATCAATCCGAAGGTTGGGGAAGATACGGATAGGATGTGCGACAAGATTGGTTCCGTGTATCGCTTGGCCAATTAGAATAAGTATGAAAAAACACCCTTCAGCAAATGTTGAAGGGTGTTTTTCGTATTCAGGCAGGTTGCTTATTTCAAGTAACGCCTGAAATCTTTATAGTTCTTTTTTAGTACCTCGTATAGCCCGCTTTCCGGATAGAGCAGTTTACCCCCGACAGAGGTAATTGAGGTATAAGGTATTGCCTTTTCATCCCGTAGTGTTTGTAATGTACGCTTGGAAACATGAAGCATCCGGCATACCTCATCTCCACTCAGATAATGTTCGTCTGCAATCGTCGGACGTATCCGTGCCGCAGCAGCCTCCAGATTTTTTCCTGTCCGTTTGATCCATCCGGTAAGTTCCTTGAACTCTTCCGAATCTTTAGTGATAATGTCTGCCATACTCTTTATTTTCTTTTTTTGATTAGTCCTTCCTCCAGAATTTGCTGGATGTCCACTTCTTTATAAAAGAATTTTCCACCGATATTAGAATAAGGAATCAGCCCGTTATCCCGGTAAGTCTGCAGTGCCCTTTTGGAAATATTGAGAGCCAGGCACACATCCTGCGCATCCAGTCACTTGTCCGGTGTTACGGGGGCTATTTTCTTTTGAAAGTCCATCATTTGCACGGACAGCATACTTAGTTGTTTCTTCAAGTCCTGATAAGCACTTGTTTCGATAATTGTCAGTTCCATGATTTATAAATTAAATTGTGAATAATGAAATTGGGTGCAAGATAAAGGGAATATTACTATAAATCAATCGTTTAGTTTCCAGTGTCGTTAATAGTCATTAATAGTCATTTTTTGTCAGCGTAGCTTTTCTTATACTTTTTATTTAACGGGGGAGTCGTGAAATCCGACATCCCTTATACAAATGGTAACTCTTTCATCTTTTTTCCTTTTTTGCCCTGCCACATTTCTTTATGATATGGATTTCTTCGGAGAAATCAGAAATATGAGTATCTTTGGAACGAAATATAGATTTAAATGGCAGGCAATAGCCTTCCAATTAGATATAGACATAACATTCGCAGAATGTCTCAAGACGGAAATCTGGCAAATTTCTGCAAGGGAATAGGTGAAACCGGTGCCAAATGAATGCTTTCCAACTCCGATCCCCGGCAAAAGAACCCTGAGAACACCTTCTTCGACGACCTCTATGCCGGTTTCCATATCCAGCGAATCAGCATCTTCCGTTCCATCTGTTCCATAGCCGAGAAAAGAGAAGCGGTCAATGAATTGCTGATCAGAAATTATTAAGAATAAATATCCGGTGGTAGCCGGGTAGCAATAAAAAGAGAGCCAAATTCCCTCCAGCAGGGATTTGACTCTCTTTTTTATTGCCTGCCTTTCATGCATCAGACAAGGACCAGTATTTTATAATTTTCAACCGGACTGTTTCTTTGCAGGCTTTTCAATCAGCTTCGGGGCTGTTTCGTGCTGATGATCCGTCTTGTTCTCCTGCGCCATCTTCCTGCCCAACAGGTAATCGTTCAAATCGTTATACTCCCGGTAGCAGTCGGACTTGTCCCTGACCGGGCATCCGGCTTGCGCCATCTGCTGAAAAGCCTGCCTTCCGGCGGAATCGTTATCCAGTAGGCAGAGGGCACTCTTATACTCTTTCAAGACAGGGATAGCCTTGCCTACATTGCTGACCGAATTTAAAACGATATAGTCCGGACCGTTTCCTTTAGGCTGTCCGTTACCGGGATGTGTAGCCTTGAGCGTGAGGTATGAGAGATAATCCATAAAGCCTTCAACCACTATGCAACGGTCGCTGCCATTTTTGATATGGGTAATCTCTTTGGGCGATATGCTGCCTTTTAGGTATTTGTTACGGATCTCGTACCCGCCGCTCCGGTTGGCAAAGCCTACGGCAAAATACCATTTTCCCTTGTTCTGAAAATGCACTTCCTTGCATGCTTCCCTTGCGATTTCAGGCAAGATGCCTCTTTCTTTGAGATATCCCAGCAAGACCGGGTTCGTCAGCGGATCAATGCGTACCTGCCGGTAGCCGGTAGCCTGCGGTTCCGCCTGCCGGGGAGAGGCTGCTACCGGACGGAAAGCAGCCGGAAAATGTCCCTCTATCGTTTTAAGCGCATAAGAGATATCCTTCGTCTTTTGAAGCTCCATCGCCAGGGTGATGATGTCCCCTCCCTGTCCGATGCCGAAATCGTATCATAGGTTGCGGGATGCGCTCACCTTGAAAGAAGGTGTCTTCTCCTCACGGAAAGGGGAACAATACCAGATACTGTCCCCTTGTTGTTTTACCGGGTTGAACCCCATACGCCGGAGATAATCCTCCAACTGAATGCTCTTGGCTTCTTCAATGTTCATTGTGTAACGGATTAAATTAATGACTCTTTTTAGAACGGGAATCCTTTAGTATCACCCACTGCAACGGATTCTGCGGCTTCCCGTTTTTTCTCAGTTCAAAATGCAGATGGTTGCCGGTCGCTATGCCGGTATGACCGACATTGCCGATATGCCGACCTATGCGTACATCGCTCCCTTTCCTCACATGCAATTTGCTCAAGTGTGCATACAACGTGGAAAAGCCGCCCGCGTGCCGGATTTCGATGTACCAGCCGTAACTGCTGCTATACCTGGCTTCAACGACTTTCCCGCTTCCTGAAGCATAGACCGGCGTGCCATAGGGTGCGGCAAGATCCACTCCGGCATGGAGTATCCTTTTCTTTTTCACCGGATGCATCCTTATACCGAAACCGGAAGAAACGGCATACCTCCTCCGACTTTCATTCAATGGATACAGAATAGGATAATCGGCCAGTACGGTAACCGGCAACCGGCTGTCTCATATGAAAGACTTTCACTGCCGGGCAGAGTGGATACGGTAGATGACAGCACTGAGTCCGGCTTTATATCCCTTTGACGGGGACTGTGCAAAAGCCGGACATGACAATAAGTGACAGAACATGACAATTAATGACAACTTCCTCATAATCAAACTATTTAATGACAAAGATAGTAATTTTACCCTCGTAAATGATTCATTAATCTTTAAAATTAACGTATATGAACGATGTGAATTTAGCTCCTGAAAACAAGGAAGCAACCCCGGAACACGGGTATTTGATGGCGTATGACAAGAAAGAGCAGAAAGCCAAAGGTGTAAAAGGAATCGCAGCGAACGGAGAGCTGGAAACGCTCGAAGCTAACGAGGCGAACAGGGACCAGTTTATCAAAGTGGACCAACGTGGAAACTTCTTCACCAACTTCGGGAAGAATTTTCTCTACCAGTACAATAATCCCGGTCGTTACTCCCTCTACAACATGCCGAAGGAAACGCTCGTAGAGCAGGCCAAAGAAAAGATCGAAGCGGCGCAGGAACCACAGAACGAAGCAGTCAGAAGGGAACTGGCTTCGACCAGGGTGTATAATAACCATCGCTTCAACGAGCGGGAAGTGAATTGGGAACAGGCCGCCAAATACGGCATTACCCCGGACGGACTGAAGAACGCAAAGGACAGCCTCGAAAGAATGTTGCAGGGAAAGACTTCCGCTATCGCTTTCCGTGTGGCAAAAAATTCCGAGCTGGGGCGTGAAAACGGGGATGCCAAACTCTCCCTGTTCCGCGACGAGAACGGAGCTGTCAAGTTCGACATCCACTACATCCGTCAGGCTCCCAAGATCGGGGAAGACTACAGGGGACATGTCCTGACGGAAGAAGACCTCAAGGCCCTGAACCAGACCGGCAATCTCGGCAAGGCGGTGGATGTAGTCATTGACTACCGTACCAAAGAAACCAAATCCTGCTACCTTTCCAAAGACCCGGTGACCAATGAATTGTTCCATATGCCCGTAGAGCAGGCACGCATTCCGCGTAAGGTGAAAGATTATACGCTTTCTCCGAAAGAATACGATGCTGCCGTGCGCGGTGAGGAAGTACCGATCCGTTTCAAGTCTGATAATGGAAAATTTTATGCCACCTCCATCCAGATGAGTGCCGCCGAGCGAGGGGTGGAATTCCTCTGGGAAAGAAGCACCAAGAAGTTGGAAGAGGCACAGAAACAAGGTCAGGAACAAGACGGAAGCCAGCAGCAGCCCCATGCACCGGTACAAGTAGCCGGAAAACCCCGGAAAAAAGAGGAAGCCTCACAGCAAGCGGAAAAGAAACCGCGTACCCGTAAACCGTCCATCACACCTAAAATGTAAGAAAAATGGCAACCTATATTTCTGATGATCCCAAACTATTGGACGAGCTTTTCAGGAAAGACGGTGAAGGCCAGCTCCTTGTCGGTTATGAAACCGGCAAGGAGAAACCCCATGCAGAATCCTCCTATATGCTTTATCCTGCCAATCCCGACAGGCAAGACCCTGTCTATACGTTTATGGCCTTGTTCAGCCAACAATCGATAAAAGCCAAATACTCCGCCTTCGTACCGAATACCCGTCTGGAAATCTATTCATTCCCGAAGATGACGGATGTACCGGCTATCTCCGGAGATATTTCCAAAAAGGAATATATCAATCAGGTATTACTACCCTATATCCGGGAAAAGGGACTGGCTCCTCTAATAAGTACCAATCTGAGAAATGTCCTGTTTGCGCAGTCACGCAGCGATATCCTCATGATATCGGGAGAACTTCCGAAACTGACCACACAGCAGTTGGACGAGCTGGTCCATTTTCATCAGAAGCAGGATGAGCTGGCTGCCAGGTATGATTATAATCCGGTTTACAAATTACCGCTGCATGCTGTGGAAACGTCCAAAGGAATCTTGTTTTTCAGTGATACCAAAATGGGACGGGAGGGATTGAAGAGCTTTTACCAACAGTTATCCGGCAATTATTTCTGGGTTCATGGCGAACCCGGTCCTGTCAGGCAATACAACGTCAACTGCCTGTCCGACGATATCTGTCCTTTGGTGGATGCCTGCTACCGGAAGAATCCCCAAAGCGGAAAAGGGGAATATGATTTTGATAATGCTGTATTCTCAAAAGAGGCTTTCCGTGACAGGAAACAGTGGAAACTGGCGTTTGAAACGGACATGGAGCCGAGCGCTTCTGAATTTCTCCGCCTGAATGAATTTGCCGGATGTCCTGCGAGCCGTAACAATGCGGATATCAGCAAACTGTTGTATCTGATGGAGAACGGATTCAAGCGGGATATAATAAATGATCCCGATTTCGGATACCGGAATGTCTTTCAGGAGTATGTCACCCGGATAGACGACTGTATCAACGGACAGTCCTCGGGGCCAGATTTGTCAGATGTGCTGGATGACATGCGTTGGAAAGCGAAGAATATCCTTCTGACGGATTTCGATGTCCGTGGACACCGTACATTGGAAAGGACACTGAATGACAGGAGCGTCCCGTTTCTCATCAATGGAACCGATGCCGGCGAAGCCATGAGGCAAGCCTTGCTGGAAGGAAAGTGGATCTACTGTCCCCAAATATCCAAGTCAATGCCAGATTTACATTTCCTCCATGCCGAAAAGACATGCAACCGGGTAATGGCATATACCAAATCTCCCGTAAACAAGACCGTGTATCAGGAGAAAAACGGCAAAATCATTCCATATGTACCGGCTTTGAAAAAGGTATCGAAAACGAAAAGGAACAATTCCCTCAAAATGTAATGATATGAAGCAACCTGAACAATCCTATACAGCCATAGAGACAGCCCATGGCTTTGTGTTCTTTACTGATACGACGGAAGGACAGAAAAACAGGCAGGACTTTCTGCAATTTATGGCAGACCATTACTTCGATCCCCATTTCAATCTTGGTCCGGTAAATGTTTACCGGGCAGAAGGAGTCCTAAAGGATGGATCCTATGTCAATCCGGGTGAAGGCCTGTACCCGGAATATGCTTACCTGCAGATGGATAAGACACCGGAAATGGAGCTGGTCTACCGGAATGAGATGAAGCCGACCTGGGAGGATTTCGGTAGTTTCTGCCACAATATGCATTGTACCAGCAGCCATCGCAACCGTAATATCGCTGATATTTTGGAGGAAATAGAAAGCAAGGACCGTAAATTACTGGAGCTTTCCAAACAAGGTACAGCATCGGATATCCGGCAGCAGATAGAAGAAACCGGCCAGGATAAAGCCTTGCTGGACAAACTCCTCAAGCAGTATTACGATGTGCGTGGACACCGGACTGTTGGGAACATCCTCCGCGACCCGATGGAATGTGTCACCGTAGACGGTGTCCGGCTCTTTACCCCTCACCGGCAAGTATTGGCGGCAGGGCACGGACTCTTCCTGCCGGGAGAGGCAAAAAGCAACCCGTCCCATGCCTATGCATGGATAAACGGGGATTTCACCCGGATCGTATTTTCTAAGGATCCTCCTGCGAACAAACAGGTGTTCAAAGTGAAAACAGTCATCGAAAAGGCTTTGAATAAAAAGCAGGACGTGAAAAAGAAAAGAAATACCCACCCTAAATTGTAGAAATATGGACAAGAGAAACCAAATGGAAAATTCTTTTTTCGATCCCGACAAGCCGGGAAGTATTTTTGTCGGTATGGACCGTTACCATCAGTACTCTCCCCACCAGCCCCGAAATGCCCTCACATTCATTCAGAAAGGAGATGCGGACAGCCTGTTCCGCAAATTCCTGATTGACAATATCAAGGAAGCGGAGTGCTGCCCCTATATTCCGGATACGGAACTGCTCCGGTTTGACCTGGCGAACATGAGGCAGGTTCCACCGGTAGATACCCATACCCCTTTCGAGGAATATATCAGCAAGGAACTGCTGCCGTATTTTCAAGAACACTGCATTCCCCCTGCCAAACGCATTTCCCTGCGTGATGCGGTCTATACCTATAAATACAAGAATGAACCGGACGGCGGCATATTGAAGAAGTATCTCATGCAGGAACCCGCATACTTGGAGTTTCGATTACAGCAACAGGAAAAAAGGACATTGTACCGGTGCCAGCCGCGGTACACATTCCCCTTAAAAGTGGTGGAGAATGACTTCGGATACCTTATCTTTTCCGGTAACGAGATCGGCAGGAACGGATTCAGGGAGTGCATCCGGTACATCACGGACCATTACTTCGACCCGCACTACGATACCGGCCATCTGGCCGTCTACGACAGTACGTTCATGGACAAGAACCTGGTTCCTCTCATAGATGCCGCTTACAAGCCGTGCAAACCGATGGAACTGGATTATTCCTTCGATTTTTATCCGGCATCCTATATCGGTCTTGACGAACTGCCCAAAGAATTCATCGACAGTTTAAAACCGGTATGCTACCATTCGATGGAAGCGACAGCCGGGGATTTTATAAAATTCGCCACCGACTGGCATTTCAATAAGGATACGCAGGTTTCCATCAGCCGGGAGAACCATGACATTTACCGGCTGCTGACCGTCATGCGTAACGGTTATATGAATATTCATGAACAACCGTTTACCTATTTCAATGAACTGCTGCCGTATGCCAAGGAATTTGAAAAAGTCACGCAGGTTAAATCTGCCGGCGAATTCGATACGGGAAAGTTCAAGCGGTTGTCTACGGAAATCCGGAAGGCTGCCGATGGAATTTTGAAAAGGGATTTCGATGTGAGAGGGCACCGTTCCCTTGAGAATATGTTGAATGACTCCACCGTTACCTTCACCGTCGGAAGCCGAAAACTGAATGAAGTTCAAAAGACGGCACTGGCTTCGGGATACGCACTGTATCTCCCGGAAAACAACAAGGAGGCGACAAGGCATCTCCTTTTTTGCAAGGCCGACTTTGAGCAGGGCAGAATTGAGGGTTCCTCCAAGCCCTTCGGCGTCAGGACATACGTGATAAAGGACGGACTGCTCTGTCCGCTGCCGGAAGAGAAGAATACCGTTAAAAAGACTGAGAATAAGAACAGACATAACAATAACCGTTTAAAATAAAGCGATATGATACCTAAAAGTCAGATGTACCTCGGAGCGCGGATTGTAGAGAACGATCCGGAAGAGGAAACTCCCGTTGTTCCCTATAAAGGAACAGTAAC
The DNA here is from genome assembly GCF_900106755.1 of Bacteroides faecis MAJ27. GTDB lineage: Bacteria > Bacteroidota > Bacteroidia > Bacteroidales > Bacteroidaceae > Bacteroides > Bacteroides faecis. The sequence continues at coordinate 15,935 of NZ_FNNN01000007.1, forward strand.
AGCCATTGAAGAAACCGGAAAAGGGGAACTGGATTACTTTGTCTATATCCGGCTGGATGATGAGTCCATGAAACAAAAAAGAATCTCCCTTTGCTGCCCGGACAAGATCATGACCTGTTTTCCATGGACTATAGACCTGGAAGAAAAACAGAAAATGGAGCAGAAAATGAAGAATAAAAAAGTTCCCGACCCGTCGAAACGGCATAGACTATCTTAATCAACCATTCATCTAAACCATAAAATAATATGAGTACATACATTGGTTTCAATTTGAACAGCAACAGGCAGATTGAACATTTCCAGACCATAGAGAATCGTTATGGCATCAATTCAGATGGCGGCAAATTTCTTTTCGGGCAGGCAGAACTGGCCTTGAAAGGCTCCTACATTCCTAAGGAAGAAGTCTATTTAATACCATATCAGGGTGCTGTACAACCGGGGAACATTGAAAGGTTCATCAAGGACATGACCCATAACGGAGGACTGTCTTGTGCAACTCATTTCCCATTGCGGGATATCGCCTTCGTTTACGAGAATACATCTCCTTATGGCATCCATAATGTGGATAGCATCCAGAGAATGCTTCAAAAGGCCAAAGACAATCCCCTGCTGAAAAAACAACTGAACGCTTACCGCGCATTCCATCAAGAAAAGGAAAAAGATATCTACAACAGGGTGATTACTGCAATAAATACGAACCAGGGAGTCCTGATGTTCAATGATACCGGCAGGGGGATACAGTGTGCGCAGAAATACCTGCAGCATATTGGCGATAATTTCTTCTCGCCGGTTTACAGGGATGCGGATAAACTGCAAATATATTATTTCAGCACTTCCAATATCAATCTGATCAAAGAGGCGTCAAAGTGTTCGAACATGTTTGAACATGGCTTAAAAAAGATATACCTTCCCCAAAAGGCTCATTTCCTGGATTCAAATATGATAGCCAACTATACCCCGGCGGTAGAATGCAGCATGGCTCCCTCTTTGGAATGTTATAACCAACTGGCCGAAAAGTTGAATCTGGGCAAGAGCCAGAAGAATTATAACATAGGCGTACTCGACCGGATCTGCAAGACCGGGCAAATCGGGAATTTGGAAAAAGACAGCCGGTTCAACCATCAAAACAGCTTTGTCTCCCTGGATGAACGGATCAGGCTGTCTTATGTGGGGAAGCAGGATGGCACACTGCTGAAAAATGCACTTGAACGGACCATCAAGGATACGGCAAAGAGAATCCTACAGACGGACTATGCGGTACGGGGCTATGAACCGCCCAAACAGGAAAAGAAAAAGAGTAGAAGTATCACCATGTAACTATTTTAAATTTCAATCGTATGCAAAAGCAAGAGATTTCAAACATTATGATTTTCTTTGTTACCCAGGACTTGGAAGGGCAACCCCGACAACTGGAGATGCACCTGATGCCGGAGAAAGAAGTATCGATGATGAATCAACGATTCACCGAATACCTCCAGCGGCAAAGGGAAATGTACAAGCCGTCCCTTGTCCAAAGCCACTTGCCGGATCTTTATCTGTGCCGCTACCAGTTTCCGGCAGGAGTAAGCTACCCGGATATCCGGCTCTTTGACAAGGATAACAGCTTGGTACAAAAATTCATCACCCGGAACGGAGGAAGCATGCAGGGCAATGTCTCATTGCGCGGACTGGAATACCTGCATTCTCACGATGAAGAAAAAAGCCTGCCCATGCTGGTAGCCAGCGGACTTGCCGACCACCTGCTTGTACAGCCGGAAGCCAAACGGTTCGCGCTGGCACAGGATACTCTCCACGACGATCCGTCGGAAACCCTGACCGCCGTGGAAACCGCCAAAGGAGTGCTTCTGTTCGAATATTCCGGCTTTGGAAAGACATGCTGCCATGCCTATATGCAACATCTGGCCGACCGTTTCTTCATTACGGACGAAGAGAAACCGGAGTTTGTCAACCTGTACAAGCTGACCCGTCCGGACGCAGAAGTGGTAAAGGCATTCCAAGCATCTCCCAATGCCTTCTCCTTATATACAAACTCTTTTCTGCCGGAGAAAGCACAATATCTGGATGCGACTATCCTGCGGAATGCCCGGCTGGACAGGAGCCACCGCATAGAACCGACATTCGATGCCTATGACAAGTTTGCTTCCTCCTATAACGTGCTCCCCAGTATTGCCAATGCCCAGATACTCCGGTTACTATCCTTACAGGAAACCGCAGGAATCTATGGGATAGACTATACAACCAGAAGGATTCCGTTCATACACAAGAATTCTTTCAACTCCCAGTTCAATGCGCTGCAGAATATTCCGGCTGAAAATAAAGGCGGACAGGAGAAGGTCAAATCACAGATCCGGGATCAGGCGGCCTATATCCTGAAACGTGATTACGGGCTTATCCCGGACAGCCTGCAAAACAAAGAGATAGACCCCATCATTTCCCTCCAGACTCCCAAAGGAGCCGTCTACCTGCCCGCCACGGATGAAGGAGCCATCTATAAACAGTGTTACCTGCAATATCTGGCTGACCGTTTCTTCACTCCGGAAGTACAGGCTCTGGGACGAATCAGAGAATTCTATATTTCCTGCCCGAACCATAGCACGGAGCATTACATGCAGAAGCATCTGGACCTTTTCCGGTCCAATCCTTTCTACGGGCAGCTGGCGAAAATGCCATTGTATCCGATAGAGCAATCCGAGCTGTTGAAGAAAGGCGGCTATCCCATAGAGCCGACATACCATGCATTCAAACAGTTTACGGAAGATTACCGGCTTTCGGTAACACCGGAGAATGCCGAGATATTCACCCTGCTCTTTATACGGGAATACGGATTACCGGCTGATTTCAATACTAATGAAAGCTATAAGGAGTTCACCCACAAAGGAAATTTTAAACCGCTGGATCAAGAAATGTCCGAACTGCAATCCAAAAAGGGATATAGTGAAAAGGCATTCTACAATATTCAAAACAGGCAGCAGCAACTCGCGGACAAGATACTTGGCCTGAGATACAGACTGACCTGTCCTCCGTTGCAACTGACCGGACCGGCGGCTTCGGAAAAGAGAAAGACGGCTTCCCGTCAGAACAAGTCACATAATCCCCGCATCTAAAACTGATTATCATGCCTGCATGGATGGAAAAAATAAAAGATACATTCACCGCTAAAGCGGATTTAAAGAGCCTGTTTATTGTGTTACAGCCGGATAATCAAGTCTCGACTGTCATGGTCGTGTCGTATGTTCCGACGGATAAGGACTCTTTTCAGGTATTTATGGATCTGACCGCCCGGATTGCTATGGATCAGAAAACCATACCGGATAACTTATTGCTGCATTTTGAGGGAATACCTGCTAAAGATATTCCTTTCACCAGCGAACTACCGGCGAAAGACAGTGAGAAAGCCCTCAGTTTCATCGCCTCTTACGGAGGCATCACTGAAAACAACTCCGTACCTTTACGGAAAGCGGCTTATTTGAGAGCATGCCAAAGGGAACTGACGGCAGAGAATATCCGGGATCTGGACTACTCACCAGCTTATAAGTGCTTTATTGCACACGAAGATGCGATGGAGAAGATTGCGGCAGGAAAGCAAGCCAAACAGTTCTACACCATAGCTGAAACGGAACAAGGTGTCCGCGTATTCAATGACGGACTTTCCGGGACTATAAAGTTTCGGGATTACCTGCAATCGACAGCGGACAATTTCTACTCAAGCTCTTTGCAGGATGTGGAGTCATTGAATATTTACCGGATAGAAACCGTCTCCCGCCGGATGCTGGAACTCTCCAACGGGAATCAGACCACCATGCCGCAGGCCGGGATGGAAATTCTGGCGAATTACAAGCCGTCCGTCACTTTCGACATGCATCCTACGGGAGAAAATCTCAACCGGTTTGTCACAGCCGGCGCATTGGAACTCTCTATCCGTAACCGGAACATTATGACACTTCAGGACATAGCAGCCAGAGGATACGCCCATTTACCGGCAGACGAATCGTTTGCCTATAAAAAGGATTTCTTGTTTGTGGAGAAAGGTATCCGTGAGATTACCCGGCAAAAGGAATTGTACCGGGATTATCCTTTCCGGCAGAAGATGGATGAATTACAAAATGCTGCCAGGTCATTGGCGCAAACACTGTTAAACAGGGATGGAGTCCGGAAGAACTATCATCGGGTAAGCCCGCCTGTTGTTGTTTCTAAGAAAGGAGAAGCTCAAACAGCCGAAAAACCGCAAGACAAGCCCGGACTGTCCTGTGGCAATGAAAAGAAAAAGGTCAAGACAAAAACCGCTTCCGTTAAAAAGCAGGCGAAGCCCAAATTATAATGCATATGGAACTGATAAATAATACATTCATTCCCGAAAAAGAGATACCACGTAGCCGCAGGGCTGCCGGAAGGAAAGCATTCCTGCAAACTTTCAGAAACCTGTTTACCAGCCGGAATCATTTCAGGAGATTCATGGATACTTACCGTTTCAACACGATCCGCTGGAGCGCGTCCAACCTCCACGAACCCTCATGGGGAAAACGGATCGGATTATTCTTTCGTACCAAAAATCCAATCGCTATCCTCCGGGATGATTACCGGAGCAATCGCAGTAATCTGTTGAATAAATGGGAAACGTCCAGCCTGAACCGTATCCAGATGGAACTGGTCCGAATGGGTAGTATGCCTATTCAGAATAAGGACAGACATACTTTCAAAGCTCTGAACAGCATTGAAAAGAAAATCAAACAACTGCAGGAATATGAAGGATGTCCCGATATGAGCCATGAAAAGCAGCTTCTGGCAACATACAAGTACATTCTTTCTTCTCCTTTTGACCGGAAGTTCGGAGGATTGCCACCCGATGAGATTTGTGGGATGCTTCAGCAGAACGGACTGTCTGAATCAAACCTTCCTTACCAAAATTACGAAGGAATCCTCCAGGGCCGTGAAACAGTCATGTACGAACTGGCAACCGGAAAGAACGGGGAGAAATACCTCCAACCGGCAGATCAGGTGAAACTGAATGCGGGAATGTCAGGAATCTCAATGGATTTAATCAGCCATTTTCCGGCAAAGGAAATACCCCTGCCGAATCTGACGGAAAGCATACAAGTATCGGAAAAGAAAGAGAAGCTCTCCATTCCCAAAGAACCGAAGAAAAGGGTACGGAAAGAAAAATCAAAGGTCAAGAGTGTAAAAATTAAATAGTCATTCATATTAAAAAAGAAAGTAACATGAAAACAATTTGTATTTGTGAGAAGCCCTCGGTGGCACGCAGCATTGCCCGGGTCCTGGGCGTAACGGAGAAACAGGAAGGATACTTGAGTGGGAACGGATATGCCGTCACATGAACTTACGGCCATCTGTTGGCATTGGCCCTGCCTCAAGACTACGGCATTGTCCATGTGGAAAAGGAGATGCTGCCTATTATTCCCGACCCGTTCAAACTGGTTGTCCGTCAGATTAAAACCGAAGATGGATACAAGGCTGATCCGACGGCTCTGAAACAATTGGAAGTAATCCGTAAACTGTTGGGTCAGGCTGATCAAGTGATATCCTGTACTGATGCAGGGCGGGAAGGAGAGTTAATTATGAGATATGTGCTTGAATATCTGGGATATCATAAGGAAACCAAACGCTTGTGGATATCTTCCATGACAGAAAAATCGATACGGGAAGGATTTGATAGCCTCAAATCAAGTAAGGAGTTTGACAACCTGTACCGTGCCGCTAAAGCCAGGAGAGAATCAGATTGGGTCGTCGGTATGAATGCCAGCCTGTCTTTGAGCATGGCTGCAGGCAAGAGTAACTATTCTCTGGGAAGAGTACAGACACCGGCACTTGGCATGATTTGCCGTCGATATCTGGACAACAGGGATTTTATAGCCAAACCCTATTATCTGCTACAGCTACGGACAACGAAAGCAGGGAAAGAACTCGTCTTAACCTGTACCGGGAAATATGATACACCGGAAAAACTCGATGTGGACCGTAAAAAAGTGTATGAAGAGACGACAGCCAAAGTGGTGCAAGTGGAGAAGAAAGAGGTTCCAGAAGAAGCTCCGCTACTTTATGACCTGACCGCCCTGCAACGAAGTGCCAATACCAAACTCGGACTGACCGCAGAACAGACGCTGAACATTGCTCAAAAATTATATGAAGGAGGCTACATTTCGTATCCCCGTACCGGATGTAGCTATATCACAGAAGACATCTTCGAACAAGTCCCTTCCCTCATCGGCCTGCTTAAGCAACATCCCCGTTTCACATGGCATGCGGAAAACCTCTGTAACCAGCCTTTAAACCGGCACTGTGTGGACGATAGCAAGATGACGGACCATCATGCGTTAATCATTACGGAGAACTATCCCCAGAGGCTTTCCCTTGACGAGCAGAATATCTATTCCATGATCGCGGGACGCATGTTGGAGGCTTTCTCCGGCAAATGCCTGAAAGAAACGGTATCCGTACAAGCGGACTGTAACGGCGTTCTTTTCGGGATAAAAGGAAGCCAAATCAAAGTTCCGGGGTGGAGAGGCATCTATAACGAACCCAGTGAGAAAGAAGAAGGAAGTCTTCTGCCCGAATTTCAGGAAGACGAAATATTGCCCGTGCTCGGTATTGATACATTGGTCAAGAAAACCAAACCGCAGCCCATATTCACTGAGGCAAGCCTGCTTGCTGCGATGGAAGGTTGTGGCAGAACATTGGACGATGAAAAGGAAAAAGAGGCAATGGAGGATTCCGGCTTGGGTACACCGGCTACACGTGCCGGAATCATCGAACTGCTCATTGCCAGACACTACGTGGAAAGAAACGGACGGTCACTGATTCCCACTCCCAAAGGACTGGAAGTATATGATATTGTAAAAGAGAAGATGATCGCCAACGTGAGCATGACCGGAGGGTGGGAATGCGCCTTGCATGAAATCGAAACCGGCAAAGTTTCCACGGAAACATTTACTCAGAGCATCAATTCCTATACCCAACAAATCACCTCGGAACTGCTTGCCCTGAAACTTAACCATCCGGACTTGCCACATTGTAACTGCCCCAAATGCGGAGCAGAAACGATTATCGTCTTTAACAAGGTCGCCAAATGCAGCGATCCCAATTGTGGGTTCCTGTTATTTAGAACGTTCAACGGCAGGGAACTGACGGATAATCAGATGCTCCTGCTGCTATCGGGGAAACGTACCGGATATCTGAAGTTTACCAGCAAGAAAGGAAAGAAGTATGAGGCATCACTCGAGCTGGATGACAATTACAGGATTGAGATGACTTTCAAGGATAATAAACCTAAAAAATAAAGAAGCGACTTATGAAAAAAGAAATGGAAGAGATACCGGATGAACTGAATCCGGACTTAATGCTGAATACGATTGCTTCCGAACTGCTGATCAAGATAGCCAAAGGGGAGATTGATATCCAGAAGCTGGTCAGGAAACAACTCTCGGACAGGGGAATCGATGACCAACGGAACTGGATAGGACCGGACAAGGCAAGAAAATATTGGGAGAAATATAAGATGCCTGTCTAAACCAAGTCAGTCAGGATAAGAAGATAATTGCAGGTTATTCAATCCGTTTGTAGGCCAGCCTGCAAATACCGGATCTGAAACATTTGTTCCCGGTCATTTCCCATGAGGAAGGACCGGGAATTTCTGTAAACAGACGTATGCCGTCCCCTTGGATATACGGTGCGACAAAAAGGATGATTTCATCCACCAACCAGTATCTGAACATGCTGCTTATAACGGAAATTGTATCCGGAGCCGCTTCTATGAAATAAATACCTTCATTTTTCTTTTTCCATTGTGTCAATGAGATGAAAGATACATCCGGCCCGAGAGTCTGTGTAGCACGTTCCCGTATTTTGGTGAGGCCATATTTGTTCGGATTATCCCACAAAGGGGAAGAAACAGTCCTGTCGAAGAGGTATCCGTCAAGAGTAGTGATTGCAAGTAATTGGAGTTTTGCCATAAGTATAATATTTAACCTATAAATATTATTCGGCAGAAGTATTTGAGAAAGCGTGGCCTTACCCAACTCCAAGACGGAGGTTCTGGTAAACCTATGAATAGTAGCTGTGTAAGCCACGCTATGACAAAGCATAGCATAAGCAATACACAAAAAGCCTCTATTCATTGAAATTTGCCAGGTTGATCTGCTCTTCATCTCCGAAGTCCTGTGGCATGTAGGAGGTGCAGGAGTTACCCTCATTGACCGGCTTATAAGGCGGGTCAAAATAAAATAGGGAGTTGGCTCCGGTGTATTCTGCGGTCTGCCGGTAGTCACCGTCCAGAATCACAACATCTTGCAGCAGCTTGTGGTTAAAGCGGATCAGTTCCTCTTCCAACAGTTTTACCCGTCCCCCGGCACCAAAAGTGACGGACAGCTTTCCGCTATGGTTCACGGAGTAGATGCCGTTATAACAGGTACGCATGAAGAAGATAAACAGGGCGGCACGGGTGATGTTATTCGGGTTTCCTTCATTGTAGTAGGTACGTTTCTCCATGAAGTAGACCCTTCTTCGGGTATGTTCCTCCAGCGCGATGTATTCGTCCTGTATCCGGGCAAGCACTTTAATAAGCTGCTCCGGGGATTCCTTGATGACGCGGTAGACATTGATCAGAGCCTCGTTGGAGTCGTTGATGACGCAACGGATTTCCGGATAGGCTTGTCTTATTCAGAAGAAGAGGGCGCCGCCACCGACAAACGGTTCTACATAGGTATCCATCTGTCCGAAGTCTTTCGGAAGGGATTCGATAAGTACGGGAAGCAGTCTTCTTTTACCTCCCACCCAGGGGAAGCAGGGTTTTCCCGGCAGGTTGGCCGGAGAACTTTTCTTTTTTTCCATGTTTACAACATTTAAATGATTAATAAATTAAATAGGGATTATTCATCGTCTGCCGTTTCCAGCAGGTGTTTCAAGTTGGGATCATTTTGGATGCGAAGCAGCTCTTTTTCGATGATTTGCGTCACGTCTTCCTTGATTTGATAGTAGTTCCTTTCGATTTCCTCTTGCATGTGGTCCTTACCATCCGCACCGGTAAAGTCGGTTATGACGGGGATAGGCTTGTAGGCTTTTGTTTCGGCGGCTACCCGTTCATTGTCCACCACGATCTCGCAATGGAATATCTTCTGTTCTATCTTCTCCCCGAAGTTGTCGCAGACACTGCCGACAAACTCTCCTTGCGAGAGGTTGGAGATTTTGGAGGCAGGTATCAGCGAGTCGAGCTGGGTACTGATATTGGTTGAGGTGTCTTCACGGGTCATATTAATGGATTTGCGCTGTTGGAGCACTTTCCCAAACCTTTCAGAAAGGTTTTTCGCTGTTTCTCCGACCACTTGCCCGGAAAAGATATTTCCAATTGTGTTCTGGATCACCCGCGCCTCCTTATCACCGTAGTCACGTATTAACTGGCTGAAATCCTGTGCTCCCAGACATACTGCCACTTTGTTGCTACGGGCGGTAGCGATCAGGGTGTCAAGTCCTTTAAAGTAAAGTGTGGGAACCTCATCCACTAGAATAGAGCATTTGAGCCTGCCTTTTCGGTTGACCATTTTAACGATACGGGCATTATACAATCCTAACGCACATGAGTAAATATTCTGTCTGTCAGGGTTATTGCCGACGCACAAAACTTTGGGTTCCTCCGGATTATTGATATCCAGCGTGAAGTCATCTCCGGTCATAATCCAATATAAGGCAGGTGAGATCAGCCTTGATAGCGGAATTTTGGCGGAAGCTATCTGCCCTTGGAGCTGCTCCATCGCACCACCTTTCCATGCATCCATAAAAGGTGACAGGTAATTCTCCAGCTCCCGGTAAGAGGTCAGTATGGTGAACAGGTCGGAATACGGTTTATTCAATAGCTCTATGGCATGTGGGAAGGTGCAGAATTTCCCGTTTTCATAGATTTTAAGATACCAGATCACCGCCGCAAATAGCACAATCGGGCTTTCTACAAAGAAATCTCCCTGCTTTTGAATCCAACTCTTGTTCAAATTTAACATGATTACATACGCTGATTCGTATGCATCCGCGATATCGGATAGAAACGAAGGATTGAGGGGATTGCACCGGTGGCTGTATCTGGGATCATCGAAATTAATCACATAAAATCCGACCGGCTTGGCATACTTATCCTTGTTTTTAAGCAGCTGGTTATAAGCAATTATGCTTAAATCCGGATACTTAAAATCATAGATATAGGCGGCGAATCCTTTCTCTATCTGCTGGCGGATATAGTTATTGATGATGGCATAACTCTTTCCTGATCCCGGCGTGCCTAATATCAATGAGGCGCGGAAGGGATTAATCACGTTTATCCAGCCTGAATAGGTCTTTCGTTGGTAACGGAAACGGGTGGGCAGGTTTACCGAGTATTCATTGGCAATCAACCTGCGCTCCTGCATGAAGCTCTCGTTCTCGTCGTTAAAGACGTCATCCATGAGTTGGTTCTTCAACAGGCGGCTGATCCAGGTTCCGGCGGTAAGCAGGCTGATATATCCGGCAGCTACGGTAGCTACATATAATAAGGTTAGAAGCGCGACGGGGAAGCGTGCCGTCAGTAAGAGCTCGCTACCAAAAAAGAGCAGCATCCCGGCTATAAGGTAACAGCCGATACTCCTTCATGACATCTCCACGTCCTTCCGTCCTTTCGCTCCCATGCAGGAGAAGAAAAGGAAGAGCAGACTGAAGGACTTGCTCACCAGCGAATGGGAAAACAGCCCGGTATCCCGCTGGAAATTGAGCAGTATCTTGTCCACGACACCGATGTTCAGGTTCATGGAAAGAAAATAGGGATAGCAGAAATAATAGACATTCATCACTAAAAATAGGATGCTGATGGCCCTCATGAAGTCAAGGTTCTTATTGAGCCCTCTGGTTTCGTCTTGTGACATAAGCGGTATGATAATTAATGGTGATACATTTTATTAGCCCAGATGCGGACCTCTGCGTTTTCTCTTTTTCTTTTTCCCGTAAGGGCTTTGCGTCAGGTCGTCTGCCGGATACGGATAGGATTCCAAAGAGAATATATCAAGCAGTCCTTCCACCAGCTCCGTCTCTTTCATTTCCGGTTCGGACGGATGGATAACAGGGGCTTCTTCAGTCTTTTCCGGTGGGATCGTGCCGTACTTCCGGTTTATAACCGATGCCGAATATTCTTTGCCCAGAAGCGAGCCCTTGAATACGGTCTTTGAGTTATGGTCGATGTAGGTCACGCCATAGATCACACCGGAATCGTTCTGCCAGAGTATGGCGGCAATGCCTTTTCCAGAAAGTTCCTGCAGGAATCCCTGACGGGTGGGCTGTCCTTGCAGGGCGGTAGCGATAGCTTCCTTCGTCTGTACGGGTACGGGATGTCGGGCAATTCATTGTTTGCTTTTCACAAATTTCTTTTGGAGTGCCTCGTAGCCTACGCTTTTACCGATCTTGCTGGATTTGATGGCTACGCCGGTCCGTTCTCCTTTTTCATCGGTAGCCGCATAGACCAGTCCATGATAGGTCTTTCCCTTTATCGTCTTGTGGGCCTCTTCCACCGTTACATGGAAAAGGCCAAGCAGGGCTTTAAACTCCTTGACGGATTGGAACTTGTATCCCTGCATGACGGGCTTGACCACATTGGCTATCTGATGCTTGATATCCCCCTTCCGGTAATCGACGGCAGTCAGCGGCAGGGATTCCCGTCGCTCCATCTTCTCGGCGGGTAACAGATGGTATTTCCTCTCCAGCTCCCGGCAAACAGCGGTCGAGCGTTGCCATTCTTTGTAATCTTTAATTTTCTTTCCCTGCTCGTCAATACGCAGGGAGACGATATGGATGTGGGGCCTGCCGATATCCTCATGCCGGTAGATGATATAGGGTTGGTTGCCATATCCCATTTTTTCCATGTATTCCTGGCCGATAGCGGTCAACTGTTCATCGGTCAGCACATCGTCCGGGTGTGGATTTAATGAAATGTGGATAACGGGCTTCTCAGTCCGGCGGTTAGCCGCCAGATACGGTTCGAAGGAACGGATGCAGTGCTGGATGGTCGGATGGCCGTCTGCCGGTTCCATGATCCGGTTTCATGCCAGTGGCCGTGCCTGCTGCTTGTCCACTTTTTCTTGATTGTAGTATAATGCCCCGTAAACGGAGGCTCCTGATGTTATTTTTGCAACCATTGTTCAAATTCTTGGGTGAGACGGATAATCTCCCGGTTGAGAGATATTAGTTCAATAGTCAGTTGCTCCAATTTATAGAGCATGGCAAGAGCCTTCTTTTCGGATAGTCCGGTATGCAGAGCTTTGACTGCCTGGTTATAGTTTACTCCGATCCGGCGGTATTCGCTCTGCAGGTTGGTCAGCTTGATGTAGTAGTCCGTTGCCGCCTTATCTATTTTCACGACTTTCATCGGTTTGTCGAAAAGGGCGGCAAGGATGAACTGGGATTTATTATTAGCTCCCGAATTCTCAAAGAGCCTCTCAAACTCGATGTTCTGGAGTTCGTCCAGACGGAATCCGTAATAATAAGAATGAAGTTCTGATTCCTCTTTGGGATTCCGTCCGCCTCTTCATTTGCTCGAAGTGTCAGCCCGTCCGGGTTTGCGTGTACTATTGATTTTAGCCATATCTTTTCAGGTTTTATTTATCCGGCAGCAAAATAAGTGATAATTTTGATACGAACCTAAAATCGGAAAGTGACTACAAATGACAAGAGATGACTATTTGTGACAGGGGGTAAAAATACCCCTGTTCACTTCCCGTTTCCGCAAGCCGCGATGTTCTTTTCAAAGGTTTCCTTTAGTTTGGGCAGCAGGACGGAATAGTTCTTTTTGCGCCGGGCAAGGTCGGCACGCAGGTCATATGGTTTGGGAATGGCAACATTGAAGAGTTTCTCAAAAGCGGAAACGATACCGGCGAAAGAGAGGCGTTTGCCGCTTTCGTCCGTAATCAGCCCGCTGTAATCCAGCGAGGAGATCAGTTCCATCAGGTTGACCAGCGAACCTTTCCAATGGAGCGATGAAAGAAACGAGGAAGGTGTCGTGATGGTTCCGGGGTACTGTACACCAAAATTGACCAGCTCTATTTCCGCCTCCACCAGCAGGAGGCATTTGTCCAGATAGAATTCGGCTACTGCCGTGTGGAAATGTCCTGTTCGGGTGAATAACTTCTTTAGGGAAATCAGTTCTACCTTGCTGTGAAGCAGATGGCGCAGCCTTTCCGATACGGAAACCGATTCGATGGCGAGGTCGTAAAGGTATTGTTCATATTCGGTATAGGAGGAAGAGAATTCTTCATCGGAAACTGTCTGTTTTGGGCTTGAAGCCAGAGATAAATAATTGAATATACGGCATTCTGTAAATGGTTTCATACGGCATACATTTGATTTGTTTATACCGGAGTAAGCCAAATGAAATGCCTCTGCTATCGTTTAAAGCTCTATACCTTTTTAAAATACTGACAATCAACAATAAACAAATTTCATATAGAAACGGGTGTAAATAAAAAGTGTAAGCCGTCCTTGACAAGAATGTTAGGACGGCTTACACTTTTGTAAACCTCATTTGCTTCGGGTTATCCTCCGGTCAGTCGATGATATGGTATTTCCTTAGTTTCTCATACAGGGTAGTCCGGCTGATATTGAGCAACCGGGCCGCCTTGGAACGGTTGTCACCCGTCTTTTCAAGGGTCTGGAGAAGCAACGCCTTTTCTTTTTCTTCTTCCGTCCACTGCGTTTCTTCTTCTTTAGGAAGGGAGATTTCAAGGTTCAGGTCTGAAACGGAAATCCATTGCTCTTGGCAGATGAGTACGGCTCGACCTATTACATTCTTCAGTTCACGGATATTCCCCGGCCAGGGATATTCCAGCAGTGCCGCCTCTGCCAGCCGGTCAAAGCCACGAAACGATTTATGGGCCTTGGCGCAAGTGAGTTTCAAGAAAAAATAAGCCAGAGGAAGGATGTCTTCCCGGCATTCTGCCAGTGTAGGAATCCGCAGAGTGAACTCATTGAGCCGGTGGAACAGGTCTTCCCGGAAGCGTCCTTCTCCGATGGCTTTTTCCAGATTCTCATTGGTGGCGGCAACCAGCCGGATATCAAAAGAGTATTCTTTCGTGGAACCTACCGGCTTGCAGCGTTTCTCTTGCAAGGCCCTGAGCAGGAGCATCTGTGTCTTATAGGAAAGGTTGCCTATCTCGTCCAGAAACAATGTCCCTCCGTTAACGGCACGGAACAATCCGACCTTGTCGCTTTCCGCACCGGTAAAGGCTCCCTTCTGATGACCGAAAAACTCGGAGGCGGCAAGCTCATCGGAAATGGCCCCGCAGTCGATAGCCAGATACGGCTTGTTCTTCCGATGGCTCCGGGCATGTATCTCGGCTGCAATGTGCTCCTTCCCGGTGCCGGAAGCCCCACGGAGCAGAACGGAGATGTCGGCACAGGCAATCATCTCTATCAGACGGTACATCTCATGGGCTTTGGGGCTTTCACCTCGGTAGAACTCCTGTTCATTATCGTTTTTATCCAGTATCTCCGTTATCAGAGCCAGGAGATTGTCTGGCTGCACAGGCTTACACAGGTAGTTGATGGCTCCCAGTTGCATGGTTGTCACCGCATTCTCCACCTGTCCGTAGTTGGTCATGATCAGAAAAGGGATAGAGTAGTACTTCTCATTCATCCATTTCAGGAGCGAGGTGCTATTTCCGTCCGGCAGGCGCAGGTCTGCCAGTATTAGGTCGAACTCCTTTTGCCCGATGGCTTTACGGGCATTCGCAAGGGTTGCCACGCATTCGGTTTTCATCCCTTTTTTCACCAGCCAGTTGCTGATGCTACGGCTGAACACAATATCATCTTCAATAATCAGGATTGTTTTCATAGGCTTTCCTCCCGTATTTTTCAGCGTATACTATCAGTTTTTCCACTGCCCGGATGATGTCCCGCATTTCCATGGATTGTCTATTGGTCCACTCTGTCGCAGGTTCTGTCACCAGTTCCCGTAAATGAGACAAGGGGAAATCCAGACGGACGGTTTCCCATAGGGGCAGGTTCTTATGCAGGATGGAGGCGGCGGCCTCCTTGTCTTGTCGGTCTAAGGCAGCGGTTAATGCGGCAAGGTCTTTCCGGCTCTCTTCGATAAACAGGGCGAGCATTTCCTCCCTGTTGTCCTCTCCTGAAAGGATGAGTGAGAAATCGGGAGCATACTCCTTTCTGTCTTTTTCTCCTATCACTTGTGCCACTGTATTTATCAGTTCTTCCATAGAGAATGGTTTATGGATGCAGCCCGAAAAGCCGCCCGACAGATACTCGTTGTCATCATCCACCCGTGCCGTTACCGCTATGACGGGGATTGTCTTTGCGTTCTCCATATTGGATGCCCGGAGCAGTTCAAGTATTCCGTAGCCGTCCGTTTCAGGCATCTGTATATCCGTCAGCAGCAGGTCATATCTTTGTGACCGTAGCCGGGTAACCAGTTCACGGCTGGTCTGGCAGCAGTCGCACCGCACTCCGTTACGGTTAAACATCTCTTTGGTAATGTTCAGTTGCATCCGGTCGTCATCAATGACCAGTACGTTGATTCCATCCAGATGATAATCAGTAGCGATGCGTGTCTCATCCATCTGGGTGGATTCATCCGCCTCAAGGAGTGGCAGGAATGCGGTAAACGTGCTGCCTTCACCCGGTTTGCTTTTTACGGTAAGGCTTCCCTGCATCCCGGAGACCAGCCTGCTTGCAATGGCCAGCCCCAATCCGAAACCGGGAACATTACGGGCATTGTCCAACCGTTCAAAAGCTGTGAATATCCGGGTTGTTTCTTCCTCCGTCATCCCGGTACCGGTGTCCTGTACCGAGAAATGCAATTCTTTATTCCGGTATTCCGCTTGCAGGCGGATTTCACCTTGCCGGGTGAATTTAATGGCGTTGGAAAGCAGATTGTTCAGGATTTGCTGGAGCTGGGAACGGTCACCGCTTACTACCACATCCAGACCGGAAAAGGCGGTTGTCAGCCGCAGCTTTTTCTTTTTGGCCAGCGAACCGTAGTTCCGGGCTGTTTCGCTGAAAAGGGTCTCCAGCCGGAAAATCGAAAGGATGGGTTTGTTCCTGCCGGTATCCAGCAGGTAGAATCCGATCAGCGTATTGACCAGCCCGATCATGTAATCGGAAGAATGGAGTATATTTTCCGCATACTCGTCCTTGCGGCTCTTCTTTTCTTCCCCGGGGAGCAGTTCGGCGCATCCTTTGATAGTAGCCAGTGGCGCACGAAGGTCATGAGCGATGGTGAGCATCATGCGTTTTCTGGATTGTAGGAGCTCCGTGTTCTCACGATTGGAGGCTTCCAGCTGACGCTGATACTGGTTTATCCTGTTCAGATCCCGGTGGATGATAAGATACAGGAGGACGGTCAGCAACGAGATGAGGACAGCCAGCAGAGAGACCGTATGGAACGAGCGGTCGCGTGTGGAAATGAATTGCCTGTAACGCTCATCAAGCCGTATTCCAGCATCCGCCTCAAAGTCCCTGACAATCCGGTGTAGCCTGTGGTTCAGGTCCGTGTTGTTACTGTACAGGAGGTCCATCTGTTCCAGCAGCCTTTCCCGTTCGGCTTTCTGCATGTCGGTCACCTCCCTGTCAAGGGAGTGCAGCATGCTCGTGACAGATGTGGTACCCTGATGTTTACCAATGGACTGTCGCTGGCGTTCCAGCTGTTCCTTCTGCTGCAGATAGGCCGATTTTTTCCTCCCGGGCCTGATGAATGACCAGAAACCCTTCTTCGGAGTTTCCTCCTCCTTCTTTTTCTCGGCAGGAAGGACATCCGCCTGCTGGATATGGGACACGATTGCCGGAATCTTGCTGTTCACGATCTCGCCGGTCTTGCGCAGACGCCCGAACGTGTCCATGACCGTGTCTAACAACAGTTCCTTTCTTTCCAGCAGCAGGCATAACGAATCTATGCGCGACTGTTGTTCGGGAGACTTCACATACCTTTTCAGTGTCTGCAACATGTTACAGACACTGTCTTTTTTTGTGTGGTAGAGTCCAAGGTCGCTTTCATCCCAGACGCTGGCTGTTTCACCGTAAGTGGCCAGTCCCAGCAAGCCCGCGTATGTTTCTCCGGCCAGATGCCGGATACAGGCCAGTTCATGCTCATCCTGTCGCAGGCTGTTCCGCCTCGTCTGTTCCTTGCGGAAGATATGAATGGTCAGGACGAGCAGGAGAAGCAGTATGACATATCCTAAAAGGATTTTAAGTTTCAACCACATGGAAGTCTTCATTCTTATATTGAATCCTACAAAAAGGCGTGTTCGCTCATATAAAAGGGAATAATAGAAACTTATGATAAAAGTTTATTACTGTTTCAAACCATTTGAGGATACCTCGCAAGTTTGCTATCACACAGTTGATCTTTTAATCTTTTTTTATACTCACAGAAAGGATAGGAACCTGCTTTTTATGACTGAAACATATCACATCCCCTTTATTGGACATTACATTCTCATTCGATCATATTGTTTTCATTTCGGCTCATCCGTTTCTTCACCCGTTCTACTGCTTCCGATACAATTTCTTTGTTTTCAAAGCGTTGTGTATAATTGGTATAGTCTGGATGAATCCGTTTGTAGGTCGGGTCAAGAAACAAAGGACTGGAAATAATATGGTCCGCTGTCGAACGGTTACAACAGAAAACTATATTTTCAACTCCCGC
The DNA here is from genome assembly GCF_900106755.1 of Bacteroides faecis MAJ27. Classification (GTDB taxonomy): domain Bacteria; phylum Bacteroidota; class Bacteroidia; order Bacteroidales; family Bacteroidaceae; genus Bacteroides; species Bacteroides faecis. Next base: position 33,606 of record NZ_FNNN01000007.1, read on the forward strand.
CAGCCGGGTCAGTGCCTTTACATCCGTGTCATGTGGCTGCAATGTCATCGGATCCGTGAAAAAGAACAAATAATCAATCTCTCCTTCCACAATACGTGAGCCCATTTGCTGGTCACCACCTAAAGGACCGGATTTCAGAATCGTGATATCCCATTCTGTTTCAGGATGTTTCTCTTCGAGCGCTTTTTTAATGAGTGTACCGGTGGTTCCCGTACAATAGAACTTATGCCCTATCAGACGTTCCGAGTTCCAAAGAACCCATTCTATCATGTCCTTTTTCATTGCATCGTGTGCAACCAGACCGATTTTACGAACAATTGTTTTCATCATAATAATAAAATATGGTTTATGTGATAATATAATTAACAATATCCAACAGCTTTATAAAAAACAGGAGAATGACTGTATGAGTTTGAGCAGCTCCTTGTTCGCCCGGCTGTCCACGGTGGCTTCCCGCCTCTCCTCAAACAAAGTAAGCGTTGCGGAGCATTCCCCGCAGATATCAATGCCGACTACACGTTCCTTTCGAAGGACAATTGCCAGTAATTCCTCCAGTTCCTGCAGGCTGAAAGACCCTTGATCCCAGTCTGTTACTGCGGATGCCGGGTTCAGGACATCCTTGTCTATGGACAAGTAAACCGGTCCTTCAATATACGCAGAGGAGAAATTGCGCCAGCCCTTCTCGTGAGCTAACGTCGCTTCGCTATAAAAACTGACTCGTTGTCCGTATTCTTCCGGTACGGTGCGTATCAGTTTGTCCGATGCACCGACTATCACCACTTTCTTGCAAAGCATATTCCAGTCTAACATGTCTTTTACCCAGCTCCCACAAGAAAGCATGCCCTTGAACAAGGGAGGCTGCATGTCGGGGTGATGGTCGAATACAATCAGAGAGAACGGAACTCGAAGTTTGTCTGTCCATAATTTGGTCAGGTAATGATAATTGCCCGAATCAATGAAATGGATACCTTCCGCTGGATAACCGGCAATCACCCGCTTCAATTTTCGTATCCCCTCCTTGTCACAGTAACCTCTCGTTCCAGAAAGGTGACGGCAGTCTAGCCAAATGAACTGATTGTTCCGTGCAAATACCTCATGGGCATACACACCGGTGAAGTTCATGATGACAACCGGCCAGACGGTTTCTCGGTCCGCCTTCTTCTTACACCGTCCATTTGTCAGTAACTCTTGCTTATTCATGTCCGTTCAGAACCATCGTACATAACAAAAATCTTGCCGGTGAGGTAACAGGGGATGGTTGGGATACATTCTGAATGCCTGTTTGAAGCTTCCAGCGCTGAACATTCTGGTTATTGCCTTGAAAGTGTATAGGTTTCCGTCTTTGGATGTCAAAGAAAAAGGAATGACCTCATGGATGCGATCCTCATTCTCCTCATGCCGTATAATGACCGATTCCAATCCGATCGCGTTGTCCAGCCCTTTCTCGTCAATGACGACCGTCATCTCGTATTCCTTACCAGCCTCCACCGTGGCGTCCAATCCTTTTCCCGCATTCACGGAAACGATTTCCACGGCATTCCATCTGCTGTCGACAGCTGCCTTCCAGCCGGCAAGCGTTTTCGCCTTTGCATAATTGTCCGCCGCCAAAACATGAAAGTGTTCCGACAACTTGTTGTAAAATCCGTCATAGTAGTCATCCAGCTGTCTTTTCATCGTGAAGCGGGGAGCTATTTGCGCAACCGAGTTCTTGATGTACTTGACCCAGGTTTCCGGATAGTCTTTTTCTTTCCGTTCATAATATAACGGCAGGATATTATGTTCCAGCAGGAAATAAATTGTTTCCGCATCCAGTTGGTTCTGGTACTGTTCATCCTGATAGGTGGCCTTGTCGGTGATGGCCCATCCCGCCTCCTTGCGGTAGCCTTCGTACCACCAACCGTCCAGCACGGAGAAGTTGAGTACGCCGTTCATCAGAGCCTTCTCACCGGAAGTTCCGGAAGCCTCCGCAAGACGGGTGGGAGTATTCATCCAGATGTCAACCCCAGAAATAAGATGCCGTGCCAGGTCCATGTCATAATTCTCAAGGAAGATGATTTTACCCAAGAATTCAGGACGGCGGGATATCTCCACAATCTGCTTGATGAGCCCTTGCCCGGCAGTGTCGTTTGGATGGGCTTTTCCTGCAAAGACAAACTGTATGGGATGTTCCTGATTGTTCACAATCCGCGCCAGACGATCCAAATCGGTAAACAAAAGATGAGCTCTTTTGTAAGTTGCAAAGCGCCTTCCGAAGCCGACAAGAAGAGCATTCGGATTAAACTTCTCGAAAATGGAGACACCCAATGCCGGGTCAACCTGGCTTTTGAGCCAGTCCCGGCCGCATTTCCACTTGATGTAGGATATCAGTTTGGTTTTCAACCTTTTCCGCATGTTCCATATCTCTTCATCGGGTATATTATAAACGCCTTTCCATATTTCCTGATTGGACTGGTCGTTCATGAAATTCTCATCGAAATTGTCCTTAAACAGCTTTTTCCACTCCGCCGTACACCAAGTGGGAAAGTGTACGCCATTCGTCACATAGCCCACATGGTTCTCTTCCGGGAAATAGCCTTTCCAGAGAGGCGCGAACATCTGCTGTGAAACGGACTTGTGCAGCTTGCTGACACCGTTTACCGCCTGGCTGGTTTTGCAGGCGAATACCGACATGCAGAAACGTTCTCCCTTGTTGCCCGGAGTTTGCCGTCCGAGGTTCATCAACTCGTCCCACGTAATGCCCAGCTTATCAGGATATCCTTTCATATATTTATTGAAAAGCCCCTCATCGAAATAGTCATGGCCGGCAGGCACAGGTGTATGCACAGTGTAAAGCGAGGAAGCCCTAACCAGTTCCATGGCTTGTCCGAAGTCCAGGCCTTCGGATATATAGTCGCATAACCGCTGGATATTGATCAGTGCGGCATGCCCCTCGTTGCAGTGATATACATCTTTCTCGATGCCCAATACTTTTAATGTCATCATTCCTCCGATGCCGAGCAGTATTTCCTGCTTGAGCCGGTTTTCCCAGTCACCGCCATACAGGTGATGGGTAATCGGACGGTCGAACTCGCTGTTCAGTTCATTGTCCGTATCCAGCAGGTAGAGGGAAACACGTCCCACATTGGCCTTCCATACATTGGCATGGACCGTGAAACTGTCGGCATAGGGAACATGGATTACCAGTTGTCGCCCGTCAGGCTGCATCACTTTCTCTATCGGAAGCTGCCCGAAATTCTGTGGGTCATAATGAACCTGTTGCTGCCCGTCCATCGCCAGAGCCTGGTCAAAATAGCCATAACGATATAAAAGCCCTACAGCGCAGAGGTCTACGTTACTGTCCGAAGCTTCCTTCAGATAGTCACCTGCCAATATGCCCAGACCGCCGGAATAGATTTTAAGAACCCTGTCCAGACCATATTCCATGCTGAAATAGGCAACTGACGGACGGCTGTGGTCCGGCTCCACATCAAGATACGCCTTAAAAGTGGAATATACGTTTTCCATCTTACGCATGAAGTTTCCGTCATGTGTCAGTGCCTCCAGCTCTTCATAATCCATCCGTTCCAGAAACAGTACCGGATTCTGTTCCGCCTCTTCCCATAGTTCCGGGTTCAAACCACTATATAAACTCTTCGCATCCTCGTTCCAGGTCCACCAAAGATTATGTGCCATCTCCGCAAATCTCCGCAATTCTGCCGGAAGGTGTGAACCGACTGTAATCTCCCTCCATTGTGGGACGTTTACATGATAACTTGAATATTCCATAACATTTTACTTATTTGATAGTTCATGATTTTTTTCTGTGGAGGTTTCTCCTGTTTCCGGTTCTTCCTGTGGAAATGTCCCGGCTGTACCCTGGAAATTCTCGAGGAACTGTTTTTCCATACTTAGCGATCGTTTCCGTATCCGCTTGGAAAAATAGATAACGACAATGATCAGGAAAGATAATATCAGTCCTGACCCCAAAGCGACATTGAAAAGACGGATGATGATACCCATTACGATAATGATACAGATCAACACCTTGATCACTATCATTGATACCAGCAGCCCCCTGTTGAACCTGTTGTCCGCCCAAAGTTTGCGGAATTCGACGGAATTGTTTTTCTTCATGATGATGGCGCACAAAAACGGGGATATGATAAGGAGGACAAGAACGAAGCTCAGCAGGCTTCCTTTCATCCCCGGAATACGTCCCATTACCAGAGGATACGCATAGGAGAAGAACAGCGCTATGAAAAACAGGCATACCACCAGATAAAGGGTGACGGATACCAACATGGACCTGATGAGCTTGTGCCAGGAGCCTTGATGTCTTGTGGTCATTGTTCCAGAAGAATAATGCGTCAGGTAATCTTTCAGGAATTGTGGCAAGTGCCTGTCTGCAAAACAGTAGACGGGATCCGACAGTCTTATCATATAAGGAGTAAGGAAAGTGGTGATGACCGATACTGCCACTATGACCGGATAAAGGTATTTGTCCATTACATTCAGACTGATTCCTAACGAAGCGATGATGAACGCAAACTCACCCACTTGTGCCAGGGAAAAGCCGGCTTGTATCGCAATCTTTAGCGGTTGTCCGGAAAGCAACACGCCGAAACTCCCGAACAGGACCTGCCCGCATAGGACCAGTGCCGTCAGGATAAAAACAGGAACGGCATATTCCCATATCATGGCAGGGTCGATCATCATTCCCACTGATACGAAGAAAACGGAGGCGAACAGGTCCTTTACCGGTTGCACGATATGTGCGATTTCTTCCGCTTTATCTGTTTCTGCCAGCAGGGATCCCATGACGAACGCACCCAGCGCGGCGGAGAATCCCGCCTTTGTCGCTATCATCACCATTCCCAGGCATAGTCCCAGGGAGGTTGTCAACAGTATTTCATTGCTAATAAAGCGGTTCAATCTTTTCAGAAGGGTAGGAATCAGATAGATTCCCAATGCTGACCAGAAAATAAGAAAGGCCGCAAGTTTCAATATGCTCTCCAGCATTTCGAAGCCTTCAAAATGCTTGCCTACAGCCAATGTGGAGAGGACCACCATCATGATTACCGCCACCACGTCCTCAATGATTAGTATCCCCAGGACAATACCGGTAAATTTCTGATCGAGAAGCCCCATGTCACTGAATGCTTTGAATACGATGGCGGTGGAGGACATGGACAGCATTCCGCCCAGAAAGATACAGCTCGTGTGTGAGAAGCCCATCGCATTGCCTGCCGTATATCCCAGGAACATCATGCCGCAGACGATGATAACAGTGGAGAATATGGCCGAGGCTCCCACACTTATCAGCTTTCTGAACGAGAAATCCAGTCCTATGGCGAACAGGAGGAAAATAACACCGATATCCGCCCATATCTTGATATTGGCCTGGTCGGAAACAGTCGGGAATAGGGAAATGGAAGGACCTGCCATAATACCGGCCACAATATATCCCACTATGACCGGCTGTCCCAGCCATTTGAAAATGACGGTTATGATACCGGCTATAATCAAGATAGTGGCAAGGTCTGATATTAAAGGGGCAACTTCCGACATAGGAGTAACATTTTATATGGACAACTCGTTAAGGACACGGATCAGGTTTTTGTCAATGGGCTTGTCGTTCTTGATAGCCTGGTCAAAAGGAACATAGACAATCTCATTGTTATGTATGCCTACCATGATATTGTGCTGGTCCTCCATCAGGGCCTGTATGGCGGCCTCACCCAGCCGGCTGGCCAATATGCGGTCGTTGGCACTTGGCGCTCCTCCCCGTTGTAGATGTCCCAGGATAGAGACCCTGACATCATATCCGGGGTATTCCCTTTTTACCCGGTCGGCATAGTGCATGGCTCCGCCATTCTTATTGCCCGGGCTTTCCGTCACGATGACGATGCTGCTGTTCTTGGTCTTCCGGAATCCGCGTCCGATAAAAGTCTCCAGCTGATCCGCATCCGTCCGGTCTTCCGGAATAATGGCGGCCTCGGCTCCCGAGGCTATTGCGCTGTTCTGGGCGAGGAAACCGGCGTCGCGTCCCATCACCTCGACAAAGAAAATTCGGTCGTGCGAGGTGGCTGTATCCCGGATTTTGTCCACACACTCCACAATGGTGTTCAGGGCCGTATCATATCCGATTGTAAAATCGGTACCGTACAGGTCATTGTCGATGGTACCGGGCAGTCCTATGCACGTGACAGGGTATTCCTCGGCAAATATGCGGGCTCCAGTCAGTGAGCCGTCGCCCCCGATGACTACCAGCGCCCCGATTTTTTCTTTCCTCATGGTATCGTATGCCTCTCTGCGTCCTTCCGGGGTGGTGAACGCTTCGGAACGTGCCGTTTTCAGGATGGTTCCCCCACGCTGGATGATGCTGCTCACATCCTCGGTCGTAAGTTCCCTGGACTCGCCCGCTATCAGGCCTTCGTACCCTCTGTAAATTCCTTTGACTTTGAAGCCGTTGAAAATGGCGGTACGGGTCACGGCACGGATTGCCGCATTCATTCCGGAAGCGTCCCCTCCGGAAGTAAGGATTCCTATATATTCATCTTTTTTCATCTATCTCAGTTCTTGTTTTGTTTCATTCTGCCAATATAGCTTTCAGTTTTTTCCGGCAGTGAAAAATACGGCTCTTTATGGTTCCCAAACTCACACCGGTTCTTTCCGCTATCTCACGGTATTTGAACCCTGACAGGTACATCTCAAAAGGTATGAAATGCGACTCCGGTATACTTTTGATGGCATTACGTATCTTTTCCAGGTCATAGTTCCTGTCCACCTCCTCTGTACGGGACTCGTCCATGATCCGCGAATAATATGCAGGATCGGAGGATATGTACAGACGGGTATGACCGACCTCCGCCCGGTAACCGTTGATAAACGTGTTACGCATGATGATAAACAGCCACCCTTTGAAATTTGTGTTCTTGTTGTAACTTTCTTTGTGAAGCATTGCCTTGAGCAGGGTATCCTGCAGCAGATCTTCCGCCTTCTCCCTGTCCGCTGTCAGTTTGTACGCGAAACGGAACAGTTCGTCCTGTACGCTAAGCAGCTCTTTTTCAAAATTGAATTCCTTCATCGGTTGTGCCGGTTCCCTGTTCCGGAAGTGCCTGTTAAAGGCCGGACGGCTCTCCGGACAGGAAAAGCCTGTCCGGCCTTACACCATTCCAGATATGGAATTATTTAACCTCGATAGCCTTGGAAGTTTTTTGTTTTTCTTCCTCCTTCACTTTCGGGATTTCAATGGACAGGATCCCGTGTTCGACTTTTGCGGAAATCTTATCCTTCTCCACGTTTTCAGGTAGCAGGATGGTCTGCTGGAACTTGGAATAAGAGAATTCGCGGCGGAGATACTTCTTGTCTTTCTTCTCCTCCTTCTTCTCTTCTTTCTTTTCCATGCAGATTGTCAGGTTGTTGTTTTCGTCAACATTCACCTTGAAATCATCCTTCGTCATTCCGGGAGCCGCCATTTCAACCTTGTAGTCCTTGTCATTCTCAATGACATTGATGGCAGGAGCCGTAACTCCCGTTTTTGCCAGCCACTCATTCTCGAAGAAATCGTTAAAAATACTCGGCAACCAGTTTGAATTTGTTTTTACAGGTACCATTTTTACCTCCTTTTTTAAATTGTTAATAAATAAAATATTCAAAAAGACAATACAAATCAGTCTGATTGACTGACTCTTATCGTCTGATCATACCTTGTTCGGCTACAGCCTCCGTCCGTCTCCGTATCTCCTCCTGGTCTCCGAGGAAATAGTCCCTGACAAGCACCGGCCGTTCATCAAATTCGAATACATAAGGTACTGCCGTGGGCAGGTTCAAGAGGGATATGTCCGTATCGGAAATATTCTTGAGATGCTTGACTATCCCGCGCAGACTGTTTCCATGGGCAACGACAAGCAGGTTGTCCCTATGCATCAATGTGGGTAGGATGACACATTCCCAATAGGGCATGACACGCATGACGGCATCCTTCAGGGATTCAGTCCGTGGCAGTTCCATTTCGGGAACACCGGCGTAACGGGTGTCGTTCCCCGGATAGCGGGGATCGTCTTCCTTCACCGGCTCCGGCGACACGCCGTAACTTCTCCGCCAGATATGGACTTGTTCCTCGCCATATTTGTCTGCTGTCTCCCTTTTGTTAAGTCCCTGAAGTATGCCGTAGTGTTTCTCGTTCAACCTCCAGCTTTTCTCCACCGGGATCCAGTCTTCATTGAGACGGTCCAGAACACAATTCAACGTTTTCACAGCCCGTTTCAGATAGGATGTGTAAGCCGCCTCAAAAGAGAATCCCGCTTCTTTCAGCATATCACCGGCTTTACAGGCTTCTGCGATCCCCTTATCACTCAGGTCTACATCGGTCCAACCGGTAAAGCGGTTTTCCTTGTTCCATAGGCTCTCGCCATGTCTCAACAATACGATCCTTTTCATGCCATATAGTTTTTATGCAACGGTTATCGAAGGATCCAGATAGACATCCTGAATGGTGTTCAGAAGCGAGACCCCGTCTTTCATCGTCTTCTGGAAGGCTTTTCTCCCACAGATAAGTCCCATACCTCCGGCACGTTTGTTCACCACTGCGGTTACGACGGCATCATGCAGGTCAGATGTCCCATGGGACTCGCCCCCCGAATTGATCAGGCCAACCCTTCCCATATACCCGTTGGCCACCTGGTAGCGGCAGAGGTCTATCGGATGGTCGGAGACCAGTTCCGTATACATACGCCCGTCGGTCTTACCGAATCCGATGGCTTTAAAACCTCCATTGTTGGACGGCAGCTTCTGCTTCACGATATCAGCCTTGATGGTGACCCCGATATGGTTGGCCTGCCCTGTCAGATCTGCTGCCGCATGATAGTCAATCCCGTCTTTCTTAAAACTGCTGTTTCTCAGATAACACCACAATACCGTGGCCATCCCCAACTCATGGGCATATTCAAACGCCTGTGAGACCTCCACAATCTGGCGGCGGCTTTGTTCCGAACCGAAATAGATAGTTGCCCCCACGGCAACGGCACCCATGTTCCATGCCTCCTTCACTGTACCGAACATGACCTGGTCATAACTGTTCGGATAAGTCAGCAGCTCGTTATGGTTCAACTTCACGATGAAAGGAATCTTATGGGCGTACTTACGTGCCACAGCTCCCAGAACTCCGAATGTGGATGCCACGGCGTTGCATCCTCCCTCGATAGCGAGTTTCACAATGTTCCCGGGATCGAAGTAAAGAGGATTGGGTGCAAAGGATGCTCCGGCAGAATGTTCTATCCCCTGATCCACCGGCAGGATGGAGACATACCCGGTATTGGCCAGACGCCCGTGCCCGTACAGGGCTTGCAGGCTCTCCAAGGTGCGTATATTCCTGTCGGAATCCACCCATGCCTTGTCTATCATATTCGGCTCGGGGATATGGATGAGTTTCTTGTCTATTGTCTTGCATACATGGTCCAGGTAGTATCCTGCCTGCGTTCCCAACAAATCAATAATCGTGCTCATGTCAGTCGTTTTTTTATTCCAAATCAGGACTGGCGTTCCCCCAGTTTTGCATCCATGAAAAGGATGCCGCTCTCTCCGGCTTTCTTCATCAGGTTTACGATGTTCAGGAAATTCGCCTCTTCCTCCACCTGCTCCCTGACAAATCCCCAAAGAAAATCACGGGTGGCATTGTCTTTCTCCTCGGAAGCCAGATGTACCAGTTCGTCAATCAATCTGGAAACATGTCTCTCGTGTTCCAAGGCATGTTCAAAGACTTCGGTGGGACTGCCCCAACCCTGTGGAACCACATCGACCTTGTCCACTTTTGCCTCCGCCTCACGTTTGGCCATATATTCGGCGATGGCACATGCGTGTCCTGTCTCTTCCGCCGATTGCTTGCGCATCCAGCGGGCCATGCCGGAAAAACCTTCCTTTTCCAGATAGAAGGACATTGAAAGATACAGGTTGGCGGACCATAATTCCGCAGTAATCTGCCCGTTCAGGGCCTTTTGTAAATTCTCGGTCATAATGAATCTAATTTTTAATGTTGGTACTATTTTTTATTTTTCATATTCAGGGGCAAGCGTGTGCTTGTCTCAAAATATCTGTCAGGACAGGTTGCATCCCGTTTATGAAACATTCCACGGCGATGACCATCAGAATAAGCCCCATCAGTCTCATCATCACATTATTTCCGGTTTCTCCAAGAATTTTCAAAAGCCGCGTTGACACGCAAAGGATAATGAAAGAGAGGAGACAGACTAGGGCGATCACGCAAACCAGTGCAATTTTGAAAATATGCTCAGGGGCATCTTCCATCAGTGTTATGCCGCTTGAAATTACACCCGGACCGCACAGCATCGGAACGGCAAGAGGCGTGACGGTGATGTTCCTGGAATATTCTTTTTTCTCGTTCTCGTTCAGTTTCACATGGGTGAAGTGTGCCTGCAGCATGTCATATCCGATTTTAAAGATGATGATACCTCCCGCAATCCGGAAACCATTGGTCGAGATCCCGAAAAAATGGAACAGGAACCTGCCGCACAAGGTGAAAAGTACCAGTATGACGAACGTGAGGGCGCAGGATTTTAAGGCGATGCTCCGGCGTTCTCCGGCACTCATGCCCTCGGTCATCTGCAGGAAAACCGGCATCACTCCGAGGGGGTCCATCAATGTGAACAACGAAGTGAAACACAACATTGAGTATGCGAATATATCCATAGGATGATACTTGTTTTATTTTTAGACCATTATTTTCTCTGTGAACAATAAACTCCGGTCAGGTTACACGATTTGACACATCATATGAAGCAGGGCAGCCTGCGTTCATATTCCATGGCCAGGATACGCAACAATTCCATAAACACCGTACTTACATATATCCGTTTTGTGTACAGCCCCTTGATGAAAGAATGGATGGATGAATCCGTATTCTGGCATAGTACGTGAAGTTCGGATATCTGACGGGATATATATTGTTCATGTTCAAGCAGGGTGTTCAAGGCAGCCAGCGGTGTCGGCCATTGCCGGATGTCGCGCCTGATTTCATGGATGGTTACAGCACCTCCTTCATGATAGATGCGGTTCATCATCTGATAGACCTTGCCCATATTGTCCTGTGCCTGTGCACTTAGCCATGAGGCCAATATCGGAAGTTGCTGCCCCTCAAAATAGACCTGCAATGACAGGTACAGGTTAGTTGACCAGATTTCTGTATTGATCAATGTGTTCATCGCATATTCAATTCGTTTATCCATGGCTGTTCTGATATTTGAAATTAGACAAAATAAATCGTAATTCATATCCTGCAATAATCATGAATTTATGTGATAGCATCTGTAAATCGGACTCTTATGGAGTTGTAAAATGAATTTTAATGCTTGCGAGACAAATAGTCATAAAAATGTATAATTATCATGCCTTTTTGTCACAAGATCCCTACAACATTCTCAACAAGATATCCAGTTCTTTCTCTATCATGTTGATCTTGTCGTATATGTAATCCAGCGTATTATGATAGTGCAGGCAGGCCCTGCATTCCTGCAATTCCCTTGACAGGGAGAGTATTTGTTGCCAAAGTTCCTCTTCTGTATGTCCAGGGGGATTATTGAATGCCATAAATGGATTCAGAGAAACTGTTTGGCATGTAATTTGTGTAATAATAGCCGCAAGTCCCGAAAAGGGGCAGGAATGGAAACAAAAAGGCAGAGAATTCCACTAAAGACAGTAACAGACAGAGGAATGAAAACGGAAGGCAGGACCTGTCCGGTTTTGAAACAAATTGCTTTCATAATGCGATTATATGACAACTCTGTTCCCTGAAGTTGTGTTTATATAAAGTTAAGCGTGGGAACTTTGGTATTACCGTTCAGAAGTATCCCCATACTCAACAACATATAATACACAAAGCCCCACGCCTATATATGCTAACAAGATATAATAGTGCATAGGGACACCTGATGTATTATCCAATTGTTGTCTTGAAATTGGGGATTTCCTGAACATGGATAATGCCTAACGCTTACTGTTATTAATCTTTTTTGGTAAAAGACAAGGCAAAAATACTAAAAGAATTGATTCGCGTCAATAAAAATCCAACTTTTTTATTATTTTACTCTCTGCGCCACTGAATTTCATCGCTCTCCGCTCTCCAAATCCCGTGCCCTTCAGCGATAAGTAATCCTGAGTTCATCAATTGCCTCATAAAAGAGCTTTTGTACATCCTAAAATCCGCAACCTGTAATATTTTTGATATCTGGGGTTGCAGATACCTCTCTAAAACGACTCGTTTTCGTAAAGAACCCTAATGGTGCAGTCGCAAGAGACAAAATCCCCTTACCCCATGATGCGACTTGAGGCAATACGCAAAAGGCCACGAAGATTTGAGGCTACCCAAAATCAAATTTGAAGGCCATCATGTATGCATCATTGCTTGTGTATATGTTCAGTATGTGCTGTCTTGCAGTCTTAATCCATTTTGCAGGGACAGAAACATACTTGAATACAAAAGTTTTGATTCTGCTTGTGCGTTTAAGTCCAAAGCTCTTCATGTTTGCGTCAGATATGAGGTGTCTGTAAAAGTTTCGTATTAAAGCGGTCAGAAGCAGGAACACCGTGTTTTCCGCCATGAACGATTTTGGCAGCCGTTTCCAGCCAAAGCCGTTGTTCATGTCGTCCAATACACGCTCAGCACCGCCACGCTTGTTGTAATACTCCACGATGTCACGGTCTGTCGAAGTATAGTCATTTGTCAGTATGCATCTGTATGTATATTCCCCTTCCCACAGGTCGAGTTCCTTGTTGATGCTTCTTTGCCGCTGTATGACAAGGCGGTACGCTTTGCCGACCCATTTCTCTGCAATGATGGAGCATATCTCAAACTCGTGACCGTTTATGTATTCGGTCTTCCATCCGCGCAAGGCAAAGATATCGTCATACAACGATACACACCTGTTTGCGCGGATATAAAAATGCCGACTGTGCTTCTCCACCATTTCCACCATAGCCTCAGAGCATGAGCCACAATCCATCCTCGCACGGTTTATATGTATTCTGGCATTCTCCAAACGCTCAAAAATACGTTTTAGAGTGTCTTCCTGATGGAAACGGACATTGGTATTGCCGTCGCGGTTCTCTATCCCGACGATGACATCGCCGACCGTTGCTATTCCTGGACTGTAACCGGTAAACTTCTTGTAGGTTATTTTTGCGTCAAATTTCTCCGTCTCAATGAACTGGTGGTCAAAATCAAAGTCATATTCATTGTCTGGCAGCAACTGTCCAGTTGCCAGCAATGCATTGACAAGCAGATTGTTAAGGTCGGAAGCCACGTTGAAGTCGTAGCTTTTGCCCGAATCAGACCTGTAGGTCAGATTCGGTGTGGTCAATTCACGAATGGCCCTAAGTATTGTGTCTGCGCTGCATGTACGGAGGGGTGGATGCAAGCAAAGTGCTTCCATAAGGTGTGAGGTCACGTCTTCGACACATGACCCTCCACAGAAATATACGCACATCAGAGAACGTATTATCTCGCTATATTGATAGCCATACACTTTGCTACGCAAACCTAAAGTAGAGTCTATTGTACAAGACAACATCCTGTCGAATTTCTCCATAATTGGAAATATACCACCAAAAGATGTGAGTTTCTCGGATTTTATTTGTACTTTTACCATGCTTGATGAGGTTTTGTTTGACTATTTTTGCAACACTAAGTTAAGTGAATCCTTTGACATGACAAAATCCTGAGCCGCTCGGCTTTGCCGCTTGGCTTGTCCAAGAACTTTTTGTTGTTCAGGATATTATAAAAGTTAAAATTTATAGTGTTGCGGAATTAAGGTAATAACAATACTATGAAATCGTTATTCATATTACAACTTGTATGTTGCGTCATTACAGCCATGCTAGCATTGCAATTAGCCATGGCAAGTTTGCAGGTGAGATGGAAGGTGTGGCGCTACGAAATATCAAGATGGATTCTCGTTGCATCCATGCTATTCTTCTCCGTCCACTACCTCTTACAGATGATTCATGGACTCCGTGCACAAGGTACCGATGTGGGCGCAGCATTCAACATATTGTTCTATACTCCAGTGGCATTTGCCATCACTCTCTCCATAATCAACATAGAGAGCACAGGCAACAAAGTGCGACGGTATTGTTTACGTGGTATGATGGCATACATACTCATCGCCATAGTTTTCGTCATTGGCATGTTCAAAAGTCAAAGTTTACACATTGGCAATATGCTCTATGTGATGCTCGGTCTTTTTGTGGCTAGCATGGCATATTTTATTCTTATCATTCGCAAAGAAACAAAAGCCCGAAAGCAGAAGCTCATGGAGAATTTCGGAATCGACTTGATTCCATACGTGCGCTATTCGCAAGCCAGCATCATTTTGCTATACTTTGCTGCTGGACTCCTTCCTGTAGCAATCCTCTTCAATACCTTATTATATATAATAGGTCCCTTGATATTACTCTCTGTCATCTTTTTCGTCCACACTTTCATTGCTATGGGCTATTACATCACACCCAAAGAAGTCATTCCTGAGGAAAATGACGCAGAAGCAAAAGTCACGGAAGCAGAAGACATGAAAGACGGCAAGAACACTCATGGCACAAATATCTTGACAGCTAATAGAAAGATGGAAATAGAATTAGCCCTCAAGAAATGGTGTGAAGAGGGATTTTATAAGGACTATGAAGTTAACATCTATTCGCTAGCTACCAAGTTGGGATACAAGAAAAACGAACTGACAGAATACTTCAATCAGTCAGAATACACCAATTTTAGAACCTGGCTTAGCGACATTCGTTTTAATGAGGCTGTTCGCATGATGAAAGCCAACCCCGAATATAGCATTGACGCTATTTCCACAGAGTGCGGTTTCTCATCCCACACATGGATTTATCGTATATTCAAACAAAAAACGGGCATGTCACCTAGCCAATGGCGCAAACAGTTTGCCTCCATCTAAATGCGTATTTTTGTAATTTCGCATTAAATAGCATTTAAAAGAGGTGTGTCAGCGTTTTGACACAACCTCTACTTAAAAGATTTAATTTACAATAGTATTGCGGAATTAAGGTACATGAAACCGATAACCTGTCATAGTGGCATTGGGAAAAGCCGTTCAGACGATCCGCATCATGGTCGGCAAAAGATCTAAAGTGACCTCTTTGGCTGTCTTGCGCTTGGAGACATGAATCATTTCAAGCACCTTTATGACGTCTTCAGACTTCGTGCCACGTATCATGGTCACAAGTGTACCTCTGCCACCACGTCCCGCACGATTAGTGACAACAGTATATAATTCTCCGCAGCTTAAAGAAGTCTCGTCAATACAAAGGCTAGGGACCTGAGGTTGTGCCCGCATTCTGACACATTTACATTTGTAGTATTAAATATCCCAATAAAAATATAAGTGTATATTGTAATGGGATCTTAATAGAGGATTAAAAAATAAATACTTAATGGGCTGTTTCTTATGAATTCTACTGAAATCTTATAATAATTGCTCAAAAAATCACATTCTTTGTATACGTAATATCCTAATTTTGGAACGCAAATTAAAAGAATATTAATAAACTAAATTATCTGATTTATATGACAAAATTAAGATGTATGCTTTGTTGCCTGATGATCTGTACTATTACTATTGATGCTAGGACTGTTAATGATATATATAAAAGAATATCTGCACAAGTCTCCTTGAAGGTTCCCGGTAATCAATCACGAAACTATTCCCTTGCTTTTCAAGGAGCCGTTGATGATAAGGGAATCTATCTGTTAGAGTCTGAAGAAAAAATACCATTAATCATTACAGAGAGAATAGAACGTGACAATGTTAAATGTGTAATGGTAGTAAGTATTACGGCATTGGAAGACGTGTACTTTAATTATCAACAACAGTTGAAAACAGGCTTCCGACATAATGACTGTATGTTTTATCTACCAGGATTCTGGTATAGTCGCAATTTACGTTCTCCTAAAGGTGCTCCTTCATTTCATATATCAGAGAGTTGGCTGGTACGTGAGGATCGTCTGAGCTCACCCCTTACCGGTATCTTCAATCAGAAAGATGGACGTTATATGACTGTGGCACGCAAGGACGATTTTCAATGGGATGCCCTTGCTACCCACCAAACAGGCGAAATCATCCTCTCGGGCAAAACGTCCCTAGGGTTCACCGGCTTTGAGAGCCATGACGGAACATCAACACTATCTTTTGGATTTCCTTACCGAGAAGCTCCTAAAACCTATATTCGTAAGTTGACGCTGGCTCCGGAGGTTACATCTTTCCAATATCTAAAAAAAGGAGAAACAGTACTCCTGACCTGGGAATTTATCGAGGGGCAGGCTACAGACTACTCAGATTTTATTTGCCATACTTGGGAATATTGTTATGATACATACCGTCCCCAACCTGTGAAAATACCTTTTTCTCCAGAAGAGATAAAAGGAGTGCTGAGCAATTATTTTGTGGAAAGTTTTGTTGGGGACAAAGCTCTTGCCTATTACTCCAGCCCTGAAATGAAAGTGGCAGCCTGTGCCAACATGAATGTAGCAGAGATAGGTTTTGTCGGTCGCGTACTTCTAAACGCTTTCAATGCATGGGAGTTTGGCAATGAGAATGGACGTGATGACCTTGCAGCTAGCAGTAAAAAGATATTTGATAGTTACTTAGAAAATGGCTTTACGGAAACCGGTTATTTGCGTGAATGGGTAAATCTGGAAAATGATAGTGATGTGAAAGAAGAACGCCCAGTGCATAGCATACGTCGTCAGTCGGAAGGAATTTATGCCATGTTTCATTATCTGAATTATGAACAGAAGTATAAACGTCACCATCCTGATTGGGAACAACGCTTAAAGAAAATGCTCGATATGTTCTTGCAACTGCAAAATCCAGATGGAAGTTTTCCACGTAAATTCCATGATGACTTTACAGTTGTTGACGGAAGTGGAGGAAGTACTCCATCCGCTACATTACCTCTGGTTATGGGATATAAATATTTTAAGGACAAACGCTATCTGTCCGCTGCCCGGCGTACTGCGGAATATCTGGAAAAAGAGCTTATATCAAAGGCTGACTATTTCTCCTCTACGCTGGATGCAAACTGTGAGGATAAGGAAGCTTCCCTCTATACCGCTACGGCAACTTACTATTTATCATTGATAACAAATGGTACGGAACATAACCACTATGCCTCTCTGACACGAAAAGCGGCTTATTTTGCCTTGTCCTGGTATTACGTCTGGGACGTTCCGTTTGCTCCCGGGCAGATGTTGGGTGATATCGGTCTGAAAACTCGCGGCTGGGGAAATGTCTCGGTGGAGAATAATCATATTGATGTATTTATTTTTGAATTTGCCGATGTGCTCCGTTGGCTTTCCAAAGAGTATAATGAACCTCGTTTCTCTGATTTTGCTGAAGTCATTTCTACTTCCATGTGCCAGTTACTTCCTTATAAAGGACATATGTGTGGAGTGATAAAAGTTGGTTATTATCCGGAAGTGATCCAGCACACCAACTGGGATTATGGAAGGAATGGAAAAGGATATTATAATGACATGTTTGCTCCCGGTTGGACGGTAGCATCCCTTTGGGAATTGCTGACACCGGGACGTACTGAGAATATACTGTTGAAATAGCTCTGATATCCACTTTTCAGGATATTCTTATATCCTGTTGTATGTTAATTAATGAAACTAACAATTAAGACAATGCAGAGACTACGTATTTTAGTTATATTAATACTTCTTTCTTTGATGCCTCTTTATTCCCTTGCCGTTCTGAATGAAGGACAATATGCATTCCGTTCACTTGATATCAATAATGGATTATCCCAGAATACGGTCCATGCCATCCTTCAGGATAAACAAGGATTTATGTGGTTTGGGACGAAGGATGGTCTTGACCGGTATGATGGTATCTCTTTTCGGACTTTCATGAAAGAATCCGGAACCTTGGGCAATAATTTCATCACTTCTTTGTATGAAGACAATCTTGGGCAAATATGGATTGGGACAGACGTAGGCCTATATGTCTATTGCCCACAAATGGAAAAGGTCAGGCATTTTACTCTGATAAGTAATTCAAACATAGATATAGACTGTACGGTCAATCTGATAACTGGGGACCAGAAAGGAGGTATCTGGGTTGTAACTCAGACGCGGGGAATCTTCTATTACAATCCCCAGGATAGCCAGTTGGTTAATTATCAGTCGGACGGGTCCGGTACTCTGAACCTTAAAACTTCCGGCCAACTCTATTTTGATTCGGACGATGTCTGCTGGTTGGACATACGTGATGGAAATCTGTATTATTCAAAAGACAAGCTTAAAACTTTAACTCCGATTTTTCCAGAAGATTCAAAAGTGTCTTTCAGAGATGAATACATCTATAAATTGCTCCCCGGACCCTATAATTGCATGTATGTGGGAACTGTATTCGGACTGAAAGAAGTGAACCTAACTAATAAGACTATCCGTACCCTTCTTTCCAAGGATGAATTGGGAGGTGATATTTATATCAGGGAACTTGCATTTTATTCAGATGACGAATTATGGATAGGAACCGAATCGGGACTTTATATCTATAATCTGCACACGGCAAAAATCATCCACTTGCAGAACGTCAACGGTGATCCCTATTCAATCTCTGACAATGCCATCTATTCGATTCTCAAAGACCGTGAAGGCGGAATGTGGATAGGGACTTATTTTGGGGGTGTGAATTATTACCCCCGGCAATATACCTACTTTGATAAAGTCTATCCCCAGAAAGAATCAAACAAAATGGGAAAAAGGGTGCGGGAGTTTTGTGCCGCCCATGACGGCACACTCTGGATAGGTACAGAAGATAAGGGGCTTTTCCATTATTATCCTAGTACTGGAAAAATCGAACCGTTCATTCATCCGGATATTTATCATAATGTTCACGGATTGTATTTGGACGGAGATTATCTGTGGGTTGGGAATTTTGCAAAAGGATTGAAGCGTATTGATTTGAGGACATACGCTGTAAAGCACTATGATAATATTGCAAGTGATATCTTTTCTATCTGCCGGATAACTGCGGGCGATCTGTATCTTGGAACAACAATAGGATTGTTTCGGTACAACCCAGATACGGAACGTTTTAAACGCGTCCCCGAACTTGGGTGGACGTTTGTTTATTATATAAAGGAGGATAAGCAGGGGAATTTATGGCTGGCAACTTATGCCGATGGCGTCTATAAAAAGAATGTCCGTACAGGTGGTTGGGAACATTTCGTACATGAGGAAGCAGACTCGTCCACCCTTCCATCCAATAAGGTGCTGAGTATTTTTGAAGACAGTCAAAATCAGCTATGGTTTACCACACAAGGAGGTGGCTTCTGCCGCTTTGTGCCTTCCGCCAACACCTTTGTCCGTTATGACGGTATCGGTCTGCCAAGCAACGTCATTTATCGGATTGAAGAAGATGAAAAGGGATTGTTCTGGGTTTCAACCAATAAAGGGCTGGTGCATTTTAACCCGAAGAATTCCAGTTTTAAAGTGTATACAGTTGCTAATGGGTTGCTGAGTAACCAGTTTAATTACCAGTCCAGCTATAAGGATAAGAATGGACGGATTTATTTTGGCTGTATTAACGGTTTCATCTCCTTTGCCCCCTCCTCCTTTATTGATAATGATTTTTTACCCTCTGTTTTGATTACCGATTTTATGCTCTTTAATAAAAAGGTGGTAGTCGGAGAAAAAGGCTCTCCATTGAAACAAAGTATCACTTTGTCAAACCATATCGAACTTCAGTCAAATCAGAATTCGTTCTCCTTCAGGATAGCTGCGATAAGTTATCAGTCACCGAGCATGAATACACTGCTATATAGACTGGAAGGGTATGATTCCGAATGGCATACAGCGGGTAAGGGCCCTATTACGTATTCCAATTTACCTTATGGGACATACATGTTACGCGTGAAAGGTGCGAATAGTGATGGTGTATGGAATCCAGATGTACGCACATTGGGGATCAGGATATTGCCCCCGTTTTATTTATCCGTATGGGCATACCTGATTTATATCCTATTGATACTCGGTACATTTTTCGCCCTCTTCTTTTATTTAAGGAAGCGTACTATTGAAAAGCAGCGTAAAGAGATGGAGAAGTTCGAACAGGAAAAGGAGCAGGAACTCTACACCACTAAGATAGATTTCTTTACAAATGTGGCACACGAAATCCGTACTCCTTTAACACTGATAAAGTGCCCATTGGAGAATGTACTTGCTGATAGGGAACTCTCCGAAAATGTAAGGATGGAATTGGAAATTATGGATCAGAACGTGGAGAGGTTACTGAACCTGATAAACCAATTACTTGATTTCCGTAAAGCGGAAAATAAAGGTTTTAAATTGAATCCGAAAGAATATAATATCGGTACTATCGTCCACTCTGTTTATAAGTATTTCACCACTTTGGCAAAGCAAAGGGGAATTAAACTTGAAGTAGAAGTTCCAGAGGAAGAATTGTTGGCTTCTGTTGACAAAGAGGCTTTGACCAAAATTCTCAGTAATCTGTTTGCTAATGCATTGAAATATGCCCGGACATACGTTTATCTCCATTTGTCTGTTGATGAGAAGAATGAGGTGTTCACTATCTCTATGAGTAATGATGGGAATATAGTCCCTATCGAAATGCGTGAAAATATTTTTAAAGCCTTTGTCCAATACCGGGACGGGAAAGATATTGTCTCGGGCACAGGCATCGGATTAGCTATGGCTCGTTACTTGGCAGAGTTGCATCAAGGTATGCTGGTGATGGACCGGGAGCTAGATTGTAACCGTTTCATTCTTTCCATTCCAATATTACACCAGACACTTCCGGATGATTCGGAAGAACAACATAAGAAACCTGGGTATGATGATGAAGATCGTGAAGTTTCTGATAAAGATAAAAGAGAGGTTGCTTCCATATTGGTTGTAGAAGATAATAAGGATATGCTTGCTTTTGTGTTCAGGCAATTGTCTTCATTGTATCATGTACTGATTGCGGAAAATGGGGTCGAGGCGTTGGACGTTCTTGAACAGAAATCTGTGGATCTGATAATAAGTGACATTATGATGCCTCTGATGGACGGGGTTGAATTATGCAAGCATCTGAAACAAAATCTGGACTATAGTCATATTCCTGTAATATTATTGACAGCTAAAACTAATCTGGAATCAAGAATCGAAGGACTTGAAGAAGGGGCGGATGCGTATATTGAAAAGCCGTTTTCTATGGAGTATCTTCGTGCCAATGTAGCAAATCTGTTGAGTAATCGGGAAAGATTACGCCGTCACTTTATTGAATTTCCTTTTATCAAAGCAGATGCAATGGCGCAGACAAAGGCCGATGAGATGTTTATTAGCAAGTTAAATGAGTATGTATTACGCCATCTTGATAATACGGACCTGCAAATTGATGATATAGCGGATGCAATGAATATGGGACGTTCCAACTTTTACCGGAAATTGAAAGGAATCCTAAATATGAGTCCGAACGAATATCTCCGCCTTTTCCGTTTGAAGCAGGCAGCTTCCATACTGAAAGAAGGAACCTATGGAGTGGTGGAAGTCTCTTACATGGTAGGGTTCAGTACCCCCTCCTATTTTTCAAGCTGTTTTAAAAAACAGTTCGGAGTACTGCCTAAAGATTTCATATCGCACTAGTAATATGTATTTTGCTTTAAATTTTATAATATCAGGTCATTTTCTGATATTTTATCCGAGTTGTTCCGGGTAATTTTGCAAATATATTAACAACTAAATTTGATGTATGACAAGGTATTTACTTTTTTTTGCCAGCCAGCCTTCGGGCGGAAGAGAGAGTTGTTTTCCTATCGTATATATAAACGATTCTTAGTTTGAGAATTTGTACTGTAATTTATATAAAGTCAAAGAAATAATTATAAAATAAATTGCACACACAATGAATAATAGAAAAGAAAATGAACAGAGTTGTATAGTAATGAATAAAAAAGAGGGTACATCGTGCATTACGACACACCTCCCTGTATTTCAGAGAAAAATCTACACTACTAATCAAAAAATCTATTGATATATGAACTGTAAAGTAAAACAAGGATGCCTTACCAGCGAAAGCTGTTGCATCCTGTTATGGTTAGCCTTCACATTATTTCCCGTTTCCGTTGTAACGGCGGCAGATAATAGAAAGATCGACGAGAGCCAGCAAAAAGAAGTAAAAGCAGAAATGAAAGGATATGTGGGAGACGAAAACGGAGAGCCTGTTATTGGAGCTACCGTATTGGAAAGTGGAACGCAGAACGGGGTTATAACAGATGTGGACGGTATATTCACTATACAGTTGGCAAAGAACGCATCATTGACCATTTCATATGTTGGGTACCAGAAGAAAACGGTAGTGGTAAAAGATAAGAAGTTCATTTCCGTTAATTTGACTCCGGACAGGAGTATGATGCTGGATGAAGTGGTCGTGGTCGGTTTTGGCAAACAAAAGAAAGAATCCCTCGTGGGAGCTGTGCAGGCAGTGAAGCCGGAAGACCTGAAGATGACATCCAGTAATCTTAGTACTTCATTTGCCGGGAACGTTCCAGGTATCATCGCCGTACAAACACAGGGTGAACCAGGCTCTGATGAGGCGAAATTCTATATACGTGGTATATCAACTTTTGGTTCGAATACCTCACCGCTGATCATACTTGACGGTGTGGAAATCAACGCTACGATGATGAACAATATTCCTCCAGAATCTATCGCGTCGTTTTCTGTGCTGAAAGATGCTACGGCAACGTCCCTATACGGCTCACGGGGGGCTAACGGAGTTATCATCGTTACTACCAAGCAAGGACAGCTTTCCGAGAAAATGTCTGTAGATATCCGCTTTGATAATACTTTCTCCATGCCTACCTATGTGCAGAAAATGGCAGATGGCCCGACTTACATGGATATGTATAATGAAGCCGTTTATAATCAGGCTATTGCCAATAACCAAGAGTATGAGCCTTTCTATAGCCGGGATAAGATAGATAAAACACGTGCCAATGCAAATCCCTACCTGTTCCCAAACAATGACTGGTACAGTATGTTGTTCAAAGACTTCGCCGTTAATCAGAATTTGAATATCTCCATCAAGGGCGGAAGCAAAAATGTGGATTACTTCCTGAATGCTGGAATCTTCTATGAAAATGGTATCATCCGGCAACCCAAGGAAGATAAGCTTGATGTGGGTATGCGCAACAAGAAATACCTGTTTCAGAGTAATGTGACAGCCCGTGTTACCTCTACGACGAAAGTGGGGCTAAATATGAATACGCAGTTGTTCTACCACCATGCCCCCAAAACAAGTACCCGGAATTTGTTCGCCTATTCCATGCATGGGAATCCCGTACGTTTTCCTGCTACACTTCCTGCTGAACCAGGGGATACATACATCCGCTACGGTAGCAATGATCCGTGGGATGTGGGAAAATCAGAGCCGAATCCTTACGCCAAATTGAGTGAAGGTTATACGGAACGAAATTATGTCTATATGACGACCGCTTTCAATCTCGAACAGGACTTGAAGTTTGTCACACCAGGGTTAAAACTCACCGGACTGGCATCTTTCTATAATTACAGTTTTAACTGGCTGGATCATTGGATTGTACCTTTCTACTATAAAGTATCTGATGACTATACGATGGATGATCAGGGAAACTACCTTTATAAGACTTCGACTATCGGTGAGCCGGGAGAACCTTATCTGAAGAGCAATTCCGGGCGTGATCCGACAGAGAGTGTCTGGTCTTTACAGGGAGCGCTGGACTACTCACGCCAGTTTGGTGGACATGATGTGGGAGCTACCCTTGTTTACCACATGAAAGAAACCAAGAAAGTGAAGGACGGCGGAGCTGAAAAAGATCTTCTTCCTTACCGTGAGCAAGGGATGGCCGGACGTCTGACCTACAGTTTTGGTCAGCGTTACCTGCTTGAGGCTACCTTTGGTTATAATGGCTCGGAGAATTTCAGAAGCGGGCATCGTTTCGGATTCTTCCCTGCGATTGCCCTAGGATGGACTATTTCTAATGAAAAGTTTTTCCAACCGTTAAAAAAAACAGTTTCCACTCTGAAAATCCGAGCTACTTATGGATTGACCGGAAATGATGCGCTTGCCACTCGCTTTCCCTATGTAACAGAAGTCAGTATGAATAATAATTTGGATTGGTGGACTGGTAGCGGTACCCGCGTGAATGGGCCGCTTGTAAATATTTATGGTAATGCGAACGCTACATGGGAGAAATCGAAAAAGCTGAATTTAGGTGTCGATATGACCCTTCTTGAATCTATGGATATAACCATTGATTATTTCAAGGAAGACCGTAGTGGAATTTTTATGCAACGTTCGTCCGTCCCTTCAACAATGGGAGTGACAGGTATGCTGCCTTATGCCAACATTGGCTCGGTAAAGAATAAGGGTGTGGATATGAGTGTAGCATACAGCAAAGTAATTGGCAAAGATTGGGTGCTCCGCCTGAACGGTAGTCTGACCTATGCACATAATGAGATTACGGAGATAGACGAACCGGTGAATGTAGAACCCTATTCTTCAAGAATCGGACACCCGATAAACAGTATTATAGGATATGTGTCTGACGGATTGTTTACTTCTCAGGAGGAAATAGACAGATCTCCCAAACAGTCGTTCGGAAATTATACGGTGGGAGATATTAAATATAAAGATCTGAATGGTGATAACGTGGTGAATGGTTATGACAGGACGATTATCGGCAATCCTGAAATTCCGGAGATTATCTATGGTTTTGGAGGAACGTTGAAGTATAAAAAGTGGGATTTGTCTCTGTTTTTCCAGGGAGTGGCCAAAGTCAGTTTAATGATGAGCGATATTCATCCGTTCAGCGAAGCGGGCCATAAAGGATATAACATTGCACAGTATATCGTTGATGACCACTGGTCGGAAAGCAATAATGTAGCCGGTGCCGCCTATCCCCGATTATCACCCGAATTTATCACGAACAATGCGCAAACCAGCACTTATTACCTACGTAACGCAGCTTTCCTGCGCCTGAAGAATGCCGAACTGGGCTATTCCTTCTTCCCGTGGCTGCGTGTGTATGCAGCAGGTACTAATTTGCTGACATTCTCTCCGTTCAGTACCTGGGATCCTGAAATGGGAAGTGGGAATGGTTTGAAATATCCGCTACAGCGCACGGCCAAGATCGGGATTCAGTTTCATTATTAATTAAGAACAGAATAAGTTATGAAAAATATATATACAAAGTTATGCCTGTCGGCAATCGGCTGTTTAATGATGGCATCATGTGATTTTCTTGATGTGGTTCCGCAAGGTACTGCTACCGTGGATGATATCTACCGGACACAATATCAGGCTGAAGGAATGGTACTGTCTTGCTACGCGAATATCCCTAACTATTTCCATCCCCAACAATTTCCTGATTTTACCGGAGGAAACGAAATCATAACGAGCAAAGGAGGAACAACGCGCTGGTTTCATTTCCGCAGTCTGGTTTATGGGGAAGAATCCCCAACAACGACTTATTACTCATTATGGAGCAATACAGCAAAATCTTATCCGCAGGGTGCTGTGAAGAAAGCAGTATGGGAAAGTATCCGCAATTGCTATAATGTGCTTAATAATCTGGATAGGGTATCGGACATTACCCCCGAAAACCTGAGCTGGTGGAAAGGTGAAGCGCTGTTTTTGATCGGGTATTATCATCAGATCATGCTGGAGTACTATGGACCGATAGTTATTATTGACAAGGAAATACCAATGGAAAGTTCTCCGGCCGAGATGATGACCTCCCGTTCTCCTTATGATACATGTGTCGATTTCATTGCCAATAAATATTCGGAAGCAGCTAGATTACTTCCTGGCGTATGGGATTCAAGTAAGAGAAACAGGGCTACCTCTTCTGCTGCCTTGGCTTTCAAGGCTCGGCTGTTGCTTTATGCCGCCTCGCCGTTAGTCAATGGGAATAGTGAGTTTTATTCCGACTTTAAAAACCCCGACGGCACTTTTCTGATTAACCAGACTTATGACCGGGAAAAGTGGAAGAGAGCGATGGATGCTGCCAAAGAGGCCATAGACCTTTGCGAAGAGAACGGTTACAAACTTTATGGAAATTCGACCAATGACTTGGAGCAAGGGAAGAAAAACTATCATGAAGCCTTTGTCGGTGATGGGATCAGTGGTAGCGGATTTAACTGGAATGAAGTCCTGTTTGGCTTTGCTGAACAGGGAACTATTTCCTACTGTATCAAGAATATGGCTCCTCGTGTTGAATTTACAAGTTATTCGACCAAAGGTTTTAGAGGGTCCTTATTCCCGACGTGGGATTGTGTGAGTAGGTATTATACCAAGAACGGTCTACCTTGGGCAGATGACCCCGAGACTAAGAAGCTTGATCCGTATTCCATTGCACCAGGTGATAGTACGGTACGTTTTCACAGGAATCGTGATCCGCGCTTTTATGCCTCTATTGGCTTTGATCGTGGAAATTATGACGTGCAGGGAAAGACAATAGTGCTCAAATGCAGACGTGGTGAAATGCAGCAGAATAATGGCAATGCCAAGGATGAGTATCAAACGGACAACGGTTATTATTGTCAGAAATGGGTGTCTAAATATGATACCTATAATAGGACTACCGATCAAATAACCTACAACCGTTGGTGCTTTCCTTATATGCGTCTGGCCGAACTCTATCTGAGTTATGCAGAAGCGGATTTCGAATATAGCGGCACACTGAGTACTGCCAGTCTGTCCTATTTGAATAAAGTACGTGAACGTTGCGGATTACCTACCTTTGCAGATTCATGGGCAAAAGCCGGTGGTATTCCTTCAGGAGAGAAGTTGCGCGAAATATTACATGATGAACGCTCCATTGAATTGGCTATGGAAGGCAGACGTTTCCATGATATGCGCCGTTGGAAAATTGCCCATACTGAAATGATGCGTTATCAGAAATCCTGGACATTATCCGGAAAAACCGCTGATAGTTTTTATAAACTTACGGACATGAAAGAAACCGGCGTTCGTAATTTTACCGCTCCCAAGAACTATTGGCTTGCTATTCCACAAGATCAGATAGAAGTAAATCCCAATCTAGTGCAGAATCCGGGATACTAGAGAATCAGCTCTTATATAACTAACAATTAGAGGAAAGGACAAAATGAAAAAGGTAATGTGTTTATTGGCAATTATGTTTATGATTGCCAATACTTCGGCACAAACACGGGTGATTGCCCATCGTGGTTTCTGGAAAACCCAAGGATCAGCACAGAATAGCATTACATCTTTGTTGAAAGCGGATTCTATAGGATGTTATGGTTCGGAGTTTGATGTCTGGCTGACAAAAGATAATGGTTTGGTGGTTAGCCATGATGGGATTATTCAAGGGCATAAGGTTGAAGAGTCCACTCTGAAGGAATTAACCGGGTTATGGTTAGCGAATGGAGAATGCGTACCCTCCTTAAAAGAGCTTCTGGAAACAGCTAAGCGGAAAACATCTTTGAAGCTGGTGCTGGAGTTGAAAGCTCATAGTAAACCCGAACGGGAGATAAAAGCTGTTGAAGAGATCGTTTCGATGATAAAGAAGATGGGACTCGAACCCCGGATGATATATATCACCTTTTCGTCTCACGCATTAAAGGAACTGATCCGTCAGGCTCCCACAAGCACTCCTGTATATTATCTGAAAGGGGACTTATCTCCACAACAACTGAAAGAATTGGGTAGTGCCGGACCGGATTATCACTTCTCTGAATTTTACCGTTATACCGATTGGATTGAAAGTTGCCATGCCTTGGGGCTAAAAGTGAATGTATGGACGGTTAATAAAAAAGAGGACATGCAATACTTTTGGGATAAAGTCGACTTTATCACTACAGATGAGCCGTTGGGACTGTTGAAAGATATAATGAAGGTCAAATAGATATATTTTCTGAGATAATGTATAGTCCAACTGATTACCTTTAATAATCTGTTGATTATTTATGTTTTTGGAAAATGAGTTTCAAGTTTTCAAACGACTGTTCATGTTGATACAGTTGAATGCTGATTGAAAACAAAACAATAGCGGAAACAATGAATGTCAATCTTGTATAAGAAGGCAAACGTCCAAATTTATAGTTCAGCTCCATTAATCGAACTGAATAGGGGTATTTATTAAATAATATAAAATTAGCCAACTAATTCATAGCCAAATTATTGCGAATTAGTTGGCCTTTTTGTATCTTTAGGTATTCCGTGCGACAAGAAGTCGTACAAGTAATTGTTCAGCACTGTGCCTGAACCTATTGTTCTGTCAATAGTAGTCTAAAGAGGCGTGCTTTACCAGTCATGGTTTAGTGCGAAGCCCTCTTGACAATGCAGTCCTTTACAGAAATATCCAATGTATAGGCTGTTAGGCTGACTGATATGAGTAACATATGTGAATCGCTACACCATCGTAATAAAGAAATAGCTTACGGATATTTATAAGCTATAGCCAAAAGGTGGGTAGTCAGGATAGTCTTTTGGGAATGTAAGGCTACACGGACATCATACTGGCGGTGGAGGGGCGGGCTCTAAGTCGGGCGTCAGTTACTTGTACGGAACTTGGTAAACCCGTATTTCTCCTGTCTATGTCAGGCAGGTAAGCCAATTGCAAGAAAAGCCGAATGTGGTGCGGGTAAAGGATTGCGGAGAAAGTGAATGATTCTGTGTAATGCGGAGGATAGAGGTTTAAACATCACCCCATGCGAAATCAGGCAGACTTCCGCAGGGTAATTCTTTGTGAAACGATTGTAGAACTTTAATAAAATGAAGAAACTGCAAATGAGCAAGGCAAAAGCCGAGTGTGCATCTTTAACCGTACGAAACACGACATGAAAAGATATCGATTCTTCCAAATATGAGCGTAAAGTGAGAAAACTGCAGGTCCGAATAGCAAAGGCCCACAAAGAAAAGAGGTACAACAAGGTAAAGGCCTTACGGTACCTACTTGCCACTTCCTACGAAGCCAAGGCATTGGCGATAAGGAAAGTAACTTCCAATAAAGGTAAACGTACGGCAGGGGTTGACCATATGAAGTGGGACACTGATGCCAAGAAAATAGAAGCTATATGTTTATTGAAAAGGAGAGGATATAAGGCCTTCCCGCTGAGGAAGGTCAACATAGCCAAAGCAAATGGCAAGACAAGATCTTTGGGAATACCAACCATGAAGGACAGAGCCGTGCAGGATATATCTTATGGCTTTAGAACTTATAACTGAAAGTGAAGCGGATGCGAACTCATATGGGTTCAGAAAGTTTAGAAGTACTGCGGATGCAATAGACGCACTTCATAGATGGTTGAGTAGAGACTGTTTACCACAATGGATACTGGAAGGTGACATTAAGGGTTGTTTTGATCATATTAATCATGAATGGCTTCTCAACAATGTGTAGATTGACAGGCTGGTATTAAGGAGATGGCTGAAAAGCGGAGTAGTATTTAATTGCAAAGTATCAATAGATACGCTACACTTTTTCTTTTCGTTGGCAAATCTTAATCCGTATCTTCGTTGCATGAAAGAAGATATACGGATGCGCCAAAAATGGCTTGAGCTATACGTCGAAACGGGTTCTGTGACAAAAACTGCCCTTCGGTGCGGGATTACCCGTTCCACGTTATACCGTTGGATAAATTGCGAGAAAGAACAAGGCAAGTCGGAATTGTCCGATAAGTCTAAACGTTCATCAAGACTTGCCAATATGAAGATAACACCTGAAATTGAAACCATTATCCTTAATCTGTGCGTGAGACAAGAAGATGGGGAGCGCAACGGATTGCCAACTATCTGCTTAGGAAGAGAATAAAGCTCTCAGGCATGACGGTGTGGCGTGTGTTGAAAAGCATCAGGTCAAAGCTGTTGTGAAACGTTGCGAGAAATTTATTTCTTCTTCCAGCCGATTTTTTCCATCGGCAACATCCGGATAACCATATACCCCCGCCGTTGTTCATAGCGGCAGGAAAAACATGCCTGACGGCGATACGTGACGCACGGCACTCAAACCCTCTATTCCAACGTGAAACTGACCGCAGAGAGGGATGCCGCCACGGGCGACCTCGTGTGGAAGTCCAAGGACAACACGACACTTGTGGGGGGATTGTCGGATGAGCACTACTACCTCTACTATCCCTACTAAACGGATATGAGTGGAAAGACTGCCACTCCCACAGGCTCAGCCTTGACCGACACGGAATTCTTCGCCCCGTTGGTTTCCGCTTGGCAGCCTCAGGACGACCAAAGTACTCATGCGGCATATACCGCCTCCGACTTGATGACTGCCGAAGGCTCCGCAACGACAGGGGAAGACAACACCCTCCACCTCTCTTTCACCATGAACCATCGTATGGCATTGGCCGTCATCGAGATGCCGAATACCGTTAAATACAAGTTTACCGACGAGAGGATTCCTGATTACGCCGTGTCACCCGCCACTACATTCTCTGGCATTGCCCAGCCGCTGCGCGTGAACGATGGTACATACCGCTACTTGGTGAATCACGCGACTCCCGCACCGACTATCGAAGGACATTATGACGAGGGAAGCAAGGAGTTCACCATAACCCCGTCCGGCCTTTCTACCGGCAGTTACAAGAGATACAAGGTGGACGGCGCGGTGACAACTGTAAAGGACTACACGATGCAACGGGGAGATTACCTGCTCGCCGACGGCAACCTGCTGCCTAAGGGTACTACCCTGACCGAGGAGCAGAAGGCAAGCGTGGCGGCCATCGTCTTCTGGACACCGGCAGAGACCAATCCTGAAGGACGGATCACGCCGGCGTCTCTGGATTTCGACAAGATTATGGTGAAAGAACATCCCAATTGCACCCATGGCCTTGCCGTGTCGATTAAAGATGCTCCGGGCAACGTCTCGTGGCAAAACGTTAACGACTGGGTGGCGGATTTTCAAAGAGGAACAGATTTCAATCCTGTCGATAAGGATGAGTACGTAAACATTGCCACTGGTTTCGATGCGACCGGCAACATAAACAGGATACTCGGTTACCAGAACACGAAAGTGCTGTGGGCGTATAACGGATATTGCAAGACAAACGGCAAAACCGATGCCTTGGTCAATCCTGCTGAGGTCCTGAAAACATTTATCGCAAATAATCCAGCCCCGGCAAACAGCACCGGATGGTTCTTGCCGTCGGTAAAGGAACTGCACATGCTATGTTATAAGGATGTCGATAATATTGCGTACACACGGGACAACACAGAGACGAGGGATATAGTCGAAGTCTCCATCTCCGCCGTTGGCGGTGACGCATTGTCACCGCGCAATAACCATAAACGTTTCTGGTCTTCTTCGGAGAGCCCCAGTAATAAGAATGGCGCTTTTAGCGTGTATTTCTACAATGCCTTCGCACAGCTCAGCGAAAAGGACGGCGCACTCAATGTGCGTGCCGTGTGCGCTTTCTAACCACATAAAACAAAGAAAAATAACGATGTGAAAGGAACAGGATATTCCGGACGATGGATGCGCATCAGCGGCTGGTAGCCGATGTTGATGCTCGCGGGCGGGCTACTCGTCTCTTGCGGCAAGATGGAAACGGGAGAATCTACTACACGTTTACCCGATGGCAAGTACCCATTGCGACTGACAGCGGAGGTGGCGCAACCGCACCCCCGTGCCGGCGGCAAGGAGATAGGAGTGATGCTGGATGGCATGCTCAGCCTCCAAAGGTACGTAATGGACGCCTCGGGCAATACTGTCCCAAAGGATGCTGAAAACACCATTTACCGGAAGAGCACTACCGAGACATGTGTCACGGCACGGACTCCGAATGCCGATATCGACCAAAGTGGCGGGTATGCCGGCTTCGGCCTTCTATACGTCACCGTAGTGGGAGGTTATGACCAAGCCGTCAGCCTCCGTTTCAACCACCGCATGGCAAAAGTAGAGTTCACGCTCATGGCGGGCGAAGGTGTCACGGAGGAAAAACGAATGAAATAGACGTGGTGCAGACGGTGCCGGGCAACACCTGGATTGATGGCGGCGAGGAGAATGTGGCGGTAGCCAAAACAATACACTACACTGCCGATGAAGTGAAGGCTGGGGACTACATCTATTCGGGCAGGAGCACTTCGGACGGCGGACTGCGCAAACGCTATCCCAATGGGAAAGCTCAGGTCATCGCAGACCCGAAGCCGCAATCCGTAGCGGGCAAGACGGTCGCCGGTGTCGTCTTCTGTATACCGAAAGACACTGACCCCACAGGCAGACTAACCCCAGCCCGACTTACTGATGATAAGATTATGATGAAAGATTTTCCGAATGCCGAAATTTGGAATTATATAGTCAACCCATCCCTCGTCGCTGCCGGCGGTCCGACGCCAATTTATACCACCTCTTACTGGTCGTCTACGGAGGCATATTATAGCCCTAACAATGCATATGCCATACACTTTCCAGATGCCACTCTGGAAAGTAATGATAAGTACTTATAAAGTTAGGTTTCTGGCCGTGTGCGCTTTTTAATCACATTAAAGAAAGAAACTGTAGCAAAGCATTCTACATTCGATTCCGGCGGCGGTGCTCCTATCGCTTGCCGCCTGTACGCAAGAAGAGCTCCCGGGCAACCAAGACAAGGCGCAGCAACTTACTTTCTCCGTTACCGATGGTGGATATACGTCGGCTGTTCGCAAAACCACCCGTACTGTGGAGAATGGCTGCCAAACCAAGTTTTCCGAAGGCGGGGCCTGCGGCCTATACGTGGTGCGGGGCACTCAAACAGTCTATTCCAACGTGAAACTGACAGCCGAGAGGGATGCCGACACGGGCGGTCTCGTATGGAAAACTGAAAGTCCGACACCGCTCACAGGCGGGCTGTTGGACGAACACTATTATTTCTACTATCCCTATCAGGCACGAGCCTCAATACTGGGGCAGGGCGGCTGTTCGCCTTCATCATTACGGTGAACGAGTTAACCGTGCCCGGCTTGTCGGTGCGGAGCGAAACATACACCATCTCCGACAATAAGACCTGCCATATCCTGGAGTCTGTCTGCCCGTGATGTTATCCTCTCATCGAATTCCTGTACTCACTCGGGCTCATTCCATAGTACTTCCTGAACACCTCCCTGAAATATCTGACATCGGAGAACCCCGAGTCATCCGAGATTTCCGTTATCGAACAGTCTTTTTCCCTGAGCAGTTGTGCCGCATATTGCAGCCGCATGGAGCGGATATAGTCAGCCGGGGCATGGCCGGT
The DNA here is from genome assembly GCF_900106755.1 of Bacteroides faecis MAJ27. Taxonomy (GTDB): domain Bacteria; phylum Bacteroidota; class Bacteroidia; order Bacteroidales; family Bacteroidaceae; genus Bacteroides; species Bacteroides faecis. The sequence continues at coordinate 66,853 of NZ_FNNN01000007.1, forward strand.
GAGCGCCTTCAACTTGTTGAAAAATCCGGTGCGGCTCATGTTCTGCATGCCACAGAGCATGTCCACACAGAAACCGGGGTTGTCGATATTCTTCATGACGCATTCCCTTACGGAGGCCATGAATTTCCAGTCCCGGGTATTGTGGCAGTCCGGCGGAACCTGTCCGACTCCGTCCTCAAGACCGGCGTATGCCCGTCTGAGCAGTGCCCGGTTTGCCAGTATGTTCCTGATATTCGCCCTGAGCACGTTTATGCTAAACGGTTTGGTGATATAGGCGTCAGCTCCGTTTTCCAGCCCCTCCAGCATGTCCTTCTCATCTCCCAAGGCGGTCAGCAGCATGACCGGGATATGGGATGTCTCAATATCGGATTTGACGGACGCGCAAAGTTCGTCCCCTCCCATTTCAGGCATCATAACGTCCGAAAGTATCAGGTCCGGATTGTATTCTCTCGCCACAAGCAGCGCGTCCCGTCCGTTGGAACAGGTTTGGACCAGGTATTCCTCTTTCAGCAGCCCCTCAAGGTAGGTCCGCAAATCGTCATTGTCCTCCACAATAAGAATACGCTGCCGGTCCCCGCCGGTCATTGTTGGAAGGATCTCACGCATGGGGCCGCAATCCGGTCCCATGCGGGTTTCCCCGGTATCCTGTTTCCTGGGCGAAGCAACGGGGCATGCCTTGTCAAGGCGTCTGCTCCTCAGGGGGAAAATAACACATACCATGGTCCCCTTCCCCTCGGTACTGGTAACGCGGACCCTGCCTCCGTGCAGCCTTACCAGCCTATGTACCATCATCAGTCCGACACCGTTTCCCGCCACTTGCAGATTGACGGCATTACTGCCCCTGAAATGGTTCCTGAACAGTTTCTTCCGTTCCTCAGGTGGAATGCCAATCCCCGTGTCTTCCACTTCCACACCCCATACATGCCGGTCCGCGAAGGCACGGACCTGGATACTCCCGCCCCGTGGAGTGTACTTCAGTGCGTTGGACAGTATATTCTTCAATATAGAGTCCATTTTGTCCTTGTCAAACCGGACATTCAGGTAAGGGAAGCCGCTCTCACGGGTGATATCGATGTCCCTGATGGAGGCATATGTGCGGAATGCCTCACAGGTCGTCTCCAGATAACTGTTGAGCTCATATTCCGAGACATGAAGTCTCAAGGTGTAGTTGTCCGTACTCTCGAAATCTATCAGGCTGGTGACCAATCCCAGAAGTCCGTCCACGCTTTTCAGGGCCATCCGTACATTGTCCATCCCCTCCGCCTTCACCATGTCTTTCTCCACCACCTCTTCCAGCGGAGCCTTGATCAGCGTAAGCGGAGTACGGACATCATGGGCAGTATGTATGAAGAAGCACGTCTTTTCGTCTGATATCCTTTTCTGCCTGCGCAACATGGCAACGCGAAAAGACACCACCCCAGCCAACACACACAATGACGCATATCCGGCAATGGCCCATGTACCCGCCCACAGCGGCCGGGCGACACTCAGACCGAGGCTTCTTTCCTCATACACCTTGTATTTCTCCTCATTGGAGACGGCACGGATACGCAGGGTGTAGTTGCCTGGGGGCAGGCTCGTGAACTGTATCCGCCCGCTCTGGACCGGATGGCTCCAGCCCTCGTAGAGCCCCTCCAATTTCCATGAATATAGGATGTTCGAGGGATAGTCGTAGTTGATGGAGACAGCTTCCAGGGAGAAGGTATTCTGGTCATATGCAAGTTCCAGCCTGACGGTATTGTCAATATCCTCCCTCAAGGGGGATCCCTTGTCCCCGGGATAGACGGGGCGGTAGGAGATCATGAAATCCCGCAGGAGCATCCGAGAAAAATGCGGGGCGGGTATCCTCATGTCGGAGGGGAACATGACGGCTCCGGTGTTACTCCCGAACACGAAGCTTTCCCCGTGCCGGAAAGTGGATACCCCGGCATTGAGGCATACGCTTGCCAGCCCTTGTTCTGCCGTCCAGTTTCTGAAAGTGCCGCTCTCACGCCGGAACAGGGCCACGCTGTTTTCGGTCCCCAGTAGCAGGGTGCCGTCCGCACGGGGGACAATGGTATGGATGTTATTGGATATCAGGGCGCAGTTCTCGGTCTGGTATTGGCGGACGAACCTGTCCTCCACGCTGTCATAGACGAGAAGTCCCGCCCCGCCGGTGCCGATATACAGGAGCCCGTCCGGTGCCTGGTACAGTGCATAGACATGAACCGCCTCGACTGGAAAGGCGATATGTCTGCAGGTCCCCCCGTGCCCGTCAAGCAGGTACAACCCCATGCCGGTACCGATCCACATCCATTCCGGAGCCTTCTCCAGTATGGCGGTGATGGGGCCCGGGACCGGGTACAGGCGTACTGTGCCGTCATGGGGATCGAAACGTTTGAGATTGTGGCAGCCCCCTGTCCATATACATCCTCCGGAATCTTTTCCGATGTCATTGATATACTGGTCTGGACGCCCCTCTGCTGCAAAGGAGGGGGGAAAGTATTCCACCCTCCCGGTTTTCTTTTCGATCCTGTACAGGCCCGAAGCGTACCCGCCGGCGCAGATGACACCCGGCGAGACCTCGCAGAGCGTCAGGAAGATATGGTTCCCGCCATCCTGTATCCCATCGGACCGGCTGAGAAAGGAGCGCCACCGTCCTACCGCAGGCTGCAGCAGGCTGATCCCGTTGCTGGTGGCGAACCACAAGTCGCCTTCGCTGTCTTCGATGACATCGTGCACCTGGTCGTTAACCAGCGACCGGCTGTTGCCCGGTGAGTGCCGGAACCATTCATAGCTCTGGTAGCGGTTATTCCGGATTGTGACTCCGGCGGGGTAGTTGGCAAGCCAGATACGGTCCCCGCCATCCACATAAATGTCATTGATATTGTCTCCGTTCATGCCGTTGTGGCTGGCGTAGTCGGCGGTTATATAGGGTTTGGGCACTAGCGAGTCCACATCCATCCTGTATACCCCCCTTCCGCCCGTGGCTATCAGCAGCTCCCGGTCATTGAGAGGGGTGATCCGGTTGACGGCCACATTCCGCAGCGTACTGCCTGCGGACACTCCGTATACAAGTATGCCTTTCCTGAAGGTTCCCACGAACAGTTTCTTCGAACCGGGGTGGTAGTAGAGTTCGCTGACCGGCGTCCGGATGCTGTCCGTGTCCGCAAGCGCCTCAAGGACACCGTCCCTTTCCCGTACCGGAAAAAGTCCGTTCACGGTACCGATGAAAAGGTTTGTACCGTCCGTCTCGCTGATAGCGGTTATATCACCTCTTAAACGGGAGACCAGCCGCTGCGCAATGCCTGTGCGGGTGTCATAGCGGATGATATGGTCACCCTGACAGAGCCATATGCGGTCCCCACGGTCCATATAGGCGTAACAGAGCATGCCCGTGGCGAAGTCATCCTGAAGACCGGGTATCCTGTATACCATCCGGAAACGGTCATGGAGGGTGTCGTAATGGAAAATACGGCCTTTCCTTCCCACAACCCACAGCGTGTTCTCCGTGTCGGTGTAGAGCCAGTTCAGATTGACTTGCGGGGCCACCTTCAGATTGCCGTCAAGAACAGTGTAATGCCTGATCCGCTTGCCGTCATAACGGTCCATCCCCTCCTGGGTGAGGAACCACATGTATCCCCTCCCGTCTTTTTGGATACGGTAAATCCTCCGGTTACTCAATCCGTCCTCTATTCCCAAGTATTTATATATCTGGGCTCCGCACATGGAGGAAATTCCCAGCATGAGGAATGCGGACAGTATTCTTCCCATATTCCGAACACGTGTCATTCTGATGTAAATTAGACAACAACAGTTGCAAATATATAAAAATATAAATTAATATACAAATTTAAACATAACCTCGGATGTCGGCATCAGGCGGTATGTCCTCAATGTCATGTACCCCGGAAAATAGCTGCATACGGGACCGGCCCATGATATGAACATATTCCGAGAGGCGGTTGTTCAATTGACCCGACGGAATTATGGCTTGCCGGGCTCGGGACTGTCCGCAAGGGTACGTTGGTCCGGTGTGCGGAATACCATCCATACCTCCGGTCCGAATTTATATCCGCGGGTGGTACAGGTGCCGGTCGAGGTTTGGCAGCCCCCAATAAAGCGGGCCGAATTGTTTGTAAGCACTCTTACCCTCATGCCCGATTTATAGATAATCTTCCAACAGTAAGAAGTTATAATTCGCATTTAAGAACAATGGCGGGCATTTCTTGTTAATATTATAATCATATAAAAGAGGCGCATCCGTTAGTGCCAGATTTGTTCACCACTTTCATCGTTGCGTATCGTATTGCGAGTTGTCCGTATCAGATGTTTATCCCCTCTTTCTTAAGACTTCCTGAGAACTGCCTGGGAAAGGACGGCTTTCCGCATTGCGACTTCATCCACAGCCCTTGGCGGTATAGCCATGCCTTTCACGGGGACTACGGTTGATTCATGCGACACAGCAGATTCCGGTGCTATAACAGGGTTGCCTACATACTTGTGCCTCTTTTCAGCTTGCTGTCCAGATCCGAGTTGCGCACTTTACCCGCAGGTTGGACGGTTGTACATAACAATATTGATCTTTTTGGGGGCTAAAAGTCGAATATCCCCTTAAAGTAAGCGCCTGAGTAAGTACATCTTCTACAGTTCATTTTCCCTCCTTACTTTTGCTGCAAAAAAAATAATATCCTATGATGCAGCGACGTAAACACATGATGAGCAGAGAAAAATTTATCTCCGTTCTTTTCCGTCAGCAGCAGAGTGGTTTGTCCATTGCTGATTTTTGTGAGAATGAAGGTTATAGCCGTAGTAGATTCTATCTTTGGAAACAAAAATACGGTATAACGGAGCGGGAGTTATTGGCAGAAGCCTCCCGCTTAGGGGTTAAAGACAGCTTTGTCCCCATAGTAATCAATGGCGACACGCCATCCCCCGGTATATCTCACGAGGCTCCCCTGCCATCTCCCCAGCCTAGCGTCCCCTTTCCCTTGAAAGGAAAGGACAGCTCTGAAATATCCTTGGAATTACCCAACGGATTGAAGTTGAAGTTTAAAGGGTCTTCCGGCTGTGAAGCTGCCCTGAATCTGATCTCTAAAATATATAATGCCAATGTTCTGCCTAAATGACAGCATGAGATATTTCCTGTGCCCCGGTTATACGGACATGAGGAAAGGTATGTTCACTCTTTGCGGCCTTGTGCATGAGAGGATGGGAGGCGACATCAGAAGTGGGGAGGTATTCATTTTCTACAACCGTTTCCGGACCAAGATAAAATTGCTCCATGCCGAACCGGGCGGTCTGGTCCTTTATGAGAAACTGCTTGAAGAAGGCACCTTCAAGATACCCGCCTATAATCCTGCCACCCGTTCTTACCCCATGACCTGGAGTGACCTGGTCGTTATGGTGGAAGGCATCAATGAAGATGTCAGCAAAGGCAGGCAAAGACGGCTTTCCAATTTGAAAAAGCATTGGTAAAACAGTTGTAAACAAACAGCTTGAAGGCTTGTTTTTCTTGTTGTTTTTGACTATCTTTATATCATCAAAAAAAAGATATTGAATGGCAAAAGAAGATGCAACCGGACAAGCTGTGGAACCCTCAATGGAGCAGCTGCTGGATATCAACCGTAAACAGAGTGAGATCATCTCAGCCCAGGCAAGGACCATAGAAGAACTCCGGGGTACGATAGTTGAGTTGAACGCCTCCCTGGCATGGCTGAAGAGGAAGGTGTTCGGAAAGATGAGTGAGAAATGCAAGCCTGTCGATAACGGAGACCCGAAGCTCCCTTTTGACTATGGCGACCTGGAACAGATAGAGGCGGAAATCGAAGATGCCCGGAGCAGGGCGGCTGAACAGATTACCGTCCTCAAGTCCCGGGCCGCCAATAAAACGCCGCGCCGTAACCGGGTCGTCATGGATAACCTTCCGGTTGTAACAGTCGTCATCGAACCGGAGAATGTCGATTTAAGCAGATACGTCAAGATAGGCGAGGAACATACCAGGACCCTTGAGATGAAACCCGGCTACCTCTATGTGAAAGACACGGTACGTCCCACATACGCCCTGAAAAATGAAATGGAGGCCGTTGATAACGGAGAAAAGGCTGTAATAACCGCTCCCATGCCACTGATGCCCATATATAAAGGTATGCCAGGGGCTTCCATGCTCGCTGAGGTCCTTTTACAGAAATACGAATATCATGTCCCGTTCTACCGACAAGTGAAACAGCTGGAACATCTGGGTGTGAAACTGTCCAAAAACACATTGGACGGCTGGTTCAGACCGGTCTGCGAGCTTCTCAGGCCACTTTATCTGGAACTCAGGAAGAAAGTACTGGCCGCAGATTACTTCCAGGTTGACGAGACCACGCTTCCGGTTATAAACCACGACAGGCATAAAGCCGTAAAAGAATACATCTGGATAGTCCGAGCGGCTGTGCCGCGTCTGCCTTCTTCCATTACGACAACGGATCGCGTTCACAAAAAGTTGCGGTCAGGCTTTTGAAAAACTTCAAAGGATATCTCCAAAGTGACGGCCATCCCATTTATGACGCCTTTGAGGATGGGGAGGACGTATGTCTGTGTGGGTGTCTCGCGCATATCCGCAGACATATAGAGCTGTGCAAGGAAGAAAATCTGGAATATGCCATGCAGGGACTCAAATTTATCCAGGATATGTATAATGTGGAATACATGGCGGATAAACAGGAACTCCCGTATGAAGGACGTGCTGAATTACGCCAACGTCTATCCAAGCCGATGCTTGACAGCTTTGAACTCTGGCTTAAAAACACATACCCTAAAGTTCTAAAACGAAGTCTTATGGGAAAAGCCATAGCCTATGCCTACTCCCTGCTGCCAAGAATGAAACCGTATCTCCATGACGGAAGAATTTTCATTGACAACAATCGCTGTGAGAATGCCCTGAGGCCACTGGTCATATCAAGAAAGAACATGCTGTTCTGCGGAAACCACGAAGCGGCTGAGAATACGGCTATAATCTGTTCCTTGCTTGGCTCATGTAAGGAACGTGGTGTCAACCCCAGAGAGTGGCTGAATGATGTGATCAGTAAACTCCCCTATTATCTGGCTCCCAAATCAGACAGAGACCTGAAGGAACTGCTACCGGATGTATGGAGAAAATAATCAGGACAGTTCCGGGAAAATGCAGGAAAAAACGGGAAAAAGCGAGACTGACACTCAATGACAACCCTGAGATAAGTTGGTATATGGAAATTGAGATGCACTTACAATGGAGTGCATCCCACTGAAAAATTGAATGCACAAGATGTAGTTGAGCAGTCGCTTACCCCTTAAAAACAAGGAGCTGACGCATGTGTACAGCCCCTTATTTTTTGTATAGCCCGGCCTCCTCTGGCATATTGCCGTTGCTTCCATCTGTAACAAGCAAAATCAGAATCTATATGCGGAACTTTTTGTTCCCGTAGCTGAGAAAGTCCTTCGTGGCATATTTCACACTGAATGGTCCGTAGTCACCGAGAGCCGAATGCGCAATTTGCTTGTCCGGTTCTGTCACATGCTCGACAGGTTCTCCCGTAGTATCAGTATCCTTGTATGACATAGGCTGCATGCTGGCGATGGCTGACCCGGTAGCCGCCGCACGCAATTTCCTGAACGCATTGGAGAGGATTCCGTCCATCATTGACCAGTACAAGGCGAAGAACGAGGTGCAGGAAAAGGAGGTCTCACAGTTGTAGGAGATAGCCGGGAAGGTATGGAAGAAGGAGGACGAACTGAAACAGTTGAAGTCCGAACTTGCAGCACTCGACCGAAAGATACAGTTGGAGCTTGAGCCGCCTACGCCCGAAGTCGCCGAAAAGGAGAATGACGGACAGGAGGTCAAACCGGATGCGGAAGGTGTACGAAACGTATCTCCACAACACACCGAAGATGTGCCGCAGATACGCAGCTCGGTGAATGAACGCAGTCCGTCTGGCAATTTTATTGCCGACCACATCATCATCGGGCGGCCGGGATTCAACGTCCGTGACGAGTGCAAACCGAAAGGTATAAAAATGTGAACGAGTGTGCGGATATATATGGCAGGATTGGGAACATACCATTCCTTTTCCTGCTTTTTCCATCAATATGACATAATGGCAAGGATACCATACAACAAGCCCTCGATTATATCAAAATAGGGTGTTGAAAGTAAATCGTCATGGCAAATCCGCCATATATTCAGTATTTTCGCTAATTTTGCATTCAAAATAGTTAGGCATAATAAAATGGAACCATCTATATACAGTTATTCACTTTGTATTGCGCTACCGTTGATGTTGTTCTTCGGCTTTTATTTTTTGTTGGCTCCAACCTCGGAAAAAGCCATTTTCAATAATTATCTGCGTTCCCGGCGAATTATGGGGGTAGCCATACTGTTACTTGCCGCCAACTATTCGGTACATTTCTTTTTTGGAATCAGGTTCAAGAATACCGATGCCGCCATCCTGATGAACCTGTCCACCTATTTTTTGTGCTACTAGTTGTTCAGTTCGGCCCTCACCACTCTGCTTGACCGCTTTTATATCACCAAACGTCGGTTACGGACGCATATCTGTCTATGGATACTGTTTTCCATCCTTTCCGGCATCGTTCTGCTGTTGTTACCAAAAGGTGGTTTACAGACAACGGTGATGTTTGCCTTGGCCGCATGGTTGGTTATCTATGGGCTGTTCTTGACCCGTAGGCTTCTCCGGGCCTATCACAGGGTCATCCGCATTTTCGATGACACCCGTGCGGACGACATCGGTGCCTATATCAAATGGCTTTCCATTTTCACCTACTGGGCTGTCACATTCGGGGTGGGATGCGGACTGCTGACATTCCTGCCTGATGAATACGTCTATATCTGGATTCTGTCATCGGTACCGTTTTACATTTATCTCTTCCTTTGCTATCTGAACTATCTGCTGTTTTACGAACAGGTGGAAAACGCGATGGAAGATGGCATGACTTCTGAAGAGGAAGACCTGTGTGACACCACAAACCGGGAACAGGCACAGAGGCAGGATACTCCTTTTTTCCATGCCGAAATAGCGAAAAAAATCAAAGGTTGTATCGATGCGGACGGTTATATCCGGCCCGGCCTTACCATAAAGGAGCTTTCAGATGTGCTTCATACCAACCGTACCTACCTGTCCGGGTACATCAAAACTACGTATGACATGTCGTTCCGCGATTGGATTATCGGACTTCGTATAGAATATGCGAAACGTCTGCTTGCGCGATTTCCGAGGTTGACGGTTGCCGACATCTCCGAGAAATCCGGTTTTTTGTCACCAAGCCATTTTATAAGGCTGTTCAAGGAAAATGCGGGCTGTACCCCTAAATGGAGGAAAACAGAGGCGGAATAATACGGTGTGTTATGGATGGAGGAATAGCCCAAACGACAAAAAATAGCCTAAACTACAAAACTAAAATGTTCTAAACCACAAAGATGTGCGATTCTGACAATTGAGACAATTTTTATAGGCAAGAATCGGGCTGAATTTAAATCTTTTCGCTTATTTTGCACTTGTCGGTTGAGCCTGCGTCATCTCCAAAAAGAGTAAAACAGGGTTTTATGGGTGATTTTAACGTGTGTAAAAGAAAATGCTACCCAAATAACTTCAAATAAAGACAACTCTATTTCAAGCGGCAAATGAGTTCTACAGCTTGAATTTGAATAATACAAACAATAGGATTCTCCTTTAAAAAGTCATGAAAAAGATTCATTTACTTCATTACTTATTGTTGTGCTACATGGTTCTTGCGGTAGCTACATCGTGCGGCGATGACGAGGATGACTACGCCCCCGACAATGTAAATGATCCCGAGAAACTAACTGATCCTTTGCCTACTACCGACCAGTTAGGCGTAACACACAACAACACGCTTTATTACCTTTCGTTCTGGAGCAAAGAAGACCATATGATATCCGAGAACATGATAAACCGTTACAAGGAGGCGGTTCCTTATGCTCCGGGAAAGAAGATGGAGGTTGGCGACGCGTTCTTCTTTACCCGGCAGGACATTGACCGGATTCAGTCGGATACCGATTTGCTGGCTGACATCAAGGATATGTTCCATAAGCGGAGCATCGTGATGATGATGGAGGGAGGAACGAACGAGGATTTTAATACCGTCTGCACGTTGCTGGATTGCTATAATCCTTATGCGAAGGAAGATGAGTCTTATTCGGACGAACTGCCGCTGTGGGTATTTTCTGGACCGCTTCCGTCGGCGAGCGGATTCTATTCCAAGCTCAATGCGCTCAGTACTGCTACCGGAGCTGATGGCAAAGAATCTGTACAGACGATTAATGAATACGGGCAGGGATTTCATTGCGACATGACAAGTCAAAGTTTACAAAGAGCCCTGGAACCGAAAGCTCCGTCAAACGGTTCGTCGGATTTGAAAAACTTGATATCTGCCTATATCGTTATCGGTCAAAATAGCTATACCGCACCTCCTGTTCATGGACATGAAGGTAAAGGGACAACCGATAATTTTCAAGTAGAAGCTAAGATATGGACCGCTTATAGCAAAGACCGGAAAGAACATTTTTATTTGGTAAATCTGGGTTTTATAGCCTATGTAGAACCTTCTTTTTATGGAGAATGGCATACCAAGGTCAGTACTCTGAAAATGAAAGGGTATGGCTTTTGCCTGACTGACGTAAATTTGGAATTCGCTCCGGTTCACCCGAATGGTGCCATTATTCATGCACATTCCCCGCAAACTACGGAACGCCAGAGCTCTTATACCAGCAGTGTCTCTTTCGAGTTAGGAGGAAGTGTCAGTGTCACTGGACCAGAGATTTCAGGAGGAATAAGCATTTCCAATAGCCATACGGAAACAATAAATGATATTGAAGTTATCAATAGAACCAATCCGGCCCAAGGAAGCCCACAGCTTAGGTGGTAGTTTAATTTACGCGAACCTTCTTCACATTTTAATATGTTTTGTTACGCGTCGAGTGCTGTCAATGGAGGTGCTAAGGCCGGGATAACCACTTGTAGCTTGTCCACAGATTTTATTATTTCTGTACCTGATGGAGCTGACAACGAATGGAAAGTAAGCATGTATCCAACACTGAAAACATATTTCTTTAGTGACCTTTTTGGATTCCATGATCAATATGAAACGCTATTTGATGATGCGGCAGAAAGCTGGATTGGCATCGAAAAAGTTTTTAACTTGCCGACTGTCGATCTGAAAGATGAATGATTTGTTACGTTGATATTAATAATTTCTAAAGTTATTGGATTATGAGAAAAACATTCTTGGTGATGAGCAGGCTTATCGATTTATTTGTGGATATCTTGCCTATAGATGAGCTTGGGTTTAAACATGTCAAACTTCAATCAGAAGGGAGACCACCGTATAATCCTGCAACATTACTAAAATTGTATTTATATGGTTATAAGCACTCAATAAGATCATCAAGAAAGTTGGAACACTTCCTGTAAAGTAAATGTGGAATTATGGTGGCTATTAGGAGGCTTAATGCCCTCTTTTCGGACAATTGCTTATTTAAAAAAAAATAATGCGGAGGCTTTTAGAAAAGTCTTTAGGCAGTTTGTCCTTATGCTAAAGGATATGGGTCTGATAGAAGGCGAAACCATAGGTATAGATTCTTTCAAGATATTTGCCCAAAATAGTCTCAGAAACAATTATACACAAAAGAAGATAGACAGACATCTTGAATATATAGATAACCGTATTGAAGAATTTGAAGTAGCTTTAGATAAGACTGATAAAGAAGAAGAAAAAGAACTTCTTAAATCTAAGATTAAATTACAACAAGACAGGCGTAAGAAATACGAAACTCTTGATACGGAATTGAAGAATAGTAATGATACTCAAATAAGTCTAACAGACAAAGATTCAAGAGCATTAATGTTAACCAATAATGTATCAGGAGTTGAATATGCGGTTCAAGCAGCCTTTGATAGTAAACACAAATTATTGGTTCACTCTCATATTGGAGCATCAACTGATAAAAGAGAACTATCAACAGCGGCATTGACCGTCCAGGAACTACTACAATTAGATTCGTTCAACACACTTAGCGATGCCGGTTATACTAGCGGCGACCAACTACAAGCCTGTAAATATTCAGGAATATGTACTTATTCATCGCCTATGCCATCAACATCACCTAATTCGAATTCCATACCACTGGTTGAATTTCATTATATAAATGACGGAGATTATTATATCTGCCCTTGTGGAGAACAAATGACAACAACAGGGAAATGGAGAATCCGTCCCAATTATAGATCAAAAGTATATAAAACATCAGCTTGTGTAAATTGCTCAATAAGAGAAAAATGTACTCAAAATCAAAATGGCAGAGTAATAGAAAGAAGTGAATATCAAGATGTAATAGATGAAAATAACGCCAGAGTTATGAATCATCTGTTGCAAGGGCGCGCAGCAGACATTCGTAATGTCGCACAACTTCCGCCTCTTCACCGCCCTGACGGGAACTGCCACAGCCCCCCAAAAACAGTCCAAACAAAAAGACTAAAACAGTTGATCGTTTCATGGTGCTGTTTGTTTAATGGTTAAATTACTGGTCATGCACACAACGGACACTACCGCCCAGCAGATAATGATAACCATAATATTCATTAAACCCTGCAGGTAACCCGGCCGGACTATGAATGTCATTACCGGCACCATGCATTAAGGCCCATCTATTACGATTAACCCTATATGTGGGCGCTGTTTTTCCAGCTCCGATATCAGGATTCCAATATATTCCTGTATGTAATACAGAGGCAGGAGAATGTCGTTGAGGTGATGAATATATCATTGGAGTTTGTGTCCAGATAGCTAAAACGCCTTCTTCATATCCACCATCGGGGGCAGATATGGCTGGAAAAGACTTAGCTATTCCCGCACCGCTTTCTATCAATCGAGTAAATACAACAGGATAAGAGCCTGTTATAGACTGTATCAGATTAATAACCTCCCAAGCCGTAGGGAGTCGCCAGCCATCGGGGCAGGCACGTTGGGGAATACTGCCATAATAAATGGGTCCGACCATAGCTGGTGCCAAAGAATATGAACGAGGACGAGCAGCCATATTAGGACCTCCTTCCCTACTGGCGTCTATCATCCAACAAACACCACCATTACCCATACGGGTAGTCTGATAGTTACTGCCACCGATACGCATAAGTTTCATGGAATTTCCGAAACCACAAGCCGGTTGCTGGCTTACATGCAAACGATATTCCAATTCGTTAGCAGAATTTCCTGTTCGTATGGAAAGGACAGCACTACGCATATTCTGGGTAAAGTTCTTACTGTTTGCCGAAATAGTAACCGTGGCTGGTACTCCCGCTGTACCCGAGGTTTGGCTGAGTGAAATCCATGAAGGTTTTCCGGTTATTTGCCAATTGGTATTCTCTGTAGTTATATTTACGGGTAATGAAGCGACACCTATTTGGATATCACCGTCAAAAGCGAACACCCGTTTGTCCACCGTCAGCCGTTTGTTCCCTCGTACTATTACTTCTTCTTGTACCTCGTTCCACGGCACGATACGGCATTTAAGGGTATGGTTTCCTTTGAAAGCTTCCTCGGGAGTTTGGGCCGGCAACCCGTCCACACTTTCCACTTGTACTTTATATTCATGATTACGCAGAATATCCATCGGCACTCCCGAACCGTAGTCCTTGAAGTCGAGGCGGTAGTAACCGTCTACCGACGGCTTAGAGCCGGTGAGATACGGCTTCACGTGCATAACCAGACAAAGGTCGTCCAGCGCATTCCCGCCCGAGGGGCGGTTCTTGTTGTCCACCTCGCACAGGTAGAACGTCTTTTGTGAGCCGTTGAAAATACCGATATTCCCGGGTGACACATCGCTGTTCAATGAGGTGAATGTACCCCGTGTCTGCCGTGCCCCGACGGGTACGGTGGGAGTATTCACTTGCTTGCCCGTCACATTATAGTTGTCCGGTGCAATGCGTCCTTTTGCCCGGTAATTGTACAGCCGCAGATCGTTGTAATAATAGAAAAAGCCTTTTAGGTCGGATTCAAGAGGATTGATAAGCGTGAACTTAGCTACCGCACGTATCATCGTCACCTCTTGGGGAGCGCCAGAGGGAGAGAAACCTTCGCCCACCGCTTGGTTGGGAAGCTCGCCCCACATGGGTATGCCATTCGTAAAGTCGGGTGCGGCATCCGTTCCGACATCGAATGCCAGGCGGTTCATTACCCCCTCTTTCTGTTCTCCGAATGCAGCAGCAAGGGTATTCACCTGCTCACGGACATTGGCAAGCACCACGAGTGTCTGATGTTCGGGAGCTCCCATCAGCTGTACACGTACGGTTTGTGTGCCGATATCGTATGTACCCTGTGCACGGTAGAAGAATGTACCTTTCTTTATATTCGTAGGATCTGCAGGATCAACCTTGAATGAAAGTACATCTACAGTATTGATTCCATTTTCATCTATAGCACGTGTCAGCGGCGCACGCGTTTCGGAACTTTGCGAGGTGTTCATTTCAGCAGCCTGTTTTGAAGCACCGGTTTTAAAGTTCAGGTAAATAACGGCTGTATGTCCGTTCGCTTGCGGCACCGACTGCTCCGCATCATCACTGCAAGCGGTCGGAAGGAGCGCCGCCATTGCAATCCACAGCACAGCTGAGGCATGTCGCCTCCACAGATATGCCACACGGGTGAAACCGGATAAACCGGAAGTCTGAAATCCTATATTCATTTTTCTTCTTTTTTTAGTAATATATCTATTTTTTATATCAACTTTCTTACAAACTAAATTGCATCGGTCATATACCGTCTTACTTATTTATCGGCGAACAGACGAACGGAAAACCCGTGGTGTTTAACGTCTCTGTAGTTCGCGAACGCAGAGTACGAGTAGAAAGACACGTTCCAAGCATTGCCGAGGAGGCTGGGAAACTCCGTGCTCGACCAATACCGACCATATTCGCCTCGGGCTTCGAGCAAACCACTCGAAATGAACGTTGGGAAGGAGATATAACCGGCAGCCGGAAAAATACGAACGACAGCCTCGGAAGTATGGCTATCCCACCAAGAATCATTATTGATAGTGCTAATGTTTCCTGTAAATGCGCTGCCCAAGTAAACACAATCCACTTTCAATAGGGAAGTAAAGTCATGGTTGGCAAACGAACCCACGCGGGTGTAACGGTAAGCACAAACCATATTATTATCAGTAGCAAGAGGGAAATCGGATAGGGAAGAATCATCGATAGGATTACCGGTACCTTGTTTGAAACGCAGAGCGTAACAAACACCGTTACCCGAAGAGAAATAATCGTTGGCGAAAGTTTTTTTGATGCCACCGAACTCAATAGCCTCGTTGACATTAGAAGTATTAGTAGGGGAATCATATTGGGTATTACCGCTGTAGGAGAAAACGCCCGTCAACTCCCAGCGGGAAGGCAGGTGGTAACCATAACCGGGATGCCCCAGTTTAAAAAAGACATCATCAAAGAGCTTCTTGGCATTTGGATTGTAAGTATCATTATTCTCTCCTGTGAGCACGTACCAATTATAATAACCGGATTGGTCATTGCTATGGCTCGAAGCCCAATGAAGATTAGGGTCAGTCTGGGCTGCAGTGGGAGAAATACCCGGAGGAACGGAAGAAATGAAAGGAGAATTATAGATAGAGCCACCGGCGAGGTTATATTCGGCAACATAATCCAAAGGCGTACCGATCTGCTTAATATTGATTTTAGTATAAAGTCGTCCAGCCCGTATCTACAGATAACCATCCTTGAATCCCTTGCCATTCGTGATGGCCTGCAATTCCTCCGTAACCGGATTGGTGAGAGTGGCGCCAGCCGCCCCACTGTTTTGACTGGGTTTCAGCCATGAATTAGAAACTGAAATTGTTGTTCCGTCGGCATTATAGGCACCGACCTTCCACCCACTGGGGTAATTGGTGCGCACAGAAAATTTGTTCTGTGTGCTTGTGGCATCGTGCTTGCCTTGAAGTGTCATCGCCGTTCGGGTCACTGCCAAGAAATGCCCCGATTCATTGAACGTTATATCTGTGAATGCGTCTATCACGATGGGCACTACTACGATGTTATGGTTGGTAAAGTTGTCCGGGCTGGTTACAGCCTCGTTCAAAGTGGCAAACCCCGGCCCTTTCACTTCCTTGATGGTGAAAATATAGCGGTGGTTGCGCAGAATGGGCATGTATTTACCCTTTTCGTAAGGACTCGTGCCACCGCCCTTGATACCGTCCCATGTATAATCCATTCAGTAGTAGTATTCTCTTCCTTGATAGGCAAGATTTATAACTATACAAGGACGGCTGCCGCCGGAGATAGCCGACTGTTCATTCAAATAATAAGTGATGACATTCGGAGATGCGGTGTTTGCAGTTCCCTCAAGCGGGTGCCCGCCACTGACTGCTGGCTGCGATGTGGCAGGCAGTGTGGGAGTCATGTATCCCGACTGTGAAGCGGTGGTATTGTATGTAGCAAGATCTACCCAAACGCGTCCGTTGCCTACGGAATTGACGAAGTAAACCTTTCCCGCAGCTGTCGTGGCTCCCGAAGTTGTAGGATTGATGATATCCACCTTCGCCAGCATGCGGATAAGCGGTATTTCCTGCGCAATGGTTTGCGACACACCGGCTTTCAGTTCAAAGCCTCCCGCCGGGGCATGCTCGCCGTACATGGGTATGTATGTGCCCGTACCTTCTTGTCCGAACCTACCCACGACTTCCACTTGCTTAAGAGCATCATAGGTGGAACCGGCTGTTATATTTGCCAGTTCTGTTTGGGCATTAGCTATGAGAGCTATACGTTTGTATCTGCCCGCAATAACGGGCACAGAGAAGTATTTCGTATCCGAAGAGCCTGAAAGTGTATGCAACGAGCTGCCCAGAATCTCATATTTCACCTTGACTTTCTCCGTACCGCCTTCATCGGCAAACATCAGTACGGTAATCTCTGTTATCCCTTTCTCGTCTACACCACGAGTATTCGCCGCCCGGAAATCGGGAATCCTGACAGAAAGTGTCACTTCGGCCGTCTCACCTTTGCCGGACACGGGCGGAACAGGAAGAATGAGTTCGTCTTGCCGGCACGAAAGTACGAGCGGCAGTAATAACAGGACCGACAGCAGGTTGCGGAACGGTATGATGATTGAACTACTTGGCATAATATATTGTTTTATGATTTGCATTTCATGATTGACCGGTGCGTTTTTTACACTCCTCCGGGTTTTACATTCTGATTTTCCCAATTCCTGATCGTTATTTTCGCATGACCGTTTGTAAAGGTAATCTCGATAGGAATGGTTACTTCAATATCTTCCTCCATCGGTATGTGGTAGCGGGCAATAAGCCCTGCCAACGAAATCGGGGGCACGATATGGTTTCCCGTGGTGGGATCGATAATTTCCACCATGCCGGGGGTATCGGCCTTGAAACGGGGGATGTCAGTCGTGGCATTAGCATGGCGGTTGGTGACATCATATGCTACGGCAGGCTGGAATGTCTTGTTCCGGCTTACGGACTGGAGACGCCATGTGCCCGAGGTTTCGTCGAACACCGGTCGCAAGGCTGACTCCATGCCCGTGATGTGTACCACAGGCTGCACGCTCACACCATCAAGGTGAAGACTTACACGGATAGTGCCGGGGCTGAAATTGACAGTATGGTCTCCAGTCTCGTGCTCACTGACCGTAAGTGGCGTGACAGCGAAAAGAAGCCGATCAAGCGTGGGGATGGAAGCGGAAGTCTCCGCATGCGGGTGTGAGGCGGAAAGGTTCCTTATGGTTTCTCCTTCGGAAAAGCCGCCGAGCTTGGTCTGTGCATCCGAAGCATTCGCCCAGAGCACGACAGTGTAGTTTCCCTGCGGCAGATACATCTCAACACCCTGCAAACGGTCAAGTTCACTCTTCTCCAGCGTCTGCATATGCTCAATACTGCCATCGGGACGGTACACACACAGCCTCACCCTCTGAACACGCTCTCCGAAAAGGTCAGCGGCAGAGCCGCGAGGCTTGTAGGTAAATCGTAACAGGGTATCCAGAGGGCAGCCCTCCAGGGACTCCCTGATGCACCTCGACAAGACTAAGGTTAAAATACCGGAAAGCATCAGGAAGCGTATAGCTTTATACAATTTCATGCGTAGTATCTTTTAGGTGAATAACTGTGGTTATGACTTTATATGAATATACGTGTTATGATTTAACAGGTTATAGAAATACAGGTCGTGAGGTCAGGGCAAAAGACACCCACGACCTGCTTACATTCCGCCGTGCGAGAGGAACTGGTGAACTAGTAAAATGAGCTAAAAATCTCCTCTACGCAAACGGACTTGTAAAAGAAACAAACAAATACAATATACCTTGATGGTATGACAGTTAGAGATTAGGCTTGACAGGAACGACCGTCCAGGCTTTTACCGTCACCTTCAACCAAACGCTGACAGCACTGGTATTAGGTATTGTGGAAAGGTTGCTCTCGTCAAATGTAAAGTCGGCTTTCGAGATAGTATAAATCTTTCCTTTTTCCAGTTCTACAATATTGCCACTGCCATCTTTGAATCCTCTCACGGTGATAAACTGGTCACCTGTGCCGAAATTCACGCTGCTGCCGGCCTTAGCAGCCAAATTACTCAACTTAAATACGAGCTGGAGTTGCTCGTTCGCGTCAGTACTGTTACCGTTAGGAACAACCTGATATGCCCAACGTTGCCCTGCAGTTGGCGGAATGACTTCCTTTGGGATACCTGTAGCAGCGACGGCAGACTGGTCAAAGAGTTTTCCAGCGTTAGCAGGGGTGTAAAGCCCCTGTCCTTGAGCATAGGCAGCAGGAGTAGCACCATATTGTACTTTCGTTCCCACAACGGTACCGGCCAGGTTGAACTTTTCAAAGAAGTTATTCACATAGATTCCTTCCAGCGTAAAACCATCCACCGCACTGGAGGCCGTAGTCGCCAGACCTTCGATTTCGACACGTGCCACGGCAGGACCGATTTCCACTTCGGCATACTTGTCACCGTCCGTTATTCCAGGGGCATAAGGCAGGGCCGGACTACCGGTAGTCCATGTCTGCAGGGGTTTGTCATCGCCGCTCAACACCACATCCGCAACTGCAGACTGGCTTGTGATTTCCAGTTGTACAGCTTTCAATGCAGCTACGGTTCCACCTGTAGGCAATGAAGTTCCGGCAGGAATATTACCACATACCGTTACAGTGGTAGCCGCCGCGGGTACATCCGTTATTTGGGTACCGGTAGTCAGATTCGCAATCGTGATGGGAGTGGTTGTAGTCGCGTTCACATATTTCAGAATGCTGGTCCCGTCATGGAAGTATACATGCAGATTACTTACCGTAGCAACCGTTCCCGAGGCTACAGGAGGCTCGGTCGATCTCGTCAGCGTCGGCAACTCCAGCTTCATGAATACGCTTCTCGCTTCCCCGTTCTTTACGTCAGGCACTTCGATGTCATCGTTACTGCACGCGGTGAATGCTGCAGCCATAGCAACCATTGTAAACACGCTTAACAAACTTTTTTTCATAATCATTGTAATTAAATTGTTAATAAAAAAATAAACACTAATAAAACACTTGTTAATATTTAATTCGTACTTATACTTTTTTTCCTGTTTTGTTCTTTCTACTTTTTACTATTTCCCTTCCGCTATCCTGTCCAGTTCCATACGGAGCCCGAAGAACTTGGGAATGAGGTCCGACAGTTCCGGATCCAGGGGAATACGCAGGACAAGATTGGGATTCATGCGGCAGGCCGCAAGCATATGTTCCACTGCTAAGTAATCATCGCCCTGCCGGGCGCTTACCACAGCATGCAGGTATTCCTTGCGGGAATCTACGGGTAACTGGTCTAAAAGAGCGGAAGCCTCTTTATGATAACCGAGCTGTGTCAGGCAAAGGGCGGTGTTATAGTCAGGCCGTTTTTCCAATATCGGCAAGGCTTGCCGGTATTGTCGCTCTGAAAGGAGCCGCAAGGCTTCGGCATACTCTTCTCCCTGCGGAGTATATACGGGACCGCTTGCCGCAAGAGAGTCTGTCTCCGCAGAAGCTATGACATATTGGTCCAGAGCGGAACGGTCAACCAGGTCGCTAAGCGAGGCCACAATGAAGAGCAGCGTGTCCGAGGCGGCAGGCCGCCATGTGCTGCGGTCGGTGGCTTCCACGATAGACTCTAGCCGCACACGGAGCTTTTTCATTCCATCGGTGACGGGCAGAGAATATACATAGTTGTAGATATAATCATGTCCGGAAACTGAATCCGAATTCTGGCGGACCATCACGGAGTCGATATAGGGGAAGGGAATCATACGCCGGCGGATTTCATCACGGTTACGGTCATTCATCTCATTTTCGGCAATCCGGTCGTAGAAATAACGGTGGCGGGAGATGTCCATCGAATCGGTGGCGGTGAGGACATAGTTGTGTATGTTGGACAGGCTGCGCCCCCCCGTTATAAAGGTCACGGAATTTCGAAGGTACACGATCGGCGGTAAGCTCGCGTTCCAGCCGGTACATCGGCCAAAAGGAGGCCGTACGATGATATTTACGGTCATAGGAGGCCCACAACCCGAGCGTGTCACGACCAGCCACATAGCGCCGTACGCTTTCTTCGATCCGCTTGCGTTCCAGGCGGTGACGGAGTGTCGCACGGTTGGCCTGCGTACGCGTGTTCCAGAAATTCTGGCGTTCAAGGGCAAGGCGTTTCCACTTCTCGTAGGCAAGCTGACGGTCGCGCTCCTTGCCGTAAAGTTCATAGAAGAACCTCTGCCGGCAGGCGATATCCTTATTGATGCCTTTACGGTCAAGATACACACTATCATAAGCCGAAGGATCGACAATTCCATTAAGAAACAGCCTGTACGCCTTATAGTCCGCTTCCTGCATGCGGGTAAAGGAAGAACCGGAAAGCACAACAGGTGGTAGCGGGAAGCCTGAACTGTCAGAGGTGCAGAGCATCGGGGTGAGTGTGACACGCCAGCAACTGTCAATCAGGAGGGAAGGGACATGGATATTGAATTCCAAACGCACGGAACCTTCCCGCATGGTGACCTGCTTGACGACCGTGCGTGCAGCGACGATGTCAACACCGCCCAGGTGTATGGTTTTCCATACGTCATCCGTACTGTCGGAGACCTCTTCGAACTCACCGGGAAGAGTGTCCGAAGAAGTGGTGAACCCCACCTGTTCGGCAAGCACTCCGGAAGGTGCGCTCTCCTCGTGGGGAAGAAAAATATTAGGACGGCCGGACTGCATAAACAGCCGCATAGTCCGCGGTTCGCGGGAAGTGGAACAGGACACGGCCAGTAACACTCCCGCGCAGAAAGCGGCGGCCGTTATGTGGGATTTGAGATACTTATTCATCATTCAACTTTTTATATCTTGTTTCAACAGATAAGATGGTTTCAGAAAAGATAAACCAGATTAACGGCGGTACGTGTGGGTGTCACATAGACACCGGAGCCCTTGCCGGTACGCTTACCGCAGTTCACGCAACGGTAACGTTCCCAGTCGGCCCAGACAACACCGAGACCCAGTTCGAACTCCAGATTCCAGCGACGCGAAAGGGGGCGCACCAGCCCCGCAGAAAGCCCGCCGCCGAAAGCTGTGCCTTCGTAACGGTAGCGATGTCCGAACAGACCACCCGCATTATATATGGAGAACACACCGTGGAGCCCGATAAAACAACCCCTTCCGTAAGTTTCGCGCATCCAATAACGCACACCAGGCTGGACTGTGAAGTTTTTAAGCTTGCCGTCATCCCAAAGACGGAAAGGATTGTACTGTACGGGAAGATGGGCGGACCAATGCGTGGAAAAAGCCATGGAACCCTCCACATTCAGATTCCCCGTACCTAAACCCACCAGATTGGTTCTGACAGAATAAAACTGCGCGGAAACCTTGTCTGAATACACAAGGCAGGCCAAGACACAGGCAAAACATAAAAAGTACTTTTTTCTATTCAAATTCATAATTCAAACTAGGATAACTCAAACTTTAAGTGGATAAACAAAACATGCACCCAAAGTAAACGGATGAAAAGCTGTGTCATCATAATAAGACTGTTCTTATTCTACGTGCAACCTGTAAAAATGAAGTATTTTAATGAACAAGAAACAGTTTTATATTATCACATCTGTTTTGTTTTTCCTGGTTGCAAAAGTAATAACACATAAATCACGAGTTACAAAATGAAACCACAAATCTAACGTCCGCATTGCATAAAACATTATAATACAGAAACATAAAGACTTCGTTCTTCTTATTTTTCTAACACGACGCTAACAGATGATTTACAACCTTAAAAAATATAGGGCAATCAATAAGTTTCTGACAATTGACTGGAATAGTAACAGATATTATAATGAAAGCATCTTCATACTTTCCGGACATACCTCCCAGGAGAATTAAACCTGTTATGGCTTACCTCCATGACAAAACCATTCTACAATTACATCATTCCGGTATTATGGCAAAAACAATCTGAACATATTCTAGATTTAATTACCGGATGATGCATTAGTCATTGGAACCTAGTATAAAGTTGAAATACCTATCCCAGAAGGCTTAAGAATAATTCTTTATTAGCTGTTTCCGTAGATTTAATACGTGATTTGAGCCGTGACTTGCGAGCGTATACATTAGCCACCGTATCCTTCATGAATAAGCTAATTACTTGCGGTGAAAATCCTACAAAAATATAGCATAATAACCTGGTGTCGGAAGCTTTCATAGTTGGAAAATCTTCCTTGAGCTTGTACATGGCATTGTCATGACAAGTGTTTACGATTTTTTCCAGTTCTTGCAGTATGCCATTGTTTTCTGCAAAATCTGTAATTATCTGCTTTACTTCATTAAATATGACTGACTGTTGCGATGTTGTATTTTCACGTTCATAGTAGGTCTTTCCAAGTTTATCGACAATGTCAAAGCGTGAAGCAGCCAATCCTCTTAAATAACTTTCCGTAGTCTGCTGTTTTTTCACGCGTTCAGTAAGAGCCTTGTACTCGGAATTGGCTTTCTCTGTCAATAACAAATAATGGTTGGTACGATCACGTTGCATGCGTAAACGTTGGCGGACGATATACCAGGCAATTCCAATAATAAAAAAGGTAGCGGCTGCTATAGCTATTTCCCAGACAGTCCGGTTTTTCATTCTGTATTGGGCGAATTTTGTTCGCTCTTTAAAATAGTCCCGCTCGACCATACCGGCGGAGAATTGCATGTTTGAGCGCATTATTGAATCGTTCAAGTAGATATAGCGATGTACATTGTCCGTTGCTTTTTCAAAATTTTTAGCCTGCGCTTCGATATGGTATGCAGTGTATTGTAGTTCTGCCATGTCGCAAATATCAGTAGTGTGCGCCTTTGCAAGCTCCAGATAATACCGTGCACTGTCTATATGATTCTTCAAAAGACTTACATCTGTCAATGTGTGATATCCATATACCGTATCCTGTCGGGCGGAAAGTTCGATTCGCTGTAACAGGTCATTGGATATATGCCGTTTGGATATCACATATAGTGATGCAAGATTAGTAAGGCTGACTTCTATCAGATTACTGTTATTATGTTCATCGGCCAAGTCAAGAGCCGCCGAATACAGCCTTATTGCTTTTTCTATATCTTTTGAGTGAAAAGTAGCGGCTGCCATGTCAAGGGTTGCCTTTGTCTCCTCCTGGATATCACCCGATTGGCGGAAATTATTTCTGGCTTCGTGGAAATAATGATATGCCCGGCTGTAGTTCATTTGTTTATAATATACTTCACCGATCTGTCTGTATAAAAGCCCTTTGTAATAAGATTCATCGGTATCTGTCAGTTTCTTTTCTATTTTGAGAAAAAGACGTAATGCTCCCGGTTTATCACCTGTGCGTAATTTAATTCTTCCCCAATAATATAGAGTTTTACACTGGTGACGTAAATCTTTGGGGTAATGTTTATAATATTGCCAAGCCTGGCGGATCAATGAATCGTCAGTAACTTTCATTTGTTTTTTTTCCAAAGCTTCGGAATAGAGCAATGCATATCTGGCCTGTTCAGCCCGGTTGCCTTCTGGTTTGAGTTTTTGTAGTATTGCTAATGCACTATCCGGGTTGTTCTGCATTAGCTTTTCAGCCTCACTAAGGCGAGGGGTCTGTTCCCTGTTATAACAACCTGTAAAATAGAGAATAGCTGATAGTCCAATTATAATTTTATATTTCATATTGCGAATATTAGGAGTAACAAACACATTTCGATGCGGAAAGCTTTTATTAGAAGAAATATAATTATTATTACATTCTTTGTATCTCAACAGAAACCATAAATACTTTTTTTGCATGATTCCCTGCATGATAGTTCTCAATTCCTATATATACCATTTCCAAAAACAGACAATAACCAAAAAGTTATAAAATATGCAGGCTTGGGAGTTTAGTATTCTTCATCTTATTATCAACTTTAATTATGCGCTGCTTTATACCATAATGTATTTTCTTTCAGCACAGTCATAGGATTGTCACTCGGATCGGATGTTGTTATACCGGAAAATGTATTGATAGGAATAATACCTTTGGCCATAGTGTAGAAATTTTTTGTATGGGTTTTATATGGAACAAGATGATTTAGCTGCTCTCTAAATTGGTTTAATAATATAGGATCGTTACAGAGTGAGGTTATATAATCTGCAAAATCATAAAATATTACAGGAGTATAACCATCTAAACGTTGGATTGTTCCCCTCAGGGATTTGTCAAAAGAATATTTACTATTGATACTTTTTATGATGGCTGCCATATTCTCCAGTTCTGAACAGTCCGTTACTGCTAATGTCCCACAAGGCATTATTTCATAGGTTGAATAAAAATTGTAAAATTCTTCACATCCCGATTGATAATCGGGATTCCCCAGTAAATATTCCCCAATAGCGGCATAAGGCATTCCGTATGCCATCATCTCACTGGTAGAACCAATCAAATATTTTGTAACATCCTTTAATTCATAGGCAACCTCTATAGATGACATATAACAGTCATCAAATAGAATATATTCCATTTTCATGCCTGCATTAGCAATACCGGAGGCTAGAGATTTTATATCTGTTTGGTATTCGGCGGTCAGTCCTCCAAAATAACGTGTCAATGGAACACCCTGATATTCCCAATGCATTTTCATGTGAGGTGCGGAACGCACTTTCATCTCATAAACAGGAAGCCATCCCATACCGTGACATCCTATAATCATGGTATAAACAGAAGCCGGAGCAAATGCCTTTACATCATTTAAAATTGCTGTTATCCCATCGATTGTCGTAAAAGGCGGAGACTTATATTTTTTAAGTATTTCACGTTTACATCTCCCGTGAGAAGACACAATTTCAAACATCATGGCCTCCGTACTACCGGTAGAAATAAAAACAATTACTTTCTCATTGTTCAGCCCTATTTTCGTTATACATTTTTCCAGGTCAGATATGTTATTATAAAAATAGTTCGTCAAATTTGAGGACCATGGCAAATACATGAATAATGTTTTCCGGTTGGCTTCTATCTTTTGATTTTCCTCCTTCTCGCATGAAGAAAAAAGTAAAATTCCTCCCAATAAAAAGATAATGCTAACCTTTACGTAGATTTTTTTCGTTGTTTTCATCCTGCAAATTGTCCAATAACTCATTATTACTTTTTTATTATAGCCTTCCATTGTAAAATCTCTATTTTATCTTAAATGTGAATTGTAAATAACCATTTCCTGATATTCATAGAATCAAATCCTCTTATAATCTTACAATATTATGACTCATTATCTCACAATATATTGAATATTCTAATAAACAGCATGAATTTAATCGTTTATAACACGAGATGATTTTCTTTTCAATGCCCTATGGCAGTTCTCATTGGAGACACTGCCGAATGGCACTTGTTTCCGTTTCATTCTTGCAAAAAAAGATGAAACGGTTTAACAGGAACAACTGCCTGTTGAAACAATACCGGCACCAATGTCACAACAGGCAGTTTTATGGTTACTTATGGCAGTCCAAACCGATTTTCAAAGCCAAATCGCTCCGGCTTCCACATCCCCTGACTTATAAGTGTAAATTATAAACTCTTCAAGCGCTTCTTTCCATGTAAGATTGAAGGTTCCCATAATTGAATGTATGGCACGATTACTTTTTTCATCAAGCCCGTCTTCTTCCACCCCTTCGGGGTTCGTGTCTTCGTCTACCCCCACAGTCTCTTCACGGCTCCAGAACACCACTACCGGAATGTTTAGGTTGATATCCCATGTACCACGCTGGATCAATATTCCGGAAGGTTTATAGAACGGATCAAAAGTACCTGTTTCCGGATTGCCCTTGGATTTGTAGCCGTGATAAAGACGAATTTTCAGGTCGAATTCCTTACGGTCTTTCAAAAAACGGATAACTCCTTTCAAACCTATCGGGTTACTGTCTCCTGTTATTTCAGCTTCCTTGCTATGTTTGGTCTTGTCCCAGGGGGTAGTGTCCACATAAAGATAATCCACCAATTTCTGCGGTTCATTGTCATCGGCTTCCGGCTGACCGTCAAATGTGGGTTTTACATTTTCAGGCGTGAAGAAATGTTGATGAATATTATCCTGCCCGTTTTCTATAAACTGGCTGTTCATCAAATCTCCTTTGGCGTTATAGTAATAGATGAACATCAAATAAACGGGAGCCGGGGTGTATTTCCCATAAGTATAGTAGTCTCCATTTTTCTGCACGTAGAACTTGCTTTGACTGCCTTCGGCAAGCCTCCAACCCTTGCCGGCTTTCAGCTCATAAGTTATTTCCTGAATACGTTTCATGTGCTTGGCCGGAGATTCCGGATTCTGGTGAGGTCCACCGACTTTCTGTATTTCATTCCAGTCTGCATGCAGGTGACATTCCACAAGACGGATAGTCATTTTGGAAGGATCTTCATGCAATTTATTATCTGTCTCATTTTCAGGAATTACAGGATCTTTACTGCATGAATTGAACAACAACGAAAGAGCTGTTCCTATCAGGAACATCAATGCGATTTTACATACATTTGTTTTCATTTTTTATTTATTTGGTTAATAATAATTGTTATAAATCAAAAACTCCAGTTCACTACACAACGTACATCAGATCCCATGTCATGTGCATAGTAGCGTGAACGGTTAGTGTATTCTTTATATTCTTTGTTCAAGATATTGTCTGCCGCTATCATGAATTGTAGTTTGTATCCGTATTTTACAGGACACTCAAAGCTAGCAGCGAACCCCAAGAGGTGGTATGCCGGAGGGGTATAGGGAATAAGATCCGTATTCGAGTCAAACCGGGTCTGTTTTGCCACGAATCGATGTCTGATACTCAAACGTAATTTGGAATGCGATTTGGTTTCGTGAAGCCATGAGAGGTCATGGCTGAAACGGGAAGAGGGGATATAAGGAAGGTAATTTCCTGTCGTCTGTTCATTTGCCCGTATAAAAGAAGCAATCAGGTGATAATCCCATGAATTTATGGGCATGAAGTGAAAGTCAAAATCCATTCCGCGAAAGAAAGCCGGGGTCTGTTTGTATTGGAATACAGGGTATACCCCCGAAATAACAGTGATGGTTTCTTTCTTCGGTTCATCATAGATATAGCCGCTTATCCATTGCAGGTAACCGTCCATTCGGGCACTGAATACCTTATTGCTGTAACTGATGGAAGATATCCATTTATAGCTCCTTTCGGAGTGCATGGTAGAATCTCCTTTGACAAACATTCCGGATCCGAGTTCATTTCCGTTGCTATATAATTCATACACGTGAGGAGCTCTCCAGGCCAGCCCGAAATTAGTAGTGAGCTTCCATTGGTCAGAGAAATGATGATGACCTCCCAGACTGTATGATACGTTATTGAACTTTCTTGTTCCTCCATAGAGACTTCCTGTCCAGTCATAACCACTGGCACGGGTTTCCTGTCCGTCAAAACGAATACCTGCTTCAATTCCTCCTTTACTGTAATTATACTTCCCGATACCATATATTCCCATCTGTGTCTCCGTATAGTTGGGAATAACGGGAACAATACCTGTTCCTGCCTGACTGTGATTATCAATGAACATAATTTGTCCCCCAACCTCTGTTTGCCATGAATTATAATTCAATTTCCAGCAGAGAGAGTTTTGTAATGAGTTTAAGTGCAGGGAAACAGCTGGAATGTCGGAACCCAGACGCCGGATGCGGTTTTCCTGTCGGTCGTCCTTCTGCCAGGAACTTTGCCAGTAAAGATTTCCTGCGTTCCGCATACTGAACTTCATTTTACCAATGGCTGTCTGATGGGTAACTTTTTGATATGGGTATGCGATACTTCGCGTGAAAGGATCTGTGTACAGGGGACGTCCCAATCGGATACGTTCTGCCAGCAGATCTTCACTTCCCATCTGGGCACTGAACATTACTCCCGTCCGGTTGTAAAAGTGACTGTAGAATCCTTCTATTCTTAAACGTCCACGGTCATAGCCGAGTAAAGCGGAGGTATGATGTTCTCTGGCTCCAGTGTTATTTAGAAGATAGTTTGCGGTGGAACGGTCTCCGGAATTTGAATATGTCCCCTGTACTCGCCAGGCAAGGTCACGGAGAAAAGGGAAAGTGCCTTCCAACTGTCCGGTCAGCACATAACGGTGACCATTACTTCCATAAAGTATGGAAGTCTTTCCTTTCAAGGCCTTCTTCCGGAAGGGTAAGGGAGCCTGTTCCATGACAATAATTCCTCCCAAAGCTTCTGAACCATATCGTACCGCGTCAGAACCTTTTATCACCCGAATGGAAGCGTTTCCGTTCATATCCACTTCAGGAGCATGATCAACTCCCCATTGTTGGCCTGTCTGGCGGGAACCATTGTTTATGATTAATATCCGGTTGCCATACATTCCTTGGATGACAGGTTTGGCAACTGTCGTCCCCGTACTGATGGAACTTACGCCACTGACCTGTTCAAGCAGAGAGGTGAGAGAAGTTCCCAATGCGCGATTGATTGCGAAGGAAGTAAGGTTGTTGCTTACCGTATTCCGAGTCACTCCGGAGCACTCACCGGTAATAATGACTTCTTCCAGAATTTTTATCTCCGGATAAAGATATACTGTTTGAATATTCACCTTTTTGAATGCCTCACTCAAATATATATATTGAGATTTGTAGCCCAAACTCTGTACAAGAACTGTATCCTTGGAATTTGTCTTCCAAGGGATAATGATTCTTCCTCCGGTTGAACTGGCAAGGGGTTGATTCTCCAATAAGATGTAAGCTCCTTCAATCGGACGTCCGGTTTCCTTATCTACAACCAACAGTGTCCTATGTGTATCTGATTGCTGTCGGTATTTCTGTGCATACATCCTTGTAGGAGATATTGCACACAGCCAGACAATGAATAGACACACATATTGGAAATATGCATGAAATGTCATACTTTACGAAAATTGTAATGAAGTTATAAATTGTTTAAGATAACCAAAGGGCACAGCATCCCTCTTTCACATGTCATCTTATAATGCATGCAACCCATGAGAGGGATTGTAATAGTTGGACAGGAGGAGCGCGGAGAGACAATAGGGGAAAAGTAACAGTAATGTCCTTCTCCTTTTGGATAAGATATTCAACGGGGTTCTCTGTCTGAACGCAATTGTACTCAAAGCTCTCGGCTTCGGTAAATGAAGATAAAGTGAACAGGCAGATAGCACATTTATCGGCAGAATCATGATGGGAAGATTGTTGCTCATCATGAGATATACATAAATCTTCTTTGTGAACATGAAAGGCTTTCACAAAGAAGAAAGGCATCATAGTCAGCAACAATAAGCATGCCACTATGGCTCTGTATTTCCGCTTTTTTCTTGCATTATCCATTAGGTTGTAAAGATAGCAGATTGCATAATTGTACGCAATACCTATAAATGATGATTTTACGATCAAGTACGATTAAATATATTGTCCCGATTATTTTGATATGGGAATCAAATAAATCGACACATCGTTACCGGCTGTATGATAACAGGCTATAATAAATCTTCCTATTTTTATTCCTGTTCATATTGGAGGGCCTGTGTAAGATGCCCCCTAAAACCAAAATGATTCTTCTCCCAGAAAATATTCAGTAATGATCTCTTGATAAGTTTTGACCGATGAGCATTATTATTTTAAAATCAAGTACTTCGATTCTCATATAATTGTTTTTAAATTCGTTTAAAATTGAACGGTGTCCAATTGTTACGATAATACTTCAGTTCACGTTGATATTTCGAGGACGCAAAGTACGGCTCATTCCCAAAGCATAAGAGAAAGGATTGATGTCGAAATCGCGTTCAAATGTTCCGGTTACCATATTCTTTCTTTGCGGAAGTGTACCTGGAAAGTTTTGGTTACGCCAATTTCCTTGTACAGATATGCCAGCTTTTATCTTGTCTTCATTCCAATAGAAAGATTTTTTTATATTTATTGGTCGAGAGAGGCTACTACTACCCTCCTGAAGTTAGTAAACGGAATCATTTTTTACTTCCTCTTTTTTTCTTATTGTTGTGCATTAATAAATAAAGCTCTTGCAAGAAAAAAAAGGAATATTTTTGTCTTAGATATCATTGTGAATTTCAATTTAAATATAAACACAATATTGGACCGGATCAATTTGTCACAAATCATTTTATAACGAAGAAGGTATGTGTATGGACATATTAAAAAGAATAGCGTCACTCGTCAATACCAAATCATTAGCACCAATCATTTGAAAAACAATATACAAAAAACGCTTTCCGCCAATCTCCTTTAATTGGGCGGAGTTAAGTTCAAATCTTACATTATCCAAATATATATCCTTTACAGAAGAAAAGAGACCATTCAAGACGTTCTTGCTCCATTTATTCTTTTCCCATTGCAATGAATCATGATCCTTAATTACAAATTCCACATACTGTATCCATCTATCTATAGAATTGGAAAACTTATTTTTCACATCACCATAATTACTATTCTTAAGTTTATTTTTCACAAACTCATGCAAATCCGGTGTTGAGTAGGCTATCAACTCATTCTTCAATTCACTTAAGGGTTTAAAACCGGTGAATATTTTATCAAATTCTGCAAGCAACAAGCCACCATTACCCTTTGCATACATGCTTAAATGTAGTGTAAGCATGTTGCCTGTGTCGCTTTTTTCTTTCAGAGTTGTACTGATTTCCACAGCATACGCACTTTCATCATATGAAAAAATGTGACCATTAAATAGAGATGGATTTTCATATATCCCTCTCATATACTTCTGTTTTATAAAATCTGTATTTACAGTAACCTTTCCTTCATAATATTTATTCTTGTCAAACAGAAGTGATATTCTTTTTTTAGACCTACTATTATTGTACCTAAGATAGAAAGAAAGCTGATTTTGCTCATATTTTATATCTTCAAGAACCGTCTTCTCAAGATCTTCCAGAGTAAAAAGATATTTTTCTCCCCCTACATTTATAGAATAAAAGTCCACTAACCGGCCTAAATTCTCAATTGTAAACATGTTCACTTTATGTAATCTGTAAAAGCTATCAAAATCAAGCTTTGCATAATAATCAGCATTTGCTTTCCACTCAGCTTGTGCACCATTAACCATTTGATAATCGTCAGGTTTGCTCACAAAGCCGGTAAAAGTGAATTCATTCTTAAAAGGTGAACCATTTACCGTGCCTGTAACATATAGCACAAATGAGCCTTTTTGATAATCTTTCCTTTTCACTACAGCCTCAGTTATTTTTATCATTTTCCCGTTTATCTGCAGCGTCTCTTTCTGTGCTTCAACAAGTCCTAACGCAACATTTATATCTCTAGACATATCAAATCTAAAATAAGCTGCAACATCCTCTTTAGCCACAGCGGGAACTGATCCGGATTGTTCACTATGAGATTCTTCCTGTTGCCTGGGATGTCGATTCCGGGATTCAATCGGATCATTCTCACCACAAGCAACTAATAACATTATACAGACAAGAAATAATAGGCACCTTTTTATGTTAAAATTTCCTACCTTAAACAAATCACATGTCCTATCACACATAAACATTACTGTCTTTTCAATATATATTGTGCTGCGAGCCGCCCGCTATTGTTGAAGATTTCCGTACTGTCAGACAAGACCACTGCGTCGTCGAGAACTTTATAATATGTTTTGGCACCCGATGAAGGAGTAACCAGTTCAATGATGTTTTCGCCTATCATATTATATACACCGCTCTCTTCAAAAATACCATTCTCCTCACCCAGATACTCACTCCGCAAATCATAAGTTGCATCACTATTAATTTTCAATGTCGTTTTGATGCCACCACAGTCGGCACAAGGTAATATGCCTTCATAGGTGCCATAACAATCTTTGTTTTTGCTATCCACTACTCCGGCAGCACTATTTTCTTGTTGTTTATATTTCTTCCCAGATCCAACACAGCCTGATGTTACTATTATCATGGCTGCTACCAATAAATGCAATTTAATCAATTTCATAATTTAAAATATTTAACATATAATTTGAGGTTAATTATAACTCGCAAGATCATTATATACAAAGACTTATTGTAAATGCATAGCAGTATATAACGAAATTATCTTCGTCTCACTCGCTATGCATTACAATAAAATTAGAAAAAAAAGAAAACTATTTAACCGTCACATTGATAGTTCCCGTTTTCTTATCCTTATCTGTAACTGTAATAGTAGTTTTTCCTGCCTTAACTCCTCTTATGTTGACTTTATTTTCCTTGACTGATACCGTAGCAATATTGACATCTTTCGCAACGGCAGAATATGGCTGTGCACCACCTTTTACTGTTACTATACCATCTTTTCCAACACTCACAGTAATAGATTGTTTATCAAAATCCAGTCCTTTTGGAGTTTTTGGGGTCTCTTTTACAGTTCTTACAGTTACAGCAACTTTTCCTGTAACTCCCTTCCGGTCCGTAATAGTTATCATTGCTGAACCATCTTTTACACCGGTAATTACAATCGCATTTTTATCTGATTTCGCAACTGCGATTTTTGCATCACTTGATTTCGTCGTATATGGTGCAGTACCATTACTAACAGACACAGTAACCGTTTTACCAACTGCAACTTCTACTTTATTAGGACTGATTTTTAAATTGGGCTTATCATCATCCTTATCACATGATACCAATACAAAAGAAGTTAAGCAACAAATCACTAATGCCATCGATTTTAAAAAAGGTTTAGTTTTCATTTTTGATAAATTTAAATTAATAGATAAAATGCTAATGAGTACTCATAAATAAAAAAGTCAGATTTTTCTTACTTTTTCTTTGCCAGCAAAAATAATAAAGCGAAATTGTATTTGAATTATAAAATGATTTTAAAAATCTAACACCTCAATTCATATACATCTAACAATCAACACCTTAGTGTTATGAAACATTATTTTATCTCACATTGAACTAACATCTGTTCGAAAAGCATAAAAAAACAATATTATTCCAATATCAAACTTAAAAAAATATGTTTCACATTGCTAATTCTGATTATATGGTCAATCTTCATAATAGAGTGATACACTATTATAACACCGACTGTTACAGTATCCCTAACAGTGTTTGAAAAAGACCCTTTTTATGATATTTCACAAATACCATATATTCCCTATAATATTATTCTTAATTAGTGAATGAGCCATTCAAAGTAAAAATTGAATGTATTTTTAGCATATTCTATAAAAATCAAGAAAGGATGGCCAATTCAAAAAGTATTTTATCCAACAAACGGAACATTCTTTTTACAAGTTGAAGGTGGTATCACTCAACTATAATTGTGGATGATCAAAAACGTGTGTTCAAACCATACACAATAAATCTTCTATAGCACAAGATTTCTTGAACAGCAAGAGATAGGTACTCGCAAGTCCACGACAAAACGTTTTCCGAGGGGATACTGACGAACTTAAGGATATTGAAATGAGGTACCATACAAAAGTCGGTTGTTGTCACCAATATTATCTTAAAATAACTCATCTACAAAAGCTATGTGTTGTGACATCGTATTGTTAAAAAAACATTGTCATAAACGTCTGACGTCTCTTGATAGATTTACTTTTAGAGGGTATCATATAGCTATCTTCCATATCGTTTCGAGTCGCTTTCTGTACTCATTTGATATCATTCAGGCCATACTCTTGAACATTCACTCATGCAATAGGGGCACTTAAGTTCTAATAAATAGATTATCTCGCTAGCAGTCTCATCTCTCACCACACAGCTAGATTTATTATAAAGTTAAATTCAATGCTCGTGCAAACGGCTGTTTGTTCTGATTTAATGTACTCTTTGTTTGAAGGCACAAAGATATAATGAGTATCTAATATTCAAATAAACTTTGTTTTAAGACTTTTTATGACACAAACAAATACGAATGATTTGAAAAATAAATTGATTCTCTTTCATAAGATGTTCTTTCCTATAAGTTAATAAAAAAAACACTTTATATAATTTTTTTTCTCTTCATTTTTTCGAAAAGCCCCAGTCTTCCATTTTTTATAGAATATCATTTACATATTCCTATTTTTTCCATCCATGCATTATATACCTCATTTTTAGGTGAAGTTCACCCACTCTCTCCTCTTATTTTAGTCAGATTATGCTGCCGTTCTTTTTTTTTCTTCGTGACCTTTTCAATCATACATACCGCATTGAACGTATGTACTCCAAAGAAAATCCAAAATATTTCCACTTCCCTGTTTCTGGCTTTTTATTCTGGTCTGTAAATAATATTATTTCTACATTTTAAAACTTCCTTTCAATCTGGTAGCACTTTCATGGCTGAGTTCTGACCATCAAATCTTACGAAATGGAGCAATTTAGATAGCTCAGACCTTGTACTTAAAGAAGTGTTTTGTAAAACTTTTTAAATTGATATTATTAGTGTAGCTTGAATCCGCAGCAAGTACCTTAATCCTAACTTTGATCAGTTGTTGTAAATGAATACAGTCTTTCAAATGTATTACTTCGTTAAAAGCCGTAAAGGAGATATGTTCTATAAAGGAGATTTCATCTATCTGTATACTGTTGACTTTGCCTCCGAATTAAACGGATTTGTTTTTTCTTGCCTTAATAATAGTCTGGAGGGACTAAATATTAAGGAAATTTGCTAATTACTGACGAATCACATTAACGATTTAGGATTGGTTAGTGAATGAAGAGGGGCAATCTGAACACCACTAAATAACTGGTAACGAATATTACTAGTTAAATATTTAATCAGTTATGAATATGAAAAGTTGATATAGGACTTCAAGACTACCAAGGCCATTTTATTTTCAGGAGAAAAAAATAACTTTTACCCCCCCCCAAAAAAAAGGAGAGGATGTCAAGCATCTGTTGGGTTATTCCCAAGAAAGTGAACAGAGTATGGAAGCTGCTGATTTATTCGTTACAACTTTGACGATAATTTTTAAGCATATCGAGCGGTGTAAAATCTACCTAAACAAAACACGATTTCTTTTATATCTTTATCGTGTATTTTTATTTTAGATTTTCATCGGTTGGATTTAACCGATTGAAGAATAAACTTTTAGCAGAGTATTTGAGAAATAGAGGTAACGAATTAGCAACCGTGCAAATTTCAGCGATTTGCGGTGCTATGTTGTCAAATAACTCTTTGTAAATACAAATAAAATATTTAGTACAATTTTGAAGACATCATTAATAACCTTATTTATATCCATACACCTTTGGTTTGTTTCCCTATATTTATTGATAATCTTTTATTCACATATTTGGTAAATATTTCAATCTACGTAGATTTTATAACTAATAGAGTATAAACAATACAAGCTATTCCAACAAATAAAGCTACGGCAGAGCATTTGGTAAATATTGTATCTTTATTTTTAATACCATACATAAGCCCAATAATAGCACATAAAGGAATACCGACAGGAATAATCGTCAGAAACCAAATGAGTATTTTATGATACCCATTGCTGTTAATACTTTGTTTTTCAAATTACTCATAGCTACCATTCTCATTGCTTGTTACTCTTCGCATCTCTTTCTTTATTCATCAACCGCCAAATAGCTTTCTGATATTTCAACTTGGCGAACATCTCGTCATCTTGGTTATCTATCTTTAAGGTCATTACCCGAATACTTGGGGCAGTGGGATATCGGCTTCTCACTATATCATCCACTAGAAACCCGCATAGTCCGGTAGCCGGTTCTGTAAACAAGAAACCTTGAAACATGAGATTAATATAGTCTGCATTTTCGCAAAGATACGCCTTGTACCTCTTATATGTATCCAACTTCATATAATCTTCTGCACGGCTGCTGAAATTTGGCTTGGCAATTTCTTCGCATAAGGCAGATTCTAATTTGCTGTAGGTGGCAGTATCTAAATCTCCCCACCAATAATGATCTTCGGGATTGACCGACATATCCACCCATTCAGAAGCCTCCCAGTAGTCTATCGCAAACACAATTGAATCGGCTTTCTCTTTGGATGAGTAATAGATGGAATCTTTCTCCCAACCTTTGAATATACTTTCAATAGAATCTATTTTCTCTTTCCTAATTTTATTATATATGTTTTTTAAATCGTAGCCATGAGGTAACGATATTTGAAAAACACCGTTTTCAATTCTTGCATTCACCTTTGGATTTGTGATTACCGTATCGTCAAGTACAAAAGCTATATGTTTGCCAATTGCCTTTTCTGTTTCTTTTGCCCATTTTTTTAGTTTATGCTTGCTTATTTGCCCCACAATTACGCATGTCCCATTTTCATCAGAATCCATTCGTAACGAAACAAAATCTTTTACTGTTACAATAGACTCTTTAGCAATACTGTCTTTTTGCTGTGATAGGATGTGATACCATCCATTCTCATAGTGGGTTTTATGTATTTGATTACAGGAAGCGAAATAAGCAATTAAAATAAGTATTCCGAATAAATTCTTTTTTTGCATGTTCTTATATAATAAAAAAATAAACTGTTATCTGTTCCTGAATTGTATCCGTCAGATATATTTAAAGCATTATGTTTCAAATTAGCTACTTCTCCAAATATATAAGCAAAAGTAGATTGTTTGCCTTTTTAAGAAGACTGTTCAAATCTGTTTTGATATTGTTTTTCTTGATCACAACTTATAAGATGGATTGTGTATAGTTATTTCATCTCGCCAAGCATATTCCTTGTTTTATCCATATAATTACTGAAATGCGCCTTTACCTGTCAAAAATATATTACCGTAAATAATGTACCGTTTTATCCCAAAAGATTTAAAAACAGTTCTTTATTTACTATTTTTGCAGATTTGATACGTGATTTGAGCCGTGATTTTCGAGCATATACGTTAGCCACCGTATCCTTCATGAATAAGCTAATTACTTGTGGTGAGAATCCTACAAAAATATAGCATAACAGCCTGGTGTCAGAAGTTTTCATGGTCGGAAAATCTTCCTTGAGCTTGTACATGGCATTGTCATGACAAGTGTTTACGATTTTTTCCAATTCTTGCAGTATTTCATTGCTTTCTGCAAAATCTGTAATTATCTGCTTTACTTCATTAAATATGACTGACTGTTGCGATGTTGTATTTTCACGTTCATAGTAGGTCTTTCCAAGTTTATCGACAATGTCAAAGCGTGAAGCAGCCAATCCTCTTAAATAACTTTCCGTAGTCTGCTGTTCTTTCACGCGTTCAGTAAGAGCCTTGTACTCGGAATTGGCTTTCTCTGTCAATAACAAATAATGGTTGGTACGATCACGTTGCATGCGTAAACGTTGGCGGACGATATACCAGGCAATTCCAATAATAAAAAAGGTAGCGGCTGCTATAGCTATTTCCCAGACAGTCCGGTTTTTCATTCTGTATTGGGCGAATTTTGTTCGCTCTTTAAAATAGTCCCGCTCGACCATACCGGCGGAGAATTGCATGTTTGAGCGCATTATTGAATCGTTCAAGTAGATATAGCGATGTACATTGTCCGTTGCTTTTTCAAAATTTTTAGCCTGCGCTTCGATATGGTATGCAGTGTATTGTAGTTCTGCCATGTCGCAAATATCAGTAGTGTGCGCCTTTGCAAGCTCCAGATAATACCGTGCACTGTCTATATGATTCTTCAAAAGACTTACATCTGTCAATGTGTGATATCCATATACCGTATCCTGTCGGGCGGAAAGTTCGATTCGCTGTAACAGGTCATTGGATATATGCCGTTTGGATATCACATATAGTGATGCAAGATTAGTAAGGCTGACTTCTATCAGATTACTGTTATTATGTTCATCGGCCAAGTCAAGAGCCGCCGAATACAGCCTTATTGCTTTTTCTATATCTTTTGAGTGAAAAGTAGCGGCTGCCATGTCAAGGGTTGCCTTTGTCTCCTCCTGGATATCACCCGATTGGCGGAAATTATTTCTGGCTTCGTGGAAATAATGATATGCCCGGCTGTAGTTCATTTGTTTATAATATACTTCACCGATCTGTCTGTATAAAAGCCCTTTGTAATAAGATTCATCGGTATCTGTCAGTTTCTTTTCTATTTTGAGAAAAAGACGTAATGCTCCCGGTTTATCACCTGTGCGTAATTTAATTCTTCCCCAATAATATAGAGTTTTACACTGGTGACGTAAATCTTTGGGGTAATGTTTATAATATTGCCAAGCCTGGCGGATCAATGAATCGTCAGTAACTTTCATTTGTTTTTTTTCCAAAGCTTCGGAATAGAGCAATGCATATCTGGCCTGTTCAGCCCGGTTGCCTTCTGGTTTGAGTTTTTGTAGTATTGCTAATGCACTATCCGGGTTGTTCTGCATTAGCTTTTCAGCCTCACTAAGGCGAGGGGTCTGTTCCCTGTTATAACAACCTGTAAAATAGAGAATAGCTGATAGTCCAATTATAATCTTACATTTCATATTGCGAATATAATAATGTGTTTTATTTTTTGCATGGACGATTAGGAATATTTTACCAATATAAATTATTCTTTAACTTATATGATTATCGCTCGCTATTTATATATATTTTTTATTGGGCCTAACAATATATAATTGCTTATTAGCATATTATATAATATGTATAATCGTAATAGTACAAAATAGCAGTAAGTTATTGCTATTCAGAGTAAAAGTATCAGTTCACTCGTTGTTGTTAAAAAATAAACTTGACTACCCTAAAGGTGTAAGTGTAAGTGCTTTTTTGAATTTTATCAAGGGTGTTAGATATGTGTTAGATTATTAATTGAACCATTTTTGCAAACTACTGATTATAAGTAAAATAAAAATCAATGTATTAGATTTATTCTTTTGTCCTACAACTAAAAAGCTCTGCAATCTTTTTACTTTTGCATTCGAAAAAAATAAAACAATAGATTATGAAGAAAATTGCTATTTTATTAGTTTTTACTTTGGGAACATTTATTGTAAATGCCCAATCAGTTGTAGAAGGAACAAAGTTTATGGACAATTGGTCTGTAGGAGTGAATGCAGGAGCAGTTACCCCTCTCACTCACGCCTCTTTCTTTAAAGGGATGCGTCCCGGTTTCGGAGTTGGAATATCCAAACAATTAACTCCTAGTTTTCGGTTTGGAATTTCAGGGAATGGGATATATCAATACAACTCCGAGTAAAACAGCTTTTGATGTTTTAGATGTCAGCTTGTTAAGTAAAATTAACTTAATAAATCTATTTGCAAGCTATCGGGGCAAACCTCGTTTGTTTGAGATAGAAGCTATTGCCGGAATGGGGTGGTTGCATTATTATGTAAATGGTAAAGGAGATGACAATTCATGGTCTACCCGTCTCGGATTGAATCTTAATTTCAACCTCGGTGAAACAAAAGCATGGACATTGGGAATTAAGCCCGCTATCGTATATGATATGCAAGGTGATTTTAATCAGGCAAAGAGTCGTTTCAATGCAAACAATGCAACATTTGAACTGACTGCCGGATTGACTTATCACTTCAAGATGAGTACTGGGAATCATTACTTTACTAAAGTAAAAGTCTACAATCAGAGCGAAATTGATGATTTGAATGTTGCTATTAATGCACTTCGCGAACAGGTGGGCAGTCGTGACAGAGAACTAAACAATGCTAACCAAAGAATTAGCGGTTTGCATAAAGAGTTGGAAGAATGTCGTACAAAGGTCGTTCCCATTGAAACAGTAGTCAAGACTGCCCGCGTTCCGGAATCTATCATTACTTTCAGACAAGGTCGCTCATCAGTGGATGCATCACAGCTACCGAATGTGGAACGTGTAGCCTCCTACATGAAGAAATATCCCGATTCAAAAGTCATTATTAAAGGGTACGCTTCTCCAGAAGGCAATGTTGAGATCAACGCAAAAATTGCTACCGCACGTGCAGAAGCTGTAAAAACAATCCTTGTTAATAAATACAAGATTAATACGTCTCGTATTACTGCCGAAGATCAGGGAGTAGGTGACATGTTTACCGAACCGGATTGGAACCGTGTAAGTGTATGTACTATCGAAGATTGATGTAATAAGAATATTTGGAGTTGTTGAAGGTAAATAAAAAAGGAAGCCCGAAATCTGAGGGCACTGAAAAAGTTCTTTTTCTCCGTTAGCTCCTCTTCTTATGAATTGGCTCCAAAGTTGCATGGCGTATGATAAATTTCATTTGCATGCAACTTTTCCTTATATTGGTAGTGAGTAATCGTCTATTGGTATACATGCACGCTGGCAACGACACTCTCAAAGGAGACTTTGAAAGAATGCAACTTCAGTCCGCTTTTCCCATCTGCTCCGACTACGGCTCGGAGGCTATCGTCCTTCTGATCTTTGACCAAAAGAACTTCTTGGTCTTTGATTTTTTTGCTCATATTACTATGTATTTAATGACGTCAGTAGCGGTTTACAGACAAAAGTAAACAAAAAAAAGTGAGTGCTAGAGATTGTAAATAAGTGAGTATTTGTAGCTTTGATATGATTAGGAGTAGCATATTGAAAGTTATAAATTTCATTTGCTGAATTACCATAAATGGGGAATGGTAAGTAAAAAAATCATCATTTTAAGGTATTGCAACCGAAAAAATATGTGACTAATTTTGCGTTATAAAATAAAGAATTATGTTCTGACCTATGCAAACAACGAAGGATTATATACGTAAGCTATTGCTGGAAACAGCGCAGAAAGCTTTTTTCGAAAAGGGCTTCAAGTCGGTGTCTATGCGTGAGATTTCTAAGTTGTCGGGCATTGGTCTGAGCAATATATACAATTACTATCCCTGTAAGGACGATTTACTGGTTGATGTGTTGCGTCCTCTTTTGGCTGCTATGTACAGGATGCTGGAAGATCACAACCGACCGGAGAATTTCTCCCTTGACATATTTATCTCAGATGAATATCATCGTGCATCTTTGCAGGAGCTTATGGGCATTATAACTCGTTACCGAAGTGAATTAAATTTGCTGTTTTTCTCTACGCAGCATTCTCGCCTCAAAGATTATTTGGAAGAGTGGATTGAGAAGAGTGCCACAATAGGGATGGAATATATGGAAAAGATGAGAAGACTCCATCCGGAACTACATACCGATATTTCTCCGTTCTTCATGCACTTCACCTGCTCTTGGTGGATTAATATGATGAAAGAGGTGGTGCAACATAAGGAACTTTCCTGCGAAGAGATAGAGTGTTTCATCAGTGAGTATATTCGCTTTAGCACGGGAGGATGGAAGAAACTCATGAATGTAAAGAATGAAAGATGAAGGCAGAACTATTGAAACATCCTGTCTGTCAAGAGATAACTAATCAAAACATCCGTTTCTCGTCTTGTCTGCAATGCAAGCCTTGCGGAAATGATTGTACGATTGTAAACAATCGAATCTCTTTTGTATTTGATTCCGAGACAATAGGCATCAGCTACCTTCTGCTCGACTCCACACCTATAGCCTGCATGGACAGATGCTGCAATCTTGTCAGGCAGCGTTTCGTTTGATGCAGGAGTTGGAACGCCGAGTCATTCCAGAAGAATCACTAAATAATAATCAGCATATGAGTATCATCAACATCATCAGCAACGACGAATTAACACTCGTACAAGGAGTCAACGGGCTTTTCTTCTGCGAGGAGTCATGGGTTACGCAAAGCAGGGCAGTCTCCCGTATCGGAAAGGTTTTGCCCAAAGAAATTATTGGGACGAAAGATCAAAGTACCAACATCGTACATCCGCAGACTGACCGAACTAAACTTAGTTGCCAAAAGCATGAAACGTCTTATTTCTAAATCTAACTGTTTCTCCTACCGAGCGAGCCGCCTGCAAAGAGCGGCTCGCTTTGCTTCTGAACAAAACAAACTTTTGTTCTCTTTTGACGCACTAACTTCCAATCCATCATAGCCATGTCTCAACCAGTACTTATAGCATTTTTCCTAACATCGTTTGCCGGTATATCCACAGGGATAGGCAGTGCGATTGCATTTTTTGCTAAGCGCACCAATACTTCATTCCTTTCTCTTTCATTGGGATTTTCAACAGCAGTAATGATTTATATGTCTTTCGCCAATCTGTTTGCCTCTTCTTTGCAGACTCTTGCCAATATACATGGCAAGGACGACGGAACTCTTCATTCCACACTTTCTTTTTTCGGGGGAATCGTATTGATTCTACTTATTGATAAGCTAATTCCTCACTACGAAAATCCACACGAAATGCATCGGGTGGAAGAAATGAGCTTAAAGGAAGAACGAAAGACTGAAATAAAGCCTCAATTATTACGCGTCGATGTAGTGACAGCCTTGGTGCTGGCAATACACAATTTCCCGGAAGGTATGGTTACGTTTCTTGCAGCATTGAAGGATATAAACATTGCTATACCTATTGCCTGTGCCATCGCCATACATAATATACCCGAAGGCATTTCCGTCTCCGTTCCGATCTATTATGCTACAGGTAATCGTAAACGGGCCTTTTGGCTTTCATTTCTATCGGGATTGGCCGAGCCGGTAGGAGCCGTCATCGGCTATCTTATCTTGGCACCATTCCTCAATGACCATGTTTTCGGCGTTATTTTCGGGATGATTGCCGGTATCATGGTATTTATCTCGCTTGATGAGTTACTACCCGCTGCCGAAGAATACGGTAAGCACCATCATACTATCTATGGTTTGGTAGCAGGCATGGCGGTTATGGCACTCAACCTGCTGATGTTGTGTTAGCAAGACTAAGTAATATAAAAAACATAAGTAAAAAAAAGAAAGAATATGAACACTTCTCACTCCTGCCGTTGTCACGTGCATGATGCCCACAAAGAGCATTCTTGTGTCCACGCACATTGTCACCATTATCATATGTAGCCCCAAAGTGGAAAGCTATTTCTCGTCACGCTGCTGAATGTGTTGAAATGAATGAACTTACCAATAACAAACGATATGAAAATAGAAAGAATCAATGACTGGTTTGCCCGTCAGGGCAGATGGATGGTACAAAAACGATGGCTTGTACTAAGCTTGTTTATCCTCGTCTTCGCCATAGGATTTACAGGGTTAAGATATTTCAAGGTGAGTGCTTCGTGGGAAAACTACTTCCTCGAAGACGACCCGATGCTTGTCAAGACCAAAGAATTCAAGGATATATTCGGCAATGACAATTTTGCCGCCGTACTGACCCAATGCGACAATTCGTTTATGAAAGAGAACTTAGAGCTCATCCGCGAACTCACGAACGAAATGATGGATAGCATTTCATACGCCGACAAAATCACTTCGCTCACTGACATCGAATTTATGGTAGGGAATGAAGAAGGAATGACTATCGAGCAGATAGTGCCTGACCTTATTCCCACTGATGCGGCAAGTCTGGAAACGATACGTCGCAAAGCCTATATGAAGCCACATATTGCCGAGCGGCTTGTCTCCAAAGATGGTACGCTCTCGTGGATTATTCTCAAGTTGCGTACCTTTCCTAAAGATTCAGTGTGGAATAAAGGTAAGAATGCCGTTTCTCCTGAAGTGCTAACGGGGAATGAGCTGGAGCATATCATCACTAAAGACAAATACCAAAAGCTCCATCCCAAAGGCACAGGCTTGCCCTACGTTACCGCCATGAAGATGAAATGGATTGGCAAAGAGATGCCCCGTGTGATGGGCATTGCCGCACTCGTTTCCATTCTTATTTTGTTACTCATAACACGCTCCCTACGGGGCGTTGTCGTTCCACTTATCACGGCGGCAGGCTCAATTGTGATTGTGTATGGACTGTTGGGATATGTCGGCATGACGATAGACAGCGGTATGATGATGATACCTATGCTGTTGGCGTTTGCCGTCTCGATAGCCTATAACATACATATCTTTTCCTATTTCAAACGGCAATTCCTTCTACACGGAGAACGTCGACGAGCCGTAGAAGAGACCGTGGGTGAAATGGGCTGGCCTGTGTTGTTCAGTGCACTC
Source organism: Bacteroides faecis MAJ27 (assembly GCF_900106755.1). Taxonomy (GTDB): domain Bacteria; phylum Bacteroidota; class Bacteroidia; order Bacteroidales; family Bacteroidaceae; genus Bacteroides; species Bacteroides faecis. The sequence continues at coordinate 111,264 of NZ_FNNN01000007.1, forward strand.
ACCACCTTTGCCGCCCTGCTGTCGTTTCTCGCTATTCCGATGCAGCCCATGCGGTTCATTGGTATCGCTACCTCCTCGTGCGTGATGCTGGCTTTCTTCATTGCCATTACACTGATGCCCGTGCTGTTGAGTTTTGGCAAGAACGGCAAACCTCATCCCAAAGTGCAGGAAACCGGCGGACGGTGGCTCGACCATCAACTGGGGCGTTTGGGAGAAAGCGTACTCCGGCATGGCACATTGATCCTATGGATTGCAGGGCTGCTTACCGCAGCACTCATTTATCAATTCACCAAGATAGAGACCGCCTTTGACATAGAACGCACCATGGGACGTAAAATAGCCTATGTAAACAATCTGCTGGAAGTAGGTGAAAGCGAACTGGGATCCATCTACACCTACGACGTCATGATAGACCTGCCCGAAGACGGCTTGACAAAATCGCCGGCAATGCTTGTACGCTTAGACTCTCTGGCACAAAAGGCCGAAGGCTATAAGCTAACCAAGCGAACGACTACAGTGCTGAATATCCTAAAAGACCTGAATCAAACCCTGCACGAAGGAGATGCGGCTTATTATCGTATTCCGACGAATCCGGAAGAGGTGGCACAACTGCTGCTCCTTTACGAGAATGCAGGCGGTAGCGAAGCGGAATATTGGATCGATTACGACTATCGACGTTTGCGCCTGATGGTGGAGATCAGCAGTTTTGACTCCGGCGAGGTAGAACGAGAGTTGAACGATATTGCAGCCAATGCCGCCAGGCTCTTCCCCGAAGCTTCTGTCACTACAGTGGGTAGTATTCCGCAATTTACCGTGATGATGCAGTACGTGGCTCGCGGGCAGATGGTTTCATTTGCCATCTCTCTCCTTATTATCGGCATCCTAATGATGTTGGTCTTTGGCAGTGTACGCATCGGGCTTATCGGTTTGATACCCAATATCACTCCGGCTTTGGTGGTCGGCGGACTGATGGGATGGCTGGGCTACCCGTTGGATATGATGACCGCAACCATTATGCCGATGATCCTCGGTTTGGCTGTCGACGACACCATTCACTTCATCAACCACGGGCATTTGGAGTTCGACCGTCGAGGTAATTATCGGGATGCCATTCTCCGCTCGTTCCGTACGATCGGGACACCAATCATTCTGACCAGTGTCGTGATATGTGCGAACTTCGCTATTTACATGACTTCCGAAGGCCTCTCTTTTATACACATGGGTCTGCTCTCCGTAGCGGGTATCGTATCGGCACTCGTGGCCGACCTCTGCGTTACACCCGTGTTATTCCAAAAGTTCCGGTTATTCGGGAAAGAGATAGAAACCAATGAAACAATCAATTAATATGAATACATTAAAGAAACTTCAATTTTACATGGGCAAACGCAAGGTGCTTATGCCCATAGCCCTGACACTGTCGGGATTAAGCGGTCTGCTCTCGCTTATGCCGTTCATCTTCATTTGGCTTATCGTACGCTCGCTACTATTGACTGGCAGCGTTGCCTCAGGAATCCCTATCAACGTCTATGCATGGTGGGCGGTAGGCACAGCCGTTGCCGGCCTTGTCATTTACTTTGCCGGGCTGATGCTTTTGCACTTAGCGGCGTTCCGGGTAGAAACCAATATGCGACGTACGGCTATGAGAAAAATCATGCAGATGCCGCTTGGCTTCTTCGACCGGAATACCAGCGGACAGATGCGTAAGATTATTGATGAAAATGCTTCTGAAACCCACACGTTTGTCGCACATCTCTTGCCCGACCTGGCGGGGAGTTTTATAGCCCCGCTGTCGGTTATAATATTGATCTTCGTCTTCAACTGGCAACTTGGTCTGGCGTGCCTGATCCCCCTCACGGCGGCTGTCTTCATCATGACACGGATGAATACAACTGCTCAGAAGGCGTTCCAAAATGAATACCTCGGAGCACAAGAGCATATGAGCAGCGAAGCGGTGGAATACGTACGTGGTATTTCGGTGGTGAAAGTGTTCCAGCAAACGATATTCTCTTTCAAACGTTTTTACGACAGCATCATCGCCTACCGGGATTTAGTTACCAAATACACGCTGGGTTGGCAAAAGCCGATGTCACTCTACACGGTGGCCATCAATAGCTTTGCTTTCCTACTTGTCCCCGTAGTCATATTGCTTATCGGCAACAAAAGCGAAAACATTGCCCCCATCATCACCGATATGTTCCTGTATGTGCTGATTACTCCGGTGATAGCAACCAATGTGATGAAAGTGATGTATCTGCAACAAGATATGTTTCTGGCAGATCAAGCCATAAGCCGGGTGGAAAACCTGACGAGTAGCGAACCACTCCCAATAGCCGAAAATCCGGAGAAAATCACCGCTTGCGATGTGACATTCGAGAACGTTTCGTTTGCCTATCCCAATGCCGGTCAAAATGCCGTAGACGGTATCAGCTTCCACCTCCCCGAAGGGAAGACTTTTGCCCTTGTGGGGCAATCGGGAGGAGGGAAGACCACCATTGCCCAACTCATTCCCCGCTTTTGGGACGTATCAGCAGGTAGTGTGACGATTGGCGGAATAAATGTGAAAAACATTGCCAAAGACAACCTGATGAACCACATCGCTTTCGTCTTCCAGAATACAAAACTCTTCAAGACCTCTTTGCTGGAGAACATCAAATACGGTAATCCGGCAGCGAGTGATGAAGCCGTGCAACGTGCCATAGACCTTTCCCAAAGTCGGGAGATCATCGACCGGCTACCCAACGGATTGAACACGAAGATAGGAGTAGATGGAACATTCCTTTCGGGAGGGGAACAGCAACGCATTGTCTTGGCCCGGGCCATCTTGAAAGATGCGCCGATTGTTGTCCTGGACGAAGCAACAGCTTTTGCCGACCCCGAAAACGAACACCTGATACAAAAAGCCCTGCACGAGCTGAGAAAAGGAAAGACAGTGTTGATGATCGCCCATCATCTGACTAGCGTACAGGATGCCGACAAGATACTGGTGATAGCACAAGGCAAGATTGCCGAAGAAGGCACACACAGCGAGTTGATAGCCCGAAACGGCATCTATAACAGCATGTGGAATGAATATCAACGAACCGTGACATGGACGGTATAAACCTCAGGAGACAACATTATGAATATTAGTAAATATTTTCAACACAGATTCACCTTATCGGAAGACGGGGCAAAGACCTTTATAAAAGGGGTTATAGCTTCTCTTTTTCTCAACCTGGCACTGATGCTGCCGGTAATCTTCATCTTTCTGTTCATCACCGATTACCTGCACCCTGTTATCCAAGCCGGGAACAGCACGACGCACGGGCTCTGGTACTACGTGCTGACGGCTCTCTGTTTTATGACGGTACTCTTTGTGATTGCGATGATACAGTACAAGAGCACCTACACGAAAATCTATACCGAGAGTGCCAACCGTCGTATTGGCATTGCCGAGAAGCTGCGTAAATTGCCTTTGGCTTTCTTCGGAGAAAAGAATCTTTCGGATCTCACCGCTACGATGATGGAGGATTGTAACATGTTGGAAACCCTCTTCTCTCACACAGTTCCACAACTCTTCGCCTCTGTCATCAGCATTATCTTGATTGCCACCGGGATGTTCTTCTACAACTGGCAACTGGCCCTTGCTCTCTTTGGGGTCGTACCGGTAGCGACAACGGTCATCTTCTTAGGAAAAAGGCTTATGGATAAAGCTAATAAGGAGTACTATCACGTAAGGCGTGATACGACCGAGCAGATACAGGAAGGGCTTGAAGCGGCGCAGGAGATTAAATCGTACAACGGAGAGGCAGCCTATTGCGACCGTTTAGACAAACAGCTCGAGATATATGAAGCCACTCTGCAGCGAGGCGAATTTCTCGGAGCGGGGCTTGTGGGCAGTGCACAGTCTATCCTGAAACTTGGTTTGGCAAGCGTTATCATTGCGGGAGCTTATTTACTTGGTTTGGGCAGCATCGACATGTTCACTTACTTGGTCTTCCTGCTCGTTGTAGCCAGCATCTACAACCCCATCATGGACGTGTTCAACCATATGGCGACACTGATACTACTCGATGTGCGTATCGACCGCATACGTGAGATGAACGACATGCCCGCACAGCAAGGCGATGAGGATTGCACGGTAGAGGGTTACGACATCTGTTTTGACAAGGTCGATTTTGCTTACGAGACAAGCAAGCAGGTGCTGCGCAACGTCTCTTTCACTGCCAAGCAAGGCAAAGTAACGGCACTTGTGGGACCTTCGGGGGGAGGCAAAAGCACTTCGGCAAAATTAGCTGCCCGCTTTTGGGATATTCATGGCGGAAAGATCACACTTGGCGGACGGGACATCTCAAAAATAGATCCCGAAATGCTCTTGAAAAACTATGCCGTAGTCTTTCAGGACGTGTTGCTTTTCAACGCTTCCGTCATGGACAACATCAAAATCGGGAAGAAAGACGCTACCGAGGAAGAGGTGAAAGCGGTAGCACGTCTTGCCCGTTGCGATGAGTTCATCGCCCGGCTGCCCAACGGTTACGACACCTTGATAGGCGAAAACGGAGAATCGCTATCGGGAGGCGAACGCCAACGCATATCCATTGCCCGTGCGCTTCTCAAAGATGCTCCTGTCATCCTCTTGGACGAAGCAACGGCAAGTCTGGACGTAGAGAACGAAACGTTGATACAGGCCGGTATATCGGAGTTGATCAAGAACAAGACCGTCGTCATCATCGCACACCGTATGCGCACCGTTGCCAACGCTCATCATATCGTGGTGCTGAAAGACGGAACCGTCGCAGAACAAGGAGCACCCGACGAACTGCTTGCCCGAAACGGCGAATTTGCCCGCATGGTAGCACGGCAGAAGGAGACCGGAATATAAATCGAATCAATCAGAATCAATTATAAAGAAAAAGGACAAATGAAGAGATCAATCGCAGTAGTAGCCATGCTTGTGGTGGGGTTCGCTGCCACAACATGCGCACAAACGGGCAGAGAGATTGCCCAAAAGGTAAAAGACCGTCCCGACGGCGATACCCGTCGGTCTGAAATGGTTATGACGTTAATCAACAAACGCGGAGCGGTGCGCGAACGCAAGCTCATTTCCTACTCCATCGATGTGGGCAAAGAAAAGAAAGACCGCAAGAGCATCATGTTCTTCCAATATCCCGGCGATGTAAAGGGGACGGGCTTCTTGACGTGGGATTATGATGAGCTAAACAAGGACGATGACAAATGGCTCTATCTGCCCGCCATAAAGAAAACGCGCCGTATCAGCGGTTCGTCTGCCAAGCAAGACTACTTTATGGGTAGCGACTTTACCTACGACGACATGGGCAGCCGCAACGTGGACGAGGATACGCACACGCTCCTGGGCGAAGAAACCGTCGACGGACAGAAGTGCTGGAAACTGGAATCCTTGCCTAAGGACAAGCGTGATATTTACTCCAGGAAAACGGCCCTGATACGTCAGGACTGTCTGATACCTGTCAGGGTGGAATATTACGACAAGATGGGCAAGCTGCACCGTCGTCTCGAGATGTCGGATATTGCCAAGGTAGAGGGCTTCTGGGTAGCCCGGAAGATGCACATGACCAACGTGCAAACCGAGCATCAGACGGTTCTCGAAATCAAGAATCCGACGTATAACATTCCCATGGAGGAGAGCAAGTTTAACGTGACCACGTTAGAGAAAGGCAGGTTCTGATGAAAGCGTTCAATCGTCTTTCCGCGGGGCTTTGCCTCTCGGTCTTTCTGTTTTGCCCCGTGCATGGAGTTTGGGGACAAGGAGCGGGCGAATCGTCGTGGCAGCTCAAAGGCCTTGTCGACACCTACCACGCCTTCCGCTCCGAAAAGCCGAACGATTGGATGTCTTCCCGTACCCGACTCAGGGGCGAGGTCGGCAAAAACTTCGCAGGCTCTTCGCTCTTCGTCTCGTTCAACGCTACCTACAACGCCTTGCTGAAAGAGCGCACCGGCTTTGAACTGCGGGAAGCATACCTTGACCATCGGCAGGAGCACTGGGGCTTTCGTCTCGGGCGACAACTTGTCATCTGGGGTGCGGCCGACGGCGTACGTATCACCGACCTCGTCTCACCCATGGATATGACCGAGTTCTTGGCGCAAGACTACGACGACATCCGCATGCCCGTCAATGCCCTGCGGTTCTTCGTCTTCAACGACAAGATAAAGCTCGAACTGCTTGCCGTTCCCACTTTCGAAGGATACAAGCTGCCCACCGATGCCGCCAATCCGTGGAGCGTGTTGCCTAAAGAAACACCCCGGTCCCTTGTCTGGGACGCGGAGGGAAGCCGCCCCGAGCTACGCCTCTCCAACGTAGAATACGGGGGCAGGCTCTCTTTCGCCCTGCCGGGGGTAGACTTCTCGCTTGCCGCGCTGCATACGTGGAACAAGATGCCCGTCATCGAGTACAAACCATCGGGCTCCCAACTTACGGTTTCGCCCCGATACTACCGCATGGGATTCGTCGGAGGCGATGTCTCAAAGCCCTTGGGACAGTTCGTGCTGCGCGGCGAAGCGGCCTTCAACCTCGGGAAGCATTTCAGCTACATACAGCAAGCCGCCTCCACCCCTCAAAAAGGATTCAACACCATCAATTGGTTGGTGGGGGCCGACTGGTATGCCCCTCATGAATGGACAGTGATGGCTCAGTTCTCTTCCGAGAGTATTTTCAAGTACGAAAGCTACGTCGCACAGCCCCGCCATAATTCGCTCCTTACGCTCTGCGTGTCGAAGAAGTTACTGGACAGCAACTTACAGCTTTCCGACTTCACCTATTTCGACCTCAACCACAAGGGCTGGTTCAGCCGTTTCACGGCTGACTATGCCCTGAACGACCACATCCACCTCTTGGCAGGCTACGACTGGTTCGGAGGAAGCGAGGGTATGTTCGGCCCGTATAAGCACAATTCGGAAGTATGGGCAAAGGCTAAATACTGCTTTTGAGATCCACACCATTTTAATAACCATAAACAAAATTTGAAAAGATTATGAAGAAGACATACGACAGCAGTTAAAGAGAATGCGGACTTAAGCAATCGGAATCGTTTAAGTTAAACGGTGAAAGACGTTCCAATGGAGCGATCAAAGCCGTTTACTGAAGCTGTTTAAGTAGAACAGCAAAATTATTCAAAGTATAACCATCAAAAACATCAAAAGTCATGTTACTATACAACGTAAAAAAAGAAGAGATGCGCATCGGTAAACACAAGGGCAAAACCATGTATTACGCCTCTCCCATTGCACAAGACAAGATTACCACCAAGCAGCTAGAGGATCGGATTGTCAATGCCACAGCCCTGAGCCGTGCCGACGTGCGGTCAGCCATCACCGCCTTGGCGAAAATCGTACGTGAAGAGATGCTCAGCGGCAGAACCGTTGACCTGGCCAACCTCGGGTCATTTAAGGTTGTATCCAACGGGAAACGCGTGGAAACGGAAAAAGCCGTTACCGCCGAAACTCTCAAAACACCACGCATTCAGTTTTTTCCCAAACTCGAAATGCGCAATCAGGCAAAAAACGTACAGCATGTGGTGATACGTGAAAGCGAGGCCGGATCGGCTAAACCGAGTCCGAATCCCGGAGATTTGCCCGAAGCACCCGATTCTGCTCTTTAATATTCATAACAAGAAACAATGAAGCAGCAAGTATTATTTTTCTTTTTCACGCTGATGCTCACAGGTATCAGCGTGTCCGCCCAAACAGGTGGAGGACGGATTGCAGGCGTGGTCATCGACAATGCAGGCGAAGAACCACTGCCCGGCGCAACCATCTTCATCGAAGAGCTGAAAAAGGGCATTGTGACAGACGGGCATGGCGAGTTCTTACTTTCCGATGTTCCCGCAGCCACTTATACGCTTACTGTAAGGTTTATAGGCTACCACACGCAAACCCGCAAGCTCACGGTGGGTAAAGAGAGAGGGAAAAAAATCATCATCCGCCTGAAAGCCGAAGCAAAATCGTTGGACGAGGTGGTAGTGATGGGTAAGAGCGAAGCCCGTAAGTTACGGGAGCAGGCCATGCCCATATCCGTTATCAGCATGAACCAGATACAAGGAACGGTTAACAATGTACAAGACATTCTGGCAAAAACTGCCGGAATCACCGTGCGTGCCACGGGTGGAACGGGCAGTACCTCTCGCATATCGGTGCGCGGACTGGAAGGCAAACGCATCGGGCTTTTCATTGACGGGAATCCGATGAACGACAATTCCGATTTTATCGACATCAATGATATTCCGGTCGAAATGATCGACCGCATCGAGATATACAAAGGAGTTGTCCCTGCCAAGTTCGGAGGTTCTGCCGTAGGTGGTGCGGTCAATATTGTCATCAAAGAGTATCCGCCTAAATATTTGGACGTGAACTATTCTTACGGCAGTTTCAATACGCACAATGCATCCGTTGTGAGCAAGATGAACATTGCCCCAAAAGGAATCGAGTTCGGGCTGGGAGGTTTTTATACCTATGCCGACAACGACTACAAGATGAAGTCTCCTTTTCAAGAGGGGCTTACTATAACCCGCGATCACGACAAGTTTAAAAAAACAGTCATCGGCGGTAGCTTTAAGGCACGGAAGTGGTGGTTTGACTTGGTGGAGTTTGAACCCGTTTTCATACATACTTACAAAGATATACAGGGGATAGAATCGAACATCCGGCATGCACACAGCCATTCCAACGCCTTTATTTTCGCCAATAAGATGGAGAAAGAAAACTTCCTCTTAGACGGCCTGGACTTGGACTGGCAGCTGGGGTATATCTATACCGACTATCATTTTGCCGATACCGCCTCGCACCGCACACATTGGGATGGAACGCATTATCCGGCAGTTTCCGAATTCGGCGGCGAAATCGGCAAATGGGCTTCATTATTGACGAATGAAAAGCATCAATTGCAGCACAAATTGAATCTCAACTATCTTGTCAATGAGAACCATTCGGTAAACTTCAACTCTTTGCTGAAATACGCTCATGCCAACCCTCGTGATGGGATGAAGGACAAGGTCATAGGTTATCGTACCGACTTTCCAAGCAATATGTTCAGTTGGGTGGCAGGCTTGAATTACGACTATCGCACCTCGAACGATAAGTTCCTTAACTCTTTCAACGTCAAGTATTACTACTACTCGATGAAAACGCGGATGGCAAGTGTCCTGGTAAAGACAGCAGAGGATATAGACACACACAAGAATGATTTCGGCATCAGCAATGCACTTCGCTACCGCATCACACCCAGTCTGATGGCAAAAGCTTCGTTCGGATATGATGTAAGGCTTCCATCGGAAGAGGAACTGTTGGGTGATGGATACGTGATAGCTCCTGCCGGCAATCTCACTCCCGAACGCAATATAAGTGTCAACATAGGAATGTTATTCGATTTAACTGGAAAAGCCTCCTCTAACTTACAGATTGAACTGAACGGATACTATATGCATCTCAAAGACATGATTCGCTTTACGGGCGGATTCTTGCAGTCGCAGTATCAGAACTTCGGCGAGATGCGGACTCTTGGTATGGAAGCAGAGGTGAAAGCCGACATGACACGGTGGCTCTATGGCTATGTGAACGCCACTTACCAAGATCTGCGAGATGTGCGTAAGTATGAACAAAATACAATTGTTGCCAACCCTACCAAAGGTAGCCGTATGCCCAATATACCCTATCTGATGGCAAACGCAGGATTGGAGTTTCACAAAGAAAATCTGTTCGGAGGCAGCGGGATGAATACGCGCATATTCACCGATGCTTCATTTGTGGAAGAATATCTGTACGACTTCGAACAAAGCCAATTCCAGCAGCATCGCATACCTCGAGCCCTCTCGTGCAATATAGGCTTTGAGCAAAGCTTTGGCAATGGGCGCTACTTCATTATGGGAAAAATAAACAACCTGACCGATACAAAAATGATCAGCGAGTTTAACCGTCCTTTACCCGGACGTAGCTTCACTATCAGATTCAGATACGTATTTAAGTAACAAATTAACAATCATTAAACAAAAAAAGAAATGAAAAAGAATGTATTTTTTGTAGCAGCGATATTCGCTGCATTGTGCCTTAACTCATGTGACAAGAATGATCCGGACAATCCTATTGCAGGAGGTTCGGGAAAGATTCTCCTAACAACAGCCCTACCCAATGCAACAGGTATGGATGGAACGGTTTATATGCAACTCATTGATGAGCCTGTATTAGGCAAGACGATGGCTACCAATAACAACAATGGTATAAATGTTCCCTTTGGCAGTTCTTATCCTATGATAATAGGTCAGGAAGTCTATGTCTTCCCAAGCTATTATTTGACAATGGACAAAAACGAACTGATTAAATACCGTCGCACGAATGGAATTTTACAAAGAGAGGGAAGCTTGCAATTGCCTGCCAATAACAGTGCCAACAATCTTGTCAAACTATCTTCCACAAAAGCCTATCTATCGCTTGCCGGACTAGGACTGATTTACATATTTAATCCCGAAACGATGCAGAAGACAGGAGAGATCAACCTGACCTCTTTGGGTATTCAAGATAATAATCCGGACATCGGAATCATGATTGAGCGTGACGGATATGTGTTTGCTGGTCTAAGCCAGATGGTGGGAGGTTGGACAAGCCCTGAGAATTACAAACAAGCAGATGTAGCCGTCATTGACACCAAGACGGACAAGTTGGTCAAGATGATTTCAGAGAAAACCAGTGGTTTTTCTCAAGCCACACGTCCGATCGACCCCAAGTCTTTATTCATGGATGAAAAAGGCGATATATACATTTCTTGTCTCGGGAACTTCGGAATGGTGGCAGGTCATAAGGCCGGCATACTTCGGATTAAGAAAGGAGAAACAGACTTTGATCCAACATACCATTGGACGATAACCGGAGCTTCTATCGAAGGAGAAGAGAAAGTAGCTGGTTTTGCCGCTTCAATTTGTTATGCAGCCAATGGCAAAGCCTACGGATACATTGATATTCCCGGTTATTACAAACCAGGAGAAACGGGACATGGCGCTATAGCGAGCCGAGCTGTAGTCTTTGATTTATACAATCAGAAGATGAAGAAAATAGAAGGATTGGATTTGTCCAATGGCTATGGCGTGTTAGTGTCTAAATATAAAGACGGTTTGGCAATCGCCAATGCTTCAACGACAACAAAAGGCATCTATTATCTCAATCCTCAGACAGATAAGATTAATCCTATTCCTATGATAACCACCATAGGAAATCCCATGGCTATAGAGTGGTTCGGCAACTAAACTTATAACGCGAGTTCGGGATAGCCTCCTTCCAAAAATAAAGAGGGTGTCCGACTGATGAAGTGACCCCAAAAATTTGGACTGGTTAAACACTATCCAGTTATAGAAAGAGTTCGGTATTGTACTGGACTCTTTCCTTTTAACCGGGACTTAATTCTTTTATTATTATAATAATCTATATATCCTTCCAAAGCCTTTGTGAAGTCTTCCGGAGACTCGAACTTTTCAGCGTATAGAAGTTCAGATTTCATAATTCTGAAAAAATTCTCCATCATAGAGTTGTCCAGACAGTTTCCCTTTCTCGACATACTTTGAATTATATGATGCTCTTCAAGCCTTTTCCGATATCCGAAGTGTTGGTATTGCTAACCTTGATCAGAATGAAGTACGAGTCCGTCAAGGTTATCACACTTATCAAATGCTTTATCGAGCATGTCATATACTTGTTCAAGATGAAGTGCACCCTCTTACATTTTATTTTTTTAGGAATATCCCCAAATAACTTGATGTCTGCTTTAACGATAGAACCTGTTAGGTGTTTGCAGCGGACATCACCATAACCCATTGCCATTACCACTACTTCTTGCAGTTGTTGTGAGCCCTCTCTTAAGTTGATGAAAAACTTCCGCTAATTGTTTACCGGAACTTCTTGTGTTTGATAACCAATGAATGAAATGACCAAGGTTTCTTCGGAAGATACATTGGCTAATGCAGTCGGTGATACAACCGTTGCTTGTACCTTTTACGAAGACTGACGCACCGGTAACCAGACCGAAATCATCATTCACGGTACCGGAAATGCTTAGCTAGAAATAGCTTGTGAGCTGATTCTATTTTAAAATATAAATGTTAGTTTTATGTTAGATAATTCCGGATACTTTAATCTTAAGAATTTGATTATAATACATATATAAATTTATTTGTTAGATTTAAAGTTTTTTTTTATAACTGTAAAATACAGATTTAGCCTTATATTTACAATATGATATTATTGATTTTATCTAGTAAAAAAGCTTTTGCATTATAAGGACATTCAATTCTTCTTCCAGAATTGTAGTATATGTTTTATAATCATACCAATAAGATAAAAAAGATAATGGTCAAAATAAAGCTCTCAAAACAAAATACTTGTTGTTCAATTATCTTATAATAGTAAAAATGAATTTGTTGATTCCGCAAAAGAGTTTGTATCAGATGTTGAGGTTTCAACAATATTAAATATTACTTTTATTTATAGTAACTAATTTGCATTAATATGAGAAAGGTATTTATTCTTTTGTTTATTTCTTTAGCATTGTTATCCTGTCAAAAAGAGGAAAACAATAGAAAAACAGAGTATCAAGTATTAACAAGTAAGGACGCATCCAAACCGTTTAGCTGTCTTGGAGAGAAACGTATTATTACGATTACGATTATAAAAAAAACATTAATAGATGATGTTTTAAGTTCAGAGGTTCCGATTATTCCCAGGGATGTTTCGGTAGAATTTGATAAAACTCTTTTTTCTGATATAGAAACAAAAGTGGAGGGCGATCTGGTAGTATTAAATATAACCTCAAATATTAATAAAGAAGATAAAATTTTGAATGCTGATTTACAGATTTCTTACTCTACTATTAATGGCATAAAAGTAGAAAAAATTCCACTAATTATAGATAAAGGAAAGTTGACATTTGTGTATAAAATCCATTCGGAACAGAATCCTTTTATTCTACCAGCTGAAGGTGGTAGATTTGAGTCACCTTTTACTTGTAAAAAACAGACATATTTGAATGGCCAGTTTATAGAGGAAACTTATTCATCATTAAACGGATTGAGATTTAAAACGATAAGTAGTGGTAATGTCTGGTTCCTTACAGTCAGAAAAGACGGAGAAAAAATTGTTTTTTACAAATTTTCTTTTGTGGGAGAAGGACCATATAACCAAAAAACAGATCCAGAGTGCTATTTTAACATATATACCCATGATGCAGATTTAATTACAGATAATCCTACAGAAATATTCAGACAAGATTTTATACAACCCCAGACCCCGGGTGAGGATTATTATAAACCTTCCCGGTCCTCTTATAAACATGGCACTTTTGACTTTTAACGTATTCAGTATTAACCTTAATTATATTAATTATAAAACAGTATACACGTTTGTTGATTTTGACAATTATGTTTTTAACTTCATATTTCGATGACAGAGAAGTAATGAAACAAGAATCTTCGCCACCATCTTTAGTAAAAAAAACTCGGCTTATCGTAACTAGTGTATATTCACTACTTTCTATATACTAATGCACTTCTTAATGTAGGTTATGTAGTAATTCATTATTTGAAAGCTGATAAAATATTTTTTTTTGAATATTTTATCAGCTTTGTATATTGCATAATATGATATAAATGAGATTTATTTTTGCTGCCTCTTGGCACGCAGCATTTCTGCCGCCTTCATTTCCGTCCAACGCTCGAAGTCCTCCACCTCTTTCCTTATTTTCCGTATCAGTTTCCTGTCCCTGTTCCACTCGAAGCAGTTCTCCAGTATGTCAAGCACCTTAGCGTCCATTCCCCCGTCACAGACAGCTTCCCCAACAAAACCCGTTAAATCATTGTGTTAATATATATTTCATGTATCTTTGCGGCATAGATATCTGTTGTGAAACAGGAATCTGCTTATATTATTCTTGCTTGTGACAAGCCGGAATCTTATAACTTAGTACAAAATAAAAAAATAAAAGAGGAGAGCTTCCGTTCTATGGAGCTCCTCTCACTTTTTATCTCTAGTGCCCGACTGCCTTTTATCTTTCTACTTTCCCAAAAGGAGTATCCTTCCCGCCAGCATACAGCACAGCGAAAACAGTATAGCCACTAAATTCTTCTCATTTGTGCAACCCCTTCTGTATTCATCTTCCAACCTTGTATATCGCTACCGAGATAGAAAATGGACAGATGCACAGCTGGTACGTCAATTATCAATACCAATATATACCAGTTCATACGTTCTCCCCAATAAAAAGATCCCCTAATTTATTTCTAGTTCACAGTCCAAATTTATACTTTCCTGTAAAATACAGGATATAGTCAAGTCTTCAAAGTTTTTCCCCTAAAGACACAGAAATATTACAAAAATCAATTATCACATTATATCTTATTTCTGATGATACAAAAGGAGATGGCAATCTATTTTTTAATTCTTTAGATGACATAAAGAATGCCTTTAAAATTAATTATTCAGAATCTAATTTGGGACTTCCTATTTTTTGTAAGGGATATTACAAAAAACAATTCCGTTTTTACTTTAACTATAAGTTCTGGTAGGGACCATCCAAACATGTTACCAGACCAACAAGACCAAGGGGAAGAGTTTAGAAGGATGTATTACAGCTACTAAAGATGATAAATGCCAAAACCAAATTCATTGCAATTGGAATTGGGGTAACAGTTATTTTTTATTTTTAGTTCAATCAAGCCGGGAAGAATGATTAATAATAAAAGAATCAAGTCTTTAAAGGAAGATATCAATAAATAACTCTTGCAACATGCAGTTTCTTTCTGGCTGAATTTGCGACTCTGGAGCTATATTCTGAGGAACGGTTTGGCGGCGGAATATGCCGTTAAACCGTCCGGTTTTCGTTAAACGAAAACACAACTTGCTGTCCCCTCTACGGGGACAACGTTTTTAAGTAGAACTGTAGATTGCCCCGACTGGTGCCTCCCTCCCGATGGCAACCTCTCCCGATTTCGGTCTGCTTCTTCAGGAAAGTTGGCGTTTTTTACCAATATTCCGGAGGCGGAATAGGCTGTAGCTTCCTGTAATAGTAGAGCATTCTACGATTATCCGACACATCAGATGGCTTCTTTTTCGTGATAATTGAATATTCAGAGAACTGAATATTTTGATAATCGGATAATCCGAATACTATTATATCTGTAGTCTCTTGGAATGTTACACAGTGACAACTGAATAATTGGCGTTTTGGATATTGCTATATTTGTATAATGGATAAGCAATTATAAAAGGCTACAATTATAATAGGCTGTTATTATACATTCCCCATCAGAGAGAAAGTTCCTTGAGCCTGCTGCCGTCCAGCCGGTGAACGGATACCGTACCGTCACAGTAAATAGCGAATGTTGGCATGTTCCCGTCCTTCGGGAAAGTGATGGAGCCGGTATTGCAGACCGCTGTATGCTCAGTCCGTTCAAGTTTCCACCGGTGGGTGTGACCATAAAAAAGACAATCGAACCTTCCCTTCGGCAGTCTGTCCTCATTGTAGATATGTCCGTGGGTGAGAAAGAAACGTTTTCCATTATCCACCAACAGGGTGTAATCGGACAGGATGGGAAAGTCCAGCAGCATCTGGTCCACCTCCGAATCACAGTTTCCACGGATGGCGACAATCTCACCGGCCATCGCATTGAGACGTTCTGCGATCCCTTTCGGGTCAAGTCCTTGAGGTATCCCGTTCCGGGGACCATAATTCAGGATATCTCCCAAAATACAAAGCATTCCGCATTGCTGCTCCCTGTAAAATGCCAGCACTTGTTCCAGTGCCGGTAACGAGCCATGTATGTCGGACACAATCAGGTATTTCATCATAATCTATTCGTTACGGGTTAAGTTTTCAATGCACAAAAATAAGCATAATTATCTAATCTCCCTAACCGGGGAAACGATGAGAAAAAAAGACAGGTTCCCTGAACTGTAGATTGCTGTATTGCTGTCCTTGTAGATTGCTGCAATGTTATAATCGGATACATAAAATAAGGGTATTTAGCCTTAGCTAAACTAAGCTAACAGTCTGACAATAAGGCTTCTAATACTATGACATGTGGGTTTATTATGCTACCTTAGTGGTATAATAATAAAGGATAAAAAGCTATGAACGAACAAGTTAGAAATATCTTAGAACAGAGTACCACCAAGACGAGCAAGATTGAGCAGCTGCTCCGTCTGGGCCTGATGCGCAGGGAAATTGCCGATTTGGTGACACGTGGCAACTATGGTTTTGTATATAATGTTGAGAAGAAAATGCTTGAAAGAGAAGGTGGAGTCTTGCTGAACAGGGCAGCAACCACCCTGATGGATTACACCTTCACCCACAAGTTCGGTATTGAGATTGAAGCCTATAACTGTAATATGGAAAGACTGGCACGCGAATTGAGGGAGGCCGGTATCCATGTTGCCGTTGAGGGTTATAACCACACGACCAAGGATCATTGGAAGCTGGTGACGGACAGCAGCCTGCAGGGAAATAATACTTTCGAGCTGGTCAGCCCGATACTGGTGGGTGAGAATGGCCTGAAAGAGCTGGAAACGGTATGCTGGGTGCTTGACATCTGTAATGCAAAAGTGAATGACAGTTGCGGGTTCCATGTCCATATGGATGCGGCTGGTTTCAATCTGGACACCTGGAAGAATCTGACTTTGACCTACAAGCATCTCGAACACCTGATTGATGCCTTTATGCCAAGGACACGCCGGAACAATACCTACTGCAAAACCCTCTCCGGTGTTTCCGACGAGAGAATCAAATCGGTAAGGACGATAGACGGCCTGCGGGAGGTCTTTAATAATGACCGATACCACAAGGTCAATTTTGAGGCTTATTCTAGGCACCGGACCGTTGAGTTCCGCCAGCATTCCGGTACGACCAATTTCACAAAGATGGAGAATTGGATCCGGTTCTTGAACGGATTAATTACCTTTGCGAAAAGATCCAGCCTTCCCAGCCGGATGACATTGGAGGAGTTACCCTTCCTGGACGGGAAACAGAAATTATTTTTTAAACTTAGAACTAAAAAGTTAGCGGTATGATACAGACTTATCATTTGCTGGATGGCGGTCAGATAACCGCCGCCAGCCCGGAAGAGTTCGTCCGGCTGCTCCGTGAGGGGAGCCGGTTCGACTATGATTGCACGGATCAGGAGTATATGGAGAACTTTGCCCGGCGTTACGGGGAGCTGCATGGCGTGTCAGTTGCCACCGATACCCCTGAACATTTCCTGACGGACTTGCAAGCCGCCGGTTACGTCCGGTAACCGGTATCGCTCCTTTATTATTAGTCCCTGCTTCAAAGATGAGGCAGGGATTTTTCTTTTTTCATTGCAACCTTTCCTGTCTGCCTGACGGCGTTTCCTCCTGTCAATTCCTGACTATCCATGACTATCCGTGACAGGGTATTTCATCTTTTCCCGGCATTCCTTTCTTTTGCAGTGTAGAACGATATACAATTATAAGCATTACAGTTTTACAGCATTATATTTTTATCTGATTATATAAAGAAAGCGTATGAAAAAAGAACCGTTATTAATTGCCTTTGCCAGCCAGAAAGGAGGAGTCGGAAAGTCTGCCTTCACAGTTCTGGTGGCCAGTATCCTTCACTACCAGAAAGGTTTGAAGGTGGGTGTCGTGGATTGCGACTCCCCCCAGCACAGCATCTCCCGGATGCGTGACCGGGACATAGAAAGCGTGCAGGAAAGTGATTTTCTCAAAGTGGTCCTCTACCGGCAGCATGAACAAATCCGGAAACGTTCCTATCCGGTAATCAAAAGCAATCCGGAGAAAGCGATAGAAGACCTGTACCGCTACATCGAAGAGCAGGATGCCGTCTTTGATGTCGTACTGTTCGACCTTCCGGGAACCCTCCGCAGCGAAGGGGTTGTCCATACCATTTCCGCAATAGATTACATTTTCATCCCCCTAAAGGCCGATAATGTCGTCATGCAGAGTTCCCTCCAGTTTGCCGAGGTGGTGGAGGAAGAACTGATTGCCAGGCACAACTGTAACCTGAAAGGCATCTATCTTTTCTGGAACATGGTCGACAAGCGTGAACGGACAGAAAGCTACGAGTCCTGGAACCGTGTCATACAAAAAGCGGAGTTACACCTGCTGGAGTCACGGATACCGGATACCAAACGCTATAACAAGGAGTTGAGCTCCCTGAAGAACAGTATCTTCCGTTCCACACTGTTCCCTCCCGACAACCGCCAGATAAAAGGTTCGGGTCTCTGTGAACTGATAGAGGAGTTATGTGCCGTAACACATCTGGATGCCTCCCATACCTTATAATAAAAGGAATTATGGACAGCGGAAAAAAGAAATTTGACCCTCGGAGCATTGATGAGAAGGCCATATTGGATATTGTCGCCAGGAAAGGGACGATACGACCGGACTCCCCTGCAACGAGTGTATCCCCTAAGCCGGAGGATACGGCAGAGGAGATTGCCGGGAGTAGCGAAGCTCCGGTCTTTACCACCGGGGAAATCGACGCTTACAGGGCATCCTTCCTGAATACGGTCAGGACCAAATCCCGTAAATCATTGCATATCGATGCCGACCTGCATCGCCGCATCTCTTCCTTGGTATGGGCGGTGGGACGTGGCGAGGTGACCGTAGCCGGTTTTGTAAACCAGGTGCTGGCACATCATTTCGAAGAGAACGGCGGATTGATAAACGCTGTGCTGGAGAAGTATTACCAATCACTAAAATCATAAGGACATGGAATACCTTTTTATTATCCTGTTCATCTATGCCTCTTACCTGAGCATTGAAAAGTATGTGCATACAGGCAGCATTTTCACATGGAGAGGCAGAAAGGACAAGAAGGAACGTCGGACTGCACCTGCCGCCATCCATCCGGCAATTGCTCCGTCTCAGGCGGGAATAATAGGCAAAAGCCGATACCAAATGCGACATTCACTGACAATAGATGACAATAGCGGACAGCCTGAATCAGGCATAGAAAAGAGTGATACCTTTACTCCCGAAAAGAAAACAGAGCCGGTTCTCCGAGTACACGAACCCCTTGATAAGAATACGAAATTCCCGGAAGTTCCGGCTCTTTTTCAAAAACTGAATTATCCTGAAATTGATTATATGCAGGAGCCCTCTCCTTCTTCCGGTGAAGAAAAAGAGGAGATTCCCGAACGCTACGAGATTACGGGATACGTACAGCGGAGCAATCCCCACCGGGCAACCGGTGTCACCTTTGACGATATGGATATGATTGAGAAAGCAATGGCATCGGACGAACTTACGGAAGCGGAACAGGAACAGGCCCGGCAGACTTTCCAAAAGCTGGAAGGCACGAACATGGAAAGGGTACTGCAGGCGAGCGTCTTGGGAAGCAGCGATAAACTGAAACGCTATATGCGTTTGTATGTAGACCGGGGTGAACCCCATTTATTGACTGGAAAGAATAGGGACGACATTCTCCGGGAATTTGATATTACGGAGCATGTGCCCCAATAAAATAGAACAAGTAAGGAATATGAGACAGTATTATGATTCCGGTTGATCCGGGTGCAGCGAGTTTTAAAACAGAATGTATAACCTAAAAAGACGAAAAAGCATGATAGATTTCTTTGACTCCGGTTGATCCGGGCAGGACGGGTTCTTGAAACGTAGTGTATAACCTGTTAAAAGGAAGATATAGATATATGAGAGGCTTCTATGATTCCGGTTGATCCTTACCCTTTACCGGAGCGAACATTAAAAGAGTGATTAACCCCTTAAAAACGGAGGTATCTATGATTGGTTACTATGACTCAGGTTGATCCTAAAAAGACATCGTGGTTGCAAGGACAAATCCGCAGGCAGGAAACTTCCTGCGGTTTGTTTGAAACAAGGTTTTTATTCACATTAAAAAATTAGATTGTATATGAAAAGACATTTTAAAAAGACGGTTGCTCTTATCGCATGAATAGCTGTTTCCACCCTGAGTGCCTATGCCGAAGGGGACGGAAGTGCCGGTATAACAAAGGCCACATCCATGCTTACCGGTTATTTTGACCCCGCCACCAAGTTGATATATGCGGCAGGGGCTATTGTGGGGCTGATAGGTGCCATTAAGGTATATTCGAAGTTCAGTAGCGGCGACCCCGACACCGGTAAAACCGCCGGGAGCTGGTTTGGAGCCTGCGTCTTCCTCATCGTCGCGGCGACAGTCCTTCGTTCCTTCTTCCTGTAATATAGCAGGCTATGGAATACAATATCAACAAGGGAATCGGACGCAACGTGGAATTCAACGGCTTGCAGGCACAATACCTGTACTTTTTTGTCGGGGGCTTGCTGGCCATTTTCCTGCTGTTCGTCATCTTCTATATGATAGGTATTGACCGGTGGTTCTGTATCGGTTTCGGTGTCCTCTCCGCTTTCTCTCTGATCTTCGGGGTGTTCCACCTGAACAAGAAGTATGGTCCCAACGGCTTGATGAAGCTGGCCGCAGTCAAGTACCACCCGTCCTATATCATCAATCGCAAACGTATATCTTCCTTATTTAAAAAACGCATTCATGAGAAATATATTAAAAGCCGCAACGCTGGAAAGTAAGTTTCCAATCCTGTCCGTGGAGGAAGGGTGCATTCTCTCCAAAGACGCGGACGTGACCATCGGCTTCAAGGTCTTTCTTCCGGAGCTGTTCACGGTCACTTCCGCAGATTATGCATCCATGCACGGCACATGAACAAAGGCAGTCAAGGTACTGCCGAATTATACGATAGTACACCGCCAGGACTGGTTTCTGAAAGAAAATTACAAGGCCGACACGCAGAAAGACGGGATGAGTTTTTTGGACCGTTCTTTCGAACTTCATTTTAATGAACGGCCTTTCCTAAATCATTTCTCTTACCTGTTTATCACCAAGACGACTAAGGAACGCAGCCGCAGCCAGAGCAATTTCTCCATCCTCTGCCGGGGGAATATAATTCCGAAGGAAGTCCGGGACAAAGAAACGGTCAGCCTGTTTTTGGAGAGTGTCGACCAGTTCGAGCGCATCCTGAATGACTCGGCCTTTATCCGTCTGGAGCGGTTGACCACCGATGAGATAGTCGGCACACCGCAGCAGGCCGGATTGATTGAAAAGTATTTTTCTCTTTCGCAGCAGGACACGACCACACTGAAGGATATACAGATGAGCGCGTCGGAGATGCGCATCGGGGATGATATCCTCTGCGTACATACGCTTTCCGATGTGGATGATCTTCCCGGTTCCGTCCAGACGGATACCCGGTATGAGAAATACTCCACCGACCGCAGCGACTGCCGTCTAAGTTTTGCCGCTCCGGTGGGGCTAATGCTCTCCTGTAACCATATTTACAACCAGTTCCTGTTCATCGATGATTCGGCAGAAATCCTGCAACGCTTTGAGAAGACGGCACGCAACATGCACTCGCTTTCCAAATACAGCCGAGCCAACCAACTTAACAAGCAGTGGATTGATGCCTACCTGGACGAGGCGCATTCCTTCGGGC
The DNA here is from genome assembly GCF_900106755.1 of Bacteroides faecis MAJ27. Lineage (GTDB taxonomy): Bacteria > Bacteroidota > Bacteroidia > Bacteroidales > Bacteroidaceae > Bacteroides > Bacteroides faecis. The sequence goes on from NZ_FNNN01000007.1 coordinate 132,752, forward strand.
TGACCGCCATCCGTTGCCATTGCAATGTCATGGCATGGTCGGACAGCCGGGAGAAGCTCAAGGTGATAAAGAACGATACCGGTTCTGCTCTGGCCCTGATGGGATGCAAGCCCCGTTATAATACCATTGACGCACCTGCCTTGTATTGGGCAGGTATTCCGGGAGGCGAGGGCGATTTCCCTTCCGAGGAGTCCTTTTTCACTTTCGTCGAACAGGGAGTCTGCTTCTTTACGGAAGAGACGAACTATGCGGATTCCCTGTCGCCATTCGGTATCAAGATGGCAGACCGGACAAACGGGAAGCCCCTGCATCTGGATATTTCGGACGAACCGATGCGTCGTGGTATTACAACCAACCGTAACAAGCTGGTCATCGGGCCTTCCGGTTCGGGCAAGTCATTTTTTATGAACCATCTTGTGAGACAGTATTGGGAACAGAATACCCACATTATATTGATCGACATCGGTAACAGTTACAAGGGATTATGTGACCTGATTCACCAGCGCACAAACGGTGAGGATGGCATATATTATACGTATAGTGAAAAACATCCGATAGCTTTTAATCCATTTTTCACCGAAGACAAGGTCTTTGACCTGGAAAAGAAAGAGTCCATTAAAACGCTGATCATGTCGCTCTGGAAAAGGGATACGGAAGTCATTACCCGTGCCGAGGAAGTAGCACTCTCAATGGCGGTTAACCTGTTCCTTGAAAAGATAAAGGAGGACAATGAGCTGGTTCCTTCCTTTAATACTTTCTACGAGTTCGTACAGGGAGAGTTCCGTGGAATACTGGAGGAGAAGCATTACCGCGAGAAGGATTTCGATCTCACTAACTTTCTGAATGTATTGGCTCCTTATTATCGTGGTGGAGAGTACGATTATCTGCTGAACTCCGACGAGCAGCTCGACCTCTTGAACAAGCGTTTTGTGGTATTTGAAATTGACGAAATTAAGGAGCATAAAATTCTTTTTCCGGTAGTCACTGTCATCATTATGGAGGCTTTCATAAACAAAATGAGACGTTTGCATGGGGTGCGAAAGATGATAGTTGTAGAGGAGGCTTGGAAGGCAATCGCACGTGAAGGCATGGCTGACTATATAAAGTTTTTATGTGCGCCCGTAAAGGTTGCATCGTAAATATCTCTTTGGCAAGAGATTAGGAAAGTGTTCTTTGAAAATGACCTATCATCAGCCGACTTATCTGTTTCGGGAAAACTTAACCGAGCAGGGAGTGTAGCATGTCGGAAAAGTCATAAGTCAGTTAGTTACCAAACTGCGACTGAATGGCGAGATGAAAAGATAGATATGAGGATAAAGTCCGAATTGATTGAACGATAGTCCGAATGGTCCCCCTTGAGGCTATGGCGTAAGGTAACTATCAATCGCCATATCGTGATACTACTTCAGTGTATAGGAATGAAGGTAGCAAGAACTTATCACGACACAACCGCAGTAAGCGAGTAAAGGACGGAAGTCGTATCCGACAATCTATCATGCCAACAGTTACGATGTAATAAACGGGGATTACCTATCCCGAAGTGCCGAAAGGCTATTAGGTTCGACCTATGAAAATTCGGAGTGGTAACGGAGCTTCCATAGTAGTTTGAGCAAGGTAACGCCTTGTACATGGCGAAGGGAAGCAGCTAATTATTAATACAATTAACGGAAAATGTGAGAGACATTATGAGAAGTCCAGAAAGAGTATTAAACAGTCTATCAGAACACAGTAAGGATGCAAGCTATAAGTTTGAACGTCTTTACAGAATTTTGTTCAATGAGGAAATGTTCTACGTTGCCTATCAGCGTATCTACGCTAAAGAGGGTAACATGACTAAAGGTTCAGACGGTCAGACCATTGACAACATGAGCCTGAAACGAATTGAAAAGTTGATTGATACGTTAAAAGATGAAACGTACCAGCCCCAACCGTCAAAGAGGGTGTACATACCGAAGAAAAACGGTAAGAAAAGACCTCTTGGCGTGCCGACTTTCAATGACAAGTTGATACAAGAAGTAGTAAGAATGGTACTGGAAGCCATATACGAGGGAAATTTTGAATACACCTCGCATGGTTTCCGTCCCAATCGAAGCTGCCATACTGCATTAACTCATATCCAAAAGGAGTTTAATGGTGCAAAATGGTTTGTGGAGGGAGACATAAAAGGCTTCTTTGATAATATAAACCATGATGTATTGATAAACATTCTCTTGGAGCGTATTGCGGATGAACGCTTCATCCGATTGATACGCAAGTTTATGAAAGCGGGATATATCGAAGACTGGCAATTCCACAATACTTACAGTGGCACACCGCAAGGGGGTATCATCAGCCCGATATTGGCTAATATATACCTTGACAAGCTGGATAAGTATATAAAGGAATACACAGCCAAATTCGACAAAGGGAAGAAACGAAAATTCAGTAGAGAAAGTATGGACTTTGGCAATGCAAGAAAACGTATTGTGCGAAGATTGAAGTTCGTAAAAGACGAAAGGCAAAGGACAAAGCTAATCCTTGAACTGAAAGCAATAGAACAAGGACGGGCTAAATATCCCAACGGCGAAGAAATGGATGCCGATTACAGAAGAATGAAATATGCAAGATATGCAGATGATTTTCTTGTGGGAATTATCGGAAGCAAGCAGGATGCGCAACAGATAAAAGAAGATATTAAAAACTTCCTTGCTGACAGACTGGCATTGGAGCTGTCCGATGAAAAGACACTTGTCACTCACACGGAAAGACCGGCCAAGTTTCTCGGATATGAAATCACTGTAAGAAAGTCCAATGACCAAAGACGGGATAAACGGGGTAGATTGAGAAGAACCTATGGTAAAAGGGTCTGCTTGAATGTCAGTACGGAAACAGTCCGTAAAAAACTTTTCGATTGGGGAGTATTGGAACTGACAAACCGTAACGGAAAGGAAATATGGAAACCGAAATGTAAATCGGGACTGATATTCAATGACGACCTTGAAATCCTTGATAGTTATAATCGGGAAATCGTGGGGTTCTATAATTACTACTCCATAGCCAACAACTGCGCCCATGCCTTGAATAATTTCAAGTACATCATGGAATACAGCATGTACAAAACGTTTGCAGGCAAATATAAGTGCCGAACACGTAAGGTAAACAAGAAATATCGTAAGAACGGTAGGTTTATCGTAACGCACATGACTAAAACTGGTGTAAAGGAAAGATACTTTTACGACGGTGGCTTCAAACGAAAGAAGCCCACCTATAAATCGGAATGTGACATTATGCCACGAACAATTTATACTGCGGGGCGGACAAGCCTTGTTGAAAGGCTGAAAGCCCGTGAGTGTGAATTATGTGGAGCGACAGACGACCTTGTTATGCACCATGTAAGGAAACTAAAGAACTTGCAGGGAAAGGAAAGCTGGGAACGACACATGATTGCCCGTAAACGCAAGACGATTGCCGTGTGCAGGAGTTGTCACAAGAAGATACATGACGGAAAGATAGACTGAAATTAGTGGAGAGCCGGATACGCTGAGAGGTGTAAGTCCGGTTCGGGGGCGAGCATTTGGAAACCTACCATAGAAATATGATAAGGCGCTGGGTGCTTAGCCTACACAAAACGGTTAGAAAGTATTTTGGTGAGGCCGTTGTCGTCACTCAAGAACTGGACGATATTGTATCAAGTCCCATTATCAAAGACACCATTATCAACAATGCCGATTGTAAGATTCTGCTGGATCAGCGAAAGTATATTAACAAGTTTGACTCCGTACAGTCCCTGCTCGGATTGACCGACAAAGAGAAAGGGCAGATATTGTCTATCAATCAGTCCAACGATCCGGCACGGAAGTATAAGGAGGTTTGAATAGGCTTGGGAGGTGTCCGGTCCGCTGTCTATGCCACAGAAACCTCTGTCGAGGAGTATCTCACCTATACCACGGAAGAAACCGAAAAACTGGAAGTCACACAAATGACAGAGAAGCTGGGCGGCAATATGGAGCAGGCTATCCGAATGTTGGCAAGTGAGAAGAAAAAGAAAAAATAAACGATTAAAATAAAGAAGCAATGAGAAAGAGAATTATAAGCATGTTGTTTGTCCTGTCGGCCTTTATAGTACCGGCAAGCGTACAGGCACAGTGGGTGGTGTCCGATCCGGGCAACCTCGTCCAGGGTATCGTGAACAGTGTCAACGAAATAGTGGAGACCTCGGAAACGGCGCAGAATGCCCTCTCCACATGGAAGGAGACCTCAAAGATTTTCGAGCAGGGGCGTGAGTATTACGACAAGCTGCGCAAAGTGAACGACCTGATCAGCGGCAGCGAGAAAGTCAAGGAGTCCGTCCTGATGCTCGGTGATATCTCCGAGATTTACGTGAACAATTTCGGCAAGATGCTAACCGACAAGAATTTCAGCCAGCGGGAGCTGAATGCGATAGCTGCCGGTTATAACACCATCATGAAGAAGAGCAGCCGCAGCATTACCGAGCTGAAGAATATCATCAATCCCACCGGCATGTCCATGAACGACAAGGAACGCATTGACCTGGTGAACCGGGTATACAGGGAAATGACACATTACAAGGAATTGGCCAACTACTACACCCGCAAGAACCTGCATGTATCCTACCTGCGTGCCAAGGAGAAGAACGAGCAGCAACAGGTATTTGACCTGTACGGCAAGGATGAGCGTTATTGGTAGTCTACAATTTTAAAAGAATCAATTATGGTATTATTATCCATTTCATTTGAAAATATGCACCAGATTCTTCGGAATCTCTATGATACGATGACCAAACTCTGCCACCCGATGATGGACATGGCGATGGCACTCGCTGCATTAGGAGCTTTGTTCTATATCGCTTACCGTGTCTGGCAGTCGCTCTCCCGTGCGGAGCCCATCGATGTCTTTTCGATGTTACGGCCTTTTGTCCTGGGCATGTGTATCCTTTTCTTTGACGTGATGGTGCTGGGAACTCTCAACGGTATCTTTAGCCCCATCGTTCAGGGAACCGGAATGCTGCTCCGTGACCAGACCTTCGACTTGCAGAAGTACCAGCAGGAGAAGGACAAGCTCCGTGCGGACATGATGGCTAAGACGATGATGACCGGACGTGTCTTTGCTTCCAATGAGGAGCTGGATGCGGAACTGGATAACATGGGCTGGAGTGAGGAGGAGCATACGGCCTTGCAGACCATGTATGAGGTTTCGTATGCCTTCTCCCTGCAAGGTATTGTCCAGATGGTCATGCGCAAATTGCTGGAGATTCTCTTCCAGTCCGCTTCGCTGGTCATCGACACGATCCGTACCTTTTTCCTGATAGTCCTAAGCATTTTGGGACCGATAGCCTTTGCCCTGAGTGTTTTTGACGGACTGCAGAACACGCTTGTCCAATGGCTGGCACGCTATATCAGTGTCTATCTCTGGCTACCGGTGGCTGATCTCTTCGGGGCGATGCTTGCCAAGATACAGACGCTAATCCTGCAGGAAGAGATGAACCTGATGGCCGATCCGATGAGTGTCATTGACGTGGACGGTTCCTCGGCCATCTATCTGATATTCATGGTCATCGGCATTATCGGATATTTTTGTGTGCCCACTGTTTCGAACTGGATTGTCCAAGCGGGAGGTATGAGTGCCTATAACCGGAATGTCAACAATACGACATCCAAGGTGACCAATGTAGCCGGTGCTGCGGCGGGTGCTTCGACGGGAAATGTCGGTGCCGTATTATTGAAAAAGTAGAAATTGAAAAAACATAAAATTATGGAATTTAAAAGTTTTAAAAACATCGAATCCTCGTTCAGGCAGATCCGCCTGTTCACGTTGGTCTTTCTGGGTATTTGTGCCTCACTGACTACGTATGCCATCTGAAAGTCCTACCTCTTTGCTAACCAGCAACGGGAGAAAGTATATGTATTGGATCAGGGCAAGTCACTCATAGTGGCGTTATCCCAAGATGCGGCATTGAACCGTCCGGTGGAGGCCCGCGAGCATGTGCGCCGCATGCATGAACTGTTCTTTACGCTGGCTCCCGATAAGGCCGCTATCGAATCCAATATCAACCGGGCCATGTATCTGGCGGACAAGAGTCTTTATAGTTATTACCGGGATTGGAACGAGAAAGGCTATTATAATCGTCTGATCAGCGGTAATATTAACCAGACTGTCCTGGTAGACAGCATGCAGTGTGATTTCGATAACTATCCATACCGGATCACCACCTTTGCCCGGCAGATGATTATCCGAAACAGCAATATCACCGAGCGTTCCCTGGTCACCCGTTGCTTCCTGCAGAGTACGGTCAGGTCGGATAATAATCCGCAAGGCTTCATGGCGGAACGCTTTGAGATTTTGGAAAACAGGGATATAAGGACCGTTGAACGCTAATATATTAAGGTAATGAAAAGCAGGAAGATAAAGACAGAGATCAGCGAAAAACTGAAGAACGTTTGCGAGGAGCTGTCCGAAAAAGAGCGTAAGGGAGTGCTTGTGGGCATGCTGGTTACCAGTACCGTTCTATGTGGTATCACCGTAGCACGCGCTTTCGGGCGTTTTCTCTCTCACGGCACACAAAAGGAGTTGCCGTTTGTCCATCCGGTGGACTCCCTCCACCGGGCGGATAAAGACAGTATAATGTATCACCCTAAAACCAACGAGTAATGGAAGATAAAGATTTGGAAAAGCCCGAAGCGGCAGAAGAAACGGCGGTACAGCCGGAAAACGGCAGAGCCTTGAAGGAAGAACCTGAAAAAGAGAAGAAGGTGCTCACACCGGAAGAGATGGAAAAAAGAAGGAAGTTCATTGTGATTCCGGCCTTTGTGCTGGTCTTCCTGGGAGTCATGTACTGAATATTTGCCCCCTCCGGCAAGGAAAACGAGACGGAAGCCCCCGGAAATTCAGGATTCAATGTGAACGTACCCGAACCTACCACTGCCAAACTGGTGGATAAGAAGACCGCTGCCTATGAGAAGCAACAGGCGGAAGTGGAGGAAGAAAGCCGGATGAAGTCGTTGGAGCAGCTTGCCGGGACATTAATGAACGAAGGAAAGGGGGCATCCGATACCGGTGAAAAAGAAAAGGACGGAGACCGGTTGCAACAGTCCGTTAATACCTACGAGCAAATCTCCGGGCAGTTGAATGACTTCTATGAGACTCCCAAAGAGACGGCAAACAGCGATTTGGAAAGAAAAGTAGATGAACTGAACAAAAAGCTGGAAGAGGCGGAAAAGGAGAAGAACAAGGCGGCTACCCGAGAAGAACTGATGGAGCGGTCCTACAAGATGGCGGCAAAGTATCTGAACCCGGATAAGGATACGGTCCAGGAGAAAGCTGTCGGAAAAGAACCCACGGAAACTGTTCCGGTTCAGCGGGCGGAGTATCAGACGACCTCCGGCCTTTCACAACCTGTTACGGATTCCGCCTATATCGCTTCGCTTACTGTCGAGAGGAATTACGGTTTTAATACTGCTGTCGGGAACAGCTACCAAATGGGGACGAATACCATCGCCGCCTGCATTTCGGAGAACCAGATCATTGAACAGGGAGGCAGGGTAAAACTCCGGTTGCTGCAACCTCTACAAGCCGGCAACATTACCGTTCCGGAGAACAGTCTGGTAACAGGTGCGGCGGTCATACAGGGAGAGCGTCTGGATATCCTGATCAGCAGCATCGAGTATGCCGGGAATATCATTCCTGTTCAGTTGGCGACTTACGATATAGACGGGCAGAAAGGTATTTTCGTTCCCGGATCGGAAACCCGCAATGCGGCAAAGGATGCGGCTGGAACGGTCAGCGAGAGCATGGGAAACAGCGTTTCGTTTGCACGTTCTGCCGGACAGCAGGTGGTCATGGACCTGACGCGCGGAGTCATGCAGGGCGGCACGCGGTTGATCGCCGGACGGGTTCGCGCGGTCAAGGTGACACTGAAAGCCGGATATAAGGTGCTGCTGGTCACAAAGAGACAATAACGGATTATTCACTTTAATAAAAAAGACAAGACAATGAAAATAGTTATAGCATTCTTGATGGCTGTTCTGGCCTCGGTATCCGGTTTTTCACAGGAGGAAAGGCCGGTAAATCCCGTCAGGATTCTGACGGCGGGCCAGCATATCATCCCTTATAAAATAGAGGTCACTTTTGGGAAGACGGTGCATATCCTCTTCCCTTCGGAAGTGCGCTACGTGGATTTGGGCAGTAACAATATCATCGCAGGCAAGGCTGACGGAGTCGAGAACGTGGTACGTGTCAAAGCGGCGGTGAAGGAGTTTCCGGGAGAGACGAACTTCTCCGTGATTACAGGAGACGGCTCTTTCTTTTCCTTCAATGTCGTTTATAAGGAAGAGCCTTCCACACTGAATATCAATATGGACCAGTGGATGAACCCGGACGAGGGAGAAAAGAAAGGAGGCAGCTCCATCCGTGTCACGGAACTGGGCGAGGAAGATCCGACGGTCATTGCCAGCGTGATGTACACCATCCACCGGCTGGACCGTAGGGACGTGAAGCATATCGGATGCAGGCAGTTCGGGATGCAGGCTCTTTTAAAGGGCATTTATGTGCATAAGGACCTGATCTTCTTCCATGTTTCCCTGACGAACAATTCCAATGTGCCTTTCGATGTGGATTTCGTGCGATTTAAGATAGTGGATAAGAAGATAGCCAAAAGGACGGCTCAGCAGGAAACTTATATTGAACCGGTACGCACGCTCAATGCCCTGACACGCATCGAAGGAAAGAGCACGGGACGGATCGTGTATGCCTTTCCGAAAATTGTCATTCCTGACGACAAGTTGCTGGAAGTGGAAATTTACGAGAAAGGGGGAGGCCGTCACCAGCGGTTCTATATTGAGAACAGTGACCTGGTGGACGCGCGTATTGTGAATGAATTAATCGGTGAGTAATCATGAAAAGAGTTTTATTTATTTTGTTATGCATTTGTCTGCCCTTTGTGGCAGGCAAATCTTTTGCCCAGCGTTACCTGCCGGGGCAGAAAGGTATCCAGCTTACGTTAGGCGGTGTAGACGACTTCGGTTCAAATGTGAAGCATCTGCATGGTAATTTCCAGGTCGGACTGGCTCTGAGTCGGTATAACCGGAACCATTCCCGCTGGCTGTTCGGGGCGGATTATGTGAAAAAGCACTATTCCTATAAGGATGTTGCGATCCCCAAAGCGCAGTTTACCGGGGAGGTAGGTTATTTCGTGCCGTTCATCTCGGACCGTGGTAAGAACGTGTTCTTCTCTGCCGGTCTTTCCGCTCTGGCGGGTTATGAGACGACCAACTGGAACTGCAAGCTGCTCTATGACGGGGCGACTTTAAAGAATGACGGATGCTTCATTTATGGTTTTGCCCCGGCTTTCGAGATGGAGGCGTTCCTTTCCGACAGGCTGGTTTTTCTTTTCAATGTCCGCCAGAGGATATTCTTCGGATCATCCGTGGGGAATTTCCACACGGTGGCAGCTGTCGGTGTCAAGTACATTTTCAATTAGCAGCAACAGTATGGAACAAGGCAATTGGAACGTGGATGAGATGCTTCATTGGCTGGATATGAAAATAAACCGGGAAGACCGGAACATACGTGAACAAAGCAAGAAGATGAATGAGAATTTCCTACACTTTTTCGAATGGAATGCGGAGAGCCTGTATAAGTCTCATTTTATGTCCGGGTGTTATAAGATACTCCGGCAGGCGGTGGACGGGGCAAAGGGCATGGATACGGTTTGGAATATTGTTGAGGACAACATTGCTTACTGTGAGAACAAACTGTTGAACGGTCAGGTGGATTGTAACAGTTCCAGCCGGACAACGAATGTTGCCCATTTCCTGAAGTTGGAGTGTATGCAGCAGTTAGTTAGGGATTACCGGGAATTCGCGAATATCCTTGCGCAAACGCCTCCCGAAGAGAATTTGCAACAGACGGCTAATAAAACAGAAAAGAAGAGAGAAGAGCCGCCTGAAAGAAAGATAAAAACGGGCATCAGGCGTTAGCCGACAACGGACTCAATCAAGTAAATTATTCATTTAGTAATACGTAAAATCATGAAGATGAAATTAATAATAAGTGGTATCATGCTCACATTGCTTTGCCTGCTGGGTGGCTGTGATGATAAATTGGAAGTACAGCAGGCTTATGATTTCTCGCTAACGTCCTGGTATCTCCAGAAGACCATTTCCCCGGATGAGACCGTGGAGATTCGTCTGACACTCAATCGTAGCGGAAACTATGAGGAAGCCGGCTATCAAATCGGTTATATACAGATGGAGGGTAGCGGCGAGGTGTACGACAAGAAGAAGGTCTATCTGGTGAACCGGGAGATGCAACCGTTGGATTCGATAGCGGAGTTGGATGACAGCGATCCCTGCCGCCAGGTATTCACGCTCTTCTATCATAACCGAAGCAGCAAGAATGCGGAAATTAAATTCGTGATAGCGGATAATTTCCATCAGGAAAGAGAACTGGATATATCCTTTCAGAGCGAAACTGAAACGGACATGGAACTATAAATCGGACAACAATGGATAAAAGTGATTTAAGGATCGAACAATTGCAGCAATATCTTGACAAGAAGAAAGGGGTTGTGGAAAGCGATATAAAAGAGTATAACCAGCAACTGGGAAAAAACTATCTTCATTTCTTTGACTGGCATGCCGATGACTTGTATAAGGCCTGTTATATGGATAAGAATTATAAGGCCATTCAGGAGGCGATTGATACCGCTGAAACGCCGAAGGACATTGAAGGCTATTTGAAGCGTTGTACCCTGTATATAGAAGAAGATCTCCTGAACGGTCCGCTTGTCAAGAAAAGTACCAACCCGATGTCGAATATGGCCCATTCCCTGGAGATGGAATGCAAACAGGAGTTACTGAAGGACCTCCGGTATTTAAACAGGCTTCTTCAGAGTGAGACTGTAAGTGAAAGAATAAGGCCGCAAGAAGCACCCCGACAAGAAATTGTGCCTGTGAAAGAAAAGAAGAAAACGGGACCACGGTTGAGATAGTATCAATTGAAAGCAATAAAAAAGCTACTGAATTTTTGTTTCAGTAGCTTTTTTATTTATCCCGGTCTTATATTCCGGCTATACCAGATAAGCCTCAAAAAGATAATGTATGAATAACCGGCCCTTTTCCGTCCAGACCGTCAACATGGCCGTGCCTGTTTCTCCTGTGCGGCTTTCCCATACATGGGTCCGGGTTGCTGTATAGCCTTGATTCTGGTAAGGAGCTTTGAGCAGCCACTGACCGGATTGACGGAACTGGATGCCTGCCCATCGGAGCCGCTTGTTCAACATTCCGGCAGTCATTCCCAATTCTTTCGCTATCTGTGTGGTCGTGTAGGTGCTTTGGGATTGCAGGACTTTGTCGTAATACTGAACTTTTGGGGCCTGTAGCTTGAGTTTCAGGATAGCATAGTTGTTCTCCTTCTCCAATGCTGAAATACGGCTGTCTCGCTCTTTTATACGGTTCTGTGCGAGCAATATGGCACGCGCAAGCAGTTCATTATCCGTTTCGCCATTCTTCTTAAGAAGATAGCCACCGTTCTTTAGTGTTTCGGGAACCAGTTCATCAAATATCCAGCTTTCGAATTTCTCAGCGGAAGGCAGCTTGCTACCGGCAATCAGCCGGTATACGTTTCCTTCGCTGATGTACTTGATTTTCTGGACGGCACTGCGTGTAGGGGTGTCGTAAACCACGACACCCATTGGTTTACAATGTCTTACGACGGCATCTCTCGGATTGGAGTAGCCAAGTGCGGCGGCAACATCCGAGGCGCAGAACCATATTTTCCCGTCAATTTCCAGTGTCCGGATGCGTCCGAACTCGGGATGTTCAAATATCGATACTTTATTCATGACTGTTTAATTTATAGGTTTCTTCTATTGCTTTAAATATCTCGTAGACTACCTGGGGGACGATAGCGTTCCCGTATCCTTTAATGGATGCCTGTCTTCACCGAGAAAAGGAGATACCGTCCAATCGGGTGGAAAGCCCATCATCTCGGCTACAAACAGGGGATTGAGTTGGAAACTCTTTCCAGTCCGGGCGAAGAAATCCGGAAGGCTGTTCTTCTGTGGTATCTTTCCCCGTTTCTTCAGGTTCTCCAGTGAAGGTGCGCCTTTCCAATCCCGCGCTGTCGGTGTCGGCATCACTTGTCCTTCTGCCAGCCATTGTAGGATCGATTCTTCCAGATTGTTCCCGTCCGTGTTTTCCAGCTCAGTATTGTCCGGTATCGGTTCCGGTAGTATCCCGTAAAAGTCCAGAAAATCCGTCAGGCCGTTGGGATTCTTCTCTCCGGCTATCTGGGCATGGGGTGAGGATAAATTCATCGATTTCCATTTCCTGACTCTTTCGGCATGGTGTATCTCTGTTGCCACTGGCGTTGGCAGAAGCATTCCATGGATTATCTCCGGTAGTCCCTGCTGCCTGCTGCCCGGCCCCCTGCGCTTGTAGTCCTGTGCCGTCACGGTGGGCAATAAACCAAACTCTATCCCGTCTGTGAGGTGCACCGACGGAACAAGCCGGTATAAGTACCGGCTGGACGGAATATCCTTCGCGTTCAAGATCACGGCAAATGGTTTCAACAACATATTGCTGTCGTCTTTTAAATACAGGCTCACTCTCTCCGAATAGAGTGGATTGACTTCCCACTTCAGTCTCCTGACCGGGCTGTACCATCGTGAGGATGCCAGCAACGTTCTCACCAATGACCCAATCGGGCCTGATCTTATGTATGGCCCTGAGCATGTGAGGCCAGAGATAGCGGTTATCATCCGCTCCCTTTCTTTGGCCTGCGACGGAGAATGGTTGACAAGGAAAACCTCCTGTAAGGACATTGATTTTTCCTCTCCATTCCCTGAAATCTGTCGTTGTGACATCTGTATAACTTTTCGCATCTTTAAACCAGTAATTTAGAATGGTATTACAAAAATCGTCTATCTCGCAATGGAAGGCATTCTGCCATCCCATTCATTCGGCAGCCAGGTCTGGGGCGCCGAATCCACTAAACAGGGAAGCGTGTACCAGACGCTTCCGCTGTTTCTTGTCTTGCTCTTCTTCTTTCATTGTTTATTCATTATTTAGAGGTTCGAGGTTCATTACTTTTTTGTCGATCTTACGATAGATGCTCCCCATCTCCAGCATATTTTCCAATCGGAGCAGGTCCGTGATTTCATAGACGGTCATCCCTTTCTGTGTCGTGAAGCGGATATATCCTTTCTGTCGCTGTATCTCCACTTCTTCGGGAGTCATGTGCAGGACTTCACAGATTTCCTGCAAGGTCAGGGTAAGGCTTACTTCCTTAACTGTGTAGATGTAAGTCAGGATGTTCAGCATCTGGAGGCATTTGCGGTGTGATTTGACGAGTGCTGCGAATTTGTTTCGTTCTATGACGATTACTTTACTTTGATTTTCCATGTGAATTTTTATTTATGAGTTAATAGAATCGGATATGAAATCTTCGTTTAGACATTCTTCTCTCAGGAATTTATATACGTCAGAAGCCCAGAAGTAAATCTTGCCGCTGAGTTTGAAAAATGGGAGTTTCCCGGAATTACGCCAGCGGATCAGTGTCCGGTCGCATACTTTCAGCATCAGGCGCATATCCCGGCTGTCCAGCATTTGCTTACCGTTGAAACTGGTTACTGCTTCCAGAGCCGTTTCCAGCTTGGCAATCAGTTTTCGTTGTTCCTCAAAGTTGTCCTTTATCATTGCTTTGAGTATCTCAATATCATTTCTGTTCTCTTCCATACAATATTCCTTTGTTCTAATGGGTTATTTTTCTTTCTTCGGTTGCAAAGTTTTCAAAATTAGGCATGAAAAAATAGGGCTGACGGTAACCGCCAGCCCCACATTTTCCTTGTAACTCACTTGGTATCAATGTGAATTTTCAGAATATTTTTTCTTCATCAGGATAGAAAGGGGAATACACGCAATTCTCCTTCTTAAAAAAGAGACTGATAGAATGACAGAGGATATCGGATAAAAAAAGGGCTGACAATTAATTGTCAACCCTTCTATAAATATGCTATGATTAACTTGGAAGCATCAAAAACATTGCTTACCTTTGTGTTACAGAGATATTTGAAATTATGCAGAGCAATGCAATGTGTAGCTGAACTTCCACTACTATATCGTTACCTGCATCTTTATAAAAACACTTTTAATCGCTGATTTATAAAAGATTAAAACGAACTACACTCTTTTAAGCAATGAAACAAAGTGTTTCACCGTACGAAACAAAGTGTTTCAAGCGCTTGAAACTTTTTGAAACTACTATCAAACTGTCTTGAAGTAGCTTTCAAATGACTTTTAATAAAAGGTAGATTGTTAGTGATCCAAAGGTAATCACCGAAGAAAGCCCATTATAAACTGGTAACAGAAATAACCGCAAACCACAAACTTCAGTAAGGTTCCCAGCATAAAGCCGATTAATGAACCGACTCCCGACTTAAGAGCCTGAGAAAATTCCTTGTTTCCGATCAGTTCACCTATCACTGCCCCCAGAAACGGACCGAAAATAACTCCCCATGGCAAGAAAAGAAGGCCGACAAGCGTCCCAATGATACAGCCCCAGTTACCCCATTTACTGCCGCCACTATATTTACTGCCGAGCATGGGGGTAAAATAATCCAATATTTGTATGACGACAACAATCAACAGCCAAACGATCAGCTGCGTTGTGGAATATTGCACCTTATCCGTGAAATGAAGGAAAATCAGTCCCAGATATGCGACAGGAGGACCGGGCAGAAATGGAAGAACACACCCCATCAATCCCGTCATAAGGCACAGCACACCTAGTATAATCAAAATAATATCTAACATAGTTACTCAATTAGAAGTAATACGTATCCTTGCTTCATCAGTTTACATCTCATACTATCGAACAGCAAGAACCTCTATTCCGGCAGCAATTTAAGCAAATAAACCGAATCCTCCAAAAACTGTCAGTAACGGCGGGAAGGAGTATAATCGATCCTATATATACGATCGAAGAAAGGCATCCATTCATTCTCCGCAATTCCAAGCTGCAATCCGTAGAAATGTGTATCCACTTTTCTATATTCCAGCATTTGGTCAGTCAGTTCCGGCACAGACAACGGAATTTTAAAATCACTGATCCACAATACATCCGCATTCATATATTCCTTTTTTGACTGGAGCAACCGGAATGTAGCTTTCAGCATTCGGGTAGCATCCGTGTCACCACAGGAAGTGGTCGAGAAGAATTCAAGCAGCCGTGCCCTCTCTCTCCGGACATCAATCGGATTGATGGAAACAGAAAAAGCAATCAGAAAACAGTCCCGACGCTGCCTGTCGGCTATTTCCAATATTTTAATCAACAGTGAATATGCAATCTTTTCCGGTTTCCCTACCATACTGCCGGAAGTATCGAGACAGACAATCATCGGTCCTTTCTGCGTGGCAGGCTTTATTTCCAATCGCCGGGCAGGTTGCATAATCTCAGATTTATAACGGAAAGTCTGGAGTTTCCGGGTAATATACTTATAGACAAATAAATCTTCCAGTTCATCATCGGCACAATGTGCCAGTTCCGTAGGAAGCAATGCGTTCAGGTCATTTCCTGTCGTAATACCCAGAATATCGCTTTTAGATGAATGCTCCATCTTATACACATCTCCCTGCGCAACATGCAACTGATCTTTTCCTTCATCGTCTGCCATACGTCCCATCTTGTTGGCCACCTTGACTACTTCCGGATATTCTTTCTGAATACGGACTATTTTGCGTATCCGTTCAAAGTCTATGGTATTCCACATACCGCTCATCAATCCCCATGCCTGATAGAACTCGTCTTTCTCTATATTATTCTGCCGGATATATTCGGGAATATTCCTGAGATTAGCATGGAGCCTGCGTTCAAAATCATCCTTGCGCTGTTCTACTTCTTTCTCCTTTTGTTCCTGCAAATCCCGTTGGAAAGCCTCTTTCCAGTCGTCCACCATCCTTTCCCAGACTTCATCATCGGCATATTTCCCTTCATTACCGAATTGCCCCTGATAAAACGCACGGTCGAAGCCATTGCCTCCATATTTGTCGGAAACTTGCTGAAGCAAAGCCTGCCATCCGTCTTTCCGTTTGACCTCCGACCATTCCAGGGCAAGTTCCATTCCTTGCTGTTCCGACTGGCTTTTCTGCATATTGTATCTTTGTTTCTCCAGGTTCAGCCGGATAAACTGGCTCATCGCATCGTAGAAAATTCGGGCACAGACCTCATCACTCAAAACCTGTATCCTTATCATCGGATCGTTCATGACGGAAAGCAGATAGGCATACAACGGTTCATTGTCCGCTTCCGCACACTCTCCGGTCGCTACATACCTATCCAACACCTGCACATAAAATGCAGCATCATATCTAAGACTCATCGCCGTATCTCAGTTTACGGACATCCACGCGTGCCCAGGCAATCTCTTTGCGGATGGTCGCCACATATTGTGCAACCCCTTTCTTGTCTTCTTCAGAAACGAAAATATTCTCAGACAAATCTTTTACTAATTTCTCTATCCTACCGTGAGCTGTCTCCAGTTCCGTTTCATAATCCCGGTCGGTGAGAGTCATATTGCCCAGCCACAACTGCTGTTGTTCTCCCCTTTTCAGTCTCCGCATCGCAAAACGGACACCATTGATATAAAGATTCTTTTCATCTCTGTAAAGAGTCACCCTTTCGGCACCTTGTTCCTTCATTTTGGAGGCATCGGAGAAAGTGCGTATAATCGTCCGCTTCAGATTCAGCGGATCAGCATACATGACTCCTGTCGCAGGAGCATCCTTCGGACTATATTCTTTCAGATTCTTATAGTCCACAATAAAGATATAGGTATTCCCCGTACCGTGATTTTCTATCTGATAATAAAAATGGTCGATGATCATCAAATCATCGTCCCTGCGATCCCCTTTCTGCCGGGCCTTCTCCAATGCTTCACGCACGCGGCTTACTTTCAGATCCGACTTTAACGATAAGTTGATAGCTGCAATCTCCTTTACGCAGGGTACAAATAGTGCACGGACAACAATCTGCCGGATATCTGCACACTCGTCCGGCTCATTCCACAAGCAATGATAAATGGGTAATAAATCTGTCAGACAAGCTTCCTTCCGTCCGTGAACAAAAGCAGAAGCCTTCAGCAGTTTCACGATATTCTTCCAGCGACGGTCGCTTACATAGACATTCCGATGTATTTCCGAACCTTGGATCCCGACTTTCTCCAGATTTCTGCGAATTTCCGTGATGCAGGACAGAACTTCGGCAGCTACCGTGATCTGTCTTATCTCTTTCTGCCACCCGGCATACTCTTCATCCGAAATCTGCCACTGGCACGTTTCCTGTTCTTCTTCATCACCATCATCCAGCAACATCTGGTAGAATGCCTCCTCCTGCTTCACACAAGTACTGATCATACGAATCAAAAAGCGGTCCCACAAGGCTTCCAGCCCTTCTCCCTGCGTAGGCAGCTCATTACTGGCGGCTACCAGCAGTTTCAACGGAAGCTTTAACTCCGTATCTCCGTTCCGAAACAACTTTTCATTGATCACCGTCAACAACGTATTCTGAATGGCCGGCCCCGCTTTCCATATTTCATCCAGAAAGACGACATCCGCTGTAGGCAGATACCCGTTCACAGCATGCTCATACTTATCCGACTCCTTCAAACGACTAATGCTCACCGGTCCAAATATTTCATCAGGTGTAGAAAAACGGGACATCAGATACTCAAATGCCCTCGCATCAACAAAAGCTCTCTTCAACCGCCGTGCCACCATCGACTTCGCCACTCCCGGAGGACCCAGCAATAAAATACTTTCGCCCGCCAAAGCAGCCAGCAAAGACAAGCCGATTTCAGCCTCCTTCTCATACACTCCCCTGTTCATTTCGGACAGCAGCAACTGTATACGTTCTTTTATTTCCATATTATTCTTTGATTCAGCACATAAAAAAGATGTAATTCATCTTGCCTGCTATACATTGTTTATCAACAAACGGCTTGCAAATATACGTTTTTACCGGTTATTAATATGATTACTTCCCTCTCAATTCTGTCATTCATCCTCAAGAATTATCTTAAGGCATATTTATTATTGACTATTTATTCACCCAATATGCAATAAAAACAAAAGGACGCAAATTTCCTTCCGCATTTACCCCCATTTACACAAATAAAAACTATCTTTGCGTCTCAGAATCCCGAAAGACGAAAGAAAATGGAGCAAATAGACAACCTAAAAGAGCTTATCAATCAAGGGGATGTGGACACAGCGATTAAGCAACTGGACCAACTTCTCCAAGACGATTCTGTCGAGAAAGATAAAGATATGCTCTACTATTTACGGGGAAATGCCTACCGAAAAAAAGGAGATTGGAAGCAAGCGCTGGATAACTACCAGTATGCTATTGATCTCAATCCCGACAGTCCCGCTGTTCAGGCAAGAACAATGGCGATAGATATCCTGAATTTCTACCACAAAGATATGTTCAATCAATAATCGAATTCAAAGATAACGTAATAAAATAGAGATTATGGCAAAAATTAAAGGAGCAATCGTAGTCGACACGGAGCGTTGCAAAGGGTGCAACCTGTGTGTAGTAGCGTGTCCGCTCGATGTAATCGCCCTCAATAAAGAGGTAAATATGAAAGGCTATAACTATGCCTGGCAAGTAAAAGAAGATACCTGTAACGGATGTAGCTCGTGCGCAACAGTTTGTCCCGACGGATGTATCTCAGTGTATAAAGTAAAAGTAGAATAAAAGAAAAAGAATATGGCAGAAGAAGTTGTATTAATGAAAGGGAACGAAGCCATCGCCCACGCAGCCATCCGTTGCGGTGCGGACGGATACTTCGGTTACCCTATTACTCCCCAATCGGAAGTGCTGGAAACGCTGGCCGAACTGAAACCGTGGGAAACAACCGGCATGGTAGTACTCCAGGCAGAAAGTGAAGTAGCAGCTATCAATATGGTATACGGAGGCGCAGGTAGCGGAAAGATGGTATTAACCTCTTCCTCAAGCCCGGGCGTGAGCTTGAAACAGGAAGGTATCTCCTATATCGCAGGTGCCGAACTTCCTTGTTTGATCGTAAACGTGATGCGTGGCGGTCCCGGACTGGGAACGATCCAGCCGAGCCAGGCAGACTACTTCCAGACTGTAAAAGGTGGTGGCCACGGTGACTACAGACTGATCGCACTTGCTCCGGCATCCGTACAGGAAATGGCGGACTTCGTTGCATTAGGTTTCGAGTTGGCATTCAAATATCGTAATCCTGCTATCATTCTTGCCGATGGTGTAATCGGACAGATGATGGAGAAAGTAGTTCTCCCCGCACAGAAACCACGTCGCACTGATGAGGAAATCATCAAACAATGCCCGTGGGCTACTACCGGAAGAACCAAAGGCCGTAAACCGAACATTATCACTTCTCTGGAACTGAAACCGGAAGCGATGGAAATAAACAATCTCCGCTTCCAGGCTAAATACCGCGAAATTGAAGAAAACGAAGTACGCTTTGAGGAAATCAACTGCGAAGATGCAGAATACCTGATCATTGCTTTCGGTTCAATGGCACGTATCGGCCAGAAAGCAATGGAAATGGCCCGTGAAAAAGGTATCAAAGTCGGTATTCTCCGTCCTATTACTCTGTGGCCGTTCCCGACCAAAGCAATTGCAGCCTATGCTGACAAAGTAAAAGGTATGCTCGTTACAGAATTAAATGCCGGACAGATGATTGAAGATGTCCGCCTGGCTGTTAATGGTAAAATAAAGGTAGAACACTTCGGACGCCTCGGTGGTATTGTTCCCGATCCCGACGAGATTGTTACTGCTTTGGAAGAAAAAATAATCAAATAACGAAAGACGATGAATCCCGATAAAATAAGGAACGTACTGAACATCCTTTTCATGATATTGGCACTTGCCGCCATCATCACTTACTTCGTAGCAGGAAAGGAAGATTTTAGAATGTTTATCTACATATGCGGCGCGGCAATCTTTGTCAAGCTGATGGAGTTTTTTATACGGTTCACCAACAGATAAGGAGAAGAAGTTATGACTAAAGAAGAAATAATCAAACCCGAGAATCTGGTTTACAAGAAACCGACTCTGATGAACGATAATGCCATGCACTACTGTCCGGGTTGCAGTCACGGTGTGGTACACAAGCTCATCGCCGAAGTGATAGAAGAGATGGGCATGGAAGATAAAACGGTGGGAATCTCTCCGGTAGGATGTGCAGTTTTCGCCTACAACTATTTGGATATTGACTGGCAAGAAGCAGCACACGGACGTGCTCCTGCTGTAGCAACTGCCGTCAAACGCCTATGGCCGGACCGTCTCGTGTTCACTTACCAAGGTGATGGCGACCTGGCTTGTATCGGTACTGCCGAAACAATTCACGCACTGAACCGCGGCGAAAATATTACCATTATCTTTATCAATAACGCTATCTACGGTATGACCGGCGGCCAGATGGCTCCGACTACACTGGTAGGCATGAAGAGTTCTACCTGTCCTTACGGACGTGATGTAGAACTGCACGGCTATCCATTGAAAATGACCGAGATTGCCGCCCAACTGGAAGGAACGGCTTACGTAACCCGTCAGTCGGTACAATCAGTACCTGCCATCCGCAAAGCCAAGAAAGCGATACGCAAGGCATTCGAGAATTCGATGAACGGCAAAGGTTCCAACCTCGTTGAAATCGTATCTACTTGCAGCTCCGGCTGGAAGATGACTCCGGAAAAATCAAATAAATGGATGGAGGAACATATGTTCCCATTCTATCCGCTGGGTGATTTAAAAGATAAAGAATAACGCAAAAGTCAACAGAACAATGAAAGAAGAAATAATTATTGCAGGATTCGGTGGACAAGGCGTATTGTCTATGGGTAAAATTCTGGCCTATTCCGGACTGATGGAAGGAAAAGAAGTAAGCTGGATGCCGGCATATGGTCCTGAACAACGAGGCGGAACAGCCAATGTGACAGTGATTGTAAGCGATGACAAGATATCTTCACCGATCCTGAGCAAATATGATACGGCGATCATACTGAACCAACCTTCACTGGAGAAATTTGAAAGCAAGGTAAAACCGGGCGGTATCCTGATCTACGACGGATATGGAATTATCAACCCGCCTACCCGCAAGGATATCAAAGTATATCGCATCGACGCAATGGATGCTGCCAACGAAATGAATAACGCGAAAGCCTTCAACATGATCGTACTCGGCGGACTGCTGCAACTCCGTCCTATCGTGACACTGGAAAATGTCATCAAAGGACTGAAGAAAACTCTTCCGGAACGCCATCACCACTTGATTCCCATGAACGAGGAAGCGATCAAAAAAGGGATGGAATTAATCCACGAAGTCTAAATAATTGACAATTGACAGTTGACAATTGATAATTAGAGATACTAATTGACAATTTACAATCGGCATAAATTGGCAAAATAACGCATATAGACGTTAATTGTCAATTGCCAATTGTCAATTGTCAATTTTTCATGTATCTTTGCCTCCAATTATGAGACGAATCTTACTATTATATATATTATTTTCCGTTGTAGGATTGAGTGCTATTCATGCGCAGCTCAACCCTGCCCGCCAACAAATCGACGAAAACGGACGCGACCAATATGGTAATCAGGTAGACCCTGCCATGATTCCGGATAAACTGGACAGTGCTAATGTTGAAGTACAGGGATTGCCGCCTACGCTATATATGTGGCGTATCAAGAACCAATTAGGCGACCGGACAATGATTCCGGCAGATACGACTTATCATCATTTCCAAAACACAAACCTTACAGACGGAATTACCGGACATTATAATTACCTGGCCAATTTAGGTTCTCCGCGTCTGTCGCGTATCTTCTTTGAACGCAATTATCCGGAACCGACCATCTTTATGGAGCCTTTCTCCAGCTTTTTCATTCGTCCGACGGAGTTCAACTTTACAAACAGTAATGTACCTTATACCAACCTGACCTATCACAAGGCGGGTAATAAGCAAAATGGAGAAGAACGTTTCAAATCCTATTTCTCAGTCAATGTAAACAAGAAGCTGGCTTTCGGCTTTAATATCGACTATCTGTATGGCCGGGGCTACTATAACAATCAAAATACTTCTTATTTTAATGCTGCACTTTTCGGTAGTTACATTGGCGACCGCTATCAGATTCAAGGAATATACAGCAACAATTATCTGAAAACAAACGAGAACGGTGGTATCACTGACGACCGCTACATTACCGCACCGGAAGAAATGGCAGAAGGAAGAAAGGAATATGAATCGGTCAATATTCCTACCGTACTCAACGCCAGTGCGAACCGTAACCACGACTTCTACGTATTTCTGACCCAACGCTATAATCTGGGATTTCAGCGGGATATTCCACAAGCGGAAAATGATACGATGCCTGCCAAACAAGAGTTCGTTCCGGTCACCAGCTTTATACACACCATTCAGGTAGAACGCTCACGCCATAATTTCCGTTCGGACGATAACGTAAAGGATTATTATAGTGATACCCATCTCGACAAAGAAAACACATTCGTCAGGGACAGTACCGTTTATGTCGGAATAAAGAATACAATAGGTATCGCCCTCCTCGAAGGCTTCAATAAATATGCAAAAGCAGGACTGACAGCCTTTGCCTCCCATAAGCTGAGCAAATATTCGCTGATGAGCCTGGACCCGCTAAGACAGGATAAATACAACGAGACGGAAATCTATATAGGCGGTGAACTGACTAAAAAGCAAGGAAACGTTCTTCATTATCACGCGATTGGTGAAGTGGGCATGGCAGGAAAAGCGATTGGTCAGTTTAATGTAAAAGGAGATATCGACTTAAATATCCCTTTATGGAAAGATACAGTGAGTGTAATTGCACGCGGAGAAATCAGTAATAAACTTGCGCCATTCTACATGCGCCATTATCATTCCAAACATTTTTGGTGGGACGATGATATGGATAAGGAATTCCGCACCCGCATCGAAGGTGAACTAAACATAGCCAATTGGGGGACACGCCTGAGAGCCGGAGTTGAAAATATAAAGAACTATACTTACTTCAACCAGCAGGCTTTGCCGACACAGAAAGGCGGTAGTTTGCAGGTTTTGTCGGCTTGCTTCAATCAGGATTTCAAGGTGGGAATCTTTCATCTGGACAATGAAGTAATCTGGCAGAAATCCAGTGACCAGGCTGTACTGCCATTGCCGGAACTCTCACTGTATCATAATTTCTATATGCAGTTTAAACTGGCGAAGAAAGTATTGAGCGTACAGTTAGGTGCCGATGTACGTTATTTCACCAAGTATGACGCTCCTGCCTATATGCCTGCTACACAGCAGTTCTACCTGCAACCGGAAGAAGGCAAAGTAGAGATAGGCGGCTATCCGATAGTGAATGTTTATGCTAACCTACACTTGAAACGTACCCGTTTTTATGTGATGATGTATCACGTCAACCAGGGAATGAGCAAACCCAATTATTTTCTGGCTCCTCATTACCCCATCAATCCACGTGTGCTGAAATTCGGACTTTCATGGAACTTCTATGATTAACAAAATCTCTATGGCTTATGAAAACGCGCCCGAAATTGAGACTATTCAGA
This sequence comes from Bacteroides faecis MAJ27, assembly GCF_900106755.1. Classification (GTDB taxonomy): domain Bacteria; phylum Bacteroidota; class Bacteroidia; order Bacteroidales; family Bacteroidaceae; genus Bacteroides; species Bacteroides faecis. The sequence continues at coordinate 156,369 of NZ_FNNN01000007.1, forward strand.
TATCTGTTGCCGGTAGTCATTGTATTGGCACTCATCTTCTCTGTCCGCTATTGCGGTAAGCAGGAAAAGCCTTCGGGACATCCGCGCGATTATGCAGCTATTGCCAAAGAAGGTATCTTACGTGTAGCTACCGAATATAATTCAATCAGTTTCTATGTAGACAGTGATACTGTGTCCGGATTCCACTATGAACTGATAGAAGCGTTCGCACGTGATAAGGGACTAAAAACTGAAATCACTCCTGTCATGAGTTTCGACGAACGGCTGGAAGGATTGAGCGACGGACGTTACGACGTGATAGCTTACGGAATACTGGCAACCAGTGAGCTGAAGGATTCACTGCTCCTCACCTCTCCCATTATACTCAACAAGCAGGTATTGGTACAGCGAAAAGCGAACGGAGAAAATGATTCACTTTATATCCGGAGCCAATTAGACCTTGCCAAGAAGACACTTCATGTGGTAAAAGGCTCACCTTCTATTCTGCGTATTCATAATCTGGGTAATGAAATCGGAGATACCATTTATATAAAGGAAATAGAAAAATACGGTTCAGAGCAACTGATTTCGTTAGTTGCTCACGGAGATATCGATTATGCGGTCTGCGACGAAAGCATAGCCCGCGCAGTGACTGATTCATTGCCACAGCTGGACATCAATACTGCAATCAGCTTTACCCAGTTCTATTCATGGGCAGTCAGCAAACAATCACCCGCATTGCTCGATAGCCTGAATACATGGCTGGACAAATTCCAGAAAGAAAAAGAGTATCAAAAAATTTACCGGAAATACTATACTAAATAAGTGAAGATCCCCCCCGAGGACTTGACTTTCGTATTTGAATGTAGTATGCTTTATTCTCTATAAACAGAAGCTCTGTCCCCCAAAGAGTTAACAATCAATAAAGTTGCTCTTGACAAAAAATTGATCTACTTTTGAAAAAAATCTCTTTTTGATGTCACGTTTTTAATCTGGCACCGTCTTATCAGTGTAAATGGAACTGAAACAATTTAAAATAACCGTTGTGCCCCTTCGAGATAAGCTACTGAACTATGCCCGGAGGATGACTGATGATCCTTCGGATGCGGAAGATGCCGTACAGGAAGTCATGCTGAAGCTATGGAATCTGCGTCAGAAACTGGACGAGTACAGAAGCATCGAAGCTGTAGCCATGACCATGACGCATCATCTTTGCATGGACTTGTGGCGTGCCAAGCGACCGGACACTTTATCACTCGACCGGGTACAGGCTCCCACCCCTTCGGCTACTCCGGAGCGATTGCTGGAAGAGAAAGATGAGTTCAGACTGATGCGGGAGATTATCGACTCCTTGCCTACGCTGCAACGAACAATCATCCGCATGAAAGACATCGAAGAGTACGAAACGGAAGAAATTGCCGAAATCACCGGATGCAATGCAGAAGCCATTCGCAGCAATCTGTCAAGAGCCCGCAAGAAAGTAAGAGAAGTCTATTTGCAAACAATACAAGAACGAAAAAGGAGGAACAAAGCATGAAAGATATAGAAACCTTGCTCAACAAATATTTCGAGGGAGAAACCACCTGCGAGGAAGAACGCAGACTACGACGTTTCTTTGCCGAAGGCCTTGTACCGGAACACCTGGAGGTATATCGCCCGATGTTTGCCTTCTTCGAAGCAGAGCAGGAGGAACTTACGGAAGTCTCCGGTCAATGTAATGCCGGCGAAATGCCTGAACTTGCCATATTCGAGAAAAAGACAAAAACGGTCAGAAAGTATCTGACTTACAGCCTCGGTGCTGCCGCTGCCGCCCTCCTGTTATTACTGGGCATATCGGGCATCTACCGCCATATATCCCCTGCACCGGCAAACTATGTGATCATTGACGGCAAGGAATATACGGACGTTCATTTGATCCGCGAACAGGCGATGGTCGCTTTCCGTGACGTCAGCCTCAGCGAGGAAGAAATATTCGCTACTTTATTTGATGAATAATATAAAAACAGCATATAATTATGATGAATAAAATCATTCGTACCACACTAATCGCCCTGTTACTTACATTCGCTGCCCATGCAGCCGCCCAACAGGGACTACAGATTGCCACCGTCTTTCAGAAGTACGGAAAGCAAAAAGGGGTGACTATGGTAGAGCTATCCAATGAAATGCTGGAAACTTACCAGATGACTCTCTATAAAAGTCTGGTTTTCAAGGATGTCAACAATGCACTTCCCACTATTCTCCGTTGCCTGGAAGCCGATAAGAAGAAAGCGAAGAAAGTGAAAGAAGTTGTTTCCAACGGGCAAATCAAATCCGGTTATTACCAGCTTCCCCAACTTAAGGAGGATGTGAACCGGTTTATCCTCTTCAAAACCGGAAAGAAAGATTCGGCTACCCTGATCTATATCGAAGGGGAACTGGATGCCGACGACCTGATTACCATGCTATTCATGAAGAAAGAATAAAAACAGATTAAGAAATACAAATATGAAAAAACTATTATTACTATGGCTCATGATGGCTCCAATGAGCGGCATGGCACAAAATGAAAGCACTCCGCAGGATACAACACTTTACGTCAACGGACGAAAGATCGTTATCAAGGAACAAGGTGACAAGATCAAAGTGAAACTCTACGAACGCGCATCCGGCGGAGATACGATAACGAACGCGCAAATCTTCGAAGGAGTCTACCTGAACGGACAGAGTACGGAAAGCCGCACCGTACTGAGCGCCCTCCCCTTCTCCAAAAAGAACAACAAGAAAAACAGATTTGAACCTCATGCCGGCGGATTCTATATCGGCTACACCCGACTGTCCAATGACTTTCTCTCATTCAATCCGTCGAGTGGTGCCGATCTCAATTCCAGCCATTCGTGGGAAATAGGCGGTAATCTGTTTACCGGTTCGCACGCCTTTGCGCCTACCTATAACTGGGGAATTACCATCGGATTGGGATGGGGATACCGCAGTATGCGTCTGGATGGCAATTATGCATTCCGTGAAATAGACGGAGTGACCGAAATCTATTCCGGGGAAGAGGCAGAAGAACCTACAGAGTACAGTAAAAGTCGTCTGCGTTATTTCTACTTCCGTATTCCGCTCTCTATCGAGTGGCAAACCCGGCTCAATGGCAAAGGCCCTCTGTTCTTTGCTGTAGGTCCCGAAGCTGAAATCCGTCACGGATTCAGATCGAAAGCAAAAGTTAACGGGTCAAAGAAGACGATTGACAAGGGACTGAACGGACGTCCATTGGGTATCAATTTACTTGCGCAAGCCGGTTATGCAGATCTGGGTGTATATATGCGTTACTCTACATACGGGCTTTTTGAGAAGAACAAAGGTCCCGAACTTTATCCCTTCTCTTTCGGAGTATGCTGGTACTGGTAAAGTAAAACTCATCCCCTTACCTATTTCTGACAGTTAACAATCAATAAAGTTGTTCTTCATAAAAAATAGCTTTATCTTTGGGAGTTGTTAAAACAAGCACAATAGGTATATTATGAATGAAAAGATGATTAAATGGGGCTTCATCGGTTGCGGAGAAGTAACCAAAACCAAAAGTGGCCCCGCCTTTCAAAAGGTAGAACATTCTGAAGTAGTAGCTGTAATGAGCCGCGACGGCGCCAAAGCAAAGGCTTATGCGAAAGAAAGAGGAATCAAGAAATGGTATGATGACGCCCAGGAACTGATTGACGATCCGGAAGTAAACGCCATTTATATCGCTACTCCTCCTTCTTCACACGCTACCTACGCCATTATGGCAATGAAAGCAGGAAAACCTGCCTATATTGAAAAACCAATGGCTGTCACTTATGAGGAGTGTACACGCATCAACCGTATTTCTCAGGAAACAGGGGTTCCCTGCTTCGTAGCCTATTACCGCCGCTATCTTCCCTACTTCCAGAAAGTGAAAGAAATGGTGGAGAATGGCTCTATCGGTAATGTCATCAACGTACAAGTCCGTTTTGCCCAGCCGCCACGTGATTTGGATTACAACCGTGAAAACCTCCCCTGGCGCGTACAGGCTGATATTGCAGGAGGCGGTTACTTTTATGATCTTGCCCCGCACCAGATTGATTTGCTGCAAGACATGTTCGGCTGCATCCTCGAAGCCAGCGGATATAAAAGCAACCGCGGAGGGCTTTACCCCGCCGAAGATACACTGAGCGCTTGCTTTCAGTTTGATAACGGATTGGTTGGCAGCGGCTCCTGGTGCTTTGTTGCCCATGATTCTGCCCGTGAGGACCGTATCGAAATCATCGGAGATAAAGGAATGATCTGCTTCTCTGTGTTTACTTACGAACCGATCGGTCTGCACACCGAACGAGGACGTGAAGAAATTTGCATCGGCAATCCCGAACATGTACAACAGCCACTTATACAGGCAGTAGTAGATCATCTGCTGGGTAAGTCCGTTTGTTCCTGCAACGGAGAAAGTGCTACCTTGACTAACTGGGTAATGGACAAAATATTAGGGAAGCTTTAAGAAGAAGCCTGCCCTTGTTTGTTTCTTAAAATAATTTAATCACTATATTCTATCGTTAGTTTTCTTTATATTTGCGAAAGGTAGCAATAAAAGCAAAACTAACGATATTATTTTTTATAACTATGACCAAAGAAGAACTAATGAGGAAAGCAATCGAGCTTTCCAAAGAAAACGTTGCTAATGGTGGAGGCCCGTTCGGAGCCGTCATTGCAACCAAAGAAGGGGAAATTATAGCTACAGGAGTCAACAGAGTAACCTCTTCGTGTGACCCCACCGCTCATGCCGAGGTAAGTGCCATACGTGCCGCAGCCGCCAAATTGGGGACATTCAACCTCAGCGGATACGAAATCTATACTTCATGCGAACCTTGCCCCATGTGTCTGGGTGCCATTTACTGGGCAAGACTGGACAAAATGTATTATGGTAATAATAAGACGGATGCAAAGAACATCGGTTTCGACGATTCCTTTATTTATGATGAACTGGCTCTAAAGCCTGCCGACAGAAAACTTCCCTCCGAAGTGCTGCTGCATAACGAAGCCATTACTGCCTTCGAAGCCTGGATGTCTAAAGAAGACAAAGTAGAATATTAGCACCAAATCTCACTTAAACTCACTAATACTTAGTAAAATGAAAAGAAAAAACTTTTTAGTTCTTTTAGCCGCAGGATGTTTGTTCAGTTGCCAGCAACAGGATGAACTGCAAGAAACAAGTAAAGAAGCAACCAACTTCTCAATCTCTATCGACGACGCTCTTTCTGACCCGCTTACCCGCACCAGCAGTGATCTGTTTCCTGCCAAAAACAGCATCACCACAGGAGAAGTTATCTCTATGGCTGCTTCCGGTCAGAACTATACCCCATTCATTGTCGGCCAAGATAGCCGTACTTGGAGTGAAATAGGTGCTACAACAAGCACAGTTACATTCTACGCCCATTATCCTGCACTGACGGATGGAGCCGCTACCAGATCAAGTGGCAACAAACGCCTGTTAAAAGGAGGACAAGAACATTTGTTCGGAACAGCAGAAGCCGTTCCGGGTAGTCGGAATGTATCCCTGAAATTCAAACGAATGACCGTACCGGTTATTATACTGGATGAAAATGATAATCCGTATGAAGGGGAAGCTAAAGTCGAACTTAGCCTGAAAAACGAAGGTACACAGGATTTATTGAACGGTATTATTGAAGTCAACGAGAATGCTTTATCAGAGAATATCGAAGTAAAGAAAGTATCCGAAGGTGCTGTTACCAATGTGCTTCCGCAAAAGATCAATGCCGGAGAAGAAATCGGTACTATCACTATCGGAGGAGTAGTTCAGAAAATCAGTGCGGTAGAAGATTTGGATTTAAAAGCAGGAAGTACACTTTCTGTCAGACTGTCAAGAAGAATCGGGGGCGGTATTATCGATGGTAATGTTCCATTGTACAGATAACATTAATGAAATCTTTCTGATTATATTCATAAAAGAACGGGACTCATCACGAATCCCATTTTCTTGTTTATACCTAAAAACTATACAATAAGCCAGCTAGTTCAAGGCGAACCGGCTGGCTTATATATTACATTTTATTGTTTATCCCACCATACGCGTGATGTCATCTTATCCCCTCCGCTAAGTCTCTTTACGGCATCGTTGTAATTAACAGGGTTAGCTGTTATTTCACTTGTCGGATAAATGAAACGACGAGGAATCTCTCCATTTGTCACATTATTAGGATAGCTGGCTGCATTTTGGGACGGAGTCAGCTTAGGATATCCGGTACGACGCCAGTTTGCAAAGGCTTCATACTCATTACAGAATGTGTGGATATAATATTCCGTATTAATCTGTTCCAAAGCCTTTTCCGTATCAGCGTTCAATGGATTAGCATCCAGATAGGCGGCTATCTCAGCATCCGTAATTGTAGTAGTGGCTTTTTCATAATAAGAGAATTGCTTCATGGCGGCAGTCACCCCCTCTTTATAAAGGTTTTCTGCATCTCCTGTATATAATCCACGTTTCACCGCATCTGCCAATAACAACAGATTGCCGGCATGAGTGACAAGCATAGATGGTGAATCCGGACGTGCATATACTGTGCGATTAGGAACAGAATAAGTTTTTCTCCAATCATCACCCGGATAGCCAGGAGCTTTACTGATATCCCAGTCTCCTCCTTTTGAATCATATCCAACCGGCATACCTTTCTGTTTATCAGAAGCATTATCTCCCAAATCAAAATCAGCATCACCCCATCCTGGCTTCGGGTCTTTAGTACAAACCGTAGCAATCAAAGGAAGGCGAGGATCGTCTTTCAATATTTCTATAAAAGTTTCACTGATAAAAAATGCCTGAGTATCCAGACTGGAAAATACTTTTCCATAAGGTTCTGCAGAGTCATCACTCGGCGAACCATTGGCATGTCTGACAATTGCATTATCATCGTTACTTACAAACAAACCATTCGCTACTGCTTTAGCCACCCATGTCTTCGCTTTATCAGGGGCAACTTTGGTCAAACGCATTGCTACCCGAAGCATCAGTGAGTTCGCAAACTTCTTCCACTTTGCAGCATCACCTCCGTAGATAACGTCCGCAGCTCCTATTGTATTACTGGCAGAGGTGCTCAATGCGGCTTGTGCCTCATCAAGTTCTTTCAGCAAATCATTATAGATTGATTCTTGCGTGTCATATTTAGGATACGGAATCGGATTTGTAGAATATCCCTGACCTGCTTCAGAATAAGGAACATCACCGTAAAGATCGGTCATATTCTGGAACATATATGCTTTCATAATACGGCACATCTGATACTCATTTTCATAAGCGGGATTTCCTTCCCAATTATTCATCACATCTATTATATTACGAATAGCCGCACGACCACCGGAATAGAATCCTGTCCAATAAGCACCACTATACTGATCACTCCATGTATAAAAAGATCCATACACCCAGTCCACCGTAGCTGTATGCTGTATCATATTGGCTGTGTAGATACAGCCATTACGCCACACATCCCAGTCGGAACCACATATCTGCGCCTGTACTTGAGTAAACTCCATCTTATAATCCACTACTCCGGGATTCAGGTTCATAGGGTCATTATTCACATCCCCAAAATCATTACAGCTCGTCGTCAATCCCATCAGACTGAAAGCTGTCAAAATATATAAGGTAAACTTTTTCATTGTTACAGTATTTAAGATGTTAGAACTTAACATTTACATTGAATCCCACATTTCTCGTAGCCGGATATCCGTTCAATTCCAAACCTTGAGCATTACCGTTATTATAAGCAGATTCCGGATCAATATTATCTGTATGCTTCAAAATAGTCCAAAGGTTACGACCTACTAAAGAAAGAGTCACACCTTTTATAAGTGTCTGCTTATTCAACCATGCCTGCGGCAAAGTATATCCGATTGAAAGTTCACGCAGTTTTATGAAACTTGCATTATAAACAAACTCTTCAGCAATATTCTGATTGGTAATAGCCTGCCAATAGTCTTGTGCAGAAACAGCTACAGTATTCTTCACATATCCGCCTTTACCGTCAGACATTACACCATCGCCTACCATTGTTCCCTTACCGTCAGCGCCACGTCCCTGCAAAGTATTCTTATGCAAACCATTGCTATAGAGAGACAAATTAGTTCCGGAGAATAATTTAGCACCTGCCTTGAAGTCAATCAAGAAAGCAAGAGTTATATTCTTGTAAGTAAATTCATTGCGCCATCCACCGGTTACTTTATAAACACCGTTTCCTAATACCTGAACTTCATCAGAATGTACGGGAAGACCGTTTTCAAAAATAACTTGACCGTCCGGAGTACGCTTGTACTCATAACCTACTAATTCACCATAAGGATGTCCCAATATATTCTGAACAGAAACATTTCCTAAACGTGAGGTAGCTCCATCAAGTGTCAGTCTCTTTATGTTTTCTCCCGTTCCGTCTTTTCCCAAGTATTTTACATCACTGCTGTTATAAGCTATATTGAATGTAGAATTCCAGTTGAAGTCTTTCGTATGAATAGGAACAGCATTCACCATCACTTCCACACCACTATTTCTGATTTCTCCAACGTTCTGAATAGCTGATTCAAATCCGGAAGCACCACTGGTGGTCACCTGTACGATATCATCTTTGGTTGTCTTCTTATAATAAGCAGCATCCAATGATAAACGGTTGTCCAGGAAAGAAAGATTCAAACCAATTTCCCATTCGGAGATTTGAACAGGTTTCAAGCCTTTATTGGGTACGGTAGAGTTATTGATCGTCACCACAGGCTGTCCGTTAGACTGGTAGTTATCTACTTTATAGGTAAGAAGGTTCTGATATGCTTTTGTTCCGTTAGATGCAGCAGCATAAGATGCCCGAATCTTTCCGAAAGTAAACCAGTCGGGAGTCTTGAATGTATCGCTAAATACCCATGACATACCAATAGAAGGATAGAAATAATGATTATTATCCGGGTCCAGAGTGGAGAACCAGTCATTACGTCCTGTTAAGTTCAAGAAAACCTGATTCTTGTAACCAAGATCTGCGGTACCATAAATTGAATTTACCCGGTATTCTGTATATTCCTTCTTGTACAGATGCTTCGCTGTGTTACTGCTTGAATAGAAATCTGGAACAAAGAAGGAAGATGCCTTATCGTCCAGACCATATTTCTTTGTAATGTTCCTCTGACGGTTTCCACCAAAAGTAGCACCGACACTCCAGTCGCCAAATGTCTTATTGAATCCGATCAAATAGTTCAGGTTCATTTCAGAGAAGTTCTGAGTATATTCCTTTATATAACCACGCGGGTCTTCCGGAGAAGCAGAACCGATTGGCTTCACTTCAGAATATTCCAGATTATAACCGTCACGTGTTACGGCACCCTGGATGTATAACCAATCAAAGATATCATACTTCAAAGTCATACCACCAGTCAGACGATTACGGTTTGTTTCATTGGTAACTCTATACTGCAACCAATACGGGTTATTGAAATAACCGTTTGTACCACCTAACAGTTCTTTACCGTCAGCACCGGTACCCCAGTCACAATCCGGATTTTCGCGTTCCAACCAACGGATATCAAAAGAATTAGCATGATAAAGAAGTGCGGCATTTGTATTACTGTTACCATCAGACAAATTTGAACGACCTTTATTCTTGTCAAATACATAATTAGCATTCACCATCAAATGAACTTTCGAGGAAATGTCATAAGTCGTATTCATATTGATACCTTGCTGACTGATACTGGAATTAGGAAGTATACCCTTTACCGCCATATTGGAAACACCAAAACGATAGGATATCTTATCGGAAGCACCGCTCACAGCCAAGGTTGTCGTATTGTTAATCCCTGTACGATAAAAGTTCTTCCAGTTATCAACAGGAGAATAAGCATATTCCTTGCCCAAGAAGTTTACAGCCTTTCCTCCATCCATTATTTCACCCCAGCTGGATGTTTCAGTTGATTTTGCCACATCCGCAGAAAGCGGGCGATTGCCCTGCGTTCCTTGCCCGTAGGTATCCTGGAAATCACGGTAATCATAAATCACATCAAAAGCCAGGTTATTATTGAATTCAACAGAAACCGGTTTCCCTTTCTGACCCGATTTAGTGGTAATCAAGATAGCACCGTTACCACCGCGATATCCATAAAGCGCAGATGCAGCAGCACCTTTCAGCACCTGAATATCAGCAATATCATCCGGATTGATACTTGACAAACCGTCACCCATATCTTTACCGCCCCACTGACCGGCACTACCGATATTGGTATTATCAAACGGAACGCCATCAATAACATAGAGTGGCTGGTTGTTTCCTGTCAATGAAGCATTACCACGAATAACGACACGGCTACTACCACCCGGGCCGGTTGCATTTCCGGAAACGGAAACACCGGCAATCTTACCGGAAAGGGCATTACCAATGTTAGTAGTACGGGCTTCGGTGAAGTCTTTTCCTCCTACTGTCGTAGTAGAATAACCGAGAGACCTTTTCTGACGTTTAATACCCAAAGCTGTTACTACAACTTCATCGAGTGTCTGCGTATCTTCCTGTAAGATAATGTCTAAAGGTTTGCCCGTGTATTTAACTTCTTGGGGGCTATAACCTACATAAGAGATTTGAATAACTGCCCCATCAGGAACATTGGATAGAACAAAATTACCGTCAAGATCGGTAATTACACCATTTGTAGTACCTTTGACTACAACTGAAGCTCCGATAACCGCTTCACCTGTTTTGTCTTTTACTACACCTTTACACGTACCGTTTTGCTGTGTGACATTCACACTTGTTGCTCCATTGTCAGAGGCTGCATAGGAAATTGCTGCCGGCATGGCACACAAGAGCAACAGCACACTTACTGATTTGAGTGGTTTAAACATAATACTGCTCTTTTAAGGTTAATAAAAATAAGTTTGTGTGTAGAGAGGACGTCAATATTTCATAGTTTGGTTCTGACTACAAATACAAAAATATGAAATTATTTTAAATAACAAGAAAATAAGTAGTTTTTTTTCTTTAAACAAAAAGAATAATTATATCCACTGAGAATATTACGATATACGAAACATCGACAATCTGTTTTGTCAGCAAATAAAAAATAAAAAAAGAAATCCCTGGAACCGCTGTAGACACTCAGCATTCCAGGGACTCTAACACACAAAAGTTATTATTGAAATTGAAAACAGTTTCTAATTAAAAGCGGAAACCTAAAGTCATCAGTACTTGACTACGTGTATTGGTTACTTTGGTTGCCTGTGGCGTTACTAAAGCCCATTCGCCAGACTTAGCATCCTGAAATTCATTAAAGAAAGGATAGAAGTCTTCTTTATATGCAGAAAACTTATATGCTAAATCCGCATAAAATATACTTCCCCTATACCCTATACCCAATGTAAATACATTCTGTGACATTTTATTAGAGAAATCAGTATCAGTCATAATAGAATTGGAAGGAAGATATTTCACAGCCTCATCTTTAAAAGCTGATGACGTATAGTTATATCCTAAACGGAATGCAAATTGAGGAATTACTTTATATTCGGCTCCTAAACGGAATGTATGTGTACCTTTCAGACAGTTCTTAGCTTCAGCTGTCTCAAATTCCATATCTCCTCCTCCTTCATTACCGGGATACTTAAACTTCATTGTAGAATAATCTTCATATTCATATTCTGCACCCAAAGCTAAAGAATTTCCAACTGTATATCCCATATTTACATTAAATGTCCATGGAGTATTCAAGCGGTAATCCCGTTCCATATCGCCTACATAATCATAAGTATCTACGATTATACGATCCCAATCACCTGTTGACGCTTTGTAATCAGTAGTCATACGAGCACTTGTTGCATAAGTCAACTTATAAAAAGTCGGTGTATGTACGGCAAAACCAACTCGGAAAGAAGAATTCTCAAAGGGACGAATGATCGCTCCCAGCTTTATATCAAATCCCGATCCTTTGATCTTGCTATAGCTATCCAGTAAATAACCTTCATCATTATCATACGATTCATCATAGCCTGAGTACTTTTTATAATTAACGTCATAGGCTCCGACAGTCACACCTAAATAAACACGATCACTAATATTAAAAGCAATATTAAAATCATATTCTCCAACTCCGCCTTGTTCTCTAGAATTGAAAACTGAATAAGGTTCTCCATAATTTAACGGATGATATAAATTTTCATCTTTACTATCCTTCTCTATCATTCCACCTTGAAATCCTATTGCTCCTAGCCATCCCGCTTCATTATCACTATAGATATTTCTGTTACTATAGTCCAGAGGTTCTCTATATGAATCCCAAACATACTTTGCAGCGTCAGTAGCCTGTTGCGCCATGTAGTTAGCCTGTGATACAGGTCTATCACCATATACGCCCATAAATCCAGCCATTGACATATTCTTATACAATGACTTCGAACGTTTGTAATTGAAACCAAAATTCACATAACGCAATGGAGTTTCATTACCAACTTTGGTAGAGAAAACAAAGCCAATGTTATCAAACGACCACCGATTCTTATCATTATTAAAAGTTTCTCTGTCATATTTACTTTCTGCACCATAAGCAGAGAAACTAAATGAAGTCATCACATCGTTACTTCTATATATACCAATACCGGCAGGATTTGTCCCCATTGTAGTAATGTCACCTCCTAAGGCTCCCATTGCTCCGCCCATTCCTACGAAACGGGCAGTACCATTCAAATCCTTTTCAGCTAACTTTGCAGCATCATATATAGATTGCGCACTAGCACCTATTATACAAGATAGAGCACATGCTAATGTTATTATCTTTTTCATAATCTTAAATTATTCATTTGAATATTACTCAACTTTATCGTCTGCTACTTCTGCTGGAAGACCCGCCACCGCCGCTACTTCCACTACTAGAACGAGATGAACTACCACCAGAAGAATAGCTACCGCCACTGGAACGGGAAGAAGAACTTCCTGATGAATAGCTACCACTTGAGCGAGAACTGCTACTACTGCTAGGAGTATAGCTACGAGTAGATGAAGAACTACTACGTGTACTGCTTCCTCCTGAATAAGTACGTGAAGGTGATGTAGAACTTCCTCTATTATAAGTAGAAGAACTAGTTCTTCTCGATGAAGAAGAAGGAGAATATGTAGACGAACTACGTGTACTGCTACTTCCTCGTGTACTATTATAGGTAGAACTACTCCGAGTACTACTTGGGCGTGTATAGGTACTCCTTCTTGAAGAAGATGCGTCTGAGCGAGTACTTACTCCTGAACGTACGGCAGACTCTCTTCTTGAAACTACCCGTCCTGTCGTACTGGTACGATTGCCCGAAGTTACACTTGTTGCTCTACGAGTCTGTGAACGGTTATAATCTGAACGACGAGAGGTAGAGATTGATCTGTTAGGAGCATAAGAACGACGATTTGTATATGAGTTGCCAGCCCAATGGCTGCCGCCTCCACCGCCCCAGCCCCAGCTAGGACCACCACCCCAGTGGTGATGATGTCCCCAATAGCCACCGCCGCCATAGAAGCCACCCCAGTAGCCACCCCAGTAGCCACCATACCAGCCGCCCCATGAACCCGGGTAATATCCCCAGCCATAGTAAGGACGATTCCATCCCCAACCATAGTTCCATCCCCAACCGTAAGAGTTGTAACGCCAATCCCACCAAAGAGGATTACTGAATGTCGGGAAAGCATAAGCATACATGCCATCAGTATATACATTCCAGTCCCATGAATTAGGTCCGTAAACTACATCCCAATATAGAGGACTGCTAATGCTGATAGCAAAACGCGGATTACGGAAACGGATTATGCGTTCGGCATATTCATAGTCATCCTGTGTACCATTGAATTCACCAGTTACCCATTCTCCATCCAAATCCGGCTGATCTTTCTCTTTTATGTATAAGGTATCGTTATCCAATACGAATTCATTATCCTTTGCATCATAACGACGGTTATATTCATCTACATCCCGTGTGTTTCCCTTACGGTCCTGAACAACAACAGTAGTGCCCGGTGATGTATAGATGTTGGTCGTGAGTTGCTTTTTCGGTTCCTTCTTCACTGGAGTCGTTTCTTTCTTCTCCTGCTTGTCTTTAGAAGGTACGAAATAAAGGTCGTCATCAACGCTTTGTGCCATCAAGCCTATAGGGAGGCATAAAGCAATTAGCAAGAAATAAACAATCTTTTTCATATCATCTCGGTTTATGTAATTACTTAAACTTATTCACATTACAAAGATAAGGAAGAGATTTACCACTTAGGGGAGATTTTCCCCAAACGATTATAGGGAAATCCCTATTTTCACGACTTTTATGAAGGGGAAAGATTATTTTGTTATATCAAGACTGCCGCAATCAGTCTATCAAACAAATGGAATAGTAAACTGTACATATTCCTCATTTACAATCCAGGCTCCTCCGAAATGCTCCACAAGCATACGATTCATTTCACTTTGAATCACAATGTTCTGTACAGGAGAAGTGGTGATAAAAATAGAATTATATACAGTAACCATAATCTCATTCTTAACCATATTCGTTTCTATCAGAATTCTCAATGGCTCACGTGGTACCTCATCAACTGGAATAAACACTGTCTTCATAAGTCTGAACAACCAGTTTCCATCATAACGAATCAAGTAATTAACACCTTGTTCCAATTTATTATTTATCTGTAACTCTTTATTAACAGAAACCGTCCCGATAGCTTCTTCCAGATAAGTATTAAAATACAACTCCGCTGTCTGAAACTTCATCATACCTGCTTCTAAACGGGATAGATCGAGTATATCATTTATTAATTGAGATAATTCTGTAGCCGTTTTAGATATAACACCTGCGGCGCGGTTCTTCTGCTCATCAGTGAATTCTTTATCAGAAGCCAATGCCAGAGAGCAGTCCACAACTTCCGTCAACGGTTCCCGTATCGCATTATTCATATTAGAAATAAATGATTCCTTTACCTTATTTACCTTTTCTACTTCCTGGGCTATTCGTCGCATTTTTCTTTCTGACTTGCGCAGTTCTCTGTTGATACGATATTTAAGAATGGAAAAAATTAATAAAACAATAATGATCACCGCCATCAAAATTAATACGGACATGCTTATATAATAACGGAAACGTAAAGTCTGCAACTGGATTTTCTCTGTAGCATGGGTATTCCGAATAAAATTGACCTGCTTGTTGTATATCGAAACAGAAATTGAATCATTAGCCTTTAATGCCTTTTCATACAGCGGCAAGGCACGTTCGTAATCTTCCATATCCAGAAAAATATCAGCTTTATCGAGTAATGCATTATTATAATAAGAATAGTCAACTTTTCGATAACCGATAATAAGAGAATCCACACAGGCTATCGCCTCATCCCATTGCTCCGTTGCCGCATAATAGGCTTTATTTATCTCGTAGTATCTCAATTTATTAACAAAATATCTGTCAGAATAATATTTATCGGTCAACTGAATATACTTCTTTGCATTTGGCAAATCTCCCATTGCAAAATAATATTCGGCATAAGATACATATAAATAAAAAAAATCAAGATGCAACATTTGCTCCATATCCGGTTGCCTGCGAATCTCATTCTGAATGATTCTCTCCCGTTCCTGTATGCATTTCAACAGACCGGGATAATCTTTAAGCAGTTTATATACCATTATCAGGCTATTATTTATATCAGCAGATATTGTATAATCATTAAATTCCAGAGATTGAGCATAAGCCTTTTCCAGCATATCACCAGCTTGTTTCACTCTACCGGTCACACGATAAGCTCGTGCTATACTTTGGTATGCCAATACAATGCCTTTATTATTCTTCAATGCCTGAGCTTCGTGCAACATATCCGTAGCTCGGTCTTCAAGCTCTTCAAAACTCTCATTCAATACTAATAAATCAATGTCACATTGTTCTCCCAAAAAGACTAAATCGTAATACTTTTCTTTCTTAGCTAAAGGCACCAATAAATCAAGCCACTTTCGAAGTTCTTCCCGATTATTCTCATTGAAGCATATATAAATATGATATAGGTAGGCACGACATTTATAAAGATTATCCTTTTGAGACTCGGCTTCTTTCAATAGTTCGTCAACATATTGTTTTCTAACGATTGGTTCCGGTTTGCAAACATCAACCAGTTCGCATAACGTTTTCAATCGTAAAGTATCATGTCCCGTTGATTCCAACTTTTGCATCAATATTTCTTTCGCACTGCTATCACCTGCGTATACATACGCCACCCCCCCAAGGAACATCCAAGATAACAATAATATTATTTTATTCATTCTCATGGCTATCATTTTCTAACGGATGTGTAAATACAAATCTTGCACCGGAGGTATATTTCGGATCAATCCAGATTTTCCCTTTCAGGTGTTCCACAATAAACCGACAAAGAGAAAGTCCGATTCCACTACCCTGAATTCCCTCATGTAACTTTTCAAAACGAGAAAAGATAGCAGGCTGCTTATCCAAAGGAATACCACACCCCGTATCCTCCACAGTAAAGACAGCCTCTTGCTTTTCGGTATCGATATCAAGCAAAAGGGCAATGGTCCCTTCGGAGTAAATTTCGTAGCATTAATCAACAGATTAATCAGAACTTGCTGCAAACGGGTACTATCTGTTTTTAAAACCAATTCATTCAACGATGTATGAAATACAATTTCTGCTGAAGTCCGCTTTACTTTTTCAATCGTTTCTATGGTTCTTTGACATAAGGCTACAACTTCGTGCCGTTCTAAGTTAAATGACATATTGTTCTCCTCTTGTTCGGACAATTCCATCACATCATTGATTAGTTTATGCAATAATTGTGCATTTTGCCTGATACTATCTCCACACATTTGCCTTGTCTCATCATCAATTGCATCTCCCATAGACGAAAGAACTTCCGAAAACCCGACAATAGCATTCAACGGTGTCCGGATTTCATGCGTCATGTTTGAGAGGAACATACTTTTAGATAAAATAGACCGCTTAGCTCTCTCATTTGCTTCAGACAATCTTACGCGTGACTTGTCTAATTCCTTATTATTTCTTTTAATCACTACAATTAATATTCCGATGATAACAAGCACAATGAGAGTATAACATATGATCCGTGCCAACAGCCCGTCATATACCTCCGCATTCTCCAATTTCATACGATCGGCTATATACGTTGAACGTATGGAATCCAAAGCTTCTGCAAAACGTTCCGTTTCTAAAGAGCGATTCAACTCCTTCACCTCATGATAAAGCACAGCGGCCTGTTGCAAGTCTTCTAAAATATGCAACAAAGCTCCTTTCGACTGCAAAGCATTCTTATATTCATATAGATTCCCTCTTTCTTTTGTAGCTACAATCAGGGAATCATATAAAGTAACTGCCTTCGTATAGTTTTTCTGAAAAAGATAATAGCTGATATATAAATCCAGTGATAATTCGGACAAGTACTCATTTGTTCTTTGCAAGTTCGTCGCCTTTTCCCAATATTTCTCAACCAATTCTTTATTTCCAACCTGAATATATCCTAGTGTGCGATACGACTGGATATAGAATTCAAAGTCTTCTTTCCCTATTAAATTTTGAGGGAGAAGCCTCTCGGCTATATCCAGATACTCCATTGCCTTCTCCACCTCATTCATTTTCAAATAAGCATAAATCTGCTGAATAACTAAGCGAAGCTTTATAAAGGCATCATTATTATTTTGTAATTCTGCTTCGGCTGACAGAAACGTCTCAACTGCCAATGCATAAAGCCCTGTATGCATATAAGTATCCCCAATAGCCTGCAATGACAAGGCTCTTCCCCGTGATGAATTTAACAGTTTAGCCTTTTCATACATCTCCTGCGCCTGAACAATCGCCTCGCCTGTTCCTCCTTTCAGACAGGTAGCATTGACTTTTATCTGTGCCGCCAGGAATGCAGTATTCCAATCTTCTGACTCCCAAGCTTCCTGTTCTACCTCCGCACATAATGCCAAGATAGAATCTTTCCATACGGAAGTAGTGGAATAAATCAGATTACGATTTGAGAGAGATAATAAATGAGGTAGTTTATGAATGGATTGGGCATTGACAGCATTCCCTAAACCCGTAAATAAATACGTAGCCAAGCCCAATAATAATACGAATGTTCTTTTGTTCATGTTTCTTTATCAAACAGGTTCTGCCTATCGACCGTTCACACAAAGATACAAAAAAACAATAGCAGCATATACTTAACACAATTACTTAGCTAATAATTCGTTTTTTGAGTATCTTTGCACATTATTCAGAATAAAGAAAGATTATGAAATACTTTGAATTTGTATTCCGTACACATCCCTGCACCGAAACGGTGAACGATGTATTGGCAGCCGTCCTTGGTGAAGCCGGATTTGAGAGTTTTATGGAATGTGAAGGCGGACTTACCGCATATATTCAACAATCCTTGTGTGACGAAACAAGTATTAAAAATGCTATCGCAGACTTTCCACTGCCCGATACAGAAATCACCTATACTTACACTGAGGCAGAAGACAAGGACTGGAATGAAGAATGGGAAAAGAATTTCTTCCAACCGATTGTTATCGGAGACCGGTGTGTAATTCACAGTACATTCCACCATGATGTTCCGAAAGCAGAATATGATATTGTAATAAACCCGCAAATGGCTTTCGGCACAGGACATCATGAAACGACAAGCCTCATCATCGAAGAGTTGCTGGACAGCGAACTAAAAGACAAATCCCTGCTGGACATGGGTTGCGGAACTTCGATCCTTGCCATACTTGCACGCATGAGAGGTGCCCGTCCCTGTACTGCCATCGATATTGATGAATGGTGTGTACGCAACTCTATTGAAAACATCGAACTGAACGGTGTAAACGAAATTGCAGTTTCGCAAGGAGATGCTTCATCACTTGTCGGTAAAGGTCCTTTTGATGTGATTATCGCTAACATTAACCGGAACATTCTGCTGAACGACATGAGACACTACATTGCCTGTATGCATCCGGGGTCCGAACTCTATATGAGTGGGTTCTACATAGATGATATTCATGCTATCCGAGAAGAGGCAGAAAAAAATGGGCTGGTTTTCGTCCATTATAAGGAGAAAAATCGCTGGGCAGAGGTTAAGTTCGTCTGCAAAGGTTAGCTATTTGCAATTTATCTTTAAGACATTTTTATCAGTCTCAGACTATAAAATACAGGAGATGCTGATTTTGTACAGTACCACATACCCATCTTGTCACACAAGAGATGTTCATCTGATACTGCACGAGATCAGCATCTCTTGCAATATGTCCCTCAATACTAAAAAAGGAGTATAGCGATATCACCGCAGCTATCTTATTATTTTTTCAATCACATAGCACAGGCAACATCATTCAAATTCCTTCTTTACCTGTTCACACCATTCCCTGATTCTCTTTTCCGCCTGCTCAGACTGATTATCCAGATCTACCACCAAGCCACACCACCGATCTCCGCGCAGTGCCCGGGAACGTTCAAAAGTATATCCTTCGGAAGAAGTAAAACCGACCAATGTGGCCCCATCTCCTTCAAATACCTCGGCAAGCAGTCCGATGCCATCTGCAAAGTTTTCGGGATAACGTATCTGATCACCCAATCCGAAGATGGCAACTTTTTTCCCTTTTAGATTCAGCGTCCTAAGTTCCGGCAAGAGTTCATCCCAATAGGTTGGGAGTTCCCCATCAAACCAGGTAGAAGCGCCTACTATAAAACAATCATATGCTGTAAAATCATTCTGCCACGCCTGTTCTATAGCAACAACCTCTAGCTTATCTTTTCCAAATTCTTTCTGAATCTTCTCTGCCACCCAAGTAGTCTTATCAGCTTTGGTGGCATAAAACAAACCAATCTTTTTCATAAACTATACCTCCATTTTATTCGATTAATATTCCAGCACCTTTTTGGCAGCTTCATATATTTTCGCTTCATCCGGCAAAATTTCTTTCTCCAGAATAGGATTAAAGCCAACCGGAGTGAAAGTAGAACCGACACGTTGTACCGGACCATCCAAATACCGGAACATTTCCGAACCAATCATGGCTGCCAGCTCTGCCCCAAAGCCTGAAAACACTTTATCTTCGTGAACAACCAATGCCTTGCTAGTCTTCTTCACTGATTCAAAAATCGCCTCTTTATCTAATGGCATCAACGAACGGATATCGATGACTTCAACTTTCCATCCTCCTTCTTTTTCCAGCCGTTCAGCCGCATGTAGACAAAAATGAGTAGTATTACCATAAGTTATAATACTCAAATCTGTTCCTTCACGGCGAACACGTGCCTTTCCGAAAGGAACTTCAAAATCCTCGGGAACAACGGCAGCTGCTTCTACCGAATTATATAATGCCTTCGGTTCCAAAAACAGCGTAAATCCTTTAGAACGCATACTGGTACGCAACAGTCCGGCTGCATCATCAGCAAAAGAAGGACAAACGATACGTGCACCTGGCAAGGTAGTCAGTGCACCTTCTATATTTTGAGAATGATATAATCCACCACCGATATATCCTCCGGAAGCCAGTCGCAAAGTAATATTCGGTGCAAACTTACCATTGCTGCGCCAATATTCATGTGTACACTCTACATATTGTTCTACAGCAGGCCAGAAGTAGTCGGCAAATTCCGCCCCTTCTATCACCACGTGAATTTTAGGGTCGAAGCGACTCATTCCGTTGGCCGTACCTACAATATAATCTTCGGCAATAGGTGCACTGAACACACGTGCTTCACCGAACTCCTGCTGCATCCCTTTGGTCACATTAAAAACTCCCCCTTTTTCTCTGTTTGCTACGTCCTGTCCCCAAATAAAGGTATCCGGATTATGTCGGAACTCAGCTTTTAAAGTTTCATTAATAGCATTTACAAGGAAAGTTTTCTCCCCTTCTTCCTGATGAGTCCCCTCTTTATACTTCTGAGGTTGATAAGGTTCGGGCATCACAAAGTCATAAATACTCTTAGGATCGGGATCAGGAGCTGCCAACGCTTTACGATTGGCAGCAGACAGTTCTTTTTTAGCCTCGACTTCAATTTGTTGCAATTCCTCTTCCGTCAAACGTTTGTAACGTAATAACATCCGTCGGAATTTCATCAAAGGATCTGCCTCTTTCACATATTCCAGTTCATCTTCATCCCTGTATAAGGTATGTTTATCTGAATTGGAGTGAGAACCGATACGAACACAATTGGCTTGTACTATCACTGGATTACGGGTGTTGATCGCATATTCACGAGCTTCGCTCATAGCATTCATAGAATCAAAAACATCTTTTCCGTTGCAGTAGATGATTTTCAAATTCTTAAAGCCGGAAAAGTTTTCGGCAACTTTACGGTTGGCAGTTTGTTCCGATTTAGGTACGGAAATGCCATATCCGTTATCCTGAATAACAAAGATCACCGGAAGACGTTCCAGACTGGCTCCATTAATAGCTTCGTAAACAAATCCTTCGGAAGTGGCGGATTCGCCGTGTGAAGTTATTGCCACTCCTTTGTGACCATAATATACCATTGCTCTCGCTACACCAGCTGCATGCAGGTCATGTGTGCCGGTAGCAGAAGAAATGTTCTCAATATGCCACTCCGGTTTGGCAAAGTGATTGGACATATGGCGACCGCCACTACCCGGATCAGTCGCTTTTGAAATACCGTTCAATATGACCT
This sequence comes from Bacteroides faecis MAJ27, assembly GCF_900106755.1. Taxonomy (GTDB): domain Bacteria; phylum Bacteroidota; class Bacteroidia; order Bacteroidales; family Bacteroidaceae; genus Bacteroides; species Bacteroides faecis. Next base: position 178,009 of record NZ_FNNN01000007.1, read on the forward strand.
CTTCGGCTGTCATTCCGGCAGAAAGTACAGTCAGCATATCACGGTAATAAGGAAACAGAAAGTCCTCTCCAAGTGTGAAAACCTGACCAATAGCCAGCTGGATTCCATCATGCCCGGCATAAGGAGCATGGTAAGACCAGCCTAGTGATTGTAACAGATAAGATGGTGCCTTTTCGTCCAAAGCACGCCCTAGTGTCATCAGATGATACCATTTTTTCAGGGTTTCTACATCTGTTGTCTTTATATCATATTTCTTTTTCATGGTTAATGCAATTCTTAATGAATAAAATAATCAAGTATCAACCTTCCCAGTTCTCCAGATAATCGGCGATAAAATGCAGGAAGTTGCCCCCCAGCATACCATCTACCACACGGTGATCGTAAGAAAGAGACAGGTACATTTTATGACGGATGGCAATTGTATCTCCTTCCGGTGTCTCTATGACAGCCGGTTTCTTCTCAATGTATCCCACTCCCAAGATAGCTACCTGAGGCTGATTTATGATCGGTGTGCCGAAAAGGCTCTTAAAAGTACCGAAATTGGTAATAGTAAATGTACCTCCATCAATATCTTCAGGCATTAATTTGTTGTCACGCGCTTTGATTGCCAATGAATCGATGGCAACAGCCAATCCGTTAAGATTCAAATGATCGGCATCATGTACCACAGGAACAATCAAGTTACCATCATTCAAAGAAACAGCAATGCCCACATTAATATGCTTCTTAAACAGGATATTGTAGCCGTCGACCGATACATTTACCTGAGGATAGGTGGACAGTGCTTTTGCTACAGCTTCTGTTATTACAGGCATATATGTCAACTTCACTCCTTCGCGGTGGAAGAAAGCATCTTTATTCTTTTCACGCCAGCGAACCAGTTTAGTAACATCGACCTCCACAACATTGGTTACGTGCGGAGATACTTTCTTTGACATAACCATATGATCTGCAATGATATGGCGAACCCGGTCCATTTCTTTCACCTCCACTCCCGGAATGTTGGACGCCGCGGATGATACAACAGCAACGGGTGCTGTTGTTACAGGTGCAACACTTGCAGATACAGCAGGTGCACTGCCTACCGGTGATGCCGTTTTTGGAGACGATGCAGAGGGCACAGACGGTGCAGGCTCCGGCGTTCCGGAAAGTCCTCTTTTCTTTCTATCAATATAATCTTTGATATCTTTCTTACTCAACCGCCCTTCGTATCCTGTACCTTGTATGGAATCCAGTTCCTCTTTCGGAATTTTAGCTTCCCGTGCCAACTGAATGACAACAGGAGAATACCAGCGTTCCTCTTTTGTCTCAATAGATTCCTGATTTCCCTTCTGAATCTCAGACTCTGCAAATACTTTTTCATGAGAATCACTAACATTCTCCTGAGAAGAATCATCTTCCTCTCCTCCCATATCCACAACAGCAACCACAGTACCAACAGCAACCGTATCACCTTCTTTAAATAGAATTTCCACTACTTTCCCGGCTACCGGAGAAGGAATTTCCGCACTGACTTTTGCAGTATTTACTTCGAAGAGAACATCGTCTTCCTGAATGATATCCCCCACTTTTACAGACCAAGAAACAATAGTCCCTTCGGTTATACTCTCGCCCAACTTGGGCATTTTTATTTCGAATCTTGACATAGACAGTAAATTTATTATTCAACCTTGATATATTAAAACAACCCGCTGAAATAGAAAGTTTTAAGTTAAAGTATTTTTAACCGGACTTCAGCGGCTGAATATCCATTCGTCCCGGATATATTTTTCTTTCCGAAGTTTGTCAATAGCCCCTAGCTCCCATTCATTGAAAGCAACAGCCGATTGCCCCTTACTAAAATATTGGAAAACAGTCTTTTTGAAATCCTCAATCGTCTCCATAGGCAAGTAGTTGGAAATATTAGTGACCGCACTTCGGACAGAAGGAACGGCATATACAGGCACTGATTCTTTTTCTTCTATTTTTCCTTCCGGATTTAAAACCTTATTCAATATGGTCATATCCGTATCATAGAGTAAAGTACAATGATACAGAACTCTATTTTTATATACACATTGAGCACTCCCCGATATCTTCAAGCCATGCAGATAGATGCCCAGTCGTTCATCTCCTTCGGCAGTTAAGCCAATTGAAACGAAAAATTCCAATACGCGATGAAGATATGTCTTGAAATCAGGCAGACGGGACACTGTCTCAATAAAAGTCAAATTGACATTGCCCAAATCATGATATACCGTTCCTCCTCCCGAAAATCGACGGGCAATATGAATCTGTTGCAGTTCCGCCCACTCCCGGTCCACTTCCGACTGTACACGTTGATGTTTGCCCATCACCACAGAAGGCGTATCCTGCCAAAGCATAAAAACATCATCAGCTCCCTGCTTCAACAGATATTCTTCTGCCGCCAAATGGAAGTAAATATCGGTGAAAGGACTATGAATACAACGAACCATAATGTATACTCCTTATTCTTTCAAAAGAATTACTTATGAGAAGAGTAGCTCATGGTAAATCTCCCCAACCGTAGGATGTGGAAATACACTCTTCTGGAATTCTTCGATTGTATATCCCTTCTGGATAGCAATACCGGCTATAACAATCAGTTCTGATGCAGGATTCCCGATTATATGACAACCTATGATATGTCCTTCCTCATCCTGAATCAACTTGCAGATACCATTCCCCTGTTCATTCTCCGCAACAAACCGGCCGGAATATGCCATCGGTAGTTTAGTAACCCGATAAGGTAGCCCCAATTGAATCAATTCCTCTTCCGTCTTACCCACTCCGGCTACTTCCGGATTTGTATAAACGACTCCCGGAACACAATGATAGTTCATCTGATCTTCCACTCCTAAAATGTGGTTGACAGCTACTTCCGCTTCACGAATTGCCGTATGTGCCAGCAAGGAATACCCCGTAATATCTCCACAAGCGTATACCCTCGGGTGAGAAGTCAATAAATGTTCATCAACTTTTACCCCATTCCGATAAAGTTCTATATTCAGTTTATCCAGTCCGACTTTGTCCAAATTTGCCTTACGCCCTACGCTAAGCAATATCTTTTCCGCTTCAATCGTTGAGGACTTTCCTTCTTTTTCAATCACAACTCCACCAAGCTTCACTTCCACCACTTTAGTATTCAAATAGAAAGTGACTCCGCGCTTTGCATATTCCGAGCGAAGCATACCGCTGGTTTCCTTATCCATTACACCCAAAATCTCCGGCATCATTTCAACGACATGTACCTTCACCCCCATACTGTTAAAGAATGAGGCAAACTCCATACCGATTACTCCGCCACCAATAATCACCAATGTTTTGGGAAGTTCTTTTATCTCCAGTGCCTCTCGGGAAGTCCAGTAACTAACCTCTGACAATCCGGGTATCGGAGGAATTACTGTATCAGAACCGGTGCAAACCAATAAATATTTGACCTCGTACTTTTCTCCATCGCAAGCAATCCGAATCAGTCCGCCGGATTCTCCTTCTATCACCGCTTCTTTTTCTACAATCGTCACACCATAAGAATTAACAGTCATCTTCACTCCACCTGTCAACATCTTCACTGTTTTATCTTTCCGGCTCATGATTTTGGATAAGTCAAAGGAAGGAGACTCCGCTGAGATTCCATATTTGGAAGCAGTCTTAATGCTATCCAGTATTTTAGCAGAATATAGCAATGTTTTAGTAGGAATACATCCTTCATTCAGACACACTCCTCCTATTGCCTTTTTTTCAAACAAAACGGCTTTTAGTCCGTTAGCTCCCGCCCTTTCGGCAGCTGTATAACCAGCAGGGCCACCACCAATAATAGCTATATCAAATTTCATAATCGTATCTTTTTAGTAATAATACGATTATAACAAATGAAAGAAGAGATTAGTTGTATGACAAGAAACGTACCCGCTACTTAATTGTCAACTTTTTGAGTTCCTCTAAGGTCCCGTTGAATACATTGAGGTCTACATCCTCTTTAATACCCGGTACGTTTCCAACGTCCGTATGTTGCCAGAAATGCCATTTACCCTGATATTTCACTGAATCGACATAATAGTGGGCAATCCAGTAAGGATAAGCATTAAAAATAGAATCCTCCAGATAACGGGTCTTGAATTTATAAGAAGTATAAAGAATGGGCTTCACTCCATAATGGGATTCTATACGATCCAGCCAACGCTTAATGCCTTGCTGCAATTCTTTTTTCTCTTTTCGTCCGGTCACTTCCACATCGAGTACCGGGGGCAGGTCACCGGAATCCAGTTTAACTGTGCGGATAAAGAAATCCGCTTGTTTCAAAGCATCTGTACCAGGAATATAGAAATGATAAGCGCCACGAATAAAACCATGATTACGTGCGTTTACAAAATTGGCTTCGAATGTAGTATCGTTATGATCTCCTCCTTCAGTCGCTTTCATAAAGATGAAATGCAAAGGAGTAGCCGTCTGCTTATTTTGTAAAAGTCTTCCCCAGTCTATTTTTCCTTGATAATGAGAAATGTCAATCCCATGAATGTCATATCCGGAAGGAATGCAGACTCCGTATTCCTTCATGCCATTGCAAGGTTTCCACCGATAGGCATAAGGACGAAGAAAGAAATAATAGAAAATGACGGAGAAACAACCGATAATCACCACAGCCAATAAATTGCGAAGCCAGCCGGGCATCGAATAACCATGCTTCATCGGTGCCTTTTTCTGGGCACGGGAAGGTTTGGAAGAAGAAACGGTCCCCTTTTTTCTGGTAGTGGCAACTGTTCTTTTCTTTTGGACAGCAGAAATCGGATTATTACGTGACGGCATTTGTTTTGATGAATAAATATATGAAAGATAGGCACGGATTACACGGATTACACAGTTTTAGCATACTATTTCTTAAAACCGTGTTAATCTGCGTAATCCGTGCCTGAATAACTCTTCATCACAACGTTGCTTGATACAACAACTCTGTGAAGTTTACTTATTTAGCTTGTTCCAGTTGCAAAGTTTTAGTTGCCTGGTCGCAAACTTCCGTAGGACCAAAGTACTGGATCGGACCCGGATATACATAATCCGTTTCAACAGCCCAACGGTCACGTTGTGCAGCGAATGCTTTAAAAGGAGCACCATCCAGTTTCACCAATGCCTTCTGGATAACCGGTTTCATTTCACCGTGACGGCGTTCCATATTCATCATCATCGTGATAGGCACACCACCGGCAATCCATTCAGCAGCAGGAGCAGTTGTGTTACGTACAGAAGACATATAGCCAGTCTTACCGTCGGCAATCAACATAGAAGCTGTGTAACCCAAAGAATAGCAGTAATCAGCATCGAAGTTTGACGGAGCGGCGCAACGTCCTTCGTAACCGAAGAAGTGGTGCTGAGCAGCAAACTTACCTACGTATTTGCCATCTTCTTTCCATGCAGCCAATTTGGTAGCTACCATTTCAGACAACAGTTTTTCTGTTTCGATCAGTGATACCTGAACGTTTCCGTGCGGGTCACGATCCAGTGTCAACTGGCGAGCTACACCTTCCGGCAGACTTGCATAGATAGCAGAGTTTTCCGGAGACAACTTACGGATGATATAATCACGCTGGTGAGACTTCTTAATCTGAGAGAACTCTTCTGCATTAGCAGCCAGGAAGTCGTTCAACTCAGCAATCAGACGCTTCATTGCCGGAATAAATTCAACCAATCCTTCCGGGATCAGCACTGTACCGAAGTTATTTCCCTGTGCAGCACGGTCGGCCACCACTTTAGCGATAGATGTCACTACATCATCCAGAGACATATCTTTTGCTTCTACTTCTTCAGAAACAATACATACGTTAGGCTGTACCTGCAAAGCACATTCCAATGCGATGTGAGAAGCCGAGCGACCCATCAACTTAATAAAGTGCCAGTATTTACGAGCTGAGTTACAGTCACGTTGAATGTTACCAATCACTTCCGCATAAGTCTTGCAAGCTGTATCAAAACCGAAGGAAGTTTCAATCATATCGTTCTTCAAGTCACCGTCGATCGTTTTCGGACAACCGATTACCTGCACACCGTACTTTTTAGCAGCGTAATACTCAGCCAATACGCAGGCATTTGTATTAGAGTCATCACCACCGATGATTACCAATGCTTTGATGCCCAGTTCCTTGATAATCTCCAATCCCTTTTCAAATTGAGCTTCAGTTTCCAGCTTTGTACGTCCCGAACCAATGATATCGAAACCACCTGTATTACGGTATTCGTCGATGATGTCGGCAGTCAGTTCCATATAGTTGTGGTCTACCAGACCGCCGGGTCCCAAAATAAAGCCGTACAGCTTATTTTCCGGATTCAGTTTTTTGATACCGTCGAACAAACCAGAGATTACATTGTGTCCGCCCGGAGCCTGTCCACCGGAAAGGATTACACCTACGTTCATGGCAGGAAGTTGAACAGCTTCACCTGCTTCGAATGTAATCAACGGCATTCCGTACGTGTTAGGGAATAATGCTTTGATAGCTTCCTGATCGGCTACAGATTGAGTAGCAGAACCTGCTACAGCTTTAACGGCTCCTGTTGCCAATGCTTTCGGAAGTTTGGGCTGATAAGCAGCCCTTGCGATTTGCAATGCACTTTTAGTCATTTTCTTTATTTTTATTTAAAGGTGTTAGTAAGTTTCTTGTCAAACTTGAAAAGCGTTGCAAATTTCGCATTTTTCCTCGAATTATGAAAGAGAAGCTCTCATTTTATTTCGTGACACCGGTACAGATGCTATTGCTTCCAGCCACCACCCAGTGCTTTATAAAGCTGCACTACGGTTATCAATTCATCACGAATAGCGTTACTCAGACCAATTTGTGCATCAAAATAACCACGCTGGGCATCCAGAACATCCAAATAATTGATTACTCCATTAATGTATTGCAACTGAGCCAAGTCCATATAACTCTTAGCCGAACGTTCCAGATTGGCACGAAGAGCATACACCTCTTTTATCTTATTAAAGTTGACAATCGCATTACGTGTTTCCTTGAAAGCAGTTAAAACTGATTTCTCATAACTATGTAGTTCCGCCTCATAAGCTGCCTTTTTGCCTTTCAATGCAGCACGGTTCTTTCCCCAGCCAAAAATAGGAGTCAATAAAGCCCCTTCCATAACAGCATAAGGAGATTTTAAAAGTTCGGACAAAGACGTACTCTCAGTACCGAAACCACCTGTCAGGGCGAGACGAGGAAACATATTCGTATAAGCTACCCCTACTTTGGCATTGGCAGCAATCAACTTCTGCTCTGCCTGACGTATGTCGGGACGGCGTTCCAACAAAGTAGATGGCATCCCTATCGGAAGTGTTTCCGGAAAATTGAATTCCTGAAGCAGTCGGGAACGGGCGATGCGATTAGGGTATTCTCCGGCCAGAAAAGCAATGTCATTCTCTTTCAGCGAGATTTTACGTTCTAAATCAGGAACCAAAGTGGCTGTACGTGCCAGCTCCACCTGAGCCTGACGATAAGAAGTCTCCGAAGTCAATCCTCCTTCAAAACGGATACGTGCCAGGCGCACCCCTTCTTCACGGGCTTTTAAAGTCTGCTTGACAATATCCAGTTCCGTATCCAGCGCAACCAGTTCATAATAAGCCTGTGCCACTTCCGCCACAATCGTCATCCGAAGTGCACGTTGCGCCTCTACCGACTGCAAATATTCGGCAATACTGGCCGAACGCGCCCATCGCAGATTTCCCCAAAGATCGAGTTCCCATGAAACAAGGAACTGAGCTTCAAAGGTTTCCGATTTCTTAAAAGCATCTCCCCCGTGATTCTCAAGTTCACGTTCAGCAGTCACTTTTCCTTTGATATCAGGAAGCAGTGCAGCGGTGGAGATACGTTTCTGAGCCGCCATTTCTTTGATTCGGGCAGCCGCTATCAACATGTCTTTATTGTGATCCAACGCACGGTCTATCAGACTGCGAAGTGTAGAATCCGTATAGATTTCTTCCCAATCCTTATCTCCAAAGCTGACCGTATCCTGATGTTGGGCCAGACTATCGGGCAAATGAAGGTCAGGACGTACGTAGCTCTTGCCTACTTTGCAGGAAGTCAGTATTCCTGCAAACAATAGTATAGCAATATATAGTTTATTCAGTTTCATTATTTCTTATGTTTTAAGATTTTCGACTTTGTTTTATATACCATCACAAAGAAGAACGGCACGAGAATAATACCAAACACGATAGCAAATATCATCCCGAAGAATACCCCCGTACCAATTGCCTGACGGCTTGCCGAGCCCGGACCACTTGCCAATACCATTGGAAGCATACCCAGTACAAATGCTAAAGAAGTCATCAGAATAGGACGGAAACGTAATTTTGCCGCATAAATGGCAGACTGTATCAAGTCCTCTCCTTTATCTACCTGTACTTTAGCAAACTCTACAATCAGAATAGCATTCTTAGCGGCAAGCCCGACAAGCATCACCAGTCCGATCTGGAAATAGACATCGTTCTCCAGTCCGCATACCCAGACTCCCAGGTAGGCTCCTAAAGCCGCTACAGGCAAAGACAGCAATACGGCAATCGGCACTGTCCAACTTTCATATTGTGCGGCAAGGAAGAGAAAGACAAACAAGAATACCAATGCCATGACCATACCGGTCTGACCGCCCGCCTGCTTTTCCTGATAAGAAAGTCCGCTCCATTCCAATCCGATATTATCTGGAAGATGATCACGGGCGATCTGTTCCATAATCTCCATTGCCTGACCGGAACTATATCCCTGTGCGGCAGTCCCCCGAATGACAGCAGTAGTAAACATATTGAAACGTTTGATACTTCCCGGACCTGTTGTATAAGAAGCATTACCTAAAGAAGTCAGCGGTACCATAGCTCCATTGGAGGCTTTTACAAAGAACAGGTTGATATTGTCTTTATGCTCACGATAAGGAGCTTCCGCCTGAATGTATACCTTATAAATACGGTTGAACATATTGAAGTCATTCACATACACCGAACCTGTATAAGCTTTCATCGTAGAAAACACATCTGCCAAAGGTACTCCCAGCATCTTTACTTTATCTCTGTCCACATCAAAGTAAAGTTGAGGAATCTCCGACTGCAAAGAAGAAGACAAACCTGTCAGTTCCTTGTGCTTGGAAGCATAATACATCAACGTATCTGCTGCATCCACCAAGTTGTCGAAAGTAGCCTCTCCACGAGCTTCCAGCTGCATTTCAAAACCACCGGAACTACCCAATCCCGGTATGACCGGAGGAGTAGACAGATAGACTTTACATTCCGGGTATTCCTTCAAATGTTTTTCTACCGTATCCATGATTTTCTCAATACTGGTACTCTTTCTCTCTTCCCAAGGTTTCAAGATGACAGTCAGTTCGGCACGCCCCTGATTACTGCCCACACGCGGACTGCTTCCCGTCACATTCTGTACATATTCTATGTAGGGGTTCTTATCCAGATAAGCAATCGCACGCTCTGTTACAGCACGGGTACGTTCCAATGTAGCTCCTTCCGGCAATTCTAGTTCAATCTTAAAATATCCCTGATCTTCTACCGGAAGAAAACTGGTCGGAATGATCCGGTGAATCAACAGAATAGCAATCAATACCATACCAAAAGCACTTAACACCCGACGCGGATGTTTGATAGTACGAGTGACAGCAGCTACATATTTATTGCTTCCAATTCCCAACCATTCATTGATCTTTCTGAATACTATATTTTTCTTCTTCCCACTATCCGGTTTTAAAATAAGCGAGCACATCACGGGACTCAGCGTCAGGGCAACGACGGTAGAAATAAGTACAGATACTACAATGGTCACCGTAAACTGACGGTACAACTGTCCCGTAATTCCACTCAAAAAACTTACCGGAACAAACACAGCCGCCAATACCAGTGAAGTAGCGATCAACGCGCTTGATAATCCGTTCATTGCTTTCTTAGTCGCTTCATAAGGACTTAGCTTCTCCGTTTCCATAATATGCTCTACTCCTTCCACCACCACTATCGCATCATCGACCACGATACCAATGGCAAGAATCAAGCCAAGCAAAGTCAATATATTGATAGAGAAGCCAAAAATCAACATGAATCCAAAAGTACCAATCAAAGAAATAGGCACCGCTACTACCGGGATCAATGTAGCACGCCAACTCTGCAAAGACAGATACACGACCAATACAACCAGTACCAATGCTTCAAACAGTGTTTTATATACCTCATGAATAGACTCGGAGATATACGTCGTCATATCAAACGGAATTTCATAGCTCAATCCTTCAGGAAAGTTCCCGCTGATCTCTTCCATCGCCTTTTTTACATTCTCGGCCACTTCCATCGCATTGGCACCCGGCAACATATAAATACCAAGTACAGCGGCATTCTCACCATTAATACCACTTTCAGTATTGTAAGAAGAAGCCTCCAAAGATACACGTGCCACATCCTTTAATCGAATGATAGAACCATTGGCATTCGCACGCACTACAATATCCTCAAACTGTCCTACCGTAGAAAGACGTCCCTGAGTAGTAATAGGGATCGTTATATCCAGTCCCTGTACCGGCTGCTGTCCTAACACACCGGCTGCCGACTCACGGTTCTGGTCTTTTAAGGCATTCTGCAAGTCTTGTACGGTTAATCCGAAGTTAGCCAGCTTATCCGGCTCTACCCATATCTGCATAGCATAGTAACGGCTACCGATATTTGAAACACGTCCCACACCCGGAATACGGCGGATTACATCAAGCACATTAATAGTAGCAAAGTTACTTAAGTAAATTTCATCAAACTTAGGATCGGTAGAAGTCAGACAGAGTGTCATTAACTGACTGGGTGCCTGTTTTTCCACGGAAATGCCATTTTGAATCACTTCCACCGGAAGACGGGATTCAGCCAGTTTCACACGATTTTGAATTTCTACTGCAGCTAAATCCGGATCGGCAGATACATCAAAGGTAACCGTTGCCGAGAAACCACCGGAGTTAGAACTGTTTGATTCCATATAAAGCATACCGGGGGTACCATTGATTTCCTGCTCAATCGGAGTAGCTACCGCCTGCGACACAGTTAATGCGCTCGCGCCCGGATATGACGCACTGATCTTTACCACTGGAGGTGTAATCTGCGGGTATTGATCTACCGGAAGCATGGTCAGCCCGATAATCCCGACAATCACAATCACGATAGAGATAACAGCCGAAAATACCGGCCTATCTATAAAAAAACTAACTTTCATTGATTATTCTCCTTTTGCGTTATCCAGCCGACTTGCCCGTACTTTCATACCCGGTGTCAACTTATGGAAACCTTCCACAACAATTGTCTCTCCTACAGCGAGTCCTCTTTCCACTACCACGTTATTCCCTACTTCCGGTCCTAACTCAATAAAGCGTTTCTCTACTGTATCATCTTTACGCATCGTATAAATATAAGCGCCTCCTTTTTCAATGGTAACGGCTTTCATCGGAACAACGATGGCTCCTTCACGCACGTCCAATAGCAATTTTACTTTGGTAAACTGTCCCGGAAGCAATACCTGTTTCGGATTAGGCATTTCTGCACGTACGGAGAAAGTACCCGTTTGAGGATCGACTTGCGGCTCGGCAAAATCAACATATCCTTTATAGGGGTATACGGTATTATCTGCTAAAGTAATAGTAATATTTGGCTGCCAGGAACGAGTAGAATCCTGTTGTCCGAGGTTAATATTCCGTTCTTTACTTTTCAGATAATCGAGTGCCGTCATACTGAAATCGACCAATACGGTATCACTCTTTACAACTGTAGCCAGCAACGATTTTCCTCCGGGACCAACCAACGTTCCCAAATCCACATTTCTTTCACTGATATGACCGGCAAGAGGTGAACGAACGATAGTATAGCCTAACTCGAGTTCAGCCTGCGCCAAGTCCGCCTCACTCATCGCTACTGTCGCAACAGCGCTTTCATAAGCTGCTTCCGCATTATCCAGATCCAGCTGGCTAGCGGCATTTTGTTCGTACAACGGACGGATACGTTTCAAGTCACGTTCAGCTTTCAATGCCTGTGCTTCGTCCTTTTTCAACTGAGCCCGCGCTTTGTCGGCTTTCGCACGATATTGATCCTGATTGATCACAAACAGGACCTGATTCTTATTTACATAAGTGCCTTCGGCAAAAAGCATGTTTTCCAGATAGCCTTCTACCCTGGCACGTACTTCGACAAATTGCTGGGCACGGATACGCCCCACATATTCTCCGAATATTTCTACATCGTCTTTTATAACCGGTTCAACAATCACTGTCGGCATTTCCGGTGCAGCCTTCTGAGGTCGTGTCAGTATCCAATACACTCCCAACACAATTACCATACATACTACAGCAGCAATGGTTCTCTTTCTCCTCAGTTTCAACTCATGTTTCGAAAAGAATAATCTCATATCGAATCTTATTATTTAATTTAACTTATGTTTGTTCTACACTCTATTATGCAATACACATACCAAAATATCCTGTTTTATCTTATCTGTTTATTATCAACGTATTACGTTTTTCCCCTTGAAGACAGAAGTGTGGAAAACATCCTTAAAGTGTAGAAATTATCCACATTTCCGACTTTTAGAACATTTTTTATAGTTCTTGTTTCATCAACTAAACAATTTATCCCCTACATTTGTAGTTATATTGTACATCAACACAATAACATGTCCTAATGAAAAAACAAATCTTTTCAACATTAGTTTTTGCAATGTGCCTGATATTACCTTTTTCTGTTTATTCTCAAGAACAACGGAAGAAGGTCGGCGTTGTCCTCAGTGGCGGTGGTGCCAAAGGAGTGGCACATATCAAAGCACTGAAAGTCATCGAGGAAGCAGGCATTCCGATCGATTATATAGTAGGCACCAGTATGGGATCTATAGTCGGTGGACTTTACGCCATCGGTTATACTCCGGAACAACTGGACAGTATGGTACGCAAGCAAGACTGGACTTTCCTTTTGAGCGATCGTATCAAACGCAGTGCCATGTCGCTCACCGAACGCGAACGCTCTGCAAAATACATTGTTTCGCTTCCTTTTACAAAGAACCCGAAAGCTGCCATGTCCGGAGGAATTATCAAAGGACAGAATCTTGCCAATCTGTTCTCTGATCTGACAATGGGCTACCATGACTCGATCAATTTTAATAAGTTACCGATCCCCTTCGCCTGTGTATCGGCCAATGTAGTCAATGGAGACCAGATCGTATTCCATGATGGCGTACTCTCTACTGCCATGCGTGCCAGTATGGCCATCCCCGGTGTATTCACACCGGTACGCAAAGACAGTATGATATTGGTAGACGGTGGAATTGTCAATAATTATCCGGCAGATGTGGCCAAAGCAATGGGAGCCGATATTATTATCGGAGTCGATGTTCAGAATGCGCTGAAAAGTGCCGACAAGCTCAACAGCGCTCCGGACATATTGGGGCAGATTGTTGATCTCACTTGCCAGACCAATCATGAAAAGAATGTAGAACTCACTGATACCTATATCAAGGTAAATGTAGACGGATTTTCTTCCGCCAGCTTCACTCCGGCAGCCATCGATTCCCTGATGCGTCGAGGCGAAGAAGCCGCACGTGCACAGTGGAATTCCTTGATTGCCTTAAAAAAAGAAATCGGTATACCGGACAATTATGTCCCCAAACAACACGGACCGTACTCTTCTCTTTCCAATTCACGAACAGTATACATCACAGATATATCTTTCTCCGGTGTAGAGGCTAATGACAAAAAATGGCTGATGAAGAAGTGTAATCTCAAAGAGAACAGTAACATTACCACTCAGCAGATAGAACAAGCTGTGTATCAGTTGCGTGGCAGTCATTCTTACTCAAGCGCCAGCTACACACTTACCGACACTCCCGAAGGGTACCACCTTAATTTCTTGTTAGAAGAAAAATATGAGAAAAGAATCAATCTGGGCATCCGTTTCGACTCGGAAGAAATAGCATCCCTGCTGATTAATGCCACAGCGGATCTCAAAACTCATGTTCCTTCCCGATTATCCCTGACCGGCCGATTAGGAAAGCGATATGCCGCACGCATCGATTACACTCTCGAACCGATGCAGCAACGCAATTTCAATTTCTCATATATGTTTCAATATAATGACATCAATATCTATGATGAAGGTGAACGTGCCTATAACACTACTTACAAGTATCATTTAGCTGAATTTGGCTTTTCGGATGTCTGGTACAAAAACCTCCGCTTCGGACTCGGACTTCGTTTCGAATATTATAAATACAAAGATTTTCTTTTCAAGAAACCGGAACTCATTGGACTGAATGTAGAATCCGAACATTTCCTGAGTTATTTCGCTCAGGTACATTATAGTACATTCGACAAGGGATATTTCCCTTCCAAAGGAACCGAATTCAAAGCTGCCTATTCACTCTACACCGATAATATGGCTCAGTATAATGATCACGCCCCGTTCTCCGCACTGAGCGGTTCGTGGGGCAGCGTAGTTCCCGTAACCCGACGTTTTTCTATCATTCCATCCATCTATGGTCGTGTTCTGATTGGAAAAGACATCGCCTATCCCTTGCAAAATGCCATTGGCGGCGAAGTATACGGACTCTACATTCCACAGCAACTGCCGTTTGCCGGTGTGACCAATATGGAACTGATGAACAATTCTATCATGATTGCATCCGTGAAACTCAGACAACGGATGGGAAGCATTCATTATCTCACTCTGACAGGTAATTATGGCTTGACGGACAGTCACTTCTTCGAAATACTGAAAGGGAAACAACTGTTTGGTATCAGTGCCGGATATGGTATGGACAGTATTTTCGGTCCATTGGAGATTACGTTCGGATATTCCAATCAGACTGATAAAGGAAGCTGTTATGTGAATCTGGGATACTACTTCTGATTCCCTATTTCCGTTCCCGCATATATAGGACTATACTTACCATGATGAGAAAAAATTCTCACTGCGATGAGACTTTTTTCTCATCATAGTGAGAATTTTTTCTCATCGCAGCAAGAACACTTGAGAATATTCAGCATCCTAATCTGCTGTTATACAAACCTTTCCCTTTTCTGCAGATAAAGTAATCCGACCATCATCCAGACTAAACTGGCGGATAAAAGGAAAATGCGGTTTTTGATAAGGATTCCCTCCCAAATGATCGGATGAACATTATCGGGAACACGAAAAGGATTCAGCAGAACGTTCCAGAAAGAATCCGGCTTACCTAAGAACATCAATGCAATGCCTATAATAATCATAAATACGGCAGTTCCGTTTCCACTCCGCGTAATGGTAGACAGCATAAAAGCCATATTTCCCAAAAAGAGTATCGGGAACATCAACTGTAATGCCATCTCAAACGGATTGACCGGATACAGCAATAAAATGGCTATGTATGAAAAGATAATCAGAATAACAAAAATTGCCACATAAATCATCAATAACCGCACGCCCCAAACCTTATACTTATAGTCGGGGATTCCAAAAAGAATCTCCAATATCCGGCTATCTTCATCATTCTGAATGCCAAATACAGCCGGGTAGAAAATAAGCAACATAGACGGAAACATCAGGATGCTATAGATGAGTCCCTCGTTAATCTCCTCCCGTTTCCAGGCATTCTGAAACATGAAAAGAGCAAAAAAGCCAAATGCAGCCAACAGAAACCAGAAAAACTTCCCGGCAAATATAATCTTCAGGTTATACCTGACTACTTTAGGCAACAGTTGTATCAATTGTTTGAATGTCATATCCTTCTTTTCTTTTTAATTCATATTCTTCAGCAGACAGAGATAAGCGTCTTCCAAATTAGCTTCTACCTCTACAGCCCCTTCATAAGGCTGTCCGACAGAAAGATAGCGCACCCGAATCGTATCGCCTTCCTGAATATGATGTATTACCAACGATTTGTCCAGTACTTTTTCAAATTCTGTCTTATCTATATTAAACTGCCATACTTTCCCGTTAGCCATTTCCACCATGTCCGAAGGATCACCGAAATATTTCAGTTCACCCTTATTGATCACCACTACCTGATTACAGGAACTGGATATATCCTCAATGATATGAGTGGAGAAAATAACGATACGGTCCTTACTCAACTCTACCAGCAGATTACGGAAACGGATACGTTCGCGAGGGTCGAGTCCCGCTGTAGGCTCATCCACAACCAGGATACGCGGTAAATGAAGCAGAATAAGCGCAATACCAATACGCTGTTTCATACCTCCCGAGAAAGAACCTATCTTTTCGTCTTTCCGCTCGTACATATGTACCGCTTTCAGTACATAATCCAGACGCTCCTTTCGTAACTCACCGTCTACAATCCCTTTCAGTATAGCCTGATAATCCAGAAACTCCCACGAAGTCATATTCTCATAAGTTCCGAATTCCTGTGGAAGGAACCCTATCAGACTCTGTAGCTCTTCTCTGTAGATACGTGTATCCAGACCATTGATCCAGATACTACCATAGCTCTGCTCAAAGATACCACAGATGACACGCATCAAGGTCGATTTACCTGCCCCATTGGGTCCCAGTAGTCCGAACATACCTGTCTGAATCTCGAATGACACCCCACGCAATGCTTTGAAAGGTTTGCGTCGTTTTCCAATCATAGGAACACTCTTCGCCATGCGGAAATAGGAACGGCGAAGCCCTGCAAATCGTCCGGTGACACGCTCAATATTTACATCATGATCATACAGATACTGGGAAGTGACATAGATGGCAATACCCACAAGCCATAACAATCCGATCATGATGACCAGCCCGTTATTATCCAGTTTCCGGAATAACTGAAACAGGATAAGGGGAGGAAGACTCCAGAATATCACCCGGTTTACGATCTTTGTTACCCGATTATCTCCGTATCGATAATATAAATAGGAACGTACCTTTCTCCACAAATACAGTATCGCTGCATAAATAGCGAACGAGAACAGGAATATCCAAAGCCTGTTATGAATGAAGAAATAGGTGAAATAAATGGCAAACAGTAAAATACCAAACTGCCATAGCACATTGATAAAGTCCTTCAGAGAATGGTATTCATTGCTCAATCCCAGACGTTTGCGTAATTGCAAACCACTGTTCCACTGACGGCTGATGTGTCCAGGCCAATCGTAGATCTTAACCAGATTGCGGACAGAAATACGAATTTCTTCATCCGGATTGATAACCTCCGCCTTAGCTCTCCGAAGACTGGTTTGCGCAAAGTATGTCATCCCCGGTATGCCTGCAATCAGTACTACCAGATAGATTGACTGCCAAAGGATTCCGTCAGTGTATAGCCAGATACAGATTACACCGGACACAAAAAGAATCAGGTGAATGGTCCATAGTTTACGGGATAACGAACGATACCACTGAAGCACATTTTCCAGTCCCATACAAACTGTCGGAATTAAAATCAGCGTCAGCATGGCGGAAAAGAAAAGTCCGCCTATCACTGTAATGGCAAAAGGTGCACCGATAGCCCCTGCATACTCCGTATCTCCCATAGCCAACGGAAGCATGGCAGCAATTGTGGTGATGGAAGTAATCAGAATGGGACGAATACGTGACATACCGGCAGTCATCAACGCCCTGTTCCGGCGGTATCCCCGTTTACGCAAAATGTTGGCGTAATCTATCAGAATGATTCCGTTATTGACAACTACTCCCAACAGAATAAGGAACCCTGTCAGTGTATTCGCATTCATCAGACTGTTGCTCGAAAGCAATAATGCCAGCAAAGAACCGATAGCAGCCAACGGAATGGTAAAAAGCAACACAAAAGGCGTCACTACAGATTCGAAGACTGAAGCAAGGATCATAAATATCAAAAGAAAAGCTGCCAGAATAAGGAATTTGAAATCCCCGAATTCATCCTCCTCATGGAATACCTGCACAGCGACTCCGGACGGAAGATTATAACTGGCAATCAACTGGTCGATATCGGAACGATATCCTCCCAATAAATCTTTCGAAGACTGAACATCTCTCGGAAAAGCATAGTATACCTCAATCTGCTTATCTTGATTGACACGGATGATGCGCGAACGCCCACGTCCATAATTCAGAGACGATATATCTTCTAGATTGTGCATACCGCCATTGGCATTTTCTATCCGGATAGCACGCAAGTCATCCACAGTTTTCTCTTTCTGAGCTTTTTCCTGTGCCTCTTCTTCAATTTCCTTTTCCGGTATTTCGTCACGGATAATAATATCATAAATATCCTCTCCCACCTTGAAAGTAGCTTCGGAAGAGTATTCATTATTAAGCGCAGTTAATCCGGTGGTAATATTGCCACGGTTAATATCATAGGCAGTCAGCAGAATAGGGTCAAAGTTCAGACTTATTTCCGCCTGACGGGGAGTATACGAAACATGAGTATGCTGTACAAAATCCTGTTCGTCCAACAAATAACGCACTTCCTCTGCCACCATCTGCATCATTTCGAAATCAGATCCCCTGATCACCACCCGTTCACTGTTGTCACCTATGCCCAACAAACGCATGAATCCGCCCAGACTGCTCAGAGCCGAGTTATCTCCTCCGCCTCCCATAGCATCAGAAACATAGATTTCCGCACCATTGATATTGGCAACTTTAGTCTGCACATCCGCTTTTATATCAGCTATTTTCCGTTTGGCGATCTTTGTGTAATCTTCCTGCAAAACGAGTGTCAGAGTCGCCTCTTTTTCCCGAATACGGCAAATCAGATCTTTCTTTTCCGGAAAATCCTCCAGACGTTCTTCCAGTACCTTTACAATCTTATCCGTATTTTCAAGCGTACTTCCGGTAGGCATCACGACACTGATGTTGAACCGGTCTGAAGCAACTTCTTTCATCTGTTGCACATTCAAGGTCAATGACAAAATCAACGTTGCAAAAAGCAAGATCACAGCTCCAAAGACTGTCACTCCCGGATTACGCATACAAGTCTTCAATAAGACCAGATAGACCTGCATCGGACGCTGAACGATCGATACTTTTTCATAAACGACACTGTTCCCACTCTTACTCTTCAAAAGAAGGTAAGTAATCATCGGTATAAAAAGTAAAGCTACAAACAGCGAGATCGTCAAAGTTGATATAATGGATACTCCGATATGGTGCCCGATCAGTTTTATCAGGAAATTATCAGAAAAAACGAACGGCAGGAATACAGTAATGGTAGTCAGGGTAGCCGCCACAATGGAGCGCCACACTTCTTTTGTTCCCTGCGTTACCGAACGTTCGGGCGTATAGCCGTTTCCCGACAAACGATAAATATTCTCAAGCACCACGACACTATTATCCAGCAGCATTCCGATGGCCAACGCCATTCCTACCAAGGTAAGACTATTGATAGTAATACCAAAAGCGTAGAAGAAGTTGAAAGCCGTATAGACAGAAATCGGTATGGAAAGTGCGATAAAAAACACCAGCCGCATATTCTTCAGGAAAAGCCAAAGAACAAACACAGCCAATAATCCCCCTACCAATGCCAGATTAATAATCTGGTTGATATTATTTTCCATGGTTTCAGCCTTGTTCTCCTGAATGACAATTTCCAGTTCGAGCGGAGCCAGTTTCTCATTCAGCTTTTCAATCACATCGGATACACGGTGTGAAAGTTCAATCAGATTAGCCTGTGAATCATTGATCAAAGCAACCGAGACGGCTTCTTTTCCATTCACACGACTATAAGTGGTTTCATCTTTCAAGTCAAAAAAGACGGTTGCCACGTCTTTCAGCAGAATAGGACCGGGAGCGACAACTATATTCTCCAAATCAGAGACTTTGGTATACATCGCATTGACATGGACAAAATTCTTGCTGTCGGGTTCATCTGCGAAGCCTACAAATGTCTTTTCCTGGGTATTCTGCGAAAGCAAACCGCTTATTTTGGAAGCTGTGAGGTTCAGAGCTTTGCAAGCCTCCGGATTCAGACGCACTTCAATGGCTTTCTGCCGTCCTCCGTAGATATTGACGGAAGCTACTCCATCTATGTTCTCCAGATCAGAACGAACATCCTCGTCTACCAGACTCCGGACACGGTCAGTTCCTCCCGTACCACGCACTTGAAGCACCATGAAGTTATTATTCATCTGAGCAATATCCACTTTCTGTACCTGTACAGTAAAACCGGTCGGCAGGGAGGCTGCGATTTCATTCACTTTCTCCTGCAGTTTAAGACTGGTCATCTTGAAGTTGATATTCTTTTTAAAGTCAATCTGTATGCTGGACTGCCTCCTGTCAATGTAGGATTGCAGTTTGTCTACTCCACCTATCGCACTGACCGCTCCTTCGAGTGGAATAATCACTTCCGACTCTACATACGAAGGGTCCATATCCTGCTGTGACGACACCTGGACAAACAGAACCGGAAGTTCTGCGTTGGGCAGCAACTCCACCGGAAGTTGTTTATACGACACATAGCCCAGCAGGCTGAGTGCAATAAACAGCATACAAATCGTTATTCTCCTATTTAGTAAAAAGTTCATCTTCAGCTGTTTTTAGTTCGGCGATTTATACGTCTTTTGATATTCTCCAAGACATAATAGACACAAGGAATAACCATCAAACTCATCAGAGTAGAAGTTATCAATCCTCCGATCACAGCTATAGCCATTGGTGAACGTAAAGAAGCACCTTCACCAAAACTGAATGTCATCGGAAGCATGGCCAGAATCGTAGTCAAAGTAGTCATGATGATCGGACGGATACGCTGTTGCCCTGCTTCTACAATGGCATCAGTCAACTCCATTCCCGCCTGACTAAGCTGATTGATACGGTCTACCAGAATGATAGAGTTATTGACGGCAATACCTCCCAGCATGACAATACCGATGACTCCCATCATATTGATAGTGGTTCCAGTAATGAAGAAAAGTAAGATAGCACCTACTACAGCCAGAGGAATAGTCAGCAAGATCGTAAACGGATGCAGCAAGGATTCAAACTGGGAAGCCATCACCATATAGACAAGTACAACAGAAAGCATCAGAGCAAACAACAGACTGTTCATTGATTCTTGTCGTTTTTCTTCTTCTCCTGTCACTGTGATACTGTAGTTAGCAGGCAATTCAATACCTTTCACCGTTTCACGCACTTCGGCTGCTACTTTATCCAGTGATTTACTCGCATCCATATTAGCCATCACCTTACCGATACGGCTTTGATTGCGGCGCAGAATCTCCTTGGGCGCTTGTCCGTGAGTAATGGTAGCAATCTCTTGTAATACAAATTCCTGTGTTCCACTTTTGATGACAAGAGCACCAAGAGAACTCAACGGGATATCCGGCACCTTTATGACGATATCACGCATCTCACCGCGATATTCCATTTTACCGACTTCCTTACCGCTTAATTGCTGCTTCAATTGTTCGATTACCATAGCCACACTCAGATTATTGATACCGGCTATCGTACGGTCAATCGAGATCACAACTTCCGGAGCACCGTCTTCCACGGAAGTAATAACATCATAGATTCCATTTACGCCAATCATCCGTTCCTTCACCTCTTCAGTCAACTGAGCAATCTCATCCAACTCCTCTCCTTTGACCTCCACAACAATAGGAGCCCCTTCGCTTCCTAACAGTGAACTCAGAGAATTCTCATCCTGCTGAATCGTCAGTTCCAGTCCGTCAGGATTCTTGGCCGATTCCACGAAAGACGCAATCACCTTTTCCGGTGAAAGTGTACATTCCGGTGAAAGGATCACTTTCATCATTGCTGTATTTTCTCCTTCAAATATCGCATTTTCCGAACCACTTCCCTCTCCGATATGGCTGTATACCGTACATAAAGAATCACTGCCAACAATGGTATATAACAATTCTTCCAAATTGCCTACAGCAGCGGAAGTACGTTCCATCTGTGTACCTTCGGGCATTTTGACTACAGCCGTAAACGTCTTGCTTTCCGCACGGGGCATAAACTCAGTTCCGATAAACGGAGTCAGTAACCCAGTCACGATAAGAAGCAACACTGCCATACCGACCACCAGCCAACGTCGCTGAATCAGCCTGCGAAGCACTCTGCTATATCCCGCAATACGAATGGACTTCACTTCTTCCAGCTTAATCTTCTTGCCGGAAAGCTGGATATATAACATCGGAATCACCAGAATAGCCACAAACAAAGAAGAGACCAGTGAGAAAGTTACCGTCCATGCCTGATCTTTAAACAGTTCGCCCGAAGCTCCGTGAAGATAAACAATCGGCAGGAAGACGACAATAGTAGTCAGAGTAGAAGCAATTACCGCATTGGCAACTTCTGCTGTCCCGTTAATAGCAGCCTCTTTGATACTCAATCCTTTTTCCTGATTTCGGAAGATACTTTCTATGACGACAATCGCATTATCCACCAGCATACCCGCCCCGAGCGCCAGTCCTCCTAATGTCATAATATTCAGCGTCAGCCCATTAAAGAACATCAGATTGAAAGTAGCTACAATGGAGATTGGAATAGCAAGGCTGACAATCAGTGTTGTCCCCATCCGGCGAAGGAATACAAACAAGACTACAATAGCGAGGATAACACCCAAAACAGCACTGCTCTTTACTTCTCCGATCGCACTTTTTATAAAAGTACCCTGATTCGAAATCACCTGAAAATGATAACCGGGCAATGCATTCTCTATCACTGCCAATTGGCGGGTTACCTCATCCACCACTTTTACAGTATTAAAACGCATCTCCTTATAAATAGACAGTCCGATACTACGCTTCCCGTTAATCCGTACAATGTTCTCCGGACGAGCGTTCAAAAACTGCACAGTAGCCACTTCCTTCAAAAAAACAGGAGCTTTATTACTGTTGGCGGTTGCTGTACCCGTAGCATTGTTTCCAGATGCTTCCTCTTGTTGTATCGCTTTGTATCCGACAATCAGATTCTCAAAATCATCTTCTGAAGCAAACAAGCTCGAACTTTTCACCAGATATTGTAATCCCAGTTCACTGACCCGTCCCCCAGATATGCTTTGATTGTTCGATTCGATGCGCGAAGCGATATCTTCTATTTTCAGTTGAAAAGCATCCAGTTTATAAGGATCAGTCTGAATGGTAAGAGTGCTGACTTCTTCTCCCGAAAGCGTAACTTCAGCCACACCTTCCAGACGAATCAACTCATTACGGATATAGCTTTCAGCAATTTTCCTCAATTCCGCCATATCTGTAATACTCTGATGAGACATTCCCACCAAAACTACCGGAGACAAGTTCGCATCATGCTGCGTAATCTTCAGTTCAGTGATATCCTTGTTCTGGGCAAACGGATTCATGGCTTTCTGCAAATCAAGAAAAGCCTCATCCATGTCCTTTGTCCAGGTATACTCTACAGTAATTCGTGCCGTCCCGGCTTTAATCACAGAAGAGACCTGAGTAACATCACTCTGCCGGATCGCCATAGACTCCATATTTTTAACGAATTGCTTTTCGATCTCCTCGGGAGGGCGTTCACCCGCCTTTAATTCAATAAACAGGCGGGGATTATTCAGATCGGGCAATAAATCCACACTCAACTGATCGTATGATACTTTTCCCAGCAATAAGAGGGCAAATACTACCATACAAATCGTAACCGGATTGCCTACTGCAAATTTGATTATATTCTTCATAAGTATTTCCTATTTTCAAAAGATGCGGTCATATATCGCATCCATGATTTACTTTTGGATTTTGACTTTGGCGTCTTCTTTCAGTGTTTCAAAACCCTTCACTACCAAATTGTCATTTACATTAAGTCCGGATAGAATTTCGATATTATATTCATCCTCCAGACCTGTTTGCAGATTGCGTATCTTTGCCGTATTCTTTTCGACGATATATACGTATTTCCGGCGACGATTGGACAAGATTACGTCTTTAGGTATAATGATAGAACTATCAGCTCTGTCAACGATAATATCTGCTTTGGCGAACATACCCGGACGCAACTTCAGTTGGTCATTATCAATCAGAATCTTTCCTTTAAAAGTACGTGTCTCCGTACTGATTGCAGGAGACAACTCACCGACTCTCGCTTTTAAAGTATCTCCGGGGATGGTATAATGAGTAATATATACTGGTTGCGCTTCCTTGACATAACGAATGCTGCTTTCCGGCAGATTGATATCCATATACATTTTATCATAAGCCATCAGACTCACCATAGCCTTTCCCTGTTCCACTCTTGTATCGGCCGTATAGTGAGGCAAATCAACAATCACACCATCAAACGGAGCTTTCACTTTCATCTTCTCCAGATTAAGTTTTGCGTTTTCATAATCGTAACGGGCATTCGTTACTTTTACTTCCGTATTCCGCATTTCACTCATCGTCACCCCACCTTTTTCATAGAGAGCTTTCTGCTTTGACTGTTCCTGTTCGGCAATTTCAAGACTTAGTTTTTTAGCGTCAATAGCGATTCCGTTTTCATACTCCTTGTCTTCCAGACGGATTATCAGTTCCCCCTTACTTACCTTGTCTCCCATTTTGAAAGGTTTTCCGGTTCTCGGATTAGTCTGAAGTTTATAAAATCCGCTCATTTCCGCATTCTGAGATACACCGTAAGTCGGCTGCACTGTTCCTGTTGTATTTATTAATTTACTGATAGAACCTTTCTTCAGCTCCACGACAGATACCGGAGTTGCAATATTATTGGGTGCGTTTTGTGGTTTGTTGCCACAGCCAGTTAACAATAAGGTTGTTAACAAAGAAGATGCAATAAAAATTTGATACTGTTTCATGGTCTGCTTATTTTTTATCAATAATGTCTTTCATAGGAACAAGAGGGATATTCTTGTCGAAATCATACAATGAAAGGATTTTAAGATTAAGTAATTCTATTCTGTAATTAATCAACGCCTGCGTATAAGTAATCTTCTTATTCGAAAGCTGAGTCTGGAACTGGCTCATTTCCATACCGGTTATGTCACCTTCCCGATAACGAGTCTGATTCAGATCATAGGTCAACTGTGCATTCTGTACATTTTGCTCGGCGATTTTAATCTGAGTCCGGAGGTTTTCGAGGTTACGCCATACCTGACGAATATTCAGCTCGATATCCACTTTATCCTCTTGAAACTCGAGTTCATTAATCCGTTGGGCCATCTTTTGTGCTTTAATCCTTGCTTTCTTTTCACCCCAGTCGAAAATAGGAACAGCAAAGCTGATAGAAACCCTCGGATTCTGTGTCGGATTATTATAAACTTTATTCAGGTGGCTATTATCTCCTATCAATCCGAAAGAGATAGATACATCTCCTTTAAACTCGTTCAGCGCTTTTGTCTTAATCATATCGAACTCAAGTTCCTTGCTCTCTATTTCACGTTGACGAAGTTCCAGACGCGAACCCAATCCATGCGATATGGCCTGGTCCAGATTTACCTGAATCGGTTTAATCTCCACTTCCGCAAATACGAGAATATCTTCATCCAGCCTCATTCCGAGAGTCTGTTTGAGTTTGTCTTTCGCATTCTCCAGATTCACCTGACTTTCGTCTACAGACGAACGAGCCGTAGCAAGATTCAGTTCGGCCTGAAAGAGTTCGTCTTTAGCTGCCAAATCCGCTTCTACTTTATTTTTTATAATATCATAACTCTGCTGGGCATTGACCAATTCTTCGCGACTGATTTCCAGGTTACTTTGTGCCATATAAACCGAATAAAACTGATCGGTTATACTTTTTTCCGTATTCAGCTGTTGTAAAGCATAACTAATATTGGCATTTTCATAATCATACTCTATCTGCTTCAATTCCATTTTACGCTTGTTGTAAGTGAAAATAGGCTGAGTCAACTGCAGATAAAGGTCATTGCTGAATGCACGGTTACTGGTCTTATCGCCTTCTATGATGGAACTATTGTCCTGCCATCCGAAACGATTTATTAAAGAAATAGTACCGTCTGTCCATAAAATAGGCTGATCAACCTGAAAAGTTCCACTGGTGTTGAATGTTTCGTTCGTGTACCATTGTGACAAACGATTATCAAAACGCCTGTTCTTGTTATAGTCCACCGGATTCAAATTTAATGAAAATCGAGATTTTAAAGAAGCCTTCTGCGCCAGCAGATTCTGCTTATATCTCTCCAGATTCATATAGGAACGGCGAAGAGAAGGACTATTCTCCTGCGCAATCTCCATTGCCTTGTCAATCGTCAAGGGAATTTGCCCCTGCGATGTCAGGGCAATCCCGGTAAAAGTTACGATTGTCAGCAGCACTCTTTTAAATAGTAGTAAGTCACTTTGCATATAGTTTGCTGTTTTAATAATTATCGTTTCACTATTTTCACTGCATCAGCCGTCACAGACCGCAGTTTACATTCATCTGTCAATACGACACGAACCGTATCGGCACTAAAATAATAAGTACCAAGCTGTTCCCAACCTTCATTGGCTTTTCTCAGGTTGATATAGGCATCTTCTACCTCACTGTCATACGCCACCCTAAAATGATATTCACCTTGAAGGCGGTCATTCCATCTCAGCTCATCGTTCTTGAATACATAATAATAGAGTTCGTACTGACCGGCTTCCGGCACAGGTATTTTCCATGTAGCCGTCTGACTACCGTCTCCACTCTTTATCACATAAGCCGAACGGATATATTTACCATAATATTTAGCATTGGTAGTAGCCGTCCATTGTAAAGGCGCACGCCACCAGGATATACCCGAATATTTAAAAGGAGTTTCCTCTACTTCATCCAGCCATTTAGGAAGAAGCCCTACAACAGGAGGAGTAGAAAGTACAAAGAGAGTAGAATCTTCATTATCCACAATAATCTCTCCCGGCATTTCTAATGACGACTCCGGTAGTGTATAGATACTGTCCTTGACTATTTTATTTCGTTCTTGTTTTACGTTGCCTATGGATTGCCGGATCATATAAGGAAGATTTCCGGAAATCATCGTGTTGACCTCTACCTCACGGATTTGTTCTTCCCAGACAGATACAAACTCTTTAGTTGTATGGGCAGCTATCTCAACCTTTTTTCTGGCTCTGGGATCTTCCAGAGGTTGGTACCACCAGCCATTCTGAAGAACATTCATCTGTATTATTCCGTCGTAATCAGAGTTATTGCTCACCAGCACTTTCAATACAAAGAATTCTTCTCCCCCCTTATTGACAACTTTGGTCAACTCGGGCTCTCCGATCGAATAAAAAGGAAGAGGAGTCAGTTGTTCCCATTCTTTCAAAGAGGAATAGATATCCGTGCGGCTCATTTGTCCTAGCGTATCCAGCATATTTTCGAACTTAATATTCAGAAAAGTATTACGCTTCAGCATCGCATACAATGAATCTCTGAAAGCATCGACCCCCATATTGATTTCTGATCGGGCGAAAATACGGCTCGCCTCCAGTCCTACGATATTATTTTGCAGATTACGCTGTTCCACATCAGCCAGCAACTCCTTGAATGTATGTTTTTCCAGCAGAAGATTGGCCTTCTCGTTATTACTAAGTCCATTTATCTGGCGCTCCCATCCTTCATTTTCTGACTTCTTTTGCAGATACAACTCAATGGCACGATTGGCTACAGGCCATTCCGAGGAATAAATATTGTACCGGAAATTATAAATCTGCGGGAAAAGGAAATAAGGATTTGCCACAGACGAAAGATTTCCCCGTCCCCTACTACCTGTTGAAAAGTTATAATCACCTTCTGTCCGCATAAACATCCAGGCAAAATTACTAAATGTACGCATCTGGGCTTCCTGTACAGTGATCTCATTCTCTCCCGACCACCGGATCTGATTCTTAACCTGCCTTTTTACATCCAGTTCCCAGAATATGGCTCCTTTTTCAGGGAACAATACCATTTCCGGCTGAACCGTTTCCTGGGCCTGAGACCAGGCACGTTCATAGCTGGCAAACTGTACCGGAACTTCTATGATAGAGAATCGCTTAAAAGGATAATCCAGTTTATATTGCCGTGCCAACTGATCTTTAACATTACGTATAAGCCAGGGAATAGTATCGTGAATGGAATCGAACGACGCTGTAAAATAGTCGTGATCCTTCAGGTGCCACACACTATAAAGAATACTGTCCGCATAGACACTTTTTTGCTGATAATCACCTATTAATAAAGATAATGTCTGAGACGGAAAATCTCCTTTAAACGAATAAACTCCTTCCTCATCACATTTTCCTTCACCTTGGGAAATAGGCACTAATCCCGGAAGAGGCTTGACTTTCAACCGATAATTACTGAAATAAGTTTGTTGCCAATCAGGATTTTTGTCACTATAGCTTGTTCCTGCACGGGGATACCAATAAGTCTCAGGAGTAAGCATCAGATAATCTTTTGTCTGAAAACTATACTGTTTGTCTATGTTAAACAGAAACTTCTTATTGGAGGCTTGCAATACTTCGGGGGGAATATCCAGATAGCAGAATGAATTATCTATTTGCCCGTCATACCTGAAGGTTACAGAAACCGTATCTCCTTTGGCAAGGTTTGTTCCGAAATCCACTAACACAATTTGCTTGTCACGTTTAAAATTGAGCGGTTGTTCTCCCGACCGGACGGAATGCACGGTTAATCCCGGATTCAAACAGAAAGTGAATACGGCAGATGAATCCAATGCCACGCCTTTTACTGTTACTTCCGACAGAAAATCATCTGAATGCTGTTCTACTGAAAGATCATATTCATGAATGAACATCTTCGGAGTAGAAACATATTGATTGTTGATCTTCGTATATGTAGCCCGTATATCACTCTGATACAAAATTGAATGTATATGCCAGTAACCACATACGAAGGCTAACATAAGAGTACAGAAAGAGAGAACTAACCACGGATAATTACTACGCGATGAGTTCGGAAGGCGCCGAAACAGAGAAATAGTGAAAAAGACAAACGCTAATCCGGCAAGTAAGTAAATGCCACGATGATTCAAGATCACTTCCCAGTTGGAAAAGCCGACAATACTGGACTTTACCAAAGGAAGACTATAGGCCATATAATCGAAAAGATAATAAAACTTATCTTCAATATAGAAAACCGTCAAGCCGATATATCCCAGCAGCAATACAAATGTCAATGCCTGATTTTTAAGCACCAGCATCAAAAAGATAGCCAATCCGATGATAAAAATCAACGTAGGTACACTGATCAGGAAAAAATAAAGCAGATAAGCCACCCAGTCTACTTCTCCCAATGTCAGGTTGAATGCTGCCGTAATAGCCATAATAATAAGATTCAGCAGCAAAAAGACACGCAGGTTTCCCCATATCTTACCTATGACATATTCAGCATTGCTCAACGGACGGACATAAAAGACTTCCGATGTATCCAGTTTTTTATCTCTTTTCAGAAAGTCGGAGGCCAGAAAAATAGCTATAACTGCCTGTCCTGTATTAAGCAATAACAAGATTAGATAAGGAATATTGGATGGAATGGCTGTTGCAATCCAAATACCTCCGCTATCCTCCGATACGAATAACATGAAATTAAAAAAAGTAATGATAGCTACGGCGAGCACCGTGAATACTCTGAAGAACCAGCTTCTTATTAATAATTTGCTTTCATATTTTGCTACCGATTGTATATTAGATATAAAGGTCATATCAGCATATCGTGTTTAGTCGTTTGTCCAAAGGTTTAATTGATTCTCCATGTAATATACATAGGCGTGTTCCAGATTAGGAGGAAATGGCTCCGCTTCGTATCCCTCCACTTTATCGGCAACCACTTGTACCTCCCAGATTGTCCCCGATGGAATAGTAGAGATTACCGGATATTTTTTATCGATTTCATGTAACTGGTCACCGGCAGCCCTGATTCTCCACACCTTACCTTCGGCTAATTTCAACATATCCTGGGGAGAACCGTTGAAGGAAACTTGTCCCCTATTCATTAACGCCATATTGTTACAGGTACTGGAAATATCACCGACAATGTGAGTAGACAAAATAATAGTCACATCATTCTCGCTGACCTCCGAAAGAAGGTTGCGGAAACGGATACGTTCCTCGGGGTCAAGTCCGGTAGTAGGTTCATCAACAATGATTACTTTAGGATGATGTATCAGCGCTTGTGCGATTCCTAACCGCCGCTTCATACCTCCCGATAATTTATTGGCATATCGTTCACGAACATCAAACAAGCCAACGTTTTCGAGCATTTCATCTACCGCCTGTTTCCTCTGCCTGCTATGAGTCATTCCGGATAAGCGTGCCGCATAATCAAGAAACTCATACGTTTTGTATTTGGCAAAGAAACGAAAGTCCTGAGGGAGATACCCCAGAATACCGCGTATTTCTTTCCGCTGTTTCATCAAATCATAACCGCAAATTTCTACTTGCCCGGAAGTTGGTTCCATGAGGGCTACTAGAATACGCATCAAAGTAGATTTGCCGGCGCCATTGGGTCCTAATAAGCCAAACATCCCTGCAGGAATCTCCAGATTGATATCTTTCAAAGCATGATTTCCGTTGGGATAAATCTTATTAAGGTTCTTAATAATTATGCTCATGACATTTTATTTGTCCTATGTTGTATTGGGTGATAAAGATAGGCTTTATTTACATGAAACAAATCATAATTATAAACATTAACTTATATTAGTAGAATTCTGTCTAAAAAGAACGCTCTTCAAACATCCATAGACATGAAAACGAAAAGGAGAAAACCACTTCACAGTGACTTCCTCCTCCTCATATCCCATATGATTATCACCCAACAGGGTTTATAAAAAAGGGTTTTATTAAAAAAGGGTTATTTTTATGATCTGAATTATTTATTAGTTACTTCCACCCTTACCACCACTATGAGTAGGATTAGTAGTAACTGTCTTATACTGATGATCAGTTCCGGTATAGCGTGTTGCTGTTACTGAGATTGTAACAGGACTTCCTTTATATAGCACCTTAGCTGACAACGTAGTAGTACGAGTCTTTGCATAGCAAGTATAATTCATTGTTGTATAGCCATTTACATTTACAGTATTATAGGTACGTTCTGTTGTTTTCACACCAGATGTTGACCCCATTAACGAGTACAGACGAGTTTTAAAGAAGGCTACCATAGCATTGATTGTTGCATCACTAGCACCCGTCAGCTTGCTCTTTACAGTATTTGTAATATCTGCATCTTTACATTCCCAACCAGCTTTCTCTTTATAAGTCAATGCAATACCAGTCACAGCTTTAGGATTCTCGCTATTATCACGACTTGCCTGTCCCAAGATGTCACTCTTTACAACGGTTTCAGAACTAACTTTACTAGTTACTTTATTTTCTACTGCATAAGAAGAAAAGTGAGTGATAGCTGCCTGATAGTTACCATCTTTCAAGTTTACCTTGCTTGTTTGCACATCCCATTTTCCTGTTTTAGTATTCAAATAAGTAAGCTGCATATCTGATTCAGCAAAAGTTACGTCAGGAATAGGATTAGGAATGGAAATGGTGACCGGATTTGCAAATTCCAAACCACTTGGTTCAAAATGAGCAGCTGCTAAAGGAATGGTCTTTTCCACATCCTTATTCTCTTCTGCAGGTTTTACTTCTGTTGTTACTTCTTCGGGAGCAGGAACATAAGTCGTTACACTAATATCAGCAGAACCGTCTTCATTGATACCCGTTCCACTTTCAGGAAGAGCATCTTTTGGAATAGTTACCTCTACTGTTGCAATAGGAAGATCTTCAACAACCTTATCTGCCGGTGTTGTAGTCGGGTCCGGAATATCTTTATTAGAGTCACTATTATCTTTTACAGTAGCATCCTCACCTTGCTTCACATTTTCCGGTTCACTTTGCTTTGTCAGAGCCACAGCCACTGTTACCACACTACGGTTCTCCGCATTAGCAGCAATTTCCACAGATGTATTCTGAGCAAGATAACCTTTAGGGGCAACTTCAACTGAGTACTTGCCTGTATTCTTCTCAGTTACAGAAAACTTACCATCCTTGTCAGTCTTAATTGTTTCAGAACCAATTTTCACATCCACATTAGACAGTCCTTTACCAGCATCTGTCACAGTACCCATAATATAGTACTCAACAACCGGATCGGGAGTTACGATTTCTTCACCCGGTTCCTGTTTGGGTTCATCGTCATCATCATGACATGAAACTGCAGTGAAAGACAGCACACCGAAGGCTATCGCCAAAGAGCATGCATACAACCATTTTAAATTTCTCATAATTGTTCATTTTTTGTTTAAATTACTAATATCAACTCTTATTTAAGTTTTGTCTTATCATTGGTACGAATCAAATAATAACGAATATAATCCGGTTGCCAGAAACGGCTATTCTCGGCTGATTTCGGTTCTGTTCTATAGCTGACTCCCAAAGCACGGCGGGCAAACTCATTCCCGCTACGCATATCATACTGAAAAGCAAAATGATCCGGAAGCATTACACGTACTGCATGACGGTTGCGCTTCTTGCCCGGCAAAGGAATCGAGAAATGAAATCCGGCATTTGTTTCCCCATCTGTGTACATACCATAAAGCCCTACAATATATTCACCGAAATAGCGGGAAAGAGTTCCGCATACTCCATAATCCCCATATATAAACCGGCCTCCACTGACCTTTAACTGTGTATTCATTTGTGGAATATAATACCCCACACTAAACTGTCCATTGACTCTCTTCCATTTACTCATTCTCCAGTCTCTGCCATATAAATGAGAGGAACCGGTTATACCGCCTTCTCCTTCCACTGTCCAACGACCGTCAGATGAGAAATAACCGATACCGGCAGCAAGCCCCTGACGATCATCCGAGAAATTCCCACCAGTCAAGTATCCTTTCCAATGATTATCCAAGCGAAATTCCTGTCGCAATGTCAAATACCCCGGTCGGATACAATCCCATTTACCCGGCTCATTGTTAATGACAGGCAAGCAAACTTGTAACCTTAATGAAGCACCCTTCCAAAGTTGCATTTCTACCGCCGGTTGCAATTCAAAAGCAGCCTTATATAGTTTGTAAGTAACATTATTAACCAACATCACCCCCGGATAAACGACTAAATCCACCTTACCCAAAGTAGTAGACTCACGTTTTATCCCTTTCAAGTCATCCATTGCAGTTTGGGTAGAAGTAGTCATCTGCATAGTACGATACACCTCATTCAAATCACACTTTCCCGATTGATAATCCTCGATCAGTTTTGCAGGTAAGGTGATACAAAGTTGGGGCAGCGCATTATCCAATATAACTAACTGCAATGTAGAATTCTCCGAAACAGCTATCAAATGACGTATTGCGATACCTATACCATTATAAGATCCCCTATATACGGAAGTTTCAAATGCCGCCGTAATCGTATCCTGCTTCTGTATTACAGAGATATTTTCCATTTGCAAATCTTTCAAGACTCCAGATACCCGTACAGCCTGTGCATTTACACTTTCCAATGTGCAGCAACAGATAATATATAATATACTAAATACTCTTTTCATCTTCTTAATGTATTAAAGTACATTCATAACGCAAGCCCGCAGAAACACAAGTAAATTCGCGGGTAAACACATGGATAGACAAATGTTTCCAAAGGCGTATTGCTCCTCCAAGATTCCAGCCATGAGTATCATATTCTGCCATAAGCTTTAACTCACGGCAAAAAGCGGGAGTATAACGGATACCACCAAAAGGTCCTTTATTGAATGCAGGCTGATTGCCTTGATGAAAATACCAGCCTGCCGTAACAGCCAACTGATGTCCTTTACAGAAACCGAATGTCTTAGTTAATACACCATAATAATCTCCCCAATACTGAGTCGCCTTTTCTGTAAAAAGGTCATCGGCACCAATAACCACAGCAGGGAAATAACGGCTTTCTTTCAATGGACGGATACGGATAGTATTAGAGCGATCTTGATTATGATAACCAACTCTGCCATTATACGTTCGCATCTTGAGTAATGTCATACGGTAAGTCAGTTCTACAAAAGAGAATAATGACATATCAACAGAATAGTTCATGGTAGGATAATTAAATTTATGGGGTGTAACCTCTTCAGGAAGGAAGTTTGCACTTCCCATAAAGGTTCCTGTTTCCTGCATCTCGGCTGTAGGTATCATCATCTGCCCAGTTGCCCCAAGAGCATATTGTGCATGAATCTGGCTTGTTGTCAAGATTAGAATCAGAATTAATACAACACCCTTTAACGGAATAAATAGCATATCCCCCAAAATTGCTTCAATTTGTTTCATTTTTTATCTATGTGTATTCCTAAATAGAGATCTTACCCCAATTTAATTCATAAATCCTCTATTTTTACCATTCTTTTTTCTGTTACTTCTTAGGTAACGGAAAAAGCAGGGAAAGGGGAAAAATCTCTAAAAACACGAAAAAAAGGACATATCTGACTACCAAAGAAGGCTCAGCCTAGGTGTAGGGTGAAATTTCTTTGATTATAGGACGTAAATATCTTAGAATATGAAAAAAGAGTTCTTTCATATTCCGGACTATTTTTATCTTATTTTTTAATCAAAAAAGAAAAAAAGGATAGTTTACTTGCTTGTTATTTATTTTTTTGTCTATCTTTGCGTCATTATTATTTCCGTTACCTAAGAAGTAACTCCTACTTACACACACTGGTTATCAGCACTTTGTATCATTACTCCGTTTTGCAAAGCAATTCTTTACGTAAGATAAATTCATTTTATTAACTTCAGTACGTTCTTTCAAAGCAAAGCCTTTAAGGTAGATTTGTGTTGTTTTGATTGATTTGTGCCCTAACGATTCGCTGATCATTTCAATAGGAACTCCGCGATATTTCGCAGTAGTAGCCCATGAATGGCGAATCGTATACGAAGTGACAGGAGAGGTCAGGTGCAAAGCTTTTGCAAGTCCTCTCAACTGGTTATTGAATTTTCGGAGAGCAGACTGATATTCGCGATAAGCATCTTCATCCTTCCGTTTTTTATCACCACTCAAGATACCAAACAGATAATCAGGACAGTCCCGCAGCGAAGGTTGCCTGTTCCGGAGCTGATAAATCATATCTTTAGCGGTATCCAATACTTCTACGCTCATTGGAGTCTTCGTCTTGATACGATTATAATAAATAACATTCCGGTCTAAGGATGACTTCTCCAAATGTGCCAAATCAGCGAACGACATACCGCAGAATTGAAACATCAAAGCAGCAATAGCCTGCGTACGCCGCAAATGATCCGATTTCGGATCTTCGTATAGAAGCCTGTGCAACTCTGTTACCGGCAAAGCTTTCTTTTGGCGGACATCCACTCCCGTATACACCTCATGGAACAATCGGTGAACATAAGGTGCCCTTCCCGACTCCACTCCCCGATTATAAATACTACGTAGCATACGCATATACGTAGACACCGTATTAGGCTTTAAACCACGTTCATAAAGATACTGCCCATAACACCGTAAGTGTTCGCGAGTTATTTGTCCGAATGACACAGTAGAGGTACCACAAAACCCTCTGAAAGAAAAAAGTGCATTTTCATACACATGCGCTGTTGAATAGCGCCCCTCTTTTCGTAAACGACCGATGTACATTTCAGCACACCGGCTAAACCCATTTTTTTTCATCATTTGCACACTAGTTAATTATATAAATCACCTTCTCAGATGAGAGAACAAATATAACCACTATCAGGGTTTTAGTTACTATAAAATAATTTAATTGCGAACAAAACTAAAAGAGTGACCTTCACTCACGTGAAAGCCACTCTCTATTTCATAATTTAATGAACAATATAATTAACCTTTTACCCTATAAATTATAAATACACACTATATCTGTTATTCTACATTCATTTCCTTTTAAAGCTTAAAGGGATTCTTCTTTATATATACCCGATAATCTTTGATCATTCCGGTCTTACCCGCCTCGGCACGTGGGAGATAGGAGAATCCGGTCACCACCTTATCTTCACCCAGATTAATCACAATCTGATGGGGGAACTTCTGTTTGGCAGTCGAATAATTTGTATGCCAGAAAGTAGATTCCTGCAAATCAAATACATTAGTTGCTATATTGTTAGCTTCTTCCGTTTCTTCACTATCGGCATAAACCACTTTCCAATGCTGACGTGACAATGGCTTACCGTCCGTTCCCAATAGTTCCAGTTCGGCAATAGCCGCATAATCTTTGCCATCATAAGCATTCAAAGCCTCCATACAGAAATAACGGGTAGGCACCTCCTTATCAAACTTCACATGTTGCCAACCATTTCCCGGCTTGAAGGTTCCTTCATAAACAGGAGTTTCTTCTGTCAAATCCAGATTTTCCCCAACTTTACGATGAGCATATGCAGCACCATGTACTCGTAAATTATCCAGTATCGGTTGTTCCAATCCTTCCGTTTCAGCTTTTACAGGACCAGCCATATCCAATATAACAACCTCATTATCACCTTCTTTCAACCAACATCCCGGAACATACAATGTCTGCTGAGGTCCGATTTCCCAATAACGGCCCACTGCATGGCCATTGATCCAGACCATCCCCTTACTCCAGTTCATCATATTCAGGAAGGTATCGCCCACTTTATCCAAAGTAAATGTTCCGCGATAATATGCAGGATATTTTTCTGTATTATCCCGTTTCTCATATTTTTTATTTTGTGCAAATGAATAATCAACCGGGATGTTATATACCTGCCAGTCTTTCAAAGATGTAATATTCCCATCATTCGATTGCAATTCTACCTTTTCGGTAATACCTTTCCAGTCATAAATTCCTTTACCGAAGTTCATACGTCCCATTGCTTCTACCAGAATATCCAGTCGGGACTCTTCTTTCATCGGAGGAAGTATCACTGTACCTTCACCCTTCAAGCGACTTAACGTAGCCAGCTTCTTTCCATTCAGGAAAACCTGTGCCCAGTCATGGGCTTCAGTTATAATTAAAGTTTGTTCTTCTTTAGAGGCCGGAAGAGTGGTACGATATAAAATACTACCCCATCCCTGGTCAAACGCTTCCATCGACTTGATATCTTTGCTAATCTTCGGTTCCGGCAAATTATCAAATAAGACGGCTACTTCATCCAACTTAAATTCAGGAACAGCTATTGTCGGAATAGAATCCGGTATAGGCGCCAGTTCTTCACCTTCCGGCAAATACTGTTTCAGCAAATCACGGACTTCTAAGAATTTAGGAGTAACTTTCCCCGATTCATTAATCGGTGCATCATAATCATAAGAAGTACAAGTCGGTGAGAAATTTGGAAAATTCGCTCCGCCCCAATGTCCGAAGCTAGTACCTCCGTGGGTCATATATAAACTGAACGAAATATTACGGTCGAGCATCTCTTTCATCCCCTTCACCAATTCTTCCGCACTGCGTGTCTCGTGCTTGGCTCCCCAATGGTCGAACCATCCGGACCAGAACTCACTGCACATTAACGGAGTATTGGGGCGAAGTTCCTTCAAACGTTCAAACTGCTGATCGATATTAGCCCCTGTACCGAAATTAACTGTCCAAAGTAAATCATCCAATGCATTATTTTCAAAATTAGAATTCCAGTCACATTGGAATAAAGGAACTCCCGTGAAACCGGCCTGTTTCACCATATCCCTTATGGCAGCAATATATGGTTTGTCTATACCAAACGAACCATATTCATTCTCCACTTGTACCATAATAATATTACCACCTTTACTAATCTGGAGGTCAGCCAGTTGTTTGCCTACTTCGTTCATAAACAATTTTACACGTTCCATATAATAAGGGTCCTGTTCACGAAGTTTGATATCTTCTTTTTTCAGCAACCACCAAGGTAGTCCGCCCATTTCCCATTCTGCGCAAACGTAAGGTCCGGGACGTACAATGACGTACATTCCGTTTTCTTGTGCCATGCGGCAAAATGCAGCGATATCCTTCTGACCGGTAAAGTCGTATTTTCCTTCTTCCGGTTCATGAAAGTTCCAGAACACATAAAGACAAATGGTATTCATGCCTAAAGCTTTAGACATTTTGATACGATGCTCCCAATATTCTTTAGGAATACGAGGATAATGAATTTCCGCAGCTTTCACTACAAACGGCTCTCCATTGAGCAGGAAAGTCTTATCTCCTACCTCAAAAGTCCCTTTGGAAGATTGGGTACAGGAAGTGCTAAAAACAGCAACCAATAAAACAAGTAAATACAATAAAGGCTTTTTCATTTTCAATCTATTGTTTTCATGATACATTAAAATTCTCAAGAAATTCTCTGCCGGTCAATGTTTCCATTAAGACCGACAGAGAATTTAAAAACTAATCCTGGTTGTTACCCTAAAATCAAAACTATTACCTATTGAAAACTTCATCCGTTGCAAAGATGAGACATTATTATTATACAAAGGTCCTCAAATCAGTCAAAACAGAACAATTATCATTCAATTTGCAAGAATCCGGCATTTTGAACTATTTTTAAACCATTGTGGTCAAAATTCAAACTTTATTTATCTCTTAAAAAACTTACTTTACAAAAAAAATTAAGACCTTTGTGACCGATACCATAAACACTAAAACGCCTCATAATGGGTAACCTTATGAACGAAAAGACTTACATACTACTATTCATACTATTTATATCATGTATAGATGTTGCTTTTGTTCAAGCGCAAACTAAACATGTCACTATTCAGGGGACTATTCTGGAAGAAGATACTCAGCTCCCTATCGGACAAGCTACCATACAGTTATTATCTCTGCCCGACAGTAATTATGTAAAAGGAGCTTCCAGCCTGGAACAAGGTAATTTTACACTTACAACTCCTCCCGGACATTTTCTGATTAAGTTGTCGTTTATCGGATTCACTACTGAATTTAAAACCCTGCAAATAAACAATACAACTAAGCCAATCATCCAACTTGGCAAAATTGAACTGAAACCCGATGCTATACTTCTAAAAGAAACTGTTATCGTAGCACAAGCTCCCCCGGTAGTGGTTGCAGGTGACACAACCGCCTATAATGCCTCTGCATACCGTGTCAATGAAGGAGCAGCACTGGAAGAATTAGTCAAGAAATTACCCGGAGCAGAAATTAACGAAGACGGCAAGCTAACCATCAACGGAGAAGAAATAAAAAATTATCGGCAGGAATCAGATATCAAAAATCTGAACATTCTATCAAAAAGGATAACCAACGGGAAACATTTGATTATACATTCGGAGCGGAAGCTAATTTAAACTTACCTTGGGATATCAAAATTTCATCTAATATTGATTGCAGGTTAAAAAGAGGATATGGAGGTAAAAATGACACTAACCGTACCCTATGGAATGCCCAAATTTCAAAAAGCTTCCTCAAAAAGAAAAAAGCAACCATCCGATTTCACCTATATGATATCCTCCGTGAGAACGAAAGTTCGGAACGTTCCATTTCCGAAAATTCAATCACCGATAGAGAATCCAGTACTTCTAACGTATACTTTATGGCATATATTGCCTATCGGTTCAACACCTTCGGCAACAAAGGAAAGCGTCAGTCAACACGGAGCAAGGATTATTAATGACAGAGAGTTTAGTTACTTTTGACCCCCTCCTTTCAAACATTCTGAATAGCACTGAAAGAAATCACACTGTAAGATACTAGAAATTCGCAAAAGAAGTTCGGTATCAACACTTGATTTCTCAAAGATTTTGTATACGTTGGTTCGCGAACAACAAAGCTGTTCAGCAAACCAACTCACGGATAATCCCCGCTTATGCAATTCATCTTCTATACGCCGACCAATATGTACCATGACATCATTCTTGTGGAATAATTAAGAAACTGAAACCACACGCTCCTCCTCCACCATTTTCCAATCGAACAAGAATACGGTTCCATCCCTGTCGAAACTGGAAAGGAGCAATATGTTCATCAATGTTGTACCAACTGGTCCCGTAATCACGCCATACATCCTTACCGTTTATCCATACCCGGCCACTATCATCCGTACCGATGGCAACCAGCATGGTAGTAGCCTCATCAAAATAAAGTTCCGTATAAGCATAATAAGTAGAATGTCCGGTAGTGACAGGAACCGTATTATGCATTGATTCACTTTGCATAAACTTCCATCGCAGCGTACCATCCAAATACACTTCTTCCCCTATGACCTTTATCGGATGAGAATCCGTTTCCATCACCCCTGTACCTACTTGTCCGTCAGTATATACCGCATCAAAGTCCACAGATATCTCAGGCGGATGGACAATCGAAAAGTCCTCTCGCCCAAAACTTTCCCACGGTCCTATCATATACCATGTGTTAATATATAACCACCCTTTACGATCCGCACTTTTTGAGAAACGCCGTCCGGGCAATGCCTGAGCTTTTACCATTTCCTGATTAAGCCGGGGACCTGCATAAGCATTCATCGGACGTCTGTTTCCACTGCCCTGAGCTGCCTCCCCCATGCCACCGAAACCGTTCCCATTGCCACTGCCTTCACCTCCGCCCGGCTGACCATTGCCAATTCCAAAGCCGCCACCGGGCTTTCCGACCTGCTTCACTACTCCAAAGAGATTTTCCAACCGAGATTGAGCAAGTCCGGCTTGTCGGGTCGCTTGTCCCAACAGACCACGGTAATTGTTCAAGTCTGCCGTACTTTTTATTTCCAGACCTGCGCTGGCATTACTTCCCGCTGAAGTAGCCCATTCCCCTCCTTTAGTCTGCATTCGAATCAGTTCATCAAAACTTGGCATACGGGAAGAACCTGTCTTCAGAGAACTATAAACCTCGGGAAACGAAAGTCCCTTGGAAAGCGCCTGTTTAGCTGCATTGGCAGCCAAATGGTTCTGCTGTATTTCAGCCTCATATTCTCTTAAAAGAGCATACATATCATCTACCGACGGATTCGCAGATAACTTGCCCGCCTGCGGAATATTCCTTGCTTTCGAAGTATCATTAGCATCATCCGGTGCCGTACGTGGTAACTTTCTTTGCTCTACTTTAGTCAACAATTCATTTTTCCGCTGCCTCATCTTCTTAGCCATTTCCTGAAATTTGCGAAGCTGATCTTCCAAATTTTTCTTGACCAATACTTCCGACTGCTTCACTAATTGCTCAGAATAATTAGCGGGAAGCTCCCGCTGAGCCTGCTCCTGCTTTATTTTATCACTGATACTTTTCGGAGATTTCTGTTTTTTCGCTTGCAAGTCAATAGCTCCCTGTCCTGGTGATGGCATCAGCCAGATAAACAACGCTCCTCCTACCAGACAGACCAGCGCAATAACCCATGATAGGATAACCGTCAGACGGCTACTCCCTGTTGTAGTTTTCGTCATATGTTCGTATTCCTATATTCGTTAAATTATAAAACTGACAAGCATCCATTACTTCCACAAAACGTCCGAATGGAGTGTTTTTATCCATATCAATGCGGATACGCCGACCCGGATCAGAGATACAGGTCTCCCGCAATTGTTCCATCATAAAATTAGTCGAACAAGGTTGTCCGTCCCAATAGAAGTTACCTTCAGCATCCAGTCCTACAATAGCCTGTTTATCATCCGGTTTCAGTTTTATAGCTGATTCCGAAGTCGGCAGATCCACTGAAATATCCCTGTTTTTCACCTTCGTCATTGTAGAGACAAGAAAGAAGATCAATAGCAGAAACACACAGTCGATCAAGGGCGACATAGACACTTCCGGTTCATCTTCATTATTAAATAGTGATAGTCTCATAAGCTTAATAAGGTTTACTACCCAAACGGACACGCGTACGCGTGAATCCTTGTATTTGACATTGATCGAATATCTCTATTACCGTATTTACGGGTACAGTCCGGTAAGCCGCCACATCAATAGCAATTTCCGTACCTTCACTGTTGCGGAGTTCTGTAAGGAAAGTATTCAGATCAAAAATCGGCACATAGTGGTTCTCACCAGTATACGCATCATGTCCTACTACCTGATACACATTTTTCTCCTCATCCACTGCTATGATAACAGCTTCCTCTCCGGCGCGGGTGGTAGACAAGCTGGAAGTCATTGAAGGAAGTGATAAAGGTATTTGCATTTCCCACTTCTTCATCATAGTAGTCACAAGGAAGAAGATCAGTAGCAGAAAGACGCAGTCTATCAAGGGCGACATCTGCACCTCTACTTTGTCTTCTTCATCATAGTTTAGTCTCATGCTTCTCCTCCTTACTCCCCGGTGTGTTCATATCCGTCGAATCTCCTTCCAGATAGAGAGTAGTAATTACATTTTCAACTTCTACTTCCACCAAAGAAGCCAATTTCATAATACGATTTTTAATAATGAAATACAAAGCAATGGCAGGAGCTGCGATGATCAAACCGGCAGCAGTCGTAATCAAAGCTTTTGAAATAGAATCGGACAATATAGAAGCGCCGCCTTCGTCACCATACAATGCTACCAGACCAAACGCTTCGATCATACCGACAACTGTTCCCAGCAAACCGATAAGGGGCGACAGGGAAGCTATGACTGACAAAGGATATATGCGTGACAAATGTGTACGGATATCACGTGCGGCCATATCACCAGCTGTCTGGCTGACAGCTTCTCTTCCAGCTTTCACATGCTCGAAAATAAAACGCAGCGAATTTCCTAATGTGGAAGGGTATTTATCACAGGCTGCAATCGCACCTTTCAAATCTCCTTGTGCAAGGCATTCGCTGACTGTTTTACGCAGTCCTTTTGGTGCCAATCTTCCTTCTCTTGAAGTTAGCAAGCGTTGCAAAGCTATTACTAAGGCAAGCAATCCAAGCAAATACAACGGATACATCATGAATCCTCCCGCTTTAATCTGTGCAGCCCAGTCAATCTGTACTCCTTGCGGTTGTTCATCCTCATTAGTTGTTCCCTCTTCATATACCAGCCCTTCCTCTTCTCCATCAACGGGTACCGGAGTTGCAATTTCGCTCGGAAGTACTTTCGGAGCATTCTTTATATCATCCTGTGTCTTAGCGAGAAAGATTTCATCAAATCCCGCATCACGCCTCTCCGGGCAGATAAAAGAAATACCGGTCAACGTAATATTACCAAAATCTTTCCATAAGTCCCTGGTCATCACCATCCAGTGTCCCGGTAGCTCACCGAGATTAAGACCTTCCATCGGATTTATCAAATCCTTGGATTTGCCGGCTATATAAGTAAAATCATATTTCTTGCCTTTTTGATTTGCAGACTTTTCGGAAACATGAAATTTCATTCCAATTTGATCACCTCCCCATTTTACCCAGGCAAAAGTGATATAGCGAAACTCACCCGGTCCCGGATTCTCGCGAATAGGAATGGATAGCCCGGTCAACTCTGCCGGACTTTTAGAGGCTCCTACATATATATAATTTTCTGTTTTTTTAGAGTATCCCCCATCACGGACAAATTTATTATCCTGAGCTTTCCACTGCGCCCCGTCCGGTATTTTAGTACTAAAGATTTCATATAATCCTTTACCGGATCTACTATTTGTTTGGGCTGAAAGCGGATAAACAGAAAGTGTTATTATCCCCCCAAGGAGTATACCTAACATACCTTTCCCAAAAAGATTCTTCATTTTTGTGCCATTCATGTCTATTCTATTTTTATAAAATTTAAAATCATCGTAGAAATTGATGGTGGCAAAGTTGATAAAAATAGAAAAGAAATGAGTACTCAAATCATTCAAAATACTCCAATTCCTTAAAATGAGACAGAATAAAGAGTTCAAAAATCGCTCAATAGGTTTAAAAATAATCCATTACCAGAAATTTCCAACTATTTTTTATCTGCTATATCAGGTTTTGTATCTATTTTCCTGACACTACCATCCTGACATATTGTGGAGGTAAATAATTATATATAGAGCCATTTTTAAAAGAGGCAGTTTCTAAGGTGGGGGTTCTAAAGTTTATAGTTTCAGCATGGTATCCTTTAGGAACAATCAATTTTAAATACAAAGCAGATATGTATCCATTTTTCACACCCCTCTCTCTTCTATCATAGAAATCACACATAATTAGCTTCACTTTTGTCTGAGACAAGTCCAGTACTTGCAATGGACAATTTAAAATATTCAACGAATACAAGTT
The DNA here is from genome assembly GCF_900106755.1 of Bacteroides faecis MAJ27. GTDB lineage: Bacteria > Bacteroidota > Bacteroidia > Bacteroidales > Bacteroidaceae > Bacteroides > Bacteroides faecis. Next base: position 221,915 of record NZ_FNNN01000007.1, read on the forward strand.
GACATTTGAATGTAAATCAAGCTGAGATATAGCATTACTACTACAATCCAAAACCTCCAAATATATATTTGCACTAAGATCAATTGTTTTTAGTCTGTTATCAGCACAATTTAATTCTTTTAAATAAGGGTAGTCACTAAAAACCGGAATTGCTTCTTCTGATATTTCTTTAATAGAAAGTTTACGCAGCGAAACTCCTTCCACATTCTCTTTTTGCTCAGGGAGTATCAATTTCTTCAATAAACGATAATCATTCCCTTCTTGGCGTATCCACTCATATCCCTGCAATCCGCAAGTTAAAAATTCCATCTTTAGGTTAGCACTAAAATCCAACTCTCCAATATAATTTGCTTCACAATTTAGTTCCCGCAATTCTTGATTATGTGATGTTTCAAGTGCTTTTAGCTTATTCCAACTACAATTTATTTTTCTAAGATGCGGTGATCGACTAATATCCAATTTCTCCAGATTATTATCCGAACATTCAAGTATACTTATTCCTTCTGTATTCGATCGGTTATCCGGAAGAATCAACTTAGATAATATCCCGGCACGACCTCCTTCCGAAAGTAATCCTTTATTTCTTTGAGATTTAACAATAACCGTTCGAAGTTGTTTATTATGACTAAGATCCAATTCTGTCAGTCGGTTATAAGTACAATCTAAAGTTCTTAATTGAATATTCTTTTTCAAGTCTATCGTATTCAAATCACAACTTCTACAACTTAAAGTCGTGAGATTTTTACAACCACTTATATCCAGTTTCGGAAGGTAGATTTGTATAATTTCCAACTCACGAAGTTCTTTAAATCTAGAAAAATCAGGAATACACTCCAATGTATCAGTCCGATTTCCCACCAATTTTAACCGACGTAGAGAAGAAAAATACTCAAGGCCTTTTAATGAGGTAATTTCATGCCTCGTAGTTTTCGCTCTATTCACGTCATTATCAATCCATAAACTGGTTTTCAGCTCCAAATCCTCCACGTAATCAATATCCGATAATAAAATAGAGCTGGTATCAGCTATAATCTTCATTTGGAACAACGCTGCTTTAAGCATCGGATCAAATTTATCTGCCACATTCTTATTATCAGAAGAGTTCAATATGTCTGCCCGACTACTCACACCCATCAATAATAAACTTACTATTAAAATAATGTTTTTCATTTTCTATTAAATTTTATGTTGTCCATAATCAAACATCTCTCTACTTCACCTTTTTACATGAGATGAATTATCATTCGCAAGATAAGAAGAAAAAACGAAAAAGAAAAGGAAAGAGTGTCCCCAAAAAGGATACAATTTTTCATCCCAAATAAGCAAATCCCCTTTCCTCCCTTCACCCTTCACAACTCCCTCTGGCACGACGATTGCGGGTGAAGGTCTCTTGTTCACCATCCGCTTCACCTCCCATCAGACGGAGACTACCCGATACACATTCCCAAACTTGGTATGCTTACGTTCTATCCCCACTGCTATCAGTATTTGTGCCAAACTCGCCGGATTTGCCCCACGCATAGCTGCCGGATTTTTCTTCTTCAACCGCTGAAAGATATCAGCAGACGAAAGCAGTTCACACTCTTCCCCTTTTTCTGCCGCCCGATAACAGGAACGCAAAACGTCTTCCACAGGTCCCTGACGATAGAACATCATGTTACTTTGCTGCAATTCCGTCTCTTCCTCTTTGGTAAACCAATAATGTTCACCGGCCAAAATCTCCGCTTTCAATTGAGCATAAAGTTGCGCATAGTCAATCCCCTCACAATCGATAGGATATTCTACCAGCACACAAATAAACCTGCGGCTACCGGTCGGGTCAGTCAACAAATCTTTTCGATTCGATGTCCCGATGAAAGATGCTATACGAGGTAGCGAGCGATAATTTTTCTGATAAGCTTTGCACAGGCTTAATGAAGCCATCTGCATCAGATTCTTCAATAACGGCATTTTCGTCGGAGCATATTTATCAAACTCATCCAGATTGAGAAGTCCCATCTCCGCCAATCTCCGTTCTATATGCCCTTGACTGGTTAAATCCACCTTATCCATATAATAACGCTGAAGCGCAGGAGGAAGTAGCGATTTGCAAAAAGTAGACTTGAAATATCCTTGCTCCGTACTGATAAGCAAAGGCGCCACACTATTGGCATGACTTCCCGTAACCCCCATCCATTGTGCTGTCATACCCCGCATCCATATATGGAATTCTTTCACCCACAATTGGTCTCTCGAAACTCTGCGTGCCAAAGCCGCCAAGCGATCCACTCCATCCCATACCGGCAATTCTTCCAAATAAAGTTTGAAAGGATGATACTCTGCAATACGGGTGGAGAAAATACAGCGTGAAAGATCACGATCCCAACAAGAAATACCTGATTCGTGAGCTTCCAGGCAGAATGTATTTAAGACACGCTGACTCACAGGTGCAAATCCTTCCTCCATTCGTTCCAACAAACGATATTCCGTTTCTTCTGTCAGCACATTGTAGCGGAAATCATAGCGGGATTTTAAAAAAGTATCTACGCTCTCAGTTAGTGACTTCACTTTCGATGAGTCTTTTTCTTTAGACGATGATACCTCCTTAATCGACTGAATAATAGTATTGACAGGTGCTACACTTTTTGTATCCCCTACTCCCGTTTCATCTTGTTTTGAAAGACACTTCATCAATTTTTGCCAAAAGGCAAACCAACCATTTTTTTGTTCCATTTTCTTCTTTTTTATAATTAATGGATGCGAATATAATATCAAAAAAAAGCCATTTGCAACTTTCTTTCCTATTCATTTTTTGAAAACCAGACTTATCATTATTATCCTGTCATTTCTTGTTTATCATACTATTAAACCTTATCTTTGTTACCGACAAATTATACTTATCACAGATGTGATGAGATATTATCACTTTTATGATAAAATAGCGTCATTATTATGATAAGATCTTATCATAGCAATGATAAGTATAAGATATCAGCACTAAAAACAAGAAATCATTTAAAGATAAAGCAGAAATGGCAGTACAATTTGAATTATACAAGACTCCGATGCCAAAGGAGAAAAAGAACAAGACGCGTTATCATGCCCGTCCGGTAAGTTTTGAAACTGTCAATACCGAGAAACTGGCTTATCGCATCCATGATCGCTCCACATTAAGAGTATCGGACATTATTTCAACCTTGGAAGAACTGAAAAATGAAGTAGCCCAGTGCCTTCTGGAAGGTAAAAAGGTGCATGTCGACGGATTAGGATTCTTTCAGGTCACTCTTTCCTGCGAAGAAGAAATACGTAACCCGAAAGACAAACGTGTGCACCGGGTAAAATTGAAAGCTATAAAGTTTAAAGCTGATAAAGAATTGAAAGGGGAATTGTGTCACATGAAATTCCAGCGTTCTAAAATAAGACCACACTCCGCCAATTTATCAGAAGTAGAAATTGACATGAAACTGACTGAATATTTTGCTGAAAACCAGATTATCACCCGGAAAGACTTTCAATACCTCTGCGGAATGACGCAAATCACTGCATATCGCCATATCAAGAGGTTAATGGCAGAAAAGAAATTGCAAAATAAAGGGACGATCTATCAACCGATTTATACTCCGGTTCCGGGTAATTACAGGGTATCGGTAGATTTAAAATACAAAGAACGATGAAAGAGCGATGAAACAGGAAGCCCTTCACCCGTTCTCTCCCATTTGATAAGGGATGTAGAGAGAAGGTGAAGGGCTGATTAATTATGCACAATTAATTCGTATTAACTATGGTTTCAAATAATTTTCCAATGGCTCCATAGATAATTCATCTTGATTTGCTCCCCAACAATAATAAGGCTTTTTATCCTTAAAGAAACATATATGAGGATAAGTATTTTCGCGAGTCAAAATAAAAAATGTCCCATCATCAGAATGTTCTCTAGCATATTCAAACTTCTTTGTTCCATTTTTTTGCGGTGTAAACGGCATAATTTCCCATCTTTCCGCTTCTGTCCTCTTTATGCTACTTTCTACCATCTTGTCCGCAGCTTCCTTCCCAAACACTTCAACATATCCTTGGTAATAACTTTTCGGATTAGCATCTTTCATAAAGTTTTCAGCATGATATATAGCATAAAAATAGATTGTTTCCCCATTATCATTCTGCCCATAAAAACAAGCAAACTTTTCTGGAATTCTAAATACCTTTTCGGAATCGTCCACTAAATATAATCTTGAAGGCGAATCAATAACCGGTACAAACTTTATAGTGGACTTCATCAAAGTTAAGGACAAGGATGAATCATGCCATCTCCCTGCAATATTCATGTTTAGCCGTTCAAGTATGGTATCCTGAACATTTTTATTAATTTCCCTTGCAAGCAGTTTGTTTTTGGGTGTCAGTTGACTGATAGCCTGAGTAATCATCTTATCTCTTTTTATAACTTGCTTGGAAGTACCATCGACATACACTTGTTCGCTACATGAAAGAAATAGGATCTGGACAAGAAACAGGATTGATAATTTAATTGCTTTCATAAAAGATTCTTTTACATCCAACAAAATCAACAAGTAACTAAATATCTGTGGATTAAAGTCTTATCCAAGGAGAAGGAGTACCGACACAAATATTTGATATTTAATCGGTCCTCCTCCATTCATTCCACCATCGGACAAGAGTTTTCTTATTTTCGTCAGATTATTCCGTATCCACCTCTTCGCGCCATTCTTCTGAAAGCGCGTAGTTATTGATAAACACGTATCCATCTAATGTGGATGGCGCCGAGATGCCTAACCAATAGAGAATTTGCGGTACTATCAGCGTATTCTCAACACAGATTCTTTCAGCATTGACATTGGTAGGCAAGGTATTTGCAAACATGGCAGAGGCTTTCTGTTCGATATCCGGAGAACTGCTGGTTTTATCTTTAATATAATACATATTCAGTCCACCCTGTATCTGATTTTTAATTACTAATGTATCCTCCTCTAATTTCTCAAGTTGCTCTGTTGGCTTAAATTTCCAATAGCCGAGCATATCACCTGAAGGTTCAATATCAATTTCTCCCGATAGTTGCAAAAATTCTCTTTCAGCAAGATCCTTTTTCCATAGACGTACTTCCGATATATAATAGGAAGTTGGTACAGAATAACCACCTATCGCAAAAAGACTTGAATCCGGAGCCAATCCCTGGGTATCCGTGGCTCCCGATCCCTGTAACTTACCATCTAAAGTGATGAGCCACTTTCTCCTTCCGGAGGCAGCAGAACTTATGCTAACACCATAGTGATGCCATTTAGAATCATTGTATCCGGTAATAGCTTGCTCAAGAGCAGGACCTTCCTTAGGATTTGTTCTCATGGATACAGTTCCTCTCTGCCTATATAGTCCCCAGCCGGCTTTTCCAAGTATGCGATCCCAATTGTTACCATTATATGTGCCGTCCTGCCTAGGAACCATACGCATTATGATCTCCATTGAAAATGCATCCATACCTAAAGAATAATATTTACCTATACTATCAAAAACGACAGCCTTGTATTCATTCTGAGAATCAAAATATGCGCCGTATAGTCTATTACCATTCAAATGTTTTTCCGTATAATGATTGTAGTAAAACAGACCAAACGTATTACGCTCCACTTCCGAAGCGCCACCATAACGACCGTCAGCCGATCCACCGTGATTGGAAGTTACAACAATAAGCCAGTCTTCGTAAAATGCATTCTCACGGGCATCAATCGCCGACAAAAATTCACCAATGTATCCGTCTATAGTTTTAAGTGCACTGACATAAGAGGCGTTGTCCGCTTTGAATCCCCCACTCTTCCCGGCCTCCAACATTCCTGAGAAATCGGCCAAAATGAATGTGTAATCTTCATTCACAATATGATTAAGAACCACATCCCGGGTTTGAACGTCATTTTCTGAAGTAATGGTAGTCTTAGCATTATTAAGCATATTTTTGTTCAGTTTCGCCCAAGGTGTCACACATAATGAAAGCATATTCACGTCATTATTCGAAATATAACTAATTACATTTTGATAATGAATGACCTTTTCATTCGGATTGTTCGGATTGTACTCCACATTAGCAGTATAAGAATCATCTGTTATACTGTGTTTTTCGGGTATGACCCCAGTGAGCATGGTTGCCCACGTTACAGGGTCTTCGTTCCTTTCGACAGACAGAGTACGATTGTCACTCACTCCCGCCCACGAATATTTACTATTTTTCAGCATCTTAGCGATGGCACCGTCGGCAGGAAGGGAGTTCTTCACCACTTCACCAACCGCACCATCTATATTTATCCACAATACTTTACGATGGATTTTGGTAGATATGCCGGTATCTATAGTTCCATCGTCTGCTATTTCAGCAGGTGTATCGTATTCCGTGCAAGCGTAGTTAAATGCCAGGACACAAACAACAAGCAAGCTGTATGTGAAAATATGTGATAGTTTATTCATCTGATATAAATTTACGGTTTATAATAAAATGTCCCAAACTCGGTAAACGAATGCTGTCTGAACTTGAAGCGAGACATGTCCGTTTCATTCCAGTTATCATTGCGATTAGGATCAGGAAGTTTAATACGCAGGTACCTCACTTGTTCTTTCGATGGAAAATCATAGAAACCTTCATTTTTAGTATATGGCAGTTCGGGATATGCAATGGAGTCTACCTGCATAATCTCCCTCCAAGCTATGTTATCATCAAGTGGGTTCTCAATTATTTCTCCCTGATTTACCGGAGTCTCAATAATCAGCTTAGTTGCTGCCAAGTCAGAATTGTTGCCTGTCAGAAATACACCATTCACATCTGTCGTCTCTTTCATATCAATAAACAAATAATACGGAAGTGGCGGAGTACTTGTATCATTGTTGTAATATGAAGTCCATCCTGTTGATTTGTCGCTGTCCAGCAATCGGTCCGGCGACTGCCCGGAATTAAAGTTATCGCTTCCGTTTGCATCCAGTGCATAAATCTCCCAGTCAGTCCGATTATGACGGTAGTGATATCCGTTACTTGGGAAATCAACCACACCACTTGATGGATTTTCTGCCAGAGGCGAGTATTTCCATATTGCTTTATCCATCAGCGGATATTTCGATGCATAACCACGGGCTTCGTCTGTCAGCGAATAGCCCCAATGCTCAAAGAATGGTGAAAAATCTTCCTTAAAATAGTCACATAAAGCCTTAAAGAAATAGGTAGAAGTAGAATGATCTACGGAAATTTTATCTTTAATCATACGGTTCAACTCTATATAAAAGGCCCAATCATCATTTTTGTAGTTAGCTAATTGGACAAGGCTTGCCAATGCGTATGTCGGCCGTACTTCCGACTTTATATCAGATACAAACCAGCGACTACTATCGGTATCTGCATATGCCAATGCTTTAGGGAATTGCTCCGCAATGCTGCTGCCTTCTTCCGGGAAAATCGGCCCCATCAGATACCCATCCTCTCTTAACCCTTTCTCAGCCATGCGATATAGGGGAATTGCTTTTACTGCATCAGATACTTCGCTCCACCATGGTGATTTTATATCTCTGAAAGAGTAATTTCTATATAACGCATTAAAAATAGCAATAGAATTACCGGATTTCAACGTTTGATAGCTAGCCAGCTCATTCAACAGATAATTTGTATTCAATGCCACTACACCATAATCGGCATTACGAATATACAGATTGTCCAACAACTCCACATCCAGCACCACACGCTCAGGAAAATCGGGAGCACGCATTGAAAAATCCTGTGCCCCAACCTGCAAACTGTAATAGTTATAATAATAGGTCTCGACAGCATTGTCCCATGCTTCCAGTGTGTTCGGCATCTTTTCAGCTATAGAAGGATCATCATTTATCATATCCAATAATCGTTCACGCTGAACGGAAAAAGCGACATGCCGGCCACGCAACTCGAGCCACGGTACAGTCGTTGTACGCAACTGCTCAACCCACGCTGTTACATCAGTAGAACCGACAATAAAATCAGGCGAACGATAAGCCCCGTTAATCTCCATTACAAAATCCGCACTGCCATTCACATCCTTGCTTTTTTCGATCCATATCATACCTCCCAAAGGATTACGAATCGTGTTTTTTCCCGGGAACAGTTGCTTCGAAGTAGTAACTACCGGCAAACGCAAGTAGGGAGAAATATCCGTCAAATCGTCTAAATGAGAACCGATGATAACCGTCAACCCCATAGTGTTGTCATTAATGGTTATGGTAATCAGTTCACCTGCTCCGGCATAAAGCCCGGTACTGTATATCGGACGAGGAACTTGTTGCACGTCAAGATCGTATGCAGGAATGTATCTCTTGCTTAAATCAAGCGCAAGCAGTGTATTGACAGTATTATCGACTAAAGTATCTACCAAACCCGGAAAAACACGGGCACTTTCATACATACTGACATCAATTCCTTCACCTGTTACTATGGTTACATTGGTAGAATCAGCGGTATCATCTTCTGTCCCGCTTTCGATATCATATTGATAAGCAATGTTGCAGCTTCCCATAAAAAACATACAGGAAATGAATGACAGCAAAACTGCATAATCGGCTTTTAGTTTATTAAAGCATTTCATATTGCATTCTAATTTAATTATTTAAAGAAACGTAATCTAATGCCCAGCCTTCACCATCGAAATTCCAGGAAGAATCAACCGGCTCTCCAAACCATTGAAAAATCTGATAGGATAAATCGACTGTATTAAGAACCGTTTTATAGTAGGAATCGTCTATAAGTGGGCATACCTTATCCGTTACAATACTCTCCTGCCTGCGCGTTACATAATCATCGGTAGGCGTAAACGTACCAACCGGTTTATTGAAGTATAATCTTTTATCTTTTGATGTATATTTCGAATAATCTTCCAAATAAGATAATCCGATATCATCTTCGCGATCGTTGGGGTAATAACCCACCAGATTATTCCAATACGGATATAATTCACCCAAAAGGTCCAGTTTTGTAGTACAATGATACTCCGCAATAATATCAGCAGGTAGAGCAACATTGTAAAACTGGAGATCGTTTATATATAGATTTGCCTGACTAGGTCTGTCCGGAGAAAACGTATGTCCGATGGCAAGAGGCGCATCTGTCCACATATCTTTACTGCCGTCTATCTTACATCCCATCTGATACTTACCGTCAAGATAAAATAAGATGGAGTCACCTTTCTGGGTATCATCAACCTCTTTTATAACTAGCGTATAAGAATGCCATGATCCGTCACGTCTCGTAGATGGTAAGCGGAAAACCGAAGAACCCTCTTTAAAATTTGCTGCAAATTCGACTTGAGTATTATTAGAAAACATTAGCTGCCAGCCTGTACCTGCTTTTTGATATCTTTTCGATATTATATTTCTATTACCCCAGGGGTCACCGTGCTTATCAAACATTTTAAACTGAATGGTATATCCACTTTTATCCACCTCTTCATCTGGATTGGAACTCCATCGTTTACCCATATTAAAAAACTCGGTATTTCCAGTCATAACGGCATTTGTTGTCGCTTTTTGTCCGGGACCGACGAAATAAGGACTATAGAATTTGTATTGTAGTTCATCCGAGCCCGGCCTTTGCAACAATTTGGATGCAAACCGACTGTTATAGAGCATCATGAAAGAATTGAGACGCGGATCATCATACAATGATGCCGGAGTTACATTACCTTCATAAACACCACCATAGGAAGATGTAATAACTACAAGCCAGTTTTCCTGAACGTAACGCGGACGCGCTTCAAGTGCTTTCATTATTTTACCGATGAAAGCATCTACATCATAGATTGCATCAATAACCTCATTAGTAGGGGTTGTCTCATTGCTCCAGAATCCATATTGCTCACCAATCTGTTGAACACCGCCGAACTGTGCAACTACGATATCCGAGATTGTTTCACCATTGATTTCAGTAATAAGAGCATCAGCGGTTTCACTGTCGGCCGAAGTCTTTCTTTTAGTATCGGCAACACTCCCGAAAGCTCCGAAAAACTCCGTATCAGAAGAATAAAAGCTGACTTTCAGATTTTCATCCGCCTCTTTCAATCGTTGAAGAAAAGAAGGCGTTTCGAGTTCGTCAATTCCTTGATTGACATCAAGCCCGTTTTTTGTTGTTCCGGTCAGCAAATTTGCCCATCCACGTTCTTTACTTACCCCTTCTTCATTGTCGGCAAGTCCGTAAAAAGTAAACAAAGATCTATCCGTCATGGAGCGGATAACTGAAGCCTTTCGTGTATTGTACGCCTCATTAACGGCTATTCCGGATGCACCGTCGATAACCACCATCAATACGTGTCCCGTAGTATATTCAGTACCCGACTCCGGATAATCATCAGTCAAAAGCCGTTCCATCTCCTCATTGCACGAGAATGCAAATACAGCAAACAGGCAAAGCATTATATTTTTTATCAACTTTTCCATTGTATTTCATAATAAGTTATTCATAATCAACTTCTATCATCATCGCATTGCGAACCATATTACCATCAAAACGGCTGAAATCACCAAGCAGCAGCAATCCGTTTGAATTGGTCGAAGTACGAGTTTCAATTACTTTGTAGAGTTCACCCTGGAAGATGCCCGGTACATTAAATTGTTGCAGCGCCTTTCCATCACGACCCAATATAAGGAAACCACGGCGAGTCACACCATCGTATTTCGTAAACGCACCTGAAACAACAATATTATCATTATCAAGCAGACAGGCAAAATTGGCCAATCCTCCTTCCATTTTTCCGATTTTGAAAATTTCATCACGTGTGCCATCATCATTCAACATAACTACACTCTGTGCAGGAATACCGTTGAACTCAGAAAACTCCCCAGTTATAAGGATTTTCTTTTTGTTTTTATTGTACCGGATTTTAGTAATACTTCCATTTGCGCCCGTACCGATGTTTCTCATAAAAGTTTCATCAAGGGTACCTTCGGCATTCAACTTCACGATGTTCTTCACAGGCTGTCCATCGAAACTGCTGAATGTCCCTACTATGACAATACCGTCATTCTCGACCATACAAGCATCCAAAATCTGTCCGACAACTCCTTCTGCATCCCTGCGATAGTTATCATCAAGTTCTCCAGTCCTTGACATACGCAACACACTTGCAACCTTCGAATAATCCAAAACCATACTTTCAGCATAGGATTTTTCGGTATTAATACGACAGTAGTTAGTAATATTTCCTACTGCTACTACCTTCTCATTGGAAGTTATAAATGTACGTACAGGCGCTTCAAGGGTTCCCCCGTTGAAGACCGGTATCTTACAATTTATGCTTGTATTATTCTTTTTCGAAGGCAGCGCCACAGTTTTATAATACGAGGCTACTTCATTAGTAGCTATCGTGATGTTATTGACCGGCAACTTATCCCAGCCGTATTCTGAAAATTTACCCGACAGAAGAACCCTGTGGTCACTAGGAAAATAAGTAAATGAATTAAGGTAACATTCAATATCTGTCACTCCCGGATTGGCCAGATCAATGCCGGCTCCCTGACCAGGATCAAGTTTGAAGTCAGTTACCCATTTTCCCGATACAGAGCCGTCTGTCAAAACCATAGATATACAAGAAAAACTCTGCGAACGATTTTCATTGTAGTAGGCCTGCATATAGTCACCAACAGGATAATATACCCGTGCTTTTGAATAGTGCTCCGCACAATCGTAAATAGGCCCCGAAGTGCCTTTAAAGCCATATGAGTGATCTATTTTAATATTTCCTAATACAGTGAGACGAGGTCCATAGAAAACCTGTTCTTTCAATACAATATAAGCCGTACCCGAACTAAGATTTCCAGGTACTTTCACGGTGATTGTCGTGTCGGTAGCAGTTACAATTTTGGTTTCTTCATCAGAAATATAGAACTTGAAATCGTAACGTCCTGATTGCGGATCACACCAGTTCAACATCCCTTTTGCTTTGAATACAACCGTATCATTGGGATAAGCACTTTCCGGAGAAGGAGATTCAGCCAGCAAACCGATTCCGAGCGGAGCTTTTCCTCCACTGTACGGATCATCTTTAATATTGCTGTTCAGATCACTGTTACAGGATGTTGCCAATAACGAAGTGAATACGGAGCAAACAATCATTAACGAATAAATGGTAATATGTTTCATTGTACTATCTTTATTTATAGTTAATTATCCGGTTCTGTTTCTATTGTTGCATTTATAGCTTTGGTAGCGAAAAGATATGGTTCAAAACCAAATGCATGATCGGTTAACCTGAGTACATGTACCACTCCGTTGGTCGGTTGTATATCAGATGTTGCTACATAAGCGTTTTTCATATCTCCTATAGTGAAATCATAGACATAAGAGTATATGATTTGTCTTGCACCGGCATATTTCACATTGTTTGCATCATAATAAACAACGCCCATATTCATAGGCTGCTGACCATAAGATAGAAATGCCTGTCCCGGATAAGCTGCTATGGCAGTCGTATCAATTTGAGGAATATCTTTCAGCAAATATTTATCTTTTACGATGTACATAGACAGCATTTCACGCCAGACTTCCGGTTTTATCTGATTAAAACTCTTAATGCTGTCATGGCCCATACGATACCAAACACGGTTCAGATAATTAAAACTACCACGGATTGACCAATCAGTAGGTGCAAAAAAGGTAATTTCTTCGTTTTCAAAAACATCTTCCATACCGGACAGCCGGATGACTTCCACCAAATCTTTAAAATAATCAGGTCTTGATTCCAAATATTGCATCATATTCCCATTATAATAAGGGTTCGCTTTTCCACCATCAATTAAATAACTATCATCGGCACAATTGTACATGAGTACTGCCAACAGGCAGCATCCGACAATTTTCTTCCATAATTTGATATTATTTTTCATATCTATACATTTTAAGTTTATCAGAGTTACTCCCAAAATAAATTCAATCCAATCAGTGTATTGTTCTTCAACGCATTACGATGAATAGGCCATGTCCATGCCCCCACATTGAAATTAGTACGCGTCATCGGATTCATGCAATAGTTTCTGTTATACACCTTTCCTGTACGAACCAAATCATAATAGTAATGTCCTTCACCGATAAGCTCTCTGCAGCGTTCCCAGAAAATAGCATCCATCAGTTCACTACCCGAGGTATTAATTTCGGAAGCATGTGCCCTATTGCGGACCCGGTTGAGTAATTCGCAGGCTTTTGTATCGTTAGTCCCCAAAGCGGCAAGAGCTTCAGCATACAACAAAAGTGCACCTGCATAACGGAATACTATTTGATTGCCGGAGTTGGACGTAATTGTTCCGTTTCCATAAGTATCAATATTCCAAAACTTCTTGATTTCCTTAGGAGCAGAACTTGAAACCGAAGTAGAATATATCTTTTCGTCAAACCATAGTTCCTTCCTCGCATCGTCTTCATACATAGGGAACAGCGTCATAAGATAATCTCCTGAATAACAGAATAGCGGCATTGACTTATTCAAACAAGAATAGGAAACATTATCAGAAAACTTTGCATTCATCATAAATATCTCATTGAAATTTATATTTTGTGCAATCTCAAACAAACCTTCGTCTGACCCTCCAGCAAAGATGACGGAACTTCTATTTATATCAAGCAGTGAATAAGCTCCATTGTTACGTTCCAGTTCCTCGCCTAACGAAACAACATTCCTATAATATTGCTCTTTATTTTGTGCATCAAACTGTACAAGCCACAAGTTTATATGCATCATTAGCGCAATAACAGAACCTCTGGAGGCTCTAATCCCTTTGCTCGAATAAGATGAATATGACCATGGTAGTACTTCCGCTCCCGGATCATCGTCAAGCAAAGGTTGTAAGTCGGCAAGGCAATTTTGCAAAACTATAACCATATTGGTTCTTGGCAAGGGAGCTTCATTATAGGCATTTGTATAATAAGGCACATCTCCAAAGGCCCTTACGATGAAAAAATAAGACAAGCTACGCATGAAAATAGCTTCTGCCTTAAAACGACTCCGTTTCAATTCATCCATGCCGGGCACTTTGTCTATTTCAGCAAGCAGAATATTGGCATCCTGTATGGCAGTATAAAACACATCCCATTGCATAATTAAACCGCCATTAGCATCATCGGGATACGTATTACGCAATTCACCCATATCGTTGTTAGCTAAATAAGCTACATATTTATCCCAAGTGCTGTAGGCTGTTATTGGAGCGCACCGCATATCTCCGCTATACGTGAGGAAAGGACGTTGTGACATTGTTGCATTCCGAAACGAATTGTATATGCTCAACAAAAATGCTTCCGCATTCGTCTCATTTCCCTGCGCCCAAAAATCATCACCCGATAGTTTGTCTTCACTCTTATTTGCAAGCGAATCACAACCGGCAAACAGGCAAGATACTATCAAAGTCATTATTAAAACTATATTTTTCATATTCTTCTATATTTAATCGTTCATCTAAAAATCCATTGAGACACCAAATGTCACAGTACGACCGTTGGGATAACCACCGGATGTGTCATATCCCAAATTGTTTACATTTTCGGGATTGATGCCTGAATATTTGGAGAAAGTATAAATATTGTTCATACTAAAATTAAGCTGACATCGGCTGATCCTAAAAAAATCCAGCATTTTCTTTGGAATAGTATAAGCCACAGATATACCGTTAATTTTAAAATAAGAGCCATCTTCCATAAACAGTGTCTGGTCGTACCTGAAAGGCTGAATAATACTTGAACGGGTATAATCAAACGGATTAGGATATTGGGCATAGATATTATCTTCTGTCCAGAAATTATAGGCTTCAATAGGTGTTAAAGCTCCCCTACCCGTAAGGTCCACCTTACCTGCTACAGGTGTTCCATAAGCCCTAAAACGGTCTGCCAAAGCCTTGTTGATAATATCACGTCTCAACGTAAACGAGCAGTTAGTGTTGATAGAAAACGCTTTATAGCGAAGATTGATACTGATACCACCGGTCATCCTCGGCTGTGAATTACCTACAATCACCTTGTCTTTTTCATCGATGATATAATCACCATTTACATCCACCCAAATAGGGTCTCCCGCCTTAAAGTATGCTTGAGTAGAAGTATTCCCTCCCATCCGCAAGCGTTCTCCGGTCAGCGGATTAACAGGGACGTCTTCGTCAGTCGCATATACACCTTTATACACATAAAGATAATTACCCATCGCGTTAGAACCTAATTTATTCACCACTTCCGCATCACTGTTAATAATCTGCCGCACCTCGTTAGGCAGCTTTGCGATCACGTCTTTATTAATTGCCAGTGAAGTTGCCACATTCAAATCCCAATTGCTTTGCCTTGATAACGGACGGACGTTCAACGAAAACTCCAATCCATAGTTAACCAGACTCGTTTTCGTACTTCTTACGGAATTAAAAGCATTGTGGTTAGCCAACTCTATCGAACTTAGCTGATTGTCTATTTGTTTATAATACGCCTCGGCAACGAACATAATTTTATTATTAAGGAATGATAAGTCTGTTCCAAAATTCCATGATGTTGACGTTATCGGCTTCAAATCCGGATTCGGCATAGCGTTTTTATCAATTGGAATAATAGAAACTCCGTTGTAAGTATCTTTACTCAGATTGTAACTTCCCCATATATCATAAATACTAGCTTTATAAGTAGTACTACGTCCCCAAGTTACACGAAGAGCTCCGGCATCCAGAAACTTCCATTTTTTAGCAAAAGATTCACGGCTGAAGTTCCAGCGAAATCCCAATGAAGGATTTATTGCCCATTTCGCCTGCGACCCATAAGATGAATTTATTTCAGGACGAATATTGGGAGTGAATACGTACTTCCCACCAGGTAGCGAGAGTCGAGGATCTATAATAAGTGCAAACGTATTCTTTTTATCTGAAAGATTCGACCTTCCCCCAGCCATGGACGGCATACCGGATGACCATATATGGTCACTTGCCAATCCATTCAGCGTAATAAAGTTACCGCTATATTTTTCGGATGAAAGTTCAAAACCTCCCTGTAAATCAAAATTCACAATTCCCAAATTTACTGCTCTTGACAACAATGAACGAACATACATATTATAACTATATTCACTACCGTTATTCCAAACAGCCCTATTGGCATTCAAAATACCCGGTGTAAATTTCTCATTCTCGACAGTTCCGTATTTATATCCTAAAGTACTTCTCCATCTTATATCAAATGGCAACAGATACATGATATTCATACTTGCGTCATATACTACATTCTGATTATCTGCCTGGACGGAAAAAACAGACAATGCAGAATTGGAAGCTGTATACATAGACGGTGGAGGCAACAAGGAAGAAGCTGCCGAACCTGCGGCTACACCGGATTGTGAGAAGGCATTTCCGCTACCATTACTATTTCGGGTTAATGTAGTGGCAAGGTTTAGATCCAAATGAAATCTATCATTAGGCTTATATCCTACTGCTGCCCTGATACCGTATCGGTTAAAGTCCGTGTTTTTCACAATTCCTTTTTCCGTATAATAGTTTGCATTGATCTTATAGTCAAATTTCTCATTGGGTTTACCAGAGAAACTAAGATTATGAGTTTGATTGTAAGTCGTCTGATAAAAGACACCTTGCCAATCCGTATTATTATTGTAATAAGGATTCAAGCTGTCTGACAGTGCCTGCAATTTATGGATTTCATTATATCCGTGATAGGCGGATGTATCATTTCCCAAAATTTGCATAATTCTGAGCGCTCTCTCCGCCCCGCCTGCAAGTACATCTCTCAACCTCGGTGGTGTTTTCACTACAAAGTTAGCCGAATAAGAAACTTTCGGTTTGGCTGTTTCTCCTCTTTTAGTCTCTATAAGAATTACTCCGTAAGCACCTTTTGAACCATACAGGGAAGTTGCAGCTGCATCTTTCAATACTTGGATATTCGCAATATCTTCAAGTGGAATCATAGCCAACGGACTAACTGTTGCACCTGACAGCAAACCAGCTGCATCATAGCCCGTTACGTCTTCCTGCGGTATACCGTCAACAACAAACAAAGGAGGAGTCAGCCCCATCATAAACTCACCATCACCGGAAGATTGAACGGAAATATCCGAAACACCTCGAATTGAAAAACTTGGAAGACCTCCGGGAGTACCATTATTCATCTGAATATTTAATCCGGGAACACGTCCTTGTAGCAACTCCATCGGATTGGCAACAGGAGTATTGACCAAGTCTTCTGCTTTAATTACCGTAACCGATGCTGTTACCGCAGCTTTGCTAACTCTTTTAAATCCGACTACAACTGTTTCATCAAGCATATTCTCTGTCGGACTCAGATATATTTGCATGCGTTCTGAAGGTTTAGTAACTTTGACCGAAAGACTGTCGAACGCCAGGAAAGAGAATACAAGTCGGTAACCACTCTTAACTTTTGTAGAGAATCGTCCGTTATCGTCAGTTGTGGTTGAAAGCTGAGGCACAGTTTTCCCACTTTCATTTTTAACAATAACAGAAGCATAAGGCAATGTAGAATTATTGCTTTTATCTTTGACTACACCACTGACAGGAATATCCTGAGCCCGAACACCAACCGAGGTGACGGCAATCGCCATAGCCAACAAGCCATATTTAAATATATTTCTCATATTAGAATCATGGTATTAATTAGTTATTTTCCATCTTCAAACAAGGGGGCTCCTGCTGTAAATACAACTATTATCTCCCAATGAGCTTCCCTGTATATCGCAAATTCAAATGACATAGTGGATGTCATACGATAACCACTTGCTGTAATACGGTCGTATAAAAAATTGACATTTATTCTATTACCATCTTTATTGGTATATTTTGACTTCATTTCAACCAATGGCATCGGATAAACTACATCGTACTTTACATATTCATCTGTTTTCTCCATATTGAAACCATGAATCAGATTAGCCCAGTCTGTCTGATTAAAAGATGAAGGAGAGATCGGTGTATAATCCGGCCCATAAAAACGAAAAGTCAAACTTTTTACATCATCGTCATTATCCTGATTCTCACGAAAATAAATATGTACATCTTCAGGAAACATATAGTCTCCACTTTCTGTTTGAAAAAGGGTTAACGAATTTGGTGTAACATAGTCCTGTCCCTGCACCAATCCTGTTTCCGGATCGTATATACTCGGTTCGTAATCACTTTCTCTGACAGGTATAAGCTGCATGTCAGTAAAAGTTTTATATCCTCCCGAGTTTTTCACCAGCACATCAAAAATATAACCGTCACTTGGAGCACACTGCACAAAAGAAGATTCGGCATTAGACCACATCATAAATTCTCCGGAATGCTTTTTAACCTGAAAAAGAGTACGATATTCTATTTCTCTTTTAGCTTCTATTTCTTCTATAGACTTTTCGGTACCCATATATGGAGTTTTCCAAACTTTTACCGGAAAATATTCCGTCAATTCAGGTGCAGGGCTTCCATCGGCCCTCACGATTCGTGATATCTCGAAAGTAAGAGGAAGCGTTGAATTACCCGATGAAAAGTTGTCGGACATCAAAGTGTTTTTTCCTAGCTGAGGACGATATAGTTTTGTAGTAAAATTGACGTCTCTGTCGAAAGCATCCAAACTATCCGGCAAATATTTATCGACACACGACATGCTTAATAA
Organism: Bacteroides faecis MAJ27; assembly: GCF_900106755.1. Taxonomy (GTDB): domain Bacteria; phylum Bacteroidota; class Bacteroidia; order Bacteroidales; family Bacteroidaceae; genus Bacteroides; species Bacteroides faecis. The sequence goes on from NZ_FNNN01000007.1 coordinate 240,525, forward strand.
TACGCAGGAAAACAACAGCGCAATATTTTTACTTCTTATATTCATTGCCATAATTATTAAATACGTAAATAAATTCATCAAAACCGAAACTGTGTTGTGGAGAAAGGATGTGAATGATACCATTATTTGTATAAACATCATTCCATACTGTAGAAACTCTGTTCCAGTTATCTTTTACCTGAGAGTTTTTCATATCACTGAAAATAAGCTGTTTGACTCCTCCACCCACAAATCCGGATGCCGGTTTGCGAAAACATTCTATATTCATTTGATAATTGTACTTCAAAGAATTTAAGGAGGCATTTCCTTCATTGGCAAGAATATTATCGGTATCGTAACTACCTTTAATAATGTACTTGCATAACATTCGCTCAAGGTCAGCTCTATAATCGTAATGATATTCGTTAATGATCGTATCATTTAAAGTCGGTGTTATAACATTCACGACCGTATCTTTAACAACAAACGGTTCAATTAATAAATCACTCAAATAAATCGCTTCACCCAACTCCTTTTGTTTACGGTACTCGTTAAGTTGCGCCAACGAGGAACGGATACATGCATCCGGTATGGCAAAAACTGTATATTGCACATCCGTCTGTTTCATCTGTTGTATGAAACCGGGAATATTGTTGACAAGAACCATCATAGAATCAAATTTCAAATTCAGCCTTTCATTCCCTGTGGACAAATAATCCAAAACAGTTCCATTAAATACTTCGGTTTCATTTTCCTCAGGATATGAAGCCACTTCGTAATCTGTACAAGACAGCATCCAAAGGGAAGCCGAAGTCAGACATAAAATAAATAGTATCTTATTCATTGTCGTTTTCTTTTTATTTCCAAAACTCATTTTGTTCAATCTGTGAATTAGCAGTAATGATATCTTCCGATACCGGCCAGTAGATTCCACCGCTGTTGATCAGTTGCAAGAATGTCTCATTATCTTTCATCAGCTTTTGCCGACGGACAAGATCATACCACCTCCAGCCTTCTCCCATAAGCTCTCTGCGACGCTCTTCAAATATCTCGGCAATTAAGTTTTCGCGATTATTCCCAAAATCCTTTTTAAAAGATACTTCTCTCAATCCACGATTTGTTCGGATCATATTCAGGTAGGATACAGCTTCTGTGCTTCTGTTTAGTGCGCATAATGCTTCAGCCCGTAGCAAGGTGATATCTTCAAGACGAGTGAAAACAATTGACGAGCCAAAGACTCCAAAATCATTGTCTTTTGCCGATCCATCCTGAATAATCTTTATTTTACTGAACACCGGAATTTCTTCATTCAAATTCTGAACATAATAGGATGAATATTTGATGGTGTCCATGATTCCAAACCGCAAGTCATCGAAATTGGCAAAAATCGAAAATAAGCTGTCCTTTGAAATGTATATTTCAGGATACGATTTTTGTACCAACGGATAAGCTAAAGTCAGCTGTTCAAGATGTCCGCTTTGAGTTGCTTCATTATCATTGTGAGCAAAATTAAATCCCAAAATTCTTGAACCTTTTACACTTGTATTCGAGTAAAACAGCCCTGTTTCTGAAGTCAAATCGGCAATGGAAGTATATTTTGCATTGATCTCAGATGCATGATCTATTATAAATGCAGAATATGTCTCTGCTTCTGCATAATTTCCCTGCCAAGCACAAATGTGAGCTAATACGGAGTATGCAGATAACTTATTGAACAATTTTCCCTGCCATTGAGCCCCATATGAACCATAATATAAATTCGTTTGAGTACCATATTGATAGGGTAAATCCTTTATAGCTGTCAACAGTTCTGCCTTAGCATAACTCAGCACCGTTTGAGCGTCTGTACGGGGCATAGACGGAAAAGTTCCGTTATCATAAGAATAGGTGACTAACGGCACATCTCCCCAAATTCTTACCATATAAAAATAAGCAAATGCCCTCAAAGCGCGTACTTGAGCAATGTCATATTTCAAGTTTTGTTCAGAATACGACCGGTCAAGTTCGACAGTTCGTGGAGCTTTTTCCATAAAAACAGATGCCGCATTGATAACAGCATAAAATCTTCTCCAGTTAGATACTTTCTTCAACAAGTCGTATGGCTTGTTCAATTCATTATCAGACACAGCTTGTAAGTCACTACGCTTATAAACCGTAAAATCCCCCTTCCGCAAATCACCACATATCCAATGAGTATTGTTATCGGCTAAGGCTGCGCGTGTCAAGCCATATACTCCCATCAATGCTGATCGAGTATCTTCAAGGGTCTTCCATTGTTGGGTTTCCGAAGCTGCATGTTTGGGATCTACATCCAAAAAATCATTGCAGGACTGCAGAAATAGACAGGCAAGTGCGGAGAAAAGAGCTAATCGCAATTTTTTCATATTGTTTTTCATATTGTTTTTCATTTTTTATCATCTCCGATATTTTTAGAACTTAAATCTCAGTCCCAAAGAAATGGAACGAGGAATGGGAAGCGAATATCCATCATAGGTACCATTGAAGTTTACTAATTCCGGATCACCTGCTGAAAAATTACTGAAAGATAACAGATTAGATCCTGTCAGATAGAAATACAAACTTTTAGGTATATTACTACCAACTTTCTTTATAGGAAGTGTGTAACCAACAGTTATATTTCTCAGTTTCAGGTAAGACAGCTTTTCAAGGAACAAGTCCTGTTCGGCACGGTAAGGATGAACACTGCTTTGCGGATTGTATATAGGATAATCGTCACGCTGATTAGTATTTTGCCAAAAGAAAATCTCTTTAACAGACTGCAAGGACTGAATATTATCCAAAGTCGCAAAATCGTAACGTTGCTGATCGCGCAGATTTAAAGCACTATGTCCCAAAGCAAAGAAAAGATTGAAGCTGAAATCGAATCCTTTATAAGCAAACTGATTAGTCAATCCTCCTGTATAGGGTGGAATGGCATGTCCGGTCAGCACACGGTCATTGTCGTTAATCTGATTGTTTCCGTCAACGTCTGTCCAAACAGGATCTCCTGCTTTAAAAGGAACTCCATTTATGTTCAGTGGTTTCCCATTCATAACAGGAACTTCTGAGTCGTTTGTATAAATGCCTTTATTTTGATACACCCAAAAGGCATCAACTGACTGACCTACTTGTAGTTTATGGTCGCCTATCACAGTTGCCTCCCGGTTTTCGGGAAGTTTCTCTAGTTTGTTCTTATTATAACTTGCATTGAAAGACAAATCCCACTTCAACGGAGTGTTCTTCAGAATGGATGCTGAAAGATTTAATTCCAATCCCTGATTACTGATATCCATTCCACTGGCCAGTTTATACTCATATCCCATTTCTTGAGTGACAGGCAAATATGTTAATAAATTCTTTTCATAATTCTTATACAGAATTATTTCCGCGATAATGCGATTGTCGAAAAAAGAACCTTTCAAAGCAAGCTCCATTTTATCAGAATAGGGAAGCTTTAAATCATAACCTACCCAGCCCGATGCATACGGACGAGTGATTGTTGCAAATCCATTAGCTGAGGAGAGTAACGGTTCTCCACTCCATGTGATACTTGTTGCCAAGTACTGAGGACCTAATTCATACCTGTCGGACTGAACCGATTTGGCAATTCGTGCATAAGACGCACGCAATGATAATCCAGACAATGCTGTACTACCTGCAAAGAATTGATTCTTCAAATTCCATTCAGCAGAGGCAGCGGGTGTAAACATCCATCTGTGATCCGACTGGATAGCAGAATTTCCGTCGTACCTTGCCAATAATCCCACATTAAGCAAATTCTTATACTTATAATCTAAAGCTATTGAAGTCGATACCCACCTATTCTCCAAACGATCAACATAACGATACTGCTTAAAGTTCCCGGTACTTGTTGTCGGCTTCATATCATCATCACCATCATAGGCACGAGTATAATTATAGTGGTACAAATCGCTGATTATAGAGCCATTCCACTGAATATTCAACTTATGAATATCAGCTAAAGGTAACCAATAACTCGCTGAAGTTTCACCTATAATCCGTTGATTGTATCCAGAATAGTTAGAGACAAAGTTGACGGACTCCAACAAAGCCATAGGCCAAAAAGCGCGACGAACATTTGTTGTATAATCAAGTTTGATGCTGGCTGTAGCATTGAATCTTTGCTTAGTATAGCTCAAAGCCAACAAACCATTCAGTAAATTGTTATAATTATCGTCTTTGGTCAAATCATTGGATATTAAAAAGTCATTATACAAATTGCCGGCAGGTGCAAGCGGAGTTGAAAAATCAACCATGTACTCCATCTCAGCAAACCTGTCTCTGAAATTCCGATTCCTGACACGGTCTATCTTAGCAGCATTAATAATTGTACTAACATTCAAACCATCCAAAGGAACCATATTCAAGGCAAAGCCAATATTATATTTCGTATAAGAAGTATTGTCTGCTACTCCCGCATCTTTTGTCGTTGCGAGCGTAAATACATAATTCGCATTTTTTGAACCACCACCGATGGAAGCATTTACATTATATAAGAGTGATGACTGATAATAATCGTCTGCCCAGTCCGGTTTACCAAAATAACGTACATCTCTTGTATCCATAAGATAGTCGGGTTGTTTACCCGGTGTAAGAGAATACGCATCATAGAAACGTTGACGAAATGCCTTTTCGTATGATCCATTTGTCATACGAACCGAAGACGGAGCAAAGGCCATTCCTGCCGAAACACCGATTGAGACATTCTCCCCACCATAATAACCGTCTTTGGTCGTTATCCAGATGGCACCATTGGCAGCTAAAGGGCCTAATTTGGCAAGTTGAAGCGGGTCTTTGATGATTTCAACAGACTCTATAGAAGATATATCCAATCCAGCCAACATATTCGCAGCAGCTCCTATCGGATTAATATCAAATTGTTTGATATCATATATATAGCTATTCTCCTGCATCAAAGGAATCCCATTCAAATAGACCGTTGGCTGAACACCTGATACATCCTTATTGGAAAAAACAGGCGAAGACAAACCACGAACCAGCATACTTTGGATAGTACCAGGCTCTCCATTATTTTCCTGTACATATACACCTGTTACATTTCCTTTCAGTAATTGCTGAACAGATAAAAATTGAGAGCGTTGAAGCTTCTTGATATCAACGGTATCATTCCCTCCAGCAGAGCCTATACTCCTATTAACAGCCCAACGAGATCCTTCGTTAAAAGAAAACTTCTTTTTAATGGAAGTTCCCACAGAATCGATATTCTCGGACATAGTTGATTGGGACGCTATCGTCCCGCTGAATCCTAAAAAGCCTATGACAGTAAGTAAACGACAAACAGGCTTTTGCAAAGAGAAATTAGGTAAATTTATCACCATACGATTAGATTTATGAGTTATTTAGATCATAAGTATTAGTTATGCATTAAATGCGTTACAAAAGTGCGAGTTATCCAGTAGAAAGAAGTTCTCTAATCATTCAAAAACTTCCAAAATTGGACCATAATTACTATTAACCATAATAGGTTTAAAAATCATTCAATATAGGTTCAGAAATCATTCAGAGGGGATAGATTATTGATATATAGAAAAGTACGCATCTTAATGGAAGATGCGTACCTGGCTACTTTAGATTCATTTTTATTTTTGGCACTGTCCACCATTTTGTGTAAATAGAAAACTTCAGGATTCGGGTTTTATACTTGAATCCTGTTTTCAAATATAGTAATAAATTGGTTAAATA
>NZ_FNNN01000008.1 GCF_900106755.1 Bacteroides faecis MAJ27
CGAACCGAAAGTTAATTAGTCATACTATCAAAGAACTCTTTGGCTGGCAGCGTAAAGCCGCTTAGCCGTTATCTCAAATTTTAACGAACCATTGTTAAAACTAGTTATATTACAACTAATTTGAAGGTGTGTTCTCAGTATTATTCCATTCACTAGTAGAACCTTCATTGTCAGTACCCCATCCATTCTCATCAACACTTGGAGATACTGTAATTTCTTCAGCACCAGATGGCAAAGTCAATGTATAAAGAATACTCTGACCAATTCCCCAACTACCACTTAGAACAACTTCTTTCGTACCAGTAAAGTATGTTTTACTATCCTTAGTCGTAGAGTATGCAACAAGGACCTTAACTGCAGCTACATTAGTGTTAGGCATCAATATCAACGCATTACCGTCTTTGGCTATTACAACAGTTCCTGTTCCTGTAACACTGGTTGGATTTGTAAATACATAAGAATACTCTGCTGCTCCTTTCAAATCACTCCAAGCTCCTGTACTACTAGAATAAGTATAAGTACCTTCATTGGCTACATTTGTCAATTTTATACCCGTTACTGAATATGTAAAACCAGCATCTTTACCCACTAATTTGAAATTAATCTGAGTTAGTATATGTTTAAATATCAAATTTACAGAACCCATGGAAGTTACACCAGTCTTACACTTATCAGCTACAGCTACAGCTAACAAATCTTCTTGTGTTGCCTCTGCTTGAACAGTATAAGAAAAACTAGGATACTTCCCTGTAGCATTCCAACTATCAGATCCAATATTAGCAGTAGTTGGAGAATATGCGAAAAAATGTATCTTTTCATTTAATGGCCAATAATAACCACCAGTCTTAAGTTTCCAAGTAGAATTTTCGTACTTTCCTTCATCATTAATAAATGCTTCTCCAAGGCTTGTTGCATCAGCTATATTCTTATCACCAGTGTTATAAGCATATAATTTATAACCATTATCTTGTAGAGTCTCAGTAACTGCTACTGTAGCCCTCGTGGCTTTTCCTACTACCGAAGTAAAATTAATCTCATTACTTTGTGCCGGATTCTCAAACTCTTCATTCTGTGAGCAGCTAGTAATCGTTGCAACTGCTGCAATTGCCAATAAAACCTTCTTCATAATCGTATTTTTTAAGTTTATAATATTGTTATATTTTGTTTATGCTCAAATTTAATTTACGGGTAAAATCACTTCTTCATCATCTCCCCAGCCATCAACATTTCCATCGAAACCACCATCTCCGCCACCACTAGAATCCGGTTTATCAACCTTCACCTCGTCCTCAACCGGTAACTCTATTTCTTTGAAAGGCTCATCACCGTCATCATCACCACCGCTGCCACCACTTTCCGAATTAGCAATCACCTCCGTTATATCAACTTCCATCTTTTGCACTTTATTATCTGTTTTGACAAATGCCAGCGTCAACTTTATTGCGTTACCTGCCCGGCTTATTACACCTTCCGATGTTCCAAAAACAGTAAAACTACCCGTCACTTCGCCTGCACTTCCTCTAGCTGCAAAATAGATGGGTGAATCACCTGCTTTTCCACATCCCAACCCCAAATCGTAGCAACTTGACATACCCTCTATACTTCCAACGATTGAAGAAACATATTCGAGTCCTTGTACCTTCAATTTAAAAGAATAGGTCTTTACCACTAATTTTGGTTTCCAGTTCAATTGAAGCTCCTCTTCACTGTTTTCTATCTTTAAGTCATCTATCCGCACAACATACAACGGATCAGGTCCCCAGACCAGTTGCTCCGTTCCTGCAATGCCTAACCCATTGCAATGTCCCGTAAAGGCTTCAATCGTCTCATAGGCTTCTTCTCCCCGGATTTGTACCGTTTCAGTATCATAGTTGTAAACCACTACCGAGTAACGTCCCGGCGGCACTTTTACTTTTCCTCCTTTTACTGAAAGGTAGGTATCAATCTTTCTGCCTTCCGCATTCTTCGGATAAAAGATCACCCGAACCCCTTCCGGCAATTTATTGGTAACACCGTTCCAATCCAGCGAAATTTCAACCCCACTTACGGGATAATCATCCAATATATCGCGACGGCTACATCCGGTTAGCATCAGCAGTGAGGACAGAAGCACAAGAAGCATATCTCTTGTATCTCGCATAACGGTCCTACCTCCTTCTCTTTGTTATCAGCCATACCAGAGAAACTTTCGCCTTGGTAGGACCTATAAAATTGTAACGTCCACTATTTGCCCATATTATATCTCCTTCGTATGGAGTATATTTCTTATATTCCGTTGTCAAATATCCGATGCCGAGACTAAACTCAATCGAAAAGTGTCGTGCCAGTTGCCGTGCATATCCGTAAACCACTCCCGCAGCTCCATAATATTTGCCCTGATAGCCATCGCTCTGCAACTGAAAGTCATATATTCCGCCTTCGGCATAAAGCCCGACAAAATGACCAGTCAATCGCTTGTGTTTCCGCCGGTCACCCAGCCAGCAACGTCCTTCCACACCTCCCGAAAGAAGCTGATAGCAGAAATTATGCTTACTGTTCAGCCACCACGGACATTTGTATTCAGTATTCAAAGACCATCTCCTGCCCATCGGAATTTCCACCTCTATATTCGGTGCTAACGCCAAATCATACAGCAGGTTATTCTTCACCGCCAGTATCGTTTCATTTTTTGCCGGTCCCCCTGCCTCCGATATCGTTACCTCATAGACCTGTTTTTTCTTACTTTCTCCCACAGGCTTATCCGGTCGATGATTCGGAAGCGCCTCTTCCTGTTCTGAAACAAACAACCCGGAGGCAGAAGATACCGGCTCAAAACTCTCCCTATCTATTTCCGGAATTTCCCGGACGATTGTGATTACCGATCTCCTTAACTGAGGAAGCACATTGCGAAGCATATACTGGTATGCCATTCCCTTATTGAGTTTACGCAACAATTGCTTTCTCTTCCCAATATCATTCCGATGATAGTCCATCAACATCATTACCTCTTCACGTTCCGGAAAGTCCGAATCTTCTTCCACTACCTTACGAAATTCAGACCAATCTTCTCCTCCTGAGAAAAGTTGAATCTTTTTCATATCAACAGCCGGATAACGTTGTTGTAAGAACTCTCTCACCGAATTGTTTCTCCTGGCAGATAAAACAGTATTATAAACCGAATCACCATCGGGCGAAACAAAAGTAATGACATTGACCGCTGTGATATATCGGATATTCTCTTTATTGCCGAGCAAAGAATCCAACACGTTAATATACTGATTATTATTCTTATAACTAAGATCAACTGTAGTATCCTCTCTATCAAAATATACCACGACTTGTCTGGTCGTATCTTGCGTTACTGTGAAAGACGAAACCATCGCATATCCACTTTTCAATGAGGCAGAAAATGCCATGAAAATAGCTAATATATAGATTCCATACTTCATAGTTGTTCGTTTCTATGAACAAATATAGAAGTTAATATGCAAACAAAATCATACTTATGAAACAAAAAACAGGGCATGAAAGGTTATGTGAAACGATTGGAACGAATTTGCAAGTTTGAAGTTCAATAATCACGAAATTCCTAATAGACTAAGACGCCAACTACTGAAAAAATGCACAGAAAATCGAGGTTCATCGATCATCTGTGCATTTACTACTACTCTTATGAGACAAGCATCACACTAGAGATTTATACTGTAGAGTCCGGTACCGGTACCTCCTCTCCATCGTCTTTACCACCATCTCCGCCGGTAGCGGGCTTTCCACTGCCACCTCCATTCGTATAATCTGTTTCCAGTTCTGTATGGCGAGTGATGCTCATATCGACCAACCCGCTGACGAACAAATCTACCACTTTACGATGAACTCCGCAAAGGTGGCTTACCTTACCACACATCTTGGAAGAACTTACTCTGCCGGAACAAACCGACTTTGCTACATACTTTTCGTTTTTGTCCTTGTCAAAACCGAACACTCCTTTTGTTACTACATACTCTAAAGCCATAATTGTTAAGGTTTAAATGGTTAAAAAAATAAAGGTTATTTGTTTGCCATTCTCTTTGTCTCTGAATGACTCTGCAAAGATATCACAGGGCACAAAGCATCCAGTCCTCTCTTGTCTCCTTTGTGTCCCCTTTCAGTTGCTTTAGAGTGGTTGATATCTACAGATAGTACATTAATCTATAAAAAGTTATACACATTAATCTTTTTTCTTCATAAACGCGTTAATAATAAAAACGTTCGCGGTCATTTAAGCTGATCTTATATCCGCTATATAGAAGGTCTTTCGTGAATACCCTAAATATTCAGAGGTATCATATTGAGGGGTTATACCTGGCGATATAAAGAGAATGCCCATTAGCTCTTCAATGATTTCTTGTATAAAACGGATACGTCATATCGTGTACAATCTAATTACTAAATAAAAAGAAATATCGTGCTGATATAAAAAACAAATGATTGATTAACTCTCTTCCTGGAGCAAATCTTCTATCGTTTGGGTATAGTCTTCTCCCATACTTTTACGATATTCAATAATGAAAGCCGAATATATTTTGGAAAGATTCTCAAAGTCATTCATCTTTTTATAGCATCTGACACTATACATCAACGCTCTCTCATTCAACGGATCTCTATTCAGAATAATGAAACAGATGCGCAACACATAACGATACTCATTATGCTGATAATAAACCGGCAAATCCTTAGGAAGCAATGAAAGAATGGTGTCTTCCGAACGTTGCTTATACTTATCGAACAATGAATGCTCGATATTCTCCAGCAACTTTCCTCTTTCCCATATTGGCAGGAAGTATTCACACGACTGAGGGTGCGTAGCTAAATGTATATGCAAATTGAAATAATCGCAAAAACAAAGAGTATCTTCTATTTCTATTTTAAAAATACCTTTGTCATAGACCAATCTAATACCATCGAGTTCCAATAGTGTCTTACGCAAATTACTGATAGTAACTCCCTTCAGATTTTTGGCTTTATCTTCTTCCTTGTCCGGCCAGAATATCTCATTCAAAGAGGATGAACTTACCCCCTCCCTTTCTTTAATACTATTCAACAGAATATATAGAAAGATATACTTCAGCTTCTTACTGAATAAATGAGTTACATCACGCCCGTCCCGGTTATAAACAGTAAACATACCATATATATAGATCCGGTTGGCTTCTTTTTTATCATTCGTACGAATCTTCGTTTCCAAAGTGAGTAGTGAGTTCATAGGGCCCGTTGCAGAATAACCACCGGACGAAAATGTGACAGGACGACTTTGAACAACTTCCTTTTGAGTCTTCTTCCTCTTACGAAAGCCAAAAATCCAAATACTCAATGCCGCTATACACAGAACTGCAAATAGCAATATCAATTTTGACCATCCAATGCTTTTCTCACCCGAAACATAATATTCCATCTCTGCCTTACTCACAGGAGGTGCAGATAAAGTATAAATGGTAGCTCTTACCTGTTTAGCCTGCTCATTGCATTCTTGCGCTACACAATAGTACTCTTTCAATGTCGGATTATAATATAAAGATACGGTAGAAATAATCGATCCGGAAACAAACGGAATAGAATCTCCCAATGCTTCCATACTGCCATCCTCTATGGATATTCTGTACAACTGCAAACTAGACGTTTTTATGTACTCTGCATAGCGAATCACATAAAGATACTTTCCGTCTTCGGATAAAACCATCTGCTCGGAAGGTACACGCTTCTCTTCCACAGGATGGCTCCAGTACCGTTTTATGGTACGACGTTCCAAATCAATACCATACAAATCATTATAATAATTATGCCCAATGCTCTGGTCGCCGGATTCATTGCCTACCCCTCCATATATATACAAATAGTTACCTTGTGCAGAAGAGGTCATTGAAGAGAAAAAGCGGGGAGTTATATTGTCTCCTTTAAATTGCAAAGTATCCCACCGGTCTACTCCTTCATTGTAGACCAAAAACTTATTACTATATAATCTATTTCCGAATCCTCCAAATACTATATAACGATGATTCTTATTGTCCCAAAAACCATTATGATGATGTAACTGGACTTTAGAATATGCTCTTCCTATAGGCTCCCATTGCAGCGTGGACAAATCCAGAGACGATATGGTGATACTGTCAACAGGCAGGTTGTTTATCTCATAAGCATACATTCGATTTGCCGATTCATTAATAAAATTAGTTCCCAAGAGCATTTTTACCGGCATCCTACTCGCATATGGTCTTCGCAGCATTCGCTTTTTTGCAGTCTGATAGGTAAATAACGAATCGGGACTGATAAATTGTATTTCCTGCTCTTTACAGTTAAACTTTGATCCCACACATTGAGAAACAATGAAAGAGATATCTTTCCTCCAATGATAAGAATCTCCTATTAACCAATAAGGGTTCTCTACCCATCCCAGTATTTTACCGTCACTACTGTGCACCTCATGTCCTTGGCTCTCATTCAAATCAAAAGAATAGTTCTGCCTTTCACCGGATACTTTCAGATTACGGATAGCAAATGCCGGCAAATCCACCAGATGTTCCCTACGTCCGAAAATAAGTACAGGAGACGTTTGATTGGACGGGGTAACAGAATTTGCTCCATATTCTCTCTTGCCGGCAATCATCAACAGACTTTCACCCTTCAGAAGATCAATTCTTAATTTTACAGGCAACCATTGTGAGATAACAGAGTCATTAGGCACAGTGACTGAAATATGATTGACCTTTCCTTCGGTATTAAATTTAAAAACACTATTCTTTTCACTTACATAGGTATATGTCAAACTGTATGCCTCATCACTTATCGGATTGAGCATATGAAACAGATACCCGAAAGTTTCACTCTGAGATATTCTTAGTTCAAACTCTATATCAATAAAATTAGAGAAAACCGGAGTTTGTTTTTTCGAGAAAATAGTATAGGAAGTCCGTTGTTCAATCGGTACTTTATTTCCAAAAAACTGCAGACCTTGAGCGCTTAAATGAGGTGTTGCAATTAGTATAGCTATCAATTCGATAATTAGATATTTATATTTTGCACTATCAATCATACTATTAAGACTTACGTTCACGGTGGTAAAGATACTGCTTAAAATCATAATGCCATCGTTTTGCCACCAGAAATAAATAGTAGGATTAAAAAAAAGGTCCGGTTAATTAACCCGATTTTAATTCTGCAATTAATAATGCTTTATTTAATTTGCATGCAATTAATCTTAAAAGATAAAATACCTCATGAAGACCAACAATCGTATAAAATGGATGATTAGTTTATCCTTCATTTTATTTATCCCAAGTACAAACATTGCTCAAAATGCCGGGCAAGCCCCCCAAACGAACTATGCTCAAATGGTTGATACACGCATAGGAAGCAAAGGAAATGGATTAAGCTGCGGATTTACCTATATTGGTGCCAGCTATCCGTTTGGAATGATGCAATTCACACCTTCTTTCTTTTCACCGCAAAAAGGCATCGTAGTCAATCAGATGTCCGGTTCCGGATGTCCGCATATGGGCAATTTTCCGGTACTGCCCATCAGTGGGAAAGTGACAAAGTCTCCTAAAAATATGGAAGATTTTCCGACCTATAAAGGAATAAGAGAAGCAACAGCCGGATGTTTATCTCTACAAATGAAAGATGATGTTATCTGCGACGTTACTGTTTCAAAACGTAGCGGAATTGCCCGGTTCATATTTCCTGTTGATAAAAAAGAAGGTACCATATTGATTGGTGCAGGAGTCAGTTCCACAACCCTTTCTAACGCCTATATCAAAATAACTTCACCTTCTTCCTGTGAAGGATATGCGGAAGGCGGAGATTTCTGCGGTTATAAAACTGATTACCGGATATTTTTTGCCGCTGAGTTTAATCACAAGGCAAAAGAATATGGAACCTGGAAAGGAAATAGCATCAGAGAAGACAGAAAACAAATCGGAGGAGTCCAGTCCGGTGGATATTTTACCTTTGATACGGAACAGAGTGCTTCGGTTGAATATAAAATCGCCATATCGTACGTTTCGGTTGAGAATGCCAAAGAAAATCTGCGGATGGATAACGAGAACCGTAATTACCAACAAGTACTTTCGGATACACGACACGAGTGGAACAAGCAACTGGGAAAAATAGAAGTTCATTCGGATAATCCTGATAAGCTAACCCAATTCTACACTCACTGGTATCATACACTCATCCATCCCAATATATTCAATGATATAAATGGAGAATATATAGGAGCCGATTTTGCTGTTCATAAGGTGACATTCGGAAGAGAATACTATACTACTTTCAGCGGATGGGATACGTATCGTACCCAATGTCAGCTGTTGGCCATGTTCTATCCTCAAGAAGCCTCCGACATGATGCAATCTGCCATAGATTTTGCCGAGCAAGCCGGAGGCTATGGACGATGGATCGCCGCTAATATAGAAACCGGCGTAATGCATGGCGACCCGATGCCTATCATCATTGCCAATACGTATGCATTTGGCGCACAGAACTTCGATATTCAAACGGCTTATAAGCACATGAAACGTGGCGCCTGTACTCCAGGGACTTACTCACAGAATGTAGAAGTACGTCCCGGACTATCTAATTATATAGAAAAGGGGATAGAGAACGCCTCCTTATGTCTTGAATATGTATCCTCAGACTATGCTATAGGGCAGTTTGCTCTTCAAGCCATGAAAAATAAAAAGGAGGCTTCTTTCTTTATGAAACGCTCATTAAATTGGAAGAATTTATATGATCCGTCCACCAGATGGCTACGCTCACGCCACAATCATGACTTAAACTGGAAACATCCCGATCATGACTGGCGCGAAGCAACCAAAGAAAACTATTTTTGGATGGTACCCCATAACCTGGAAACACTGATTGATACCATCGGAGGTAAAAAAGCTGCATCTAATCGACTGGACAGTCTGTTTGTACGTCTGGATGCCGGCTACGATGATCATTACTTTGCTGCAGGTAATGAGCCTGACTTCCAGGTTCCTTGGATATATAACTGGACAGACCGCCCTTATAAAACATCGGAAACAGTACACCGGATATTAAATGAGATGTACACTTCCAAAGCAGATGGTATGCCGGGAAATGATGATTGCGGTTCAATGGGATCATGGTATGTATTTGCTTCCATCGGGTTGTATCCTATGATTCCCGGAATAGCCGGATTTAGCGTTAGTCTGCCATATTTTAATGACATCACTTTACACTTTCCTAAAGGAAAGCTGAAAATAAAAGGAGGAGATTTTTCCAAATCTTATATCAATGGTATGAAAATAAACGAAGTAAAAAGCAATAAAACATGGATTGACTGGGCAGAAATAGTTAATGGTGGCTTTATTGAATATAAAGCGGATAATAAAGCTAATAAAAAATGGGGACTATAATTAATCACTTGTTATATAAACAATTAACATTTAATGAAAAGTAAAATAGATACATGATAATATCAGTAATTAATAAATTTATCCGATTAATTAACCCCAATTTAATTATCCAATTAAGACTAACTAGTTTATTTTGCTCAAAATAATATTTAGAATATGAAAAAGCACAGTAAATCTCCACCAACTCTTAGAAGTGGTATCTTATAATTATTATATAGATACAATCAGTTGAACCAGTATTAATCTCAATCATAATTTATAAATCTAAGAACCATGAAAAATTTAAAAATCAAAAGTCGTAAGACGAGGCTAGTATTTCCGCTATGCGTTGTGCTACTATCGCTTCTTACTATTTGTTGTAATGATGATCTAAAGGTCG
The DNA here is from genome assembly GCF_900106755.1 of Bacteroides faecis MAJ27. Lineage (GTDB taxonomy): Bacteria > Bacteroidota > Bacteroidia > Bacteroidales > Bacteroidaceae > Bacteroides > Bacteroides faecis. The sequence goes on from NZ_FNNN01000008.1 coordinate 9,769, forward strand.
ATAAAGAGACTTTTTTTCCTCCTAAAGCAGATAAAGAATCCAGATTTGATATTTTTTATCCTGATAGTGGTGGCTTCGGTACGAAACTGATATTGAAAGGCTACAACTTTGGCACAGATACTAATTATATCAAAGTAACAGTCAACGATAAAAAAGCTAAGGTAATCAGAGCGAACGATAATATTATTTATGCGATAGTTCCTTCAAGAGCAGATACCGGCTATGTTCGCTTATATCTTAAAAAAGGAGAAGAATTCGAAGAATTTACTTCTGAAACAGAATTCAGGTATCTATTCAAAAGTAATGTGAGCACTTTATTTGGTGTACCGGGAAAGGCTGCAGAAGATAATCGCCTAGACGGTCCATATGCAGAAGCTTTATTACGCCGACCATGGCAAATTGTTACTGATAATGATGGTACCATTTATTTTGTAGACGAAGGACGGGGTCAAAGCAAAAATGGTGCGCTCAGAAAAGCTTCCAATGGGAATGTGGAAACACTAGTTTATGATAATAACGGAGTATTCCAGTCACCTAACGGAGTTGTTTTCAGTTTAAATGAGGATACCCTCTTTATACCCAACCGCTGGACAGGTAGTGATGTAAAGACTGATGTAAATATAGTATTCTCTACACGTGATGCTAATTTTGTGAATACCAAAGCATTGGTTACTATCCCTAAAGCTGGAACCAATTCAGTCGCTGTACATCCTAAAACCGGAGAGGTCTTTTTTGACCACAATTCAGAAGGAGCCGTTTATCGTCATACCGGGAATGGTAATTATGAGAAAATGTTAGTTGTCCGTGAAGGTTATAACGATATGGAAATGCGCTTGCTTTTCAATAAGACAGGTGATATTCTTTATATTATAGCCCGTAAAAAGCACTGTATATATAAAGTTGCTTATAATGCGGCAACACATACATTTGGTATTCCGGAGCTATTTGCCGGTGATTACGGAGAATCAGGATATGCTTCCGGTAAAGGAACAGGTGCGCGTTTTAACCAGCCAAGTACTCCTTGCCTGGATCCAGAAGGTAACCTGCTTATTCCCGATAAAATGAATCACTGTATTCGGAAAATAACACCGGAAGGTGAAGTAACCCTATACGCCGGACAACCTCAAACATCAGGTCATACAGACGGACTGCCCGATAAAGCTAAATTCTATGAACCTGAAGCCGTAACATTCTCAGGTAACGCTTTAATCGTTGCGGACAGAGGAAATCATTGTGTCAGAAATGTAGTTATCGAATAACATATAAATCTATAAATTATCCATGAATAACATGAAACGAATATTCATTCTGCTCCTTATCACAACACTATGGGGAGTACAAGATAATATCTCCGCACAGCAATTACGAAAAGAGAATAATACACCAGAAGTGCAGGGAATCATAAAAGATATAACAGGTAATCCAATTATCGGAGCAACAGTTATAGCTAAAAACCAGCCGGGACTCGGTGTTACTTCAGATATGGACGGAAAGTTTAAAATCAAAGTAGGGGAATACGACATATTGGTTATTTCTTATATTGGATATACTACTCAGGAAATTCCTGTTATAAGAATTAAAAATAAAAAGGAAGCAATAGTCACCCTGCAAGAAGATAATCAGACTATCGATGAAGTAGTCGTAACAGCCAGTGGACATCAGCAAAAGAAGACTCTGACAGGAGCTTATACTACAGTAGATATAGCCCAATTAACAGCACCAAGTTCCAATATCACCAACTCTCTGGCGGGAGTAGTACCGGGAATCATCGCAGTACAAAGTTCTGGCGAACCGGGTGAAGATATGTCCGAGTTCTGGATTCGTGGAATCAGCACATTCGGCGCAAATCAGGGAGCATTAGTTTTAGTAGACGGAGTAGAAAGAAGCTTTAATGAAATTCCAATTGAAGATATTGAAAGCTTTTCTGTACTGAAAGATGCTTCTGCGACAGCCATCTACGGGCAACGTGGTGCAAATGGTGTGGTATTGGTAACCACCAAACAGGGAGTTGCCGGAAAAGTAAAAATTAATGCAAAAGTATTAGCAGGATTAGACGCCAGAGGCCCGATGCCCGAATATGCTAATGCTTTTACTTATGCCAGCTTGGCAAATGAAGCCCGTATAGGCAGATACGAATCTCCTCGCTATACTCGTGAAGAGTTAGATATTATACAGAATAATCTCGATCCGGATTTATTCCCAAATGTAAATTGGCGTGATCTGATGCTGAAAAAAGTATCTCCCAAATACATAGCAAACATTAACCTAAGTGGAGGTGGAACAAATGTAACATACTATGTTTCATTAGGATATAACAGTCAGGCAGGTATTTATAAGAGTAAGAGTGTCGAAAATAAATACAATACCAACACAACTTACGAACGATTCAATTATCGTGCCAACGTAAATATGAATGTCACTAAAACAACACTTGTTAAAGTGGGAATCGGCGGCTACCTAATTAATCGCACTCAACCGGGTAGCAGCACAAATGATATCTGGGGATCTTTCTCCAGATTGACTCCACTGAGTATTCCCCGTAAATACTCGACCGGTGAAGAACCATCCGTAGATGGAGTGAAAACACCAGAATATTATATGACCAAAACAGGCTATAAGACTATCTGGCAGAATAAAATGGAAACTAATATCAGACTGGAACAAGACTTGGATTTCATTACTCAAGGATTGAAATTTGTAGGAACATTTGCATTTGATACATATAATGAGAATGAAATTAAACGAATTAAAACTCCTGAATTATGGGAAGCAGAAAAATATCGTGATCCGGACGGAAATCTTATTTTAAAACGAGTGCAGACAGCACAGTTAATGGGACAGGAATCGACTACGAAAGGAGATAAACGATATTATACGGAAGCCTCTCTCAGCTATTCCAGGCTATTTAATCAAAAGCACCGTTTTGGCGCATTTGCTATGGTCTATTTACAAGAAAAATCTGATACTAATTTAGGCACAGACATTATCGAATCTATTCCGAAGCGGAATCTGGCGTATTCAGGCCGATTCACTTACGCATACAAAGATCGTTATCTTGTAGAAACGAACTGGGGATACACCGGTTCGGAAAACTTTGAAAAAGGGAAGCAATTTGGCTTCTTTCCAGCTTTCTCTGCCGGTTGGGTTATTTCTGAGGAACCGTTTATGAAGAAGATTGCTCCATGGGTAGAAATGCTTAAAATCCGGGCTTCTTATGGTGAGGTAGGAAATGATATTATCGGTGGACGTCGTTTTCCATACATTGGATTGGTAAATTCGCATCCGGATGGTGACTACTCATTTGGTGAATTTGGAACAAACAAAATACAAGGTTACAGAAATGGTACTATTGGCACTCCTAATCTGACTTGGGAGGTTGCTAAAAAATATAACTTGGGATTTGACTTAAGTTTATTCCACGGTAAATTCACAGGAGTCGCTGATATTTTCCTGGATAAACGAGATGATATTTTTATGACGCGCAGTCATATGCCTGAAACAACAGGACTGGCAGATAAAGCTCCAATGGCTAATGTAGGTAAAATGAAGAGTTACGGATTCGACTGGAATGCAGCATATTCCGATCAAATTGGACAAGTAAAATTCACTATTCGTGCAAATATGACTTATCAGAACACTGAAATTCTGGATAAAGATGAGGCAGCCAACGAATTATGGTACAAAATGGAAAAAGGATTCCGAATGAATCAGACACGTGGCTTAATAGCTATGGGGTTATTCAAAGATGAGGAAGATGTTCGCAGTAGTCCAAGACAAGACTTCGGCGGGAAAGAAGTACTCCCCGGAGATATCAAATATAAAGACGTAAACGGTGATGGAGTGGTCAACAATGATGATATCGTTCCAATAGGCTATAGAACTGTTCCGGGAGTCCAGTATGGCATGGGATTAAGTACAAGCTGGAAGAATTTTGAATTCAATATCCTGTTCCAAGGTTCAGGAAAATGTGACTTCTTCATCGGTGGAAATGGGCCACACGCATTCCGAAATGGACAAACCGGTAATATTCTGCAGACTATGGTGGATGACAACCGATGGATCCCAAGTGAAATCTCCGGAGATATTTCTACCGAAAATCCGAATGCTAACTGGCCGCGTTTAACCTGGGGGAATAATGACAACAACAATCAGAAATCAACTTTCTGGTTAAGGGACGGACGCTATATTCGCCTTAAAAACATTGAACTACGCTATAATGTTCCTACAACTTTTACTCGTAAGTTCTTTGTTAGCAATATGCAAATCGGATTTATTGGCGAAAATCTACATACTTGGAGCCCATTCAAACTATGGGATCCTGAGAATGCAACAACTGATGAAAAAAATAGTGGAGTTCGAAGTGGAAATGCTTATCCTATAAACAGGACCTACTCTTGCTATATTAAATTAAGTTTCTAAATAAAATACCATATGAAAAAGATAATATTATTCATTACTATTTTCTGCGCTTCATTATCCTTTCACTCATGTGCAGATTTCCTGGACGTAGATAAATATTTCTATGATATGCTATCGGTAGATTCCGCTTTCTCCAAACGAGTATATGTAGAAGGATGGTTATCCAATACATACGACTATTTAAAACAAGACAATCTAACAGAGTTCGGTTCCAAATTGATGTGGGCTAGTGATGATTTAGTCCACCCGGACGGAAAAGCTCTGCAGAACTGTAATTATAGTGCCAGTAATTTCCCTATTTACGAAAACCATTTAAATAGAACCTATGAATGTATTCGTAAATCCTCTACATTTATTGACAAAGTAGTAGAGTGTCCGGAACTTACTTATGAGGACATTTCGGATATGCAGGGACAAGCCCGTTTTTTACGAGCATTTGCCTATTGGAGTTTAATAAGAACTTTCGGTCCTGTGCCTTTAATTCCTGAACATGGATTAGATGTTAGTCTTTCATATGAAGAATTATCTCTGCCCCGCGCTAAATTTGATGAAATCATCGATTTCATCGACAATGATCTAAAGCTCGCTGCTCGTGTTATGCCAAGAACACGTACCATTAATAATTTAGGACGCCCTACCAAAGGTGCTGCTCTAGCATTAAGAGCTAGAATATTATTATATGCGGCCAGTCCTATGAATAATGGAAATACTGATTTCTTTAATATTAAAAACCTGGACGGAACACAACTATATAATCAAGAATATGATGAATCAAAATGGGCACGGGCCGCTGCTGCCGCAGAAGATGTGATTAATCTACAGCAATACAGCTTATATACAGTAGAGCCCCAAAATAATGTGCCTGAATATGAACGCCCTCCCTATCATGAAACTTATTCTAATGAAGAATTTCCTAATGGATGGAGCAATATAGATCCTTATGCTTCCTATAAAGAAATGTTTGATGGAACAATTCGTGGCTCTAAAAATCCTGAATTAATATTCACTAAAACCAAAGCAACAGGAAATTGTGGAATCGAAGATTTCTTTAATAAGAAAAGTATGCCCAGAACTGCCCATGGAGATAACAAAGTCGCTATTACTCAAAAAATGATCGATACTTATTATATGAACAATGGACAAACTATAGAAGAGGCAGAGACAACAGGATATTATGTAAGAGAAGGATTCACAGAAACAGCTAATGACCCGCAAACCATGAATGGAGCTCCCTTCATGGGAGTAGGTGTATCACTGATGTATGCAAAACGTGAAGCACGTTTCTACGCTTGTGTTGGTTTTAATGGTGCTACATGGGAATGTGAAAGTTCCTCGCTGTCTAGCGAGAAAAATTTCCAGTGTTGGTATTACAGAGATGAAGTAAATGGTAAACAAGGATTTACAGAGAACTGTCCACTGACCGGTATAGGATTTAAAAAGTACTACAACAAAGAAGACTCTTATTCTGAGGGTGGATATCGAACAAATAAAACAGAGCCGACTATACGGTATGCAGAAGTTTTACTCATTTATGCAGAGGCTCTCAATGAGTTAACTAGTGGAAACACATATACTATGCAAACGTTCAATGACCAAGAAGTGGAAATCAAACGTGATCCCATCAAAATGAGGGAAGCGATGAAGCCCATAAGAATGCGTGCCGGCTTACCTGATTTTGATGATAATACTTACAATACTTATAGAAATTTTAAAGAAGTATTAAAAAGAGAACGTCACATAGAATTATTTGCAGAAAATTGTTTCCGCTATTTTGATTTAAGAAGATGGAAAGATGCAGAAGAAGAGGAAAATCAGGCATTAATGGGATGTAACATCAATATTACAAAGGACGACGAGTCAAGGCAGGGATTCTATATTACAACTGCAGTGACTGCTATTCCCAAAGTCTTTTTGAAGAAAATGTACCTTTGGCCTTTTCCGACTGCTGAATTAAAACGTAACGTCAATCTGACACAAAACCCAGAATGGTAATTAAAACAAAGAAGAATATGAAAAGAATAATAAACATAATATCCATTACTTTAGGAATATTCATCTTCACAGCTTGTCAAGATGAACTAAACAACGAACTGTTCCACAAATTTTCCTATTTGGTAGAAAATGGATGGCAAACCTGTGAAGTGGAGATTAAAGATGGAAATATTACCGAATTATTAATTGACTTCGGTATTAACGGAACTTCTGAGAATGATAAAGATATAACTCTTAAGATTACTAATGACCCAGATACCTTAGCCGATTATAACTTCGACAAATTTAAAAATCAAATAAGTTCCTATTATATAGAACTTCCAACCAATTGTTATAGCTTCGACCAGGAAGTATATACCATTCCTAAAGGAAAATACAAAACGACAGCCAAAATTCAGATAGAATTGGATAAGATTCAAAATATCTACAACGACTATGTATTACCCTTGAAAATAGAATCTTCCACCGGAGAATCGGTTGGACCAAGCAAATATAGCAAATTATTAGCTTACATTTTACCTACGAACAGGTTTTCCGGAACATTCTCAGGGTCTGGTAAGATTACAATTGACGGAACAAGTCAGAGTACTTCTGTTGGCAGTGCCAAATTATATGCCTCATCAATTAATACGTGCTATATGTATGCCGGTAATACCAATCAGGACACAGATCCTAATTATAAAGATTATGCTATTAATCTTAGCTTTGATGAAAAAGAACATATAACTCTAACTGCCAGAAATGTTGAATTAGAGCTAGAACCAATTACTAATACTCTTACAAGAAAGTATGTATTACACGATACTGATACCCGATATTATGTACAGACCAGTGTTTTGTATTTAAAATATAAATACAAAGATTTGACAGAAGGAGAACGACGCACAATCGTGTATGAAGGCACACATACTCAAATAAAAAATGTATTAATAAGTGACTATCCTAATGTTAAAGTAGAAGAAGAGTAACTGGAACAATAACTATACAATATATAAAACCTTTTAGATGAAAAAACAACTAAAACTAACATTGCTAAGCTGCTTGTTGTCTATCCCGGCAATCACTCAGGCAGGTCCTAAAGACGATATCTATCGAAAAGGATGGATTGATTTCAATAAAAATGGCAAGATGGACATATATGAAGACCCATCTGCCCCGATAGAGGAGCGCGTCAAAGACCTGTTAAGTCAAATGAACATGGATGAAAAGACTTGTCAAATGGCGACTCTCTACGGTTCCGGTCGTGTTCTAGCCGACGCATTACCGACTGAAAAATGGAAGTCGGAAATATGGAAAGACGGTATAGGAAACATTGACGAAGAGCATAACGGACTGGGGAAATTCGGCTCTGAGTATGCATTTCCTTATGCTAAACACGTTAAAGCTATACACGATATCCAACGCTGGTTTGTTGAAGAAACACGATTAGGAATTCCGGTAGACTTTACCAATGAGGGAATTCGTGGGGTTTGTCATGAGAAGGCTACTTTTTTCCCTGCCCAATGCGGGCAGGGAAGTACCTGGAACAAAGAGCTGATTGCCCGGATTGGTGAAGTAGAAGCTAAAGAAGCTGTTGCTTTGGGATATACAAATATCTACTCTCCTATTCTGGACATAGCACAGGACCCTCGTTGGGGACGTGCGGTAGAATGCTATGGCGAAGATCCATACCTAGTAGGACAGTTAGGAAAGCAGATGATTCAAAGTTTGCAGAAACACAAGCTGGTAGCCACTCCGAAGCATTTTGCCGTATATAGCATTCCAGTAGGCGGACGTGACGGAGGTACGCGTACAGACCCGCACGTAGCTCCGCGTGAAATGCGTACTCTCTACCTCGAGCCCTTCCGCGTTGCATTTCAGGAAGCGGGAGCATTGGGAGTTATGAGCTCATACAATGATTATGACGGTGAACCTATTACCGGAAGCTATCGGTTCCTCACCCAGATTTTACGTCAGGAATGGGGATTTAAAGGATACGTTGTATCAGACAGCGATGCTGTCGAATTCATCTCAAGCAAACACAAAGTTGCTGATAATAATGAAGAAGCAGTAGTACAATCGGTCAATGCAGGCCTAAATGTACGCACTAACTTCAGCTCTCCGGCAGGCTTTATAAAGCCGTTACGAAGTGCCATTGCCAAAGGCAAGGTATCACAAGCTACTATCGACCAACGCGTAAGTGAGATTTTGTATGTCAAATTTTGGTTAGGTTTATTTGATAATCCTTACCGTGGTGACGGAAAATTAGCGGATAAAATAGTGCACTGCAAAGAACATCAGGCAGTAGCATTGGAGGCCGCCCGTCAGTCAATTGTTCTTTTGAAGAATCAAGATAACCTATTGCCCCTTCAAAAGACATTGAAGTCTGTAGCTGTAATAGGTCCGAACGCAGATGAGCAAAAAGAACTCATCTGCCGTTACGGTCCTTCCAATGCCCCAATAAAGACTGTGTACAAAGGTATTAAAGAAGCCCTGCCGGGAGCTAAGGTGGTATATAAAAAGGGATGTGAAATAGTGGATCCACATTTTCCTGAAAGTGAAGTTCTACCTTTTGATATAACGCCCAAAGAGCAGCAGATAATGGATGAAGCAATTGAAGCTGCAAAATCTGCCGAAGTTGTAATTATGGTATTAGGAGGTAGTGAAGTTACTGTACGTGAAGAGCGTTCACGCACAAGTCTTGACTTACCGGGCAGACAGGAAGAATTACTGAAAGCTGTATGCAAGCTGGGGAAACCCACCATTCTGGTAATGATTGACGGTCGTGCTTCCAGCATTAATTATGCAAAAAAATATGTACCTGCTATTCTCCATGCATGGTTCCCGGGAGAGTTTTGCGGACAGGCAGTTGCAGAAACAATCTTTGGAGATAATAATCCCGGGGGTAAGTTAGCAGTCACTTTTCCAAAGTCTGTAGGACAAATACCTTTTGCCTTTCCATTCAAACCAGGGTCTGACAGCGGCTGCGGCACTTCAGTTACCGGCGCTCTTTTCCCTTTTGGACATGGATTGAGCTACACGACATTCGAATACAATAATCTGAAAATATCTCCTGAACAACAAGGAGTACTAGGGGAAGTGAAAGTGAGCTGTACGGTTAAAAATACAGGTAAAAGACCCGGTGATGAAGTAGTACAACTTTATCTCAGAGATGAAATCAGTAGCGTCACAACATACGTAAAAATACTACGCGGCTTTGAACGAATTACCTTACAACCGAACGAAGAAAAAAAAGTGACCTTTACACTGAGCCCACAAGACCTTGCCATCTGGGACAAAAATATGAAATTTCAAGTAGAACCGGGTACATTCAAAGTAATGATCGGAGCTTCTTCAAAGGATATCAGGCTTGAAGGTAAGTTCATAATCAATAAATAGGTATTAATATAGAAATAAAGGAATTATCAAGAATGAAAAAAAGAACCATTTTATTAGCCTTACTATTTGCTACAACAGGACTCAGTCCGCTGCAAGCACAAAAGAAGTACAAAGCTTATATAGTCTCGAACTCGCATTTGGATACTCAGTGGAACTGGGATGTACAGACAACCATTGACGAATACCTCAAGCATACGCTGGTCAGAAACTTCTATCTGTTTCAGCATTATCCCAATTATGTATTTAACTTTGAAGGTGGAGTAAAATATAACTGGATAAAAGAGTATTACCCGCTTGAGTATGAACTGGTGAAAAAATATATCAAAGAAGGTCGTTGGCATATCTCAGGCAGCTCGTGGGATGCCAATGATACTAACGTACCTTCACCCGAATCTTTCTTCCGCAATATTCTGTTGGGACAACAATTCTATAAACAAGAGTTTGGAGTTAAATCTACAGATATCTTCTTGCCGGACTGTTTTGGATTCAGTTATACATTGCCCACTATTGCAGCACATTGTGGCTTAATTGGTTTCTCAACGCAAAAATTACAATGGAGACACCATAATATGCACGGAAAATCCAAGATGCCATTCAATATCGGTCTATGGCAAGGGGTAGACGGCTCACGCATCATGGCAGCTTTAAATGGCAAAAACTATGTTCACGAATGGAATGGTGGAGATATCAGCCAAGATAACGACCTAAAAAATACGGCAAAAAATGGAGCCAATAACACTGCATACCGTTACTATGGTGCAGGAGACCGAGGTGGTTCTGCTAATATAAATTCGGTTGTTTCCATAGAAAAAGGTGTTAAAGGCAGTGGAGAAGTTGAAATTATCAGTGCTACTTCCGATCAGTTATACAAAGACTATCTGCCATTCGATAATCATCCTGAACTTCCTGTATACGATGGCGAGTTACTGATGGACATCCATGCTACCGGCTGTTATACTTCGCAGGCAGCCATGAAATTATATAATCGTCGGAACGAACAATTAGGCGATGCAGCCGAACGAATTTCAGTAATGGCTGATTATATTGACGGAGCAAGCTATCCGGCAAATACGCTGACAGATGCGTGGCGTCGGTTTATCTGGCATCAATTCCACGATGACCTCACAGGGACGAGTCTTCCTCAGGCCTATACCTATTCCTGGAATGATGAACTGATCTCTCAAACGCAGTTTAATGATATCATCCGTACCGGAGTCGGTTCTCTCGCTTCTTGCTTGGATACAAGAGTAAAAGGAACTGCACTCATCGTTTATAATGCAATGGCCGCCCAACGGAAAGAACTAGCAGAAGCCTATATAAATATCTCAAAGGAGCCTGCTGGAGTGCAAGTATTTGACGCTAACGATAAAGAAATTCCGGCACAATTACTTAATTGGGAAAACGGGAAAGCACACATTGCCTTTAGTGCTTCTGTAGCTCCATTAAGCTGCTCCGTATATGATGTCCGTTTTGGAAAAAACAATAAGAGTTCCTTCTTGAAAGCAACTCAGAATTCTTTGGAAAATAGCATCTATAAACTGACTTTAGATACTAATGGCGATATTGTTTCTATTATTGACAAGCGTAGTAATAAGGAACTGGTAGAACAGGGCAAGGCATTCCGTCTGGTTTTACTCCTAGGCAATGAATCGAAAGAATGGCCTGCATGGGAGATTCAAAAAAAGACTATAGATAAGCCCGGAACTCCAATCTCAGAAAATGTTCGTATCAGTATCGAAGAACAAGGTCCCTGTTATGCAGCTCTTCGCATTGAACGCACCTATAAATCTTCTAAATTCATACAATACATCCGCATGAGTGAAGGGGCAAACGATGAACGAATCGATATCATTAATGAAATAGACTGGTCAACAAAAGACGCCGTATTAAAAGCAGAGTTTCCAATGAATGTAAAAAATCGGGAAGCTGTTTATGATCTGGGTATCGGAACTGTAAAGCGTAAGAACAATACAGATACTGCTTATGAAGTATATGCACAACAATGGGCAGACATTACGTCTTCCGATAAAAGTTACGGAATCTCAATCCTGAATGATTGTAAGTATGGATGGGATAAACCCAATGATAACACTTTGCGACTGACACTACTCCATGCTCCCAGTACCAAAGACAGATATAAATATCAGGAACAGCAAGACTTCGGACATCACACCTTCACTTATTCAATCGTGGGCCATCAGGACGGAGCATTACAAGCCGGAATCAGCCATTTGGCCGAATCCCTGAATAGTCAGCTGGCTGTATTCAACACGCCCAAACATAAAGGTGCATTAGGACGTGAATATTCTTTCGTAAAAGTAAATACCCCGCAAGTGGCTATTCGTTCCTTAAAAAAAGCGGAAGAAAGTGATTTATACATCATCCGTTTATACGAGATGCAAGGTAAATCTGCACAAAATGTAGAAATTACATTCCCTGCTCCCATAGAATCGGGCTATGAGGCCAATGGCATCGAAGAGAAAATAGGCGAAGCTACTATACAGGACAATAAATTATGTTTCGACATGGCATCTTATCAACCAAGAACCTTCGCTATCCGATTGAAAAAAGGAAAAGTAAAAGCAGATCCAATAAAGAACATACCACTTCAATTACCATTTAACAGTAAGGCTTTCACTCCTGAAAACTTTGGCTATACTGTTTCTTTCGATAAAAAAGGAAATAGTTTCGCAGCTGAACTAATTGGTGATAAAGTTACTTGTGATGATATCACTTTCAGCATAGCTAACTATGAAAATAAAAATGTTATCAAATGTAAGGGAGATACAATCCAACTACCCAAGGAAGCAGCGGGCAAGAAACTATATATCCTCGCAACTTCTACAGACAAGGATCGCAAAGCAAAATTCATTGTTAATAGTAAATCACACGAATTTGAAATACCTTATTACTCCGGCTTCTATGGACAGTGGGGGCATAAGGGTGTCAGTGACGGTTATATTCGCAATGCTTCGCTTGCATACATCGGTTCTCATCGTCATACAAAAAAAGGGAATGACACGTATATCTACACATATATGTATAAATTCGGCATCGAACTTCCCAAAGAAGCACATACACTGGTACTTCCTAAAGACGAGAATATTGCTGTATTCGCTATCACTTTATCCGACAACTACATCGACAATATTAGTGCGGCTAATGAAATGCGGACATTGCCATTAGAAGTCTCTAAATAATAGGATAACAACACTATAAAACTTCAACATTAAAAAGAGCTTTTCCCGAAATAGATTGGGGAAAAAGCTCTTTTTAACCCTAAACATTACAATCATGAAAATCAAGTTATTATCTACGCTCATCATTTGTTTATTGCCTCCCATTATAGCATCCGCTTACGATGGTAGGCATGGTTGGTTTATACAAAAAGCACCTCAACAACTAATTTTATGTAACGGTGAAGGACTCAGTAGGGCAGAAAGTATGCTTTTAGAGTCATTATCCGGCTTATGTGGACAAGCAGTAAACGAAGACTCTTTTGATGAAATGGTCTGGATAGAAATAGATAACAGTTCCTATCGTGAAATTTTAAGAAGCTCACAGGAAAACCTAAATATCACCAAAACAACCCGAATGGATGTATGGGATCTCTTAGAGCATCTCAAGAAAAAAAAGATCATAGAAGGCTATATACTCTATAAAAACGACAACTCAATAGGAGAAAATTACTCACGAAGAGAAGGAATCAATTATTCAGCTAATGTAGCAACGGTATATGCCAGCCTCCTGAAAGGTATACTGGTAGAGGAATCTTTAGAGAAACGAATCAAACAATCCGGATTAAAGAAACTAAAAGATGCACGTAACGAATCACCGGAAACGTGTTTCGAACGCTGCAAAAACCAACTTAATAGAGGGGCAGCACTTAGCATTGATCCCAAAGTTAGCAACTGCAGAGATATTGCTATAGCTCAGAAACTTATGCTATATTATGGAACAGGGCATTTTTCGGAGCAAATACTGGAATGGGTTACTCCACTTTCACCTATATTGGGTTGGAATTATGGAAATGAAGACGAATATACAGGAGCTATCACAAGATGGGGACACTACAATACGGCTTCAAACTGGTGTCGTAACCTTCCTATCATTATGGCAGCTTCCGATAAAATGCCCCCATTACCTATACATGAAGTAAAAAAAGAAGATATAGATTTCAATGATAATTCTGCATTCCATTCTTTCGTTATCAGTGACGGTGACAATATGCAATGGACAATGGGAGAATTTCTTGATAGTCCACTATACTATGGCAATAAAGACGAAAATCGCTCTCCGGTTTCATGGACTCTCTGCCCAATTAACCTATCAGTAGTAAGCACTTCCACCTGGAATCGTTTTGTTACTATGAAAAAAGACAACTCAAGTGTGATTGAATATGGAGGAGGATATCAATATCCCGATGAATTTGCAAAAAACCGTCCTAACCGGGAGGAACTTCTCATTGAATTTGCACGACGTATGAACTGGCATTTCAAAAAATTAAATATTAAGATATTCGGGTTTATCTGCAAAGATGTATTTAGTAAAGAGGCCCGGCAAGCCTATGAAATCTATGCCCGCGAGATAGAAGGATTAACGGGAATGGTGGCTATTCAATACAGTCCATATAATATGGGAGGAGACATTATATGGGTGAAGAACAATAAAAATATTGAGATTCCAATAGTGACCGCCAAATTTTCTATTTGGTCCGGATTATTCGATAATCCATTGTGTGGTGGTCCAGACTATATCGCAGCTCTCATTAACCGGGATGCGGCAAAAGCGGCCAAATTAAAAGAAAAAAAGAATCCATTGTCTTGGACAATCATACATGCCTGGTCGGATTTCAGTAAAACAGCACATTCTACTGATTTGCCCATAAAAGGTTATAATGCAAGCAAAATCTCAGATCAACTATTATCACCGCAAGTGAAAAACATCTCTCTGCATGAACTATTATGGCGGATAAGGGAACGGCATTATGAGCATTCTACAATACACTAAATATGAATTCGCTTATGAAATTCACAACCTTATCCTTATTGATAATTATTGCCTCTGCCATAAGTGCACAGCAATCATCTCCAAATGCAGAAGATATTTTTCAGAGATATTTTCAACAGGCAAAAATCTTCTCCTCTGCTTATCCGCAAGAGAAAGTGCATCTTCATTTTGATAATACCAGTTATTATGCAGGAGATACTATCTGGTTCAAAGCATATGTAACTCAAGGGACAGAAAATCGACCGACTACTCTTAGTCAACCACTTTATGTGGAGTTACTTGATCAGTTAGGACATATTATCGACAAACAAATCATAAAAACACAAAAAGGAGAGGGACAAGGACAATTCATTTTAGAAAAATCCGGTTTATCCGGCTATTATGAGATCCGGGCATTTACAAAATGGATGCTGGCTTTCGGAGACGAATACTATTTTTCACGTACATTTCCTGTCTACCGTCCCCGAATAGGCATTAATGATGAAGAACGTTTCATAGCTACATATGATATGAGCCCGTCTATGAAACAACGACCAAAAAGTAACGTTAAAAAATTGTCAGTACGTTTCTTCCCTGAAGGAGGGCAGCTAATAGAGGGTGTCACTTCTATAGTAGCTTTCAAAGCTGAAAGTAAAAAAGAGGGAGCAGTTAATGTATCCGGCATACTACGTACTAAAAAAGGTGAAAAGCTAACAGAATTTAGGACAGTCCATGATGGCATGGGATGCTTGTCTTACACTCCACAAACGGGCATAGAAGTAGAAGCAGAAGTGGAATACAACGGCGAGAAATACAAATACTCGTTGCCTAAGGCCCTGCCACAAGGTTATGTATTAAACGTAACCAATCGTGAGAAAACTTTTGATATCCGGATACTATGCAATGGAATTACGGATTCTGATACTTTAGCTCTATTTATATCTCATCAAAATATACCTCTGGTCTGGCATGCTCTCACTTTCGAAAAGAAACAGGCTGAACTTATTCGTATTCCAACAGATAAACTGCCTGCCGGAATTATTCAATTTTCGTTAATGAACCGGAAGGCCAATGTATTAGCAGAACGATATTGCTACATTATGCCTAACAGTTTCCTACAATTAACAGCCCAGACTAATAATTCATATTATTATCCCTTCACTCCTATCCATTGCAAAATAGAAGCGAAAGATTCAAATGGACAACCAATAGAAACTAATCTTTCCGTTTCTGTCCGGAGCACCTTACAATCTGATTACCTAGAATATGATAACACCATATTTACTGATTTACTTTTAACTTCCGAATTAAAAGGTTATATACATCAACCTGGTTATTATTTTGCTGAAAATAGCAGGCAACGGAAACAAGAACTAGATATACTAATGCTAGTACACGGATGGAAAAAGTATAATTTGGAAGATATGATCAGTAATCCACCCATACAGCCGCGTTATCTCCCAGAAGACAAGCTTACTATACACGGACAGCTGAAATCATATATACTCAAGAAAAATAAAGAGAATCTTGAAGTCTCCATTCTATCCAAAAAAGAAGGTATATTCATGGCAGGAAAATCAATCTCCGATTCTCTGGGACGTTTCCAAATACCTGTAGAAGACTTTGAAGGAATTATACCTACTAACATACAAACACGTAAACTCAACAGCGATCGAAAGCAACTCTGCTCAGTCTTACTATTTCGAAATTTCTCTCCAAAACTTCGCAAATACAGTTTTTATGAGATACATCCAGATTGGAAAGACATCAATGAGTTAAGAAAAACCACAAAACATAAAGATTCAGTCTATATGGATTCCATTCGTAAAACTAATCCATATTTTTTAGCAGAAGTAACAATCAAAGCACGTTATCCTCAAAAGCGTACATTATTATTTGAACAAAGTATAGATGCCTATTACGATGTTCAAGCAATGATAGACCAGATGCGAGATGAAGGTAAAGAAATATTCACTTTATATGATTTCCTCAATAAAGTAAACCCCGAAATACGGCTTCAAGAAGGAAAACAGATAATATATCGTGGAAAGTCACTCCCATTAGCAGTCGATGGCAAAATTATGAGAAATCATCAGCGCTTTCTCATTGAAGAAGACATTGACGCTATTAAAACATTAGTAATCAGTAGCGGAAGCGGAGCTAAAGACGAAATAGGAAAATTAGACTTTGAGGAAGCCCTTACACCAATCAAAGAAGATTTTGAAGAATTAGAGGAAGAGATGGAGATTACAAAAGCAAGCGAGAAAAAAGCAACTGATAAACAGTATGGTAAAAGCCTAACAGAAGAACCTACAGCTATTGCTTATATCGTCTCTGCTGACGGCTGGAATGCAAACAGAGACTTTCGTTCGGCTCGTGGAATCCGTACAACCCGTATACAAGGCTATACTCGTCCATTAGAATTTTACTCACCAGCCTATACGGACGGAGCTTTACCTAAAAACAATGATCATCGCCGCACTTTATATTGGAACCCAAATGTACAAACCGACAAAAATGGATGTGTTGTAATAGAATGCTATAATGCAGATAAAACCACACCTATCACTATCAGTATAGAAACTATTTATGATGGAAAACCAGGATCTATATTGAAACATTCAATTGAACAGTCAACCCATTGATCATAATAAAAGCAAATAAGTTTGTTTAGATGTGCAGTTTACTTTTTTTTCATCAGAAAAGTAAACTGCACATCTCTCTTTCAAGAGCATTGTGTGCGATAACAGTGAAAATCCGTGAAAGAAATCAAAAGAGACCCAAATACAAGAAACTTAATTTGGAAGAAATGGCAAGAAGGCTTACATTTGTCATGTGATTTTTTTCATAGTATTAGATTTAAGGTTAACAAAGGTTGGAGCAAGGCGTTGCTCCTTTTTTTATGCCCCAACCTCATCCCTGTTCCTATTTCGGCTTACCACAAATATAAACTTTGCATTGATAAGGAGCCAGCTTTACAATCATACCATCCGCAGCATTTTCCGTAGAACGGCTATCGAGACTATATACCTGTTCCAAAGATAAACCTTCCACCGTTTTCGCGTTCAGTTCTATATTTTGCGGAGTATCCATCCGGTTGAAACAAGCGACAGCTTTACGACCATCAGCCAACGGTTTCACCCAAATATCATAATAATCCGCACGAATGCTGCGTTCTGCCTGCTTACCGAGCACATCCTGATTGATAGCAATCAAATCCTTGTCCAACAAAACCTGTAAAGTGCTATCATCCATGTTCCGTACATCATTTCCACAAAGCAAAGGAGAAGCCATCATACACCATAAGGCAAAATGAGACTTATATTGCTCCTGAGTACATCCTTTCGATTCCGAGCCGATGCTCATGCTCTTCCCGCCAATACCGACAACCAGCATATCCGGATCATTCCACCCGGAAGGTCCGGCATATTCATTCAAAGGAGCGTTGATTTCCAGAATATTCAGAATACCGCGCAGTCCACCCATCCGATTGGCCTCACGGTCCCATACATCTCCTATATCTCCCGAAACCCGCCACAAATGTCCTCCTACTTGCTTTGCCCATTTCCAAGGTTCACGCTGTCCCCACTCGCAAACAGAGAACACAATAGAACGACCGGTAGCACGCAAAGCCTTACCCATCTTAGCATATCGCTCCATAGCCTCCACCCTGCCGGCAGGAGCATTGCAATAATCATACTTCAACAAATCGACTCCCCAGGAAGCAAAATCTTTCGCATCCATTTCTTCGTACCCATAACTGCCACAAACACCGCCACAGGTTTTATCGGCTGCGTCAGAATAGATCCCGAGTTTAAAGCCCCGTTCATGCAGATAGTCAGCAACATATTTTATTCCACGAGGAAACTTCGCTTTATCAATCTGTATATGTCCGTCAGCCCCTCGCTCCGGCAGCTGCCAGAAGTCATCGATATTAATATAGGAATAACCCAGATCACGCATTCCGTTTGCCACCAGTGCATCCGCAGTCTGCAATACCAGTTCTTCCGTGAGATGTTGCCCGAAAGTATTCCAGCTGTTCCACCCCATAGGAGGAGTCAGCAGCAAATCGTCACCGATATGAATCTCGAGCTTTTGCGTACAGGTTCCCTGCGAATTCTTAGCTTTGAGAGTGACTATATATTCACCTTCCGAAGCGACTGTTCCTGTGATAATTCCTGTTTTCGAATCCAGTTTCAAGCCTTTCGGCAACTTCTCAGCACTCCATTCCATCGGTCGCTGGCCGGTAGTAGGAATATAAAACATGAAAGGAGTTGCCGTATAATTGGCTATCACCCGGGGAGGATGAATGCTCGGTGCTCCTTCAAAAAAAATTTGATTGATGTTTGTTTGAGGTTTATCTCCGGCAAACAAAGATACGTTTACTACAAAAAAAGAAAGAATAGATAAGATGAAGAAAGAATGTGTTTTGCTCATGGGGGTATTATTTTTAATTAGGCTGCTAATATAATGAAAAAACAAACAATATCCAGACAATTAAATCAGTAATTGATACATTCCTCCGGCCAATACCCGTACAACTCCTTTCATTTCAAGTTCAAAAAGAATAGCATTCATTTTATGAACGGGAATGTCAGTTTCCACCACCAGCGTGTTAATCTGCAGATTTCCGCGTTGTGCCAGAATATCAACGATCCGTTGTTCTTCTCCGGACAAATCGGGAAACAGGTCACGCTGTACATTGGCTGTTTTTTCCACGCAGGAAGCAGCACTCCAGCCCATTGCCTGCACAAAGTCTTCGGCAGATAAAAGCAGAGAAGCTTTATTGTCGCGGATCAGTTGATTGCATCCCTTGGAATATTCGTCAGTAGCGCGACCGGGAAAAGCGAAACAGTCACGGTGATAACTCTCCGCAAGTTCGGCAGTAATCAGGGAACCGCCTTTTGCGGCAGATTCTATCACAATCGTAGCGTCGCACATACCTGCTACAATGCGGTTTCGGCTAACAAAATTATGCTTGTCCGGTGTTGTGCCGACAAGAAATTCAGTCAGCAGACCACCTCTGTCGAGCATATCAACAGCCGTTTTACGATGGAGAGAGGGATAGATACGGTCTAATCCATGAGCCAATACGCCTACCGTAGCCAGTCCATTATTCAAAGCGCTCCGGTGGGCATTGATATCAATGCCATAGGCAAGGCCGCTGACCACTAACACATCAGGACATAACGCTTTCAAGTCACGAAGGAAAGTAGCGCAAAGTTGCGTTCCATAATCGGTAGCGTGGCGGGTACCCACCATATTTAGAATATGGAGAGCATTCAAATCCGCATTTCCCTTGAAGAAAAGCACGACAGGAGCATCCTCACACTCCCGCAAGCGGGAAGGATAAGCTTCATCATAATAAGTCAGGCATTGAATGCGGTTCTTCTGCAGAAATCCGAGTTCCTGCTCTGCACGGGCAATGAGTGACGGACAATCCAGTGCGGCAGATATCCGTTCGTTAACTCCGGGAATACGTTCGGAAAGCTCTTTCCGGTAGCGGAAGACATCAGTGGCACTTTTCATGCCCTCTACCAGACGCTTCGCTCCAATGTGCCCGATACCGGGCACCATGGTCAGAGCGATGCTATAAATCTGTTCTTCTTCGTTATCGGTCATTTCAGGTATGGAGCAAAGACGTTGTCGAATAATTCGCTGCTACTCAAACGTCCGTTTACCACACATACCGTTTCAACAGTGGATTTCACTACTACTTTTTGATCACTTTTGCGGAAGATATCCTGATAGAATACATACTTGATACCCTCTTTTTTCATATATAGCTTGGAGACAAATTCATCTCCACTCTTCAACGGAGTCTTGAAAGCCATATTGATGCGCGCCACTACCGGATCGACTCCCTGCTCATGAAGCGCTGCAAAGCTAATACCTACCGAGATCAGAAACTCATGGCGGGTATGCTCCAGATAATGTTGATAATTGGCATTGTTGACAATACCTTGCAGGTCGCATTCATAATCGCGTACCTTCATCTCCAGCTCGTAAATGTACTGACTCATCTGTTTATCCTCTTTTCTGTTCTACATCAAGTCCTTTGAACTTCTTCAGTTCTTCGGTAGATACCAATTTATATAATTTGTCGCTGGGACGTATCTTGTCTGATTTCATCGAGAAGCGCTGTCCCTTCTTGACTGTTTCTACCGGTTTCAGATCGACGCGGGCTTCGTCCAGCGTCATGAAGACTGCACCGGTGGTTGGTCCCGTAATCAGCAATTTATCGCCTACACTGACTTCGGACGCCTCCACCAGAAATTCGGAAACGCCGATATTGGAGAAGTATTTGATACCTTTACCCACATAGATTTTACGCTCCGTAGCTGCCGAACCGTAATTCCGTGTCCATTCGCCAAGCCGTTGTCCGAGGTAATAGCCATCCCAGAATCCACGGTTGAAAACAGCTTTCAGACGTTCGTCCCAAGCTGCGATTTTTTCGTCTGTAAAGGTATCGTCCAAATAAGACTGAATCGCCTCTTTATAACATTCTACCACTGTACGCACATACTCAGGGCCACGGGCACGACCTTCGATTTTGAATACACGCACACCTGCATCCATCATCTTATTCATAAAATGAATAGTCTTCAGGTCTTTCGGCGACATGATATATTCGTTGTCGATATCCAGTTCCACATCTGTCTCCTTATCACGAACGGTATAAGAACGACGGCATACTTGCATACAAGCCCCCCGGTTGGCGGAGTGATTCATTTCATGCAAAGAGAGGTAGCACTTTCCGGAGACTGCCATACACAGAGCACCGTGACAGAACATCTCAATACGAATCTGTTCACCACTCGGTCCACAGATATTTTCTTCCCGGATCTGACGATAAATCTCTGCAACCTGCTCCAGATTCAGTTCGCGTGCAAGCACCACAACATCGGCAAACTGGGCATAAAATTTCAAGGCTTCCGCATTCGATATATTAAGCTGAGTAGACAAATGCACTTCCTGCCCGATCCGGTGGGCATAATTCATCACTGCCACGTCAGCAGCAATCACTGCAGATATTCCGGCTGCTTTGGCCGCATCGACAATAGTACGCATCAAAGGAATATCCTTATCATAGATAATCGTATTGACTGTCAGATAGCTTTTCATCCCGTGTTCGTCGCACGTCCGGGCTATCTCACGCAAATCATCAACGGTAAACGTATTGGCAGAACGGGCACGCATGTTAAGGTTTTCTATACCAAAATAGATAGAATCGGCTCCAGCCTGAATGGCTGCCGCAAGAGATTCGCGCGAACCGACAGGCGCCATTATTTCAAAGTCTTTTATATTCATTTTACTGTTCGATAATCATTAAAATGTGATAGGAGTATGCAAAGGTACGAATTAATCCGCATCCGTGAAACTTACCTCAACAAATAGTTCTTTCAGTTTTTATCCGTACCTTTGCACGGCAAAAAAGAAGTATCAATTATGAAGATAAACCATATAGACCTGGGAGAACATCCTATACTACTCGCCCCCATGGAGGACGTGACAGACCCGGCTTTCCGCCTGATGTGCAAAAAGTTCGGTGCCGACATGGTATATACTGAATTTGTATCGAGTGATGCATTGATACGTGCCGTCAACAAGACCGCGCAGAAGTTGAGCATCAGTGACGAAGAGCGTCCTGTTGCCATTCAGATTTATGGGAAGGATACGGAAACAATGGTGGAAGCCGCCAAAATAGTGGAACAGGCACAGCCTGATATTCTCGATATCAACTTCGGTTGCCCGGTGAAAAGAGTAGCGGGAAAAGGTGCCGGAGCAGGAATGTTACAGAATATTCCGAAGATGCTGGAGATTACCCGTGCGGTAGTAGATGCCGTGAAAATACCGGTAACTGTAAAAACTCGTCTGGGATGGGATGCCAATAATAAAATCATTGTAGATTTGGCAGAACAATTGCAGGATTGCGGTATTGCCGCATTGACTATCCACGGTAGGACCCGTGCGCAAATGTACACCGGAGAAGCAGACTGGACACTGATAGGGGAAGTAAAAAACAATCCCCGCATGCATATTCCTATCATCGGCAACGGAGATGTGACTACGCCTCAACGCTGTAAGGAGTGTTTCGACCGTTATGGAGTAGACGCTGTCATGATCGGTCGTGCAAGCTTCGGACGCCCCTGGATATTCAAGGAAGTGAAGCATTATCTGGAAACAGGAGAAGCGCTTCCCCCACTCAGTTTTGAATGGTGCATGGAGGTATTACGACAGGAGGTAGTAGACAGTGTGAATCTGCTTGACGAACGCAGAGGTATTCTGCATGTACGCCGTCATCTGGCTGCCAGTCCGTTGTTCAAAGGCATTCCTAATTTTCGTAATACCCGTATCGCTATGCTTCGGGCGGAAACAAAGGAAGAATTGTTCCGGATATTTGATGAGATAACTGCCAATCTAGCATCTGTAGATCGATGATATACCAGATTGGTTTACTTAAACATCGGCTGCGCAAACCACTTCTTGAACATCCACGTTGCTACAACATATAAAACGAACGCTGAGAAGAAGCCTACAATAGCGTCAATAACATAATGCGCCTGAATATACACGGTAGCACCACAAAGTAGCATATAGAAAGGAATCAGGCAGGCAAAGAGCTTTTTGCTGCCACGCCACGCCATAATCATCAAGATAGTGGAAATGCCGACATGAGAACTGGGGAATGCCGCAGTAGGTCGTTCGCCTACCTGCTGCGAGCCCTCTACCAGATTATAGAAGAACCCATGCTGATAGCCGGGACCGGGCAATAGTTCCTGATGATGATTGAAATAATCGCCAATAGCCGGGAAGATACCTTTCGACACATTATCGAACCCGATAGCCGGAAAATAGAATTGCGGTCCCGCCACCGGAACAAAGATATAAATGAGATAATAAATAAAGAAAGAAGTTACCAGTACAAATGACATCTTCTCAAACCATTCAAACTTATAGATAAAGTAGAATAACGTCACAATCAGCATCATCGGATAATAGAAGAAATATCCCAAATTGAATGCTTCGCTGACTATCAGATGCGGAAATGTGTGGCAGAACCAGATAGCAGGCTGCCCATTGAAGATAAATTGTTCGGCAACAGCAAATACATGATCAAGATTGGGGAAGAACCGGTTAAACTCAAACGTATCGGGATACCAGTACGAAAGCAGGCTCATCTGAATGACAACCCGCACAAATGCCGAGAACTTACAAGGTGCCAGCCGATAAAGATACATCAACAGGAAAGTCATTGCAGCAATCATCGCCCTATCCAGCAACATGTGCCATGGATGATCCATTCGCTGAAACAGGAACAGTATCAAGATGGAGGTCAACAGATTATAAATCAATGTAATCTTCTCCACAGCAAACAACCCCTTCCGGGTTTCCACTCGCTTAAATAAGTCTAAAGCCATCCTTCGTTTTTATACCAGGCAATCGTTTCACGAACTCCCTTCTCCAGATCATATTCGGGAGCATACCCTAACTCTGTCATTGCAGGGGTTATATCACATTGCCAGTTACGTTGTTTCATTATTTTATACTTGTCAGAATTCAGCGTACTGCTCTTCCCGGAACGCGTAGCAATAAATTCAGCGAGCAAAGATATAACTTTTAGCACAATTAATGGACATTTCATATGAATAACAAACGGATTGCCCAGTTCTTTTTGTATTAAGTCCGAAAATGTGCGGCTTTTATATACGTTTCCATCCGACAGGAAATACGCTTTTCTCGCTACTCTTTTCTCTATTCCAAGGAAGATGGCCTGCACAATATCCTTTACATAAATAAAAGTCAGATCCTGTCTCCGGAAACCCACCGAGAAGTCCACATGCTGACGGATGGACTTTGCCATCAGGAAATAATCCATTTCACGGGGACCGTAAACTCCTGTAGGACGATAAATGACATAAGGGAAACCGGGAATGCTCTGTATATAAAGTTCGGCTTTGAGTTTACTAAATCCATAAGCCGTATTAGGCATCGGAGAATCATCTGCCGAAATGGGCGAGTAATCTTTTTCATGCACCGGTCCGAATACGCTCAATGTGCTGATATAGATAAACTGCTTCGGAACCATATTGAGTGCCTTCAACGTATCAACAAAATATTTAGTCTGAAGATAATTTACATAATCAAATGTTTTCTTGTCCGAACACTTGGTGACTCCCGCACAATGAATAATGTAATCAAATTTGTTATACGTCCCTTTATGCCCGGAGAGTTGGGCACGCAATTCGTTGGGATGAGCAAAGTCCAGTTCCAGAAAATGAATCTTCCGGTTCTTCAAATACTGCTTGCTGCTGCTAGAACGGATTCCCGCCCACACACCAAACTTTCGTTTCAGTGCCTCTTCGACAATAAAACTTCCAATGAATCCACTTGCACCTGTAATTAGAATACTCTCCATTAATATAGTCCTAATATATAAGAAAAGAATGACGCTACAAAGATACAATAAATATAAAACAAAAGCCATTTTGCTTTTCTCAATTATTATTTGTTTATTTGCAACGCAATTTATTTACTATTCAACACTTTAAAGCACGTGGAAGACAAAGCAGATTTCGACTATCTTTTTAAAGAGTACTACCCCCAACTTTATTATTATGCATTCCATCTGATCAATAATATGGAGGCTAGTAAAGATATCGCAAGTGATGCTTTCGAATTTATTTGGACTAACTATGCCAAGATTGATAAAACCACAGCCAAATCTTATCTCTATGTTTACGTCCGTAACAAATGCATCGATTACTTGCGTCATCAGAACGTACACGAACAATATGTTCAATTATATATAAAACTGACCGAATCATACACAGAAACAGAATACAAAGAATATGACGAAAGGATGATGCGCATCCACAAAGCTATTTCAACGCTTACTGCCCACACCCGGCATATCCTTGAAGAATGTTATGTACGAAGAAAAAAATATCAGGAAGTGGCTGATGAACTGAATATAAGCGTAAGCGCTGTCCGAAAACACATTGTAAAAGCACTCTCTGTACTCCGTAAAGAGTTTGCTAAAAAAGAATAAAGAGGGTATCTAACTATCTTAAACAAACGTATTAAAATAAGTAATAGAAATAAAAACAACCAAGAACTGAAAAGTTATTTATGGATAAGGACAAAGGTTACAACGATATAAATGATTCCATCAAAAAAGCATTAGATATCATGGAATCCCCCTCAGAGCTCAATGAGAAAGAAACGTCCGGCGCTCTTGAAGATGATGAATGCCTGCAAACATGCCGTGACATCATGGATATGAATGTAGCGTTACAACAACAGCAAACTCCCGGATCGATAGACGTAGAAGCTGAATTAGTTCGTTTCAAAGCGAAACACACTAAGCGAAAACCTTTTGCCGGACTGAAACTCGCCATCAGTCTGGTCTCAGCGGCGGCTATCCTCACAGGTCTTGTATTCATCATATCCAATACTCTGGATATATTCCCGACTCCTGACCCAATCACCGTCTTTACAGCAGATAATACTCCCCAAGAAATTACCCTGCAAGCTGAAGACGGAGAGAAAATGATATTAGGTGAATCACAAAAAGATCCGAAAGTAGCTGCCAAAACCAAAGAATATCTGGATTACAGCCGTACTAAAAAGACAGTAGCCAATGTCCCTAATGCACAAAATACGATTCAAACTCATACACTGACCATCCCCAGAGGGCAGAACTTTAAAGTGATCCTTTGTGACGGAACAGAAGTATGGCTCAATGCAAATACCCGATTAATTTATCCCACGGCATTTGTAGAAAAAGAACGTACCGTATATCTGGAAGGTGAAGCATACTTCAAAGTAACCCCTAATAAACAGCAACCATTTATTGTAAAGACTCCAAGTATACAAACACGTGTACTAGGTACAGAATTCAATATACGCAGCTACAACCCGGAAGACTCTCACGTAGTACTTATCAATGGAAAGGTAGAAGTCAGTAACACCCAAGGGGGCGCCTACACTGCCATTACTCCGGGAGAAGATGCACATCTGCAAGCTGACGGCAATTTTATCCTGACGGAAGTAGATTTGGACTCTTACATTTACTGGAAAGACGGCTACTTCTACTTTGACGATGTCACTCTTCGGGAAATTATGCAAAATCTCGGACGCTGGTACAATGTAAGTATAGAATTCCGCAATAAAGAAGCTATGAACTACAAAATGCACTTTGTAGCTGATCGCCGGCTTGGGCTTGAACACACCATTCAATTACTTAATCGGATGAAAAAAGTAACCGTAACTTTAAACGGCAATACTCTTACTATCGATTAGTATTTTCATACAAAAAGTATACAAAAGCACAAAGAAAACAACAAAATATTATCTTTTAAAGAAAATAATTCGCAAAAGGGGTGTCTTAAATTTCCTTTCATACGCACTATTAATATAAAACAAGTTCAAAATAGTGTTATTTAAAATCAAACGTATGAAAAGAAACTGGTATTTATTTATCGTGTGCCTCCTATGCGTATGCTTACTGCCACGACCGGCAGAAGCTCAGACACAAAACGAAAAGAAAATCACGTTGGAATTCAACAATGAACGCTTGCCTTCTGTGTTGAAACGTCTGGAGAAAGTATCAGGATACAAAATCCTGTTTACGTATGATGATGTCAAGAAATTCACAGTCTCGGGGTCCGTAAAAGACAAGAGCATAAAGCAAGCACTAGACATCATACTCATCGACAAGCCATTAGAATACCATATAGATGGCCAGTTTATCACAATCACTCCTACCGGCCCATCCAAACAGGCTAAAATATTCGATGTTAACGGAGTAGTCATATCCGGAGATGACGGGCAACCGCTCATCGGAGCCACCGTACAGATTAAAGGCAGCAAATCCGGAGTACTGACAGACCTGAATGGTAAATTCTTTATCGAGAAAGTAGCCAGCAACTCTATTTTACAGTTCTCTTATATTGGCATGCATCCACAGGAGCTAACTGCCACTCCAACGATGAGTGTTACACTAAATACCGATGTGCAAACGCTGTCGGAAGTCGTAGTCACAGGTATGCAGAAAATGGATAAACGATTGTTTACCGGTGCTACTGCACAGCTATCCGCTGAAGAAGTAAAACTCGACGGTATGCCCGAAATCAGTCGTGCGCTGGAAGGACGTGCCGCCGGTGTATCAGTTCAAAATGTATCGGGAACATTTGGTACTGCTCCTAAAATCCGGGTTCGTGGTGCTACCTCTATATATGGTAGTTCCAAACCTCTGTGGGTGGTGGATGGAGTTATTATGGAAGACGCAATTGAAGTCGGTGCAGACGATCTCTCTTCGGGAGACGCAGAAACATTGATCAGTTCTGCTATTGCCGGTCTGAATGCGGACGACATTGAAAGCTTTCAGATATTGAAAGATGGCTCTGCAACTTCTATTTATGGAGCACGTGCTATGGCAGGTGTAATTGTCGTTACCACCAAAAAAGGAAAAGCCGGTATTAACAAGATTAGTTATACAGGTGAATTTACCACTCGTATGATCCCCACCTATAACGAATTCAACATTATGAATTCACAGGAGCAAATGGGAGTTTATAAAGAAATGGAACAAAAAGGATGGTTAAATTACAGTGACATCTATCGCGCTGCCAATAGTGGTGTATATGGTCGTATGTATAAGCTTATCAATACTTTCGACCCTGTCACCGGACAATATGCCATATCCAGTACTGAAGAAATGAACGCTTATCTACGCGAAGCAGAAATGAGAAATACCGATTGGTTTGATGCTTTATTCTCTAATAATATTTCACAGAACCACTCGGTCAGCATTACTTCCGGAACTGAAAAGTCTTCTTTCTATGCATCATTGAGTGCAATGCTCGATCCGGGATGGTACAAACAAAGTGAAGTGAAACGCTATACAGCAAATGTAAACACAACTTATAACGTACTCAAAAATCTATCCGTCAACCTGATTTCAAGCGCATCCTACCGTAAGCAAAAAGCACCCGGAACCATTAGCTCTACCGTCAACGCCGCAAATGGAGAAGTCAGTCGCAGTTTTGATATCAACCCATATTCTTATGCCATCAACACTTCTCGAGCAATGGACCCGAACGCTTATTATACTTCCAATTATGCTCCATTCAATATTTTACATGAACTAGACAATAACTACATTGAACTGAATGTAGTAGATGTGAAATTTCAGGGAGAGATAAAATGGAAAGCCCTTCCCGAACTGGAGTTTAGCGCATTAGGATCATTAAAATATCAGGCCAGTTCTCAAGAGCACAATATCCTGGATAACTCTAATCAGGCAACAGCATATCGCACAGGTATGGATGACGCAACCATTCGTAACAACAATGGGCTGCTTTACAGCGATCCGGATGATATTTACTCATTACCTATCAGCATTCTGCCACGAGGAGGCATCTATCAACGTAAAGATTACAAAATGTTAGGATTGGATTTCCGTGCGACCGCTTCATGGAATCATCTATTTGCCGAGAAGCATATCACCAATGCTTTCGGAGGAATGGAAGTCAATGATCTCCGCCGTTCATACACCATGTTCAATGGTTGGGGGATGCAATACTCAATGGGTGAAACTCCATCCTATGTATATCAGTTTTTCAAGAAAGGATTGGAAGCAGACGATAAATATTATGCGCTGGAACACAGTTTGGCACGCAGTGTGGCCACATTTGCCAACGTGACCTATTCGTACGACGGGCGTTATACCATGAACGGGACATTCCGTTATGAAGGAACCAACCGCATGGGCAGAAGTCACTCTGCACGTTGGCTCCCCACCTGGAACCTGTCAGGAGCATGGAATGCTCATGAAGAAAACTTTTTCAAAAAGCTGGAACCAACTCTTTCACACCTCACTCTGAAAGTTTCTTATTCACTGACAGCCGACCGCGGTCCCGCCAATGTAACAAACTCACAGGCTATTTTCAGAGCTTATTCTCCCTACCGCCCTTTTACAGATATCCAAGAACCGGGAATCTTTATGGCAGACAGTGAGAACAGCGAACTGACCTATGAAAAGAAACATGAATTGAATATCGGTGGGGATATTGGTTTCCTTGATAACCGGATCAATCTGGCACTCGATTGGTATAAACGTAACAATTATGACCTCATCGGAGCGGCAATCACCCCGGGAGTTGGCGGAGGAGGAACTTATACGTATGCTAATGTAGCTTCAATGGAAAGTCACGGTATCGAGTTCACTCTTTCTACACAGAATATAAAGAAAAAGAACTTCAGCTGGAGCACAGACTTTATCTTCTCACATACCAAAAATAAAGTTACCGACCTTAAATCACTGGCAAATGTGATGGATTTAATTTCCGGTAACGGATTTGCCCGTGAAGGCTATCCGGTTCGTGGTTTGTTCTCTATCCCATTTGTAGGCCTGGACAAGAATGGTCTTCCCCTATTCGATATCAATGGTAAAATTACAAGCACAGAGATTGAATTCCAGGCACGTGACAATATCGATTATCTGAAATATGAAGGACCGACAGACCCGACTATCACCGGTAGTCTTGGAAACGTCTTCACATATAAAGGCTTCAAGCTAAATGTTTTCCTTACTTATTCATTCGGCAATGTAGTCCGTCTGGACCCGGTATTCAAAGCCAGCTACTCCGACCTGACAGCTATGCCGCGTGAATTTAAGAACCGATGGACACTACCCGGCGATGAAAGCCAAACAGATATTCCGGCAATAATCAGCTATCCGCAGTATAGCCATAATCTGAATCTGTCTTATGCCTACAATGCTTATAATTACTCAACGGCCCGCATCGCGAAGGGAGACTTCATCCGAATGAAAGAAATATCACTCGCCTATGAGTTTCCACGCACTTGGTTGAACCCGTTAAAGATATCCAACTTATCACTCAAATTACAAGCTACTAACCTCTTCCTGCTTTATGCAGATAAGAAATTGAACGGACAAGACCCGGAGTTCTTTAACACCGGAGGCGTAGCCTCTCCGGTACCCCGTCAGTTTACTTTGACATTGAGATTAGGATTATAAATTAACTAATAAGTTTATAAATAAAATTAGATATGAGAAAAAATATAATACATATAGGACTGATATTGCTACTAGCTCCATGCTATACAGCTTGCAGCAGTTTTCTGGATGAACTTCCGGACAACCGGACAGAGTTGGATACCGAACAAAGTATCGCCAATATCCTGGTATCTGCCTATCCGCAAAGTACAAATTGCGAAATAGGGGAATTATACAGCGATAACACAGACGAGAATAGTCGTGCATATGGTTACTGGCAAAAGGTAGAAGAGGACTTGTACAACTGGAAAGATACCTACGAAGAAGGACAAGATACTCCACAAGCCTTATGGGATGCCTGCTATGCGGCAATCGCCTCATCCAACCATGCACTGCAAGGAATCAAGAACCTGGGAAATCCGACATCGTTAAATCCCCAGAAAGGGGAAGCTCTGGTATGCCGTGCCTATGCTCATTTTATGCTGGCAACTACATTTTGCCAAGCATATAACAGTAATACAGCCGAACAGGAATTAGGCATTCCCTACATGGAAACACTTCAGACTACTGTAGCCCCCCATTACGAACGTGGTACGCTCGCCAGTGTATATCGAAAAATTGCAGCTGATCTAGAAGAAGGCATCCCTCTAATTAACGATGATGCCTATTCTATTCCCAAATATCATTTCAACAAGAAAGCGGCATATGCTTTTGCCGCACGTTTCTACCTCTATTATATGCAACCGGATTTCTCTAATTGCAAAAAAGTAGTAGAATACGCTAATCTTGTATTAGGAGCAAATGCCGATGAAGTACTGCGGGACTGGAAATATCTCGGGACCCTCAGCCCCAATGGAGACGTCCAGCCTAATGCTTATATCGATGCAAGTGAGCCCGCCAACCTACTCCTTCTCAGTACCAGCTCTACGCTTGGCGGAGTAATAGATGCCGGTTACGGACTCTGCATGCGCTACTCACACAATGCTGTAACCGGGCTGGAAGATTGTTATTCAACCGGACTATGGGGTGCCTACACCAGATTCCGCCAACAACCATTTGAACCTTCGCGATCACCTAAAATCTCTTTCCGCCGGATCACTCTAATGGCAAAAATAGCCGTATCAGGCGGTGGGTTTTATCCTTACGCCATGGTTCCTGCATTCACTACTGATGAAACTCTGATCACTCGTGCAGAAGCATACACCTATCTGAAACAATATGATAAAGCTGCCGCCGACATCACTTCCTGGCAGAAGTCCTTTACTACCCATACGCAAACGATAACTCCGGAAATGGTTGACCAGTTTTACGGAAGTATGAAATACTATAATCTTAATGAAGGAGTTATCACTCCTAAAAAGACCTTGTCTCCGGACTTTACGCTTGAACCCGGCAGACAGACTAACTTCATTCATTGTATCCTGCATCTGCGCAGAATCACCACACTGGGAGAAGGCCTACGCTGGCAAGATATAAGACGATACGGCATTACTGTACAACGCCGTTACTTTGAAAACGAAGAATTAATGGACATTACTGATACCATGGACAAAAACGACTTGCGCAGGGTCGTCCAGATTCCGGCAAATGTAATAGCAGCAGGTATAGAAGCAAATCCAAGATAAAAAGAGAAAGGAGAAAAGAATATGAAACAATACATCTTATTATACGCATTATTCATCGCCACAGCAATCTGCTTGGGCGCATGTAACAATGATGAGGATATCGATACTGCAAACAGCATCTTCCCGATGGAAGAAACTACCGGCAATGCATTCGATCATTGGTTATTCAGAAATTACATGAATACCTACAACGTCACCTTCAAATACCGTATGGAAGATATCGAAAGCGATCAATCCAAGAATTTGATCCCTGCCGATTATAATAAGTCGGTGGTATTAGCCAAAATTGTAAAGCATGTCTGGATGGAAGCATATGATGAGCTGTGCGGCATTAACTTCCTGCGGGTTTACATTCCCAAAACGATACATCTGATAGGTTCTCCGGCTTACGATAAAAGCGGGACAATGGTACTTGGAACAGCAGAAGGGGGAATGAAAATTACCCTTTACAATGTAAATAGCCTGAATGTGGAAAACATTAATATAGAACAATTAAACAAATTCTATTTCAAAACAATGCATCATGAGTTCGCTCATATTCTGCATCAGACAAAAAATTACGATCCTGCCTTCGACCGCATCACCGAAAATGCATATATCGGAAGCAACTGGTATGTGTATACCGATCCGGAAACCGGAAAACAAAGTTCACGCACCGACCAGCAAGCCTGGCAAGCAGGTTTTGTCAGCCCCTATGCAATGAGCGAGGCCCGAGAAGATTTTGTTGAAAACATCGCTATATATGTCACCCACGATGAGTATTATTGGAAATCCATGTTAGCTGCCGCAGGAGAAAGCGGTGAAGCAATAATCAACAAAAAATTCAATATTGTCTATAATTATATGAGAGATACCTGGGGAATAGATTTAGATGATCTGCGTTCTGTCGTACTACGGCGTCAGGATGAAATTTATTCTTTAGATCTGAACACTATCGATATTGAAGACGACATCAACTCTACCAACAACTAAAAAGACACTGATTATGAAGCAAAAAATATTAACCTACTTTATATTGGTTACAGCCTGCATCGGTCTTCATTCCTGTTTATTTCAACAGGATGATTATTTCGATAAGTCCTCTGCCGAACGTGCCGCTGCAGATGTTATTAAATGTAGCGAACTATTAAAAAGCTCTCCAAACGGTTGGCTGCTGGAATATTATATTGGCTCCGGCTATGCTATGGGAGGTATCACTCTCCTTTGTAAGTTTGATGACAAAAAAGTGACGATGGCTTCTACACTAAGTACCCCTAATGTACCATCAGGAGTTTTTATAGAATCTCTCTATCAGGTGGTTTCCGAACAATCCACCATGCTCACATTTGACAGCTATAATGAGCTGATTCATGCTTTTGCAGCTCCGGCAGGCAGTGGAAACGATGCAAATGCCAACATGGGGGGAGACTATGAGTTTATTATCATGGATGCTTCGGATAACCAGATCACTCTACTAGGAAAGAAATATGGTAATACAATGACCATGACACGAATGCCGGTAACAACTAAATGGAAAGAGTATATCAGGGGAGTGAATGAAATAGAAGAGAATGCTTATTTATATCAATTCGATATAATGGCAGGAGGAGAAAAAATCGGTTATTTAAAACGTGATAACTATACGCTGTCATTTAGTGGAAAAACAGAGACCTCTTCCACAACGATCCCCTTTGTCTTTACTCCCAACGGACTTCACTTCCGCGAACCTGTTATTATCAATGGCAAAAAAATGCAATATTTTGCCTGGGACAATGCGTTCATGACATTCACTTGTACGGATGAAAGTGCTCAAGGAGTAAAATTAGTATCCCTTTATCCGGAAGGTTATCTTTATTATCATGATCTTCTTGGTAGTTACAAGTTCAAATGTAAAGCATTGACACAGCCGGAAAGTGGTAAAGAGCAGACGTTCGAAAGTAAAGAGTTCGACATCACCATTTCACAAAATGTAGAGAACAAAAGCTTTAACTTATCAGGTCTCAATGTACCTATCAGCATCACCTATGACCGTTCCAGTGGCAAGATGATTATACCGGTTCAGGCATTAGGCTCAATAAACGGCTATTACGGTGCATTGTCATTTGGCAACGGCATGTCGTACATTCCTTATTTCATGAGTACGGAAACAGGCTATTACTTCTCTGTGGTAAGCAAGACAGAAAGCACTTCTCCACTAACAATAAGTTTCAAAGACGAAGGAACTTTTAGCCAGTTGACCGGAGCGGAACCTACTGCACTTGTATTCCAAGGTTATACTTCACCCGCATATAGCCAAAGTACTCTTGGCGGATGGGTAGGCTGGTATGACGACTATACAATTGAAAAGCAATAATAACCTGAATGCTGAACATTTTAAAAAGTATCAAGAATGAAAAAGTTACTAAATATATTCATACTGACGTTATGTATGTTGATTGCAGGATGCGACAATGATGACTCAAGCGTATCCGTATTGAAGGTCATCCAATCAGACGTAACGTTCAAAGCCGCTGGTGGAACAGGTTCTATCCGCATAGAAGCAACCGGTGACGTGACGGCAGTTGCAGACGCAGACTGGTGTACAATAAAAGAAACAAGCCATGAGATGGTTACATTTGACGTAAAGGAGAATTACGACTTTCCGGGACGATCTGCACAAATTATCATTCGTAATGAAGCAAATACACAGAGAGTAACCGTTACACAGCAAGGCGCCATCATCATTTATAACGAAAATGATTTGCAACAGGCTACAGGAAACGAAAAGAGTTCGTTGATTATTGCGCTGAAAGGTTCATTTCCATTTAAAATAAACATTCCCGAAGATGCCAAAGAATGGTTATCTTACGAATTAGTAGATGAGGGTATCCAATTTAACTTCGAGAAAAACACCACCAATACTGTACGCGGAACATCTGTAGAAATTACAAATGGGGTACGTACTGCCGTATATGTGCTTATGCAATATGATGCCGAAAACTTACTGGGAAGCTGGGTAGCTAGTTTCAATCGTATCTGGCAAAAAGATTCGGCTACAGGTAAAGGTCCGGCCAGTATAAAAGAAAGCGAAGAGAATGGAACTTATGTTATTTCTCTTCCTAATTCCAGCCTCTTCCCGATGACTCTGGAAGCAACCTATACCGACCATGGTTTCAAGATTGCATCCGGACAATACCAAGGAGAAACAAAGGTAGAAAATGAAGACGGTACAATGACAACTACGTTATATATTTATTCGGGAATAGCCTCCGGTTATTATAGTTATTGGTTTCCTGAGCAAAGCGTCAACCTTGCTCCGACTATGATAAACGGAGAAATTGTATTGACTTTACAAGATAATGGAAGTGCCGAAGGAGATACTATTGCCGACTTACTGCTAGGATTCTTCCTGGAAAAAGACAATATATCACAAAATACTTTTGTGCCATCCCTTACCATGGACATTTACAATCTTAAATTATTCAGATAATTAGTTCATATTACCCAGATACATTAAAATATCAATTATATGAAAACAATATTCTATTGGGTTATTCTTAGTATCATATGCGGTTTCACACTTACTATCGCATCATGCTCAGACGATGATGACGTAACTTCGTTATCAGCCCCAGGAGATATCAAATACAGCGATATATCCAGCAACTCATTTAAAGTAACATGGACAGCTGATCCCAATGCTACAAGTTACATTGTAAAAATCAAAGACGAATGGAGAGAATTGACAGACAAAACTCAGACCGTATCCGAACCCAGCGCTACTTTCACCGGATTGGAATCAGAAAATAAATATTGGGTAGCAGTCTGTTCAACAACAGCAAATGCTTCCTCAGCCTCTCCTTTCAGCAAATGGATAGCCGTCAAAATGCCGGAAGGTTCTGTTGCCAGAACTTTTGCCTCCGGTGAGGGAACCGAACAATATCCATTTATCATCAAAACTGCAGGACAGTTAAAACTGATGGCTTATCTAGTTAACAAAACCAATGAAATTAAAAACACTCAGGCAATACTTGCTACAGATCAGGATGAGATTGAAATAGAAATGGACCCAACTATTGACTATACAAAAGCTTATTATGAACTGGGAAACGATATCGATATGAGTGGAGTAAACGACTGGACTCCGATAGGTACAGGACTTGACAACGAAAACATTGCTATGCCCGAAAAGAATATGTTCAGTGGTAGTTTTGATGGAAAAAACCATACTATACACAACTTTACCATCAATTACTCCAGCAATAATACAAGTGCCATGTGTGGTTTGTTCGGTTTGTCCAAATCCGGTTGCACCATCTCTAACTTAAACGTAGAAGGGGATATCACAGCTGTGCATACAGGAACCCAAGAAACAGCCAATTATTTAGTTATAGGAGGCATATTGGCTTACGGTTATCAGGCAGTCATTACTAATTGTACCTTTAAAGGTAGTATCCGTGCTTCATTCACCACCGATACAGACGGCACATCCATCGTTGGAGGGATATGCGGTACGATACTAGGTACAATCAATCAATGTACGGTGAATATTCCGGCTTCGTCGGAATTTATAGTCAACGGGGCCACTCCTCAAGTAGGTGCCATTGCCGGATATGGAAACAGCGGTTATATTACGTATTGTAAGGCAGTAGTTGACGGTTCGATCCTGGCAGAATCTAAACCAATTGATGACTCACGTGAATATGGAAGTGCAAGAGCACATGCCGGAGGTATATGTGGTGCTTCAAGCGGCTCAAGCATAGGTGCCTGCGATGTCACAATCAACGGAAGTATACATGCCAAAAGTAAAAAGTCATCCGAAGAAGGCTCCATCAGTACATCGGCTGCTGTGGGAGGAGTTTCCGGTAGTTATGCAGCCGATATGTTCGGCAATTGCAACATTCTCATTAAAGGAAGCTTAAAAGCAGAAGCCGACAATTCGGTAGATGTCGGCGGGGCCATTGGTTCACAAGTCAGAGCAGGCTACGGATGCAGTGCATTACATGTAACTATTTTGGGTGAAATAGCAGGAACATGTAGCAGCAGCGGATCTAGTTCGGATGCAACGTATGTAGGAGGTGTATATGGTACGGGGAGTTTCCAAATGGGAGGAATCTCAGACTCTGACGTAACTCTCAAAGGTAAAATTACGGCAGAACATCCCCAAATAGCGATGGCAGGTGGCATTGCAGGCAGTACATCCACCTTAACCCGTTGCTGGACAAACATTGACACGAATGCCCTCTTATCAGTAAAAGGAGGTACAGCAGGAGCTTCTTGTGGAGGTATAACGGCAAATTTACTGAGCGGAGGTATTTATGGCTGCTACACAGTCTGCAGAGGAACAATGCAGGCAACATCCGAAACGGCAAGTGGAAGAAACAGCATAAATATAGGTGGTATTGCCGGAGCTGCCAGTGGTACTATGAGGGCACGTAAAATACTAACCGGATGCTACTCTCTCATTGAAGGCAGTCTGACCGGTAATGGAGAAACAGTATTTGCCGGAGGCATTGTTGGTATGAGTAATGCCTATACAAACATGAACTCCACGTACTGGTGGAGTGCTTCCGATGCAATAAAAGGACATTCCGGCGTAATAGGAGAATCGGATGTATTTAAGATGCAGGATTCCAGTCAAGCCAGCCTTGAGGAAGCAGCCCAAGAAATGAATATCGCATTAAAAGACTCCGGATACGGATACTTCTTCTACCGCGAAAAAGACAAGTGTCTGAACATTACGACAACACTACCATAATCATCTCTCTTTTAAGTTACCCCTGCCACCCTTGACCTCCTTTATAGAGATAAAGTATCAAGGGTGGTTTATTTTTTCTCGCCTCAAAGTTTCTACAAGGAAAATAATCTTATATCTTTGTATCAACATATTTTAAATGACTACATTATGGCGAAAAAGAAAGAAAAGAAAGAGAAAAAGGCCGGCAAAAGAATGAATAAGAAAGAGCTGGCAGCGTTATTGATTAACTTTTTCCATGCCAAACCAAGCGAGACGCTTAGTATGAAATACATTTTCTCGGAATTGCATCTCACTACTCATCCGCAGAAAATGCTATGCGTTGATATATTACATGACCTTTTAGATGACGACTATATTTCTGAAATTGAAAAAGGAAAGTTCCGGCTGAACAATCACGGAACGGAAATGACGGGTACTTTCCAGCGCAAGAGCAATGGGAAGAACTCCTTCATTCCCGAAGGTGGAGGCGAGCCGATCTTTGTTGCCGAACGAAATTCGGCACATGCGATGAACAATGACAAAGTAAAAATCACCTTCTATGCCAAAAGAAAAAATAAAGACGCAGAAGGAGAAGTAATAGAAATACTGGAACGTGCCAATGATACATTTGTCGGTACTCTGGAAGTAGCCAAATCATACGCCTTCTTAGTCACAGAGAACCGTACGCTTGCCAACGACATCTTCATCCCGAAAGAAAAGCTGAAAGGCGGAAAAACCGGAGACAAGGCAATCGTAAAAGTGACCGAATGGCCGGATAAGGCAAAGAATCCTATCGGACAAGTGATCGATATTCTGGGTAAAGCAGGAGATAATACGACAGAGATGCACGCTATCCTTGCCGAATTCGGCTTGCCCTATGTATACCCGAAAGCGGTAGAGACTGCCGCCGATAAAATTCCTGCAGAAATTACTCCGGAAGAAATAGCCAGACGCGAAGACTTCCGTAAGGTAACGACTTTCACCATTGACCCGAAAGATGCCAAAGATTTTGATGACGCACTTTCTATCCGCCCCATAAAAGACGGTTTGTGGGAAGTGGGTGTACACATCGCCGACGTGACACATTACGTAAAAGAAGGAGGCATCATCGACAAGGAAGCAGAGAAGCGGGCGACTTCCGTTTATCTGGTAGACCGGACCATCCCCATGCTTCCCGAACGGCTATGTAACTTCATCTGTTCCTTGCGTCCGAATGAAGAAAAACTGGCATTCTCCGTCATCTTCGACATCACGGAGAAAGGAGAAGTCAGAGATTCACGTATCGTACACACTGTCATCAACTCCGACCGCCGTTTCACCTACGAAGAAGCGCAACAGATTATCGAAACCAAAGCCGGTGACTTCAAGGAAGAAGTACTGATGCTGGATACGATAGCCAAAGCACTGCGTGAGAAACGTTTTGCAGCAGGAGCCATCAACTTCGACCGCTATGAAGTGAAGTTTGAAATTGACGAGAAGGGAAAACCTATCAGCGTTTACTTTAAAGAGTCCAAAGACGCCAATAAGCTGGTAGAAGAATTCATGCTGCTCGCTAACAGGACGGTGGCGGAAAAGGTGGGACGCGTACCTAAGAATAAGAAACCGAAAGTACTTCCTTACCGTATCCACGATCTGCCCGATCCGGAGAAACTGGAGAACTTGTCACAGTTCATCGCCCGCTTCGGCTACAAAGTGCGTACAAGCGGAACAAAAACAGACATATCAAAGTCTATCAACCATTTGCTGGATGATATTCACGGAAAGAAGGAAGAGAATCTCATTGAAACCGTATCCATCCGTGCCATGCAGAAAGCGCGTTATTCTACGCACAACATCGGACACTACGGACTGGCATTCGATTATTATACCCACTTTACTTCACCGATCCGTCGTTTTCCGGATATGATGGTACATCGTCTGGTAACGAAGTACATGGACGGAGGGCGAAGCGTATCCGAAACAAAATATGAGGATCTCTGCGACCACAGTTCGAACATGGAGCAAATTGCCGCCAATGCCGAACGTGCTTCCATCAAATACAAACAGGTAGAATTCATGAGCGAGCGACTCGGACAGATTTATGACGGAGTAATCTCGGGTGTGACGGAATGGGGGCTTTACGTTGAACTCAATGAAAACAAATGCGAAGGTATGGTTCCGATCCGTGACCTGGATGACGACTATTATG
The DNA here is from genome assembly GCF_900106755.1 of Bacteroides faecis MAJ27. Lineage (GTDB taxonomy): Bacteria > Bacteroidota > Bacteroidia > Bacteroidales > Bacteroidaceae > Bacteroides > Bacteroides faecis. Next base: position 50,082 of record NZ_FNNN01000008.1, read on the forward strand.
AATTTGACGAAAAGAACTATTGTCTCCGCGGACGCCGCAAAAACAAGATATACAGTTTAGGAGATGCTATCACGATCCGTGTGGCACGTGCCAATCTGGAAAAGAAGCAGTTAGACTTTGCGCTTATTGAGAAATAGAAGTAAATGCAATAAGTATATACTTAAAACTGATTGATAGTATTACTCATCTTATGCCACCCTATTGGCACGGTTGTGCCACCGCATTGGCACAACTGTGCCATGCCTTTGGCACAACCGTGCCAGTAGGGTGGCACAAACAAAGAACTGATTCTCTCCCTATCATCCCATTATAGTGCTATAAATCAGGGAGACACACTTAACTTTAGAAAACCGACATTGAAAATGAAAACAATCGTTATCGAAGACAAGCAACGAATCGAATCCATTATTCTTCAGGCGGATGCCTGCTTTGTAGGCATGGTAGACTTAGAAGGCAATCCATACGTAGTTCCCATGAACTTCGGCTATGAAAACGATATCCTTTACCTCCATTCCGGTCCCGAAGGCGGGAAAATAGAAATGCTGCAACGCAATAACAACGTGTGTATCACGTTCAGCCTCGGCCATAAACTCGTTTATCAGCATAAACAAGTAGCCTGCAGCTATAGCATGCGCTCTGAAAGTGCCATGTGTCGTGGCAAAGTAGAATTCATAGAGGATATGGAAGAGAAACGCCGTGCACTGGACATTATCATGCGCCATTACACGAAGGATCAGTTCGGCTACTCCGATCCTGCCGTACGGAATGTCAAAGTATGGAAAGTACCTGTAGACCAGATGACAGGAAAAGTTTTCGGTCTGCGGGCAGATGAAAAACCATAAGAAGAAATGGTAGCGTAAAGAACAGCCATGAGCAGTGATAATGGTTTGTGAAGCAAACATGACCGAGCATCTCTATAAATTTTTATCCGCAGATTATGCCGCTCCCTATATTAGGAAGATAGTATAACCTGCGGATAAAATATTATTCCTTGTTTACAATACCTTGTATCTCCTTCAGAGTAAGATTTCCGGTAATGATAATTACTGTAAATTCATTCTTCTCACCAGTCATCAGAACAAATTCTTTCTTCTTGTTTTTATCCTGCTTCAGATAAATCGTAGTCTTTTCTCCTTTATCTTTGATACGCATCAGTTCTTCATAACCGTTCTTAGAATTAATAAATGCGAACTCTTTCTTCATCTTGTCAATGATAGCAGGCTTGTCACAACTCAGAATTCGTATGTTATCCAGTTTTGAAGCTATACTGCCAATATTCACGCCTTCCGTCTGCATATCGGGCATCAGGCTGAGCATCGCTTTGGAGATATAAACTGAAGTAACTTCTTCCATGTCTGCAAACTTATCAAAGCGACTGTCCTGCGCATACATAAATAGTGAGCACAAAGAAAATAACAGGGTAATAATATACGTACGTTTCATTGTTTTGTATTATTTATTCGGTTTAATTGTTCATAAACATTCTCTCTGATCTTGCCAGTGGCTTCCTGTACCGTTTCCACTTCCTCCATCCCTTTGTTCAACCGTGAAGACAACATAACCAACGCCTTTTGTGCCTGCATATAGGCTTCTTCGGGAGTAGCGCACGTATCCTTCGGAGCAGAAGGCTTGTACAGATACATTCCTACTGAAAACAAAAGAAGCAGACTGGCAGCTATGCTTCCTAACCATTGCAGGCGGATGATACGTGTACGCTTTTTTACTTTCAACGCTCGCTTCTCACTCATATCCCACGCATCTATCATGTCATTCAGCCTTTCTTCCAGCCCGACAGGAATTTCGGGTTCAGGACAGGCAGCCAACTGCAGGAAAAGTTCCTTCTCGGCAAGCAAATCTTCAGAAACTTCCTCTTCCATAAAGAAACGTTTGAGTTCCTTTTCTTCAGCCTCACTAGTTACACCCTCGTAATACCGTGTCAGCAAATCTTCTATATCATCTGGTTTCATACTCAACTATTGCGTTAAATTGTTCACGTATCTTTTTGCGGGCCCGACTCAACAATACTCGTATATTGACAGCATTCAGTCCCGTGGCTTGTTCTATTTCTTCGAAGGAACAGTCATTCACATCCCGCAGTATCATCACATGCTTTTGCTGCCGGGGGAGCTGACTGATAAGACGCTGTACCTGATTTACTTCATCCCGCCATTCCATTTCGCTGATAATATTGAAGTCTGCCGAGATATTCAGTTCTTCGGGGGCACGTCCGTCCTCATCCAGCTGGTTACGACGCAGTGCATCGTAGCACAAATTCTTGATAAGAGTAACGCTGTAAGCTTCGGCATTCAGGACACCGTTCAGTTGACCGCGCTTATTCCACAATTTCAGATATGCTTCCTGCACCATATCCTCAGCATCCTGGGCGTTCCCCATTAGCTGAAAAGCTACCCGAAAGAGCTTCCGGTGGCAGGGCAGAAATTGTTGTTTAAAATCAGTGACGTCCATTCTTCTTTCCAGTTTCCATACTTACCAGTTTATCAATATCATCTTTGACAAATTTACCATTTATCTGTATCAATGTACAACTATCGTTTCCGGAGCAGACAACTAATAATTCGCGAATAGCATCCTTCCTGATTTTCATCAGTATGTGCACCTTCTCTCCTCCATCGTTGATGCGCATCAGTTCTTCATAGCCTTTCCGGTTCAGCTTGCTTACTTTACTGCTGAAACGCTTTTTCACGCTTGCCGAACAATCTCCCAAGTCCATGACTTTCATCGATTTCACTTTTCTTATGATTTCACTTCCCTCTTCATGTTTGCAGAACATCTTTCCGAGAGACATCATAAAAGGAGATACTTTCACATAGTCGACATTCTGTTCGCATTCAAACTCATCGAAAAGACTGTCTATGCTTTGCCCATATCCAATATGGCAAACTAAAAGCAGCAATAGGGTAAATAAAAACTTTCTCATTGTTCCTTCTTTATTATTTAAATTAAAGTCGTTATTGAAGCGCTTCAATTAAATAGACGGGAACAACGAGAAAGTTGTTACAACAAAAATAAAAAAATCTTTTTATTACAGAGGATACTCCTCGAAAGCGTACAGGATAGTAGATAAATAGCGTTCGCCTGTATCGGGCAGCAATACTACAATCATCTTCCCCTCATTCTCCGGACGCTTCGCCACCTGAGTAGCGGCATATACGGCGGCTCCCGAAGATATTCCGACCAGTAAGCCTTCTTTCTTTGCCAGTTCGCGGCTGGTACGAATGGCATCGTCATTCTGTATCTGGATAATTTCATCTACTACAGAAGCCTTGTACGTCTTCGGGACGAATCCGGCTCCGATACCCTGAATCTTATGAGGACCGGGCTTCCCACCGGACAGTACCGGAGAGTCTGCAGGCTCAACGGCTACAATCTTCACACTGGGATCACGCATCTTCAATGCTTCACCCACACCACTAACGGTCCCGCCTGTACCTACACCGGCTACGAAGATATCGACTTTCCCCTCGGTATCTCTCCATATTTCCAGTCCGGTAGTGCGTAGATGCATAGCGGGGTTAGCGGGATTCTCAAATTGTTGCAGGATGACAGATCCGGAGGTGGCAGCTTTCAATTCCTCAGCTTTGGCAATCGCCCCCTTCATGCCGTCGGCACCGGGAGTAAGAACCAGTTCCGCTCCCAGAGCTTTCAAAAGGTTACGACGCTCCACACTCATGGTATCGGGCATAGTCAAGATCAGCTTATACCCTTTTACGGCTGCAACAAATGCCAATCCCACTCCGGTATTTCCACTTGTCGGCTCGATAATGGTAGATCCCGGCTGCAATACTCCTTTGGTTTCCGCATCCTCTACCATAGCCAGGGCGATACGGTCTTTCACGCTTCCCGCAGGGTTGAATGATTCAATCTTCACTATCAGGCGAGCTTTCAGATCATTACTCTTATTATAATTACTTAGTTCCAGCAACGGAGTGTTACCTACTAAATCCGTCAATTTCTTTGCAATCTTTTCCATATATATCTGCTTTTAAATTCCTTTGTTTTAAGATATTACAAAGATAAGGGAGATTCTGTTCAGAGAAAATACCACATATGTGGTAATTTCGTACCACACATGTCTGACTCTCTGCCAAGATATCAGGATAAGAAATCGGATCTCATAGGGCTGAATGTATCAATCAGCACACCTGCTTCCAAGCAGACGCATCCATGAGGCTGGTCGGGTTCCACATAATAGCCATCGCCTGTGGAGAGAATTTCTTTCCGGTCGCCAATGGTCAGTTCGAACTTGCCGCTTGCCACATAAGTAGCCTGACTATGATAATGTTGGTGCATAGCGCCAACGGCACCTTTCTCAAACTCCACCTTCACCATCATCAACTGTCCGTCATATCCCATCATCTGGCGGCGGATGCCCGGAGCCGGATTTTCCCATTCCAGTTCTTTCTCAAACTGGAAAGCTTCGCTACGTGTTCTCATGTTCCAATCTATTATTGTTTATTACTGAGAAGCAAAGATAGCTTTTGTCTCTTTAATTACAAGCTTTGCCCGTTCACTATTTACCAGATAGATTTCACCGAGAATACTTCGAGGTTCTTGACTTCGATACGATTTCCCCAGAAATGGAAACCTTCTTTATTGTTCCTGTCCGGACGGCGTTCCATAGAATAAGAATACAGTCCGCCGTCTATAAAGACTTCGATTGTGGTACGGTCTATGTAAATATCGGCAGTCAGTTCCATGCTGGTCGGGTCTTGCGGAGAGTAGAAATGGCCGTTCAGCGTATTGGAGTTCATGTCGTAGCCAATCATTCGCTGTCCGAACAAGTTAAAGCCCGCATCGGTGGCGTGAGACAGCTTGATAGTTGTCTTGATGCGAAGACAATCGGCATCATAAAATTCTTTCAGGTTGCGGTTTGCCTCGTCCGAAGTCAGAGATTTCCATGAATGGACAGGAGTGAATAAAGATTCGGTTTCTCTTACCGGCACACTGACAAGGCGGATACCGTCTTTAGTGGTACGTAAAGTCAATTCCGTGGGAAGCATCATCATTCCATTGAAAGGCATTCCCGGATGAGAAACTCTTCCCCAGCCTATCTGAATGCGTCTGCCGTCGCTTGCCGGAATATTGTTATAGGTTTGGGCTGCATAGATGCTTCCGGTGGTATAGCAGTATTTTCCTGCTTCGGGCGTAAATACTTTACCGTCGAAAGAACCCAGCATATAAGTACCGGTGGCACCGTACATCACCCACTTCGTGTGGTTCTTGTCACCATCAACCGGCAATTCGAACAACTCGGGGCATTCCCAGAAACCTGTAACATGACTTTCATATTTCCAGTCTTTAAGATTGGCAGATGTATAAATAGAGTGTCCGTCACGTTCGTTCAGCACCATCACCCAATGTTTGGAAGGAGCATACCAGAACACTTTAGGGTCACGTGTATCCTGAGAGTTCCATTTCTCCTTGGAGTTAATTACCGGATTCTTATCGTACTTCGTGAATGTACGTCCTTTGTCCAGACTGTATGCTATTCCCTGCACTTGTCTGTCACTGCTGGCAGCCGTGAAGGCAGCAACCATGGCGGGAGTCTTGCCTTTATTGAATCCTGCGGTATTATCATAGTCGATTACTGCCGAACCGGAGAACATTGTTCCCAAATGGTCGGGATACAAAGCGTCCGGCAATTCGGTCCAATGTATCAGGTCCTTGCTGACTGCATGGCCCCAGTGCATGTTCTCCCAGTCTCTTTCGAAAGGATTATGCTGGTAGAACAAGTGATACTCACCTTCATAATAAATCAGTCCATTAGGGTCATTGATCCAACCTCTCCGGGTAGTAAAGTGGAACTGCGGACGATTCTTTTCCTTATACAGACTATCCTGTCCTGCGATTTCATCCGACTGGTATATCTGGCTGAGTCCTTTTTCATTGCCCTCGTAGGTTATCTTGATTGTTTTTCCTTTGAAGGCCGATACATCTTTGAATACCCAATACTCGGCTTTATCCGGCGCCAGACGAATAACGACGGACAAATCCGGCTTGCCGTTTACTTCAAAAATCATTTTCGCCCTATTTTCGGCATGAGAAACAGGGAAGTTCAGATACTTCTTCGTTACTTTAAAAGATACATCTCCTGCCATTGCCAGCAGATGAGAAGAAACAAGAATAAAAAGAGTCAGTGTGATTCTGCTGTTTAATGTCTTCATAGCAATAATCATTTATTATTAGTAGTTAGTAGTTTATAAAATCGGAGTAAATGTAGGCAATCCCTCCTATTCTGAATATAATAAATGATTCATAGCCTATGAAAAATGTAACATGTACCGGATATTTTCCTTCTATGACCTGCTCTTTGCATAACCGGAGGCATCTTATTTAAACCTCTTCACATAATTAACGATCAGATAGCAGGCAGGGCCGAGTACCTGTCCGTGGTCGAATCCCTGAAGCTCGTACAGGGTGACTTTCTGATTGCCTATATTCTTCAGTACGGATGCCAGCAGTGCATTCTCTTCGTACCGGTCTGCCATTTCCAGATTCTTGTCTCCCGTTATCAGCACAACCGGAGCCGTATCTTTACGGGCTTTATTTACCGGTGCAAATTCATCAATAATCGGGATTCCATTCGGCAGTCCGCGCTCTTTACGGATTGTAAAATGAGTGACTGTCTGCCCGCTCACCGGAAGATAAGCGGCTACACTGTCCGCATCTGCTCCGTATGCAGCCATATATTTCTTATCCATTGCCAGAATCAGCGTAAGATAACCTCCCGCCGAATGACCGGAAACAAAGATACGGTCCTTGCGGCCTCCGTACTTCTCGATATTCTTAAATGTCCACGCCACAGCTTCGGCAGCATCTTCTATATAAGCCGGATTCTTAGCTCTCGGACTCAGACGATAATTGACCGCTACTACCGCGAAGCCCTGATCTGTCAATTCTTTGGGCACAAACTTGCTTCCGCCTTCCATACCACCACCGTGAAACCATACGATGGTTGAAAAATCCTTCTTATTTTCGGGATAATAGATGTCCAGTTTGCAACGTTCCAGACGGTAAGCATCCGTTTCGGAACCAGATACATAAGCAATGTCCTTGTCGGTACGATAAGTATTCTGCGCCTGAACAAAGCAAGCACAAAGTAAGAAGAGAAGGAGAAAACAATTCTTTTTCATGGTTTTATTTATTTCAGTGTTTCAGTATTCTTTTCCAATAGGTGATATCCGGCAAATGCACTGCACCAGATGTTCCTTTATGGAATGCAATATTACGAATTTTTGATAAGAATAGAAAAAGAAATACTCACTTCAAACGGAAACAGATCTCGCCCCAAATATACGTAACTGATTCTCAATACATTAACAACGGTAATTTGAGGCATTAATATCCGTCGTCTCAGGTATTAATGTTTGTCGCTTCAGATATTAATACCTGTCATGTCAGACGTTAACAGCTGACAACATCAAGTATTAACGCCTGACAACCCGTCTATTGCAGATGAAAAACGCAGGTTCAAAGATACTTTATTCTTATATTTGCAATATTTCCACATAGCTTTTTAGTGGTAAAGAATCTCTTGAGAGTCTTATATAAATGTAACCATGATAAAAATAAACTGCAATGAAAAAACTATTACTTTACCTTTTCCTGATTACAGCAGGGCTCATCTCCACCGTACAAGTGTCCGCCCAGAAAGAGATTGCTCCGGGAGTTATCAAACTGCAAAAGGGAGAGATTGATACTTTCACCCCCTATTCCCTGTTTGGTGGCAAGCCTGTCATAGAAGCAATGAAGGCACTTCCTGCAGCCAAGTTGCCTTTTGATGCCGAAGACGTGCAGATAAAGATAACCGACCGGGGATGCCTGATTGAAGTTCCCCTGGAAGACAATGAACAAATCTACGGTTTCGGACTTCAATTCGAAACTTTCGGTCAGCGCGGTCTGCGCAAACGTCCGATAGTAAATGACAATCCACTGAACGGACTCGGATACACGCATGCCCCGCAGACATTTTATGTCTCTACCAAAGGATACGGCATTCTGGTCAACACAGCACGGTATACTACTTTTCTGTGCGGTTCCAACCAGAAAACCGAACACAGTCGTCAGCAAAGAATAGAAGAAAGAAAGCATATCGCTACCACTACGGAAGACCTGTATAAGAACAGGAGCAACGGAAACAAAATATTTATCGATGTCCCCGGTGCAAAAGGTATCGAAGTATTCGTCATCACCGGACCGGAAGTGCTGGACGTAGTGAAGAGATACAATCTTCTCTCCGGCGGAGGATGTCTCCCTCCGATGTGGGGACTCGGATTCAAATACCGTGTGAAAGGAGATGCTACGCAGGACTCCGTGATGCGTTTTGCCGATTACTTCCGCAACAACAATATCCCGTGTGACGTATTAGGACTCGAACCGGGATGGCAGACAGCCACTTATTCCTGCTCTTACATCTGGAGCAAAGACCGATTCCCGCAGCACAAAGAAATGCTGACCCGGCTCCAAGAGAAAGGATACAAGGTCAACCTGTGGGAACACGCCTACGTACACCCCAGCTCCCCCATCCGGAAGGCACTGGAACCTTACTCAGGCGACTTCCTCGTATGGAACGGACTGGTACCTGACTTTATCAAACCGGAGGCACACAAGATATTCACCGACTACCACCGCACACTGATAGATGAAGGTATCTCCGGCTTCAAACTGGACGAATGTGACAACTCGAATATCTCATTCGCCTCTGCCACATGGTGCTTCCCGGATTTGGCGCAATTCCCTTCGGGTATCGACGGTGAACAGATGCACCAGGTATTCGGTTCTCTCTACGTAAACGCGATGGACAGCATCTACCGTGCCAAGAACACCCGTACTTATCAGGATTACCGTTCGTCCGGCATGTTTATGTCTTCACGCAGCGCCGTGCTCTACAGTGACACATACGATCCCAAAGAATACATTCAGGCACTCTGCAACTCCGCATTCGGAGGGCTGTTGTGGTGTCCCGAAGTACGCGAAGCTCACTCTGCCGAAGATTTCTTCCATCGCCTGCAAACGGTGATTCTTTCTCCACAAGCAATGGTGAACGCATGGTATCTGCAATATGCCCCCTGGCTGCAATTCGACCGTGGAAAGAACGAACGGGGCGAGTTCCTGCCGGAAGCAAAGCAATATGAGGAATATGCCCGCACGCTGATCAACCTGCGCATGGAGTTGATTCCTTATCTTTATGCAGCTTTCCACACATACCAGCAAGAAGGAACGCCTCCTTTCCGCCCGCTGCTGATGGATTTCCCGAAGGATGAACGCCTGCGCACGATCAGCGACCAATACATGATCGGCGACGGACTGATGGCGGCTCCCCTGTATGAGAATAAGAAAGCACGGAAAGTCTACTTCCCGGAAGGAACCTGGTATAACTTCAATACCAACGAAAAGTATGAAGGCAACCGTGAATATGAGATTACAACCGAACTCAATCAATTGCCACTCTACGTACGTCAGGGAACACTGTTGCCTCTTGCCGAGCCTGTTCCCTATGTAGATGCACAAACCGTATTCAACCTGAACTGCAAAGTGTATGGTACTCCGACCGCTACCTGCCAGCTTTTCGAGGATGACGGTATAAGCTATGATTTCCAAAAAGGACAGTTCAATCAAGTCACCTTGAATGCGGCTAAAGGAAAGGTAAAGCTGACGAGAACGAAAGGTTGCAAGATCAAGAGATACCAACTCAAAGGCTACGAATTTATCAACTAAGATAAAAGCTACGGTCTACTGAAGTCAGGTCCACTGAAGCAAACTATCGCAAAGAAACAAGCTAGTAATTTCATGATTAGTTTCAACCGTTGAAACACTTAGTTTCATTGCTTGGAACAAAGTGTTTCAAGCAATGAAACTAAATGTTTCAAGCCGGGAAACAAAAACAAGAGTATCTGCCGTCCTGCAACCAATCACTATAAGCTAACTACTTATGAGCGTTCTGGTACAGACAGCAGATACTTTTTACTTTTACACTTACAAGAAGTGAGCCGAATCCAGACTATATATGCAGGGAAATCTGACTCTCTTCCCCCCGATCCGGCATGCGAAGACTGCAAATGCCGGTCTCCTTATCCCAGCTCCACACTAAGCTTTCGGTATCACTATCCATATTCTCTTCCAAACGTTCCGGCTTCACTTTCTTTACTTTCGTACCCTGAACAGTCACTCCTTTGGGAGCTGTCTTCAGATAGATGCGGAAAACAAAGTTCCGGGGACCGGGCACTGTATATCCTTTCCCTTCACGGGCACCAACCGAAAGATGATAACCGTCCTCATCCGTCCGGAAGCGAACGGGAGTTTTGGCAAACTCATCCCGCTGGTAACCGAGATTCTCTCCTTCATCTTCGTACAAAGTAAACGAAGCCTCTTCTCCCTTTGCCGCCGGAAAAACTTCAAAGATTAAAGGATAGACAGGCTTCTCATGCGTATAGTTCATCACCGGCATAGTCGGGATAACAGAACCTTGCTTTACAAACATCGGAATGCTGGACAACGGAGCCTCTACGGTAGTCCACTGCTCTCCGATGTAAGTCGTCTTCCGGTTGTTATAATCAATCCAGGTACCTTCGGGCAAGTAGACGTTCTTTGTACGCGCCCCTTTCTTCACTACGGGAGCCACCAGCAGTTCCTGTCCAAAAAGGAACTGGGCATCGGTAGAGAAAGTCTCCATGTCCATCGGATACTCCATGAAGAGCGGACGCATGATCGGTAAACCTGTGTCGTGAGCTTCGCGGGCATACGTATAAATATAAGGCAGCAAGCGGTATTTCAGTTCGATGGCTGCCTTTGCGTTCTTTTCCGCTTCCGGTCCGAAGAGCCAGGGTTCTACCGGGTTGTCGCCCTCATGATGAATGCGGCTCAGAGGATTGAATGCGCCGAACTGTATCCAGCGGGTATAAAGTTCCGCCATAGCGGGATAGTCTTCAATGTCTCCGCAATACCCGGTAATGTCACAGGTGGTAAACGGAATTAATCCCAGTCCGGCAGAAAGAATCACCGGAATCTGATTGGCCAGTTGCCCCCATCCCTGCGAAACATCGTCACCATTGCCGCAATCGCCTGTCCAGCCAAACGTATAGCGCTGCAAGCCCGCATAAGCGGCACGGGTCATCTGAAAAACACGACGGTCGGGGTTACGCTTTTCAAATTGTTCTTTCACTACCTTGTCCCAGGTCAGTCCGTAGACGTTATGGATTTCATCGTGCATGCCCAGATGATGTTTCATCACAAGGCGTTCGGTCTGCTCCTCATTGCTCCATGCCGGTTCGCCCATATCCGTCCAGAAGCCGGAGATGCCGTCATCAATAGGCTTCTGCTGATATGCTCCCCACCAGTCGGCTACGGCGGGCAAGGTAAAGTCCACTACTCCGCAGTTGCCTCCCCAGGGCCAGGGCATGTCGTAACTCTTGCCGTCGGTACTGTCTTTCACAAAGTAACCCAGACGGTCGGCTTCTTCCCACTGCTTCTTGTTGGCTTGTGAAATGACCGGGTCTTGTGATACCACGACTTTAAATCCCATTTCTTTCAGGTCGGACAGCATTTTCTTCGGGTCCGTGTAGTTTCCTTTCCGCCACTCGAAGTCCTGCAGATGTTCTGTCCAGCCGATGTCCTGATAGATGATATCGCAAGGGATTCCGCGCTGACGGTATCCTTCGGCTATCTCACGGCTCAGTTTCTCGCTGGTAAGCAGTCCCCGGCACTGAGCAAAGCCCAGTGCCCATTTCGGAGGCATAATGGGTTTGCCCGTCAAGCCGGCATACTGACCGATGATTTCTTTATAATCTTTTCCGAAGATGAAATAATAAATCATTTCGCCATCCGGTGCTTCGAAGCTATAGTAGTCACGGCTCTCGGTACCGAACTTGAACTCTGTCTTATACGTATTATCCAGAAAAATACCATACCGGTAGCTACTCATAAAGAAAGGAATACTTTTGTAGAGCGGGTCTTCCACTACACTGTAGCAGGGCTTGTCGCTGTTCCACATCTTATAAGACTCACCTCTGCGGTCCATCTTCCCCGTTTTCTCTCCGAGTCCGAAGAAGTGCTCGTCTCGGCGGAGTACCTTATATTCCACTTTCTTTGTCCCCTCGTTCACGTGTCCTTTGTCAGCATAGTCGCTGAACAAAAGCTTCTGATACTTATCGAATATCTGCAAACTCAACGGAGACTTATTCACGCGGATACGCAATTTCGCCGTGAAAATCTCGTAGCAGGCTGCCTGCTCATCCACATGTACTGTTCCCACGTCTTCCAGCTCTTCGTTGATCACTGCGAAGGAAGCATTTTTCCGTTGCAGTGTTCCGTCCGGCGAAAACCAGACCTTGACTACCGAAGGGCTGCAAAGCTGCAACTGCAACGCAGCGCTGTCCGCCAGGTGAAAAGTCACCCGGCGCCCTTGCTGTGTAAAAGAGGTGCATGTACGTACCGCATTTTCCGCCCATACCAGCGTTGGAAACATCAGGCACAGTGCCCACACCCAAAACCTGTATCTAATCTTCATACCTGTCATTTTATTCATTCTGTCTCAGCCACCTTATTCAGCTACAATCATGGTCCAATATTTCAGAGAAGGCAAAGTGAAAGAAACGACTCCGTTCTCTTGTGTAAAAGCCAGCTCCTGCAAAGCTCCCCCGTGTACATCCGGCGATGCTACCCACAGCTTGTTCACCTTTGCCGGCAGATTCATCTGCAAAGCCGCTTTCGTAATCAAAGCCGGTTCCGGCATAGTGCCGTCCACGTCTCTCCAGCTCAGGCTGTTCGCTTGCGAGAAGTTAAGGAGATGTATCACCTGCTTGTCGCCCACCTGTTTGGCATAGGTAGTGACCGACCCTTGTTGGGGAGGCCATACATTCAACTTCATTTCGCCGTTGGTACAGTTCATGGTGATGCTGTTCTCTGTTCCTCCGTCGCGAAGCAGATTCTGATACGACGTCAGGAAGTCGTAGTAATGAACCATCGCCGTTTTCAGCTCTTCGCTCATGGTCAGGTTCTCATTCGGGAAATATTCCTTGCACAGCATATGATCGCCTCCTAGTTCGAGGTGCGAACCACCCAAAGCAAACATTACGGCATCCGTCAGCAAGATACCCGGCGTATTAAACTCTCCCCGGTTATCTGCCTTGTTATAATTCATGTAGGCTGCAAAAACCGTATTCAACCGGTAGTTACCATATACTCCATTCTCATAAAGAATAGCTTTCAGATTGGTAAAGTCGGCCTCATCCGCCCATACTTCATTATAGAAGAAATCGACTTTGCCGCTCTCCCCTATCTGGCGGGCACCGTAACGGCTGACTGCGTTCATCACCAGACTCTTGTCCGGATGAACCTGCTTCATCGCTTCTATAAAAGAGGCGTATCCCTCGCGCAGGTTGACAGGAGTACCGCTGTAATCGTAAAGAGTACCGCGTCTTCCCAACTGGTCTATCTGATAACCGTCGAAGGCGAAATTAGCATACACATCGTCATTCCTTTCGGCAAGATATTCCTGCCATTCCTTGTTGGAAGGGTCTACCAGATAGATATTACTTTTCCATCCGCCCGGCAGGTCGTGACTGTCCTTAGTGGTATGAGAAGCATCCTTAAACAAGTACCATTCTTCCTTTACTCCATCCGCGGCAGCATCTTTCAAGGCTCCGAAACAAAGATTGTAGAACATGGATTTCATACCGAAACGGTGTTGTGCTTCAATGTAGTTCTTCACCGAACTTGTATAAACCTCACGGTTAGCAATGTCCATATATACCTCGTCCAACTGCGTGCGTGTGCCGCCCAACGGCCAGTGGTGCTTATTGTGCCAGTCCTGAAACTGCACCCAGTTGATATGGTGACGGTTCAGATATGCCATCTCTTCCTGCGTCTTCGCAGTTGTCTTCTCCTGACTGAAATCAGCGACAAAACCGTAGCGCGGGAAACGTGCCGGGTCACTGGATACATCTACCGCAATCGTGCCGACTATCACATCCGTGCCATTTTCCTGACGGTAAACCTCTGCCATGTATCCTTTGAAATCGGTGGCAGGCGGCTGCCACGTCCAGCCGGTACCGTTTACCGACTCCTCTCCGACCGTTTCACCCGAAAGGCGATAACGTACTTTGGTTCCGGCAGGCAGAGCGTTGTCTGCTGTAAATACCACCTTTTCTCCCGGTTTATAGAAAGCCTTATCCGTCGACAGGCCGACACTTAAGTCCGATGTTACCGGAGTCACTTCGGTCACACTTCCCGAAGCTCCTCCATGCTGCTGGTCCGACTCATGATCATCACTGCAAGCCATGCACAGGAAAGCAGCTGCCAAGTATATTATTTTCTTCATCTTGAATTCTTGTTTTATTGTTTCACAATCGAGATCGTCTCTTTCAACTGGTCAATCGTAATCCGATAAGAACCAGCTTCCTGAATATTCCACTTATTATCCAGACCACCCAAGTCCGCATCCGGATACATGCTGCTCAACTCTGCGTCAGACTTGGTGACGAACAAGGCTGTTTCCACCTCACCCGTCGGAGTCTTGCCATTCTTATCCGCCATAAACCAGTCTCCGCCCCAGTCGGACTGCTTATCGCATGAAATCTTCATCTCACCGGCTTTCAGCGTACCGCTCCATGTGAAGACGTAAGGACTGTCGGCACTCTTCGTCATCGGGGTAGCATTGTCCAGGCTCCATCCGTTCGGAGTTGCCTCACCTACCAGATACAGTCCTTCGTAAGGAGTGAACGGACGCATCAGCATCTTTTCTTTTCCTTTGCCTGTGTAGAACAGTACTTTATAAGGTTTGCCGCATTCGGTTTCCTTCATTTGCCATTTATTATCCTCGCCTCCGAGTACTACGGATGTCGAAGTGTACGGAGCATTTGCTGTAGCAGGATGAAAGAAGGCATCCGACTGGCCGAAGTCTGCCACAGAAGCGAATTTAAATTCTCCGTCTGCTTTCCAGGGGATGACAGCTCCATAATGGAACAAATCCATCTGAACGGCATCTTTGGACAGTGCTTCAAATCCCCAGCCATTGTCACCGGTAAACGAGCCGACAATGAAAAATTCTTCAAATCTCCAGCCGATGGCTTCCGTTTCGGTAAGAGTCAGCGACAAGTCGAGCAGGTCTACTTTTACAATGTACGTTCCTTCTTCACTCATTGTGAACGGTTCGTCCGGCTGGTCGCCTGATGTGCGGTAGGTTAGTTTGAGCGCTTCTCCGGCACTGGCGTCACGGTTGTATGACGGCAGGAAGTCTCCCAAAGTCGTTATAAACTTAAACGATCCGGCTGTCAGTTTTCCGGTCCACGTAAACTGTCCGTTGTCCGTACGCTCCATTGCCGTCGCTTCGTCGGCACTCCATCCTTTCGGAGTAGCGTCGCCAATCAAGTAAAGTGTGGTAGTAACCGGCTGGTAAGTAGTCACCGTGAAGGCAGCCGTTGCACTCTGCTTCTGATCTTCCATTCCGGCAACGACAGCTGTGATACGTGCTTCCAGCTCTGCTTTCACTGCATAGCCGATACCAAGCTGCGTATTCAGAAACTGGTTAAGTTCTTCTACTTTCTTTGTCCACTGGTACGTTCCTGTGCCCAAATCTACTGAGTAAGCATTGGCAAAGTCTGTTCCTGCCTCAGCCAGTTCCAGCGTATAAGAGATGCGGTTATCGCTTCCGTAATTCGTTCCGGTAGTCCACGAAAGGGCAAGCGCTTCCTGACTATGGTTCTTCTCGTTCAACACCAGCTCCTGCTGATTCACCGAAAGGGTAAGGGTATCATGTCCTTTATCTGTCTCCATATAATCCTCGGCACAGGCAACCATGGTTCCGCCGATGAAAAGAGAGCATAACAACTGATATATATATTTCTTCATCATATTATTGATCTAAATGAATGATTATAAAACAGATTAATAACCGGGATTCTGAGTCATCAGATGATTGGAGTCCATCTCTGTCTGCGGAATAGGCAGCAGGAGGCGTTCTTTGGTCACATTATTCTTACCGATGGATTTCAGGAATGTCAGCGCATAGTTTCCATTATCAATACGGATCATATCAAACCAGCGGTGTCCTTCAAAAGCTAGCTCCATCCGGCGCTCATGAATAATCTTCTCCCTCATTTCGGTCTGGGTCAGGGTAGTCGGCACATCTGCCAGCCCGGCACGCTGACGAACGATGTTCAGAGGTCCGGCAGCCAGTTCGGGATGTCCCTGTTCGTTCAATGCTTCCGCTTTCTTCAGCAGGACATCCGCATAGCGGTATACTACGAAGTTGTTGGGGTTGGTATTATACTCCGGAGAGACGGTCTTCGACACAAGGAACTTGCGCACATTATAACCTGTATTCGACCAGGAACGTCTGTACTCCATGCCGTCAAAAGCGGGACAGCCCTGATACAATACAGTTATGTCTTTCCGTAAATCACCGTCTTCGTATTGCTTGAAGAACTCTTCTGTAGGCAGGTTCCATCCATAAGCACCGGCTACCAGACTTGAATTACGAGGTCCCATGAAAGTCGACAGCCAGGATGACTGGTTATCACCGCCCCAGAAGTCATATTCCGTGCTTCCGGAGTATTGTACTTCGAAAAGGGATTCCGCACCATTGTTGATGGTAGCATCGAAGTTATCGGCATAATTGCATTGAGTCAGATCATATCCCATCGCGGCAATGTCATTGCATAGAGTCACGACTTCATCATAGTATTCGCGATGGTTAGGAGCAAGTGTCAGGTAAATATCCGCCAGCATGGCCATTGCGGCTTCTTTGCAGGCACGTCCTCTGTCGCTGTCTCCATAACTGCTCTTCGGAGGAAGCATCGCCACTGCATTCTTACAGTCGGAAAGAATCTGGGCATATACCTCATCTACCGTATTACGGGCAATATCCGTAGATTCTCCCGGCTCAAACGGTTGCAGGCGCAAAGGTACACCTCCATACAGACGCACCAGAATATAATAATAATGTGCACGCAGGAAATACGCTTCACCCATGCAACGGGTCTTTATCTCATCAGAGACAGCAGCCGAAGGCAGATTGGAAAGTACGATGTTACAACGTCCGATACCTACCCACGGAGAGCGCCATACGTACAAGGCAAAGCCATTATCGCTCTGGGCTATGAAGTTGGAAGCCTGAACAGTTTCCAGTCCGTCAGTTCCCCCTCCGGCACCTACCTCACTGTTGCCCGCAATGATATCAAGACTCCATATACGCTGGTTGTACATATTGGACGACTGGAGAGTCTTATAGCAGGCAGTGGTCAGTGCCACAGCAATCTCGTTCGTTACTTCCGATTCGGGATCGACTCCATATTTAGGATATTTATCTAAGAAATCGTTGCATGATGTCAATGCCAGCATGGCAAACATCATCACCAAAGTTGTTATCTTTTTCATATTCTTCCTCCTGATTTAAAAGTTAAAGTTCAAACCCATGCTGAATGTACGTGAAATCGGGTAGCGGCTGCTGTCGATACCATTGACGTCAACTTCCGGGTCGAAGCCGGAATATCCGGTAATAGTGGCCACATTCTCGCAAGAGAAGGAGATGCGGGCATTTTCCAGCTGAATCTTTTGCATCCACTTTTTGGGCAGTGTATACGAAAGTGTAATGTTCTTCAGACGGAGGTATGAACCGTTTTCTACAAATCTGTCGGATACACGGCAGTTCTGATTCGGGTCTCCCCAGATAGCGCGGGGCATGGAGTTGCTAGTTCCTTCGCCTGTCCAGCGGTTCAATACGGCTGTGGTCTGGTTGTAAGCGGCTGCCATTCCTTCGTTGTCTACATTGTTGGCATTATAAATTTTATTACCCGATACACCTTGCAGGAAAACAGAGAGTTCCCATCCCTTATAAGAAAAATTGTTGGTCAGAGAGAAGAACCAGTTCGGGTTCGGATTGCCGATTACGGTACGGTCTTCATCGTTGATGACTCCGTCGTTATTCAAGTCCCGGAAACGGATATCACCCGGAGCGGCTCCCGGCTGGGTAGCGTGGCGGTTTACCTCATCCCAGTTCTGGAAAAGCCCGTCAGTCACATATCCATAGAATACATTAATCGGATAACCGGCTCTGAGCATAGTCACGTAGGAGTTGCCCATCTGATTGATAAACATCGGGGTCTCACTGTTCAAGTCCAGAATTTCGTTCTTGTTATAGGTAGCCGTCAAAGCAGATTCCCAAGAGAAAAGACCTTTCATATTGATGGTACGCAGGGTCATTTCCACTCCCTTATTACGCATCTTGCCGGCATTAGTGAAGGTTTCGGTAGTATCTTCAAAGCCGGAAGTGATAGGAATGGAAGCTTTCACCAACATATCGGTTGTCTTCTTGATATATGCATCCAGCGAAAGGTTGACACGTGAGTTGAACAGGCTCATATCTACACCGAAGTTGGTCTGGCGCACTTCTTCCCAATGAATATTCGGATTGGAAAGGGTGGTCGATACCAAAGCGGTAGAATTATTGTTGCCGAAAGGATAGACTCCCGTATTATAGGAAGCAACAAAACCGTAGTTACCGATTTCCTGATTACCGGTCACACCGTATCCGATGCGTAGTTTGAGATCGTTCATCAGGAAGTTGTTGTCTTTCGGAAACCAGTCTTCCTGAGAAATGCGCCATGCCAGAGAGACGGAAGGGAAAGTTCCCCAACGGTTGTTCTTGCCGAAACGGGAAGAACCGTCACGACGTACAGTGGCTGTGAGCAGGTATTTATCTTCGTAAGAATAGTTGAGACGTGCCATCAGAGAAAGCAGTGCCCAGTCACTCTGGCTACCGCCGAGACTGTACATCTTCTCACCGTTGTCCATCTCGTGGATATTATCAAACATGAAGATATTCTTTTGAGCATTCAGATAGTCGTAGTTGTTCCATTGAGCAGAAGAACCAGCCATGACACCCACACGATGTTTCCGGGCGAAAGTATGATCGAATACAAAATAATTGTCCCACAAATAGGTGAACGACTTGTTATCGCTTTTATAGCGGGAGGATTCTTCTACCGGGTTCGGTTTCCAGTTATAAGCCGGAGTAAAGTTGTCGGCAAACCAGAATTTGGCATCATAACCGAAGGTACTTTTCAGCTTCAGCCATTTGGTAAAGGTGATCTCTCCGGTAATATTTGCCAGAAAGTTATATCCTTTGGTCTCATTGGTCATCATGTGCAGTGTACCGATCGGGTTGCGAATACTTCCGTACCATTGCGCCTCCTGCCCGGGACCGCTCCAACTGCCGTCTTCATTCTTCACCGGCTGGGTGGGAAGTGCTTTCATTGCATCTCCGATACTGTAAGATCCACCTTCTTTCACATCGGTACTGAACGTCAGGTTAGTCGTGAACTTCAGCCACTTATTGACCTGAGCATCGCTGTTGGCCTGGAAATTGAAACGACGGTAATTAACGCTTTCTACGATACCGGACTGATCGAGGAAACCACCGGATACATAGTAATGAGCCTTCTCCGTACCGCCGGAGTAGCTCACAGAGTAACTTTGTTTCACTCCCGTGCGCAGCATCTCATCCAGCCAGTTCGTTCCTGCTCCCAATAAAGAAGGGTCTGCCCAGTAAGGGTTTGTATTATCATCATTATTAGACAGCATATCATTGCTCAGGGCAGCATATTGAGCGGCGTTCAGCATATCAGGCACCTTGGTTGCATTCTGAACCGCCCAGTTGGCATTTACCGTTACCTTTCCCGCACCTTCTACACCACGTTTGCTGGTAATCATCACTACACCATTTGCACCACGCGAACCGTAGATAGCCGTTGCCGAAGCATCTTTCAATACGTCTACCCGCTCTACATCAGCCATGTTCAGAGAAGACAATCCCAAGTCGGTAGGGATTCCGTCGATGACAATCAAAGGGTTACTGTTATTGATCGTTCCCAAGCCACGGATTTTAATGGTAACATTGTCACCCGGCTTACCGGCATCGATAATCTGTACGCCGGATACCTTGCCTTGCATCGCCTGACCGATATTGGCTACCGGAGAGTCTTTGATATCTTTCACCCCGACAGAAGACACGGCACCGGTCAAATCGCTCTTTTTCATTGTTCCGTAACCTATTACAACTACTTCATCCAATACTTCCGTATCTTCCTGCAAAGTTACTTTCAACGAGGTTTTCCCGTTCACCGAAATGGTTTGCGTCTTATAGCCGACAAAAGAGACAGTCAGTGTGCTGTTGGCTGAAACACTTAATGAGAAGTTACCGTCTATATCGGTAATCGTACCATTCGTGGATTTCCCTTCTATCACGCTGGCACCGATAACCGGCTCACCTGCGGCGTCTGCCACATGTCCTTTTACTGTAATCTGTTGTGCAAATGCACTAAGAGATAGGAACAAGCCCCACATTATTAATAAGAGGCGGCGTTCAAAGCCTTTCGACTTCATGCTCTGTTTCATGTACAATAATTTAAAGTTAATATTAGGATTACTATTTGTTCTCGCTGAAACAAAAGTATCCACAATTAAACCCGCTTCTTTTGAGAGATAGCAAAAATATAGTGATTTATACAGTAACATACAGTATAAACCATTAATAATAAGATTATTATAGAATAACAATTATGCTAAAAAAGTAGTGGTTTTCTTACTTTTTCGTCTTACCGGTTTTCACTTTTCCCTTCATTTTCTCTATTCCGGGCGGGCGGCTTTCTCTTCCGTCTCCGCAACCTTCTCTTCTACCTTACCTATTTTCATCACTTTAGCCTCAAACTCATCTCGTTCGCCAAGTGCTTTATTACGGACACGCGTCCGGTAATTGTAGATGGTAGTAACAGAATAACGCAGGAATTGGGCAATCTTCGTACTATCCGTAATCCCCAGCCGGATAAGAGCAAAGATACGAAGCTCGGTATTTAATAGTTCTCCCGCCTTAGGTTGCATCGGCTCAACGAGCAGAGCATTGAATTCTTCCACGAAGTTGGGGAAGAGCTGCAGGAAGGTCATATCGAAATTAGCATAGAACTCTTTCAATTCTTCTTCGAGGAATTGGGAGGATTTGATTGCTTTATAGAGTTCTTCAACCTTACCAGCAGCCGCAGTCTTATTCAGAGAGCGACGGTACAGATCCATTTTGTCGAGGTATGTAGAACATTGGTCCATATATCGCCCGATATACTCTTCTTTGATATAGTTCGTTTCTGAAAGCGTATGGTTCATCTCTTTCAGTTGTGAATTGGAGTGATGAAGTTCTTCATTCAGCTCTTGCAACAGTGTATTGGTGTCAAGCACTTCACGACGGGCTGCCGCCACTTTCTTCATCTGTTTATAAACAAAGAAGACAGCTACCAGCAAAAAGATAGAAAGCAAGCTAATACAGATCAGCGATATCTTCATTTCCTGTTGCTGCCGCTTCGCTTTCAGTTGGTAGGCCTGATCGATGATAGGGAACACCTGAGAGATTTCTAATGTACGCAGACGGGCATTGCAAAGAGTAGCATCTTCTAACGAGCACTTCAGATAATTATAAGCGCGGTCTATATCTCCGTCCTCATAGACAAGAGAGGCCAGT
Organism: Bacteroides faecis MAJ27; assembly: GCF_900106755.1. Taxonomy (GTDB): domain Bacteria; phylum Bacteroidota; class Bacteroidia; order Bacteroidales; family Bacteroidaceae; genus Bacteroides; species Bacteroides faecis. Next base: position 71,605 of record NZ_FNNN01000008.1, read on the forward strand.
TTCCGAAGAGATACATATTCTTTCACCGCCGATTTCAAATCGGCAATAGCCGAAAGAGCCAGATAGTGCTTTTGCCCTTTTTTATCTCCCTTCAGGCGATATCCTTCTGAAAGGGTGTAGGTAATCATAGCTTTGGAGTGTTCATCCATCGAAGGTCTTCTGTAATAATCCATCAGCATACGAATTGCTTCATCATATTGGGCATGGACTATACATTTATCAGCCATGACTAATACGTGCCCCAAAGAATCGGAAGCATTTATCTGCAAAAGAGAGTCCCGATACAGGTCTGTCATCCGGTAATATGCCTTCTTTTCTTTTTCCGTGACGGCATAGTCTCCCATCAGTCCATAGATGGTACGATATAAATGATAGTAATAGGAATACAGATAATCGGGCAATGTCTTCTTGTCTATCTGCCCCAGCTGCTCCAGAGCTTCTTTATACATTCCGGTTGTTCCCATTACCTCTGCCATATTCATCGCGGAATCATCCAGATAATCTTGTTTTCCCATATGAGAAGCCAGATTCTGCTTTCTTTGTGCATATACATAAGAAGAATCCAGATTATAGGCCCGATATTCATCGAAGAGCCTGCCACAAAACCCATAACGCTGTTCATCGGAAGTTGCTTCCGAAAGTAGTTTCTTCAGGTCAGCAATACGAGCTTCCTTCTCTGCTCCGTAAGTCTGGCGGTTCTTAATGATACCATCAATCTGACGAAGCAACGCGTCGGTACTCTTATCATCATTTCTTGCACAAAGCAAACAGGGAAGGACAACTGTCACGAAAATCAAAACAATCTTTCTCATAGTCTATGCATATTATTACTGCAAAGATAAAAGTCTTTCAGAAACCTCAAGCCTTTCTTACAATTATTATGATAAATGAGGCCATTAAAAAACAGACGGAGGATAATTATTATATTTGCAATAATTACATTTCTAATAATGGCCATAAATCTGGTCACACCAGGATAAAACAGATATGAAGTATCCGACAAATTATTAAGAGCCCGGCTATAAAGAAATTATTAACTATCTGATATTTAAAGAATATTTGTAAATAATCTCTTATAAAATCCTCAAAAAAGCGGTTTAAAGTCATTGTATTTAATCGGACTACTCATTGAACTGACTCCCTTTTCCTTTCTCCCGGATTGAGCTATTAGTGGATAACTCCATATATCCGTCCTACCTCTAAACCGTATAAATTGATTTAAATCAAAATCTTTCATGGCGAACTCACCCTGAGATATTTTGTTTTACCTTTGCGCTCCGATAAAAGTCACTTTTAAATAAAGTAAGGTAAAAAAAGTAACAGGTATTAGGTTAAGTTTCGTATGAAGAAGAGTCTTATTGCATTGGCATTCGGTACCCTCGGATTGGGTATCGCAGAGTTTGTGATGATGGGTATACTGCCCAATGTAGCGAGAGATTTACAGATAAGTATCCCTACTGCCGGGCATTTTATTTCCGCCTATGCATTGGGGGTTTGTGTAGGTGCCCCCGTATTAACATTGGCCCGGAAGTATCCATTAAAACATATATTGCTGGTATTAGTCACCCTGATTATGATAGGTAATATCTGTGCAGCCTTATCACCTAGTTACTGGATGCTGCTTATTTCCCGATTCATCTCCGGACTTCCTCATGGAGCCTATTTCGGAGTAGGTTCTATTGTGGCAGAAAGACTTGCCGATAAAGGTAAAAGCTCGGAAGCTGTCTCCATCATGATTGCCGGAATGACCATTGCCAACCTATTCGGTGTACCATTGGGAACTTCTTTAAGCACCATGCTTTCGTGGCGTGCTACCTTCCTGCTGGTAGGTCTTTGGGGAATCGTCATTCTGTATTATATCTGGCGATGGGTTCCTCATGTAGAAGGACTGAAAGATACCGGCTTCAAAGGACAGTTCCGCTTTCTCAAAACTCCGGCTCCTTGGCTGATTCTCGGTGCTACGGCATTGGGAAATGGCGGTGTATTCTGCTGGTACAGCTATATTAATCCCATGTTGACAAATGTTTCCGGTTTCTCTGCCGAAAGCATCACCCCTCTGATGATTCTTGCCGGATTCGGTATGGTCATGGGCAATCTGATCAGTGGACGACTCTCTGACCGTTACTCTCCCGGAAAGGTAGGTACTGCTGCACAAGCACTTATCTGTCTGCTGCTGCTGCTTATCTTCTTCCTCTCTCCTTACAAATGGGCGGCTGCTCTACTGATGTGCCTCTGTACAGCAGGACTGTTTGCTGTCTCCAGTCCGGAGCAACTATTGATTATCCGGGTAGCTAAAGGTGGAGAGATGTTGGGAGCTGCCTGCGTACAAGTTGCGTTCAATTTGGGAAATGCTATCGGTGCTTATGCAGGAGGACTTGCAGTTAGTGGTGGCTATCGCTATCCTGCCTTGACAGGTGTTCCGTTTGCGCTGATCGGATTTACCTTGTTCCTAATCTTTTATAAGAAGTATCAAGCCAAGTACTAGACTTTACAGCTTCCTAACCCCTTTATCGAATAAATACTGGATTTTCACCTTATTCTTAATCATTTTCGAATAGAGAGAAAAACCGAAGAATAAGAAGACCAATGGCACCATATTGACGATTCTGCTGACAGATGCATTTTCAAAAACGAGCAAACCAGCCTTCGGGGAAATAAGGCAATGCATGAATATACAGATGATCTGTATATCTGTCCCGTTTGAATGGAAGATTATGCAAAAGTGTTGTTATCTGACATGCAGAATATATATATCCAACTTGCAGCACATTAATGACTGACACGTTGAGTAAGGCTACCTGACATGTCAGCCATTAATGTTCTGCATGTCAGCTAACGGTATCCAACAAGTCAAGCTACCCTATTTGACAGGAAAGGTATGAATACCGAATTATTAGAATTGTAAAGATTCATATACCACCCTATTTATGAACGAAATACAGATTTTCATTCCTTTATTTCCATCCGTTCCTGCCGTCAGGCAGAAAAAGAACCTTCTAAAGAGATTAAAAATTCATTTTGTCAATTTGCTCCAGACCTTTTTCCAAACCTGCACAATTATCAGAAAAAGACAGAAAGTATACCAAGTTTCCCTCATTAGCTCAAAAAATGATTATCTTTGCAAACTAAAATGAGCAAGTTGGCAATCAGGACTGTTTTTATCGGGAGATTAGTGCCAACCCATTGCTCACATGTATGGATCATAATAAAAGAAATAATAGATTAATATGGCATTGCAATGTGGTATTGTCGGACTTCCGAATGTAGGTAAATCGACACTTTTCAACTGTTTGTCAAACGCAAAAGCGCAAGCGGCAAACTTCCCCTTCTGTACAATCGAACCGAATGTAGGTGTTATCACTGTTCCCGATGAACGTCTGAACGCACTGGCAGAGTTGGTACACCCCCAACGAATTGTTCCTACAACAGTAGAAATCGTAGACATCGCCGGACTGGTGAAAGGTGCAAGCAAAGGCGAAGGACTGGGAAACAAGTTCCTTGCCAATATCCGCGAAACAGACGCAATCATCCATGTACTTCGTTGCTTCGACGATGATAACGTGACACACGTAGACGGAAGCGTAAACCCCGTCCGCGATAAGGAAATTATCGACTATGAACTTCAGCTGAAAGACCTGGAAACAATCGAAAGCCGTATACAGAAAGTACAAAAACAGGCTCAGACAGGTGGAGACAAAGCTGCCAAACAAGCTTATGACGTACTCGTGCAATACAAGGATGCTCTGGAACAAGGAAAATCCGCACGTACCGTGACCTTTGAAACAAAAGACGAGCAGAAAATCGCTCACGAACTTTTCCTGTTGACCAGCAAACCGGTAATGTACGTCTGCAACGTAGACGAAGCAAGTGCCGTAAACGGCAACAAATACGTAGACATGGTTCGTGAAGCTGTAAAGGATGAAAACGCAGAAATCCTCGTTGTCGCTGCAAAAACCGAAGCAGACATCGCAGAACTGGAAACATACGAAGACCGCCAGATGTTCCTTGCCGAAGTAGGCCTGGAAGAATCGGGTGTTGCACGTCTTATCAAATCAGCTTACAAGCTGCTGAACCTCGAAACCTACTTCACAGCGGGCGTACAGGAAGTACGTGCATGGACTTATGAGAAAGGATGGAAAGCTCCGCAATGTGCAGGTGTAATCCATACTGACTTCGAAAAAGGATTTATCCGTGCAGAAGTAATCAAATACGATGATTATATCCAATACGGTTCGGAAGCAGCCGTCAAGGAAGCCGGGAAACTGGGTGTGGAAGGAAAAGAATATGTAGTACAGGATGGCGACATCATGCACTTCCGCTTCAACGTATAATAATAAATGAAGAATGAAGAACTAAAAATGATGAATTTAGTATCAGGCAGAAACTCCACCGGTCACTTTTCTTCATTCATAATTCTTCATTCTTAATTCTTCATTCTTAATTCTTCATTCTTAATTCTTCATTCTTAATTCTTCATTAAATTATGAAATATCTCATTGCAGGAACCGGAGGCGTCGGTGGCAGTATCGCAGGATTCTTGTCACTTGCCGGAAAAGATGTTACTTGTATTGCCCGCGGAGCTCATCTGCAGGCCATACAGACAAACGGCCTGAAACTGAAATCAGATTTAAAGGGAGAGCATGCGCTGGCTATCCCTGCTATGAATGCAGAAGAATTCAATGGAAAAGCAGACGTGATCTTTGTCTGCGTGAAAGGATATTCCGTCGATTCGATTACCGAACTCATCAAAAGGGCATCACACGACAAGACGGTCGTTATCCCTATCCTGAATGTTTACGGAACCGGTCCGCGCATTCAGCGCCTGGTTCCGGAGGTAACCGTACTGGATGGATGTATCTACATTGTAGGCTTTGTTTCCGGTGCGGGAGAAATAACCCAGATGGGAAAAATCTTCCGGCTGGTGTATGGTGCCCACAAAGGGACACAGGTAGCTCCGGGCGTTCTGGAAGCTATTCAGAAAGATCTTCAGGAAAGTGGAATCAAGGCTGAAATCTCTCCGGACATCAATCGGGATACATTTGTCAAGTGGTCGTTTATCTCGGCAATGGCTGTCACCGGAGCCTACTACGACGTACCGATGGGCGAAGTGCAGAAACAGGGAAAAGTACGGGATACATTCATCGGGCTTTCTACCGAGAGTGCTGCACTGGGACGTAAGCTAGGAGTCGAATTTCCCGAAGATCCGGTCAGCTACAATTTGAAAGTCATTGATAAACTCGATCCCGACAGTACCGCTTCCATGCAAAAGGATCTGGCACGGGGACATGAATCGGAAATACAAGGTTTGCTGTTTGACATGATTGCAGCAGCCGAGGAGCAAGGTATCGACATACCAACTTACCGGATGGTTGCCGAAAAATTCACAAAACACTAATTATCAAACCGTAAACCGTTATCCAACATGAATAGCCTCTTATTATCTATCAATTGGAATCCGAACCCCGAACTATTCAACCTGTTCGGCATTTCTATCCGTTACTACGGATTATTGTGGGCAGTAGGAATCTTCTTTGCCTACATCATCGTCCACTACCAATATCGTGACAAAAAAATAGACGAGAAGAAATTTGATCCCCTCTTCTTTTATTGTTTCTTCGGAATTCTGATTGGCGCGCGTCTGGGACACTGCCTGTTCTACGATCCGGGACAGTATCTGACAAGCGGAAAAGGATTTGTGGAAATGCTTCTGCCAATCAAGTTCCTGCCCGGCGGAGGATGGAAATTCACCGGTTACGAAGGACTTGCCAGCCACGGAGGTACACTTGGATTGATGATCGCTCTCTGGCTGTATTGCCGCAAGACGAAGCTTCATTATATGGATGTAGTGGACATGATTGCTGTCGCTACGCCTGTCACTGCCTGCTTCATCCGTCTGGCAAACTTGATGAACTCCGAAATTATCGGTAAACCGACCGACGTGCCCTGGGCATTCGTGTTCGAACGGGTAGACATGTTGCCCCGCCATCCGGGACAGCTTTACGAAGCGATTGCCTACCTGATTCTGTTCTTCATCATGTTCTATCTTTACAAGAATTATAGCAAGAAACTACACCGTGGATTCTTCTTCGGTCTCTGCCTGGCTTATATCTTCACCTTCCGTTTCTTCATCGAATTTGTGAAGGAGAATCAGGAAGCCTTCGAAGATCACATGATGTTCAACATGGGACAATGGCTAAGCGTTCCATTCATCATCATAGGTATCTACTTCATGTTCTTCTATGACCGGAAGAAAGTGGCTAAGAAATGAAACGGATTATAGATATAGAAAACTGGGAGCGGAAGGAGAATTTCAACTTCTTCCGCCATTTCCAGAATCCCCAATTATCCATTACCTCGGAAGTAGAATGCGGAGGCGCCAAACAGCGAGCCAAAGCGGCGGGACAGTCTTTCTTTCTCCACTATCTGTACGCAGTGCTGCGTGCAGCCAACGAGATTCCGGAGTTTCGTTACCGCATCGATACGGAGGGGCGTGTGGTGCTCTATGACGCCATAGATATGCTTTCTCCCATCAAGATAAAAGAGAACGGCAAGTTCTTCACCACTCGTTTTCCTTACCACAACGATTTCGACACTTTCTATCGGGAAGCCAAAATGATTATTGAAGCCATCCCCGAAGACGGTGATCCGTATGCAGCAGAAAACGGAGAAGTAGCCGACGGAGATTACGGGCTGATTCTGCTTAGCGCAACTCCCGACTTATATTTTACTTCCATCACCGGCACACAGGAAAAGAAAAGCGGTAACAACTATCCGCTGCTGAATGCCGGAAAAGCCGTCGTAAGGGAAGGCAAGCTGGTGATGCCTATCGCCATGACTATTCATCACGGGTTTATTGACGGTCATCATCTTTCTTTATTTTACAAAAAGGTGGAAGAGTTTCTGAAATGAAACACACTAATACACATAGCAATGAAACTATTCTATAGACAACTTCTTATATTGACATGCTTTATATCCCTGCCAGTCTCTGTATTATATGCTCAACAGGGAACCAACCAATACATTCCTGTCAGCCAACACCAAACCATAGAAAGCGGAACTTACTGGCCGGCAGGTCAGATGCTGCCTCATTTTGCCACTCCTGCATCACAGCTGGACGGAATAGATATGAAACAGGGTAAGCTATCTTCGGAAGAAAAGACGATGCTGCTGGCTGTACAGGGGATAATCAACAAGCGGCAACCACGCATCTTCTTGTACGAGCATTTCAGCGAAGGTAAACATAAATGGCCCCGCTTGCTGAATTTATCCGTCAACGAACTCGAAGCTACCCAATACATGCGGTTAGTAAGCAAATACAAGAATGAACTGAAAGGAGTGATTCTATACGATCCGGAAAAGAGCGTCCATTACCTGAACCTGGCCTCAACAGTTGCCGGACTGGAAGATGCAATTCCCGTAACTTCCCAACTATACGAGCTTTTAAAGCAACAAAATATCCAGCTTCCCGTATTGGCAGACCTCAGAAAGCTGCCTTACACCAAAGCCACGGAAATCTACGAATACATGTACGACCAGTACTGGAAAAAGTGCACGCACCGTCTGCTCATCAGCCTTCCGCCCCAACGCGGCTTTGTACGCGACTTGGCAGTTGCATCAGGAGCAGCTATCGTGTGGCTGGACGCACGTGACTGGAAAGAAAATACAGTATTACGCAAGTTTATGAAAACCATGCAGCCGGGAGAAAGCATCATTACCGGTTGGTATGCCGAAGAACGCTCCGGTATAGGCCTTGCCACAGAATATGGGCTCTCAACCATCCCTTCCGATTTCTATGAAAATACAACAGTGTATGCAGGCATGCAACAGCAGATTCAGTATCCGGAAATACCCAAAATGCCCGCACTGGAAAACAAAATTTATCTGGCACTATATATGAGCGACGGCGACAACGTGCAATACTGCCAGCATGCCATGTCCGAACTATGGGACAAAAAAGGAAGAGGCGTGATACCTATCAACTGGACGATCAGCCCGGGATTAGTGGACTTCGGACCGGGACTGCTTAATCATTATTACACGACAGCCACCCCCAACGACTTCTTTGCATCCGGCCCCTCCGGTATGGGATATTCGTTGATTTACGACGCTCACAATTATCTTTGGAATGCAACCTCCGGAACAGACTTCACCCCTTATGCAAAACTGACCCAGCAATACCTGGAGAAAAGCGGACTACGTGTCATCACCATCTGGGACGAAGTAAATCAGAAGCAAATGGGAGCTTATGCCCGTAACTGCCGTTACCTGTACGGCCTGACACAACAAGACTGGGAACGACGCCCGTATAAAGTGCCGACTTACATACAGGACCATAAACTCGCCTTCGTTCCGAATCTTCCTTGTTATGCCAACGGAGTGGATGTAATCTACTCCTTCTGGAGAGACACCATAGCCAAATTTGACGGTTCGCATCCCATATTCCTTTCCGCACAAGGTGAATCCTGGAAAATGGGACCGGACAATATCGTTGTCTTGAAGAAGCGTCTGGAAGAACTATCACCGGGCAATATTGTAATCTGCCGGGGCGACCATTTCTTCAATCTTCACAATCAGGCCAATTACCTGCCTTTCAATCTGACACTCTTACCCAAAATGAAGATAACTTCCAGTCCGACTTCCACAGAAACGAAGTTTGCAGCAGACGGCACGCCCTGCGAAGGACACCTGTGGATATCTAAGAAAGAAGGGAATCGCGCTTGGATACAATTCGATTTTAAAAATGAATACCTGATCAGTCGTTATGTAGTACGTCATGCCGGAAACGCAGGACTACCGGAACGACTAAATACACGGTCTTTTTCAATAGAAGTCAGTCAGGACGGTAAGAAATGGACTCGTGTAGATATCCAAAAAGGAAATACAGTATCTGTGACGGACGTAGATATCACTCCGACAAGCGGAAGATATGTACGCCTGCTGATACAGGATGCAGGGGAAGATGGTATAGCCCGCATTGGGGATGTGGAAATCTACGGGTGCAGGAAATAACTGAACTGCACCCCAAAAGTTGGACACAGAACTTTAGGAGTGCAGTTCATCATTATTTGCCCCTGACTATCTTCTTAATATCATTCAGCTTATTCAACGCCTCAATCGGAGTAAGATTATTCACATCCAGATTGAGTATCTCATCGCGAATCTGGCAAAGTATCGGGTCATCCAACTGGAAGAAGCTGAGTTGCATACCGCTTCTGTTCTCACTGACTTCCGCTAATGGTTTGCCGGAGATACCTTGCTGACGGTTATCCGATTCCAATTGTTTCAAAATGGCATTGGCACGCTTCACAATACTCTTCGGCATACCCGCCATTTTTGCTACATGGATACCGAAGGAGTGTTCGCTTCCTCCACGTTCCAGCTTACGGAGGAAAATCACTTTATTGTCCACTTCCTTCACAGACACATTGTAGTTCTTGATACGCTTGAAGGATTTCTCCATCTCGTTCAGTTCATGATAATGGGTGGCAAACAAGGTGCGTGCTTTCGCTTTCGGATGTTCGTGGATATACTCTACGATGGCCCAGGCAATAGAAATACCGTCATAAGTAGACGTACCGCGCCCCAACTCATCGAATAGCACCAGACTCCGGGAAGAGACATTATTTAAAATATCCGCAGCCTCATTCATTTCCACCATAAAAGTAGACTCGCCTACCGAAATATTATCACTGGCACCCACACGGGTGAAAATCTTATCCACCAAGCCGATATGAGCACGTTCCGCAGGTACAAACGAACCGATTTGCGCCAACAGCGTAATCAGTGCAGTCTGGCGCAAGAGCGCAGACTTACCTGCCATGTTCGGACCTGTGATAATGATGATCTGCTGTGTGGTACTATCCAGCATTACGTCATTGGCAATGTACTTCTCACCAATCGGAAGCTGCTTTTCAATCACAGGGTGACGTCCCTGGCGGATATCCAGCACATCATTATCCTCAATAATCGGGCGAATATAATTATTCTCACGCGCCACATTAGCGAAAGACAACAGGCAGTCCAGACGGGCTATCTGATTCGCATTAATCTGTATCTGCGGGATGAACTCCGTCAATGCCTGCACCAAGTCAGTATAAAGCTGGGTTTCCAGGACGAGAATCTTATCTTCCGCTCCCAGAATCTTTTCTTCGTATACCTTCAGTTCCTGTGTGATATAGCGTTCTGCATTGACCAGCGTCTGCTTACGAATCCATTCCTGCGGAACCTTATCCTTATGTATGTTGCGGACTTCTATATAATAACCGAATACATTATTGTAAGCTACCTTCAAGCTCGGAATACCCGTCTGCTCACTCTCACGCTGCTGTATCTGCAGCAAGTAATCTTTCCCGGAGTAGGAGATACGGCGCAAATCATCCAGTTCCTCATTCACACCGTCTTTAATCACTCCACCTTTGTTGATCAGCAAAGGAGGATCATTATTGATCTCTTTAGCAATCCGGTCACGAATAGAAATGCAAAGATTCAGTTGTTCGCCTATCCGGTTCAGACTGGCATTATCCGCTTCGAGACAAGCCTGCTTAATGGGCTCAATAGCCTGCAGAGCAACTTTCAGCTGAACTACCTCACGTGGCGACACCCGTCCTACGGCTACTTTGGAGATAATACGTTCCAGGTCTCCTATCAGGTGCAACTGCTCTTCAATCAGCTCCTTAAAGTCCGGCTGACGGAAAAAGTATTCCACCACATTCAGACGGTCGTTGATGGGCTTCTCATCTTTCAACGGGAAAACCATCCAGCGTTTCAGCAGACGGGCCCCCATCGGGCTGATTGTCCGGTCGATCACATTGAGCAAACTGCTGCCGCCATCATTCATACTGCCGATCAACTCGAGGCTGCGGACAGTAAACTTATCCAGACGCACATACTTATCTTCCTCGATACGGGCCAGCGAAGTGATATGCCCGATCTGTGTATGCTGTGTCATCGTCAGATATTGCAGGATAGCGCCGGAAGCGATAATACCATTCTTCAGATGCTCCACCCCGAAGCCTTTCAGGTTTTTGGTCTCAAAGTGCTTCAGCAGTTTCTCGCGGGCAGTAGTTTCAGTAAAGACCCAGTCATCCAGTTCGAAAGTAAAGAACTTGCTGCCGAAGTTACCTTCGAACATCAGGCGTTTGCCCCGTTCAAAAAGAATCTCTTTCGGTCCGAAATTATTCAGCAATTTGTCTACATAGTCGAAGGGACCTTCCGCAGTGAGAAACTCACCGGTAGATATATCCAGAAAAGCAACTCCACAGGAAGCCTTTCCGAAGTGAACGGCAGCCAGGAAGTTATTTTCTTTATAATTCAGTACATTGTCATTGATAGAGACACCGGGAGTAACCAGTTCGGTGATACCTCTTTTCACCAGTTTCTTCGTCAGTTTCGGGTCTTCCAACTGGTCGCAGATAGCTACACGCTTTCCGGCACGAATCAACTTCGGAAGATATGTATCGAGCGCATGATGGGGAAATCCTGCCATTTCAACGGTCTTTCCTTTCCCATTAGCGCGTTTTGTCAGTGTAATTCCTAAAATCTCAGATGCAACAATGGCGTCTGTAGAATATGTTTCGTAAAAGTCACCGCAACGAAACAGCATCACTGCATCCGGATGTTTGGCTTTCAAGTCCAGAAACTGTTTCATCATGGGGGTAAGCACGATTTCTTCTTCGTTCACGGTTCGCTCCTTTTCTTTTTTGTTGAGTGAATAATGAGATTATCGGAGCAAAGATAACAGTTTTTCGTCAGAGAATCAACGGAATTTCCTGTTTCAATTTTCACAATTAGTGTTGCATCCTTTTAAAAAAGCAGGTCCAATTTCTTAACAAGCAGGAAGAAAATCTTAAAACGTGTTATAAAACATGCTATTTTACTTGGATTATTTGCTAATTTCCCAAGAGTCCGTATCTTTGCAATGTGTTTTTCATAGTATTAGATTTAAGGTTAACAAAGGTTGGGTCAAGGCGTTGACCCTTTTTTTATGTCCATACGTCTCGTTCGCCTCTTTTTCTTATTCAGCCAGCATCATCTTTTTATAGTAAGACGGACTGAATCCGGTATGCTTCTTAAATGACTTGTTAAAATGGGAAATAGTATCAAATCCGCACTCCACACTAATCTGCGAGATATTCATATCGCCCATAAGCAGCAGTTTACATGCATATCCTATCCGCATCTCCAATATATAATTCTTAAACGATTTGCCCGTTTTACTCTTAAAGAAGCGGCAGAATGCAGCAGGATTCATGGCAGCCAGAGAGGATATTTCATTCAGGTCGATCTGTCGCGTATAGTTTTTATTCAGGTAAGCTATGATTTTATCGATTCTCGATCCATCATATATAATATCATTCTCGAAGTCAGAAGTCGATATTACAGACCGGGAAGTAACGTTTGCCATCTCTTTCAAAAGTTGCAGGAAAGAAGTGATCTGGTCAACCCCTGTCTCCAACGGAATGGATTCGAGCAGCTCAACCAGTCTTGAAGAACAGCCTGCGGGAAAGTAAATCCCCCGTTGTGCCTCTTCAAGCAGATTTTTGATCTTAATGAAATGGGGATAGTAATTAAAGGCATGGTGCATGAAGTCTTTTTCAAACTGGATGATAGTACCTGTTGTCCGGAGTGTACTGCCTTCTTTTTGATATACATCATCACTTTTCATATAATGGGGCAGATCAGAGCCTAGCAGAATGATATCACCATCCGCATATTTCTCCGCATTATTTCCGACAAACCGCATCCCCGTACCTTCTTTTACATAGATAACTTCATACTCCGTATGGAAATGCCACGGATAAGTGAAGTAAGGGTAGTCATAAAAACGAGCCTTCAAAGGGGATGACTTCGATATAGGAAGCTGCTCGTTCATTATCTTTCTCATAACCAGCTCTGTTAATTGCAAATTTGAAATAACTATATGCAAATATAGGAAAAAACATTTATTATACATATCGCTACTTTTGCAACAAATTAAAAAGGTTAACTCTAAAATAATCAATCTATAAACTATCTATGAGTAATATCAGCCATTATGAGACAAGACTTTTTAAATATTTCTTGTACTTACTTTTATTGAGTACGCTTCCATCCCTAAACATGAAAGCATCTGAAAGAAAGTCTCTTTTCGACAGGAACTGGTATTTTTACCGGGGAGACGTTAGGAATGCAGAATCACCTGTTTACAACGATTCTGCCTGGAGAAAAGTGGATCTTCCCCATGACTGGAGCATCGAACCACTCGAGAATCAGGAGCCTGATAAAGTAGTAGGACCATTCAGCCGTGAGAGTGTAGGTGGTTTTGCTACCGGACAAACCGTGGGTGGCAAAGGGTGGTATCGTAAAACTTTCATTATCTCACCGGAAGATGCCGGGAAAAGACACGAGTTATACTTCGAAGGAATTTATAACCAATCGGAAATATGGATCAATGGGCAGAAGGCGTATTATAATGTCTACGGATACACCTCTTTCAGAGTAGACATAACACCTTACTGTAAGCCAGCAGGAGAGAAAAACATAATAGCCGTTAAAGTTATAAATGAAGGCAAAAACTCCCGCTGGTATACAGGATCGGGTATTTATCGTCATGTATGGATGATCCGTACTTCACCGTCCTATATTGAGGATTGGGGTACTTTCATAAGCACCAACAGCATTGATAAGGAACAAGCCGTCGTCATACTGAACACAACCATTGTTAACGGAGATACAGAAGAAGGAGAATATACCGTAAATATCAACCTTACTTCCCCCAGGGGAAAAGTTGTGTCTACCACCAATAGCACTGTAAAAATGACATCAGGAAATAAACATGAAATTCCTTTTACCATCACAGTGAAGAAACCCCGGTTATGGTCTACCGATACACCGGAGCTGTATATAGCTAACATCAGTCTTTGGAAAAATAAAAAAAAGAAAGACGAACTATCCATCCCATTCGGTATTCGTACCATACATTTCTCTACCGGAAAAGGATTTGAACTCAACGGAGTACCTATGAAATTAAAAGGTGGCTGTGTTCACCATGACAACGGTCTTTTAGGATCAGCCGCCTTCGACAGAGCAGAAGAAAGAAAAATACAATTGCTGAAACAGAATGGATTCAATGCAGTACGTACCTCCCACAACCCAATGTCCGAAAGTTTTATGTCGGCTTGCGACCGATTAGGCATGTTGGTTATTGACGAAGCATTCGACCAATGGAAAATAAAAAAGAATCCGGAAGATTATCATCTTTATTTTAACGAGTGGAGCGCACGTGACATCCGGTCTTTAGTGCTAAGAGACCGTAATCATCCTTCGGTAATCATGTGGAGCATCGGAAATGAAATCAGGGAACGTATTTCGGACAATGGACTCAAGATTGCAGAAGATTTGAAAAAAGAAATACTTAAGCATGATAATACCCGTCCTGTCACCGCCGGAGTAAATAAGTACTGGGATAAAGACAGGAAGAATATGCTTTCTCTTGAAAAGGCTTTCAGGCATCTTGACGTAGCCGGTTACAATTATATGTGGCGTTTTTATGAGGAAGACCATGCCAAATATCCCGAACGCATCATGTACAGCAGTGAAAGTGTGGCCAACGAAGCATCTCAAAACTGGGATAAAGTAGAAAAGCTTCCCTACGTCATAGGAGATTTTATATGGACAGCAATTGATTACCTCGGCGAATCGGGACTGGGCAATTCTATCGAAGTAGATCCGGAAGAAAACGTACACCAGTTCATGGGTTGGCCCTGGTTTAATGGCTGGTGTGGAGATATTGACCTTTTAGGCGTAAAAAAAGCTCAATCCTACTATCGTGATATTTTATGGCACAACAGAAAGATAAGCATGGCAGTCGAAACACCTGTCCCAGAAGGTAAGATCCGTAAAGTAAGTTTCTGGGGATGGCCTGAAGAATCCTTATCATGGACCTTTCCCGGAATGGAAAATAAAATGATGAAAGTTAATGTATATACGCGTGCTTCTAAAGTGAGATTATACCTGAATGATTCTCTTGTAGGTGAGAAAGAAACAAACGAACTATATAAAGCTTCCTTTAGAGTGCCCTATCAGGCAGGGAAACTAACAGCAGTGGAAGTAAACGAGAATGGAAAAGGGGATTCCGTCATACTGGAAACTACCGGAGAACCTGTCGCCCTCAGATTAACAGCCGATAAGACAAAGATGAAAGCTCATGGGCAGGACCTCTCCTATGTACTAATAGAACTTGTTGATAAAAAAGGAAATATCATCTCTCACAATGACCGTAAAATACAGATTAGTCATAAAGGAACCGGCAAGATCATCGGCTCCGGAAATGCTTCTCCAACAGATATGGCAAGTTTCGGCTCACTTCAACCGATGCTTTTCAAAGGAAGAGCAATGGTAATTGTCCGCTCCGGCTACGAGCCCGGAGAAATGAAATTGACAGTGAGTGCAGGAGGAGTACAACCAGCAACAATCGCTCTAAAAACAAAATGAATTAACCATTTATTCCCATAAAATATCCATGAGAAAATTAATCATCAGCATTTTAATCGGAGTTATTTTTCCACTTTATGCTTCAGCTGGTTTTGTCTTTCGGAATGATAAAGATGTAACAGTGGTCATCAACGATAGTGAAGAACAAGTGGTCCACACCGCCCTTGAGATGTTTCAGAAAGACTATGTCAATGTTTTCGACAGAGAGTTGAAAACAAGTAACCAACAGGGAAATATATACATAGGCACAATCGGACTGAATAAGAAAGCGGAACAATTCATCGCTATCAAGGATATTCAGGAACTAAAGCAGCATGAGGAAGCTTTTCTGGTTAGTGTCAAAGACAACCACCTGATCATACTGGGTAGTGACAAGCGCGGAACTGCTTATGGCATTCTGGAACTGTCACGAATGATCGGTGTATCTCCTTGGGAATGGTGGGCAGATTCTCCTGTAGAGAAAAAGCAATCATTCAAACTGAAAGAAGGATTCAAAACACTCCAATATCCCTCGGTTGCCCGTCGTGGCATCTTTATCAACGACGAAGACTGGGGACTAACCCCATGGAGCTACCTAACCCACGAACCGTCTGATACGAAAGGACAAATCGGCCCTAAAACACATGCAAGGATATTCGAACTATTGTTACGTCTGCGAGCCAACACATTCTGGCCTGCCATGCATACCTGCTCCGTCGCTTTCTACCTGACACCGGGCAACAAGGAGACTGCAGACAAATATGGAATATTTATTGGTACTGCCCATTGCGAACCAATGATGCGAAATACCAATGCTGAATGGAAAACAGCCGGAACCGGAAAGTACGACTACGTGAACAACCGCGAAAATGTGCTCAAATTTTGGGAAGAACGCGTCAAAGAGCTCGCCGGTTCCGATAATATTTACACTTTGGGCATCCGTGGAGTACATGATGGTAAGATGCAGGGTGCAAACACCTTACAAGAACAGAAAGCAGCCCTGACTAATGTACTCAAAGATCAGCGGGAAATGATAGCAAAGTATGTAAATCCGAATGTAGAGCAAGTATCGCAAGTATTCATCCCTTATAAAGAAGTACTGGACGTTTACAAAATGGGACTGGAAGTGCCAGAAGATGTTTCTTTGCTATGGTGCGACGATAACTATGGGTACATCCGCCATTTCCCTGACAGCAAAGAGCGTGCACGCAAAGGCGGAAATGGTATTTATTATCACATTTCATACTGGGGACGCCCGCACAGTTACCTTTGGCTGGCAACTAACCATCCCGCCCAACTTTATACACAAATGAAATTAGCCTACGACAAAGGAGCCCAAGATATGTGGATACTGAATGTAGGCGATATCAAGCCCAGTGAATACCTTACGGAATTGTTCCTGGATATGGCATGGGATATCAATGCTATTGAAAACAATATAAACGGGCTGGACAAGCACTTATACTCCTGGCTCAGCAGAGAGTTCGGAAAAAAAAATGCCAAAGAACTGCTTCCGGTAATGAATGAATATTACCGCCTTGCCTACATACGTAAACCGGAATTTATGGGCAACACACGTATAGAAGAAAAAGACCCTAAATACAAAATCATCTCCGATCTTCCATGGAGCGAAAAATACATTAAACAACGCATTAAAGAATACGAAACAATTGCAGCTAAAGTTACCTCAATGTCTCAAAAGGTTGCTCCGGATAAACAATTTGTATGGTTTCAGTTGATCGAGTTTCCTGTTCGTGCAGCCCACGAAATGAACAAAAAGCATCTTTACGGACAGCTGGCACGCCACGAATTAGCAGACTGGCGACTGAGCGATACGGCATACAACAACATGGCCTCCTTAATGGAGAGATATAACTCCCTTAATAACGGCAAATGGAAAAAAATGATGAGCTATCCACAAAGCCTACCGGTGTTCAAGAAAGTTCCACATACCCGATCCACCACCCCGCTACCGGAAGATGATCATCCTCTTTACCTATTCAATGGAAAAGATTATTCCCAGTTTAACGGAGAAAGCCCCGTTACCCATGGTCTGGGTTATCAACGTGGAGCCATCAGTCTACCTAAAGGAAGCGATGTCATATATAACTTTAAAGCTAATGATACTGATTCAATCCTGATAGAGGTTGCTTTAACTCCTAACCATCCGGTTGAAGGTAAACAAATCAGATATGCTATTTCTATCGGTAACGAACCGGAACAAATTGTCGACTTTCACACCGAAGGACGAAGTGAAGAATGGAAACTGAATGTTCTCAGCAATCAGGCAAAACGAACGACTTCGCATAAAATAAGTTCATCAAAGAAACAGAGTCTGAAAATCACTGCTTTAGACGAAGGAGTTATGATTGACCAAATTAAAATCCGAAAGAAATAAAAGCAGCGACGGATAATTCCTAAAGGTAAACAACTACCTATTCGATAAATAAGATGTAAACAGCTAAAATAAGACCGCCCCTCTTTCTTATCAGAGACGGTCTTATTCATTTATAAATAATATATAGCCTAAAATAAAGAGTTCTCCCTGAACTTTATTTCTTTTCCGCCCAATATACTCCGCAGACAATACAAGCAGCACCGCCCAAAGCTACCAGAGTAATCTTCTCATCCAGAATAAGGGACGATGCAATCATTGTAACCAAAGGATTGAGATAGATATAATTGGATGCCCGAACTGTTCCCAACTGTTTCAACACTACATTCCACAGTACATAGCAAATCAGGGAAGCCAGCACGGCGAGGAATAGCAAATTGAATAATACGCCCGGTTGCAAAAGTACGGCAGCATCGGGCTGCAACGGATGCAGGAGAAAAGCAGGCAAAATAGTCAGCACTCCATAAAAGAAAATCTTACGGGTGATAAATACAGTAGGATAGCGTCCGGCCATTTTTTTAATAATCAAACTATAGAATGCCCAGGACAATGCGGCAAGCAAAGTCAGCAAATCGCCTATCGGAGATATTTTGAGTACGAAACTACCGTTAAAAACAATCAACCCTACCCCCATCAATGCCAGTAAAGAACCGTATATCAGTCCTTTCGATGCCTTTTCGCTCTTATAAAAAAGCAGCGACAAGATAGTGGTCAGCAAGGGAGCCGTGCAAATGATAAACGATACATTCGAAGCCTGCGTAATCCCTAAAGCGGTATTCTCTGTAAAGAAATAAAGCGAGCCGCCGAATATACCTCCGGCTACCAGCCACAATTCATCTTTCCAGTTACCGGTGAACAAACGTTTGGGAGAGATGACCCAAATGCCTATATATGCAATCAGAAAGCGGTAAAAGAATATTTCCTGAGGTGTCAACCCGTGATTTATCAATACTTTAGTCGAAATGAATGTCAGTCCCCAGATAGCTACTGTTAGTATGGCAATCAGATGATAGTATCCATGCTTTAGTTCCATAATGATGGTTTTAATGAGGACACAAAGATACAGGGAATCATGGATATACGCACTGACTTTCACGGATATATTTCATACGGAATTACCAGTTATCAGTCCGGAAAGGCGCCGCAGGGATACCATGAATGCTGAAAATGCTTGCTTCTACATAATTCTTATACGCATACCGCACGGCCACAGGATGAGGAACTTTGTCACTCGAAACAGCCAGCCGGGCAGTCTTGGTTTCTATTTCGGCAAAAGCCGGGTGGAACACTTTATCTTCACCTGCTATCTCAAATCCTTTGAGCGATGTCCACATTGGGCTCAGTCCGCGTTGGGCATGATCGAAATTGATATAGATTTTATTCTCCTGTATCTCCATTGATTTATAAACAGGGGGAGCATATCCAAATCCTTTCATACCGTAGGTCTGTGCCAATGCCCAATAGGCCAGCCTGTTTCCTACCGTCTCCTTGTCTACGGGATGAATGAAAACCGGATGGCCGACATCCATTGTCGTCACCATGCCACTATTCGGTATATCCTTCATATTCTGCAACTGCACTTCACGCAGGCGGGCAGCCGAAGTACCGTCGGCCCCTTCATAGTTGAAAGGAGCTATCTGCACAAAGTAGAAAGGAAGCTCTCCTCTGCCCCATTTCGCACGCAGGTCAGTAACAAAGGCAGGCATAAGGCTCTGATAAAGACCGGCATTGTCACGGTTACTTTCTCCCTGGTACCACAAGAATCCTTTCACAGCAAAATGAGTCAAGGGAGCTATCTTCGCATTATAAAGCACACACGGAGTAGCGGTGGGATTCTTCACTTCAGCATCGTTGTCGAGTATGGAAAGGTCGATACTGTCAAAAGACTTTATGGATTCCCTGCTCATCCATGCCTCCACTTTCGATCCTCCCCAGGTAGATACAACAATGCCTACGGGTACTTCCAGCACTTCCTGTATATAACATGCAAAATAATAAGACACGGCACTGATGTGGGAAACATTCACCGGGGTATTTTCGAGCCATTCGCCCTGGCAGTCTTCCTGAGGCGTTTTACTAAACTGACGTACCCATCTCCCATCCTTTGAATCTGTAGTGTACATTCGGATAGGTGTGGATGGCTTGGCTTTGGCGATGAGATCGTTCGTCCCTCTGACCGGTTGCCGGTCGAAGCCGCCCATAGGCATCTCCATGTTCGACTGGCCCGAACAGAACCAGACTTCACCAATCAGTATATTCTGCAATGTGAGCAATTCGCCGTCATTGAAAGTAATCTTGTAAGGTCCTCCCGCAACAGGGGTAGATACCTTCAAAGACCAGTTTCCTTTTCCATCCGACGACGATTTATATACCCGGTTGTTCCACGAAGTTTTCACCGTCACAACAGCATTGGGACGGGCCTTTCCCCATAGTTCGACTTCTGTTTGCTGCTGTAATACCATATTATCTCCAAGTATGGAAGATAATGTCACTTTTGCCTCACTCTTCATTGAAAAAGAAAGGACTAAAAACAAAAAGCTTATCAGATATTTCATATATATTTAATTATAAAGATAAATATTCGACATCAGAAAATATCCCATTGTGCCCTTACAGTCATATTTTTGTCTTTCACACGGATCATCAACGGGTAACAGGTTTCTACAGGACGTCGTTCAGTCCCGGTTTTTGTTACAATATCCGGATTGGTAGGCGGTATGCCGGAAACTTCGCCCACAAACAATTCAAAGGACGGCACACCATCTACCCGAAAAGTAATCTTTCCGGTTGGCGTACTGACTGTAAACGGATGATTCATCACACTCCTTTTCACATTTCGGATCTGTTTATAAGCAACCGCCTCATCAAGCTTTGCACCTGTAAACTCTCCTTCTATCTGTGGCTGCTCTGTCAGTAACAGCACATAGTCATACTGATGAATCGTGTCTGAGATGCAATCGAACTCGTCGCAAAGAATGTCTCCTTTCAACAGAAGTTTTCTCTTCATTTCGACTCCCGGATAAGCCTTGTCACAAAAGGCTTCTATGGAATGATCATCGAAATACACCATCTGCCCCGTCGCAGGACGCTGGTCTTTACAATCGACAGTTACCGTGTTGTGAGAAAGCGTCCGTTTATACCAGTTCAGGTAATCGGGGATTCCGTAGGCGCAGGTGCCCAAGTCGGGCAATATCTCCTTTTCACCGTTATGGATGGAGATAGAAAGTTTATCCGGATGCCCATGACCACCACCGGACGGACCGTACTTCAGTACTACCGACTTCTTACCGCTCCGCAATACCCCATAGCCCGTCTGACCAAACAGGTAGCTTTCCGATTCCTTCAGTTCCTTGTCGGGATGGATAGTAGTATTGGTCAGAAGCGCTTCCGGCGAAAGTCTGTCTTCCAGCCGATAGCAATCCTGTAGAGTATTCAGCAATAGGGGATTCTTATAGCGGGCATAGGCCACTTCATACAGTCTGATCTGTGTCGGCAGTGAAACTCCATACCATCCGTCGTTGTGGGAAGGAAAAGTCAAGTCACTATAAATGCTCTTTATAGGAGCCACGAACATCATCTCCAGTTGTTTGTCCCACAAATCATATCCCATCGAACGGACTGCACCAGCCGTCAGCAGCATCGCCCTCAACGGAAAGAAATGATAATTGGCAGAACCCTCGTTCCACCAGCCGTCTCTGTTGACGTGTGTTTTCATCATCTGCCGGTAACCCACTTTCGTGTGTTCAACAGCGACTTTCACGATACTGTCATTATTGAGGGCAACTCCTATAGCGGCCAGTCCGCTATTATTCCAGACCTGCCAGTTGCCTCCACCACCTCTTTTCAAAAGCAGACCGGCACCTTCTTTCAGCAATCCTTTCTCTATTTTTTCCACCTCTCCCTTTTTGAGCAAAGGCTTAACAACAGAGTAGACACGGCATACATCACTGAACCATCCCGCCTCATCCAGACTTTGCGCATATATCTTTGCACTATAATTGGCAGGTTCGGGAGTGTTACGCCCTTTATCATGAATTTCATAATGCGGGTATTTATCAGCGTAATCCAGCAACATGTCTTTCATATAGCGGGCATACTTTTTATCTCCGGTAGCCAAATACACATACATGCAATCAGTAAGAAACTGCTTGTTCCTGTCTTGGGCAATCGTTATCCATGCCCAGTTGATACGGTCGGAACTCCACGTTTTCTTGCAGAAGGAACAATACTGCTTGTCAGGACTATTCCAGTCGAACTCAAAGAACACATTATGTACCGGACAGAAATAGTCGTGCAGATGCCCGGCTTCTTCTTTAGGGACAGCCAGCGGATATTTCAACCGTTCGTCGATATGCGATTTTAGTGTATCTACAATGGTCTTTCCCCAAGGGGTTTGCGCAGATGACCGGATATTAGCCATGTCCTCTGCCGAGAAGAAATAAGTTTCGCGCTTCTGCCCGTAGGCAACAGAAAGCAGGCATAGAAGTCCGCAAGCAATCAGAATATATTTTTTAGTCGTCATAATCTCTATTTCTTTAGCTAGTTATAACAGGATTGACCAATCGCATGTATAGTAGGCTTTATTTAGTTTCTCCAATGAACGGACATCTTGGTTGCGGGTAAAAAGATATTCCAGATCCTTGTACAAGTACAATTGCAACCAGTATCCTTTATCATACTTCTCACGGATGGATAATGCCTGTTTCAACTTGGCATACCAACCTGTATTTACCCGAAAATGCTCGGCTACCTTGCATGCCTGCATAGCATTGTTCCACATACCGTCTGCCATCTTATCCATCAAATTTATGAAGTCTTTATACTTAAAAGATGAAACATCAATGAGTTCGCAACGGTCGTCTACTCCCATTTCCTTTAAATCCACAATTGTTTCAAAAGTCTGGTCACCATCGAGGTCATACTCCAGATAATCAAAGAAGCCGTTGCCATCTTTGTCAGTGTACTTCACCGTTGCAAAACGGGAAGGATTCTTGTCCAACCCGAACCACATCCTGTCCCATCCCTGATAGTAGTCTGTGTTCTGATCGATTCGCCAGCATCCCCATTCCGCACCATACAGATGAAGTCTGCCGTCAAACTTACCCATATAAAGTTGGCCGTTTCCTGAATTATCCAGGTCCCATTCCCCACGGTCACCCGCTGCATCCGATTGTTTGTTATGATCAATTCCACCTTTGTTCCATCCCACCTTGAAAGGGTCGCGCGGGTCGTATAACTCTACACGTTCCCAACGATGGCAATCATCATCTTCATCATATCCAAAATAAACCTGATCCCATTTTCCTCTGTTGAATATAAGGTCCCATGCACTGTCATGGTCCGGATAAATCAACTCAGTCATCCTCCTGAAACGGGGATCTACAAAGAAAGAATCCGTCCCAGCCAATCGGGGATTCCGGAACTTATGAACCTGATCTCTGTAATCAAACCCTTTTCCTCTGAAAGAAAGCGTGAAGTCAAAGTCAAATTCATCACCCGGACGATTATCATTATCCATATCGACGGCAATAGAAACCCAGTCGATGTTTCCGGTCAGCTGCTTGTTAACGAAGCTGTTGGCGGGTGCACTGGCATCTACTTTCTTTGGAGAATCTACCAGTCTGATTGCCATTTCACTCAGTCCGTCACCGTCTTCATCGTAGAAAAGAAATGGATTTTCCCAGTTCAGCCTTACATCCTGCATATTGTAAGTAGCGGCATGAATCTTAAGAAAAGCTGACTGCCCGCTATAATCCATATAGAAATCGCAGATACCTGTCTTGTCCCAGCTTTTAATCTGCATGGTGTTCCAATCAATATAGTTGAAGATATTATCCTTGTCAGTATCCAGCACGATCATATAGTGTCCGTTTGGCCATACTTCGTCCGCTTTCCGGGGAGGATACTCGGCGACAATCTGCATATCGGCTTTTCCGTCATTATCGGTATCTATCCAGTCGATAATAAGATCACCATGTCCACCGTAAATGCCATCACGGTTTCTGTCTATCAAAAGACAGTCATTTTTTGTATCTCCTTCCAGATCATCCCATCTCATGTCTCCGTCATCGTCCAGCCATAATATCGGAATACTGTCACGGGTAATCGAATAGATAGCGTCCGGCTTTCCACCACCATTCAAATCTACGATTTTGGGTGTATATCCTACCGGAGGAGGAGGTAACCGGAATGACACAATTTTGAGCTTGTTATTCCAGTAGTTTTTGTTTTCCTGTGCCTTGGCAGAGAAGAATGCGAGAACCAATGTTAATAGTACCAGTAGCCTTTTCATTTCTTAGAATTTTATGATAACTGGCACAAATGTAAGTCCCGCTAGTTAATTTAGTAATTAATTTGCAATTAATTCGAGGAGAAAAATGAAGGTATAGGCTGGGAAAGATCGTTTTTAGGGGAATATACGGTCTAATTTAACGTTTATTTAAAAGGTTTGTCAGTTCAAACCCTAAAAATGATAGAATTTCATTTTCAGCAAAGTAAAACGAGAAATAGAATGTTACAATATACATTAGCGCAGACAAGTCCAATAGGATAATATCAAACTATTTTCTTTATTCCCCCTTCTAAATCTCTAAGTGTTATTTTTCTCTTGTCTCTTTTTTGTTTTAAAACTAAGCCTAATATATTTAGACAGTATCCAAAAACTAAATAGAAAAAACAACCTTACAGAAAGAAGTTCTAATTTACAAACAAATCACCACCATCAGACACCCCAAATTCGTATATCTTCCTTTCTTACACTATTCCTCCAAAATCGAATAAACTCCCTACGCTTTTTTAATAAATAACGAGAGAGTTTATTATAAACGGTGCCCAAGTTTATTATAAACTATTTTTAGGAGTTTCCAGCAGCCTCAATAAAATTATTATAACAGAAATGGGCAAGAACCTTCACAGTTTCTTGCCCATTCGTTATCCTGGCTATGCAATTTTGCACATCCACCTATTGAGCTTATGTTATATTTTTTATATATTCTATCATTACTTTTCCTTTTTATATTCCTCCAAATATACGAAATAAAAACAAAAAAGTCAATAGCAAGACGATGTTTTCCGTGACATTTCTCCATTTGTCACGCAATACCTTATCATAAAAAAGGTTTTTTTCACTCACTACGTGGTTATCTGAAAATAAACACGTAAATTTGCTAGCTCAAATTGAAATAACAGTATAAATCACTATAAATAAAAACTTTATCACTATGGAGTACAATTTCAGGGAGATTGAAAAGAAGTGGCAGCAAAGGTGGGTGGAAGAGAAAACCTACCAGGTTACGGAAGACGAATCGAAGCAGAAATTCTATGTATTGAATATGTTCCCTTACCCGTCGGGAGCCGGATTGCACGTAGGGCATCCGCTGGGATACATCGCTTCGGACATTTACGCCCGTTACAAACGACTGCGTGGCTTCAATGTACTCAATCCGATGGGATACGACGCTTACGGTTTGCCGGCAGAGCAGTACGCCATCCAGACCGGACAGCATCCCGCTATCACAACCGTCAACAACATCGACCGTTATCGCGAGCAACTCGATAAAATAGGCTTCTCTTTCGACTGGAGCCGTGAAATCCGTACCTGCGAACCCGAATATTATCACTGGACTCAATGGGCTTTCCTCAAAATGTTCAACAGCTACTACTGCAACGACGAACAGCAGGCACGCCCTATCCAAGAACTGATCGACGCATTCGCAATCTACGGAAACAAAGGACTCAACGCTGCCTGCAGCGAAGAACTCAGCTTTACCGCCGAAGAATGGAAAGCGAAAAGCGAAAAGGAACAGCAGGAAATCCTGATGAACTACCGCATCGCTTACCTGGGTGAAACAATGGTGAACTGGTGTCAGGCACTGGGAACCGTATTAGCAAACGACGAAGTAATAGACGGCGTCAGCGAACGCGGCGGCTTCCCTGTAGTTCAGAAAAAGATGCGCCAGTGGTGTCTGCGTGTATCCGCTTACGCACAACGCCTGCTCGACGGACTGGATACCATCGACTGGACCGAATCACTGAAAGAAACTCAGAAGAACTGGATCGGACGCTCCGAAGGTGCTGAAGTGCAGTTTAAAGTAAAAGACAGCGATCTCGAATTTACCATCTTTACCACCCGTGCAGATACCATGTTCGGCGTGACCTTCATGGTACTGGCTCCGGAAAGTGAACTGGTAGCCCAGTTGACTACTCCTGAACAGAAAGCAGAAGTAGACGCCTATCTGGACCGCACCAAGAAGCGTACGGAACGCGAACGTATCGCCGACCGCAGCGTTACCGGTGTATTCAGCGGTTCGTATGCCATCAATCCGTTTACAGGTGAAGCAGTGCCCATCTGGATCAGCGATTACGTATTGGCAGGATACGGAACAGGAGCCATCATGGCCGTACCCGCCCACGATAGCCGCGACTATGCTTTTGCCAAGCATTTCGGACTGGAAATCCGCCCGTTGGTAGAAGGTTGTGACGTAAGTGAAGAAAGTTTCGACGCCAAAGAAGGAATCGTCTGCAACTCTCCCCGCCCGGATGTAACTCCTTACTGCGATCTTTCCCTGAACGGACTGACCATCAAAGAAGCCATCGAAAAGACCAAGCAATATGTGAAAGAGCATAACTTGGGACGTGTAAAGGTGAACTACCGTCTGCGTGATGCCATTTTCTCACGTCAACGTTACTGGGGAGAACCATTCCCGGTTTACTACAAAAACGGAATGCCTTACGTAATCGAAGAAGACTGTCTGCCACTGGAACTTCCGGAAGTAGACAAATTCCTGCCGACCGAAACAGGCGAGCCCCCATTGGGACATGCCACTAAGTGGGCATGGGACACGGTAAACAAGTGCACAGTAGAAAATGAGAAGATCGACAACATCACCATCTTCCCGTTGGAACTGAACACCATGCCGGGATTTGCCGGTTCCTCCGCATACTATCTGCGCTACATGGACCCGCACAACCACCAAGCATTAGTGGACCCGAAAGTGGACGAATACTGGAAGAACGTAGACCTCTATGTTGGAGGAACGGAACACGCTACCGGACACTTGATCTACTCTCGTTTCTGGAATAAGTTCCTGCACGATGTAGGCGCATCCGTAGTAGAAGAACCGTTCCAAAAGTTAGTAAATCAAGGGATGATCCAAGGCCGCAGTAACTTTGTATATCGTATCAAAGATACTCACACCTTCGTTTCACTGAACCTGAAAGACCAATACGAAGTTACTCCGCTTCATGTGGATGTAAACATCGTATCCAATGATATTCTCGATCTGGAAGCATTCAAGGCATGGCGTCCCGAATATGCGGAAGCAGAGTTCATCCTCGAAGACGGAAAATACATCTGCGGATGGGCAGTTGAGAAGATGAGCAAATCAATGTTCAACGTGGTTAACCCGGATATGATTGTAGATAAATACGGCGCGGATACACTTCGTATGTACGAAATGTTCCTCGGTCCGGTGGAGCAATCCAAGCCTTGGGATACGAACGGTATCGACGGTGTACACCGCTTTATCCGTAAGTTCTGGTCGTTGTTCTACAGTCGTACGGACGAGTATCTGGTGAAAGACGAACCTGCAACGAAAGAAGAATTGAAGAGTCTTCACAAGCTGATCAAGAAGGTAACGGGAGATATCGAACAGTTCTCATACAATACCTCTGTCAGCGCATTCATGATTTGTGTCAACGAACTCTCCAATCTGAAATGCAGCAAGAAAGAGATACTGGAACAGCTCATTATCGTTCTCGCTCCTTTCGCTCCGCATGTATGCGAAGAGTTGTGGGATACACTGGGACACGAAACTTCCGTATGCGATGCCGCATGGCCCGCATTCAACGAAGAATATCTGAAAGAAGATACGATCAACTATACCATCTCCTTCAACGGAAAAGCACGCTTCAACATGGAGTTTGACGCTGATGCCGCTTCGGACACCATTCAGGCTGCCGTATTAGCCGA
Organism: Bacteroides faecis MAJ27; assembly: GCF_900106755.1. Taxonomy (GTDB): domain Bacteria; phylum Bacteroidota; class Bacteroidia; order Bacteroidales; family Bacteroidaceae; genus Bacteroides; species Bacteroides faecis. The sequence continues at coordinate 99,423 of NZ_FNNN01000008.1, forward strand.
CGAACGTTCGCAGAAATGGATCGAAGGCAAAACACCGAAGAAGATCATCGTCGTGCCGAAAAAGATTGTAAACGTAGTAGTATAATAGATTTTAGGCACGGATTACGCGGATTTCACGGTTTTGAGTTATTGAAAAGGCCGCGTTAATCCGTGTAATCCGTGCCTGAAAATAGTATAAGAGAATCTTAATACAAGTTCGCACTATACAGATTTAACCAATAATAAACCAAAATGCGCAAACCAGCAAAGGCGGAAATAATGAGAGAGGTGAAAGATTATATCTACATTACTCTCGGATTGATAAGTTATGCTTTGGGATGGGCGGCGTTCTTGCTACCCTACCAGATAACGACAGGAGGTACTACCGGTATCGGGGCTATCATTTATTACGCAACAGGATTTCCTATCCAGTGGTCGTACTTTATTATCAATGCAGTTCTGATGACATTCGCTATCAAGATATTAGGTCCGCGATTCAGCATAAAGACTACTTACGCTATTTTCATGCTGACCTTCTTGCTGTGGATATTCCAAGTGCTGGTAAATAACTACATACAGACACCTGATATGTCTGCTGACGGGAAACCTCTGCTGCTTGGCAGCGGACAGGACTTTATGGCCTGTATCATCGGTGCGGCTATGTGCGGTGTAGGCCTGGGCATTACTTTCAATTATAACGGAAGTACCGGAGGAACGGATATTATCGCCGCTATTGTCAATAAATACAAAGACGTATCGCTGGGAAGAATGATCATGATTTGTGATGTATTCATCATCAGCTCCTGTTACTTTGTATTCCATGACTGGCGCCGGGTAATCTTCGGTTTCGTCACCCTGTTCATCATCGGTGTCGTGCTCGACTGGATTATCAACAGTGCCCGCCAATCCGTCCAGTTCTTTATCTTCTCCAAGAAGTATGACGAAATAGCCGACCGTATCATCAAAGATACAGACCGCGGAGTAACGGTACTCAACGGCACCGGATGGTATAGCAAAAACGACGTAAAAGTACTGGTCGTACTGGCCAAAAGGCGTCAGTCGCTGGATATCTTCCGACTGGTAAAACGTATCGACCCGAACGCTTTCATCTCACAGAGTTCTGTCATTGGTGTATATGGCGAAGGATTCGATCAGTTGAAAGTGAAATAAACAGGTGAATGAATCCGGATAATTCCGCTAAAACAAGAATAAGACAATGAAACGCAAGCTTGTATTTGCTACTAACAATGCTCATAAACTCGAAGAAGTAGCCGCTATCCTCGGGAATCAGATAGAACTGCTCAGCCTGAATGATATCGACTGTCACACGGACATTCCCGAAACAGCCGAAACACTGGAAGGAAATGCCTTACTGAAATCCTCTTTTATCTACAAAAACTATCATCTGGATTGCTTTGCCGATGACACCGGACTGGAAGTGGAAGCACTGAACGGGGCACCCGGGGTATACTCTGCCCGTTATGCCGAAGGCGAGGGACACGATGCTCAGGCGAATATGCGCAAGCTGCTTCACGAACTGGAAGGAAAAGAGAACCGGAAAGCACAATTCCGTACTGCCATTTCGCTGATTTTAGATGGAAAGGAATATCTCTTTGAAGGAGTGATAAAAGGAGAAATCATCCAAGAAAAACGTGGGGATTCCGGCTTTGGTTATGATCCGATATTCAAACCCGAAGGCTACCAACAGACTTTTGCCGAGCTGGGAAACGAAATAAAGAATAAGATCAGTCACCGTGCACTGGCTGTACAGAAACTTTGTGAGTTTCTGCAACGCTGATTTCCCTGCATTATCCGGGAGGCTGCATAACTTGGCATGAAGTAACTTTCAACAAGTAACAGCATCCAAAGTATTTCTTTACCATATGATACAGAGTTTAATAAAAGATTTTTTGTAATCTTCGCAAGAATATTATTTCTTTGCAAAAAAAATAAAGCGTCATGAAGAAAATTGCATTATTTACTCTCCTTACCTTATTATTGTGTACTTCGTGTGTAACGAAAAAGAAGTTCATGATGACAGAAGCCGCACGTATGGCAAGTATCGATAGCTTGCAGAGCCTGCTGACCGATTGCCGTAATACAGGCGACCAGATGTCGGCACAGATCAAGAAGCTCCTGCGTGATACGACACAGATGGGAAACAGTATCCGCCAGTATCAGAGCATGCTCAGCACTAACATGACCGAACAGGAAAAACTGAATGCCTTGTTGAGTCAGAAGAAAAACGAACTCAGCGAAAGAGAACGCACCATCAACGAGCTACAGGACATGATTAATGCCCAGAACGAGAAAGTGAAGCAACTGCTGAACAGTGTGAAAGACGCCTTACTGGGCTTTAGCACTGAAGAGCTGACCGTTCGCGAGAAAGACGGCAAAGTGTATGTAGCGATGTCGGATAAACTGCTGTTCCAGTCAGGAAGCGCCCGTTTGGACAAACGCGGTGAAGAAGCGCTCGGCAAGTTGGCGGAAGTACTGAATAAGCAAACCGACATTGATGTATTTATTGAAGGCCACACCGACAATAAGCCGATCAACACGGTACAGTTCAAAGATAACTGGGATTTAAGTGTAATCCGTGCTACTTCTGTAGTACGTATCCTGATTAAGAATTACGGTGTAAATCCTTTGCAGATACAGCCCAGTGGCCGTGGCGAATATATGCCTGTTGACGACAATGAAACAGCAGAAGGAAGAAGCAAGAACCGCCGTACGGAAATCATTATGGCTCCGAAGTTGGATAAGCTGTTCCAGATGTTACAGACTTCCGAAGAGGCAAAATAAATATTATTTAGGCACGGATTACACGGATGAACACGGTTTTAAGAGATTGAGTATCTAAAAACCGTGTTCATCCGTGTAATCCGTACCTATTTTTTTATAATTCGGTTCGTCCCGTGCGGACGAATACCTTTTTTACCTGTTAATCCACCTTTATCGTATTCAGACAATTGGCTTTCGTAAAGAACCGGAATGACGTGCCTTTCAGCTTTACCGTCACCGTCTTATCCTTGCCTTCCTTCTCCATATACAACAACACGGTACTTCCATCAGGATTTTCGAATGCCAGTATCTCTTTGGCAGAACCTTCCACCGGACGATAGACAGCACCCGGCAACACAAAATGACTGATATGTTTCATCAGATAATACTCATAAGTAAATCTGAACGTTCTTGATTCAGGGTTCACCACCACCAATGAGTTTTGCCTCCATCCCCAACGACTGATTCCTCCTTCTTCAAGGGAAACATTCCAATAATTGTATATCGAAATACCATTGTCCATATAGTGTTTAAGCAAATCCCATGAATGGAGCATGCCGTTCCAGTCGTTGTGTCCGTCACCACATTCCTGCTCAGTCTGCATCAGTTTCATCTTTGGATAATGCCTTCTCACTTCCTTCACCGCATCCTTTCCTGCCCACTGAAAACCGACTGCCTTGACGTACTTCTTCGCGTTAGAATCCTGCAATATGGTGTCTACCAACAGATAGTTTGCACGCTCCATGGTACCGAACATGACATCCACATTAAGCTTCTTCATCTCAGGTCCCAGATAATCACCGACAAAGGAAGCTAATCCTTGTGCCGTCCAGCAGCAACTGGGAAAAATCTGTGCCGAGTTGAACTCATTCTGAGGCATTACACCAAAGATGTCAATCCCTGCCTTTCTGTAAGCCTTAATAAACTTCGAGAAATACAGCGCGTATGCTTTCAGATATTCGGGCTTCAGAATAAACATATCCATTCCTTCCCTTCCCGCACGGTCAGCCGGAAGTCCATTGTCAAACTTCGTATTCTTCAACGAAGGATCACACACGGCACTTGCATAATGTTTGTTATGCTTCATCCAGGAAGGAGGGCACCAGGGTGATGCCCAAACCTTTATATCAGCATTCTGAAGTTGTGCGCTCTTTATAAACGGTATCAGAGTCTCTGTATCGTTTTGTATCGAGAAATTCTTCATCTTAAAGTCACCGTCATTCTCATTGTACGAATACCAGTCACGGGAGAAATCGTTTGCTCCTATCGGCATCCGGCAAATAGTGAAATTGGCTCCATAATTCGGAAGAAAAAGCTCTTTCATTATTGACTCGCGGTCAGCGGAAGGCAACAATCCAAGTGACACCCAGCCCAGTTCATTAAAACATGCCCCGAATCCTTCGATTGTCTGCCCTTTGCCATTTGATACGCTTGCCTCCTCCTGAGTTTCGCCATTCATTGCCTTTGTCCGGTCTGTTACCTCTACCCAGCTGTCAATAGGCGAAGTCACAATTTGCCGGTACGTAACCTTCGGTTGTCCCCATGTCCCCAGAGAGAGGGCAATGAGCACGAAGATATGTTTGTATTTTAACTCCATAAACAGCAACTATTTAACTACAATAGTATTCTTGAAATGAATCCTGTCCGACGAACTGCCGACCTGTATCTCAAACTCTCCCGGTTCTACCACTTTTCTCATATATGCATTGTAAAAAGCCAGTTCGGAAATAGGCAGTTCCAGTGAAACCATTGTTTTTTCTCCCGGTTTAAGGTTGATTTTCTTGAATGCCTTCAATTGCTGGATAGGAGTAGAAATAGAACTGACCATGTCGCGTACATATAGCTGAACGACTTCCTGACCTTCCCGTTTTCCGGTATTTTCCACTTCTACATTCACCATCAGTTTTCCTTTATCAGAGAAGATGGAATCACTCAATGTACAGGTGTTATATTTGAAATCGGTATAGCTCAGACCATATCCGAAGTTGTACAAGGCATACGGTTTCTCAAAGATATAGTGTCCCTTAGGATCATCCGGCGAACCACCCTGGTCAAACCATTGCTCACGGTCAGTGGGATAATAGTTATAATAACAAGGAGTATTACCTGTACTTCTGGGAAAGGATATATTTAAACGTCCCGAAGGATTTACTTTTCCCAGCAGAATCTCAGCCATTGAGTTACCTTGTTGCTCACCCGCGTAGAATTGCACCAATATAGCATCTGCATTTTCCTTTGCCCACGAAAGAACCAACGGTTTACCGGTAATCAGAACTACAATCATAGGTTTACCTGTTGCCTTCACAGCTTTCATCAGTTCCAGCTGCTTGCCCGGAAGCTCCAATGAAGATAAATCAAACCCTTCACCCGAAGTTACTTTATGATCCTTTGCATTACGCCCCAGCCAATAACTGCGCGTACCCACTGCCACAATTGCCAGATCACTCTTTTCCACCATCTTCACCGCATCGGCAATACCCTCTTCATTCTGGCTCCACCAGTCACAGCCGTCCACATGGTTGACCGTTACTTTCTTGCCGAATACATTTTTGATACCTTCATACAAAGATACACATTCGCGATCTTCCGGATTCACCCATGCATAATCTCCGGCAACTCCATGATCTCCGTTCGGTCCTACCACAGCGATCGATTTGTATTTGGACAAGTCCAACGGCAATATATTATTCTTGTTTTCTAACAATACGGCACTTTCATCCGCTACCTTCTTGGCCAGTTCCACATGTTGCTTGTTACGAACGACCTTGCTGACACTCTTCGGATCACCATAAGGATCGTCAAACAGGCCCAGTTTAAACTTAGCCGTCAAAATACGACGAACGGCACGGTCGATATACATCACATCCAGCTGACCTTTCTCCACCTGACCTTGCAAGGTTTCATACGCCGCGTCCCAAACGTCTATATCAATACCAGCCGTCAGAGCCATTTTAGCAGCAGCTTCGGTGCTGGGAGCTGCCATATGGAATGTTTTCAGACGGTCGACAGAACCCCAGTCAGAATATGCAAAACCTTTAAAGCCCAGTTCTCCACGCAGGATATCGGTCATAAAGTAGGAAGAACCCGTCACAGGGATTCCGTCATAAGCGCTATAGCAACTCATGACCGCAACCGGATCGGCTTCTTTGATGACACGAGCGAAAGGATACATATACAAATTACGCAATTCACGCTCACCACCGGCTACGAAAGCACTGTTCAGTCCGCCTGTAGGCGTACCGTGTGCAACGAAATGCTTGGGCATACATCCTACTCCATTCTTCTGGAAACCGCGAACGAAACCGATCCCCATTTCAGATATAAGGTAAGGATCTTCTCCGAAAGTCTCTTCCACACGTCCCCAGCGCAACTCGCGCGCAATGTCCAACACCGGAGACAAGACCTGACGAATCCCCATCACACGTGCTTCTGCCGCTTCGGCTTCCGTCATCTGGCAGATCAAGTCGGGATTCCATGTGCTCCCCTGTGCGATAGCTTGTGGGAATATAGTACATCCGTTCTGCAAAATACCATGAATACCTTCTGCCGAAGTCAGGATAGGAATACCCAGACGGGTCTCGTTTGCCATATATTCATGTATCTTCTGGTATAAATCGGCGGCTTGCTGAGCCGATATATTCATCTCGTGAGCAGTGCCGAAGCTTTCCCCATTATATGTACCTCCAATATTATTGATATCCCAAGTACAACGCTGCTGCAACTGCCCTACCTTCTCGCGCAAGGTCATCCGGCGCAATAAATCTTCAACACGATCTTCGATCGGAGCATTCTTATCTTTATAAATCGGTCGGTCATCGGCCCAAACTACCGAAACGCCCAGACACAAGGCTAAAACTGTCAATTTAATGATTCGCATGTTTATCTGAATTTATTTGAATACAAAAACGATTTCTTTTTATTCTTTGGTTACTTTCCCCAGCCGGACGGTTTCTTTCCCATCTTAAAGACCATCGTACCACCGTTCATTATATCCTGGTGAGTGATGAAGAAATCTTTATGTTTCTTTCCATTCAAAGTTACCGACTGAATGTAGATATCTTCGGGAGACTTACGGATGGTCCGGATATGAAAATCCTTATTTCCTGCCAGTTTCAAAGTACACTCATCCAGAAGCGGAGAGCCGATGATATACCGACCGTCGGCAGGATTGACCGGATAGAATCCCATCGCACTGAATACGTACCATGCAGACATCTGACCGCAGTCATCATTTCCGGCATATCCCGAGGATGTATTGTTATACAACGTATTCAGAATATGGCTGACATACTTCTGAGTCTTCCACGGCTGACCTGCAAAGTTATAGAGATAAGCTACGTGATGGCTGGGCTCATTGCCATGTGCATATTGTCCCACAAATCCCGAAGCGTTATGATTCATCTGTTCGCTCTTATAATTGGAAGTAAAGAACGTATCCAGCTTTTGCTCAAAGGCCTTCGTTCCGCCTGTCAGTTCCATCAAAGCCTGAATATTGTGCGGGACATACCAGAAATACTGCCATGCATTTCCTTCGGTGAACGGATGGCCGCCATTTCCACCGTACTGATAAGGATCGAAAGGTTCGATCCATTCTCCCTTGTCATTCTTGGACTGGAAGAACTTCGTTTTCGGATGGAAAAGGTTACGATAATACTCAGAACGTTTATGGAATCGCTCATAATCAGCATCCTTATTCAGTTTCTCAGCCAGTTGTGCGACACACCAGTCATCGAAAGCCTGTTCCAAAGTGATGGAAACCGATTGAGTCTGAATATTTTCAGGCATAAAGCCATACTTCTCCCACACTTCAAAAGGAGAGTTGGGATGTGAGGTTACCGAACTGTTATACACCGCTTCATAGGCTTTTTCCACATCAATCCCGGGAATGCCTTTTAGGATGGCATCAGTAATCACAGGGATGGAATGGTTGCCGATCATACAGTAATTATCCTGCCCCCATAATTGCCAGATAGGCAGGTAACCGTAGTATTCATACTGGCGTATCATGCTCTTCACGAAGTCAGTCACCCGTTCGGGTTCCAGCAGGGTATAGAGAGGATGGGAGGCACGGAAAGTATCCCACAGGGAGAATGTGGTATAATGAGTTTCATTGTCGCCCACTTTACGGGCTGTATAGTCAGCAGCCATGTATTCGCCATTCACGTCAGACATGATATTAGGCTGTATCATCGTGTGGTAAAGAGCCGTATAGAATATCTCTTTCTGGACTTCCGTACCTTTTATTTCAATCTTTCCCAGTTGCTTTTCCCAATCGGCATCCGCAGCAGCCATATAGCGGTCGAAGTCCCAGTGCGGAGCTTCCTGTTCCATGTTCTGACGGGCATTCTCCATAGAGACGGACGAAAGGGCTACCTTACACGTCAGCGGCTTTCCATTCAGCTTGCCGAAACGGAAGCAGCCATGAAGATTAGTGCCGTTGACCACTGCTGTGTTTTCATGGACACGTCCGCCATCTCTCAAGGTAGAAGTAAGGATAGGGCTTGAAAACTCCATATAGAAATAGATTTTACGCAGTTTCGCCCATCCGGTAATGATACGGTAACCTTCCACTGCATGATCATTCAGAATACGGATCTGAGCATTGATAATCCGGCGTCCCCAACTACCTTTATCTGCCGAATGATCCATATCCAGTATAACTTCCGCATCTTTACCGGCGGGGTATTGATAGCGGTGAATACCGTTTCTCTGAGTAGTGGTCAGTTCTACATTGATATTCTCATCCTTCAGCATTACCTGATAATAACCGGGGCTGGCTTTCTCCTCGTCATGGGTGAATGTGGAAGAGGTGCGTCCGCTACTGGTCGGCATCAATGTAACGTCGATCAGGTCCGAAGCTCCCGTACCACTCAGACGGGTATGGCTAAAGCCAAAAATGGTACTCCGGTTATAGTCATACCCGGAAGCATCGCCCCAGTTGGGCGCTTCACTGGTGTCCGGAGAAAGTTGTATCATACCAAACGGTGAGGTTGCCCCCGGATAATTATTACCCGAGAGTCCCCCATCGATGGTCCCAGTTCCAATAAATGGATTTACATATTTAGTGATTTCCCCTGCCTGCAATGTAGCGAGAGTCAATGAAAATGCACATACACTTAAAAGTAATTTCTTCATGGTTCGTGGTGTTTTTATAAGCTATGTTTCCTATATGCTTTTATTCTGCTGTTATTTCAATGAGACGGCTGTTCAGTTGCTGTGTCGTGAAAAGATCCAGTCCGACATTCATCAGATATTCTCCGGAGAAAACCTGATCGTTGCCTTTGAGTGAAGAATTGCTGCCCGGCATCATATTGATTTCTTTCACACGATACATTTTGTTGATATCCAATCCTTGCAGGCGGACAGGCAATGTCTTTTCGGCATAGCGCGGATGGATGTCGAACGCAAATACAGCAGCCGTTTTCTTGTCTTTTCCTACAAACATGGAAGAGGTATGATTGCTTCCGTAAGGAGAAACGAGACGATACATATCGCCTTCCAAAATGACCGGTTTCAGGCGATTGTAGTTCTTCACAGCCTGATCGCAGTACAGATGTTCATTCTGGTTCATATCCTCCAGTTTGATGTCGAAACCTAACTTGCACATCATGGCCACATCGGTACGGAACTTGATGCTGGTTCCACGATTCCAGGTAGTGACGTGGGCACACAGCGTCTTACTCGGGAATACCTGCGAGTACCCCCATTGTATAAACAGGCGCTCGATAGGATCGGTATTGTCGCTCGGCCAGAACTCTGTGAAATACTTCAATGCTTCATAATCGGAGCGTCCGCCGCCACCGGCACACAGCATCATCGGAAGATCGGGATATTTAGCCTTGATCCTATCCAATACCTTGTAGAGTCCACGCACATAATCGATATACAGATGAGACTGCTTATCTTTCAGATACACCGAATAGATATTGGTTATCGGACTGTTGCAGTCCCACTTAAAGAAGGCGATGCCGGGATATTTAGTCATCAGGTTATCGACCACGCCAAATACATGATCCTGTACCTTCGGGTTACTGAGGTCGAGTACCATCTGGTTACGGAAGTAATATTCGTCACGGTTGGGCAGGTGAATCACCCAGTCCTTATGTTTCTCGTAAAGCTCGCTTTTCGGATTCACCATTTCCGGCTCTATCCATATACCGAACTTGATACCTTTCTTATGCGCCTCTTCCACGAGACGTCCTACTCCGTTCGGCAGTTTACCGGCAGTTTCTTCCCAGTCGCCCAGACCCTGATGGTCACTGCTACGGGGATACTTGTTGGCAAACCAGCCATCATCCAGCAAGAACATGTCTACCCCCAGTTTGGTAGCCTCATCCATCAGACCGATCAGTTTGTTTTCATCAAAATCGAAATAGGTAGATTCCCAGTTATTAAGTAAAGTCATACGTGTTTCGTTCCCTTTCTTCACCTGGTGATTGCGCGCCCAGTCATGGAAGCTACGGCTTGCCTCTCCTTTTCCCTGCGTGCTGTACGTGAAATAAAAGTCCGGAGTGCGGAACACTTCCTTTGCGGGCAGACTGTATTCCGAGTCATACGGATTGATTCCGCTGATTATACGCAGTTCGTTCTTGTTGTCTACTTCGAAAGTAAAACGGAAGTTGCCAGTCCATCCGATGGTTCCTACCAATACTTCTCCGGCATTTTCCTGCGAAGGATTATCAAGAGCCAGTTGGAAGAAAGGGGAAACAAACATATTGGCGCGTGCACCCAACTTGGTATCGATTACTTTCTTACCGAAGGCAAGCTCTCTTTCAGTCACATTGGCCTCGTGTGCCCAGTCACCGGAAAACTCGGTCAGGAAATACTTGCTACTGTTCAGGTGAAGCATCGAAGAAGCATACTTACTAAGTATGACAGGCTTCTTCTCTTCGTGGCTGATTTCAGTGAATGTACGGATAATATTCTCTTTGTCATAAGCTACATAATGCAGCTTTACGGTAACAGGATATTTATCATCTTTAAGGGTAATCACCGTCTCGTTGATTCCGTTGCCGGTGTTATTGCTCGAATGATCTACGTATTTCAACAGCAGTGAAGAGTTGTAGTCGTTATGGCGTATGTGAATAGCCGGTTCAAAGTAATCTTCCATACCATGAGTCAGATATGCCTCGGTTCCTTGTGGCAGATACTGGATATCAGAGTCGTGGTGAAGCTTTTTGCCTAAGTATTTCTGATACAGACGTCCGTTATCAGCTACCTGATAGATAAGGCTGGTCCGTTCAGTTTCTATTTTGATAAGCGGCTTGTCAGAAGCCTGCAAAAGAGAAAAAGAACTCAAAAGAAAAAAAAGTAAGAATGCTTTTAATTTCATTGTGTACATTATTATGGTTTATATTTATTCTCTGGTACGGAACGGAGGGACGGGAAGCCCGCTCTTGCCATATAGGTTGCAGACCGGATTATCTGCCCACGCGTAGCAGGCTGCCGTCGGTATTTCTATCCGGTCGGACTGCAGAATGACTTCTTTTCCGCGAATGGTAGCCTGTGCCGGAACAAATTTTCCGTCCGGACCTGCCAGTATAAAGCCTTTCGGCTCACCTTCCCTAGCTACAATTTCCTGATCGAAGCTAAGAATCAGCGTACGTCCCGAAATACGGTATCCCTGATAAGCGGGAACTTCGTACGTACCTTTGTTGTAAGTCTTTGCCAATGCCGCTTGCGCCAGTCGTCTTCCTACCTCCTGCTTGTTCTTCGGGTGGATATCATAATCTTCACCAAGATCGATAGCGCATGCCATACCTGTATTGGGCAAATGCAGCGCATGTGCCTGCGCATCACGGAGAGCCGCCCATTTAGAGTCCGGCTGCACTTCTTCCGGTTTCAGATAATTGGCCAACTGCACAAAGTAGAACGGAAAATCCTGCTTCCATGCTCTTCTCCAGTCTGTAATCATTGACTGGAACAGTACTCTGTATTGTTCATCAAATCCTACGTTATTCTCTCCCTGATACCAGATAGCTCCTTTGATAGGAAAGACTGTAAAAGGGTGTATCATTGCATTGTAAAGTACAGTTGGGTAGCAGGATGTCGGCCATCCGGTTCCTTCGGGAGACAAAGGTCTGGAAGGTGCACCAGTCATCGACACACCGATATGATAGTTCCAGTTGCCTGCCAGGGAAATCTTTTTGCCGTTCGCTTCCATGTACATCTGCCGGGGTTCTCCGTGTATACCGCCTTCGCCGCCATAATCGATGGCACGTATGGTGATCACTCCTCTGCCTGCCTTTGCCAATGCTGCGGGAATCTGATAAGCACGCACCGTATTACATCCCGATGTTCTTCCGATTTCCTTACCGTTAAAGTAAGTAATATCATCATCGTCGATCATGGCCAGATGGAAGGTAATCTCCTTACCGTTCCAGTCAGCAGGTATTTCCACTTCTTTCTGGAACCAGACGGTACCGTCAACATTCAGTCCGCGAGTTTCCCAATAGGCGGGCAGTTCCATCGGTTTCCATTCATTCCCAGTCTGAAGGGCTGATATCCATTGTGGAGTTCCGTCTTTTAATCCGGGGTCCTTAGCATCAAACTGCTGAAGCCATTCGTCCATTTCCCGGTGATAAAGTTCGACAAGCTTCTCTCTCCGGAAACCTGCGCTTTCCATTTCGGCCATCTTTTTCTGGAATCCCATGACCTGCTTCAATGTCTGATGACTTGTCCACGATTCGGCAGGTGTCCCACCCCACGTACAGTCAATCACCCCGACAGGTATATTCAGCTCTTTCCACAATTTACGGGCATAGAAATAAGCAACAGAAGAAAATTCCGGCACAGTAGCGGAACTACATTCCTGCCAGCCGTTCATATTCATTTCTACGTTTTCCTGCGGAGAGAAAGCTACGGTTTTCTTCACTTGCAACAGGCGGATAGAGGGATAGTCAGCATCTGCCACTTCCTGCTCGTAGTTCATTACTTTTCCCCATCCGGCAACAGGCATTTCCATATTCGACTGTCCGGAACAGATCCATACTTCGCCCGACAGGACGTTGTTCAACACCAGTTTCTCCCCATCCGAGACAGTTATCTGATAAGGTCCTCCGGCAGACGGAGTCGGGACTTCTATCGTAAAATGACCGTCGGCTGCCGCTTGGGTCGTATATTTTTCATTATTCCAGCTCACCTTTACGGTCACCTGTTTACCGGCCTTCGCTTTTCCCGGTAAAGTCAGCCGGCTGTTTTGCTGAATGACCATATTATCGGTAAAAAATGAGGGTAGTGTAACCTTAGCCTGCGCAAAGGCCGCCACACATAACGATAAGAGTGTTAATTGGTATTTTTTCATTTTTCGGTTATTTAAATTCAAATAATTGCACATCTTTAGAGGGTACAGTTACTTCGAGCTGTCCTTCGGCAGAAGTCTCGTTGCCGCTCCATAATTCTTTCACCTGATAGCTGCGTGCTTTATCCAGCCCTATTCTTTCCAATGAGAGCGTAGTAGTCTGTTCCTGATCCGAATAGTTGAATACCGCACAATGGAAACGACCGTCAGGAGTCTGTCTTACAAAGATATGTTCCGACTTTTCCCCGTTTCCTTCTACCGGACGGAACACTTCTCCTGTTGCCACAGCATTTACCTCCGGATTCGTCAGGTATTTCTGTGACTTCTCTTTACCGTCTTTTCCCCCGCCTGCACTGAAATCATCTCCTGTAATGTAAATGCCGGTAATGACACCCGAAGTAATACGGGCACGGTTTTCCCCGTCAGTGGCATCTCTCAGCACGATATGATCGGCATCATTATATTGGTAGATATACTTCTGCCACCAGCCGTATGAAAGAGCATTCAATGTATATTCGGTATCCTTGATCTGATTCCAGGCATCACAGGCTATTCTGCGTGATTGCGCATACTGGGCAGGGAAGACAGGAGAAATGGACAGGTTGATATACATATCGCCAAAGTACTGGTTGAGCAACTTCATGCCATAATTATATCCTTGTATACCTGTCTTGATTTCGGGATTATACCATCTGTCGGCTTCCATTGCACCGTGTGTCATAAAGTCCATCTTTACATACTCAAATCCGGCACGGTGGAATAAACCGGAAGTCTTTTTCATCATAGCCTCCACTGCCGGATGCGTAGGGTCGACCGCATAAGCGCCATCCAGCTCCTGCGGCTTTCCGTTGGCATAGAGATAGATATCTTTGTACTTATATTCCGGTGCGGCATCCACCGTCCGTTCCGGGTCGCGTGCCCAGTCGGTGAACGGAGTCCAGTAGATACCACCGATCTGCCCGTTCGACTTACACTTTTCGATAAAGGATTTCAGCTGTTCTTCATTCATACAGTCCCAACCGGAATCCAGACCGATATAAACAGTCTGGTCGGGGTTTACGAAATGATTATTTTGCAGATTCTCCTTGAAGTAGTCGGAGACTTCCATCGCTTTCTCATACGTCAGGTTGAATTGTAATGCCCCCCAGCTGTTCCAACCAAATGGAACAGCTTTCTCCCATGCTTTGGGAGGGGCAATTACAGCGTTGGCTTTCGCATACGCTTCCAGTCCATCGCACCAATTTTCAAAGAAACCCAAAAAAACTTTAGGGGATTTAATCTTTTTACCTACTAATGCACCGTGAACTTTCACATCACGGGTCTGCTCATCTGCTATGCCCCCAAAACATACCAGCGAACCTATATTATCATTCATTCCCTTGCCTATCGAAACAGCTGTTTTCCAGTTGTCATGTTCTACGGAACCGATTACCAGGCCGTTCCGGCTTTCATTATTGAATATGGCTGTTACTTCATAACTAACCAACGTATCGAAACCAAGCGGATGAGACTGATATCTGATCCATTTGTCATTGTCGAACGGAACAAAAAGGGCACGGTTGTCACCTGCCTGCAAGAATCCGGAAATGGAATCGACATTGACCGGAGCCATTTTGGCGGAACTGATTTCCTCTTTCGCTTCTACCGTGAAGTCGGTCAGTATATATTCTTTATCCGGATAAAGATAGAAATACTGGGTCAGTTCAGGAAGTTCCTTATCCGTGTATTCTACCTTATATATATGTCCCTTCCCGAAAGAATCGGATACTTTGCCCGTACTGATTTTATGGCGGGCATAATCACTCGTCTTTATTTCCTTCCCTTCCCATTGATAGGAAGCATACATTCCGTTACAAATATTTTTTGACTTATAGGTGAGTGATATACCACCTTCCTGATCGTCATAAGTTATATTCCATACATCGGTAGAGAACGTTCCGCCTCCACCCGCACAGTTAGAAAAGAAAAGAAACAGAAGAAGCATCAGGGATACTCCGGACATTTTTTGTAGTAGCAGCTTTTGGTTTTTCATATGGTATAATATTCTAGTGTAAAAAAATAAAGCATACCCGAATAAGAAACTTTTTTTCTCTTATTAAGGTATGCCACAAAGGTAAGGATTGGCAACTCCTTTACTATGTACAAACGATTCAAAAAATGATAAAAATACGGCAAATAAGCTCCAATGCGGGCTAAGAGAGGTATTTTATCTATTTTGTTCCCGCTCCTGCATCGACATTCTTTATCTCCTGCGTGATAACGATCTGCTTGCCGGATTGGTATTGTTTCTCAAAATCTTTGGGGGTCATGCCGAATTGTTTCAGGAACAACTTGCTGAAATAAGACGGTGAATTGATACCGACCATGTAGCAGATATCTCCGATACGGTATTTCCCTTCCTGAATAAATTCGGCTGCCTTTTTTAGCTTGATCAACCGGATAAAATCAAGCGGAGACAAGTTGAACAGCGTCTTGATTTTCCTTAACAAACTGGAACGGCTCATACAGAGTATGTCTGCCATACGTTCTACACCGAAGTTGTCATCGGTTATATTATCTTCAATCACTTTGATCACCTTATTCATAAATTCTTCGTCCGCCTTATTCATCTGCATATTGTTGACGGAGAAGAACGGGCGTTTTGCGAAAGCTTCTCTCTCCCTGCGCCTATTGTCGAGCAAAGACAGGACTTGTTCTTTCAGATAATTGAAAGAGAAAGGTTTCTCCACATAGGCTTCCGCACCATATTTCAGACCGTTGATCTTGCTGTCGATATCATTTTTAGCTGTCAGGAAGATGATAGGGATATGAGAAAGTTCCATGTCCGATTTTACTTCCTTGCAAAGTTGGTAGCCATCCATTACAGGCATCATGATATCACTGATGATCAAGTCTATATGGCTGCTCCGCAATATTTCCAGCGCTTCTACCCCGTTCATCGCTGTCTCTACGGTAAAGCTTTCCTGCAAGCGTTCGTGAATAAAGGTCAGCATGCTTTCATTGTCTTCCACCAGCAGGAGGGTATATCCATATATATCTGTCGTGACGGGGGTATGTTCATCCAGTTCGACAATGTCCTTCTGTATGGTTTTATGGTTTTCCAGTTTCATGCCTTCCATATTCAAAGGAATGGTCAGTACAAAAACATTATTCTCCTGATTGGTATCCAGATAGATGGTACCTTTGTGCAATGACGCCAACGAACGTGCCAGAGACAATCCGATTCCCACCCCGTTGCGAGGCTTTTCTTTTCTGTCCACCTGATAGAAGGGTTCGAATATATACTGGCTGACTTCTGCCGGAATCTTGTTTCCGTCACTGGTGACACGAATCGTAAAGCTGCCCTCTCCCTTTTCCAGTTCCACAAGTACATTCCGGCTGGCATATTTCAACGCATTATTGAGCAGGTTGCTCAGTATCTTGGTTATCGCTTCTTTATCCACAGCTGCCCATACCTGCTCTTCTGTCGATTTCAACTGCAATTCTTTGCGGTTCAAACTGAACGTCACTTCAAAGCGTTCCACGATTCCGGCAAGAAGTTCGGTAATGTCCACACTCTCAAATTTCATGGTCAGCTTGTTGGCGCCAATCTTCTGGAAGTCCAGCAGTTGCCCGGTAAGTTCCAGCAGGCGTTTGGTGTTCTGAACCATCACACTGATATATTTCTTCATCTTGGGTTCCTGTATTTCCATTTCCCCAATGGCTTCAAGGGGACCGTTGATCAGGGTCAAAGGAGTGCGTACTTCATGCGCTATCTCTGTGAAGAAGTCTACTTTGGATTCGTACAGTTCTTTCTCCTTTTCAATCTCGAACAGCTTTTGCCGCTCTTCCAGTTGTTTCTCCTTGCGGCGTTTGTACCATAAGATGACACCTACCACAATGAGGATAATACATACGGTATATACAACGTACGCAATGACAGACTGCCACCACGGAGGAAGAATGATAATAGACAGAGAGCGTGTGGACGACTCGGACTTATTGCCGTGAGTAGCCTGCACCCGGAAGGTATATTTTCCCGGCGGAAGTTTGGCATACGAAATATTCTGGTTGCTGGCTGCCCGTACCCAGTCCCTGTCAAGTGGTTCCATACGATAATAGTATTGGTTGGACTCGGCAGTAGAGTAACTGAGCAAAGCCACGTCAAAACTGATATTGGACTGGTCGTAAGGCAATACAATTTCATCCGTATGTACGATGCATTGTTTTAAGGGTGAGGCGGGAGTATGAACCGTTACCTCCTTATTATATATACTAAACTTGGAAATGTAGACAGGAGGGAGCGGCTTCTCTTCTTCCTGAACCGTAGGGTCAAAAGCGATCAATCCGTCCACCCCGCCAAAATAGAATCGTCCATCCTGAGCTTTCAACGCCGACTGATAATTGAACTGGTTGCCCAACAGCCCGTCTTTGTTGGTAAAAACACGTATATCCTTACTCTCGGGATTAAACTTGACCAATCCTTTATTGGTGCCAAACCACAGATTTCCGGCATCGTCCTCCAAGATGTTATAAGCGACATCGTCCGGTAGTCCGTCTTCGATACTGAAAGTCGTAAAGTCATCCTGTGCTTCATTATACCTGCATATACCGCCACGGTCGGTAGAGAACCATATATTCCCCTTGCTGTCCTGCATGATGGAGCTGACGGAGTTCGAACTTAGAGAGTTGTCCACTCCTTCTTTATAAGAATAATTCTTATAAAAATTGGTTTTAGGATCACATTTCCATACACCATTTCCCATAGTAGCAAGCCAAATTATGCCATCTTTGGACTCCATTATATCAAAAACCCAGTTATATCCTACTTCTTCCACACGACGAAACTTCCTTTCCTTAGGTTGTGACACATATAATCCCCATCCAGGTCCTATCCAGGTACGACCTTTACTATCTTTTAAAAAACTATATACACTTCCTTCTTCAATATTCAATTCCTTATCACTGATATATTTAAGATGTTCACCAGGTATACTGATATCATTCATTCCTTGTTTAAATAATCCAACATATATATGATTTTCATAATGTTTTACTGATAGTGTAATGAGACGACCTGGAACATTATCATGTATCTGATGTACTTTACCTGTTCGAGGGTCCAATACATTAACACCATTATCTTCAGTACCTATCCAAATACACCCATTATTATCCTCTGCTAATCCACGGATACGTTTGGTATTCAAAGAATGTGAATCGCTCCCCGGTACGTATTTATCAAAAGTCAAGATACGATTAGGCAGATAGTTGACACCTCCAAACATTGTCCCGATCCAAATTCCTCCTTCATGATCTTTGTAAATAGAATAAATACTATTATCCGACAGGCTAAATGAACGCATCAAGTCTTCTTTCAAATGAATAACATTATTTTCTTTCTCATTAATAATGAAAATTCCATGAAGAGAGCCTACCCAAATTTCATCTCCGAAACACATCACATCTCGCAAAAATGTCTTTTTCTCACCAAGGAACGAAACTTCACTCAATTCATCTGTTCGAGTATTATATTTCAGCAAATCTCCTTCATGTATTCCCAAGATAGCATTCTCCTTCTGAAAACAAATACTTATAATTGTTTTGCCAATTAACGAACGTCCCATTCGGTCTGCCAGATATTGTTCAAACTTATCATCCCGATAATTATAATTGAATAAACCCACTCCTGAAGTGCCTACCCATACTTCACCCTGCTCATTGATACAAATACATTCCGGATTATTATTTTTTAAATTGTCTTTATCTAACAAAGAATAATGATGAACCTTTCCGTCTTTATAACGAAAAAGTCCCTGATCAGGAATCAACACCCAAATATTATCTAGTGAATCAGATAGGATTTCCGCTACCCAGTTATCAAGAGTTATTCCTTCTGATGAAGCTATTTTGAAACGTTTAAATACATCGACCGCCGGATTATATATATAAACTCCTCTGTCTGTACCAACCCATAAATTCCTTTCTTTATCCTCAAAAAGAGCACCAATATTATGATTACCCGTACCCTCCTCCAAATCATCACAATCAAATTGAAGAATGGAAGTTCCGTCATAGCGGTTGAGTCCGTTTTTTGTCCCAAACCACATAAATCCATAGCTATCCTGCAAGATTGCTTTTACATTACTTGCCGACAATCCATTTTCTCCATTGACATGAGTGAAATAAAAATCGGAACGTTCCTGCGCACGAACGACACAGATAGAGAGTAACAACAAATAGTTCAGGAGGAACAATCGCATCAGGTGTTTTTTCATATATTATAGAGCTATTATATTTGCTATGCGGGCAAATATACGCCAAAAAATGGTACACAGAAAGCAGTTGACGCATTTGTTTCAGTAATAGCCGCATTTGTGCATTTTTTAAATAACCTTCCCGGATACCTTTGCAGCATCATTGAATAACTATTTTATAACATGAGAAACATAACGAGATCATTAGGCCTGATTATCGGGGCCGCACTTCTGTTTAGTGGTTGCCTGCCATCGGAGGCGACCGAAGATACGATGAAATTATGGTATGACAAACCCGCCGACAAATGGATGAAATCTCTTCCTTTAGGAAACGGTCGTCTCGGAGCAATGGTATATGGTGGCGTGGAAACGGAAACCATCGGCCTGAACGAATCGACTATGTGGTCGGGAGAGTACGACGAACATCAACAACGCCCGTTGGGAAGAGAAAAACTCGACCAGATACGGAAGCTGTTTTTTGAAGACAACCTCGCCGAAGGCAACCACATTGCCGGAAACACGATGGCAGGAAGTCCTCATTCCGCCGGAACGCATCTTCCGATCGGTGACTTGAAACTGAATTTCACCTACCCGGAAGGAGAATTATCGGACTATCATCACGAACTGGACTTAACTACCGCCACCAATACCGTCACCTACAAAGTAGGCGATACAGAATATACCCGCCAGTGCATCGCCTCCAATCCGGATGACGTAATTGCGATGCATATAAAAGCCAGCCGTCCGGAATCCATCACAGTGGAACTGGAACTGCAGCTACTCCGGAATGCGGAAGTCGTAGCTTCCGGCAATCAACTGATTTATACCGGCAATGCCGAATTTGAAAAACACGGCAGAGGAGGCGTATTGTTTGAAGGACGCATCGCCGCAGAGATAAAAGGAGGGACCATCAAAGCGGACGGAAAGAAACTTCTCATCGACAAGGCTACGGAAGTACTCTTACTGTCTGACGTACGTACCAATTATAAGAATACGACATTTGCAGGATACGACTATCAGCAAAAATGCAAGGAAACAATTGAAGCAGCCTCCAAAAAGAGTTTCAAGACACTGAGAAATACACATGTAGAAGACTATACCCCACTTTTCTCCCGGGTAGCCCTCTCGTTCGGAGAAAATGGAAAATTCAGCCATTTACCAAACGACCAGCGCTGGGCACGAGTGAAAGCAGGAGAATCTGATCCGGGACTGGACGCTTTATTCTTCCAGTATGCCCGTTATCTGCTGATTTCGTCTTCACGTCCCAACTCTCCGCTACCCGTAGCACTGCAAGGGTTCTTCAATGATAATCTGGCTTGCCACATGGGCTGGACGAACGATTATCATCTGGATATCAATACGGAACAGAACTACTGGATCGCCAATGTAGGTAACCTGCCCGAGTGTCATCTCCCGCTTTTCGACTATATCAAAGACCTGTCTGTACATGGTTCAAAAATAGCTCAGGACTTATATGGCTGCAAAGGATGGACCGCCCACACTACATCGAATCCGTGGGGATACGCAGCCGTATCAGGCAGTATTCTCTGGGGACTGTTCCCGACCGCCTCTTCGTGGATCACTTCTCACGTGTGGACACAGTACGAATATACACAAGACAAAAACTTCCTGAAAGAAACCGCTTATCCTTTATTAAAGAGCAACGCTGAATTTCTGCTGGATTATATGGTGACAGATCCCCGGAACAATTACCTCGTGACGGGTCCCAGCATCTCACCGGAGAACAGTTTCCGCTATCAGGGGCAAGAGTTTTGCGCATCCATGATGCCGACCTGCGACCGTGTACTGGTTTATGAGATATTCTCCGCATGCCTGAAATCTACGGAAATATTGAATGTCGATGCTGCATTTGCCGACAGCCTCCGTACCGCCATCAGCAAACTCCCTCCTTTCCGCATCAGTGCCAACGGAGGAGTACAGGAATGGTTCGAAGACTACGAAGAAGCACATCCCAACCACCGTCACACCACACACTTGTTATCGCTCTATCCTTATTCGCAGATTACATTAAATAAAACACCCGAACTGGCGAATGCAGCCCGCATCACTATTGAAAGACGTCTGGCCGCCAAAGACTGGGAAGATACGGAATGGAGTCGTGCCAATATGATTTGCTTCTATGCCCGCCTGAAAGATCCGATAAAAGCATACAACAGTGTAAAGCAGTTATTAGGACCATTATCCCGCGAAAACATGTTCACTGTCTCTCCTGCCGGAATTGCCGGAGCAGGTGAAGATATCTTCGCCTTCGACGGAAACACAGCCGGAGCCGCAGGCATCGCAGAAATGTTGCTGCAAGGCTACGATAACCGGATTGAACTGCTTCCCTGTCTGCCGGAAGAATGGAAAAACGGAAGCTTCAAAGGACTTTGCGCCCGCGGTGGAATCGAACTGGATGCAAGCTGGAAAAATGCTCAGATAGAACAGACAGAATTAAGGGCATCCGTCCCGGCTGAATTCTCTTTCCGCATTTCAAATGCAAGTGCATATAACTGGAAAATGAACAAGAAAACATTCACACCGGAAATAAATGCGGACGGTTCGGTACAGATCAGTATGAATGCGGGAGATAAACTCACTGTTTCGCTGTAAAGGGAGTACTTGATCAATTAGTTTCTAGTACCGGAGTTGTCCGTTCCTAGTATGCGACCAAACGGAACAAAGTAACAGCCTTGCTTGTGCCAAGCCTTTGGCACAGTTATGCCACCCTATTGGCACGGTTATGCCAAGCCTTTGACACAGTTGTGCCAAAGGGATGGTACAAGCAAGAGCATACTATAAACTAATTTCAATAGCCTGTCGGCTACTCTTTAAAAAGAGCTTTTGCGGCAGACAATAGCGCGATATGGAAATAGTACGAGTTAAAACCTGCAGGACTCATAAAATAACAGGTATTATTCCCTATTTTGGCGCATTCTGACTAAAGTTTGCAGCATTCGTACTCAGATTTAAACCAGCTTTATCGTACGTTTGCAACACCAGATAACTAAAAAAAGAATAGATTAACCTTAAAAAATTAGGAGGAATTTACTATGAGTAAATATGTAAGTAAATTATCGAAAGTGGGTATATCGCTGTTTGCAGTCTTTTGCATGATGGCATGTCACACCGGAGAAATCGATCACAATTATGAGAACATGGTTTATGTCAATCAGAACTCATTGAACCTGTTCTTCGGAGATACGGAGCAACTGACCGCAAGCCCCACCGAAAGTACGTTTGAATGGACAAGTGAAGACCCATCTGTCGCCACAGTAAACAATAAAGGACTGGTAACCGCTACCGGAGTCGGCAACACACAAATCATCATTACGCAAGGAGAATGGACCCAAACAGTAGATGTAACCGTAAGCTTGCCCACATCCAAAGAAGTACTGGCACGCGCAGGAAATAAACGTGTTTTGATAGAAGTGACTATCGACAACGAAAAAGTTCAGAAGATGAACGTCGTATGCAACAACAACGACAGCTCTATCGAAGAAGATGTAAACTACAAAAGCGGCGTATTCAAATTCTATTATGACGACCTGGAAGAAAATAAAAAGTACGACTTTACAGTGACCTGTATAGACCGGTATGGAAATCAATCAAAACCGATCAATGTCTCTGCCAATGTGTACGGCGAATCATTCCAATCTACGCTGAGCAACCGTACGGTAGAAGTAGCTACCCGCTTCGGTAACGGACTGGTGGTGAAATGGAAAGACAAACCGGGAAGCTGTGTACTGAACTACAAAGACGAAGCAGGAAAAGAAGTAACCAAATACATCACTTCCGGTGAAGCAAATTCTTATTTATTGGATTTCGGTTCCGACTTATCATACGCAACTTATGCAGTTCCCGAAAGTAACGCCGCAGATACATTCTATGTGGCCCCTGCCATACTGGACAATTATGAGGATCTGCGTTCCATCCTTTCCGCTTCTGAAACCCGCGAGATTTCCGTTTTCAATTTCGACTTGGGAGGTGAAGGCATAGGTTATCATGACAACAGCGCTAACAATGAAGCCGGCTACAACTACCGGTCGGAAAAAGGTGATGACAACAGTCCCGGTGTGGATTTGGAATTCGGTATGAACATCGGATACACCGGCGAAGGCGAATGGCAGATGTTTACTCTCGACGTACAAGACGCAGGTACATATGCGTTCGACCTGTTCCGTTCTGTCAACAACAGTAACGGCGGATACTATTCGCTGGAAGTGGACGGCGTGCCAACCAATTCCGTATATATGATAAATGACAATGACTGGAGCGCCTTCAAATGGCAACATGATACTTATCCCGAAAATCAACCCAAACTTCACTTCACGAAAGGAAAACACACAGTGAAACTTGTCATTGGCGAGGGAGGTAACTTCAACTATAAATTCATACGTTTCACTTACGAATAATTAATGTTATATCAATATTATGAAGAAAAATTTAATACACCAAATTCTTTTTTTATTGTGCATAGGAGGATGTGCCCTGACAATCATCATCGCATCTTCCTGTGAAGATAAAACATCGGCTCAGGTACACAATCCCAATGAACCGATCACAGTCACTAATTTTTATCCGGACTCAGGTGGCATCGCTACGCAAGTGATTCTGAACGGGGAAAACTTCGGAACTGATTTGGAAAACATTGAGGTTTATTTTAATAATAAGAAAGCGGCATTAGTCGGCTCCTTGGGAAATAAGCTTTATGTCATTACTCCGCGCCGTCCGGGCGACGGTATGCCGGATGACGGTGATCCGGATCACGATCAGGTGGAAATCACCGTTAAAGTAGGCGAACAGTCGGCTGTATACGATAAGAAATTCGATTATCACATTCAGACGGTAGTTACCACATTGTGCGGACGTCCCGGCACAAGTGGCGTCAAAGTAGGTACACTGGGCGAAACGGAATTCCCTGAAGTCGGTTTCCTGGCTATTGATGCCGAAGATAATCTCTTTGTATGTCCGCGCGAACTGTGGGGAGCCAACAAACTGATTCTGATCAATGAAAAAGAAAACCAGTCTTCTATCATTATCGACAACGCAGGCCAATATCCGCTGAACCAGCCATGTATCATAGACAACGGATTAGGATTAGTGATTCCTACTGACGGTGGTAATACATTCTGGTCGGTCAACTCGATAGACTTCTGGACGCCCCGAAGAAGGGATTACATGGCAGCCGATGGAGAAGATGCAAGTAAAGTGAACACTACTTACAAACACTCATTCGCTTATTGCGAACTGGACAATCACTTCTACTGCCGTACCAAAGATGCCAACTTCTTCCTGAAGATTGACGGAAAAACAGGATATGCCTGGGTAATAGAAGTAGGCAATAATGATTTGTTAGCTACCTCTGACTGTTATATGACTTTCAGCCGGAAAGATCCGAAAAAACTCTACATGGCATTTACCAACCAGCATTGTATCGGTGTGTTTGAAGATATCACCGACCCGACCCGTGAAGGAAACTTCAGAATATATGCAGGAGACAAAGGACGTGCAGGACACGCTGACGGACAGGAGACAGAAGCACAGTTCAACAGCCCCCGCCAATTAGTATTGGACGAAGAAGAAAACCTTTACATTGCTGACTCCGGAAATCATTGTATTCGTAAAGTGACTCCCGAAGGTGTAGTCAGCACAGTAATCGGTAACCCGAACAGTTCGGGATATAAAGACGGAACGCCGGAAATCGCACTCTTCACCGAACCGTGGGGACTTGCCATCGACAGCGAAGGTACTATCTACATCGGCGACAAGGACAACCGTTGTGTCCGCAAACTCTCTATTGAATAACGCAGTAGGTCATTATAAACAATAACACTATGAAACATTTATATATTATAACCGCTTTTCTGCTCTGCTGCCTCTGCATCAAAGCACAAGAGCCAACCCAAAAAGAAAGTACAATCACCATTTCAGGTACGGTACTCGATGAATTCAACGCCCCGATTCCGGGTGCCAACGTCTTTTTGAAAGACCGTCCCGGTGTAGGTACCGTTACCAACATGGACGGTAAGTTTACCATCAAAGGAGCACAAATGGGCGATGTGATCACTCTGTCATTCCTTGGCTATGAAAAACAAGAAGTGAGAATTGACTCCAGACTGGACCGGAAAAACGCACAATTCAAACTGAAGCCTTCGACCAATACACTGGAAGAAACGGTGGTTGTCGGACTCGGCTCACAACGAAAAGTCAGCGTAGTAGGTGCCATAACGAATGTAG
The DNA here is from genome assembly GCF_900106755.1 of Bacteroides faecis MAJ27. Lineage (GTDB taxonomy): Bacteria > Bacteroidota > Bacteroidia > Bacteroidales > Bacteroidaceae > Bacteroides > Bacteroides faecis. The sequence continues at coordinate 124,959 of NZ_FNNN01000008.1, forward strand.
ACGTAAAAGACCTGCAAACACCGGCTACCTCTATTCCCAATATGTTAGGCGGACGTGTACCGGGTATTATCTCCCTGCAAAACAGTGGTGAACCGGGAAAAAACATCTCTGAATTCTGGGTACGTGGTATCGGAACTTTCGGTGCCAACCAAGGTGCACTGGTACTGATTGACGGACTGGAAGGCAGTTTAAGTCAAATTGATCCGGCGGATATTGAGAGCTTCTCGGTATTGAAAGATGCTTCCGCCACAGCCGTTTACGGTACACGTGGTGCCAACGGTGTCGTACTGGTCACTACCAAACGCGGTGAAGTGGACAAACTGAAAATTACGGGACGTGCCAACCTGACCGTTTCCCACTTACAGAATATGCCCGAATACCTCGGTGCCTATGACTATGCAACGCTTGCCAACGAAGCAAAACTGGCTCGCGGCGAAGAAGCACTTTATTCGCCGATGGCGCTCGACCTGATCAAGTATCAGCTGGACCCCGATCTTTACCCGAATGTAAACTGGCGCGACCAGATTCTGAACAAGAATTCCCTGCAACAGACCTACTATATGAGTGCCCGTGGCGGCGGTAGTGTGGCCCGTTATTTCTTCAGCTTGGGTATGTCCAATGAAAACGCTGCCTACAAACAGGAAAAAAACTCTAAATACAGTACTGACGTAGCTTATCGTACTTATAACTATCGTAGTAATATCGATGTCAACCTGACTAAGACAACTACTGCCTATCTGGGTACGGAAGGTTATCTGTCTGAAAAGACCGAACCGGGAAACGTTTCGACTGACGCACTCTGGAGCGCCCAGCAAAGACTGACTCCGTTGACGATTCCTCTGCAATACTCTACCGGAGAACTGCCGGCATGGGGAGCAAACAACGAATACTCTCCCTACGTCATGCTGAACCACACCGGAAAAGCGAAATGGCGCAGATTCACAAACAAAGTGACACTGGCTGTTACTCAGGATTTGCCTTTCATCACCAAAGGACTGAAGTTAAGGGCACAGATTGCTTACGACTCGGAAAGTTATCTGAAAGAAATACGTAAAGTACTGCCGGAAATGTACTATGCCAGCGGACGTACTGTAGATGGTACTTTAATTATGCGCAAAGTAGTAGATGCCCAAACTGCCACCTATAATAAGGATGAAGAGTCACAATGGAATAAGCTGCATTTTGAATCTACTCTAAACTATGACCGTGCATTCGGTGATCATCGTGTCGGCGGTTTGGTTTACTATTATATGAGCAGCTATCAAAGCACATGGTGCGATATACACGGTTATAATTGTAATGTAAATGTAGATAATGTACCTAAACGCTACCAAGGCTTATCCGGTCGTTTAACATACGGATTCCGTGATACATATATGATTGATTTGAACTTCGGTTATACCGGTTCCGAGAATTTCCAGAAAGGACGTCGTTTTGGCTTCTTCCCCTCCGTTGCCCTTGGTTGGGTACCGACCAATTATGATTTCGTACGCGAAACATTGCCTTGGTTGAGTTTTTTGAAAATCAGAGGATCATGGGGTTCGGTAGGTAACGACCGTATTACCAACAAACGTTTTCCCTATCTAACTATTATGAATGAAAATGCTAATAAAGGATGGAACGGAAGCAGTGGTGTAACGGAGCAGTCAGTCGGTGCCGATAACCTCCAATGGGAAAAAGCTATCAAACTGGATTTGGGTATTGAAGGAAAATTATTCAACGAACAGGTAGACTTTACAGTAGACTTTTTCCGCGATACCCGCAACGACATCTTCCAACAACGCACGATGGTACCCGACTATATCGGATTGGCAGAACAACCTTTCGGAAACGTGGGTAGCATGGTCAGCTACGGAGCCGACGGAAACATTTCATTCACACAGGATATTGGTAAAGACTTCTCGTTTACCCTTCGTGGTAACTTTACGTACACAGCCAATATGGTGAAAAACTGGGAAGAAGCTTTCCAAAAATATTCTTATCAGGAAAGAGCAGACAAACCTTACGAATATTATGCCGGCTACATCGCATTAGGATTGTTCCGCGATGAAGACGATGTGAAGTTCAGTCCCGACCAGAGCGGAATTGCCGGACGTAAAGTACTCCCGGGTGATATCAAATACAAAGATGTGAATGGTGACGGTGTTATCAACTCCGACGACCAGGTGCCTCTTTCTTACAAGGCGAACTATCCGCGTCTGATGTACGGATTCGGTGGAGAAGTACGCTGGAAAAAACTGACACTGGGATTCTTATTCAAAGGAACAGGCAATGTAGACAACTTCTGTGTGGATGGCTACAAAGCATTCGGATTCCTCCCATTCTCTTCCGGAGAAACAGGAAATACACTGGCTATCACCGCCAATCAAGCAAACCGCTGGACACCGCGCGAAATATCGGGCGATGCGTCCACCGAAAATCCGAACGCTATGTTCCCGCGTCTTTCTTACGGAAATGACCACAACAGTACACAGCCTTCTACGTTCTGGAAAGCCAATGTCCGCTACTTGCGTTTGCAGGAAATCAACCTCAACTACAACCTGAGTGCCGGCAAGATTCTGAAACAACTGGGTGTTTCGTCACTCGACTTACAGTTTGTAGCTTCCAACATCTGCGTATGGAGCCCATTCAAACATTTCGATCCGGAACAGGCATATTACAACGGAGGAGCCTATCCTATACCGGCCCGCTATGCTTTTCAGATGTATATTAACTTCTAAAAATAATGAATCGTATGAAAACCAAAATAAGCCAGATTATATCGAAGGGGCTTCTCTTCGCATTTATCGTCCTGTTAGGCTCTTGCAATTACCTGGACGTAGACCAATATTTCGACGATACACTGAAGTTTGATTCCGTATTCACACAGAAACGTTATTTTGAAGCGTACCTGTGGGGTGCAGCCGGACAATTGCCCGACGAAAGCAGAATCTTCGGTCACGAATATGCACCGGGCATTACTGCCGGCGATGATATCTTCACTGTAATGAGCAGCGACATCTTCCGCGGATCAGCTTTTGCACTGGGATATGTGAATCCTGATAATCTGAGAGGTATGAACGTCTGGAGTGACATGTACAAAGTAATCCGTAAAGCCAACCTGATGCTGGCACGTATGGACGAATGTCAGGATATGACAGCACTCGACCGCCGTAATTATACCGGCTATATTCACTTCCTGCGCGGTTACGCCTATTATCATATTCTGATGACTTGCGGTCCTGCAATTCTTGTAGGCGACGAAATATTCGAAAGTAACCTGGACGGCCCTGCTTACAACACTTATCGTGCCACTTATGACGAGACAGTAGAATACATCTGCTCGGAACTGGAAACAGCAGCGGCATACCTTCCGTTAAAAGCCTCTATCGCACAGTTTGAACGCCCCACAAAGGGAGCCGCTTACGCGCTGATAGCCCGTCTCCGCCTGCATGCCGCTTCACCGCTTTTCAACGGAACATCCACTGCCCGTCTCTACTTCGGCAACTGGAAACGTACTTACGATAAAGCATATTACATCAATCAAAACTATAGCGAAGAAAAATGGGCATTAGCTGCTGCTGCCTGCAAACGGGTGATTGATATGAATGTCTACGAACTGTTCACAGTGAGCAAAGACCAGAACACTCCGCAACTGCCGGCAGGTGTTCCTACAGAAAACTTCCCGAATGGAGCCGGAGGCATCGACCCGTTCAAGTCCTATTCTCACATGTTCACAGGAGACGAACCGTTCAAGAACAATAATGAAGTTATCTGGGGACGTATCTCCGAAGAGGTAAAAGGATATACACAACAATCGTTCCCGCAATATATGGGTGGATACAACGGTATGGGGCTGACACAGAAAATGATCGATGCTTACCGTATGGAAGACGGAAAAACAATCGAAGAAGCCATGGCAGTCGGAGAATATAAAGAAGGCCCTAACGACTTTACTTCCGGACCTCGTGATTTCTCGGACTATCATCTCAACGGCAATATCTGGCAGATGTATGCCAACCGTGAAATGCGTTTCTACGCCTGCGTAGGTTTCAACGGATGTTATTGGCCTGCTACATCGACTACCGACGGTTCTTACCGTCTGCAAACCGTGAAATACTGCATGGACGGTAATGCCGGCAAATATGCAGGTACAGTGGGTAGTGACAACTACACTCCTACAGGTTATGTGATCAAGAAATACATTTCTTCTTATGACGCATGGCGTGGCAACAGCAGCGAACGTTACGAAAAAGGATTCCCTATCATCCGTTATGCTGAAATATTGCTGTCGTATGCCGAAGCATTGAACCAGTTGACCACCACTCATGCCATCACACTGCCTACCGGCGAATCATACAGTTTGTCACGTGATGTGGACGAAATGGCCAAAGCGTTTAATCAGGTACGCTACCGTGCCGGATTACCGGGACTTACTCAGGCCCAACTGGAAAGTCCTACGGAAATGTTCGAGCAAATCAAGCGTGAACGTATGGTAGAGTTCCTGGGTGAAGGACGCCGGTTCTACGATGTACGTCGCTGGGGTATTTATGAAGATGTGGATTCAGAACCTATCATGGGCCTCAACATCGCAGCCAACGAATTCGGTGGTTTCTACCAACGTACTGTTGTGGACGAGAAAAATTACCGTGACCGTGTAGTACACAGAAAACTGTTGTTCTTGCCTATCAGCAAATCCGAATTGAGAAAAGTAGAATTACTAGACCAGAATCCGGGATATAACAACTAATTTTGAATCATCAGTAAAACAGATAATCAAATGAAAACAATGATAAAAAAAGCCGGTTATTTTCTGGCATTGCTTGCCCTGACAGCCTGCGAATCTTTCGACTTTGAACAGGAAATGGGACAAAAGATAATTTGTATCATCAGTGACAACGATCTGGTATATACCGGTATGCACGACCTCAACGAAACAGAAAGTACCGGATATATCTCCATCAACTGCGGCGGTTCCCTTCGAATCGACCGGGATGTGGACGTAACACTGGAATATGCTCCGGAAGTATTGCAGAATTATAATAAAATAAAGTACGACATTGACCAGTCAAAGTATGCCAAAGAACTTCCTTCAAAGTATTACTCCATCGCTCAGATGGGAGTCACTTTGAAAGCCAGCAGCCCTGACACATATAATGTGATGCCGATTCAGGTAAAACCTGAAGGGCTGTCACCCGACTCGATTTACCTTATTCCAATGCGTATCAAGAGTGTGTCGGCTTATTCTGTCAATCCGAACAAGTCTCAGGTACTTTATCAGGTACAGATGAAAAACCTCTATGCACGTACTGACGAATCTACTATCTACAATGCTGCCGGAAAGCTACAGAAAGAAGGGGAATCGCAACGTGACGCAGCCGCTTCACAGACATTCCACCCGCTTACGAAAAACTCATTCCGTATCTTTGCCGGTATCAAGGGATATGAGAAAAATGAAGAAGTCATCAAAAAGAACGGTATCATAGTTACAGTGAACGAGGACAACAGTCTGACCATGAAACCATACAACGCAGACTTTATCGAAGTGGCTTCCATCGATGAAGAACAACCCGATTATTATGGAAATTATGAATTGTCGGATGTTTACGGCGGAAAGAAACGCCAACGTTTCAACTTCAAATACAAATACCGTTTCAAAGGCGAATCAAAATGGGAGATTGTCGATATACGTTCTTTACGCAGTGTCACACTCGACTTGATAAACGAATAAATAACACTAAAATAACATAGAATGAAGAAACTAATTTTACTTTTAATTTTCATGCAGTTAGGGGCGGCAGTATCAAAGGCTCAGGATTTATATAAAAATATGAATGCCCCCATACACGAAAGAGTACAGGATCTGTTATCGAAACTGACAATAGAGGAAAAGGTCTCTTTGCTTCGTGCTACTTCCCCGGGAATCGAGCGTATGGGAATTGATAAATATTACATGGGAAATGAAGCGTTACACGGAATCATCCGCCCGGGAAAATTTACAGTTTTCCCGCAGGCAATCGGACTGGCCAGTATGTGGAATCCCGAATTACATCATATCATTGCCGGCGTCATTTCGGACGAAGCCCGTGCCCGCTGGAATGAACTGGAACGGGGAAAGAAACAAAAAGACCAGTTCAGTGACTTATTAACATTCTGGTCACCGACTGTCAATATGGCTCGTGACCCGCGTTGGGGACGTACCCCGGAGACGTATGGAGAAGATCCCTATTTATCCGGAGTATTGGGTACCGCTTTTGTGAAAGGATTACAAGGAGACCATCCGCGTTATCTGAAAGCTGTAGCTACTCCCAAGCATTTTGCCGCCAACAACGAAGAACATAATCGTTTTTATTGCGATGCAGCTATCACCGAAACGGACTTAAGGGAATATTATTTCCCGGCATTTGAGAAATGTATCCGCGAAGGAAAAGCGGAATCCATCATGACAGCTTACAATGCCATCAATGGGGTGCCATGTACTGCCAACAACTGGTTATTGAATAAAGTATTGAAACAGGACTGGGGTTTCAACGGATACATCGTATCCGATTGCGGTGCTCCCGGACTGTTAATGACTGACCATCGTTATGTGAAAACTCCGGAAGCGGCAGCCATGATAGCTATCAAAGCCGGACTGGATGTAGAATGTGGAGACTATGTTTTTGCCAACCCACTATTAAACGCTTACAAACAATATATGGTCAGTGCTGCCGAAATAGACAGTGCAGCCTACCGTGTACTGCGTGCACGTATGCGTTTAGGCATGTTTGATGATCCGGAAAAGAATCCGTATAATCACCTGTCCCCTGAAATCGTAGGTTGTAAGAAACATCATGACCTGGCTCTCGAAGCTGCCCGTCAGAGTATTGTATTGCTCAAAAACCAGCAAAATACTCTCCCGCTGAATGCACAGAAAATCAAGTCAATAGCTGTGGTAGGTATCAATGCCGCCAACTGCGAATTTGGTGATTACAGCGGAACTCCGGTCAATGCTCCGGTATCTGTGCTGGATGGTATCCGCAACCGGGTAGGCAATGAAATAAAAGTAGTACATGCACCATGGGTATCTTCGGAAGAAGGTTATCAGCTTATTTCTCCGACCCATCTTCCTAACGGACTAAAGGCTGAATATTATGACAATCCTACTTTCCAGGGAACTCCTAAAACCCGTGTAGACAAAGGAATCAACTTCGAACCGAAAAATCAGGCTCCGGACCCGTTCCTGCCTAAATCTCCGCTTTCTATTCGCTGGACAGGTGAATTAGTTCCGAATATATCCGGTGAATACGTGTTCAGCTTCACCAGCGACGATGGTTGCCGGTTGTACATCGATGATCAATTGGTCATAGACGACTGGAATGTACACAGTGTACGTACAGAAAAAGGTTCTATCTCACTGGAGAAAGGAAAGAAGTATCAGTTGAAAGCCGAATATTTCGACAATGGAGGTGAAGCGATCGCCAGACTTCATTGGCGTGTACCCAGCACAGATCAGTATGACATGCTGAATATGTATGGAGATGCCTCAAAAATTATCCGTGAATCTGATGTTGTCATCGCAGTAATGGGTATCAACCAATCCATCGAACGTGAAGGACAGGACAGAAACTCCATTGAATTACCCAAAGACCAGCAAATCTTTATCCGTGAAGCTTATAAAGCCAATCCGAATACAATTGTTGTATTGGTTGCCGGCAGTTCTATGGCAATAGGATGGATGGATCAGCATATTCCGGCTATTATTGATGCCTGGTATCCGGGAGAACAAGGTGGAACGGCTATCGCTGAAGTTCTGTTTGGAGACTATAACCCGGCTGGTCGCCTGCCGTTGACTTTCTACAACAGCATTGAAGATCTTCCTGCTTTTGATGATTACAATGTAAAGAACAACCGTACTTATATGTATTTCGAAGGCAAGCCTTTGTATGCCTTCGGCTATGGACTCAGCTATACTAAATTTGATTACCGCAATTTGAATATCAAGCAAGATACTCAAAACGTTACTTTAAACTTCTCTATAAAGAACAGTGGTAAATACAATGGTGACGAAGTAGCTCAAGTATATGTGAAATTCCCCGATCAGGGAATCAAGACTCCATTGAAACAACTCAAAGGATTTAAACGTGTGCACATCAAGAAAGGAGCTACCGAACAAATATCCATAGAAATTCCGAAAGAAGAATTACGTCTGTGGGATGACCAGAAGAAACAATTCTATACACCTTCGGGAACATACCATTTCATGGTCGGCAAATCTTCTGATAATATCTGTTTGCAAAAGACAGCGGAACTATAATTGTTCCATAAGAAGGCAGGCTGATAGTATTAATAGTCACCTCAATACTGTAAATGCGGAGATACTGATTCTAAATAAAGAACGGTATTCTCCGCATTTCTCTATCATCACAGTCAGATTAAAAATAGATACTGTAAAACGCGGAAATAAACCGTTTGCTGCAAATGTTTCATTTTTTGCTCTGTTTATATATACTTTCCAGCTTATTCTTGACTACTTTTGACACATCAAATTTATTCATTTATTCTAATTATCATGAAACACGTAATTACATTCATCCTATTGTTTTTGTGTATCCCCGTATTTGCCCAACAAAAGATTGCACGCGAATATATCGAATGGTCTGACATCTGGATTCCCGGAGCCAACAAAACAGACCTTCCCCATGTATTGCTTATCGGTAATTCCATCACACGCGGATATTACGGAAAAGTAGAAGAAGCACTGAAAGAAAAGGCATATGTAGGACGGCTTTCCAATTCGAAAAGTGTAGGAGATCCGGCTTTAATCGACGAACTGGCAGTGATACTCAAAAACACCAAGTTCGATGTTATCCATTTCAATAATGGCTTGCACGGATTCGATTATACCGAAGAAGAATATGATAAAAGTTTCCCTCAATTAATCAAAGTCATCCGTAAATATGCCCCTAAAGCAAAACTGATCTGGGCAACTACCACTCCTGTCCGCACTGGAGAAGGTATGAAAGAATTTGCTCCCATCACCGAACGATTAAAAGTCCGTAACCAAATTGCACTGAAACATATCAATCGTGCCGGCATAGAGGTGAATGACTTATGGAAAGTGGTCATCGATCATCCCGAATATTATGCAGGCGGAGACGGAACACACCCGGTCGATGCAGGATATTCAGCTTTAGCTGCCCAAGTCGTTTCCGTTCTGAAAGACAAGTTACAACAAACTCATAAATAAACAAACTATCTGTCATTGACTAAAACCGAATCATATGGATAAGAAAAAAATCTGTTATTTAATACTCCTTTGTTTATTCTCTCTGAGCTGTACACTACAGGCTGAGAAATACGAAACTGTTTCTCCTGACGGAAAACTGAAGATTAAACTGAAAATAGACAACGGTACCCAATATGAAGTATGGTACGATCATACACAACTGATACTCCCCTCTTCCATCGGCTTACATCTGGCTGACGGCAGAGTAATCGGTAACGGAAGTGTAAAGTCGGCTAAGAAAAGAAAAGTCGATCAGACCATCGACGTACCTGTCGGGAAAAATAAAGTATTACAGGATGCTTATAATGAACTGACCATTTCTTTTACTGATAACTACGATCTCGTGGTACGTGCTTATGATGAAGGAGTAGCCTATCAGTTCGTTACCCGTCTGGACGGAGAAATAACGATTATCAGTGAAGATGCCATTTTCAATTTCGCTTCTACTCCGACTATCTATTATCCGGAATGCGATGCTAATTATTCCGGCGAAACAGACCAGTCCGGTCGCACCCACCAGATACATCAGGGATACAGGAACTTCGAAAGGCTCTATAAAGTGTACAAAGGTCCGTTGGAAATACCTTACGAACATTTCGCTGTTTCTCCGGTATTATACGAATATCCCGATTCTCCCTATAAAGTAGTCATTACAGAATCGAATACCTATGATTATCCGGCTCTGTACATGGAATCCAACGGCTACAATTCCATGCGGGGAAAGTGGGCTAACTACCCGAAAGAAACAATGGATTCCGATCCGTCAAATCCTTATTACTGGTACTCCAATCATCTGGTTATCTCCAGAGAAAATTACATTGCAAAAACGGACGGAAACCGTAGCTTTCCCTGGCGGGTAATCATTGTCTCGGAAGAAGATAAATCATTGTTGAATAATGAACTGGTATATAAACTGGCCGATCCTTGCCGTCTGACCGATACTTCCTGGATTCAACCGGGCAAAAGTGCATGGGAATGGTGGCATAAAGCAGTTCTGGAAGGGGTTGACTTCCCCAGTGGAAATAAGCAGCTATCGTTCCAGTTATATAAATACTACGTAGACTGGGCTTCAAAGAATCATATCGAATATATGACTTTAGATGCTGGATGGTCCGAAGACTATCTGAAAGAACTATGTTCATACGCCAAAGAAAGGAATGTGAAGATTATCGTCTGGACATGGGCCAGTTGTGCCAAAGAAAATCCCAGCGACTGGATCGCAAAAATGCACAGTTACGGAGTATCCGGAGCAAAAATCGACTTCTTCGAACGAAATGACCAGATAGCTATGCGATGGGGAAAAGAGTTTGCCGAACGTCTGGCGGAAAAGAAAATGGTAGCTGTTTTCCATGGCTGTCCCGTTCCTACCGGATTGCATCGTACATATCCCAACATATTGAATTATGAAGCTGTAAGAGGAGCGGAATGTAACTTCTGGGAAAAGACGTTAACTCCCGAATATCACACCCGTTTCCCGTTCATCCGTTTATTGGCAGGACCGGCGGATTACACTCCGGGATCGATGAGAAGTGTCACTCAAAGTGAATTCAAACCAATGGATATAGATAATACTCCGCCTATGAGCATGGGAACACGTTCGCACGAATTATCCATGTTTGTTATTTACGATCAATGGATGGCTTATTTGTGCGACTCACCGACCGAATACAATAAATATCCGGATGTGCTCGACTTCCTTTCTAAAGTTCCTGCCGTATGGGATAAGACCTTGCCATTGCAAGCAAAATTAAGCGAATACATCGTGACAGCCAAACAAAAAGGCAATGACTGGTATGTGGGCGGAATGACCAACTGGGATGCCCGTTCCACGGAAATAAACCTCAACTTCCTGAAAGACAATCTCTCCTATCAGGCAACTATCTTTAAAGACGCTCCAAATTCCTATGAGCAACCTAAAGAATATATGGTAGAGAAAAGAACAGTGGATAATAAAACTATATTGAATATGGATATGGCAAAAGGCGGTGGATTCGTTATCCGTCTGGAAGCAGAAAACTAATATCGCTATGAATGAAATTTAAATGAGATAATTACATCTCAAAGAACGGTACCATCTGATGCACGGAATGGTACACTTCAATACATTAAACGGTACCTTCCGACATACTGGATGGTACCGTTTGATGTATTGGAAGGTACCGTTTGTATATCCTATCATAATCCCAACTTTGCAGAAATCTCCAGCATCCGCTGAATAGGCTTTACCGCCTTCTCCGCTATCTCAGGATCAACGGTAATCTCCGGTGACTCATTCTTCAGACACTCATAGAGCTTCTCTAACGTATTCAACCGCATAAAGCTACACTCGTTACATCCGCAGGTACTATCGTTCGGCGGAGCAGGGATAAACGTTGTTTGGGGACACTTCTTCTGCATCTCATGCAAGATACCTGATTCGGTAGCCACAATATACGTATTTTCCGGATGGTTCACTGCATACTTCAGCAGTGCAGCTGTAGATCCTACCACATCTGCCAGTTTCAACACAGTACTTTTGCATTCGGGATGTGCCAGAACCAACGCTTCCGGATGCTGCGCTTTCAGTTCCACAATCTTTTCCACCGAGAACTGTTCGTGCACATGGCAGGCTCCGTCCCAAAGCAACATATTCCTGTTCGTAACTGAGTTGATATAATTTCCCAGATTCCGGTCCGGACCAAAGATTATTTTCTCATCTTCGGGGAAACTTTCCACGATCTGCCGTGCGTTGGTGGAAGTCACCACCACATCCGTTACCGCTTTCACAGCAGCTGTCGTGTTAACGTATGAAATAACGGTATGCCCCGGGTGCTCTTTGACAAACTGCGCAAACTGGTCCGCCGGACAACTGTCCGCCAACGAACACCCTGCTTCCATGTCAGGCACCAGTACTTTCTTATCCGGACAAAGCACTTTCGCCGTCTCACCCATAAAGTGAACGCCACACATCACAATGATGTCCGCCTCCGTCTTGGCAGCCAGCTGGGCCAACGCCAGACTGTCACCAACGTAATCAGCGATATCCTGTATTTCACCCTTCTGGTAGTAGTGCCCCAGAATGATTGCATTCTTTTCTTTCTTCAGCTCCTTAATAGCCTTTATGAGATTATTCATAATAATATTCTTTTATTTCTTCCTTTTAAAAAAAAATCCTTTGTTAGTGATGATAGCCTGTTAATAATGTTAGCAAATAAATACGATTTTCCTTGCCGGATAAGTTATTAGTCTATCCTTCTGTTTTATGAGTCCGTTATGAACGGATGTAAAGCAGAAGATTTACTATTTATTATCTTCATTATCAATGTAAGCCTTGTCAAATGGGAGAATACTATTAACTCCCTGTTGATAAAGTGCAAAGTTAAAAACTTTATGGATATAAACAGGCAGATAAGTGCTGAAAAATATGTTGATGGATGCATAGAAAGTTTAGGCTTAGTTTTTTGGAATGTTCATAAGGAGTGTCCCTTATACCTTCTTTTGAATAATGCAAGAATTATTTTTCAAATTCTTTCCCGATTGTTTTGACAGGTTTTAAACCGTTATCAACACCTCTGTTAACAGAAAAGAACTACCTTTGCAACCGAAATGTAATAGAAGGAAGAACGTATGCGAAAACTGAAAATAACAGAGCTGAACCGTATCAGTGCCGAAGAGTTTAAACAGGCAGAAAAACTGCCTCTGGTAGTAGTGTTGGATGATATTCGTAGCCTGCATAATATAGGTTCCGTGTTTCGTACCTCGGATGCTTTCCGTATCGAGTGTATCTATCTGTGTGGAATAACGGCTACTCCTCCCCACCCCGAAATGCATAAGACGGCTTTGGGCGCAGAGTTCACTGTTGACTGGGAGTATGTTAATAACGCTGTTGATGCTGTTGATAACCTCCGCAAAGAAGGATATATTGTCTATTCGATAGAACAGGCGGAAGGCAGCATTATGTTGGATCAACTCGAACTGGACAAGACGAAAAGATACGCTATCGTAATGGGAAATGAAGTGAAAGGGGTGCAACAGGAAGTGATTGATCATTCGGATGGCTGTATCGAGATTCCCCAATATGGTACCAAGCATTCTCTGAACGTGTCTGTAACAACGGGTATTGTCATCTGGGATTTGTTCAAAAAGCTGCGTTGACAGTATAAAATCAGTCGGTTAATAATTAGTTAATAAGTGGTTGATATCGTAGTTAACTTGCTATTAATCAATATTCTTTTTCTGTTCATAATTGTGTGGGACGATAAGAGAGTATTGTAGCAACCTACTCTTAGATGAGTCTGATTGATTCAGTGTTTATTAACCATCCTGTTTCAAGCTGTTATCAGATGGCATCACAGCTATTAATAGCTGACTTCTCAGCTGTTAATACTTGTCATGCAGTGTATTAACACCTGAGAAGTCAACTGTTAATACCCTGAAAGTCAGATAAAGCGGGGTAATTTTCCTATGGTGATAGTGGAATTAGATTTAATAGAAATATGATGGTTAATAAGGACGTTGATAACCTTATAACTTATAACAAGGTGAATCAGATTTGTCCGTTCTCTACCAGCAGCACGACTCTTTCCGTCAGTTTATCTTCTCCCAACGGATCATATTCCTTTTTCAGACTGGCACCGAACAGTGCAGCGAACGTCTGATAGAATCCTGCTTTGAAAGGTCCCATAAAGGCTTTCACCAGTTCATAACTGGTGGAATTACTTTGTCGGTCTATCAATTTAATCAAGAGTTTACCCTGTGCAAAAGAGAGTTTCTTCATCCGTGCGGTATATTGTTCTTTCAATCCTTTTTCCACACGTTTCAGATGTTTCTGACGTGCCTTCTCGTTGGGTAATGTCTGAAGATATTCGTAAGTTTCGATGATAGCCTGGTTAATTTCTTTGGAGATAGGATATACCTTCTTTACGTTACGTACCAGCCGATAGTATTCCAGACGTTCTTTTTCATTCTTGAATTTAAGTGGGCGGAAGATATAAACAGTTCTTAACTGGATACATGGAATGGTATCTCCGTTGTAGATACACATAGGAACCAGGTATCCGTTGATGCTTTGCTTGTCCTGTGCCTGTATCTTCGATGAACAGACCATAGCAAACGCCATCATTATTACTATGTTAAGCCTCCTTTTCACATTACAAAAATAGAATTAAAATTTTATTATTCAGATATTTCTTTTAGACGTTAACCTATTTAAAGTATCTTTGCGCCCTTGTCTGTAAAAACGTAAGGTACAAACAAATAATTTATTAATGAAAACTACTCAACTATTTCGGTTGATAAGTATTATAAACAGCCTGTTCATTATTCCTGCTTGTAGTGCTCAAAACCCTTCTCAAAGTATTATAGAAGATATTTTTGAAGATTTATCTGTTAATAATAGTGTTGATAATGCTGTTAATGAACCCAACTGGGAGAATGAATTGGAAGAACTGTCCGTCCGTCTTCACGAACCTGTAGATTTAAACCGGGCTACCCGTCAACAACTGGAACAATTTCCTTTTCTCAGTGATATTCAGATTGAACATCTGCTGGCCTATATATATGTGCACGGGCAAATGGAGACCCTTTATGAACTTCAGTTAATAGAGGATATGGACAGGCAGACCATTCAGTATCTATTGCCTTTCGTATGTATCAAAGCTATTAACAATGAGTCGCCTTTTCGGTGGAAAACTATGTTGAAAAGCGCTATGAAGTATGGGAAGAATGAAGTTCTAACTCGCATAGATATACCGTTTTACAAGCGGAAAGGTTATGAACATACCTATTTGGGACCTTCTGTTTATAACTCTGTTAAGTATGCTTTCCGTTATCGCGACCAGCTCTATGCAGGTCTCGTTGCGGAGAAGGATGCCGGAGAACCTTTCTTTGCTCTGCACAATCGTCAAGGGTATGATTATTATTCTTTTTATCTCTTACTCAAAGATTGTGGGCGGTTAAAAACATTGTCTGTTGGTAACTATCGGTTAAGTTTCGGACAGGGGCTGGTGATTAGCACGGATTACTTACTGGGAAAGACCGTATATGCCTCTTCTTTCAACACCCGCAGCGGAGGAATCAAGAAACATTCTTCTACTGACGAAACTAATTATTTTCGGGGAGCGGTGGCAACTGTAAGCATTACAAAACAATGGAGTGTATCCGGCTTTTACTCACACCGTTCGCTGGACGGTGTGCTGACCGATGGCGAAATAACTTCTATCTACAAAACCGGACTACACCGCAGTCAGAAAGAAGCCGATAAGAAGAATCTATTCACCATGCAGCTGACCGGTGGAAACGTAAGTTATCAACAAAACCGTATCCGTCTGGGTATCACCGGAATTTACTATGTTTTCAACCGACCTTATGAACCGCAATTAACAGGTTATTCCCAATACAACATTCATGGAAATCAGTTCTACAATTTGGGGATAGACTATGCCTGTCGCTGGCATCGTTTTTCTTTTCAAGGAGAGACGGCTATGGGAAAACAAGGCAGTGCTACTTTGAACCGTCTTCAGTATTCACCGGTGGAAGGAACTCAGTTGATGATCGTACAACGATACTATTCATATAATTATTGGGCTATGTTCGCCCATTCTTTTGGGGAAGGAAGTACGGTTCAGAATGAACAGGGGTATTATCTGGGATTGGAAACCTCTCCTTTTCGGCACTGGCACTTCTTTGCTTCCTTCGATCTGTTTTCTTTCCCGTGGAAGAAATACCGGATCAGCCAGCCTTCCCATGGCGTAGACGGATTGTTTCAGGCTACGTTTACTCCGCACAGTCATCTGACGATGTACTTAAAATATCGATATAAACAGAAAGAACGTGACTTGACAGATAGCAAAGAAAAACTAACGCTTCCTATTTTTCATCACCAACTCCGATATCGTTTGAACTATTTTGGGGGAGATGTGTTTAGCAGTCGTACAACTTTAGATTACAACCATTTTCATTCTCAAGACAGGGCTGCTAGTAAAGGATATCAAGTTACACAAATGATATCCTCCCAACTGCCTTGGACCAGGCTGTTTGCTGACGTTCAAGGCAGTTATTTTTCTACAGACGATTATGACTCGCGTGTTTATGTATCAGAGAAAGGATTGCTTTATACATTTTACACTCCGTCCTTCCAGGGGCGTGGATTCCGTTGTGCCGTCCGTCTGAGATATGAACTGAATGAACATTGGATGTTGATAACTAAGTTCGGAGAAACGATCTATCTCGACCGGAATGAAATAGGTTCCGGCAACGATTTAATACAGGGAAATAAAAAAGCAGACGTACAAATGCAACTTCGTATTAAGTTTTGAAGTATCTTTGCCCTGCATAGGAGAATATCTGAATAGTGTACATTTAATTGTTAATACTAAATCGTCAAATCGTAAATAAAATGACTATTATTTTTCCTTCCCCCATTTTCGGCCCTGTTCATTCCCGCCGTTTGGGCGTATCTTTGGGAATCAACTTATTGCCGGAAGATGGTAAAGTTTGCTCGTTCGACTGCATTTATTGTGAATGTGGCTTCAATGCCGACCATCGTC
This sequence comes from Bacteroides faecis MAJ27, assembly GCF_900106755.1. Classification (GTDB taxonomy): domain Bacteria; phylum Bacteroidota; class Bacteroidia; order Bacteroidales; family Bacteroidaceae; genus Bacteroides; species Bacteroides faecis. The sequence continues at coordinate 141,732 of NZ_FNNN01000008.1, forward strand.
CGAAAAAACATCTGCCTGCTCGTGAAGAAGTACGTACCGCTCTCGAAGAAAAGCTGAAAGATATGCAGCAGAACGGTCCTGCTCCCGATGTTCTGACATTTGCCGGAAACGGTGAACCGACTGCTCACCCTCATTTTCCGGAAATCATAGAAGATACACTGGCACTTCGGGATCATTATTTTCCGAAAGCAAAAGTAAGTGTATTGAGTAATTCCACATTTATCGACCGCCCTGCCGTATTCGATGCACTGAACAAGATAGATAACAATATCCTGAAACTGGATACGGTAAACGAAGAATATATTCATCTCCTCGATCGTCCCAATGGAAAATATTCCGTAAGGAAGATTATCGAAAAGATGAAAGAATTCAAGGGCAACTGTATTATTCAGACCATGTTTCTGAAAGGAAGTTATCTGGGAAAAGATATGAATAACACATCCGATGAGTTTGTACTTCCTTGGCTGGAAGCAGTCAAAGAGATTGCCCCGAGGCAAGTAATGATCTATACGATTGACCGGGAAACTCCCGACCATGATCTGCAGAAAGCCACTCACGAAGAGCTGGACCGGATTGTGGATCTGATAAAAGAAACGGGAATTCCGGCAACGGCATCCTATTGACAATTTAACCTGAGAATCATTTTTTAACACGCCTAACAACTAATATTATGAAACACACGAATTTAGTCTTTTATCTTGGCAGGTATTTCCTGAATGCCTGTCACCTTGTTACCCGAATAAAGTGCCATGCTATTGCCCTCCACTTATCCTGATGGGATTTGTGAATAAATAATAATAAAACAGCTCCCGTTTTAGGGTAACTGGAAGATAAAGTGTATTTATCACCGAACGAGTAATATTTTATAATCTGATATTAACAATCTTAATGTCTAATACTTAATAAATAGAATCATGAAAAAAGAAACCCCCTTCTATTTGCGACATTTCAGGCATATTGCCGTTTTACTATTTTTATCTTTGTTTTCCTTTTTATCTATACAAGCATCCGTAACTTCGGATCAGAGTGACGTTTCTTCGGCAGCCGTCCGGCAGGAACAGACATCGGGCATTCTCCGTGCGGAGAAAATAAATCCGACGACGGTTGATGTATTGTTCTCAAACCGGCAACGGATGACTATCGACTTTTACGGAGAAAATATTTTCCGTGTCTTTCAGGACAATTCCGGCGGTGTCATTCGTGATCCCGAGGCAAAGCCGGAAGCACAGATACTTGTCGACCAGCCCCGGCGCAAAGTTTCCGGACTGACGGTGGAAGAGAAAGGAGGAGATATCACCCTGACTACCGCCAGAGTACGGATTGAATTGAATAAGCAGACCGGACTGATGAAAGTCTTTAATCTGTTGACAAATAAATGCGTCATCGAAGAAGTCGCTCCGGTAGCATTCGGTCCTAAAGAAGTGACCGTGACATTGAAAGAGAATCCCGAAGAATACTTCTATGGAGGTGGTGTGCAAAACGGACGCTTCTCTCATAAAGGCAAAGTCATTGCCATCGAAAACCAGAATAGCTGGACAGATGGCGGAGTGGCCTCTCCTACTCCTTTCTACTGGTCCACCAATGGCTACGGAATGATGTGGTACACTTTCAAAAAAGGCGGGTACGACTTTGGAGCAACAGAAAAAAACAAAGTGAAACTATCTCACAATTCTTCTTACCTTGATATTTTTTATATGGTCAACGACGGAGCCGTTTCCTTGTTGAATGATTTCTATCAGTTGACGGGGAACCCCGTTCTGTTGCCCAAATTCGGTTTTTACGAAGGACATCTCAACGCCTACAATCGTGACTACTGGAAGGAAGACGAAAAAGGAATTCTCTTTGAAGACGGAAAGCGTTATAAGGAAAGCCAGAAAGATAATGGCGGTATCAAAGAGTCTCTGAACGGCGAAAAGAACAATTACCAATTTTCGGCACGTGCTGTGATCGACCGTTACAAGAATCAGGATATGCCTCTCGGATGGTTACTTCCGAATGACGGTTACGGAGCCGGATACGGACAGACGGAAACACTGGACGGCAATATTGCCAATCTGAAAAGTCTCGGAGATTATGCCCGCAAAAACGGTGTGGAAATAGGGCTCTGGACACAGTCGGACTTGCATCCGAAAGAAGGTGTAAGTGCCTTGTTGCAGCGTGATATCGTGAAAGAAGTCCGTGATGCCGGCGTGCGTGTACTGAAAACTGACGTGGCATGGGTAGGAGCCGGTTATTCCTTCGGATTGAATGGAGTGGCGGACGTAGGACATATTATGCCTTATTATGGCAGTGATGCCCGTCCATTTATCATCTCTCTGGATGGCTGGGCAGGCACGCAACGCTATGCCGGAATCTGGTCGGGCGACCAGACAGGCGGTGTCTGGGAATATATCCGTTTCCACATCCCGACCTATATCGGTTCCGGTCTGTCCGGCCAGCCGAACATTTGTTCGGATATGGACGGTATCTTCGGTGGAAAAAACGAAGTAGTCAATATACGTGATTTCCAATGGAAAACATTTACTCCTATGCAGTTGAATATGGATGGCTGGGGAGCCAACGAAAAGTACCCCCATGCTTTAGGCGAACCGGCTACATCCATTAACCGCATGTATCTGAAACTGAAATCCGAACTGATGCCTTACGCTTATAGCTTTGCCAAGGAAGCGGTAGACGGAATGCCGCTGATCCGTGCCATGTTCCTGGACTATCCGAATCCGTATACTTATGGTACGGCTACCTGTTACCAGTATATGTACGGTACGGATTTTCTCGTAGCACCTGTCTATCAGGCAACCAAAGCCGATAAGGAAGGCAATGATATCCGTAACGGCATCTATCTGCCCGAAGGTACATGGATTGATTATTTCACCGGTGAGAAATACGAAGGCAACTGTATCCTCAACAATTTTGAAACACCTATTTGGAAGTTGCCTGTATTTGTAAAAAGCGGAGCGATTATTCCCATGACTCATCCCAATAATAATGTCAGCGAGATAGATCCCTCCCTCCGTATCTACGAACTTTACCCGAACCGACACATGGCAACCGTGGAATACGATGACGATGGTGTGACCGAAGCCTACAAACGCGAACAGTCAGTTTCCACTATCATCGAGTCCAACGTAGATAAAAAGAACCGCCTTACCGTTACCATTCACCCGACTGCCGGAAACTTTGACGGCTTTGTGAAAGAAAAAAGGACGGAACTGCGTATCAACGTCACAGAGAAACCGAAGAAACTTTCTGCCCGGATCAATAACAAGACGGTAAAACTGACAGAAGTAAACACCCCCGAAGATTATCGTAAAGGTGAGAATGTGTACTGGTATGAAGCTGCCCCTGACTTGAATAAGTTTGCAACCAAAGGCAGCGAATTTGAAAAAGTAGTCATCACAAAGAATCCGCTGGTGCATGCTAAATTAGCGTCTGTCGATGTGACCGCCAATCAGGTGGTACTGAACATGGAAGGTTTCCGCTTCGAACCGGCTGACCGCCATCGTGTATCGACAGGGGTGCTGACTGCCCCGCAGAATTTCCGTATAACGGAAGAAAATAGAGAAGCATATACCTTGAAACCTACTTGGGACAAACTGGCTAATGCTGATTTCTACGAAATCGAGTTTAACGGAATGCTTTATACTACCATACGTGATACGGAATTGCTGTTTGAAGATCTGGAAGCGGATACCCCCTATTCTTTCAAACTCCGTGCAGTCAATAAAGACGGCGTTTCCGACTGGGCGGAACTCCAGGTGAAGACAAAGACGAACCCGTTGGAATTTGCTATTCAGGGCATTGAAGGAGAATCAACGGCAGCTGCACAAGGCGGAGCCGGTGTGAACCGCTTGTTCGACTTTGCAGAATCCGGAGATAACTGGCACACGAAGTATAATGTAAGTGCAGTTCCGTTCGATTTGATTATCGACCTCAAAACGGTTAACCAACTGGATAAATTCCATTATCTGCCACGTACGGATGCCGGAAACGGTATACTGCTGAAAGGTTCCGTATCTTACAGCATGGACAAGGAACACTGGACGGAAGCCGGAGCATTCGACTGGAAGCGGGATGCTGACGTGAAAGTCTTTGAGTTTACCGCTCATCCTACGGCACGTTACATCAAACTCAGCATTACGGCAGGTGTAGGCAATTATGGTTCCGGTCGTGAGCTGTATGTATTCAAAGTACCGGGAACGGCAAGTTATCTGCAAGGAGACATCAACAATGATGGCAAGATCGACCGCAACGACCTGATTTCGTATATGAACTACACGGGCCTGCGTCGCGGAGATTCGGACTTCGAAGGATACATCAGCAAGGGAGACATCAACCTGAATGACTTGATAGATGCCTATGACATTTCTGTCGTGGCCACTCAACTTGACGGTGGTGTCGACAGGAAAGCTACGGAGAAAGTATCGGGTTCTCTGTCCATCAGTACTCCGAAGAAGCTGTATCAAAAGGACGAAATCGTTGAAATCCGTGTGAAAGGCAATGAGCTGAAGTCGGTGAATGCCCTTAGTTTTGCTCTGCCTTACGACCAGAATGACTATGAATTTGTAGGTGTGGAACCGTTGAACATGAAAGCCATGGAGAACCTGACTTACGACCGATTGCATACGAATGGCGTGAAATCTCTCTATCCTACTTTCGTCAATATGGGAAAACAGGAATCACTCGAAGGTTCGGAAGATTTGTTCATACTGAAACTGAAAGCGAAACGGAAAGTGAAGTTTGAACTGACTTTGAAAGACGGAATGCTGGTTGATAAGCGACTGAGGATGCATTCATTTTAAAATGTGCTTCATGTAAAGCATTGATATATAAAATAAAAAGAGGATGCCTGTGGGGAAACTGTGGGCATCCTCTTTGAGAGACAGACGGGAAGGAGTACTTTCACAAGCAGTCCTTCAGTCTGCTACCTCCACATATTTAATCTGGTTAGGATTATTGAATGGTCTCTTTTATTAATAAATGTATTGAACATCTCTTCTTGGGGGAGTGAGCATCATCTATTCTCTTGGATAATAATCTTTATTCAATTGCACGCAAACTGATTAGTTCCAGCCATTTATTCATACTCAGGTCAATACCTCCTTTGGCTAAATATTGAATAGCTTTTTTATAATGCGGGTTGTCTTGTTCTCCAAATAAATTGTTACTTAGTTCCCCAAGATTATAATAAAGACGTGCCATCTGCATATAGTCCAGCATGGTATAATTTTCATCGACAGCTCCGTCAACCAAACGGTTCAACAGGTTATAAGCAATTCCTTTTTCTTCTTCCGATAATTCGGAGAGTGGAGACTGAAGGAGTTTAGTGGATTGCATTAACCGAATAATGTCCTTTTTGAAATCTGATTGCATGTTTTGTCAGGTTGCCGCATCAGTTTCCTGTTGGTGCGTGATTTATAAAAAAGAGGACGTGGAAACTATCTACTTATGCCACCATAGGTATCCACTACGACCCTTCCACGACATAAGTGATAGTCCCACGCCCAATTTGGTATATAACAAAGTTTATATACAATTGTGCGCGAGACCCGTCACTCATTGTCACTCGTGGATAAAATTAGTGGATTCTATGGTGAGTGCAATAAATAACCGTTCTCAATACAAAATTTAAAAGCTTTCTTTCTACAAGCGAAAGTAAGCATGTGACAAAAGTAGTAATAAATATTTGTAAAGCAAATAATATTGTTTTATAATTTGGGTGTAATAATAAAGAGAAATGATAGTCGGTGTCATTCAATTAATTGATTCTCATTTCAATTTTACTGCAATAGCGGGCAAAACTTTATGGTTCATTGAGCGAAATCATGAGGACGATTTACTTGTTTCTTCCGTATGAATTAATGATTTCTCCTTATCTATTTAGTCATTTCTTCTTCATCTATTCATGTGATGCACTTGTGTAACTGTCGTGTTGCAGAAGTGTAATCAATCAGTTGCACAAGTCTGTCTGAATGATTGCTTAAGTAAAAATAGATACTATCCAGGAATAAGTAATTAATGTGCTGATATCTTGTTTGTTACAGGAAAAGTGCAGTTTTCTCATAGAGAAAGATAAAAACGTCCTATAGTTTTTTGTGAACTTCTCTTAAAAAAGAGGACTTTTGAGGGATAAATAATTGATTAGTAGCTCTGTGACATTTTTGTTTTTCCCTGTATAATACTTAAGATAAAGACAAAAATGTCACAGGTTATTGGAGGCGTTCCGGAGAGTTCTTATTTTACATCATCCCATGTATCCGTCCGGAATGGGAAAGCAGCTATACCCAACGTATTACGTAAGGTGATATGGTCAACATAATTGCGGAAAGCATATCGAACGGCTACCGGTTGGGTAACTTGGTCACTCCATACCTCTACGTTTCTTGTGCGGCCTGCAATTCGTGCTTTTGCCGGATAAAACTTCTTATCGGCTCCTGCAATCTCAAAACCTTCCAATTCACAGTTGCCCGGTGCAAGTCCGTAGGGAGCATTGTCAAGTGTAACAATGGCTTTATTGCCGGAATATTCTACCTTTGTCATCATCGGTCCGGTAGATGGTAATTTATGGAGACCGTATGTTTTGGTCAGTGCGAGATTAGCCAATCGAAGTCCTACTACGTTTTTCTGAGGAGGATGAATGCAGAACTCGTCGCCGACATCTATTGTAGGAATCATTCCGGAGTTGGGAATAGTCTTCAATGCTTTCATTTGTGCTTCCTGCAATAAGGCGGAATTTATGTTCCGGCTGTTTCCGTATTTGTGCGGGGCAATCTGGACATAATAAAAAGGCATATCCGGTGCTTCCCATACATTTCTCCAGAGCTGAACCATTGCTGTCATCATCGGGGCGTAGAGCTGATAGTTGAATATATTCGATTCTCCTTGATACCAAAGGAAACCACGTGCTGTATAGTTTTTCACGGGCAATAACATAATATTATACAGGCATTGTAGCCGGCTGTTCGTATCCAGTTTGGGATTTTTGGCAGCTTCTATGTTTGCACCTTCCACAGAAGCCAGCGTTTCTTCCGTCATCCATGCCTCAATCCGTGAACCTCCCCAGCTATTGATGACCAGTCCTACAGGGAGATGGAGCGTTTCAGTCAATTGTTTGGCGAAGAAGTAACCCGCGGCACTACAATCCATCGTTGTTTCGGGCGAAGAAACTTCCCATTTTGCTCCTTCGAAGTCTGCCCGTTCTTTCACTCCTTTTGTTCTGGGAACGGTGATAAAACGGATACGGTCGCGATAGTTGCCTGCATTCAGAAGGGTTTCTAACGAATGGTCGATAGGTTGCCCCATATTTCCTTTCATAGTCATTTCCATATTGGACTGACCGGAGCATATCCATACTTCCCCTATTAATATATCTGATAGAGTGGTGCGAGTGCCGTCACTGATCGTGATGGAATAAGGCGTGTAACTCCCGGCAGGAGTGTCGACCTTGACCAGCCAGGCCCCGTCCTTGTCTGGTGTTACCTTGTAAGTCCGGTTGTTCCAGGAAGTGGTGACAGTCACTTTTTTACCGTCTGCCCATCCCCATAGTTTGACAGAACTGTTTTGTTGGAGTACCATGTGATCTCCCATCATGACAGGAAGCCTCACTTTGCCTTGTGCAAGTGAAAAGAATAAAAGAGAAAGTGTAAAAATCAGGAAATGTTTTTTCATACTATTGTTTCATTAATTAGAATTTGATAAATACTTTATTTAGGTATGGGACAAAATTACAATCTAATTTGAATATGGAATAATACTATTTAGTCATTCTCTGACAGATTTTGGTCGATTTATTCAAATCTTGCTTTTCTTCCACTGATTCAATTTCCTTCCCCATAGGCTTGCCGGAGAAAGAAGTTTTGAATACATTTGTATTAAGATGCGTTACAGTCCATGTTTCCTGGGATACTAATTGAATAATATATTAATACTATGAGTAAAAAATCAGAGAATAACACATCCAGACTTGCTTCTCTGGATATTCTTCGCGGTTTTGATTTATTTCTTCTTGTCTTTTTTCAGCCGGTGTTTGCAGCATTGGTGCGACAGTTGAATCTGCCATTTCTCAATGATATCCTTTATCAGTTTGACCATGAAGTGTGGGAAGGGTTCCGTTTCTGGGACCTTGTGATGCCGTTGTTCCTGTTTATGACGGGAGCTTCGATGCCGTTTTCACTGTCTAAGTACATCGGGACTTCCGGCAGTTACCGGCCTGTCTACCGGAGGATTCTGAAACGGGTATTTCTGCTGTTTGTATTTGGGATGATCGTTCAGGGAAATCTGCTGGGACTGGATGGCAAGCATATTTATCTCTATTCAAACACCTTGCAGTCTATTGCTGTCGGCTATCTTATTGCGGCAGTCATCCAGTTGCATTTTTCGTTCAAGTGGCAGATAGGAATAACCTTGTTGTTGCTTTTCGTGTACTGGATTCCTATGACATTTTTGGGTGACTTTACACCGGCGGGAAACTTTGCGGAGCAGGTAGACAGATGGGTATTGGGTCGCTTCAGAGATGGTGTCTATTGGAATGAAGACGGAACCTGGAACTTTTCACCCTATTACAATTACACATGGATATGGAGCAGCCTGACATTCGGAGTGACTGTCATGCTCGGAGCCTTTGCCGGAAAAATAATGAAAGAAGGAAAGGCGGACCGTAAAAGGGTGGTGCAGGTATTGTCGGTCGTTGGAGTGCTTCTGATAGGGCTGGCGATGCTCTGGAGTTTGCAGATGCCCGTCATCAAACGTTTGTGGACAGGTAGCATGACGTTGCTGTCCGGTGGTTATTGCTTTTTGCTGATGGCCCTGTTTTATTACTGGATTGACTATAAAGGACACAGCCGTGGGCTGAACTGGCTGAAAATATACGGCATGAACTCTATCACGGCTTACCTGCTGGGTGAAGTGGTAAACTTCCGTTGTATAGCTGATTCGGTTAGCTACGGGCTGAAACAATATATAGGAGATTATTATCCCGTATGGCTCACGTTTGCTAATTATCTGATTCTTTTCTTCCTGTTGAGAATGATGTATAAACGTGGTCTGTTTTTAAAAGTCTGATGAGGTAATGGGTACACAAAAAAGACAGCTGGGTGTCGGGTTGCATTAGCGGATAAATCGGGCGAATGCATTTTTATGGAATAGAATTTTAGTATATTCTCATTCCGGGATGTATTAGTAGAGAAGGTCCGTCTAATAAACGAACCTGACTGTGCAGCTTATAACTTGACACCCCCTCAAATAAAAAGAGCCATCTAACCCGGTCATCAGGTGTAAAATGGCTCTTTCTTTATTTTATCATCTGTCGTTTTTTACTGCATCACTTCTTTGGCTCTGTCCAGTGCTACATAGATATTCGGACAAATGTTCTCTTTTCCCAGCAATTCATAGAATCCTGATTTTTCCAGTACTTTGTGTACCTTTTCATTGACTCCGGAAAGGATGACGGTCGTCTTTTCCCTCTTTGACATTTCGCATAGCGTAGTCAGGTTGTGGATACCGGTAGAATCGATGAACGGTATTTTACGCATACGGATGATACGCACATCCGGGCGGTCGCCCAGTTGCGACATGGTTTCTTCAAACTTTGTGGCGATGCCGAAGAAATAAGGCCCGTTGATTTCATACACTTCCACCCCTTTGGGGATGATGATGTTCTCTTCATTCACGGCAATATCCGATTCCTTGTTCGGGTCGATTTCGTCTGTGATTACGGAGATTTCTGTAGTCTCCATGACACGTTTCATGAAGAGGACACAGGCAATGATCAATCCTATTTCGATGGCGACTGTCAAATCGAAGATAACGGTAAGGAAGAAAGTGATCAGCAATACGGTAACATCCGATTTTGGATTTTTCAGTAATGCCTTGAAGACTCTCCATCCGCTCATATTATAAGATACAATCACCAGTACTCCGGCCAGACATGCCATCGGAATGTATTGAGCCAGCGGCATCAGGAACAGAAGAATCAGCAACAGTACTACTGCATGGATAATTCCGGCAATGGGAGTTTTACCTCCGTTGTTGATGTTGGTCATTGTGCGGGCAATCGCTCCGGTAGCGGGAATACCTCCGAACAAAGGAGCTACGATGTTGGCGGCTCCCTGTGCGATAAGTTCCGTGTTGGAGTCGTGGCGGTCGCCGATCACACCGTCCGCTACGGTGGCGGATAACAAAGATTCGATAGCTCCCAGCACAGCGATGGTAATAGCTACCGGAAACAATTCTCTGATAGCTTCCCAGTTGAGGGCAGGCACTACAGCATCGGGCAACTCCGACTTGATAGTAAACCGGTCACCGATAGTCTGGATGCAGTCGATTCCGCCATAGGTCTTCATCAGATAAACGGCAAGTGTCACCACTACAATGGCGATCAGCGAACCGGGAATTTTTTTGGAGAACCGGGGAGTAATCGCTATAATAATGATACTGACAATGCTGACAATTGTATTCCACCAGTTTATTGTGTCGAAATGGTGGAAATAAATCATCCATTTCCCGATAAAATCCCCCGGTACCTTTTCACCTCCGAAGGACAATCCGAAGATATCGGCGATCTGCGTAGTGAAAATAGTAACGGCGATACCACTGGTGAAACCGACAATGATGGGATACGGAATAAACTTGATGACCGCTCCGAGTTTGAATACACCTAACAGTATCAGGATGATACCTGCCATAAGTGTAGCTACAATCAGTCCGGCTTCACCATATTGCTGGATGATGCCGTAGATGATAACGATAAAAGCTCCTGTCGGTCCGCCGATCTGGACCTTGCTTCCTCCCATCAGAGAGATGATGAATCCGGCAATGATAGCGGTGATAATACCTTTTTCGGGCGATACTCCCGAAGCAATACCGAAGGCAATAGCTAACGGAAGTGCCACGATACCGACGATGACACCTGCCATCAGGTCTGCCATAAACGTTTCTTTCGAATAATTCTTTAAACAAGAAACCAATTTGGGTTTAAATTCAAATAACTTCATTTCTGTGAATTGTTACATGTGCTTTTGCTATTTTGTAAAGTAGAGGTTGCAAAATTACATAAAATAATCGAGATAAGTATGTTTAGCAACATGCTATTTGATTGTTGATAGGTTTTGTCTATGAGTTGATAGTTTTTATTCATTAAGAAAAGGAGACTTATTACGAACAAATCTCTTATATTTGCGTTATAAGTAGTACGACAAGTTACGTTTGGTAATAACCAATTTTAAAATATAATAGAATTATGACTAAGAGTATCAAAGGAACCCAGACAGAGAAAAATCTGTTGACTTCATTCGCGGGAGAATCACAGGCAAGAATGCGTTACACTTATTTTGCAAGTGTTGCAAAGAAGGAAGGTTACGAACAAATTTCAGCAATCTTCACAGAAACAGCTGATCAGGAAAAGGAACACGCAAAACGTATGTTCAAGTTCCTGGAAGGTGGCATGGTTGAAATTACTGCCAGCTATCCGGCTGGTGTGATCGGCAATACACTCGAAAATCTTCGCGCTGCCGCTGCCGGCGAACACGAAGAATGGTCACTGGATTACCCTCACTTCGCAGATGTAGCAGAACAGGAAGGTTTCCCGATGATTGCTGCTATGTATCGTAATATCTCAATCGCTGAGAAAGGTCATGAAGAAAGATATCTGGCTTTCGTGAACAACATCGAAAATATGACTGTATTCGCTAAAGAAGGCGAAGTAGTATGGCAGTGCCGTAACTGCGGTTATATCGAAATCGGTAAGGAAGCTCCTGAAGTTTGCCCGGCATGTCTGCATCCGCAAGCATATTTCGAAGTGAAGAAAGAAAACTATTAATAGAAGCGTTTATTAGATAAAAAAATGCCACTTGCGGAAATTCTGCAAGCGGCATTTTTTTTATGGTTAGAAACTTGTCTTTTATCTGACAGTATCTTCTTTGTGGAACGTTACAGTCCTTTCAGCCGTAGAATCGTTTTTGATGCTGGTCACATCGCCTTTTGTCGTAAAGTATACATCGTTTCCCCTATCCGTAAAGCGATAGACTTTGACTCCGTCATGCTCGAACAGATAACTGATTTTGTAAGTTTCATTATTTTCCGCTTTTCCTTGTTTCAAAGGAATACTGGGAGGATAGCAGGAAGATATCCCTGCCATAATGATTAAAAGAATAAATAGTTTAGTTAGTGTTTTCACGATTACTTTTTTGCATGTGGATAATCAATCGTATAATGTAATCCGCGGCTTTCTTTGCGTTCCATTGCCTGGCGCATAATCAGATAGCCAACATTGACCATATTACGCAATTCGCAGATCTCTCTGGAAGCTACGCTGCGTTTGAACAAACTTTCAGTCTCTTCGTAGATAATATCCAGTCGGTCCCAGGCACGCTTCAGACGAAGATCACTGCGGACAATACCTACGTAGGTACTCATAATCTGGTTGACTTCTTTCATGCTTTGTGTGATCAGGACCATTTCTTCCGGTGAGCGTGTTCCCTCATCGTTCCATTCGGGGATAGCTTCGTTGTAAGCATACTGGTCTACCACTTCCAGGCTATGTTTGGCGGCGGCATCGGCATATACGACAGCTTCGATCAGTGAGTTGGAAGCCAGACGGTTGCCGCCGTGAAGTCCGGTGCAAGAGCATTCTCCCACGGCATAAAGGCGTTCGATGGAAGATTGCCCGTTCAGGTCTACGAGGATACCGCCGCAAAGATAATGGGCAGCCGGAGCTACCGGGATATAGTCCTTGGTGATGTCGATACCCAGGCTGAGGCATTTCTCGTAGATATTGGGGAAATGTTTCTTTGTTTCTTCCGGGTCTTTGTGGGTAACGTCCAGATAGACGTGGTCGTCTCCCCGGTTTTTCATTTCGTTGTCGATGGCACGGGCGACGATATCACGCGGGGCAAGTGAAAGACGTGGATCATATTTCTGCATGAATTCTTTGCCGTCCATTGTACGGAGTACACCACCGTAGCCGCGCATTGCTTCCGTAATCAGGAAAGAAGGGCGGTCGCCCGGATGATAGAGGGCGGTAGGGTGAAATTGTACGAACTCCATGTCCTTTACCGTGCCTTTGGCGCGATAGACCATGGCGATACCGTCTCCGGTAGCGACCAGCGGGTTGGTGGTTGTTTTATAAACGGCCCCTACTCCACCGGTGGCCATTAAAGTCACTTTGGCGAGGTATGTATCTACTTTTCCGGTTTTCGGGTCGAGGATGTAAGCACCGTAACATTTGATGTCCGGTGTCTGGCGGGTAACGGTCACTCCCAAGTGATGCTGTGTCAGGATTTCAACGGCAAACTGGTTCTCAATCACTTCGATGTTCGGATGCCGCTGTACGGCTTTGATCAGGCTGTCCTGAATTTCTGCTCCCGTATTATCTTTATGGTGAAGAATGCGGAATTCGGAATGCCCTCCTTCGCGGTGCAAGTCAAATTCGCCTTTCTCGTTTTTGTCGAAGTCTACCCCCCACTTGATAAGTTCTTCAATTTGCGCAGGCGCTTCGCGCACTACTTTTTCTACTGCTTCACGGTCACTGATCCAGTCTCCTGCAATCATCGTGTCTTCAATGTGTTTGTCGAAATTATCTACCAGAAGGTTGGTGACAGACGCCACCCCTCCTTGGGCGAAGTACGTATTGGCTTCTTCCAGCCCGCTTTTACAGATAAGAGCAACTTTACCTTTGTGCGCTACTTTGAGCGCAAAACTCATACCGGCAATTCCGGAGCCGATAACGAGGAAATCGAATTTTCTTACCATAGTTTTGTTATTTCTCACCGCAAAGCTACAAAATAAGTTACTTCGTTGTTCTTTTCGTTGTCACTAATTCATAAAATTGCTACCTTGCAGGCAAAAAATTGACAAAATGAATCGAATTTTTCATGCCCGCATTGCCTGGTACCACTATTTTCTGTTGCTGGTGCTTACTGTAAATGCCGTCGGCGCTTTGTGGTGTAAATATATCTTGCCGGCAGTGCTGTTGATGCTTCTGCTTATTGTAGTGATCGAACAGATTATTCATACGGTTTATACCGTGTCTGCCGATGGCAATCTGGAGATATCTATGGGACGGTTTATCCGTAAAAAAGTAATCCCCATTGCCGAAATTACCGCTATCAGGAAGTATCATTCCATGAAGTTCGGAAAGTTTTCGGTGACGAACTATGTGTTGATAGAGTATGGAAACGGGAAGTTTGCCTCGGTAATGCCTGTCAAGGAACATGAATTTGTGGAGTTGATTAAAAAGAAAATGGAACAATAAATTCTATATCTATGAAATACCAAGTTATTATCATCGGTGGCGGTCCCGCAGGATATACAGCTGCCGAAACTGCCGGTAAAGCCGGTTTGAGCGTATTGCTGATCGAGAAAAACAGTCTGGGCGGTGTCTGCCTGAATGAAGGATGTATCCCGACAAAAACATTGTTGTATTCGGCCAAGACTTATGACAGTGCGCGGCATGCCTCGAAATATGCGGTGAATGTTTCCGAAGTTTCCTTCGATTTGCCTAAAATCATTGCCCGTAAAAGCAAAGTAGTGCGCAAGTTGGTATTGGGTGTCAAAGCGAAGCTGACTTCCAATAATGTAACGATGGTGACGGGAGAGGCACAGATCATAGATAAGAACACTGTTCGCTGCGGTGAAGAAACCTATGAAACGGAAAATCTGATACTGTGTACGGGTTCCGAAACTTTTATCCCTCCTGTTCCCGGTGTGGAAACGGTGAATTACTGGACACATCGGGATGCGCTGGATAGTAAGGAACTGCCTGCTTCTCTGGTTATTGTCGGTGGTGGAGTAATCGGTATGGAATTTGCGTCATTCTTTAATAGCCTGGGTGTGCAAGTGACGGTGGTAGAGATGATGGATGAGATTCTGGGGGGAATGGATAAAGAACTGTCCGGCCTGCTCCGTGCCGATTATGCGAAGCGGGGTGTTAAGTTTTTGCTCAGCACTAAAGTTGTCGCTTTATCACAGACGGAAGAAGGTGCGGTGGTTTCGTATGAGAATTCGGAAGGAAATGGTAGTGTTACGGCAGAGAAACTATTGATGAGCGTCGGACGTCGTCCCGTGACAAAAGGTTTCGGACTTGAAAATCTGAATCCGGATAAAACCGGGCGTGGTGCTATCAGGGTCAATGAGAAGATGCAGACTTCATTGCCCGGTGTCTATGTTTGCGGTGATCTGACAGGGTTCTCTTTGCTGGCTCATACAGCTGTTCGTGAAGCGGAAGTGGCTGTGCATACTATTCTGGGTAAAGAAGACGCTATGAGTTATCGCGCTATTCCGGGAGTGGTCTATACAAATCCGGAAATTGCCGGAGTCGGTGAGACGGAAGAATCGGCCTCATCAAAAGGCATTACTTATCAGGTAGTGAAACTTCCGATGGCTTATTCCGGTCGTTTCGTTGCAGAGAATGAAGGAGTGAACGGGGTTTGCAAGGTACTGCTGGACGAACAGGAACGGGTGATTGGTGCACACGTACTGGGTAATCCTGCTTCGGAGATTATCACACTTGCCGGAACAGCTATCGAGCTTGGGCTGACTGCTGCCGCATGGAAAAAGATCGTTTTCCCTCATCCTACGGTAGGGGAGATTTTCAGGGAAGCGTTATAATGGTTGCATCGGTTTTGCCGCAAGTTATCAGGCACGGGGGGATTCTTCATTATGTGCTGATAGCTCCTGACGGCAAAAGCCAGGGCATATAGGGGTGGTTATGGAAAAGGACCACCTTTATTGCCATAAATTGTTTAGCATGAAGAAAAGTCTTTTATTAGCTGTTTTGTCAGTATGCCTTCTTCCCTTGTGGGGACAGGCAAATCTTTCCCAAATAGATTCTCTGGTTCGGAAAATGCTTCCCGAAGCGTCCGAAGTCGGCATATCCGTATATGACCTGACGGCAAAGAAATCCCTCTATACCTATCATGATACGAAACTTTCCCGTCCGGCTTCTACCATGAAGTTGCTGACTGCTGTTACGGCGCTCTCCCGTTCCGACGCGGACAATCCTTTCTGTACGGAAGTATGGTATGATGGCGTGATAGAACATGACACGTTGCAGGGCAACCTGTACGTTGTCGGCGGATTCGATCCGGAATTTGATAGTCTGATGATGGATTCATTGATAGAAGAAGTAATCACCTTCCCTTTTTCGGTCATCAGCGGACAGGTATATGGTGATGTTTCGATGAAAGACTCTCTTTATTGGGGACATGGATGGGCATGGGATGATACTCCGGAGGCTTATCAGCCTTATTTATCTCCATTGATGTTCTGTAAGGGTGCTGTAGAGGTGACGGTAGTTCCCGGTTCCCAGCAAGGAGATACGGCGAGTATATCCTGCAAGCCGGCATCTTCTTATTATACAATGACGAATCGGACCAAGACACGTACTCCTTCTGCCGGAAAGTATTCGTTATCGAGAGATTGGCTGACTAACGGGAATAATCTGACCGTAACAGGGAATGTTTCTACGTTTAGGAAGGATCTGGTAAACGTCTATGATTCAGGAAGTTTCTTTATGCATGCCTTTCTGGAACGTCTCCGTGCGAAAGGAATCGTAGTCCCCGAATCGTATGGTTTTACTGAATTACCGGCGGATGGAGTTGAACAAATGGCTCGTTGGGAGACTCCGGTACAGAAAGTGCTGAACCAGTTGATGAAGGAAAGTGATAATCTGAATGCGGAAGCGATGCTTTGCCGTATTGCGTCACAAGCCACCGGAAAGAAACATGTGACGGCGGAAGATGGTATTGTCGAAATTATGAAGCTGATCCGTAAACTTGGACACGATCCGAAGGACTATAAGATTGCGGACGGTTGCGGACTGTCTAATTATAATTACCTCTCTCCCGCCCTGTTGGTCGATTTCTTGAAATATGCTTATTCGCAAACAGATGTTTTTCAGAAACTGTATAAGTCTCTTCCTGTTGCCGGGATAGATGGAACGTTGAAAAACAGAATGAAGAATACTTCCGCATTCAGAAATGTCCATGCAAAGACCGGCTCATTTACTGCTATCAACGCGCTTGCCGGATATCTGAAGATGAAGAACGGACATGAAGTGGCTTTTGCTATTATGAATCAGAATGTGCTTTCGGCAGCTAAGGCAAGGGCTTTTCAGGATAAGGTTTGCGAGGTCATTATCGGGCGTTAATTCCGGTGAATGAAAAAGGCTGTTGATAGAAAAAGTGAATACCTGCTTAAAATAATGCTCTTTTATTTGAACGTTTGCTTTATTGGCGTGTATGCTTTGTCAGAACGGTTCTAATTAAGCAATGTTGAATTAAATAAAAGAGTAAACAATGAAAGCTATCAAATATCTGTTACTTATTATGCTGTGTTTTTACGGCGAACAGATTTATTCTCAAAAAAAAGCGGTCTGGGTGCCAGACTCTATTGCGTCTCAAATTTCTGTGATTCAGAATCAGGCCCGCGAGTGGAAACAGCACACCGATGAAAATCCAAAAGATGAGAAAGCATGGATGCGCTATGTACGAACGATCCAAACACTCAAATCGCTTACTCCCGGCGATAGCATCGAAAAGGAAATCAATGAAATGATGGTCAAAGTGAAGAAATACATACCTAATACTGCTACTTATGCTTTGATACAAAATATGATTTTGCCTTTTAGTAAAAGTGATATGAGTTTCGATGAAATCATGGATAAGTGGCCTGATGCTGTTATGCATTATCCTACTTATATGGCTCTGTCCTTTCATAATAAGAATAGGTTGAAGGATGTTTCTATCCGATGGTATCAATCAGGTACGTACCCTCTCCAGTCTTTGAATTATACCTATAATGAATTGATTTCTGCAGAAAAAGATGCGTTAATATTTACTGATGCTAATTGGACGTTGTTTGCAAGTTATCTGCTTCAATATGGAAAGGGATTGTTTAACGATAAGAAAGTGATCTTCTCTGCTTTGATGCTTACTCCGTTCTCAATGAATGAGCTGACAGAGGAACTGGGCATACCGGAATTCAAAGATGCTGATCCGGAGTTTTATAAAAGTAAAACTCCAACAATGACATTTGCCAATGAAATGAAAAAACGCATAGAACATATTGCCAAATATACCAAACGTCCCATTTATATCTCTGTTTCAACCAACGAAGCTGTGAAGAATTTATTGAAAGACCATTTATATGGTGAAGGGCTATTAATGAGATATTCTTCCAAACCTTATGATAATCTGGCTGTCATGCGTCGTAATTTCGAGAATACCTATTTATTGGATTACTTATATGAAACGTTTTATCCGGAGACACTGACAGATGTTTGTCTTGATCTTAAAGGAGTAAAAATGCTTAGCATCTATTATGTACCGGCTTTCAAATCTCTTCTTCAGTTTTATAAGGAGTCTGGTGATGTGACTCATTATGATAAGCTTTATTCTTTGCTGGAATCTATCGTTAAGAAAGCAGATTATTATAGTGATGAAGTGCGTGAGCGTTATCTGAAAAGTATTAATTTCTAAACTATCCCCATTAAAAAGATTGTGAAACAATTCATTTATATATTATTCCTGTTGGTAAGTTTTGGGCAGGCTTTGTTTGCTCAGTCTGTTGAGACAGAGCTATTAGAAGTTCGTTTGCTCGAAAGAATGCCTTTCCCGTTAGGAAAAGACTGGTATCAAGCTCAAAAAGAAGGTTGGAAAGCAGAAGTGATGAAGGATAAGAAAGATGTGCGGGCATGGGAAAACTATTTGTCTGCATGTGATGCCGAATATTGGGAAGAAACGGATTCACTACAGAAGCAGAAGCTGGATAAAGAACGCCACAAAGCTTTCAGAAAAATGCAGAAGTGTGTGCCCGATACCCGATTTTGTTACCAGCGTTTGCTGGATCAAGCAAAGGATAAAAAGAAGGAAGAGGTTCTTCTGCAAAAGCTTTTTTCTTTGAAGCGTACAAGTGAACTCGATTATGTGAATGATATTATACGTTGTCAGCGTGCAGGTCAGACAGATAAAATAAAGGAAATATGTAAAGAGTGGTACTCTAGCGGTTTATATTCTCATGATCTTTTGTCTTACTGTTATAATGAACTTGTCGGATTGCAGGAAAATGCAATATTTGTTTCTGGTGCTTATGCTACTTTATGTTATCATTATCTGCTTCAATATGGGGCAGGACTTTTTAAGAATGTTCAGATTGTAGATGCGGACGATTTTAATCATCCTTCTTCAGAAAGTGAATTTTGGAGAGAGATAGGAATGGATTCGGAAGAACTTCCTGATTGGAAAACAATGGCAGGTGGAAATTCTAAATCATGTTCATGGGATTCGGAAACTTCTCCTAAGTGGAAAGGAAGAAATAATCCGGGAGCATGGTATCTGACTGTTAAGAAAAACCGTCCGGTATATTATCCGCAGTTTACCTCAACTTCGTATTTGAAAGAACTGAAAGACAGCCTTTACTCGGAAGGACTAGTATTTCGATATTCTACAAAACCTTATGATAACTTAGCTGTGATTCGGAAGAATTATGAGCAGAAATATTTGTTGGACTGTTTGCGGCAACCTTTGGTTCAAAATTCCTCGGTCTATTTTTCCGGCATTAATTATTCAAAAAATTACATCGTATCTCTTTCTCCGCTTTTGCGCTTTTACGATGCAAGTGGCGATAAGAATCAAGCAATAAAGTTGCGGCACTTGTTACAGGGAATTTTAGATAGAAGAGAAGAAGACGAGATTGTGAGTGTGGAGAGAGCTGAGTTTAATAAGTTAATGAAGGCAGTTGCTGATCGTATAAAGAATATGATAAAACAGGGAACTGCTACGGTTACTGTTAACAGTATTAAAGAGGAATACCAGCAACTAATTGATCCAGTGGAACCATGACATTATTCAGTTCTTTCAAACGCGACGAAACAGATGAACAGCTGATGGAACGCTTTGTATTCAGAGACAACGAGAAAGCATTCGAAGAGCTTTATTGTCGCTATGCTCCCCGCTTCAAAGGTTTCTTTATACGGATGCTGTCGGCGGACGGAGCATTGGCAGACGATTTCCTGCAAGAGTTGTTTCTCCGGATTTATGAAGCCAGAGGTAGTTATCAGCATGGAAAGCAGTTTTCTACATGGGCTTTTTCGATGGCATATAATCTTTGCAAAAATGAGTACCGCCACCGTGACATAGTAGACGAGTACCGTTTGCAACAGTCGTATACGAATGAAGAAGATAGTTGCTCTTCACCTGAGTTTGAGGCTGTGCACGATCGGCAGGTTTTCGACCGGCAGTTGAAGAAAGCGCTTGCAGGATTGACAGACGAACAACGGGCGGCATATACGCTCCGTTATGAGGAAGAACTTCCGGTACAGGAGATTGCCCAAGTCCTGTGTTGTCCGGAAGGTACAGTAAAATCTCGCTTATATTATACTTTGAAAGTATTGCAGCGTTCTTTATCAGATTATAATCCCCAAAAATAGATGAATATGAAAAGTGATGATTTAGAAAGATTGGAAGAATCGCAGGAGATGCAACAGTTGATTCGCTCTGCTAAAGAGCAGTATGAGCAGGAAAAGTCTGCCCAGCCTCCGGTTCCTTATTCTGTCTTTGCACGGACTCTTAAAGAAAGGCAGAAAGGTGAAAAGATGGAAGTGAAGCAGAAGCCATTCGGCAGGGGCGTTCTCGGGGAGAAGCATAAATATGGAAAACGTTCGGAGATTTCTCCCTGGTGGTTGGTAGCTGCCTGTTTGCTGGGGTGTATCATTGGTTATGGTGTTTCCAATACCCCGGATAGTCGGGAGACCGATACGGACAGGCTTGCTGTAACAGATACGGTGATCATTGTGCATGAGCGGGTGGATACCGTTTATCGGGAGGTAAAAGTGCCTTCCCAATCTTTGGTCGCTTCGCAAGCTGCCCCAAGATCTAAGGATACAAAACTTCCGGGAGAGCGTGTCAAGCCGGATCGAATAGAACGGGAAT
This sequence comes from Bacteroides faecis MAJ27, assembly GCF_900106755.1. Taxonomy (GTDB): domain Bacteria; phylum Bacteroidota; class Bacteroidia; order Bacteroidales; family Bacteroidaceae; genus Bacteroides; species Bacteroides faecis. The sequence continues at coordinate 162,653 of NZ_FNNN01000008.1, forward strand.
CAGAACCAGCTTTTATCTCTATCGAGTTCTTACAGCAACAACGAAATCTGCCGGACCCGGATAGTGAATGTTATGCTGCAAACGGAATGACGGTTGCCGAAGGCAACTATCCGTTTCACTTGTTGGCAACTGTTCCGTGCAAATAGTGTTTTCCTGTTGGAAGGATGATGTAGATATTATTTAGGTCCGGAGGGGGATGGCTTAAGAGGTAAAAGGAGCTCTATAGGTCCATGTTTCTGTTTGCCGGCTTTTGCTCAATCAATGACTTGGTAGTCTTGCTCAATGACAAAGTTTATAGGAACAGACATACAGACTGCTACAGGACGCCCCAGTTGCATACCCGGTTTCCATCGTGGCATCGATTCGATGATGCGTAATGCTTCTTTATCTAAGCTGGCAGATACGCTTTTGGTAACTTTTGCATCGCTGACATATCCGTTTACGTCGATAGTAAATTCTACGGTGACTTGTCCCTCTTCTCCTGCCTGAAAAGCTTCTTCCGGGTATTGTATGTTTTTCTTGATAAATTCATCGAGCCCGCTTAATCCTCCCGGGAAGTCGGGATTGTTGATTATAACATTAATGAGCGTTTGCTCAGGCATATCTTCGGGCTTCACCTTAATAACTTGCTTTTTTCGAATAAATATATTATGAATTTGAAAAGTGTCCGGCTCCATTCGCACAAAAAGTTCCGATGGAAAATCTTTATTCAATTGTAACAGCACATCTTTCATACCTATATGTGAGAAATGGAGCGTCTCTTTATGTTTGGCTTCAATAGAAAAGCCTCCATTTATATCGGAAGAGGTGCTTCTGTCAGCTCCCGGAATATAGATACTGACATTGCGCACAGGTTCTCCTTTCAGATTGATTACCTTACCTGTGAACTGCTGGAATTCCCTTTTTTGTGCAAAAACGTCGTTTGTATTTGCAACGCAAATACAAACGACGAATGAAAGTATGAACGACAGACGTTTCATGCCTTATCTGGCATATTCAGCCCAATTCGTATTCTTCATATCCCCACTTTTGGCCAGTTCGGCGTGCATGCCAAGTGCAGCCTGAATAGCGTGCGGAGTTTGTGCTTTGCCACCTGCCAGTTTGAGATAATCCCAAAGTAACTGTTTGTAGTCCGGGTGTGCACAGTTTTCGATGATAGCCTGTGCGCGTTCTTTCGGGCTTTTGCCACGAAGATCGGCTACACCTTGCTCGGTGATGATGATGTTCACAGAGTGTTCGCTGTGGTCGAGGTGGGACACCATCGGTACGATAGCGCTGATTTTTCCTTCCTTAGCCACAGACGGACAAGTGAAGATTGAGATATAAGCGTTGCGGGTGAAGTCTCCCGAGCCGCCGATACCGTTCATCATCTTTGTACCGCCGATATGAGTAGAGTTTACGTTTCCGTACAGATCGACTTCGATTGCCGTATTGATAGAGATAATGCCGAGTCGGCGTACCACTTCCGGATTGTTTGAGATTTCCGACGGACGGAGAACCAGCTTGTCACGGAAGAAGTCCATATCATTGTAGATACCTTCCAGACAGTCATTAGTTACAGTCAGCGAACAAGCACTGCCAAACTTGATACGTCCTTCACGGATCAGACCGATCACAGAGTTCTGGATCACCTCCGTATACATTTCGAAAGCAGGAATCGTTTTGTCACGTCCCAGTGCACCGAGTACAGCGTTCGCAATGTTTCCCACTCCCGATTGCAAAGGAAGGAAGGTAGACGGGATGATGCCGCGCTTCATGTCGGCAGCAAGGAAGTCGGCAACGTTCTGGCCGATTTTGTCAGTCAACGGATCGGCGGCAGCGAATGAACGTGCTTCGTCCGGCCAGTTGGTTTCTACTACACCTACAATCTTCTTCGGGTCTACCTGGATATAAGGCAATCCGATGCGGTCACTCGGTTTGTAGATAGGAATTTCGCGGCGGTAAGGCGGGTCGAGCGGTTCGTACACGTCATGCAGACCCATGCAGGATTTGCTGTGTGCGGCGTTCAATTCAACGATGATCTGGTCGGCAAGGCGGCAGATAGTCGGAGAGATACCACCGGCAGCGGTCAGATAAATCTTTCCGTCCGGAGTCAGCTCACAGGCTTCGATGATTGCTACGTTTACCTTGCCCATAAAGCCATAACGTACTTCCTGTGCCATTTGTGACAGGTGAATGTCGTTGTAGGCGATTTCCCCGTTGTTCACGGCTTTACGGAAGTCGGAGTTGGTGGTATAAGGAGCGCGGTAGCGGATCGCTTTTGCACGTGACATAACGCCGTCGCAAGATTCTCCGGTAGATGCACCTGTGAAAATTCCTACTTGAAATGGGTTTCCCTTGGCATGTTCTGCTTCTGCAATTTTTGCGAGTTCAGCTGTAACAGCCTTTGCCGTTCCTGCCGGAGTAAATCCGCTCAGACCGATGTTGTAGCCATGTTTGATCAGGCTTGCAGCTTCTGCTGCCGAAATACGATTGAATGACATAAATAGTATAATTTCGCGTTAAATGCGGTTGATATTTGTTAGTTAATACTCAATGTTCAAAATACTTAAAAACTCATTACCGGTAATCTGGAAAGTTCATTACTTAATACTTGCGTTGCAGGATTTCTCCCCAGATAATAGCGCGTCGGGCTTCTTCTGCAGAATGGATTGAAAAATCTTCCTGGTTGCTGTTGTCCGTTTCGGGATGATCATAATGAGAACCTTGCTTCGTGTTTCGTTTATCTTGTGCGGAACTGTTCGCTATGGATGCGGCTACAGATATTTCTTCTTTTTTCTTCTTGGGTGTCGGTTTGGGAGCCGGTTTGGGAGCGGGCTGTTCCACCGGAAGTGATTGGAGGAAATCGTCCAAAACCTTGCTGCCTCTCCCCCAAAATTCGGGTATGGGAGTAGCATCGGGATCTACTTCGACCGGAGATGGTGTGGGTGGGACGGGGCGTTTATTCTGAGTCTTTTTCGACTTGTTATTTTTGCTCACCTCTTTGAATATTCCCACGAGGATGACACCTGCTATCAAGAGAAATTTCAAAAAATCTTCCATTCTGTTTCACTTCTAAATAGTTATCCGCCAAAGGTAGGCAATAAATCTGATTCGAGCTAACATTTTGTTATGAAAAAAGGGCAGCTTCACAGCTCCCCTTAATTTTTTTAACCTAAACCTTAACTATGAAAAAATCTAATGTTTCTTTCATTGCACAAATGTGAAAAATAAAATTAAATTTAGCAAGGATATGCCCCTCAAATGTTTATTCCATTAACATTAATTACCAAAATAATGCCTGAACTACAAGTTTTTGCGTTATTTTCGTACCATTTTACCACTTATTGAATTCGAAGCCGTATCTTTGCGGACAAATTTAAAACGAGATTTGAATATGAACGAATTAACGGGAGCGGACTTTAAATCCGCAACTGCTGATGACAACAAGAAGTTGTTTATCGAAACTTATGGCTGCCAGATGAACGTGGCAGACAGTGAGGTGATTGCTTCGGTAATGCAGATGGCAGGCTATTCGGTAGCCGAAACGCTCGAAGAAGCCGATGCTGTGTTTATGAATACCTGTTCGATCCGCGACAATGCGGAGCAGAAGATTCTGAACCGTCTGGAGTTTTTCCACTCACTGAAGAAAAAGAAGAAGAATCTGATTGTAGGTGTGTTGGGCTGTATGGCCGAACGGGTGAAGGATGACCTGATTACGAATCATCATGTCGACCTGGTGGTGGGCCCCGATGCTTACTTGACGCTACCCGAACTGATTGCGGCGGTAGAAGCCGGAGAGAAAGCGATCAATGTAGACCTTTCGACGACTGAGACCTACCGTGATGTGATTCCTTCGCGTATCTGCGGCAATCACATTTCCGGATTTGTGTCCATCATGCGCGGCTGCAATAACTTCTGCACCTACTGTATCGTGCCTTATACCCGCGGACGCGAACGCAGCCGTGATGTAGAGAGCATTCTGAATGAGGTGGCGGATCTTGTGGCGAAGGGCTACAAAGAAGTTACCCTGCTGGGACAGAACGTAAACTCTTACCGGTTTGAGAAGCCGACCGGTGAAGTCGTTACCTTCCCGATGTTGCTTCGTACCGTAGCTGAAGCTGCTCCGGGCGTACGTGTCCGTTTCACGACTTCCCATCCGAAGGATATGAGTGACGAAACGCTGGAAGTAATTGCCCGGGTACCGAACGTGTGCAAGCATATCCACCTCCCCGTGCAGAGCGGCAGCTCCCGCATCTTGAAACTGATGAACCGCAAATATACCCGTGAGTGGTATCTGGACCGGGTAGCCGCTATCAAACGTATCGTTCCCGATTGCGGCCTGACAACCGATATCTTCTCGGGCTTCCATTCCGAAACGGAAGAAGATCATCAGCTCTCGCTTTCTTTGATGGAAGAATGTGGCTACGATGCCGCCTTTATGTTTAAATATTCTGAACGTCCGGGGACGTATGCTTCGAAGCATCTCGAAGATAATGTGCCCGAAGATGTGAAAGTCCGTCGCCTGAATGAGATTATCGCTTTGCAGAACCGTCTGTCCGCAGAGTCCAACCAGCGCTGTATCGGAAAGACGTATGAAGTATTGGTAGAAGGTGTTTCCAAGCGTTCGCGCGATCAGTTGTTTGGCCGGACGGAGCAGAATCGTGTGGTGGTGTTCGACAGAGGTACGCATCGTATCGGTGATTTTGTCAATGTGCGGGTGACGGAAGCCAGTTCGGCTACGTTGAAAGGCGAAGAAGTCTAGTATATCATTCTCTATTTAGGCACGGATTTCACGGATTAACACGGTTTCAATAAACTAAAGCCGTGTAATCCGTGAAATCCGTGCCTAAATAATATTATTTGGGGAGAGCCGGAGAGTGGTTGTCAAACTACATCATCATGTGCCTGCGGATGGAGAACTTCACGATTGCCATTGCGTTGATGGTGCTGAAGGGGATATCCATTGGGTCGTGATGAGCGTTGTAGCTTACCAGCTTGAGGTATCCCTCCTTTTCCGAGCGGTTCACATATTTCACTGCCAGATACTCATCCCCTTCGATCGTAAACGAAACCAGGTACATTTCACCGTAAATGAGATTGCTGAAACTGTTGATCTCTTTAAACCCTACAATGTCTCCCGATTTCAATATCGGATACATACTGTCGCCGCTGATATAAACGGCTCCGTCGCATAGGGGAATGCTTGGGATCTGTATCTTTCCTACCATATATTGTTGCTTGTTGGTGAGCAACGTTTTCAGGTTGGCAGCAGCTGTAATATCATATAGGGTAACGCTGCGGTCATCCATTGCTTCTGCTGTTTTAGGATTGTGAATCATCTGAACCTCGCCGCTTACTAAATCGCTTTCACAGAACTTGGTTCGATGTCTGGGGGTACCCTTCCCAACCAGCAGCCAATTAAGGTCTACATCTCTCATTTTGTTGAGCAGCAGATGAAAGTCAATCCGGTTTCTGGCGCACCAGTTGGATAATGTTGCACGTGAAACACCTAAGTAACTGGCCAGTTCACTATCCTTTTTAAAGTTGAGCGCCTGCTTGGCGCGCTTTACTATTCCCGAAACATCTAGAAATGTATCCATATTATTCTTGTTATATTTTTAGTGGTGTGAATAATGTTTATATTATATTGATCTTCAGTTTATTTATTGTTTTAACATTCTTAATTTTAAAAACTATTTGTTTTATGTATAAAACATGTATTATATTTGTGACGATTTAAAATTTAATATGTTTCAAAAATAGGCATAAATTAGGTAATAACTATGAATATGAAGGAGAATTTTATAGAAAATTGTAAAATGGCTGTTTTCAATAGCTCTTAGACAAGGTACACATCGCCTGCATGAATGGTACTTGCCAACCTGTCGGAGGGTACCATTCGGCAGCTTGACCGGTACCGGCCAATAGCCTGACCGGTACTTGCCGGCAAATTGACCGGTATCATTCTAAATAGCTGTTATAGGGGAACATACAAACATACACACCGTCAACATTATGTAATATTTTGATTATGGATAACATGAATAACTTAGAAAACGCCACCGCTCACTACTGCGGACAATGCAAACGCAAGCTCCCTTTGGATGCTTTTTACTTCAACAAACGCCGGCAATGTTTCGACCGCTACTGCAAAGATTGCCGCAAGGAAAGAAGCCGTATCTACTACCAAAAGAAAGAAGATACACAATATGTAAATGAACGTACCGGCTATCCGGTGATCACCCGTACGGAAGATCCTGAAAAGAGAACTGAACTCATTCTTCACGCCATGCAGGTAGTAAGGGCGAGCGTCTTGCAGAAATGTAAGAAGCAACGGGAAGAAGAAGCGATGAGAGAATGAGGAGAAAAGTGATAAGTAACAAGTAATAAGTAACAAGTATAACAATTTAAAACTCGCTGATATGCCACGAATAAAAAAACAGGGACTAGACTATTTTCCCCTTAATACCGATTTTATACACGACCGCCTGGTGCGTCGTATCATGAAGCGCGAAGGTGACGCTTCGCTTTCCGTACTGATAGAGGTACTTTCCTATATCTATTCGGGCGAAGGTTATTATGTGTGTGCCGATGCGCTTTTCTACGAAGATCTGTCGTCCAATCTATACGAGAAAACCAGTGATGATATCAGGCGCATTGTCTCCTTAGCCGTGGAGTACGGAATATTCGACGCTGCGCTCCACGCCAAGTATGGCATTCTGACTTCTGCCGATATACAGCGTCAGTACCTTTTCAGTACCAAGCGCAGAAATGTTTCGCATCTCGACCCTGCCTATTGCTTGATAAGCGAAGAACTGCTTGCTCGTCCGTCCGGGAAGAACGGAGCGGGCAACCGGAGTAGCCAATCCCGTGAAACTGTAAATTCTGTTAATGAAACAAGTATGGAATCATCCGTTACTGCCGATGAACAAGGGAGATCGGACGAATTGGAAGTAAATGTTAACAGGGCTGAAAATGGATCGTTTATCCCCGAAAATGTAACATCCGGTACACATAGCATAGCACAGAATAGCATAGCAGAGCATAGCGTAGCAAAGAATAGAAAAGATTCCCCCTCTCCTTCCTCTCCCGAGGCGGAGTGCGGGAATACGGAAAGCGGAAACCCGAAAGGAGAAGAAGAAAAGGAAAAAGAAGAAAGAGGAGGGAAGGAAGGAGGAAAGGAGGAGAATTTTCTCGAAAAGAACACGGAGGCGCCCCTCCCGTCCAAACGTCGGGAATGGACCAACGAAACCCTCTCCGAACTGCAACCTCCCACTGATGGTATCGGGCGAAACTATGATGGATTACTTTACAACATGCGCCTCTACGGTATACCTCCTATGGAACAGTATGCAATCATCCGAAAAAGCAACTTCGGGGCAATCGGAGAACCTGTCTGGAAAGGATTTTGTGCGTTGCGTGACAGTTGTGGCAAAATCAAGATGCCGGGACGGTATTTGCTAAGTGTGATGAATCGGTAGGACGATAGTTGATGAGTTTAAATATTTGATATATAATGAATTAAATAAAAATATTCATTTGTTTAAGACGGTTCTTGAAAATAATTTCTTCATGTAAAACCATTCCCTTATCTTTGTAGTGTCATTAAGCTTGAGGACAACATAACACAATTTTATTAACAACAAAAACTATTACAATTATGACTGTATTATACAAACCGTACCAATCGAGTGTGGTAAGTAAAAGTGGTAAAAAATTATTCTACCCAAGAGTGGTCCGTACCGGTAATGTCGGTACATCGACCATAGCCGAAGAGATTGCTGAATACTCATCCCTTTCCCGGGGAGATGTAAAGAACACCATCGATAACTTGATTACCGTCCTGACCCGGCATCTGCAATCTTCTCAGACCGTGACACTTGAGGGACTCGGCACCTTCCGGATAGTGATGATAGCGGGTGGCAGGGGTGTCGAAACCGCTAAAGAAGTGTCTGCCTCCCAAGCATCGCTCACAGTTCGTTTCCAACCCTGCACTACCAAGAATCTGGATCATAGCGTAGCCACCCGCTCCATGGTGACAGGGGTGAAATGTATGCGCTTCGATCTTGCTGATGCTGCCGCTCCGGGTGGAGAAGTAAATCCGGACCCGAATCCCGACGATGGCGATGAGGAAGCGCCGGATCCGACAGTATAACGAACCGCCACACGCAACACACATAACGGACGACTAGACTATACTGCATTATGAATTTTTAGAAACAACGACTTAACTAGAAACAACAATTAGACTAAGGCAGTGACTTAACTAAGACAACGACTTAACTAAAAATAATGACTTAACTGTCTGATAAATTATCAATTCACATGAGAACTATCAATTTGATCGTGGTGCATTGTTCCGCTACGCAGGGGAATCGTATGCTCTCTCCGGAGGCTCTCGACCTGATGCATCGCCGCCGCGGTTTCAACGGAACAGGCTATCACTATTACATCCGCAAAGACGGAACGGTGCATCTCACCCGCCCTGTCGAACGTATCGGTGCACACGTGAAAGGCTTCAATGCAAACAGTATCGGAATCTGCTATGAAGGTGGTCTGGACTGCCGGGGACGCCCGGCAGATACCCGGACTCCGGAACAGCGTGCTGCACTTCGGCTACTTGTACATCAGCTGCTTGAGAAGTTTCCGGACTGCCGGGTGTGTGGGCACCGGGATCTCTCGCCGGATAAGAACGGTAACGGGGAGATAGAGCCGGAAGAGTGGATGAAAGCGTGTCCGTGCTTTGATGCTGAAGAGGAATTTAAAGAACTTGTGGCAGAAGGTACGGTAGAAACACAGAGTAAACTAAACTATTTAAAGAACGAGAAAGGAGGTAAATGATGGCAATGAAGAAATCTGTATGGGACATGATCCTGAAGGTGGTTATCGCGATAGCGTCGGCTGTGGCAGGCGTGTTGGGGGCTAATGCGATGAATCTTTGAAAATAGCTTGAGTCAAGATACTCAGTTCCCCGCCACGAAAGTGTGCGACGCTCTCGTGTAGCGGGGATCATTATACATTAATTATTAAAATAAATAGATAACAATGAAGAAACGAATTATATTCTTTATAGTGATGGCATCTCTCATTTATTCCGGATTATTTGCTCAAAGTCCCCCAAAGAATGGAATTGGATTTCTTGACGCAATACCTGTGACTTTATCTGCGGGGCAGTCATCTTTTACTGATACGCGAAATACGAGTGAGCCTGCTTATGGGCAATACCGGTATTTTTCACCGAGAACGGGGTCATATGAGATTACTGATGGGTGTGCAGTGTATTATAGGCTACAAACGACTGCGAGTGGCGATATTAGAATTCATAACTGGGATTCGGAAACTGCATTTACCACTTTATTTTTGGTAGCTCCGCTCCACCCGGGTGATGAGTCCGAATGGGGTTACAATAGCGATGCAATGTACACTGTAGCTATGTTTGATAGAGGAGATACTTATGACTTTGATGAAGCGGGTATTCCCGAATATGCTTCGCACGGAGCGGCATATCTCCATATCCCTAATCTTCCGGCAGGCACTTATTTTCTTATAGCTGCCGGATATAAGGGAAGCAATGGGTCGGTGCGGAACGGAAAGATTAAAACGACTATTATAGCAGATCTAAGTTCAGGTATCCCGGAAGAACCGGATATGAAACCTGAAGAAATTAATACCTGTCCGATACAATACCAATACGATCAGTCAGGAAATCGAATAAAAACTATCAAAACGAAATAATTATGAATATAATATCAAAAATAAGGATTATAGTGGCAGGGCTATTAGTGACTCTACCAATGCAAGCGCATACATCTGTGTCTGAGGATAATACGGATGTGGGAAAAATCCCTGTTCAGTATGCTTTAAGTCCGACAGGTGCCGTTACCTATCAGGTACCTATAAATGTTCATTCCGCCCCGGATGGTTTTCAGCCGCAACTGTCATTTAGCTATAACAGCCAGCAGAATGAAAGCGCACTAGGGTATGGATGGACTATTGGAGGGTTGTCTGCAATCAACCATGTTAGCGGTAGCATTTATTATGATGGAAAAGCTACCCCGTTGTCTACTTCAGAAGATAAATTAATGCTGGATGGTATGCGACTGATGAAGAAAAGCACGGATACCTGGCAATCCGAACAGGGATTTGTCAAAGTGAAGAAATTGGCAGATGGCGCATTGGAAACTCGCTATCCGGATGGAAACACTGTCCTGTTCAAGACTTTTCCGCAGGCTCCTTTCAGCTATGTGATGACTTCCTGTGTAAATCGCAAAGGACAGTCTATAAAATACGAATATATGCAAGTGGATAATATGTCCTATATTAGCAAGATAATGTATGGTGAAACTGGAGGAGTATATAATGACTCTGTTATATTTACCTATCGGAATGTGACTGATGATATCACGCGTTATGCTGACGGAAAGCCACTTAAATATAGCCGTCTGTTAGAAAAGGTAGAGTCTTATTATAAAGGTAGGCTGTGGCGTCGTTATCGACTTTCTTATCAAAACAGGGGAGTGAATCTGCCCGTACAGTTGGATTGTGAGACCGAAAGCCGCAAACTTGCTCCTTTATCTTTCAAGTATGGTGACGGACGGAGCATCGAGTTTTTAAGCGGAAATACTATTTATTTGGAACGGTATTTTCCGAACTCTGCTCAGGGAGGCAGTTCTTACAGGTCTCTTGCCTTGTCGCGCGGCAAGTTCAGCCGGACATCAAAGAGTGACGGACTGATCTCGTATCCGGTATTTTATGGCGAGTATAGTGAAGACCAGCATTTGCTTATATATAAAGATTTATCCGATTATCCAGTTTCTCCCGTAGTTTTTACGGCTGGAAAGGGTTTTAAGCAATTAGTTGCGGCTGATGTAAACGGAGATGGTCTGGAAGTCCCGGTAAAAGTGAATTATTATGAAGAAAACGGTACGGATAGGCTGGTGGCTTCTGTTTATGGAAACGACGTTGATCCCAATCGTCATTCAGACTACGTATATTCGGAATGGGGTGGATATGTGCACGAACGCCAAGTGCTTTTTGGTGACTTCAATGGTGATGGTAAAACGGAGTTGCTGGCTATATCCAGTTGTCATGATTCGGATCGAAACAAATATCTGTCACGCGCCTTACTGGTCGACCTGAATGGCCGAAAGGCTATTTACGACGGAGAATGTTTCGACTTTACACTGTATCAGACGGACAACAAAGCATTGTATTCCGATCGAATGATCCCTATGGATTATAACGGTGATGGCAAAACGGATATCTGTTTGATTAACATAAACGGTCTTTATGTATATGAGTTTACCGGAGACGGGTTCAGGCAACTGGCATATTCGAGTGCTATCAATATCATGTACTTCAACTTTGAAAGTCCTACTATCAAAGATAGAGAACTGATGGTGGCGGACATGAATGGTGACGGGAATATGGATATTATTCTGGGGCCCCGCCGTGTACATTGCAAGGAAGGATTCAAGCATTTGGGAGACGGTATCTGTCATGGCGCATGTAATAGTGAAAGCAATTTGAAAAGCACCAGTGCGGCTGGATACAAGCATTATGTACACTCCTCCGGACAGGAATGTATGGTAGATCCAAGTGTGACCGAACGGGATTTGGTTGTCTTTGACTGGAATGTGGAAAACGGCAAACAATGGAAGTTTCTGATATCTACCGGAAATTCATTTTACAGTGATAGTAATCCGGGATTCAAGGTGCATACAGAGGAGTTGTTCTACAGTTTCTACGAGACAGTGGGAGATAACTTTATGCTGATAGATGTAGACAGCGACGGCCGGCCGGACTTGTTGCGTAACGTGTGTGGAAAAATAGATCTTTATCTGAATGTGAATGGAAAGATTAGTCAGACTCCTAATATACGTTCCTCATTGCAAATGGATAATCTGTCGGCACAGTTTGCTATGGCTAATGTGGCTAAATCTTATTACTGGTCGGGAAGTCTGATTTGTGTGGACAATGAAAAACTCCATGTGTATGATTATACACATAATGAGTCGGAAGCGCGTATGCTGCATGACTTGACCGATAGCTACGGAGTTACTTCGAATCATTATTATATGGATATTATGAAAGTGCCTGAGAGTCGCTATGTGAGTACTCCGGACGCATCGTTGGGATATGTCAGATATCCGTATACCGTAATGACTCCCCATTTGTATGTGTCGGGATGGCTGAAGAAGTTGAAAGGGAATGAGCAGCTTTCGTGGGAATATTATAATTATACGAATGCCGTATTTCACCGGACGGGTTTAGGTTTTCGTGGTTTTAGGAAAATAGAGACAGAAGACATCGTGAATAAACGCACAATGACTTCCGTGTTTGATCCGGAATTGCTGAGTGCCGAAGTGAGAAAAGAAACTCCTACCGATACAATTGTACGCAAATATGTGTTAGAAAAGGCGCAAGATAAGACTGTGCTCCTGAAATTAGAGAGGGAGACAGTAAAGGATGCTCTCAACAAGACGGAAAAGAGTACTGCGTATGAATATAATAATTATGGTCAAATAGTTAGTGCATCTATCTCCTATGATGCCCATAATACGGAAAAGAAGTCATATGGTTATCAGAATGTAGATAGGAGTGATCTGTATCTATTGGGACTTCCGTATTATGCCCATACGAAGAGTTCCCGTAATGACTCAATCATCTTTCAGGAAGTAAGAACGGACTACGACGATCGGTACTTGCCTGTAAGAAAGACTAATTTTTTCAATGGGAATATTACTTCTCAAGAACTCTGTGAGTATAACGATCGTCTGCAATTGACTAAACAGGAGCAATGTTCTTATGAATCAACAGATTGGTTGTCGAAAGAATTTGTTTATAGTTTGGACGGACATTTATTGAGAGACAGTACTTCTATGGGACTGTTTACCGATTATGTTTATGATCCGGAAACCGGTTTTTTACAGAGTAGTACTGACCATAAAGGACGTGCTACCCGCTATGTATATGACGATTGGGGGAACCTTGTAGGAACCCATAATCCGGATGGCAGTGTAAAACAGACATCAGCTGCATGGAGCAAAGAAGGAGAGCCGGGATTGTATGTAATAACTACTGTTGAGACCGGAAAACCTGTGTCTAAAACGTATTATGACTTTTTACAACGGGAAATTCGTATATCACAGATTCGCTTTGATGGTCAGGAAATGAAAACGGATAAGGTATACAATACCAAAACTGGTCTGCTGGAAAAAGAATCGCTGCCCACTACAGGCAATGTGCCTTCACGTTGGAACGATTATACGTATGATAAGTTCGGTCGTCGTACTTCTATACACTATGCATCCGGAAAAGTAGACTCATGCGCTTACGGTGCTTTGACCGATACTGTTATTGAAAATGGTATTCGTCGTATCCGCAAGTATGATGTAATGGGACTGATGACGCAAACTACGGATGCTGCAGGAAGTATTGTCTATTATTATCGTCCTGATGGACAACCAGTGCTTGCGGTGGCTCCGGGAGATGTTCAGACTCGTTTCTATTATGATAAGTACGGTCGCAGAATCGCTATCAAAGATCCAAGTGCGGGAATCAGACGTACAGCTTATGACGATGCGGGAAACATCTGTAAGGAAACGGATGCAGACGGTCGTGAGATAACGACAGAGTATGACTGCTATGGTCGCCTTACGAAGCAAACGACACTGGATTTGACTACTGTTTATACTTATGATGATACAGAAAATGTGTTGCTTTCGGCTGTATCAAATAATGGCAGTGCTCTGCTCAATACCTACGATGAATATGGAAGGTTGAAAATACAGCGTGAAGAGGCTCCCGACGGAAAATGGTTGCAGAAAACATATGCCTATACAGATGATGGAATGCCGGCTTCTGTTTCTTATACATCGCAAAACGGTACTTTGGCTACCGAACAGCTTATCTATCGAAATGGTTTCCTGACGGAAGTCCGTCTGGCAGATGGTACAATAGTTTATCGCCACGATGAAGAGAATCCGCAAGGTCAACTGACGAAGCTTACTTCCGGAGGAATGCAACGCAGTTATACTTTCAATGATTGGGGATTACCTGTGAAGCGTAGCATTACTCGGGCTGACGGTTCTGTCCTTTTCGATTACAGCTATCATTTCAATGCCTCGAATGGTAACTTGGAGAGTCGTATCGATACAAAAAGAAATCTAGCTGAGAACTTTGGTTATGATGCCTTAAACCGCCTTACTAGTTATGGAGGGAAAATAGTGGAATATGATAACCTTGGTAATATTCGTCAGAAAGGTAATGCTGGAGAATTAATGTATACGAATCCTAACCATCCTTATGCAGTGACGGGGTTGACTCCTTTGGCAGAAAGCCCTGTTAAGTCCCATCTTGATATCGTATATACCGCTGCTGAGCGTCCTTCCATCATTACCCACGGCATACAAAAAGCTGTATTGACATATAATGCCAATCATGATCGTATACGTATGCAATATTCCGATAATTCTCGGAATCTGTTGACCCGTTACTATCTTGGTGATAATTATGAACTGGATGTTGACAGTACAGGTGTGCATGAACGTCTTTATCTTGGTGGGGGGTATTATGACGCTTCTGCTGTGTTGATGAAGAAAGGAGACACATCATTGGTTTACTTCATTCATCGTGACTATTTAGGTAGTGTTTTGCAAATCGCAGATGCACAGGGTAACATTGTGGAAGAAAACAATTTCGATGCCTGGGGATGTAGACGTAATCCTTCAACGCTAAAGGCTTACGCTATTGGTGCAGCTCCGAAATTACTGCTGGGCAGAGGCTATACGGGGCACGAGCATTTGGAAATGTTCGGAGTGATTAATATGAATGCCCGGTTGTATGATCCGGTGTTAGGGCGTTTCTTGACTCCTGATCCTTATGTGCAAATGCTGGATTTCACTCAGGCTTTCAATCGGTACAGTTATTGTATGAATAGTCCGTTGTGCTATGTTGATGAGAATGGTGAGTTTTGGTGGGTTGTGGCTGCGGCTGTTATTGGTGGAGTAATCAATGTAGCTACTCATTGGGATAGTATTGATAATGTTTGGCAGGGGCTTGGGTATTTTGCTGTTGGTGGTGCAGCGGGTGCTATTGGTGCAGTTACGGGAGGTGCATTCGCTGGTGGCGGATTTATCGGAGGAGCTATTGGGGGGTTCGTTGGTGGTGGGACATCAGGTTTCGTCCTTGGTTCCGGAAATACATTAATGGGCGGAGGAAATATTGGTGATGCTTGGTCTAATGGATTTAAGGGGGCATTGAATGGTGCTGTAGCGGGGTCCGTCACAGGTGGATTGATTGGCGGTGGTATGTCGTTTGTTAAAGGTCAGAATGTATGGTCTGGACAAGATATTGCTCAAGGAAGAAATGCATTCTCGTTGAAGAATACACCGATAAATGTGATTGAGCATCCTGAAGCTTTGTCTCTTTCTCCTAGTAATGTACTCCAATCATTACCGGATGATCCTTTACTTAATAACATGAATGGCACTTCTATGAGTTCTTATAATAAAGGGCAACTCGGTGTAAAAGAAGCTATGAAAGAGTTTGTAGAAGATGGTGGAACTGTATATCAGACAGAAGTTAGCGTGGATTTACCTCATACTCTTTCTAATGGTAAAACTATTATGGTGCGTAATAGGTTTGATTTTGCTGGTGAGCTAGATGGTAAGTTACATTTGTTTGAAGTTAAAAATGGTGCTAGTGCAGGGTTTACTCCTAATCAGAAAATTAATCTTCCTAAAATGATTTTTAATCATCCACAATTCACGCCTGTTGGACGAAATGCTTTGCAAGTTCCTCATTTTCAGAATAACATAGGAATACCATATACAGGTAACTATGTAATAATAGTAAAACACTATTTCTAATATCCTATACTCGGTCAGATACTTTTTTGTGAAATGTAAAGGCTTATTTGTTTATTGTTATTTGCAAAGAACTTCTGGCTGAGTGTAAATAATAAATGGAAGTATATAAGTTTTGTATATAATCTTCCATGATATTGAAAAAAATAATTATATTTGTAATATTTTATTAGATAATTGATATGAAAGAACAAATGACAAAAATTAAATCTATATTAAATGAGCGTTTAGTTAAATATGGATTTAAAAAAAGGGGGTATGACTATTTTGTGAGAATGGCTGATGAGGATATTATTCAAAATATAGGATTTGGCATTGCTACGTATGGAGAGAAGCATGTCCGATATTTGAATCCTTCTATTGGTGTTATATATAAGGATGTCAACAAATTGGAATTACATCTAAGGAATTTGGAAAAAACAAAATATCCAGAATATGTTGGTCTTATGGTTGGATCTGCTCTTGGCTATTTGATGCCGGAAAATTCTTATAGGGAATGGCGCTTTTCTGATAATGAAGACGTGACAAAAGAGGCGAACAGTATGGCTGATGCCATTATTAACTACGGTTTTCCTTATCTTGATTTACTGTCAGATAGAACAGAATTGATTTATGGTTTGGAAATAGGTAAATATAGTCAAGGAGATGGCTACTTATTACCAATATTTCATTATCTGAATGGTAATAACAAGCGCGCTTTGGAATGCATAGATGAATTCATTAAAAAACTTTCTGCTTCTTCTTACCTTGAAGATTATGAGATAGATATATTAAAAAAATTATCGGAAGAGAATGGAGAGGCTCACATAGTTAATAATAATGGACTAAAGTCTTATCTTGAGTTTGCTGATAATTTTAGACAAATGATAGGGCTTCATGAAAGTGGAATTTCAATGAGCGAATAATAATGAGTGTTTTTACTCTGGTATTCGTTGGCTATTGGGGGCTTTTAGTATTATCTTGGCATGAAGAAACTTTGTTTTCATGCTGAATGATATTGTATATTTTGTTTGTTTTTCTGTCGTTTCTAAAGGTAGTGGCTTGACAACAGAATAGTTATTTGGCTAGAACGATTGCACGACTAAAGTCGCCCCTTGGATAGATCTCATCTTGAATGTTGAAAAAATGTCACTGGAGGAATGCGGCGCAGTTATTCGTTCAATTGTAACAAGAAGTCTGGTCGAGAGCTTTGGTTATGATGCCTTAAACCGCCTTTCCACTTTTGGGGATAAAGTGGTGAAATATGACAATTGTGGTAATATTCGTCAGAAAGGTGATGCGGGAGAATTGGTGTATACAAATCCTAACCGTCCTTATGCAGTGACGGGACTGGCTCCTTTATCGGAAGATCGTATTAATTACGGTATTGATATTACATATACCGCTGCCGAGCGTCCTTCTGTCATCGCACGTGGCACGCAAAAAGCTGTTTTGACTTATAATGCCAATCATGACCGCATACGGATGCAATATTCTGACAATTCCCGGAATCTGCTGACCCGTTACTATCTTGGTGGCAACTATGAACTGGATGTTGACAGTACAGGTATGCATGAACGTCTTTATCTTGGTGGGGGGTATTATGACGCTTCTGCTGTGTTGATGAAGAAAGGTGACATATCATCGGTTTACTTTATTCATCGTGACTATTTAGGTAGTGTTTTGCAAATCGCAGATGCACAGGGTAACATTGTGGAGGAAAATAATTTCGATGCCTGGGGATGTAGACGTAATCCTTCAACGCTAAAGGCTTACACTATTGGTGCAGCTCCGAAATTACTGCTGGGCAGAGGCTATACGGGGCACGAGCATTTGGAAATGTTCGGAGTGATTAATATGAATGCCCGGTTGTATGATCCGGTGTTAGGGCGTTTCTTGACTCCTGACCCTTATGTGCAAATACTGGATTTCACGCAGGCTTTCAATCGGTACAGTTACTGTATGAATAGTCCGTTGTGCTATGTTGATGAGAATGGTGAGTTTTTCTTTAGCATTTTTCTTGGTCCGGTAGGAGCAATATTGGATGGTATTTGTTGGGGAGCTGTTATCGGAGCAGGAGCATCAGCGGTTACTTACTCAGTATCAACCTTGATAAGTGGGCAGCCATGGAATAGTGGAAATTTTTGGAAGTCCGTAGGTGTCGGTGCAGTTGGTGGTGCAATTGGTGGCGGTTTCGGTGCTGTTGGAAGTTTGTCGGCTTTAGGTACTTTTGGAAACTCTGTTGGGTATAATATGCTTAGCGGTGTAGCCAATACTGCGGCGACCAATGCTATATTTGGAAATGATATGAATTGGAGTGATATTTATTCTGTCATAGGTGGCTCTGCTATTGGTATTGTAATTCCTACCTTTAAGGGGGTAAATGGTGGTAAGCTTGCAAACAGTTTGGCTGAAATAGGCTATAATTCAATGAGAGGAACTGCTACGGGGCTTACTTCCGGTGTGGTGAATGCTATCGCATATAAAGACCCGGATCGGATTTGGCAGGATGCTGTTGGGGGAGCTATCAGTGGCGTTAGTAGAAGCATTGCGATGGATGTGATATTTGGTGCTCCGTATAAAGTTGAAAAGTCCTATGGTGCCGAAGGATTATATAGAGGTGGAGGATTATCAACATTACTCATGAAAGGTGGTGGAATCACATTAGGTAGGAATATGTATGTTAATTCTAGAAACGACGAAGAAGGTACTCGTTTCCATGAGAATTATCATATACAACAACAAAATCAAATGGGATGGGCCAACTTTTATGGACGCACCATTCAAGAATACAGTCAATATGGATTCTTTGACCCGATGGACAATGTATACACAACAAAAGGGACATTAGAATACAAAGCTGACGAGTATAGAAATAGAATGATGAAGATTCCTTGGAGAAGTTCTTATTATAAGTAAGAATAAGGAGGAGAAGGAAATTAATTTTATTCTCCTCCTTTTTTTATGAGAAATATATGCTTTATTTGCGAAACAATTATTGATAATCAGCACAAATTGGAAATGAAAGTATTTTTTTATCTTATATTAGTTTTAACTCTAATGAGTTGCATCCAATTAACGAGTATATCACTTGTCAATACAACAAATGAACCTATAAAACTTTGTTGCTATTATAATGCTAATAATTATGCAGACTCGGTATATATTGATAAAAGAGATACTTCGTTATTGATTTTTCGATCCGCATGGTTTCATAGTAGTAAAAAAGTAAGAAGAGCATACATTAATCACATGGATAGTTTAATCATTCAAAGTTTGAGTAAAAGGATTGTTTATCGAGATAATAAATCTATTTATGAATTTCTTATCAATAATAATGATACAGCCGATATGGTTGAAACAAGAGTTAATTAAATAAATTTTATGCGCAATCAAATAGCTGGCAGATTAGGAAGATGTACATGAATGAGTTATGTCCTATTTTTAAGATTATCATTGAAAGAAGATTGTTTGAATCCATTCTAATAGAAAAAATACTGCATAAAACACTGCAAGAATATGCATAAATGATCTTGTTTTTGGATATAGATAGGTGAAATATGCATGATAACTAGCAATGTTAGGAGGCGTTTCATTTAAAGAAACACCTTGTTGGTTTTAAAGGAACGACTCGTTGGTCGGTGAGAAACATTTCGCTTCATTTAAAGGAACAGAATAAAAGGTACTTTGGATGTTTGTTTTGCTCTGGATATTGTCAATTGTGGGATGGACTGAGAATGTTAGATTGATACTTGAGACGTGACACATGCGTTCTATTTTCATGTTTTATCCTTATTTTCTGTCTTGTTGATTCTTATAACGTAAAATATGTGTGATTTGAAAATATGCAGACTGTGATTCCTTCCGTTTTTCCAGTTCAGCCCGTACTTGTGTTGTATATTTCTGATTCTGCACAATGATTCCTATCCATTTTTCATGTACTAAGAAGTTTTGTTCTGATTGCGGGAAGTTGCTTCACATTTCATTTCATCTCCCCGTTTGGGAGTACACTTTGAAATAAGTGTCAGAGTAACGTTATATTATTAAAAGTACTTAACGAAAGCCCGTTACGTCACTTTTTATTTGTTTCTTTGCACCAAATTCGGGAATAGTGTTGTCTTGTGAATCGGGGCAGCACTTAATTTTGCTTAGAAATTAATGGAGAAACTCATTATAAATGCTTGTCCGGTGTGTGGCAGTACGCACTTGAAACGCGTCATGACTTGTACGGATTTTTATGCTTCGGGCGAACAGTTTGAGCTGTGTTCGTGTGAAGACTGCGGATTTACGTTCACGCAAGGTGTGCCGGTAGAAGCAGAAATAGGCAAGTATTATGAGACTCCCGATTACATCTCCCACACTGATACGCGCAAGGGCGCGATGAATACCATTTACCATTACGTACGTTCCTATATGCTGGGCCGCAAGGCGCGTCTGGTAGCCAGAGAGGCACACCGAAAAAGAGGGCGTTTGCTTGATATAGGTACGGGAACCGGTTATTTTGCCGACGCTATGGT
Organism: Bacteroides faecis MAJ27; assembly: GCF_900106755.1. Classification (GTDB taxonomy): domain Bacteria; phylum Bacteroidota; class Bacteroidia; order Bacteroidales; family Bacteroidaceae; genus Bacteroides; species Bacteroides faecis. The sequence goes on from NZ_FNNN01000008.1 coordinate 183,000, forward strand.
TGGCCGTGGCTGGAAAGTGGAGGCAGTGGAGAAAAGTCCGCAGGCGCGTGCCTTTGCCAAAGAGCATTTCGATTTGGACGTAAAGCCTGAATCAGCTTTGCAGGAGTTTGCTCCCGGCAGTTTCGATGTGATCACCCTCTGGCATGTGATGGAGCATCTGGAACATCTCAATGAGACATGGGAGATGCTTCGTGAGTTGCTGACAGAAAAAGGGATGCTCATTGTGGCGGTACCCAACTGTTCCTCTTACGATGCGGAACGTTACGGAGAGTATTGGGCGGCATACGATGTCCCCCGCCATCTCTGGCATTTCACTCCCGGCACTATTCAGCAATTAGCTTCCCGCCATGGTTTCATAATGGCGGCGCGTCATCCGATGCCGTTTGATGCATTTTATGTGTCGATGCTGAGTGAGAAACATCGTGGCAGTTCGTGCAGTTTCCTTAAAGGGATGTATGTAGGGACGCTTGCCTGGTTCAGTACTTTGGGACGGAAAGAACGGAGCAGTTCGATGATTTACGTATTCCGGAAAAAAAGATAGCACATGGGAAATAAAAACAGATATAAGTCGAAGTCACTGTTCGACATGCAATTTATAACGTCCAGTATCAGTACGACATTGGTGTTATTGCTGTTGGGACTGGTCGTGTTCTTTGTGCTCACGGCGCACAACATGTCTGTGTACGTGCGCGAGAATATCAGTTTCTCCATTCTCATCAGTGATGACATGAAAGAGGCGGATATTCTGAAACTTCAGAAGAAGCTGAATCAGGAACCTTTTGTGAAGCAGTCCGAATACATCTCCAAGAAGCAGGCGCTCAAAGAACAGACAGAAGCGATGGGGACAGATCCCGAAGAATTTCTCGGATATAACCCTTTCACGGCCTCACTTGAAATCAAGCTACACTCCGATTATGCCAATTCCGACAGCATTGCGAAGATAGAAAAACTGATAAAGAAGAATTCCAATATACAGGATGTGCTCTACCGGAAAGAGCTGATTGATGCCGTTAATGAAAATATACGGAATATCAGCCTTGTGCTGCTGGCACTGGCGGTGGTGCTCACCTTCATTTCCTTCGCTTTGATCAACAATACAATACGACTTGCCATTTATTCCAAACGATTCCTTATTCATACCATGAAACTGGTGGGTGCCAGTTGGGGATTTATACGGGGGCCCTTCCTGCGTAGAAACGTGTGGAGCGGGATATTGGCGGGTATGCTTGCCGATGCCATATTGATGGGGACTGCCTATTGGGCGGTGACCTATGAGCAGGAGCTGATTCAGGTGATTACTCCGGAAGTCATGCTGATTGTATGCGGCAGCGTATTGGTGTTCGGGGTGATCATAACCTGGCTGTGCGCTTACCTCTCTATCAATAAATATCTGAGGATGAGAGCCAACACGCTGTATTATATTTAGGAGAATAACATATAGTTGGGAATTTAGTAACTTGTAACAAAATAAGCTTATGTCTGACAAACAGAAATTTGCCTTCGATAAAGTGAACTTTATCTTGCTCGCAATAGGAATGGCGATTGTCATTATTGGATTTCTATTGATGACGGGCCCTACATCGTCCGAAACGGTTTTTGAACCGGATATTTTCAGTGTACGCAGAATCAAGGTGGCACCTGTGGTTTGCCTGTTTGGTTTTTTATCAATGATATACGCAGTGTTGCGTAAACCTAAAACACAAAAAACAGAAGAATAAGGATGGGGGATTTAACGACATTTGAGACGATTATTATTGCTATTGTAGAAGGGTTGACAGAGTTTCTTCCGGTTTCTTCTACCGGGCACATGATTATAGCGCAAAACGTACTGGGCGTAGAAAGTACGGAATTTGTAAAAGCGTTCACGGTTATCATTCAGTTTGGTGCGATTCTTTCGGTAGTTTGCCTTTATTGGAAACGTTTCTTCCGGCTGAACCATGCACCGGTGCCGGAGAATACACCTGCCATCAAGCGCTTTCTGCACAAATTTGATTTCTATTGGAAGTTATTGGTCGCTTTCATCCCTGCTGCCGTGCTGGGTTTCTTATTTAGCGATAAAATAGACGAGATGCTGGAAAGTGTAGTGATAGTGGCTGTGATGCTGGTTATCGGAGGCATATTCATGCTGTTTTGCGACAAGATATTTTCGCAAGGAAAGGAAGATACGGTATTGACGGAAAGAAAAGCGTTCAACATCGGTTTGTATCAGTGCATAGCCATGATACCGGGGGTATCCCGCTCCATGGCTACCATTGTAGGAGGTATGGCGCAGAAGCTGACACGTAAGGATGCCGCCGAATTTTCGTTCTTCCTGGCAGTACCGACCATGTTTGCGGCAACCGGATATAAGGTGCTGAAACTCTTCCTCGACGGTGGTACGGAAATTCTGCTCAATAATATGCCGGCACTTATCATTGGCAATGTCGTGGCTTTTGTCGTGGCTTTGCTGGCTATCAAGTTCTTTATAAGCTTTGTGACAAAATATGGCTTTAAGGCATTTGGCTGGTACCGGATTATTGTAGGCGGAACGATCCTGATCATGTTGTTGCTGGGATACAATTTAGAAATTGGCTGATGAATTTTAAAAAAGGAGAAGTACTGTTTTTCAATAAACCTCTCGGCTGGACTTCGTTTAAGGTAGTAGGACACGTCCGTTACCATATCTGCCGCCGGATAGGAGTGAAAAAGCTGAAAGTAGGCCATGCCGGAACGCTCGACCCTCTTGCTACGGGAGTGATGATAGTATGCACCGGTAAGGCTACGAAACGAATAGAAGAATTTCAGTATCACACCAAGGAATATGTAGCCACGCTCCGGCTGGGTGCTACTACTCCCTCGTACGATCTGGAACATGAGATAGACGCCACCTACCCTACCGAACATATCACGCGGGAGCTGGTGGAAGAAACGCTGACGCACTTTCTGGGTGCTATCGAGCAGGTGCCCCCTGCCTTTTCCGCCTGCATGGTGGACGGCAAGCGCGCTTACGAGCTGGCACGTAAAGGCGAGGATGTGGAACTAAAGGCGAAGCAGCTTGTTATTGATGAGATAGAGCTGCTGGAATGCCGTCTGGACGATCCGGAACCGATGATCCGAATCCGTGTGGTGTGCAGCAAAGGGACGTATATCCGTGCTCTTGCCCGTGACATTGGCGAAGCCCTCCACAGCGGAGCTCATCTGACGGGACTGATCCGCACACGTGTAGGAGACGTCCGTCTGGAAGATTGTCTGGACCCGGAGCACTTTAAAGAGTGGATAGACCGGCAGGAAATAGAAAACGACGAAGATAATAATTAACGTAATAAGGAATAGATATGAAGCTATCACAATTCAAATTTAAATTACCCGAGGATAAAATCGCTTTGCATCCTACGAAGTATAGAGATGAGTCGCGCTTGATGGTGTTACACCGTCGTACTGGAGAGATTGAACACAAGATGTTCAAGGATGTTTTGAACTACTTTGATGATAAAGACGTATTTATATTCAACGATACGAAAGTATTCCCGGCACGTCTGTATGGTAATAAAGAGAAGACGGGCGCACGTATCGAAGTATTCTTATTGCGTGAACTGAACGAAGAACTCCGTCTGTGGGACGTACTGGTAGACCCGGCACGTAAAATTCGTATCGGTAACAAGCTGTATTTCGGTGCTGACGACTCGATGGTGGCGGAAGTAATCGACAATACCACTTCCCGTGGACGTACGCTCCGTTTCCTTTATGACGGGCCGCACGATGAGTTCAAGAAAGCTCTTTATGCATTGGGTGAGACTCCCCTGCCCCATTCTATCATCAACCGTCCTGTAGAGCCGGAAGATTCGGAACGTTTCCAGTCCATCTTTGCCAAGAACGAAGGTGCGGTGACTGCTCCGACAGCCAGCCTTCACTTCAGCCGCGAACTGATGAAGCGTCTGGAAATCAAAGGGATCGACTTCGCCTATATCACCCTGCATGCCGGTCTGGGTAACTTCCGTGATATCGACGTAGAAGACCTGACAAAACATAAGATGGACTCTGAGCAGATGATTGTGAATGCAGAAGCCGTAAATACAGTCAATAATGCCAAAGATAAGGGTAAAAACGTGTGCGCGGTGGGTACTACCGTGATGCGCGCTATCGAAAGTGCAGTGAGCACGGACGGCCACTTGAAGGAGTTTGAAGGATGGACCAACAAGTTTATCTTCCCTCCGTATGAGTTTACCGTAGCCAATTCGATGATCTCCAACTTCCATATGCCGCTTTCTACACTGCTGATGATTGTTGCCGCTTTCGGTGGTTACGATCAGGTGATGGATGCCTATCATGTAGCGTTGAAGGAAGGCTATCGCTTCGGTACCTACGGTGATGCGATGCTGATTCTGGACAAATAAGGAAAGGCACAGCCATGAAAATCTGTCCTAAATGCCACGAAGAGGTAGAAGATAGCTTTGAAATCTGCTGGAACTGTAACTACAGTTTCCCGGATGATAAGATATTGGACCTGTCTGCTGTAGAAGAAGCGGACGATAGCGGACGTTCCATCGATTGCCTGCGTTGTCAGGTGAAGATGATCTATTCCGGCAAATATGAGTTTCATGAGGGAATGAATACGGGAGTCTTCGGAAACCTGTTCGAATTGTTCCAGAATCGTGAAGCTTTCGATCTGTATGTCTGCCCCAAGTGTGGCAAGGTAGAGTTCTTTGTTCCATTGAACGAAGAATACCGTTTAAGGTAGAATAGATTTCTAATGGCAAGAGTATATATGAGTCTCGGCACTAATCTGGGAGATAAAGAGAAGAATCTCCGGGATGCCGTGCATAAAATAGAGGAGCAGATAGGGAAAGTGATTTCCCTGTCTGCTTTTTATATGACAGCTCCCTGGGGCTTTGAGTCGGATAACAGCTTTCTGAATGCAGCCGTATGCATAGAAACGGAGTTGCTGCCTCTGGAAGTGCTGCAGAAGACGCAGGAGATAGAGCGTGAACTGGGACGCACGCATAAATCAACAGGCGGTGTGTACAGCGACCGCTTGATTGATATCGACCTTTTGATGTATGACGATCTGATACTTTCGGCTACTTCTCCCTCTGGAGCAGAACTGAACCTCCCCCATCCCTTGATGGCGGAACGTGACTTCGTGATGAAGCCGATGGCAGAGATTGCCCCCGAACTGGTGCATCCGGTGCTGGGAAAGACAATGAGCCTACTTCTTTCTCTTCTTATCGGCGATAAACTTAGGTAGATAAGCGATACACCCTACCAATACTGCATATAACAGGTGAATGTCTTGAAATTCAATTTTCAAGAAGTGGCATACAATGGCGTAAATGGCAATCGTAAATCCGATGTAAAGAGCCAATACAAAGATTGTTTTTAGCTTATTATTTAGAATCATGACTTTTCTTGTTTCAGGTAAATAATCCGTTTTATTTCCTGTATATATGTGTTAAACATTGCCCAAAGATAAATATAATCTCCGAATAATACTTATCTTTGTCCCCGAAATGAAAGTGTGGACAGATTTGAGTAGCTTGCAACCACGGAAAAAAATGCTAAAACACGTCTTGTTGACGCCTTTTCGGCAGCATTTCCGCAGCACTCACCTCTTCTCCGTCTCTTCTCGTTTCTAGTTCTTAATTTTTAATTCTTAATTTAAGAAAGATGGGATACTTATTTACATCCGAATCGGTGTCAGAAGGACACCCCGACAAGGTAGCCGATCAAATATCGGATGCCGTGCTTGACAAACTGTTGGCTTACGACCCCAGTTCTAAAGTAGCTTGCGAAACACTAGTAACTACCGGACAGGTAGTATTAGCGGGTGAGGTGAAAACTAAAGCGTACGTTGATCTCCAACTCATTGCACGTGAAGTTATTAAGAAAATCGGTTACACCAAAGGAGAGTACATGTTCGAAAGCAACTCTTGTGGTGTTCTTTCCGCCATTCATGAGCAAAGCCCCGACATCAACCGTGGCGTAGAGCGTCAGGACCCGATGGAACAGGGTGCGGGCGATCAGGGTATGATGTTTGGTTACGCTACGAATGAGACGGAAAACTATATGCCGCTTTCACTCGATCTGGCGCACCGTATTCTACAGGTTCTTGCCGACATTCGTCGTGAAGGAAAGGTGATGACTTACCTTCGCCCCGACGCCAAGAGCCAGGTAACGATTGAATATGACGACAACGGAACTCCCGTTCGTATTGATACGATTGTAGTTTCTACCCAACATGACGACTTTATTCAGCCGGCAGACGATTCTGCCGAAGCTCAGCTCAAGGCTGACGAAGAGATGCTGTCTATCATCCGTCGTGATGTTATCGACATCCTGATGCCTCGTGTCATCGCTTCCATCCACCACGATAAAGTGCTGGCACTGTTCAACGATCAGATTATCTATCATGTCAACCCGACCGGGAAATTTGTGATCGGTGGTCCTCATGGAGATACCGGTCTGACAGGCCGTAAGATTATTGTTGATACTTACGGTGGCAAGGGTGCTCACGGTGGTGGTGCTTTCTCCGGAAAGGACCCCAGCAAGGTAGACCGCAGCGCAGCTTATGCAGCCCGCCACATTGCTAAGAATATGGTTGCAGCAGGTGTTGCCGACGAAATGCTCGTACAGGTGAGCTATGCCATCGGTGTAGCGCGTCCTATCAATATCTTTGTCGACACTTACGGACGCAGTCACGTGAATATGACTGACGGCGAAATCGCCCGTGTCATCGACCAGTTGTTCGATCTTCGTCCGAAAGCTATCGAAGAACGCCTGAAACTTCGTAACCCGATCTATCAGGAGACTGCCGCTTATGGTCACATGGGACGTGAGCCGCAGGTGGTATCGAAAACGTTCTTCTCTCGTTATGAGGGCAACAAGACCGTAGAAGTAGAACTCTTTACATGGGAGAAACTGGACTACGTGGATAAGATCAAAGCTGCTTTTGGTCTGTAATTTGTTTGAAATCAGCTTATAGCTTTACAGCTATTTAGTCCATAGTGAGCCGCAATATCATCTCTTCTTAAGCGGGAGAGATGGATTGCGGCTTTTGTTGTTCGGGAGGTTTTACAGGGAATATAGTTATTTGCTGTTTGCAAACAGCAAAATTCAGTTTTATTTGCTGTTTGTAAACAGCAAATGACTATATTTGTATCCCTTTCCGTGAGTTTCTCCTGTTTTATAAGCAGTTGGGGGTTACCTATATAGGAAAGAAAAGCGAGAAAAAATGCTTCAAGAATATATGTCAACAGAAAATGATGTATTGGTGATGACATCAAACAATATATAAAAGCATATCAACTCTGATATATTACATAAAATGCCAAACTTCGACGAATACATCCGTAACGGAGAACCTGACAAGAAAGAAAGGGCTTCGGCTTGGAAAACCGCTATCGGTCTTCAAGCTGTAGATGGTTTGCAGACCTCCGATTATCTGAAAGATACTGCGGTCAAACATATTGAGGGTGATATCAGCATTGATGAAGTGAAAGCACTTATCAATGGATATTACCAATCCAAGACTGTACGCACTCCAAATGATGAAGATACGGAGGAAGCGGACAAGGTTTCTGCCAACATTGCCCGAATCTTGAATGAAAAGTCATTTGCTTTTTCTGTAACCGGATTCACTTCAATTCATCGAAGGCTGTTTGAAGGTGTATTCAAATTTGCAGGTAAAATCCGAGACTATGACATCACAAAGAAAGAATGGGTGCTTCGTGGCGATACCGTATTGTATGTCAATGCAGAAGATTTACGTAGGGCAATAGAGTATGATTTGGAACAGGAAAAAAACTTCTCTTACAAAGGATTGTCTTTAGATAAAGTAGTTGAGCATATTGCAAAGTTCGTTTCAAACCTTTGGCAAATACATCCTTTTGGCGAGGGAAACACCAGAACAACGGCTGTTTTCACCATAAAATATCTGAGGAGCATCGGCTTCGATGTAAACAATGATCTATTTGCCGAACACTCTTGGTATTTCCGCAATGCGCTGGTTCGGGCCAATTACCGCAATGTGCGTAAAGGTATCGAACCGGATATGAGTTTTTTGACTCTGTTTTTCAGAAACTTGATGATGGGCGAACACAATGAATTAAAGAATCGGTATATGGTTGTGAATCCTCCATCTGAATGGGCGGAAGGGCAAAACCCGACAAGTAGCCGACAAGCAGCCGACAAGTACCCGACATGTTCAGCAACAGTACAAGCATTGATTGAAATATTGGCAAAACAGCAACTATCAATCAAGGAAATGCTTGCGGCTATGAATTTGAAAGACCGAGAGAACTTTATGGCAAATTATCTGAATCCTGCAATGAAAGAAGGTTTTGTTGCGATGCTCTACCCTAACAGCCCAAAACATCCTCGTCAGAAATATTTGCTGACAGTAAAAGGATTGACCGTTTACAATTCTAAGAACGAAGAGAATGACAGAAATATGATTTAATGCGACTGGCCATTTTAACCGTTTGGTTAAAATTGAGCTGTTTATAAGCTATGATTGATAAAATCGTTATATTTGTAGTATTACGTTTATGTAGGGCAACATGAACAGCAAGAAATTGATTTTGTCGGAATAAAACAAGGAAAGCGTGTATATATTCAAGTGACCTGTTTGATAGCAGACGAGAAAACAAGAGAACGTGAGTTCGGAAATTTGGTGAATATTCCCGATAACTATCCTAAATATGTGGTCAGCTTGGATGAGTTTAATCAGGGAAGCGAAGTTGCCGGTATCGCACATTTGCATTTACTTGATTTCTTGCGGCTGACAAACCTGTAAGCGAATATTTACTTGTTATATTGGAGCATAAATGGTAAATGGCTATGTTTTCATCTGATTAATTCCTTCCTGATTTCAGTTAACTAAGCCGGCTGTTATTTCGGCAGAAACCAGGCATTATGAAGGGATTGAAGGTCCGGCTTATCAGATTGCTTGCCGTACACCTCTGCCCACAGACGGGCTTCTTCTTCAAAAAAGAGTTCATTGAGACTTTCTTCTGCGGTAGTCAACGTGTTTTCTGTTTCCATAGGATAAAAGTATTAATAAAGGGGCAAAAAAGAACGTTTTCGCCTTTCCCTTTGACTAACACATATAAGGATGCTGGAGGTACATTACATACTCCCCACGGGGGTACGAAACCGCCTATGAGAAGAGTCACAGGCAAAAAGATGCCTGCAACTGGTCAAGAGCAGGATTCCCTGCGCCCCATCATAAAATGTTAGTCGTTGCAAACGATACTATTTTTCAGATCTAAGCAAGAAATGACCGGAGAAATAATTTTCCCGTATCTTCTACATAATGATTAAATATGGATTTCTATTGTCATCTGTCAGCTTTTCACATATAATAGTCTCATAATAAACAGATTACTTCCTGACAATAAGCCCTGACAATAAGCTGACAATAGCAAAAGTTTCATTTTACTGTCAGCTTATGGAGTGAGGGAAGTTTCCGATATATCTCACATTAAAGTGTATCAATATATTTTTTTGCCATCATTTGGCTCTGTCATTCAGACGAATGCCAATGAGAAATGGTCGGCTATGTCATTCAGACGACTGTAAGGAGGAAGAATCTCCTCTTTTGTGTGCGAGAAGAGCCTTCATTTCACACTGTCACCAACACTTCTCCTTTCGTTGTTTCCCGTTCAAGTATACATACGGTTTGTGACAAGCTATCAGAACGGTTGTGCCACCTACGGAAATGATTGTGCCAAACCTCTGAAACGGTTGTGCAAAGTGCTTGGCACAGTTGTGCCAAAGGCTTGTCACAGTCGTGCCAAAGGCGTGGCACAAGCATGCCAAAGGCGTGGCACAAGCATGCCAAAGGCGTGGCACGAGCAAGGCATACTTACAAAGGGACTCTTATCAAGTAGTCAAGCTGGAATAACAGCATGATACGGCTGACAATAGAATGGACGATTGCTATTGTCAGCCGTATTATCAGGGTGTATTGTCAGGCGATAATTATCTCATTATAAATACTTTGCCTACTAAAACCTGACAGATGACAATAAAATATTGGTTTTAATCATTATGAAGAGGTTTTAAATGAAGAATGAAAAATTACTGGGTCAGTCCGAAAACCCGGTTTGAGCTCCATACTGAATCGAAATGAATAAATCTCATAAGTCGATAGTAACTCAAATTCCCCTCCCTTCGGGAAGGAGGGGTGCCCAAAGGGCGGGGTGGTAGGTATACGAACAGCATTGTAAATGAAAGCTTTATGCATTCACCTACCACCTCCCCCTACGGGTACTCCTCCTTCCCGAAGGAGGAGATTTGAGATACTAACGACTTTTCTGTCGGCCCCAATAAAGATACTGCCTACTTTTAATTTAATTCATTTCTGTTCGGGTTTGAGGCAAACTCGAACAGTTTTGCGGCAAATGTATCTGTCATCCAGAGGAGTAAAGCGACGAAGGATCTCCTCTCCTATACCCACAAAGAGGAGATTCTTCCTCCCTTTGGTCGTCTGAATGACAGACAGATACGCTTCTGAATGACAGCTACGGTTAATACTTAATATCTTATCGGTTTTTGCTCAAAACTCATATTTATAATGTGTCCGGTTAATCTTTATTTTTAGCGGTAAAGGTTGTCGTTGTCGTAAAAAAAGATTTTCTTTGCATAACCATAATACAAAACGATAATGGCAGATACACAAATCTATTATTTATTCAAACGTGTGGCTCTCCGATTCTCTATTTTTATCGGTCTTCTTCTGTTATTTCTTTTCTCTTGCACTTCTCAAAAAGAAAATCAGCTGCTGTTGCATGCCGACTCTTTAATGGCTGAGCATCCTGATAGTGCACTGATTTTCCTTGAAAGCATTCCGTTTCCACAAAAGTTATCACGTGCTGATAGAGCATTGTATGCTTTGTTACTGACTCAAGCACGATATAAGAATTATATCACATTGGATGATGACTCATTGATAAAAGTTGCGGTGGATTATTATGGTAAAAAGAAAAGTTTGCGAGCTGCACAAGCTCACTATTACTGGGGAGCTGCCTATCGGGATATGGGGAATGTGCCTTTTGCGGTAGAAGAGTATTTGAAGGCTATTGAACTGATGCCGGAAAAAGATGATTTTTTGGCAATGATATATGATAATTTGGCGGAGTGTTATCTGGAGGAAGATTTATATGATGTAGCTATGGAGGCTTATAAAAAAGCCTACCAAATTCTTCATAAAGATAAAGAACATGCTTATTATCCGCTAAGGGGTATGGCGCATGTTTTTTTGGTGCAGAATCAATTGGATAGTGCATTGTGCTATTTCCAGAAAGCCTATGATTGTGTATTAGTTACGCAGGATTCGAGCCAGTTGCCAATACTCTATAATGACTTTGCGATAGTTTATAAGCAGAAGAAAGAGTATGTTCGAGCAAATGAGTATATTTCAAAAGTAATATCAATGTTGAAGTCGGATGAGTTAGATAAGGTTTATCGCCATAAAGGAGAAATTATGTTTGCTCTGAATCAACCTGATTCTGCTCGGTATTATTTTGATTGGAATAAAGATGTATATGATATTTATGGAAGAGCTGCGCGTTATAATGGACTTTATCAAGTGGAGAAGAAACTAGGAAACTGGGAAGCTGCGGTACAGAATGCTGATGCTTATATGGTTCTTTATGATTCTATTCAAGAATTATCTGATAAACAGCAACTTGATGAACTAATGGACAATCATCAACTTGCTGAACAAAAGCAATTCTTGCTTCATCGTGGGAGACTAATTATGGGGAGCTTGATTGCTATATTTATTTTTCTTGTGTTTACTGGAGGACTCTTGTTTTTGTGGATTGATAGAAGTAGAAAAAAACATTATATTTTATTACAGCAAGAGTTGGTTCAAAATCGTGTAGATACAATGTTGTTGCGGGAGAATAAAATTGCTAAGTCGGAAGAAGAACGTATAAATACACTTTCTGAGTTGAGGGATCAGCAATTACAAATATGTTTCTCTATGTTTCAATCGACTGAAAGTTACAAGAAGCTGCAAGGGATGGAAAATGCAAAACCTAAGGAATTGATTAAATTGCGTGCCTTTAAACCTGAAATAAATGCAACGATTCGTAAAACATTTATAGATGTAATGTCGAATTTAGGAGAATGTTGTCCGGCTTTGACTAATGATGATTTGTTCTACTGCATACTTTCCTTGCTTGGCTGTTCAAAAGCTATCATAATGGAGTTGATGGACGCTTCTTCTGATGCTCTTAAATCACGAAAAAGTCGTATTAAGAGTAAAATGTATTTAAAACTGTTTGATTCTATATTTATATCTGATAATCAATAAAATACACTCTTTTTGTTACTGGCTGTTACTTTCTAAAGTCGACTGTTACCACTGTTACCACATAAAAATTGTTGCTATTATAATAATCGTGTATTTTTGGACTATAGTTCTAAACACACAATTATTATGAAAACAAAATTTCTAATCTTATTATTAGTAGTGGTGTCACTTCCACTAGGTATAAATGTAGATGCAATGGAATTGAAAACACGGCAGAAGATTATTTTGAAAGATAATATACTTTCGAGTTCTCACCGTTCAATGCCCATTCTTCCTGCTGCTTTTATTGACGGCTCATTGTTATTAGTTGACTTTCCTTTTGCTGTTGCTTCAGTAACGGTCACAGTGAAAAATTCTGCAACAGGTGAAGTAGCCTATTCATCTGTAGAAATGAATGTAACTACACTTCGGATTGATCTCACAGGAAAGAGTGCCGGCGAGTATTCTTTAGAGATTGGTATCGGCGATACGATTTTGTCAGGTGATTTTCTTCTTGAATATGAATAAAAAACTTATGGTGGTGGTTAACCGTACAACACGATGAAAAGGAACATTTTTATCGCATTAGCTGCATTCGCAATATGCAGTTCATGTAGCGACAGCTATTATTTACCGGAAACTGAGCAGGATTTGGCTCAATTGAATAGCGAGTATGATGACGTTAAGGCTAAAGAGGCTGATGACGAGGGAGAAAAGATCGAGACTTTGGCTAGTGAAGCTGAGATTCAAGCATCTATGGATGAGTATAAGGCAGAATTGATGAATCGTGAGTCTGTGGCTAAAGAGAGAGTGATGAGAACTGCATATGCTGCTGCAACTAATGTTGTTGGTGTCTTTAAAATTAGTAGTTGTGGTACATATAAAGAATTGAGAATATCTATGGATTGTGAAGATAAGAGAGACAATTCATATACTACGGGAAATGTAGGTGCTACTTATATTGAGAATGGTAATGTTAATTTTGTTTTTTGCTTGACGAATGCTAATCGATATTATCCAGGTGGTGTATTGCTTGTAGATCACATTAATTATAGTTTACCGCTTACTCAGGGAATTTATACTAAAGCTCGGAATATTTAATCTTGCTAAGACTAAAAACTTAGATATTACTCAATTCAGGAAAGATTTGCACTCTTCCGAGAACTATAAGAAACTGGATAAAACAATAAATGACTTAGTAAACCGGGGAGTTTTTGCAACTCCTACGATCATTGTTAATGATCGTTTGGTATATATGACAAATTCGTATGAAGAACTATCTAGACTTTTAGAATATGAACTGAGGTAGAAACAAAATAAACCTTTACTAGTATGAATAGATTCCAGTGTTTTAATCATTCCATAAGATTAGTAGTTTTGTTCTTTTGCTTACTCTTTTTATCCTGCGAAGAAGCATTTGATGTCGACATGCCCGACAATCTTGCTAATGGGATTGTATTTCAAGGGGTTATTTCAAACGATTCCCCTCCTTACTTCTTTCAGCTGACTAAACCGGCTGCTATTTCGGCAGCAACCAGGTACTATGAAGGGATTGAAGATGCGCTGATCGTAATAGAAGATGTGACAGCAGGAATCAAAGATACACTTACTCTGATAGTGCCTCAAACTGGAGAATATTCTGGAACGTATTTTTATTATTATAATTATCATAAGAAAAAAGAAGATGAAGTAATTTTGAGTGATAATGTATTTCCTAAGAGCCGGGGAGTATATGCAACAACCAAAATATATGGTATAGAAGGTCATACATACACACTTGATATCTATTATAAAGGAGAACATCATACTGCAACAGAGACGATGATTCCTAAGACTCCGATAATAGATCTAAAGGTTCAGGAATTCGATTTGGATAATGGAAAACCTATACCTTGGACTCCGATAATTAGTTTTGTCAATCAACCGGATGTCGATAATTATTATCTGTTTTATATAGAACAATACTCCTTTCCTGTTGCATCCATTGGTAAATTATTGGATACCCGTGAACAATGGGCTTATTCCATATTGAGTGATAAATTCTTGGGTGATGAGGTGGTAGACCTCCTTGTCAGTGAAGGTGAAAGTGTAAAGAGGTTATATCCTCAATCAGGTTATCCTGTATCAGCGGATACCATATTTGTCACCTTACAATCTTTGTCCAAGGCATGTTATGATATATATGATAAGGCTATTGAGCAAATGCGCACAGATGGAGGAGCCTATTCACCTACTCCCACCAGTGTAAAGAGCAATATAAGCGGCAATGTCTGGGGGATGTTCAGGGTTAGTGCTTATTCTAAGAAATATGGGTTGATAGATAGAAAAAAATAATGTAACCTTGAAAGTATGAAGAAACCGGTTACCGCCATATTGTCATTTGCATTCTTTAGTTGTATCTTCCTTTCGGAACTCTCTGCACAGCAGACGTTGATTTTAAGAGGTCGGGTGGTAGATGAACAGACAGGGGAAGCATTGTCTGACGCCAATGTATTCGACCTGACTTCGGGCATTGGAGTCTCGACAAATTCGTATGGAGTATATTCTTTAAGTCTTGAGAAAGGGAAACGAATCATCCGATGTTCTGTACTGGGGTATATCACACGTACGGATACGTTGGATATTACTTCAGACAAGGTACTGAACTTTGCACTTAAGCCTGGCAACTATCAACTGAAAGATGTAGAGATAGTGGCGGATCGCAGACATAGCGGTCAGTTCCGGCTGGGACAGCAAGATATACAGTCAATGCCGGTAGTAGGTGGTGAGCCGGATTTGATGAAATCTTTGCAGTTTCTTCCCGGAGTGGCAAGTGGAAACGAAGGAGCCAACAACATCTCGGTGCGAGGTAGCAATCAATGGGGGAATCTCGTTCTGCTCGATGAGGCTATTGTCTTTAATCCGAATCATGCCCTTTCTTTCTTCTCGGTGTTCAATAATGACGCAGTGCACAATGTAAATTTGTATAAGTCATATTTTCCCTTGAATTATGGCGGAAGAGCTTCTTCCGTGATTGATGTACGCATGAAAGAGGGGAACAATAAGGAATCAAAAAGAAAAGCTACTGTAGGACTGGTTTCTTCAAAAGTGATGTTTGAGGGACCGCTGAAGAAGGATAAGAGCTCTTATCTGGTTGCTGCAAGGTTTGCCTACCCGGGAGTGACGTGCAGCTTGCTTGGCAATAATGATGATGTGCCCAATCCGGAAATGTACTTCTATGATGTAAATGCAAAATTCAATACCATTATCAACGATCGCAACCGGATTTATTTTTCGCTCTATAGCGGAGGTGATCATACTGTCTTCGATGAACTGGTGAGAGGGTATGGGATGGACTGGGGAAATGCTACTTCTACTTTCCGCTGGAACCACACACTGAATCAGAAGACTTACACCAACCTGAGTGCAATTTTCAGCAACTACTATTATCGTTATAAAAACTATGCGGACGGACTGCATTATTTGTGGAAATCGAATATGCAGTCTTATCAGCTGAAATATGATATGGAGCACAATACTTCACGGAATCTAAGAATAAAAGGAGGTGGAGCCTTGCACTTTTTCACTACGATACCGGGGAGCATAGATAATTATGGAGTTTTTACACATGTAGTCCCATATAGGCTTAATAGAAGAAAAATGCTAGACTTCGCGCTTTATGGTGAGGTAGAATATCGGTTTGCTTCTCGTTTTCAGTTGAATGGTGGCATTCGTTTGTCTGCGCTTCGTACACCTTCCGGTCCCGATTATGGAGCATCAACATTTATTGTGCCCGAACCACGAGCAGAGCTTTCCTATGAAGTGAATCGCAATCATCGCTTGAATATTTCTTTCAATCAAGCTTCGCAGAACTTGCACATGCTTTCTAATTCTTCTGTCGGTATCCCGTCGGACATGTGGGTGCCTGCCAATGAAAAACTTAAGCCGGAAATAATGAGACAGTTTACTGCCGGATATGAATGGAATCAATCGGATCGCAACTATACGTTCTCACTGGAAGCTTTCTATCGTAAAACAGATCATATCATTGATTTTAAAGATGATGTAAATCTCTTCATGAATAATACGATTGAGAAAGAGGTGGAACAGGGAGAGTCCGAAAGCTATGGAGTAGAATTTTATCTCTCCAAGAACCGGGGAGCATTGACCGGATGGGCAAGTTATACTCTTTCGCATGCTCGCAATCGATTGGCTAATATCAGGGACACAGAATATAGGCCAGTATACGACAGACCCCATAATCTGAAATTGTTTTTAAACTATAACATCAATAAACGATGGTCGTTGTCTTCTACCTTCTCCTATAGTTCGGGCATGAACCTAACGTTGCCTGTTGGCAAGTATGAACTTCATGGGGCTGTTTTATATATTTATAGTTCCAGAAATGGCTATCGGGCGCCTGCTTTCCATCAGCTGGATTTGTCGGGCACTTATCGCATGAGGAAAGGAACGCTTACCTGTTCGATTATCAATCTCTATGGCAGGAAGAATGTGTTTTCTATCTATGCGGGGCGTGGAGGCGAAGAATATTATAAACCTATGGATATAGCGCAAACATATAAGATATATCTTTATGGTATAGTTCCCTCCATAACCTATAGCTTTGAGTTTTAGAATCGCATGTTCTTGTCCTGTTCCTCTATATAAATTGCACATTCATTTTGATATGTATATGATTTCTTTGTACTTTTGTACCCATTCATCCAGTAAACTTGCAAAAGATAATGAATCAGATACATTCCGTATGCGTGTACAGCGCATCCAGCACTAAGATAGCCTCCGTATATTTTGAAGCAGCCGAAAAGCTCGGCAGCCTGCTTGCCAAACAGCATATCCGTCTGATAAATGGTGCCGGAAGTATCGGACTGATGCGGTCCGTAGCCGATGCAGTGTTGGAGAATGGCGGTGAAGTGACCGGAGTTATCCCCCATTTCATGGTAGAGCAAAACTGGCATCATACAGGTCTGACGGAACTGATCGAAGTCACTTCCATGCACGAACGCAAGCAGAAGATGGCGAATCTGAGCGACGGCATCATTGCGTTGCCGGGTGGATGCGGCACTCTGGAGGAGTTGCTTGAGATTATCACATGGAAACAGCTTGGACTGTATCTGAACCCGATCATCATTCTGAATGTAAACGGCTTCTTTGACCCGCTGCTCGAAATGCTCGAACGGGCGATAGAAGAAAACTTCATGCGCCGGCAGCACGGTGATATATGGAAAGTAGCACGAACACCGGAAGAAGCGGTGGAGCTGCTTCAGACAACTCCCGTATGGGACGCTTCTATCCGTAAATTTGCAGCGATATGATAGCCGCTATACTAAACTCCGGATTTGAGGGAACCCCCATCTCCTACTCTCCCCGCACGGATGATGTGATTGCGCTGACCTTGCTCGCCTGTTTCTTTCTGTCCTCCATCGCTCTGGCACGCGGAAAGAAGTTTCTCACGCAGCAAGTGAAAGACTTTGTGCTGCATCGCGAACGGACAAGCATTTTTGATAGTTCTACGGCAGCCGATGTGCGCTACCTCCTTGTGTTGGTAGTACAGACCTGTGTGTTGACGGGTATTGTGTTCTTCAATTATTTTCATGATACTTGCCCGATGCTCATGACCAAGGTCTCCCCTCTCCTACTATTGGGGATTTATGTCGGCTTCTGTCTGGCCTATTTTTTACTAAAATGGTTACTTTATATGTTCCTTGGGTGGGTGTTTTTTGACAAAAACAAGACAAATATGTGGCTGGAGTCTTACTCTACACTCATATATTACGTCGGATTTGCCCTTTTTCCCTTTGTTCTTTTTCTGGTTTATTTCGATCTGAATCTGACCAATTTAGTGATAATCGGACTAATTATTCTAATTTTCACTAAAATATTGATGTTTTATAAGTGGATAAAGCTTTTTTTTCATCAATTAAGTGCGGTTTTCCTATTAATTTTGTACTTTTGCGCTCTTGAAATCATACCCTGTCTGCTACTCTATCAGGGAATGATTCAGGTAAACAATGTATTGCTAATAAAAATTTAGGACGTTGAAAATTAAAAAAGTACTAGTCTCGCAGCCTAAGCCTGCGTCAGAGAAATCTCCCTATTACGACATAGCAGAGAAATATGGCGTAAAAATAGATTTCCGACCGTTTATAAAGGTCGAGAGTCTTTCGGCGAAAGAATTCCGGCAACAGAAAGTTTCAATTCTTGATCACACTGCCGTTATATTCACCTCCCGTCACGCAATCGATCACTTCTTTAATTTGTGTACGGAACTGCGTGTAGCTATTCCGGAAACAATGAAGTATTTTTGTGTCACGGAAGCGGTTGCATTGTACATTCAGAAATATGTGCAATATCGCAAACGTAAAATCTTCTTCGGTGCTACCGGAAAGATTGAAGATCTGGTGCCATCTATCGTAAAGCATAAAACGGAGAAATATCTCGTCCCTATGTCGGACGTGCACAATGATGATGTGAAAAACCTGCTTGACAAGAATCATATACAGCACACAGAAGCTGTGATGTATCGCACCGTGAGCAACGACTTCACGTCGGATGAGGAATTTGATTATGACATGCTCGTGTTCTTCAGCCCTGCAGGAGTGACTTCTTTGAAGAAAAACTTCCCGGACTTTGATCAGAAAGAGATCAGAATCGGTACCTTCGGATCGACTACCGCGCAAGCTGTACGCGACGCCGGACTCCGTCTGGACCTTGAAGCACCAACAGTGCAAGCTCCCTCAATGACGGCTGCGCTCGACATGTTTATCAAGGAAAACAATAAATAAACAGAGTGAGCGTATATACTTTGCGTAAAGCCGAAAGGCTGAATAGTAAAATATTGATCGGAAAGATGTTCGAAGGCGGCAATTCCAAGTCGTTTTCCATCTTTCCGATACGTGTTGTATATATGCCCATAGAACAGGGTGAAGCACCCGCCACGATACTGATCAGTGTTTCGAAGCGGCGTTTCAAACGGGCTGTAAAGCGCAATCGGGTGAAACGGCAGATACGCGAAGTCTACCGGAAGAACAAACTGCAACTGCTGGACGATCTTCAAAGCAGAGGGCAGCGTCTCGCAATCGCCTTTATCTATCTGTCGGACGAGCTTGTTGCTACTGCCGAACTGGAAGAGAAAATGAAGATAGCGCTTTCGCGCATTTCTGAAAAGTTATCCTCATGAAACCCCATGTCTGCCGGATATCCGCCTGCGGGATGTCCTTGAGAAGCATTGTGAGGAAGGTGTTGTCATTCTTGCTACTGATTCCCATCTATTTTTACCGGGCATGTATTTCGCCCCTTACTCCTCCCTCTTGTCGGTTTACGCCTACCTGCTCGGCTTATGCGGTCGAAGCCATCAAGAAACACGGACCCTTCAAAGGACTTTATCTGACTGTCCGGCGCGTTCTCCGGTGTCATCCGTGGGGTGGTTCCGGCTATGATCCGGTACCTTAGAAACGATTTACCCAAAGAATGAGAGAGATGGAGAAAAATACAAGTCATATTCTGGATATTCATACTCACAAGTCGGAGGAGGCTTCTCGCGGCAGGGCGATTATCAACTATCAGTTGCCGGTAGGGGGCGCATTGTGCCTGTCGTCCTTCTATTCGGCTGGCATTCATCCCTGGCAACTGACAGAACGGGATGCGGAAGAACAGCTTGCGTATCTGCAGAAACTGTTTGTGGAAGAGCGGTTGGTGGCGGTAGGAGAGGCGGGGCTTGATAAGCTGACGGCTGCTCCGATGGAACTTCAGGTCAGGATGTTTGGAAAGCTGGTGGAATTGTCGGAAAAGTACCGGTTGCCGTTGATTATTCATTGTGTGAAGGCGATGGAGGAATTATTGGCGGTAAAGAAGGAGTTTCGACCGGTTCAACCCTGGATTTGGCATGGCTTTCGCGGAAAACCACAACAAGCAAGGCAGTTGATGGAAAATGGCATGTATCTTTCTTTCGGCGAGCATTATCCGGAACAGACAGTGAGGACGATGCCTGTCGACCGTATGTTTCTGGAGACGGATGATAGTCCGGTTGACATTGAGGAAGTGCTGCACCGGGTAGCAAGAACACGAGGCACAGATGTGGAAGAGTTGCGGCAGGCGATTCGGGAAAATATCCAAAAAGTCTTTTTTAGGCGTTAAGAGTTGTATCTTCCGAGAAAGAGTCGTACTTTTGTCGCACATGGAATTGAAAGACAATAAAAACTTAATAAAAAGAGTAATACGATGAATTTTGTAGAAGAATTGAGATGGCGTGGCATGCTGCAGGACATCATGCCGGGAACGGAAGAGTTGCTGAACAAAGAGCAGGTGACTGCCTATTTGGGTATCGACCCGACTGCCGATTCACTACACATTGGTCACCTTTGTGGAGTGATGATCCTTCGTCATTTACAACGCTGCGGCCATAAACCGCTGGCACTCATCGGTGGCGCTACAGGTATGATTGGCGACCCTTCCGGAAAATCGGCAGAACGTAACCTGCTGAATGAGGAAACATTGCGTCACAATCAGGCATGTATCAAAGAACAGCTTGCCAAGTTTCTCGACTTCGAGTCGGATGTGCCTAACCGTGCTGAATTAGTGAACAACTATGACTGGATGAAAGAGTTTTCTTTCCTTGACTTTGTTCGCGAAGTGGGCAAACACATCACTGTAAACTATATGATGGCAAAGGACTCTGTAAAGCGTCGTCTGAACGGAGAAGCACGTGATGGATTGTCATTCACCGAATTTACTTATCAGCTGCTTCAAGGCTACGACTTCCTTCATCTATATGAAACCAAGGGTTGTAAACTTCAGATGGGAGGCTCCGACCAGTGGGGAAATATCACTACCGGAGCGGAACTGATCCGCCGTACCAATGGGGGAGAGGTGTTCGCGCTGACTTGCCCGTTGATCACGAAAGCTGACGGCGGTAAATTTGGTAAAACCGAATCCGGAAATATCTGGCTGGACCCCCGCTATACGTCTCCATATAAGTTCTATCAGTTCTGGCTCAACGTGAGCGACTCTGATGCTGAACGCTATATCAAGATTTTCACTTCAATCGAGAAGGAAGAAATAGAAGCACTGGTTGCCGAACACCAGCAGGCTCCGCACTTGCGTGCTTTGCAGAAACGTCTGGCGAAGGAAGTGACTGTCATGGTTCATTCCGAAGCAGATTACAATGCAGCAGTAGATGCGTCTAATATCCTGTTCGGTAATGCTACTTCCGAATCGCTGCGTAAATTGGACGAAGATACGCTGCTGGCTGTATTCGAAGGGGTGCCTCAGTTCGAAATCTCTCGTGACGCTCTGGCGGAAGGAGTGAAGGCTGTTGACCTGTTTGTTGATAACGCGGCTGTATTTGCCTCGAAAGGTGAAATGCGTAAGCTGGTTCAGGGCGGTGGCGTATCGTTGAATAAAGAGAAACTGGAAGCCTTTGACCAGGTAATTACGACTGCTGACCTGCTTGACGAGAAATACCTGCTTGTTCAGCGTGGTAAAAAGAACTATTATCTGCTGATTGCGAAGTAAAATTCAGCAATTTGCAGGGTGGCAAAGTAAAAAAGTAAACGAAATATTTGGAGGTTTGCTCGCAAACCTCTATCTTTGCACCGCTTTTTAACAGAAAGCACTTATGTTTGTCCTATGGTGTAATGGTAGCACAACAGTTTTTGGTTCTGTTTGTCTAAGTTCGAATCTTGGTAGGACAACAAAAAGAGGCTCCGATAGTCATTGATTATCGGAGCTTTCTTTTTTTGTATCATTTTATATCGTCGAAATGGCTGTCAAACTATGCGTATGCCGGCTTGTTCTTTCAGAGAAAAAAGGTAAGAGTCTATTTCTATTCTGTTAGGTGAAAAACTCCTTCGAAACGTATTATAGTTCGTTAAAAAGATGTACATTGCATCAATTCTGGACATTTTTGGTGGATAATTGGAACAAAATTGCAAGGTTAACCCGTTTTCTTTTACTATTTTTGCATCGTGTACGTAAACGACGTGCATTTGAGAAAGAGAGCTTATTCAATAACTATAAATAAATAAGGTATGAAAACGAACTATGAAATTCGCTATGCTGCGCATCCCGAGGATGCAAAAAGTTATGATACTGCAAGAATCCGTCGCGATTTCTTAATCGAAAAGATATTTGTTCCCAACGAAGTGAATATGGTGTACTCCATGTACGACCGTATGGTTGTAGGCGGCGCGCTTCCGGTAGGAGAGGTGCTGACACTCGAAGCGATTGACCCGTTGAAAGCTCCGTTCTTCCTGACCCGTCGTGAAATGGGTATTTACAATGTAGGCGGACCGGGCGTAGTGAAGGCCGGAGACGCGGTTTTCGAACTTGACTATAAAGAAGCCCTTTACCTTGGTTCGGGCGACCGTGTAGTGACGTTCGAAAGCAAAGACGCTTCCAATCCTGCCAAATTCTATTTCAACTCACTGACCGCACATCGCAACTACCCCGACCGTAAAGTGACGAAAGCGGATGCCGTAGTAGCTGAAATGGGCTCGTTGGAAGGTTCCAACCACCGTAACATCAATAAGATGCTGGTCAATCAGATATTGCCCACCTGTCAGCTACAGATGGGTATGACGGAACTTGCTCCGGGAAGCGTATGGAACACGATGCCTGCACACGTGCACAGCCGTCGTATGGAGGCTTACTTCTACTTCGAAATCCCCGAAGAGCACGCTATCTGCCACTTTATGGGTGAGGTGGACGAAACTCGTCACGTATGGATGAAGGGCGATCAGGCGGTTCTGTCTCCCGAATGGTCGATCCATTCGGCTGCGGCTACCCACAACTATACCTTTATCTGGGGTATGGGCGGCGAGAATCTCGATTATGGCGATCAGGACTTCTCATTAATTACAGATTTAAAATAAACAACTACAATAGTTTTCATCATTTAATAACAAAAAATTATGAATCAGTATTTGAATTTTTCTTTGAAAGGTAAAGTGGCTCTCGTTACAGGTGCTTCTTACGGTATCGGTTTTGCTATCGCTTCTGCTTATGCAGAACAAGGCGCTACTGTTTGTTTTAACGACATCAACCAGGAGTTGGTGGACAAAGGCATGGCTGCTTATGCTGAAAAGGGAATTAAAGCTCACGGTTATGTATGCGACGTAACAGACGAACCGGCTGTTCAGGCAATGGTTGCTACTATCGAGAAAGAAGTAGGTACGATTGATATCCTTGTTAATAACGCCGGTATTATCCGCCGTGTTCCTATGCACGAAATGGAAGCTGCTGACTTCCGTCGTGTGATTGATATCGACTTGAACGCTCCGTTCATCGTTTCTAAGGCTGTGTTGCCTGCCATGATGAAGAAGCGTGCCGGTAAAATCATCAACATCTGCTCTATGATGTCTGAGCTGGGTCGTGAAACTGTATCGGCTTATGCTGCTGCCAAAGGTGGTCTGAAGATGTTGACTCGCAATATCTGCTCTGAATATGGTGAATACAACATTCAGTGTAACGGTATCGGTCCGGGTTATATCGCTACTCCGCAAACTGCTCCTCTGCGTGAGAAACAAGCAGACGGAAGCCGTCATCCATTCGATTCATTCATCTGCGCCAAGACTCCTGCCGGTCGTTGGTTGGATCCGGAAGAACTGACAGGTCCTGCTGTGTTCCTGGCTTCTGAGGCTTCTAACGCTGTAAACGGTCATATCCTTTACGTAGACGGTGGTATCCTTGCTTATATCGGAAAACAGCCGAAATAACGATAACAAGAAATTGCTATAAGGTGATAGGGTGGTGAGGAGATTCCTTACCGTCTGTCACCTTATCGTTTTTCTGTTGAATAGTTTACGGTTTACATTTATCCCCTTTCGTTTTTTTACCTGATTCTATCCCCTTATTTGTTGTGTATAATATGAAGAAGATATTTATTCTGGCTGCTATTGCCCTGATGGGTTTTGCCTCTTGTGCTGACAGCAAGCAGTCAATGACGGTTACAGTAACCAATCCTCTGGCGCTGGAGCGCACAGGTGAAATGGTTGAGGTTCCGATGAGTGACGTTACAGCCAAGCTGCAGCTGGCTGATACGGCCCAGATCGTAGTGCTTGGTGAAGATGGTCAGCAAGTACCTTATCAAGTGACGTATGACGAGAAAGTGGTTTTCCCGGCTACGGTGAAAGCAAATGGCACAGCCACTTATACTATCCAATCCGGTACTCCCGACCCGTATAATGTAATTGCCTGCGGCCGCTATTATCCTGAACGTTTGGACGATGTGGCATGGGAGAATGACCTGGGCGGATACCGTGCCTATGGCCCTGCCTTGCAGAAGCGTGGTGAACGTGGTTTCGGCTACGACCTCTTTACGAAGTATAACACTACGGAACCGATTCTTGAAAGCCTTTACGCTGAAGAGCTGGATAAGGAAAAGCGTGCCAGAATTGCCGAACTGAAAAAGACAGACCCTAAAGCGGCTGCCGAACTGCAAAATGCCATCTCTTATCACATTGACCACGGCTACGGGATGGATTGTTATGCCGTAGGTCCTACGCTGGGCTGCGGTACAGCCGCTCTGATGGCGGGTGATACGATTATCTATCCTTATTGCTATCGGACACAGGAAATCCTTGATAATGGCCCGCTGCGTTTCACAGTGAAGCTGGAATTTAATCCGTTGACTGTTCGTGGCGACTCTAACGTGGTGGAGACGCGTGTCATCACATTGGATGCTGGTTCTTACCTGAATAAAACCGTTGTTTCGTATACTAACCTGAAAGAAGCGATGCCTGTGACTACCGGAATCGTTCTTCGTGAACCGGACGGTGTGGTTACAGCAGACGCTGCAAACGGCTATATCACCTATGTAGACCCTACAACCGACAGAAGCGGGGGTAACGGTAAGATATTTATCGGCGCTGCATTTCCTTCATTGGTAAAAGAAGCAAAGACGGTTCTTTTCCCGGAAAAGGAGAAGAAGGAACTGCGCGGTGGAGCTGACGGTCATGTACTGGCAATCAGCGAGTATGAACCGGGCTCGGAATACACTTATTACTGGGGTTCTGCCTGGGATAAGGCTGCTATCAAGACGGTTGATGCGTGGAATGCGTATATGGCTGAGTATGCGCAGAAGGTGCGTACACCGTTGACAGTGACTTACTAAGACGGTAGTTAATAAACTCTGGTACAAACGTTCTAATATGTCACGACAGGTCTTAATATCTGACTTCTCAGGTATTAATACTTGTCGCGTCAGTTATTAATACCTGAAAAGTCAAGTGTTAATGGCTGATAACCCAGTTATATAAGGCTCTCCTTATTTCATTCGAAAGGCTGAAAATAAGGGGAGTTTGTTGTAAGGTAGAATGTGGGTATAGCAAGAGAAACGGTTTTTTAGAGAATTTCCTAATGTGAGTATTATACAGGCGAATAAAATAGTAGCTAAAATGTATATCCTATCACTCCTGACCAGCCATTAACGAGGGCGGATTTCTCCATTATATCTCTTAAACCCTTGAATTGAGCACGCACACATATCATTTGCTTTTTCTTTTGCGAAAGTTTGAAATTTATTCCCGCATTAGCATAATAGCCTGGATAAACACCATCCAGCCATCTCTCGCTTTTATCATTAGTCTTTATTTTAGCATTGACCATTCCGCTGACGTCCAATCCTAATTCGGCAAATGGTCGTACTATTCCTTTCGGATAAGTATAGCGTATTCCCAGTTTGCCTGAAAGCATTGTTCCGCTATGTTTGTATGTATAATATGAATTATTATAATCGCTAAATGATTTTGCAGAAGATGCGATGCGTGAAAAAGACAGATCAAAGCAGCCACTGAGCGAACTCATCCACCGTCTGTTGCTGATAGCTAAAGTAACTCCTGCCAGATAAGATAAATCGGGTGAGCTATAGAGTCCGATCGAACTGCCTGATGGAACTTTGTATTGTATGACTCCTGCATAAGGAGTAACGTCCAGTTGTATCGAGCGTTTATCTTCTTTCGCTTCAAACTCGATGCACTCTTCGTTGCTGGTGCACATTGCATAATGATATTCCTTAGTAATTCTCATCATTTCCTTGCGATTGAAACGTGCCCGGTCAATCTTGGGTGCCAGGCTCGGACAATCCTTGAATGCGTAGTGCAAAAGCGGGATATATCGGTCGGTCTGGTCTTTAAACTGCATACTGGTAGTCTGTCTGGATAGTTTGGGTGCATCTATTTTTACAAGAGTATTATGGTCTTCGACAAAGTAGACAGGTATGTCATCTTCTGTCTCATAGTAGTACAGGCTTTTCATTCCTTGTAGCAGATATTCGAGGAATACGGGCTTTGGGATGCCATATTGCAATTCCACGTTCTTGGAAACATAGTACTTACCATCATCTGTAAAACGGTATCCTAGAATATCAAAAGGGTGATAAGTAATAGGTTTGTCACCACTATTATCTTGTGGAAGAAAAACGCAGCGTGTTGCATTTATTTTATCCGTACGGTAGTCAATAACTCCGTATACTGTATCTTTTTGAAGGGTGATGATAAATCCCGGGCGATAATTGCTTTGGGCATATATTGTGGAGATCAATAGTAGGAATGCGTTTAGCAGTATAAGTCGGTATAGAATTGTTTTCTTATGCATAGTTTAGATATTTGATTTTCTTATGTGGGTGCAATATACCAATATTTCGAGGAACATAATTCCAAAATTGGAATTTTTTACTTGCAATATGTAGAAACAGAATGGGGCTGTGTCAAAACTAAGTCTCATCCCCTTCTTTTTTTAATATAAAATAGTCGTTCCTCTTTTTTGTCTATGCGACTATTTTTTCAGTAATTAGGTAATAAGGCTTAATATTCGTC
>NZ_FNNN01000006.1 GCF_900106755.1 Bacteroides faecis MAJ27
CATTAAATCTGATTTTTACAAAGTTAATACATAAATAAAAAAACTACGAGAAAAATCCCGTAGTTTTCTATTTACACAATCAGATGGATAGTCCCTTATTTTTTATCCTAGCAATTTTTTTGATACTCTTTAGGGGTTACACCAAATTCTTCTTTAAAACAGGTCGCAAAATACTTAGGATTAGAAAATCCACACTCATAAGCCACCTCTGCTACTGAGATCGATCTATCTTTCAATAATTGACTACCATGTTTTAACCTTATATTTCGAATAAACTCAATTGGTGACAGGCCTGTTGCTATTTTCATTTTCCTATAAAGAGAAGACTTAGACACGGCTAAAGCATCTGCTAACTGAACAACATCAAAGTCCCCTTCTGACATATTAGATTTTATAACAGAAATTACTTTATCCAAAAATTCTTTATCGATAGAAGAAGTCTCCAGAGAATCTATATTAACTTCTACGTTGGTACGAAATTCTTCTTGCTTGTTTTTCTTATGCATTATAAAATTATTAATACGGGCCTCCAATATTTTTAATTCAAATGGTTTGGATATATATCCGTCTGCTCCCGCATTGTAGCACTCGATGCGATCTTCTGCCGTATTTTTAGCTGTCAGTAGAATTATAGGAATATGACTAGTCTCCAAATTAGATTTCAAAGTTCGACATAATTCCAAACCGTCCATCTCAGGCATCATCACATCGCTTATAATAATATCTATTTCATTATCTTTTATAATATCTAAAGCTTCCAATCCATCTTTTGCAATGAGCACATGATAATGTCTGGATAAAATTCTTTCCATCAAATACAACAGTTCCTCATTATCTTCCACCAACAGTAAATGATTATCCGCTGTTCGCAAATTTTCTACAGTCTCCGAATCTGTTAATTCTTCATTCTCCAAAATGACATCCGCCTTTACATTATTTGCCGAAAGTTCTCCTTCCATCAGTTCATACTCTTCATAACTATCTTTATCAATAGGTAAATCAACAGTAAAAGTACTCCCTTTACCCAATTCACTTTCAACTCCAATAGTACCATGATGCAACTCCACTAAATCTTTTGTTAATGATAATCCAATCCCATTAGATTCACTTTCATCCCTGTTATTCGCCGTATAAAACCTTTTGAAAATATTCTCTAAATCAGCAGGAGCAATACCTTCTCCGGTATCAATTACCTGTATCCGTAACTGACGATGCCCAAATTCGAAAAGGAGTTCCATAAGCAATTTTATATCTCCGCCATCTTTCGTATATTTACAGGCGTTGGATAATAGATTAGACACTATCTTATCTAACTTGTCTCTATCAAAATAGCCTGTCAGATGCTTATCTTTAGCCATAAATGTAAAAGTCTGATTTTTCTTCCTCATTAACGGAGCAAAATTAACTCTACATACATCATCCACAAATGATATAACATCACCTTTTGATACAGCTAATTTCATATTTCCACTTTCCACTTTACGGAAATCAAGAATCTGCTGTAATAAGCGCCGCAACTTATTTACGTTAGAACGAATCATACTTAATTGTGAGATCCGGTTATTACTCGTCATTTCCGCATCATCAATCAAGCAAGTTATAATCGTAAGTGGGGTCAATAAATCGTGTGAGATATTTGTGAAATAACGCAATTTGGTTTGAACCAGCTCTTCAGATTTCTCTTTATCAATCTGTGCTATTCTTAGTTCATGACGTAATTGCATACGTCTCTTCATTCTTCGATAAAAGAGATACAGACATAAAAGTACAAATATAACATAAGATACATAAGCCCACAAGGTCTCATAAAATGCCGGTTGCTTAAAAACCTGTACCTCTGCCACATAATTACTCCACAGCCCATTTACATCGGTCGTCTTTAAATAAAAGGTACGTTTACCCTTAGGCAATTGATTATAAAAAGCAAATTGACGATCTCCCCTGACGTATACCCAATCGTCATCAACTCCATCCATTTTATATGCATATTTAATCTTATCTGGAAATGCATAATTCAAAGAGGAAAAGTCTATCTCAATATTCTTATCTCCTGCCTCTAATGATATCGTTTGACTTCTCAAGTTGAAACGCTGATTATTTTTCTCCAAAAGACTAGAAGTACCATCTATTTTCACATCAGCCACCATCGTTTTTATTCTGCGTGGTTCGTCAGATAAATGCTCATATGGAGTAAATACCGAAATGCCTCTATTACCTCCATATAGTATTTTCCCAGAACTACTTTTAAAATAAGAATTAGGCATAAAAGAATTTACCGTTACATCACCCATGGTTGAATAGTCCATAATGCCACCATTTTTAGGATCGTATTCAACTACCCGTTTATTGGTAGAAATCCAAATATGTCCTAATTGGTCCATTATAATATTATAAATGCCTTCTTCAAGCATATCAAACATATTGGATAAATTTTCCACCTTTTTCGTTTGAGGATCATAAGTAAAAACATCTCCCTCTTGACTTCCCATCCATACCAAACCACTATCATCTACACAAATAGCTCCTATATTATCATTGATTAATCCATCTGTCTGAGCTGTCAAGTTTCTTATTTTCTTCTCTTCAAAGGTTAAACCTGGAGAAACAATAACATTATATACCCCTTGTTTTCTTGTACTAATCCATAAGGTGCCATCTTTACCTTCCTTAATGCCCGTTATATCCATAAGTGGGAAATTAGTATCCTGAAGTTGTTTTTCATCTGCCGGTTTAACCAGTATTTTTTTAGTGGTTACTACCCAAAGATTATGCTTACTATCCTCATAAAAGAAACGTGGAAATCCGGGATTTTCTACAAAATCACTTAACTTCAAGGTTCCTAAGAATTCTATCCTATCTTTATTTTTCTTCAATCTACATATTTCCGAATAATATTCAGAACCTAACCATATTTCATCAATCGATGAAACAGAAGTGATGCAACTTATATTTTTCAAGTTGTTTATATTCTTCAGAGAAGGAATATCTGTACAGAATAAAAGCTTGTTTGATTTCGGAGTAAAGATTCCTACGCCCCATCGATTCTGATCGATCCATAAATCACCATCTTTATCTTCATAGATATTTTTTATATTCGTCACAAAACCTGTTTTCTCACGAATAGAAGGAAAGGAATAATTTTGTATTAAAGGTCTATTTAAATCAATCATAGATAGCCCTTCGTTAAAAGCTGCAATCCATAAATTGCCAGACTTATCCTTCACTATCTCACTAAAAATATTATTCAATTTAGAAGATATATGAGATATATCGACACTATTTATCACACTACCCGGACGCTTTTGAAGTGCATAAAGACCTTGAGTCGATACAATCCATATATAACCATACTTATCATCCTGAGCGATACTAAAACAGCCACTTTCATCCCAATGCTCATCACTCTCTATGTTCACATGGCTATACATCAATTCTTGCTTTTCTTCCGGATAAAATAAAAAAATCCCACTGTCCCAAGTTAATATCCAATGCTGTTTTTTATCATCTTGAAAAACCTTGAAGGGGTTATTCAAAGTTCCTATCTGAGGCATTGCCATAAATATATCTTTCTTCGAATCATATCGATGCAATCCCCTTTCCCATAAAGTCACCCAAATATTCTTATCAGCATCTTCATATATAGAATTCACACTAGTCACAGGCAGAGAAGAATCATACCTTTTACAAGAAGAAAAGTCTGCAGAACAACGAAATACAGATGTTAAGGTTCCGACCCAAACCCATCCCTCACTGTCTACAATCATCGTTCTAATTTCTTGATCCTTTAAATCGCTGTGTTCAACCGGAGTTATCTGGTAAGTCCTCTTATTCAGAATATTGATTCCCTTTTTAGTACCTATAAATAGATAACCATTCCGGTTCTCTGTGATACAGGTTATTTCATTATTTGTTAAAAGGTCCGGAGTCTTTAATCCTGAACGAAAAACAAGTATCCGATAGCCATCATAACGACACAACCCGTCTTTTGTTCCTAACCACAAAAAACCTTCACGATCGCAATGTACCCGCAAAATAGTACTAGAAGGCAGATAATTATTTAAAGGAAGAGTGGTTACCGACATTTGTTGTGCAAAAGCACAGGAAAGTGTCTGAATAAAAAAAAGTATTATATAAAGTTTTATTTTATGTTTCATAGCAGCTTTGAATATATAGATGTATTTTATATGCAATATTAGAATAAACTAACAATTGCATAGGCATAAAACTCTTAAAATATACTAAATACAACTTAGAAAAAATACATATGGTCGATTTTTGAACCTTTCTGAATGATTTTTATTCTTCCACGAATAGATAATTCAATTTTAAACGCATTTGAATCATTATAGTACTCCTATTTAAATATGTTTCCGCAAATTTGCAATCAAATGATAATCGACATATATTTTGAACAAGATTTAGTCATTAAAATATTTAAAAATAGAAGTTGATTATTAACTCGACTATTAAACAATTAATTTATATAACATTTCTGTAGTATGAAAAAGAAATATGTAAAAATCATGTTCATGTCAGCAGTATTGCTAGCCGGCAATGTAGCAGATGCTAATGCAACTCTTCCCAAAGATGACCCAAAAGAGGCCGTACAAGCACCAACAGACGATCATCTTCCATTACTAATGATTAATGGAACTAATAAATCTGTATCGTTCATTGTCAGTTCTGAAGCTCTACCTGGAAAAGATATTAAAATCACTGCTCCGCATGGATTTACGGTATCACCAGTTATGATACCGGCCAATACAGGAAAACATAAAGTTACAGTGACTTTAAATAGTACCAAGACACTAACAGAAGGGAAAATCGTATTAAGAAGTGGAGATATCCGTTCTTATGTAAAAGTAAAAGGGTATGGAACAGCGCTTCCGGTGAAAGATATTGCATCTTCTCCTGTATACAAAGGAGGAAATGACATGGAATACACAAAGGCTTTTACTCCCGGAACTAAAGGATTCACGATTGAGTTCAGAGTAAAGACAGACGATTCAGAAAAATGTTTTTATCCTTATTTCGTAACAGAAAAAGGCCACGGTTTCAAAGCATATATCACTGCCAACGCTATTGGATTATATAATACCTATCAAAAAGAAATTTCTAATCCAGCCACTAGTAGTAAAGAAGGAGGAAAAGGTAAATTCTACAACAATGATGGACAAGCACATACATATCGCTTTGCTATAACGCCTGATAACCGGGCCTTTATATATAGAGATGGGATTCCCGTAGATTCCGTACGTATCATCGATTATGCACCTCAAACAAATTTCGCAAAGGGAGTGGGCGAACCAGTAGAGAATCTTTTAAAGAATCCTGATTTCGAAGGAGAATTTGATGTAAATCCTGATACAAAATTGGCGACTCGTATCGAAGGATGGGATATCGTTATCAGCGATCGATGGAACTCGGAGCAACAAATTATCCCGGAAGAAATAGATAATAATCAAGATATAAACAACCATGTTTTTGAAATCAGACCTTACAAATGGGCCACAGGCTGGAGCGACGGAATTCTAAGCCAGGTTATAGACGTTGCTCCCAACGAAACTTATACACTATCAGCCCTTCTGAAAGGTGGTATTGCAGAAAAAGAAGGCAAACTTACCGGAAAAATGATAATTGAAGAAATCCAAGATCCGGAGAAGAAAGCCATTACTGAAATAGCCAGTAAGGATTGGGAAACCTATTCAATGGATTATACCACCTCTGCCAACTGTAAGCAAATACGCGTATCTTTCACTGTAGGACGTGGAGGATGGGGAAACGATATAGGTGCCATCCGTGTAGATAATGCCAAACTAACGGGTGTATCATGTACTTATTCACCTAAATTCGGTTTTGTAGAAAATACCGCTGATGTAGAATACTTCACAATTGACGAATCTGGTGCTTATGCCCCTGCACAACCCGAAATCTTTATTAACATAAAGGACTAATAATGAAAAATATGAAGATTATTCTATATATCTGCCTTATATTCTCATTCACTCCAGCTTTTTCACAAAACACTCAAATTAATCCGGGTGTTTTGTGGAATGACATAGATGGAAATCCCATTAATGCACATGGAGGATGCGTTATTTTTGAAAATGGGACTTATTATTGGTTTGGAGAAGATCGTACCGGATTCGTTTCAAACGGAGTCAGTTGTTATCAATCCACAGACTTATATAACTGGAAACGGCTCGGCCTTTCTCTAAAAACCAGTGGAGAACCCCAAGAAGACTTGAATGACATTTCACACGGACGTCTATTCGAACGCCCCAAAGTAATCTATAACCCCAAAACCAAGAAATGGATAATGTGGAGTCACTGGGAAATTAATAATGGTGACTATAGCGCAGCACGAGTTTGTGTAGCAACCAGCGACAAGATAGAAGGTCCTTACAGATTATACAAAACTTTCCGTCCTAATAAAAACGAATCACGAGATCAAACCTTGTTCGTTGATACGGATGGCAAAGCATATCATTTCTGCTCAACGGATATGAATACTAATATGAACATATCTTTGCTCAGAGAGGATTTTCTGGAACCGACTTCTACTGAAACTAAAATACTAAAAGAGTTAAAATATGAAGCACCAGCCATTTTTAAAACAGGAGACATTTACTATGGATTATTTTCCGGCTGTACAGGATGGGACCCGAACCCAGGAAGAACAGCCTATACTACTAATATACTAGGCGAATGGACCACAGGAGCGAATTTTGCAGTTGACAAACTAAAACAGGTAACTTATAATTCACAAAGTTGCTATGTTTTTCAGGTAGAAGGCAAAGAAAAAGCATACATCTACATGGGAGATCGCTGGAACAAGAACGATCCCGGAAGTTCACACCACATTTGGTTACCTATAAGTATGCGTTCCGGCTATCCTGTTGTGAAATGGTACGATAGCTGGGATTTGAGTGTCTTTGACAATATGTACCGCTATAAAAGAGCTGAGAAGATCACTGCCGGTAACATTTATTCGTTACTGGAAAAAGTATCTGACCGTATCGTGTCTAAACCTATCAATGGTTTCAGCATAGCTGACGATAATGACGAGATTAATCTGAGCATAGAGTTTATCAGCACCGACACTCCCAATGTATACAGACTGAAAGATATTAAAACCGGAAAGTTTATAGAATCAATGTTCGGCACATTACGCCTGAACCCTGAAAAAAAGGAGGACACACAATGTTGGACATTTAATTTGCAGGAAGACGGCTATTACCAGATTCAAAATGTGAAAGACAAAAAATATATATCCGTTTCAGGATCAAATACCTTCAATGGAACAAACTTATACCTCGCAGAGAAATCAAAGAAATTAATGCAGGATTTCGCTGTATATTTTGATTCCAGTAAATATAAATATAAAGAAGCCGATATTTTTTCTGCTACTTACAGAAAGAACAACATAAAACTCATTGAGAACAAATAACTTTTCGTGATAACAAGTTCAAATGTTTGTTGTATTTGCAAAGGGAGATGTCAAAGTCTCCCTTTATTTTTTTCCCGTATTATTCGCTAGAATCAAAGAAAGTATCTATCTTTACCCAAATATTTTTTATTATTCACCATCAAATGTAAATATTATGGCAAGTAGAAGAGAACTCAAAAAGAATGTAAACTATATCGCAGGAGAATTGTTCACCGAGTGTTTAATCAACAGTATGTTTATCCCCGGCACTGACAAAGCCAAAGCCGACGAGCTGATGGCAGAAGTGCTGAAGATGCAGGATGAATTTCTAAGCCGCATCAGCCATACAGAACCGGGAAATGTGAAAGGTTTTTATAAGAAATTCCGAGCTGATTTTAATGCAAAGATTAACGAGATAATTGACGGTATCGGAAAATTGAACTAAAAGACAGAATGAAGAAAGCAATTTATGGCTTTATCTATTACCGCCTGTTAGGGTGGAAGACAAACGTTACGGTACCCAATTATGATAAATGCGTGATATGTGCCGCGCCACACACAACGAACTTTGACTTATTTATTGGAAAACTGTTTTATGGAGCATTAGGTCGTAAAACAAGTTTCATGATGAAAAAAGACTGGTTCTTTTTTCCACTTGGAATTCTCTTTAAAGCAGTAGGCGGAATTCCGGTAGACCGCAGTCGGAAAACTTCATTAGTCGACCAGATGGTCCAGCATTTCGCTAAATGCAAAAAGTTTCATCTGGCAATTACACCCGAAGGAACCCGTAAAGCGAATCCGAACTGGAAAAAAGGATTTTATTATATCGCCCTTAAAGCTCAGGTCCCTATTGTTCTGATCGGCATTGATTACAGCAAGAAGACCATAACGTCAACAAAAGCAGTTATGCCGTCGGGAGATATAAAAGAAGATATGCGCGAGATCAAACTGTATTTTAAAGATTTCAAGGGAAAACATCCTGAGAACTTTGCTCTTGGAGAACTTTAACAATAGGAATTAAGTGTTAAGTATTAAGTATTAACCGTAGTTACCGATATGGTACTTCGCATGGTATAATATTTAATATCTAACACTTAAGACCTAATACTTAATACCTCTTTTTTATGGATTCGATTCGGATTTCTATCATACAAACCGATATCGTTTGGGAAAATAAACAAGAAAATCTCCGTCTGCTCCACGAAAAGCTGCAAAGCCTCCGTGGAACAACGGAGATTGTTGTTTTACCGGAGATGTTTTCTACAGGGTTCAGCATGCAAAGCCAACTACTGGCAGAACCAAATTCCGGTGAAACCATAACCATTTTGAAACAATGGGCTTCTCGATACGGAATAGCCATCTGCGGAAGCTATATTGCAATAGATAACGGACAGTTTTACAATCGTGCCTTCTTTCTCGCACCGGAAGGGACGGAATTTTATTATGATAAACGCCATCTATTTCGCATGGGACGCGAAGCCGAGCATTTTTCTGCCGGTGACAAACGCCTCGTTATCTCCTATCATGGATGGAATATCTGCTTACTAGTCTGCTATGACCTTCGTTTTCCGGTATGGAGCCGTAATGTAAACAACGAATATGACCTATTAATATATGTAGCAAACTGGCCCATCCCCCGCCGTCTGGTTTGGGACACTCTGCTTCGTGCACGCGCGTTAGAAAATCAGTGCTATGTATGTGGTGTCAACAGAGTAGGTATTGACGGATATCAGCAGAAATACAATGGAGGCAGTGTCATCTATTCGGCTTTCGGAGAAGAAAAGGCCTCCTTACCCGATGATACAGAAGGAATAACGACTGCTACACTTACTCTGAGCAGCCTTCGGCAATTCAGAGAGAAGTTCCCGGTATGGAAAGATGCAGACGAATTTCATCTATAGCATTTGCTATCAAACAAATGTTAAAAACGATTTGAAGCTGCAACAATACCTAGAAGTTAGTAGTTAATTATATAGACTTCTTTTGTATCTTTGTCGTGAAAATACAGTCGTAAGGACTCTAATCTTACATAACTTAATTAACAACTTTATGAAAACAAATCTTAGTTCTCAAATCACTCTCCACAGGGTCTCCCCCAGATACTACAGACCGGAGAATGCATTTGAAAAGTCGGTCTTGACAAGACTCGAAAAAATTCCTACAGACATCTACGAGTCTGTAGAAGAAGGGGCTAACTACATTGCTTGCGAAATAGCACAAACCATCCGCGAAAAACAAAAAGCAGGACGTTTCTGCGTATTGGCACTACCCGGAGGAAACTCACCCAGTCATGTATATTCGGAGTTGATCCGTATGCACAAGGAAGAAGGACTCAGCTTCCGCAACGTGATCGTATTTAATATGTATGAATACTATCCGTTGTCTTCTGATGCTATCAACAGCAACTTCAACGCTTTGAAGGAAATGTTGCTGGATCATGTCGATATTGACAAACAGAATATCTTCACACCGGACGGTTCCATCGCCAAAGATACAATCTTTGAGTACTGCCGTCTGTATGAGCAACGTATCGAAAGTTTCGGGGGCATTGATATTGCGTTGCTGGGGATTGGTCGTGTAGGTAATATCGCATTCAACGAACCGGGTTCTCGTCTGAACTCTACCACTCGTCTGATTTTGCTGGATAATGCATCACGTAACGAAGCATCCAAGATTTTCGGAACGATAGAAAATACTCCGATCAGTTCTATTACAATGGGAGTATCTACTATTCTTAGCGCTAAGAAAGTATATCTGTTGGCATGGGGTGAAAACAAGGCAGCAATGATTAAAGAATGTGTGGAAGGTCCGATAACTGACACGATTCCTGCATCTTACCTGCAGACTCACAACAATGCTCATGTAGCAATCGACCTTTCGGCTTCGATGAACTTAACACGTATCCAGCGTCCATGGTTGGTAACTTCCTGCGAATGGAATGACAAACTGATCCGTAGCGCTATCGTATGGCTGTGTCAGTTGACAGGCAAACCAATTCTGAAGTTGACTAACAAGGATTATAACGAAAACGGTTTGAGCGAACTTTTGGCATTATTCGGTTCTGCATATAATGTAAATATTAAGATTTTCAATGATTTGCAGCATACGATCACCGGATGGCCGGGTGGCAAGCCAAACGCTGACGACACTTATCGTCCGGAGCGTGCCAAACCATATCCGAAACGTGTCGTAATCTTCTCCCCACACCCGGATGATGACGTAATCTCTATGGGTGGAACTCTCCGCCGTCTGGTAGAGCAGAAACATGAGGTACACGTAGCTTACGAAACTTCCGGAAATATCGCCGTGGGTGACGAAGAAGTAGTTCGTTTCATGCACTTTATCAACGGATTCAACCAAATTTTCAATAACAGTGAAGATTTGGTAATCAGCGAAAAGTATGCAGAAATACGCAAATTCCTGAAAGAAAAGAAGGACGGTGACATGGACAGCCGCGACATCCTGACCATCAAAGGGCTGATTCGTCGTGGTGAGGCTCGTACAGCTTCTTCTTACAACAATATTCCATTAGATCGGGTACACTTCCTTGACTTGCCATTCTACGAAACCGGTAAGATTCAGAAAAACCCAATCAGCGAGGCAGATGTAGAAATCGTGCGCAACTTACTCCGTGAGGTGAAACCTCATCAGATTTTCGTAGCCGGAGACTTAGCTGACCCACACGGTACACACCGTGTATGTACGGATGCTGTATTTGCCGCTGTCGATCTTGAAAAAGAAGAAGGTGCTAAATGGTTGAAAGACTGTCGTATCTGGATGTACCGTGGTGCATGGGCAGAATGGGAAATTGAAAACATCGAAATGGCCGTTCCTATCAGCCCGGAAGAGCTTCGCGCAAAACGTAACTCTATCCTGAAACACCAGTCACAGATGGAAAGTGCTCCGTTCCTGGGCAATGACGAACGTTTGTTCTGGCAACGTAGTGAAGACCGCAACCGTGGCACTGCAACGCTGTACGACCAGTTAGGACTGGCTTCGTATGAAGCAATGGAGGCCTTTGTAGAATACATACCTCTATAAGAAAGAAGATTCTTAATTAATAGAATATAAAACAATCAAAGAAGAGTGGGCAGTTCGATACTTCCCACTCTTTTTTTGTTTATTTTTGCAGGAGATTTTGCCACAATATATCATGAACTTAGAAGTATTATCAAAGGGGGAAAGTGGCAGATAAATAAAAAGCACCTTATTCATAGGATAAAAACCTAAAGAGTGGAACGATGAAAAAAATAATAGTCTTTCTTCTGTGCCTGACAATGGGCATCAACCTTCTCTTCGCTCAGGATATTGAGAGAAATATAAAAGAGCGTTTAACGGATTACTTTGCCAAATATACAGCAACAGCCAAAATCAGTACACCTAAACTGAACAGTTTCGATATTGATTATGACCGCAGGACAATTCAGATTTATGCTTCAGAAAGTTTCGCTTACCAGCCATTTCTGCCAGAAACAGTAGAAACGATCTACAATCAGATGAAGGAACTCCTCCCCGGTCCGGTGAATTATTTTCAGATCACCATTTATGCAGATGGAAAGCCTATCGAAGACTTAGTTCCCAACTTGTACAGGAGCAAGAAAAAAGATAAGGAACGTATGTCTTTGAACATAGAATACAAAGGTGCTCCATGGGTGAAAAAGATTTCCCGTCCTAACGAAATATCCCGTGGATTGCAAGACCGACACATCGCTCTTTGGCAAAGTCATGGGATTTATTACAAGAATGATAAAGGCGAATGGGGATGGCAACGCCCCCGATTGTTCTGTACAACAGAAGACATGTTCACTCAATCTTTTATTCTTCCATACGTCATTCCAATGTTGGAAAATGCAGGCGCCATTGTTTATACTCCTCGCGAACGGGATACACAAAAAAATGAAATCATCGTTGACAACGATACTCCGAATGCCTCCCTCTATCTGGAAGTAAACAGTAAAAAGGCACGTTGGGCAACTACTTCCGTGAAGGGATTCACTCAGAAAAAAGCAATTTACAAGGATGGGGAAAATCCTTTCATAGACGGTACCAGCCGATATATTCAGACAGAAAAGAAAAAAAAGAAAAACAAAGATCAGGCATTTGCCGAATGGGTACCTACCCTGCCGGCAACCGGAAAATATGCGGTTTATGTATCTTACCAGACATTACCCAATAGTGTGAGTGATGCCAAATACCTTGTTTTTCATAATGGAGGCGTCACTGAGTTTAAAGTCAACCAGCAAATAGGCGGAGGCACTTGGGTATATCTCGGAACTTTTGAGTTTGACAAAGGAAATAATGACTACGGCATGGTCGTACTCAGCAATGAAAGTAGCGAACATGGCGTAGTATGTGCAGACGCTGTACGTTTCGGAGGCGGAATGGGCAATATTTCACGCGGAGGAAAAATAAGCGGACTACCTCGTTATCTGGAAGGAGCACGGTATTCATCCCAATGGAACGGAATGCCTTATGATGTATATGCCGGACGTAAAGGAGAAAATGACTATACAGACGATATCAATACACGCTCCAATACAATCAACTATTTGTCCGGAAGCTCTGTCTATAACCCCAATCAACCGGGGCTGGGTGTACCTTTGGAAATGACTATGGCACTTCACAGTGACGCAGGATGCAGTAAGAATGATGAAATCATCGGTTCGCTCGGCATTTATACTACCGATTTTAATAATGGCAAACTAAATTCGGGAATAGACAGATATGCTTCACGCGACCTTGCAGATATCCTGCTGACCCAAATTCAGAAAGACATTCGTTTAAACTACCAATCACCATGGACACGCCGTAGTATGTGGAACCGGAACTACAGTGAAACACGACTTCCCGCTATCCCTTCCACTATTATCGAATTGCTCTCTCATCAGAACTTTGCGGATATGCAGCTCGGACATGATCCGAATTTCAAATTTACCGTAGGACGTGCCATCTACAAAGGTATCCTACAGTTTATGAATAGCCAGCATGGTAAAGATTATATAGTACAGCCCCTGCCGGTCAGCAACTTCGCTATCCATTTCGGGAAAAAGAAAAATACACTGGAGCTTACCTGGAAAGGAGAAGATGATCCTTTGGAACCGACAGCCCGTCCACGGGAATATATTGTATATACACGTATCGGTTACGGAGGCTTTGACAACGGGACTCTGGTCAGTAAGCCCTATTATAGTGTAAAAGTAGAACCAGGATTAGTCTATTCATTCAAAGTAACAGCCGTAAACCGGGGAGGAGAAAGCTTCCCTTCTGAAATTCTTTCGGCTTATAAGGCAAAACGTGAGCGTGAAAGAATATTGATTGTCAATGGATTCGACAGAATCAGTGGCCCGGCTGTCATTAATACCCCGGACAGAGCCGGATTTGATCTGGAACAAGATCCGGGAGTACCGTATTTATCAAATATCTCTTTTTGTGGGGTACAAAGCGGATTCAACCGTACACAAGCCGGCAAAGAAGGAGAAGGCAGTCTGGGACACAGTGGCAATGAACTGGAAGGAATGGAGATAGCAGGGAATACGTTTGACTATTCTTTCATTCATGGAAAAGCGATTCAGGCTGCAGGAAAATACAGTTTTGTTTCGTGCAGTGACGAAGCGGTGGAGAATGGAATCGTCACTTTGGAAGACTACCCGATTGTAGACTATATACTGGGACTTGAGAAGGAAGATCCTGCAACCAAAGCTTATTACAAAACCTTCTCTTCACCGATGCAAAGACTGATTACAAGTTACTGCCAATCAGGCGGTAATCTGTTTGTCAGCGGTGCATATGTGGGAAGTGACATGAGCGGAACACAAGGGAACCGGGAGTTTACAGAGAAAGTTCTGAAATACGGTTATCAGAATAGCCTGACAGACAAGACTTCCGGTCAGATCAACGGATTAGGCCGCAGTATTGCGATTCCCCGCCTGCCCAATGAGAACAGTTATGCTGTAACAGCACCGGATTGTATTGTTCCGGTAGCTCCCGCATTTCCTGTATTCACTTATGCACGCGGTAATCAGCCGGCAGGCATTGCATACAAAGGAGCGGACTATCGTACTTTCGTACTTGGCTTTCCTTTCGAAAGCATCCAATCGGAAACAGACCGTGCCAGCATTATGGCAGGCATACTAGGTTTCTTTACTCAGAAATAATATCCATTTCGCAAGACTGAATATATGAAATTATAATTAAAGCGAATCAGTAGTTGATTTTTGTTCATTTCCGAAAGGAAATAGAATTGGCTCCATAGTAATTGGATAGCTGTTTTGCTCTCATGCTCTAACTATTCTTCTGCATCTCTTTATTCATCGCTGTTTAAGGTGTGGTAGCAAGTGTGATGGCAAGTATGAGAGCAAGTGGTTGCTCTCACTTTATCACATAGAACAATCGATTATTTTAGAATATCATTATCTGATTTACAGGATGTTAACATCTGATGCGACAATTATTAAGGGCTGACACTTCAGCTATTAATAATTGAAAAATCAGGTAGTAATGCCTAATAATTCATGCATTATTGATTCATAAATGATTCAATGCTTTTCAAAAGACAGGTTGATTGAAACAACTGATACGGTCAAGCCAATCAAATCGTATAGTCAAGTCAATCAAACCTACCGTATCCTCAAGGAGTTTCAACCGCTTGAAACTTTTAGTTTCATACTTTGGAACAAATGGTTTCAAGCAATGAAACTTCTAGTTTCAAGGCATGAAACAAATGGTTTCAACGGTTGAAACAGCTATTGGAACTAGGGTTTATTGTATAAAATATTAAATATGAGATTTGGTTTACAAATAAGCAGTTCCTCTTCAGTCTTTTATTAAAAATAAAAATAGTTTCTAAAAAACATTGTTTCTGCTTAGTAGATATTGCTCTTAAACTGTATTATTATAAAATAAGATACAGTTCTTATTAAATTAACATCATTGCACATGAACAATATTTAACGCACAATTAAGCTATGAAACACGCTATTCCTTATTTGATATTCCTGTTCATTTTTTTGCAATCCAGCTGCAAAGAAGACAATACTTCTTCAATAGAAGAAATATATGTGGAAACCACTTTCCAATTAAAGGGAGAACTACCCGATATTCTTTTATCTTCATCAGCACCAAATAACGAAAAACGAGATTTATATGGCATAGATGTTCTTTATGCAGATATGGATGAAACACCATATGCTTATGGACTATTTGATGACTTAAGTCTGGCTAAAGTCAAATTACAAAAAGGTAAGAAATATCTCTTTCGAGTAATGGTAGTACCTAATGGAAAAGAATTATGCTATGACCATTTGTATGGAGATTATATAGATATATTCCGCCGATTAGTTGAAAATTTAGGAATTAGTGCTGGTGAAGCTTGTCCTTTAAACAATGAATTCTATTATCACAAAGAGGTTCATTTCTGGAAATTCAACAATCCTATAATATCGTATTATTACAAAATATATACAGGTTACTTATCTGACTATTTAGCAGAAACAGACAATACCGTTGACATTGACATGAAGAGTATGTTTGGGAATATAAAATTGGAAGCTAAGAGTTTGCTCCATGGGCAACTAGAGTTTCAGTTTCTAACTGATTTCGAAATTCCAATCAGCCGATCAGAAACAGATTATAATGAACCCTTGATTTATACTCTTACACCTAATAAAATGAATACAAACTTTATTTATTCACTAAGGTTTTGGGGAAATGGTAATAGAGAAATGCCTGACGACTATTCTTTCACTTCTAATTATATGGTCAGATGGATCGATGATAATGGTAAATCTACAGACTTAGGCGTTTATCCTGTCAAAGTACAAAGAGGACAAGAAACTATTATAAAATTAGATTTGTCTGAACTACTTAAGAAATAATACATTGTTAAACCATATATCTATTAAATTATGAAAATAGCTAGTATAACCGGAGAATTAAAACCAAAATCCAGATATGAATATGATTATCAGATAAAATTTGATGTTACTACAACCAAGTCAAAGTCTTTTCATCTGACTACATTACCGTCAGCTGCTTTTTTTAAAACTTACTGATGGAAGTTGAAGTAACATGATTAATAAGACATGCCCTGCGAAAACTAATTCATTTACAGTTAGACTTCAATGGACAGAAGAGAAATCCGATGTTTTATTAATGGTAAGTGATAATTCAGGTGAAGAGAGTTCTGTTTCACAGCATGTTTAATGGAGAAATAAATTTGCTACCGGGAAAATATTATTTGGTATTCAACGGAGTTAAAATGACAAACGGAGGATTGAGAAATGGACTAATCAACGTAAATATAATTGGGACGGTTCTTTAAAGACATTGTCCATTGATATTAAATAAAGATTCAAAGCCCGGATGAAAATATCCGGGCTTTTTTAATTCGTTTTTCATTTTAAATTCTATCTTTGCTCCTAGTAATAACCCTTAAAACTAAAAAACAATGTATACTATACAAGCAAACCCTAGCGGTACACGCAGCATAGAGGTGTCCAGCGAAAATCTGAAAACAATCGAAAAATATGCCTTGTTCCGTCATCTTATCGATAGTACCGGAATTGTAGACGAACCCGTATTGGATAAACTGAAACTAAATATCCGTTCCCTGATTGCCAGTCAGGAGGAAGACAGCAAAGAACTGCTGGATCTTTGCATCGATGTTATTTATCACAATAACATGAAGGCATTCGGTCTGCAGCAGCTCATCAAACTCTATCTCACCTGGCTTTCTACTCAGGATGCGGAAGAGGAGGAAGAATAATGATTACGGTAGATACCTGTGGAACAACCGCTTATAATCCTTTGATTCCTGCAATCAAAGCTATATGTGAGGCTCCTTTCGGTGAAACGCTCGAAATTATCATGAATCATGCAGATGCTTTCCAAGATTTAAAGGAATATCTTTCCGAGCAAAGCATCGGTTTTCGTGAGATTTATGACGGAGAGCAAATGACATTGCAATTTACAATCAATGAGAAGTTTTGAAAAAAGATGTAGCGTCTTTTGAAAAAACATCTAAATGATTACGGTTAAACATCCCAATGAATAAAAAAATCATTGGGATGTTTTTTATTATCCGTATCTTTGCGGCATGAAAGAATATCGATTGACCGACTGGTTACCTACCACCAAGAAAGAAGTGGAACTCCGCGGATGGAATGAGCTGGATGTCATTCTCTTCAGTGGAGATGCATACGTGGACCACCCCTCCTTCGGACCTGCCGTTATCGGGAGAATCCTCGAGGCGGAAGGCTTGAAAGTTGCTATCATCCCCCAACCCAACTGGCGTGATGACCTACGCGACTTCAAGAAACTCGGACGTCCCCGGTTATTCTTCGGAATCTC
This sequence comes from Bacteroides faecis MAJ27, assembly GCF_900106755.1. Lineage (GTDB taxonomy): Bacteria > Bacteroidota > Bacteroidia > Bacteroidales > Bacteroidaceae > Bacteroides > Bacteroides faecis. The sequence continues at coordinate 17,777 of NZ_FNNN01000006.1, forward strand.
TGCCGGATGCATGGATTCGATGGTAAACAAATACACAGCCAATAAACGTCTGCGCAGCGAGGATGCATATACACCGGACGGTCGCCCGGATATGCGCCCCGAATATCCTTCTATCGTATATAGTCAGATACTGAAGAAGCTTTATCCGGATGTACCCGTTGTGCTGGGAAGTATAGAAGCCAGCATGAGACGCCTGAGTCATTATGATTATTGGCAAGACAAAGTACAAAAGAGCATATTGTGTGATAGCGGTGCCGATATGCTGATATACGGTATGGGAGAAAAACCGATTGTGGAATTGGTTCAGCAAATGAAAAATCAACTTTCCACAAAAGAATCACCATTAACCGGTAATGAGCTTAAAAAAATAGCTGCAGGCATACCACAAATAGCATATCTCAGTCGTGCATCCGAGTGGACACCCGCTGAGGATGACATCCAGCTCTATTCACATGAAGAGTGTCTGGCTGATAAAAAAAAGCAAGCCAGCAATTTTCGTCACATTGAAGAAGAATCGAATAAATATGCTGCTTCCCGTATCACTCAGGCAGTAGATAATAAAATCGTAGTGGTAAACCCGCCTTATCCTCCGATGAGTCAGGAAGAACTCGACCATGCATTTGATTTGCCTTACACCCGTCTGCCTCATCCCAAATACAAAGGCAAACGGATTCCCGCATATGATATGATTAAGTTTTCCATCAATCTTCATCGGGGATGTTTCGGAGGATGTGCATTCTGTACAATCTCTGCGCATCAGGGAAAGTTTATCGTCAGCCGCAGCAAGAAATCGATTCTGAATGAGGTGAAAGAAGTAATACAGCTACCCGATTTTAAGGGATACTTGAGCGATTTGGGCGGTCCGTCCGCTAACATGTATCAGATGAAGGGAAAAGACGAATCGATCTGTAAAAAGTGCAAGCGTCCATCCTGTATCCATCCTAAAGTATGTCCGAACCTAAACTCGGACCATCGTCCCTTGCTGGATATATACAAGGCCGTAGATGCCTTGCCCGGCATAAAAAAATCATTTATCGGTAGTGGGGTGCGTTACGATTTATTGCTGCACCAAAGCAAAGATGCTGCCATCAACCGCAGTACCAACGAATATACCCGTGAATTGATCGTCAATCATGTAAGTGGCCGATTGAAAGTCGCGCCTGAACACACCAGCGACCGAGTTTTATCCATTATGCGTAAACCATCTTTCGATCTGTTTGAAACTTTCAAAAAAATATTCGACCGTATCAACCGGGAAGAGAATCTACGTCAACAGCTCATACCGTACTTTATCTCTTCACACCCCGGCTGCAAAGAAGAAGATATGGCGGAACTGGCTGTCATCACCAAACGACTGGACTTTCATCTGGAGCAAGTACAGGACTTTACCCCTACTCCGATGACCGTAGCCACCGAAGCATGGTATACCGGATTCCATCCATATACATTAGAACCTGTATTCAGCGCCAAAACTCAACGGGAAAAACTGGCTCAACGACAATTCTTCTTCTGGTATAAACCGGAAGAACGGAAGAATATTCTGAACGAGTTGAGGCGTATCGGACGGCAGGATCTGGTAGATAAGTTGTACGGGAAGAAGAAGTAAACGAGAACTTTAAAATAGACTCCCTATTGACTTTCCCTTTTAAATTTCGTATATTTGTAGAAATGAATAAGGAATTAAAAGTATGGAATGTACAAAAATAAAGAGATAAAGATATAGTTTACATGCGTATGAGTGCATGATAAGAAATAGGAATGGGGTGAAGTCTGCAAAGATTTCGCCCCTTTTTGTTTAATTTATTCCTCTATTTTTAAAGAAAATCGCCCAATAGAGTTTATAATAAACTTGGGACCCGTTTATTATAAACTCAATCTTGATTTATGAAGTGAGTTGTACAAGAAAGAGAAATAGAAAATCCTGTATTACAGAGGTATGGTATCAAACACTAATATATTCATACAAATTATTAATATGACATACTTTTACTAATGACTTTCTAATTCTCTTTTCAGTCATGATGAATAAATCATAAGACTTTTTTTCAGAATGAAGGTGCCGAATCTAAATTTATATCTTTTGTCGAATAGTATTCGTGGCTATTTCATAGACGAAATACATAGAAAGAGCCGGTGAATATACTGCAAATTTTGTACTTCCAGTCTGGTTATAATATAATCTGAATGTACAAATATCAGTAGCAGAAATGAATGGTTCCTTTTTCAGATGTGAATGGATAGGAAAAGCGATCATTGGCATTTGTTCTGTTACTTCTACAGGAAGCAATCCGGAGTGAAATTTCTTCCACGATTGAATTTTTCCTTCTTTATCAGCAATAAATAAATAGTCGTTACCGAAAGGTATAACCCCTCCTTTGGATGTTCCTGAAATAGCATAAAACTTGTAACCATCTTTAAAAGGTATGAGAATCCAGTTTAATGGATAGTCTTTATAGCTATATATCGGATATTCTTTTTCATCCGTAAATGCACTCCGTATTTTTTCTCTGACCTTAATTAAATTCATCTCATATTCAGACAGACTTCGATAAGTCGTCACTTCTGAACAAGGTGCTGATTCATTAAGGAAAGAAACTTCGTAAGTGCATTGAGATTGATCGTCGATAACGAGGCATTTAATGGTATCTCCCTGTTGATAAGTCAGGACACCTCGTATTGTTTCCATTAGTTCCGGTTTGGCAAGAAACATATCAGTAAAGTTCCAGGCAGCAGTTTCATATCTGTATAAAGTATTACTTTCCTCTATGATAGAATCACATTTCAGTTTTAACTCTATTTCTGTATAACTACCTTGCGAATATACCGCTAACCAAGACGATAATACAACAATTAATGACAGCATGTTTTTCATATTCATTCTTTTTAGATTTTAAATAGCTTTTATTTGTTCTTTGTTCTTATCTGTGTCTTCAAATCAAAGATAAGCATTTTTGAATATAAAAAACAAACATTACTCTCATTATTTATCAATATACAATCACTTTATTCTTTCACCGGCAACGCCACAATCTCTTGCAACACACTAACCGCAGTTTCCACATTGGTCACATCCTTAATCAACATACTCCGCCTTCCGTTCTGTTCACGCAAGTCACAGCGACGAGTATATTTCATCATGTAGTCTATCATTTTACCAAACGCCTGACTTTGATAGAATGGACTATCTGCATTCGAAACAAAGAATAGCGTCATACGCCCGCCCTTCAAAAAAACTTTTTCCACTCCCAGACGTGTTGCCAACCGACGAAGGGGAACGATGCGAAGCAATTCCTGTGTTTCCGGCGGAACAGGTCCGAAACGGTCTTCCAACCGGAAACGGAAATCATCCACGTCTTTATCCAGCGTCAGCCCGTCCAGTTCGCGATAAAGCAACATACGCTCGCTGCTACCCGTCACATAAGTTGCCGGCAACAGAAGTTCAAGATCACTTTCTATCTGACATTCGTCAACGAATCCTTCTCCACTAATCTGACCTTCTCCCTTTATCTCATCCGCATACAGTTCAGCAAACTCATCGTTCCTCAGCTCATGGACTGCCTCAGCAAGTATTTTCTGGTACGTTTCATACCCCAAATCGGCGATAAAGCCACTTTGCTCCGCTCCGAGCAGGTTTCCGGCTCCACGTATATCCAAATCCTGCATAGCGATATGGATGCCACTGCCCAAATCACTAAAATTCTCGATCGCCTGCAAACGCCGTTTTCCTTCTGCTGTCAGACTGCTCAACGGAGGAGCCAGCAGATAACAGAAAGCCTTTTTATTACTACGCCCTACCCGACCACGCATCTGATGAAGGTCACTCAACCCAAAGTTCTGTGCCTGATTGATAATGATCGTATTCGCATTCGGGATATCAATGCCACTCTCTATAATTGTAGTCGCCAAAAGCACGTCATAGTCATAATTGACAAAATCAAAGATGATCTGTTCCAACTGTGCGGGCTCCATCTGTCCATGACCGATAGCAACACGGCAATCGGGAATATGACGTTCGATCATTGCTTTAAGTTCCGGTAGGTTCGCAATCCGGTTATTGACAAAGAAAACCTGCCCGTTACGGCTCATCTCAAAATTAATCGCATCTGTAATCACTTCCTCATTGAAGGTATGTACCTCCGTTTGAATCGGATAGCGATTAGGCGGAGGCGTAGAAATGACACTCAAGTCACGGGCTCCCATCAATGAGAACTGAAGTGTACGGGGAATTGGAGTAGCCGTCATAGTCAATGTATCAACATTCACCTTTAATTGCCGTAGTTTCTCCTTAACGGAAACACCGAATTTCTGCTCTTCATCAATAATCAGTAAGCCTAAATCCTTAAACTGAACATCTTTCCCCAGAATACGATGAGTTCCGATAAGAATATTGACTTCTCCTTCCCTCAGTCCTTTCAATACGGCTTTGGATTGAGCTGCCGTACGGGCACGACTCAAATATTCCACCCTACAGGGCAAATTCTTCAAACGTTCGCGGAATGTCTGGAAATGCTGATAGGCAAGAACGGTTGTCGGCACTAAAACAGCTACCTGCTTATTATCGGCTACGGCTTTGAAAGCTGCACGAATAGCTACTTCCGTCTTCCCAAAGCCAACATCTCCGCATACCAGACGATCCATCGGACGTTCACTTTCCATATCTGCCTTTACATCCATAGTTGCCTTGCTTTGATCGGGAGTGTCTTCATAAATGAAAGAGGCTTCCAGCTCACGCTGCAAAAAACTGTCGGGACTATAAGAAAAGCCTTTTTCCTGACGGCGCTGCGAATACAATTTAATAAGGTCACGGGCAATATCCTTAATTTTAGCCTTTGTACGGTCTTTCAGTTTCTCCCATGCACCCGTACCCAGTTTGTTCAATCGCGGAGCTTCCCCGTCCTTTCCTTTATATTTCGAAACTTTGTGCAAAGAATGAATGGAAACGAATACGACATCCTCATTCTGAAAGACAAGCTTCAACACTTCTTGCGTAGTATCTCCATTCGGAATGCGTACCAAACCGGAAAACCGACCGATACCATGATCTGTATGAACCACATAGTCACCCGGAGTAAACTGATTCAACTCTTTGAGAGACAGAGCTACTTTGCCCGAACGAGCCTTATCACTTTTCAAGTTATACTTATGAAAACGGTCGAACAGCTGATGATCCGTAAAAACACAAAGATGCAGCGTATGATCCACAAAACCTTCATGTATCGTACGTTCTACCGGAGTAAACTGAATCTTATCTCCCCTATCTTCAAAGATTGCCTTGATACGGTCGGTCTGTTTAGTGCTGTCACTACAGATATAAAGCGAATATCCCTGCTCCAGATAGTCTTTGAAAGAACCGGCTACCAAATCAAAGTTTTTATGAAAAATAGGCTGTACGGCGGTGCTGAAAGTAATGCTGGCATCCGGTGTACCGGTTGGCTTATTTCCAAACTCCATCCGACGAAAATCAAGGGCGCGCACTGTAAATTCACTGCCGTCTATCAGTTTACCTTCCAACGTGATACCACCATTTTCCTCAGCTTCCTGCACGGCAATAGCCTGTGGAGTCAAAGCCTCATCATGTACTACTTGAATACGCTCGCGCAACCAAAGGAAATCACGCATAGCCAAAATAGTTTCCTTTGGAATAAAATCAAGAAAAGAGGTTGTTACCTCTCCGGTCACAGCCAGATCAGGAACAATAGCTACTCCCTTCTTTTTCTCACGGGACAACTGCGACTCTACTTCAAATGTACGGATACTTTCTACTTCATCTCCGAAAAAGTCAATACGGTAAGGATATTCCGAGGCAAAAGAAAAGACATCAATAATACTGCCCCGAACAGCATATTGTCCGGGCTCGTACACATAATCTACATATTCAAAACCGTAACTATGCAATACGTCTGTGATAAAAGTCGTATCCAGCTTCTCGCCAACATTCAGTTTCAATGTTTTGTCACTCAATTCTTTGCGTGATACCACTTTTTCTGCCAACGCATCCGGATAGGTAACAATACACAAACCTTCTTCTCCTTTCTGCAAACGGCTCAGCACCTCTGTACGCAATATTTCGTTAGCTGCATCCTTTTGGCCGTATTTAATGGAACGGCGGAATGAAGAAGGAAAGAAAAGCACTTTCTCGGTTCCCAGTATTTGCGTCAGGTCATGATAGAAATATCCCGCTTCCTCCAGATCGCCAAGCACAAAGACAAATGGACACACATCCTGTTTCACCAATACGGAAGAAAATAAGGAAGCGGAAGAAGCACACAGCCCCCCGCAAAAAATAGTTTGAACAGACACATCCTTCAACAGTCGCTCCATGACTGCAGTATTAGGATGAGCGGCATATCGTTGTTGTAGCTCGGTTATCGTCATAAATATCCACATTAATTCACCACCAATTGCACGGATTCACACAAAACAGAAACTGCTTGTGTCAACCAGTGTAATAATGGTGTAAATTCCGCCACAAAAGTACTAAATAATCCTTAGTTTTATTCATAACTAAAGGAAAAGCGCTACATTTGTCTTAAAAATAGGACTTCTATGCAATTATCAGATAGCATCGTTATTATCCCGACCTATAATGAACGGGAGAATATAGAAAATATTATCCGTGCCGTTTTCGGATTAGACAAGGTATTCCATATTCTGGTAATAGAAGATGGATCTCCGGACGGCACCGCAAGCATCGTGAAAACGTTGCAACAGGAATTTCCCGAACGTCTCTTTATGATCGAACGTAAAGGAAAATTAGGACTGGGCACTGCCTACATTGCAGGATTCAAATGGGCATTGGAGCACGCCTACGAATATATCTTCGAGATGGATGCCGATTTCAGCCACAATCCGAATGATTTGCCCCGTTTGTATGCAGCTTGCGCAGAAGAAGGAGGGGATGTATCCGTCGGCTCCCGTTATGTAAGTGGTGTGAATGTGGTCAACTGGCCGATGGGCCGGGTGTTGATGTCCTATTTTGCATCCAAGTATGTCCGCTTCATTACCGGCATTCCGGTACATGATACGACTGCCGGATTTGTATGTTATCGCCGTCAGGTACTGGAAACGATAGATTTGGATCATGTCCGTTTCAAAGGATATGCTTTTCAGATCGAAATGAAATTCACAGCATATAAATGCGGATTCAAGATCATAGAAGTTCCCGTCATCTTTATTAATCGCGAACTGGGGACCTCCAAGATGAATAGCAGCATCTTCGGGGAAGCCATATTCGGAGTGATCAAGTTAAAAATAAATAGTTGGTTCCATAAATTCCCGCAAAAGAAATGAAACGTATACTGATAGAAAACGCCGTAATTGTCAACGAAGGAAGAAAAGTTCCCGGAAGTGTTGTTATTGAAGGTGAAAAGATTGCCGAAATCTTAGTTAACGGACAAACAGTTGCTATGCCTTGTGACGAAACGATTGACGCGTCCGGCTGCTATCTTCTGCCGGGAGCTATTGACGAACACGTGCATTTCCGTGATCCGGGATTGACCCATAAAGCAGATATCACTACGGAAAGTCATGCTGCGGCAGCCGGAGGAGTTACTTCGATAATGGACATGCCGAACACGAATCCACAGACCACAACTCTGGAAGCACTGGACGAAAAGCTGGCTTTATTGGCAGAAAAATCATCAGTCAATTTCTCCTGCTACTTCGGAGCGACCAACAATAACTATCCATTATTCAGCCAATTGAATAAAAGCCGGGTATGTGGTGTGAAGTTATTTATGGGTTCCAGCACAGGAAATATGCTGGTAGACCGGATGGCAAGTCTGCGAAATATCTTCGGAGGTACAGACTTACTGATTGCAGCGCATTGCGAGGATCAGGGAATCATTAAAGAAAATACGGATAAATATAAAAAAGAATATGGTGATGATGTCCCTCTGGCACTTCATCCGATCATCCGTTCGGAAGAAGCATGTTATCGTTCTTCTGCACTAGCAGTGCAACTGGCACGCGAGACCAACGCACGTCTGCATATCATGCACATCTCTACTGCCAAAGAACTGAGTTTATTTTCTAAGGCTCCTTTGGCAGAAAAGCGTATTACCGCTGAAGCCTGTGTTTCTCATTTAATCTTTACCGAAGAGGACTATCAGACTTTGGGCGCACGAATCAAATGTAATCCCGCCATCAAAACAGCAGAAGACCGGAAGGCTTTGCAGGAAGCAGTCAATAGCGGTCTGATTGACGCTATTGCAACCGACCACGCCCCACATTTACTAAGCGAGAAAGAAGGAGGAGCATTAAAGGCCATGTCCGGAATGCCAACTATACAATTCTCCTTAGTCAGCATGCTCGAATTGGTAGATAAGGGTGCTTTTAGTATCGAAAAGGTAGTAGAAAAAATGTCGCATGCCCCCGCACAAATGTATGAGATACAAAATCGTGGATTTATCCGGAAAGGGTATCAGGCAGATTTGGTTCTAGTCCGTCCCGACAGTGAGTGGACTGTTACTACAGACTGCATCCTGAGCAAATGTAAATGGAGCCCGCTGGAAGGCCATACATTCAACTGGAAAGTAGAAAAAACATTTGCGAACGGTCACCTGTTATATGATAACGGAACCATTGACGAGAATTACCGTGGACAAGAATTGTTTTTCAAACGGTAAATAACAAGTCAACGTTATATATGTAATTTCAGGCACGGATGACACGGATCAACGCGTTTTTTAATAGCCTAATTTCTTCAAACCGTGAAATCCGTGTCATCCGTGCCTAGTTTTTATTCATCACATACTTATGATATGATTTTATCTTATAAGATACATAATGTTGCCCCCTATATTAATTGGATTTACTTTTTCCATGCATGGGGATTCCAACCTCGTTTTGCAGCCATCGCCAATATTCACGGATGTGACGTTTGCCGCGCCTCATGGCTGACCACTTTCCCGGAAGAAGACCGCAGCAAAGCTTCTGAGGCTATGCAACTGTTTAAAGAGGCCAACCGGATGCTGGATTCGCTTGACAAGGATTATGAAGTAAAAACGATCTTCAAGCTCTGCAAGGCAAATTCGGACGGAGATAATCTGGTGATTGAGAAAGGGACCAATCAATCCATTATTTTCCCTTTGCTCCGCCAGCAGACACCCAAACGGGACGGCAGTCCGTTCCTTTGCCTGAGCGACTTTATCCGCCCACTCTCTTCCGGCATTCCGGACACAATAGGCGCCTTTGCCTCTTCCATTGATGCAGATATGGAAGGTCTGTATCAGCAGGACCCTTACAAGCATTTACTTGTCCAAACCCTTTCCGACCGTTTGGCAGAAGCCGCTACGGAGAAAATGCATGAGTATGTACGCAAAGAAGCATGGGGATATGCCAAAGATGAAAGCCTGTCCATGTCCGATTTATTGGTTGAAAAATACCAAGGAATTCGCCCTGCAGTAGGCTACCCATCCCTCCCCGACCAATCCATCAATTTCTTGTTGGATGAACTGCTGGATATGAAACAGATAGGAATCACGCTGACTGAAAATGGCGCCATGTACCCACATGCTTCCGTTTGCGGGCTTATGTTCGCCCATCCGGCTTCCGAATACTTTTCTGTCGGAAAGATAGGTGAAGACCAACTGGAAGATTATGCCCGTCGCCGGGGAAAAAGTATGGAGGAAATGCGAAAATTCCTGGCTGCCAATCTGCAATAAATTTCGTTTACTTGTGATTTTTCTCCTTTTCACACGACTAACTAACCAGAAAAGTAACCCATTTAATTCATGAGAGAACGAACAACAGAGGCAACTAATCCCATTGAGCAGGAGTTCTTATCGGTCATCCGCGAATATGAGCGGGTGATTTACAAGGTATGCTACTTATACACTAACCCTAACGCCCCGCTCAATGATCTTTACCAGGATGTGATACTTAACCTCTGGAAAGCCTACCCCAAGTTCAGGAAAGAATGCAAAATATCCACATGGATTTACCGTATTGCCCTGAATACGTGTATCAGCTTTTTCCGCAAAGAAAAGAATGTACCGGAAATCGTTACTCTCACCTACGAAACTGACTGGGTAATAGAAGAACATGATCCGATCCACGAAATGCTGAGGCAACTTTATCAAATGATTAATCAGCTGGGACAACTCGACAAATCAATCATTCTGCTTTATCTTGAAGACAAAAGTTATGAAGACATTGCAGAAATCACCGGACTAACGGTAACAAATGTAGCTACCAAACTGAGCCGTATCAAAGACAAACTAAAAAAAATGAAAAAGGAGTAATCATATATGGAACTGGAAGAACTGAAAAAATCATGGAATGCCTTGGATGAGCACTTAAAAGACAAAGAGCTGATCAAAGAGGAAGAACTTGGCAAACTGATAGGACATGCAGACAAAAGTATCCATGCCATTGCCCGGCTGAATATCAAACTGATTTTGATTTCTTTACCGGTTTTGGTCTTATTCCTGCTGGAAGTCCTGTTGCATGGCAGACTGAACCCAATCTATATTATCATCATTCTGTCGTGGATTCCCGCACTCTACTGGGACATCATTACTACACGTTTTCTACAACAAACGAAAGTAGATGAGATGCCGCTGATAGAAGTGATCAGCCGTGTCAACCGCATTCACCGATGGATGATCCGGGAACGTTTAATCGCAACAGCTTTCCTCCTTATATTGGCAGTACTTTCATTTATCTATTGGCAGATATGGCAATATGGAATAGGAATAATACTGTTTTTTATTTTGCTATGGGGAGCTGGTCTTGGTCTGATCTTATGGATTTATCGCAAGAAATTCCTAAATCGTATTCAGGAAATCAAGAAGAATCTGGACGAACTTAAAATCATTGACAATTAAATGACTCATCAAAGCTCTTCGCCTGCTTTAATTAAGAATTTTTGATCCGTGCTGTTATGTTACAACGCTTATTTATATTTTTACTGATTTTCCTTATTTTACCGGACATTTATCTGTATCTCAGATTTATCGTCCATCTTACAGCGAGACGATGGTTGAAAATCCTCTATTGGCTGCCTACTTTCCTGCTATCCACAGGATTGCTTTACCTGGTTTATTTCTCCAACAATGCCTTTGCCGAACGCCATACACAGGATATCGGATGGTTTTCCATCTTTTTCTTCCTGTTCACAGCTCCCAAATTACTGCTTTTTCTCTGTACGGTCATCGGAATCCCTTTTCATAAATGGTTGCGCTGGCCGCGAACTCCTTTTATATGTACCGGACTGACACTGGCCGTAGTTTCTATCGTAATGATTATCTACGGGTCTTTTATCGGGCGTACGCAGTTTGACGTCAAAGAAGTAACCTACTCCTCGTCTAAACTCCCATCATCTTTCGATGGTTACCGCATCGTTCAATTGTCAGACATCCATATCGGAAGCTGGCAGGGAAATGCCTCGGCTATCCAGAATTTAGTAAATCTGGTCAACGAACAACACCCTGATCTTATTGTCTTTACCGGAGATCTGGTTAATCATCGTGCAATCGAACTCAATGATTTTCAACATATACTGGCTGGTCTGAAAGCAAAAGACGGGGTATACTCCATTTTGGGGAATCATGATTACGGTCCTTATTTCCGCTGGAAAAATAAACAAGAGCAAGATGATAACCTGAGTGACCTTCAACAAAGACAAGCCGCTATGGGCTGGAAATTATTGAATAATTCTCATACCATTCTGATTCAAGGTAACGACAGTATCGCCCTTATCGGGGTTGAAAACGAAGGAGAGCCTCCTTTCTCACAATATGCTGACCTGCCCAAAGCGATGCAAGGTACTGAAGGAATGTTTCAGATACTTTTAAGTCATAATCCTACCCACTGGAGACGGGAGGTACTTCCGGAATCAGACATAGACTTAATGCTGGCAGGGCATACCCACGCCATGCAGTTAAAGTTAGGGAATTATTCTCCTTCTTCCTATATCTATCCCGAATGGAGCGGGATGTACCTGGAAGGAACACGTGGATTATACGTAAATGTAGGCATCGGTTATGTCGGATTACCATTCCGCTTCGGTGCATGGCCGGAAATAACAGTGCTTACCCTACGACGGTAAGCACGCTTTTTCCATTGATTTTCTTATGTACCTGTACCTGAACAGAAATACGTTCACTCATCTCCTGTACATGAGAGATAACTCCGATTTTTCGCCCTTGCATCTGTAATTGTTCCAAAGCTTCCATAGCTGTTCGCAGACTATCAGCATCCAACGATCCAAATCCTTCGTCAATAAACAAAGATTCTACTTTCAGGTTATTGCTGGAAAGTGATGATAACCCCAGTGCAAGCGCCAGTGAAATCAGAAAAGATTCGCCGCCCGAAAGCGAGTATACCGTACGTATCTCATCGCACATATCACAATCAATCACCTGAAGCGCCAGCGTATCGGGAACTTGCTGCAATTTATATCGCTTGGACAAGTAAGACAAATGTTTGTTGGCATGAAGCAATAGCAGATTCAAAGTGTAACTTTGAGCTATTACTTTAAATTTTGTACCGTCGGCACTCCCTATCAATTTATTCAATTTAGCCCAACGTCCGGCAACCTCCTGTTTTTCGGTTAGTTCCTTAGTTATCTGATCAACGATGGTTTTATTCTTTGTCTGCTGTAACAAACGAGCCTCTACAGTCGACAGAGCACGTTCCGTATTCAAATTATCTTCCTGCTGTTTGGCTATGGTCTGAGGAAGCAGATCCGGATATTCGATATTTTTCTGTTGTTCTCGTAGTTCTTCTATAGTAACAGCCAACTGCTTCATCTCTCCCTGCAAGCCGGAAAGACGGTTTTTCACTCCTTCCACTTGTTTGCGGGCCGTTTCCAAAGCGTCATTCAACTCTTTTTCTTTTCGGGCTACAGCAACCTCAGCTTCATCCGCACTCTTTCCTTTTAATAATAAAGAACGTTCCTGACGAAGTGTATCCAACGCTTTAGCAATCACATCAAATCTTTGTTGTTCACCAGCAACCGCTTTCTGTAAAATAGTTAATTGCTCCTTAACAGCTGCTACCTTTTGCGCAGCCAAACGGCACTGAGCGACATTTTCACGCAAGGCATCACAATGTGCACGTAACTTTTTTATTTTCTCATCACTTTGCTGCCATTCCGCATACAGGTTCCGATAGGCTAAAATACGCTCTGCCAACTCATTCAACCGGCTCCGTATCTGCTCTTCATTTCCTACAGAATCTTCCTCTTGCTGCAAAGCAGACAATTGTTCTTTTATCTGTGCCTCCGTTGTCTTTTGATGAGTCAAATCACGTTGCAAGGTGATATTGCGATTATTTATCTGCTGATAAGCGGACAATGCTGTATTATATTCCTGTTCCATCCTCCGATAAAGAGTATCTACTATTTCTTGTTCCCGATGATAAGGATGCATCGTACTTCCACAAACCGGACAAGCCTCACCTTCCTGCAACTGCTGACGCAATGCTTTCACATCCTTCCCTACTGCCATACGAGCACTCTCATAAAGTCGATGGAGAGCTTTAACGACAGAATCCTGTTCTGCCAATTGCCGCGTACAAACAACCACCTCCTTTTCCAGTTTCTCTATCTCCTGCTTTGCCTTCAATTGTCCTTCGGTCAATTGCTTCATATTTTGTAGCCGCACCAGTTCCTTCTGGATTTTACTTTGCTCATCTACCAAAGAAGGATAACTAAAAGAATTCAACCGGATAAGGCGTTCTTCATTCGCCTTTGTCCATGTTTCCAATCTCTCTTTTTCCTCGTTGAGGATTAATTCAATCTGTTCCGGTTGAAGTGCCTCCACATCCGTACGATTCAGCAAATGGTTCAGAGAGTGATAGGATATCTGCAACTGCCCCATAGCAGATGTCAATTTCTTCTCCTGATCTGCCACCTGCTGACGGGCAGCCTGCAAAATCTGCTGAGACTGCATATATCCTGCCTGTTGCGATTGTATTTGCACGTCCAACTGACGTGCCTTTTTCAAATCCGGCTGTATCGCTTCCCATTGTGCTCTAAAATGAAGCAATCCCTCTTCCTGAACAACCAAAGCATTCTGCAAATTCTTTTGATTGACCAGTTCTCCCTGCTCTTCCTGCTGTTTTTTCATCCAGAGAGTTTCCTGCATCTTTAATGAACGGACAACATTCAATTGTGCATTCAGCTCTGCCAGTAACTTAATTCCTGCAGCACGTTTCTCAGTCAGCAGTTCTTTCTCTTTCTGCAAACTAAGAAATTCGTCCTCCGGCAACAATTCAATCACGCTCATTTTATTGTGTATCATCGCTACCTCTTCTTGTACAGCCTTATTTCGGGCAAAAATTTCCTGAGAAATACGAGAATAAACACCTGTTCCTGTCAGCTTTTCCAATAATTCCGCTTTCGCCGCTCCCCTGGACTTCAAGAAAGTAGCAAAATCATTTTGCGCCAACAATACGGTACGAGTAAATTGTTCGTATGTCAAACCGACCAAATCCACCAACTGCGCCAACAGTTCTTTCTTCGTCCCCTGAAATTCTTTTTCCGTATCTAAATCTTTCACCTCTAACACTTGAGGTTGTAAAGAACCACTCGCCTTATTTCTTGTCCTTCTGACCGACCACCGGGAACGATATCTATGTCCGTCAACTCCTTGAAAATCTACTTCCGCATACCCATCACTTGTTCCACGGCGAAGCAGATTCCTTACATCCGCCTGATTTATCTGATTATCTCCCACATCTGCCAGATTGATACTCTCTACCGAGGTCGCAAAACGGGGAGCTTTATCATATAATGCAAGACACAGAGCATCCAGCAGAGTCGACTTGCCAGCTCCTGTAGCCCCGGAAATTGCGAATATACCAGCCGAACATAACGGTTCCACTGTAAAATCAATTTCAACACTGCCTTCTATCGAAGTCAGATTCTTTAATCTTATAGCGATAATTTTCATTCTCCTTCCTCCTCTTCTTTACGAGTTGCAGAAATATATGCTTCCTGAAACAAGTCTGTCAACTCAGCAGACATCTCCGTCTGGTAAACCTTCTCAAAAGCAGATTGCGCGATCTGTAACGGAGACATTTCCTGCAATCCCCTTTTCCAGTCATCAACTTCTTTTTCTACCCTTCCTTCCTGACGATAGGCAGAAATAATTCGTGCCAAACGATATTTTTTACCTACCAATGCATCTTCTATCTCCTGACGAAGCATCGGTTCCGGTTCTTCAAGCAACACCTTGATTTCCAAATACGGTGCTTCTCCCTCCACCTCGGGTAAATCTCTTAACATTTCTATTATTTTTTCCGGTGAGGCAGGGTCTCCGACCGGTACACTGACAAGAGAAATCAGTTGTGGACACTCTATTCTTCTGATATCAACAGCACAACCTTCATCTAAAGTCACCATTACCACACCATGATGATAATGCTTTTCAGCAAAAGACATAGGAATCGGGCTTCCGGCATATCTTACGTTCTCCCTGCCGGATACTCGTTGCGCTTTATGAATATGCCCCAAAGCCGTATACGCAATCTTCTCTGAAAAAGTATCAGGTGATACACACTCCAGACCACCAATTACAGTCCGCTCACTATAATCTTTTTCTGCAATTTCTGATCCGGTAGCCTGCAAATGTCCAATAGCAAGAATAGCCTGATTCGTTTTCCGGCGTGCCCATAATCTTTGCAGAAGTTGCGTATAAAGTTCGCGAACCCCTTCCATATAGGGATTGCCTTCTGTCTCAACTACCGGATAATCTCCCTGACGTAAAAAAGGAACAGCCATACAAAGTACTTCTACTTCCCCTTCCCGGTTTTTCAGCTCTACCGCCAAATGATCATAATCAATCTCTCCCTCGTTCAATTTACGCACTACCCCTCTGACTTCCGTCCGCATAGCTTGCAGCAAAGGCAGGGGAGCCTCCAAACGTGCAGCAGAATCATGATTACCGGCAACAATCACAATTTGCAGTCCCGGGTTTTCTGCAGTCACCCGATAAATAAATTCATAGTACATGCGCTGGGACGCGGCTGAAGGATTGGAGACATCGAACACATCTCCAGCTATAATCAATGCGTCAATCTCATTTTTCCGGATTTCTCTCAATAGCCAATCAAGAAAGGCTTCATGTTCTTTGGTACGGTCATAACCAAAAAATGTCTGTCCTAAATGCCAATCAGCGGTATGTAGTATACGTATCATATCATTATCTCTATATAACAGCAGACAAAAATAGCACAAACGCAAAGATTATGTTGTATCTTACTGCTTTTTTTACCAATAATCATGTATCTTTGCATATATATAAAAAATAAATTCCTAATGAAGATACTATATTATATTTATCAAATTTGCATTGCTTTACCTATCCTATTGGTATTGACTATTCTAACAGCAATTGTGACCATTATAGGCTCTTTACTTGGAGGAGCTCATTTTTGGGGATATTATCCAGGCAAAATATGGTCGCAGCTAATCTGTCTGTTCCTGTTGATTCCTGTCAAGGTTCACGGTCGTGAGAAATTACACGGAAAAACCTCTTATATCTTTGTGCCGAATCATCAAGGTTCATTCGATATTTTCCTTATTTACGGATTCATCGGAAGAAACTTCAAATGGATGATGAAGAAAAGCCTGCGTAAGCTACCATTTGTGGGTAAGGCATGTGAAAGCGCAGGACATATTTTTGTAGACCGTTCTGGTCCGAAAAAAGTACTGGAGACCATTCGGCAAGCAAAAGATTCTCTGAAAGACGGAGTGTCTTTGGTGGTCTTTCCCGAAGGGGCACGTACCTTCACTGGACATATGGGATATTTTAAAAAAGGAGCGTTTCAATTGGCAGATGACCTACAGCTAGCAGTTGTTCCCGTAACGATTGATGGTTCTTTTGAAATCCTTCCACGTACAGGCAAATGGATACATCGCCATCGTATGATTCTGACTATTCATGATCCTATTCCTCCTAAAGGGAAAGGTATGGAAAATATAAAAGCTACTATGGCAGAAGCTTATGCTGCTGTCGAGAGTGCACTTCCTGAAAAGTATAAAGGAATGATCAAAAATGAAGATCAGGATCGATAAGAACGAAATACGGGGATACTCACGTACCCCCGTATACCTAACCAGTCTTTATGCATTAATCTATTAAATCAAAAAGTCTATATATTATGTAGAAATCTTATTGTCTGGTTAGACATCATCTGCAATTCTTGGAATGTCAAAGTAAATCCTCTCTTTATTTCCTCTTCTAATCGTTCTAAAGAGAAGTACTCTTCTTTTATCCCATTGATTTTGCCTTTAAAATAATTACTGCATTGTTCGTGCAATGTATCCGGAGTAACCAAGCCTCCAAATCCATATTCCCCCACTACAATAACCGGTTTTCGTTGCAATATCCCTTCATGGGCCATCCCCCTTGCTCCGATGATAAGACCAGCTTTATTAACAGCTTCACTTATCTCTTCATCAGAAGAGATATATCTCACCTGATACTCTTGTATCGTATCTAATAGAATACTCACTCTCAATTTTGCACGGGGACAATCTATCCCTACTGCAATACAAGAATTATATTCTATAAGTTGCTGTTTGTCACCTCCCCAAGTGCCAATAGCAACTATATGATGACTTTTCATGATTATATAATAGCTAAGGTTTAGTTCCTTGTTATTCTATCACCAGTTCTCCGTATACGTATCCGCCTCCGGCTACTTTAAATTCTAGTTTATAAATGCCCGGAGCCCATCCTTCTATAGAGAAGGAAGTTGTCTGTCCAGGAGTTGTTACCTGACATACTTCCTGTACTTGTTCATCCACTAATATTTTCACTTCACCAAGAGAAGCAGTGAAAACAATTTCTACAAGATTATTATCTGTAGAAATAGATGCATCAATAGGAATCACAGGAAGAGAACGACTAGTTGTAGTTGGAACTTCACCTTTTAACACGATAGGTAATTTTCTCTCTACCCGATCTGTACTCTCAATAGCGATCATATTCCCTGCAATAAATAATGCAGCCAGAAAAGATAAAATAAAACGTACTTTCATAACTATATTGCTTTTTTGTTTCGCCAAAAGTACAGCATGTATTCGAAAAAACAAAAAAAACGACCCAGACAAATTACGAGGGATAAGTAATGGATATTCCACTATATATCAACATGTTATCAATTTCAGAATTAACATTTACCCGGACAATTCATTTTTTATTTCTTAGAATTCTTTTAAAAAAGCATCTAAATCATCCTGTGTAGAAATACCTAATCGACCTTTCAACCTACTTTTTGCTCGAGTTACAGAATCAGAAGTCGTGTGAAAAATACAACTCAGCTCTTCATGAGTCAAACCAAATTTAAGAAAACAACAAATCTCAAGATCATGTTTAGTAAGAGTTGGGGCTCTATCCAACAGACGACTAACATAATTCCAGTAAATTAGATCAAATAAGCTAAATAATTTCTGTCGCTCTTCATTTGAGAGTTTTCCTCTTAACGTTCCCTCTTTTATAGCCAATAAAAGCCGAAATGCATGAATAAATGGACCTGAAGATATACCAACATTCAATTCACCTCCCCGTTCTTTAAGGTGTTCTGACAAAATTTTATTCTGCATAGTCAAGAGAACAATCTTTCCATTAAGCTCTCCTACTTTAGTACGATTTTCTTCTAACATCAGATTCTCCTTTACCACCTGATCTTTTGAAATTTGAATATCCTCAATCTCCTGTCGATATCGTTCTATTTCTTCCTCATTATCTCTAATCTGCAACTCTATTTCAGCTATTTTCTTCTTATTATTTCTATTTTTATAATAATAATAGCACATACAGGCAACGACAGATAAAAAGGCAATCGTACCCCATAAAATAAAATTCGTATATCGTACTTTCATTTGCAAGTTATCATTCTGAAGTTTTTCATTCTCATATTTCTTCTGTAAACTTGCTATTAACTCGCGGGAATTAAGCTCCTCCATAGAATTAGTTATGGAATCAGCTAATTCATGATAAACTATTGCTTCTTCAAAATTATCAATATCTTTCTCCAAGAAATACAAACAGTCATATGCACTAATCTGTGTATATGCCTTGGAAGAATTAGCACTCATTTTTAAATATTTTCTAGCATTTTCAGTCTGCCCCATTTGCATATATAAATATCCTAAAGATAAACATTCCATATATTTCTTTTCTTCATCTGTTTCTTTTTCATAAGCAGCTAAAAAATAGCGCTCCGCTTCGGGCAAGTTCTGCATGGAACGATATAAAATTCCTAATTCATGCAATATTGTAATTTCAGATAAATAATTCTTCTGTACTGCTATTTCTAAGGCATTATTATAATATAGGGAACAGCTATCCCATTCAGACTTAAACAAATAAACTCTAGCAATATTTAGACTAGCACTGATAACCGAAAGAGAATCCTTCAACTGTTTATATGTAGTAAGTGCCTCTCTAAAATTCGTCAAAGCATCATCATACAAGTCTTGCTTCCGATTAATCATACCTATCTCTTCCGCAATGAGAGCCAACATTTTAAGATTCTGATTTCTCTCATAAATATCTTTTGCAGCAAGAAAAGACTTTAAAGCTTCCTCCTCCTTATCCAATTCCAGCATGACTCTTCCATGATAAAATAGAGTCTTTGCATACATTATAGGTTTATTCTGAGTTATGGCATAATAATTCAAAGCTATAGTAATCAAGGAATCCGAACTGAATTTCATATAATTCTTATCCATTGTCTGCGTCATCAAAAGAGCATAAGTGGCTTGCGACTCACCCCGCAGTTTTTCAGGATCAGGAATACCTTTCAAGATGTTTAGAGCACTGTCCGGACAGAGATCCATGCACTTTTCCACTTTTGAGAAAGTCATTTGAAGTACATCCGAATCTCTATGACAGGAAACTGCCAGAATAGATATAAAAAAGAAAAAAGCAATACGAATAGAAAGGGGCGTTTTCATCTTATCTTGAGTTTTATGCAAAAATACGCAAAAAACTCAAGAATTATTTCTTTGAACCTACATTTTGTTGCATTCGTTGATGTTCCTCTATCAACTGCATGTTTTCTTTAGCCTTCGTCAGAAACTCTCTCACCATCTTATTACTCTTAAAAGAATAGGGAGCATCCTTTATGATATCGTCTATTTGCGGAGTCATTATAGGATATGGCAAAGAACTACAAAGCATTATAAACACATTGGGACCTAATACGTTTTCATAATTATCTGAAATGAAAGTCTTAACATACTGATTCATAGCTTTCATCAACGAATCTCCTTCTGCAAGCAACTGCTCGTGAACTTCTTCCAAATCAGCACCATCCATCACCATACGTGTTTCTTTTCTTTCCAGTTCACCGATACTTTCCTCCATTGCATTCTTCTTTGCAATAAAATCATACAACGCTGTATTCAAAGGGGTTCCGACTGCTTTAAGATCGGTATTGCTAATAGTAATAACAATCTTACCGCTTTCCAACACAATCGGCATAACACTCTCGTCATCCATATAAAGTGTTGTCATCTGTACAGAGTCTATCTTTCCCTTCATTGAAAATGATCCATGTACTACTTCAGCCGAATCCAGTTTCGCCCATTCTCCATCCTTCATAGTCTTCAGGTATAACATTTTTCCATCAAGACCATTCACAGAAGATGTTCCTTCTATCTTATACTTATTAGTACACGAAGCCAAGAAGGGTAGCAAAAGCACAAAAGGCAAAATCTTATTCACGTTCATTGTTTCATTAAATTCTGGATGCAAAGGTACAACTGATTCGGACTTAAAAGAAACATTTTATCAATATTTAAAACTTGTAAGACTCTTTTCTTTAATAATCCTTATAAACAGAGGTAGGAGATCATTTTTTTCATTTAGTTTATCTAAATTTGCAGTCATGAAAGCAACAACTTATGCACCTTTTGCCAAACCGCTTTATGTCATGGTAAAGCCCGTAGGAGCCGTATGTAATCTCGCATGCGAATACTGCTATTATTTGGAAAAGGCGAATCTATACAAAGAAAATCCAAAACATGTAATGAGCGATGAACTGCTGGAAAAGTTCATCGACGAGTATATCAACTCACAAACCATGCCACAAGTGCTTTTCACCTGGCACGGTGGAGAAACACTGATGCGTCCCCTTTCCTTTTATAAAAAGGCAATGGAACTGCAAAAGAAATATGCCCGTGGACGTACTATTGACAACTGTATTCAAACTAACGGAACCATGCTCACAGATGAGTGGTGTGAGTTCTTTCATGAAAACAACTGGTTGGTAGGGGTTTCCATTGACGGGCCACAGGAGTTTCATGATGAGTATCGTAAAAATAAGATGGGAAAGCCTTCTTTCGTCAAAGTAATGCAAGGCATCAATCTTTTGAAAAAACATGGAGTAGAATGGAATGCAATGGCGGTTGTGAACGACTTTAACGCCGACTATCCATTAGACTTTTATAATTTCTTCAAGGAAATAGATTGCCATTATATTCAATTCGCTCCTATCGTCGAACGTATCGTTTCACACCAGGACGGACGTCATCTAGCCTCTCTGGCAGAAGATAAAGAAGGAGCATTAGCCGATTTTTCGGTAAGCCCGGAGCAATGGGGTAACTTTCTCTGTACCATTTTTGATGAATGGGTAAAAGAGGATGTGGGCAATTACTTCATACAGATATTCGACTCTACACTGGCAAACTGGATGGGAGAACAACCGGGTGTATGTACGATGGCGAAACATTGCGGACATGCCGGAGTCATGGAGTTCAACGGGGATGTGTACTCTTGTGACCATTTTGTATTCCCGGAATATAAATTAGGAAATATCTACAGCCAGACTCTGGTGGAGATGATGCACAGCGAACGACAGCATAATTTCGGAACGATGAAATATCAATCGCTCCCGACTCAATGCAAGGAATGCGATTTTCTATTTGCATGCAATGGAGAATGCCCGAAAAACCGTTTCAGCCGAACAGCAGATGGAGAAACCGGTCTGAACTATCTATGCAAAGGATATTATCAATACTTTCAGCACGTAGCTCCATATATGGACTTCATGAAAAATGAATTGATGAACCAGCGGCCTCCTGCCAATATTATGAAAGCCTTGAAAGATGGAAGTTTAAAAATATAATATTAACATCATAATTTATAATTGTTATCATAAAGTAATGAACAGACTAAGACTTTATTTATTAGCGCTGACAGCGCTGCTTGTATGTTCCGCAAAAGCGGATGAAGGTATGTGGTTATTGCAACTAATGCAACAGCAACATTCCATCGATATGATGAAAAAACAAGGATTGAAACTGGAAGCTCAGGATTTATATAATCCCAATGGGGTCTCTTTAAAAGATGCAGTCGGCATATTTGGAGGAGGATGTACCGGAGAAATCATCTCACCGGAAGGCTTGATTCTGACCAATCACCATTGCGGCTATGCTTCTATCCAACAGCACAGTAGCGTGGAACACGATTATCTGACAGACGGGTTCTGGGCAACTTCCAGAGATCAGGAACTTCCTACTCCGGGACTAAAATTCACATTTATCGAACGTATCGAAGATATAACAGATATTGTGAATGCTAAAATCGCTGCAAAAGAGATTACAGAATCTCAATCATTCACCGGTGGTTTTCTCGAAAGTCTGGCAAAAGAATTATATGAAAGAAGTGACCTGAAAGACAAAAAAGGCATTGTACCACAAGCCCTTCCTTTCTACGCAGGAAATAAATTCTACTTGTTCTACAAGAAGATATACCCAGATGTACGTATGGTTGCCGCCCCTCCTTCTTCTGTTGGTAAGTTTGGTGGTGAAACCGATAACTGGATGTGGCCCCGCCATACAGGGGACTTCTCAATGTTCCGTATCTATGCAGATGCCAATGGGGAACCGGCTGAATACAATGCAAGCAACACTCCTCTGAAAACTAAAAAGCATCTGGCAATCTCCATCAAAGGTTTGAAAGAAGGAGACTACGCAATGATTATGGGATTCCCCGGAAGAACCAGCCGTTATCTGACCGTATCTGAAGTAAAAGAACGTATGGAATCAACAAATGAGCCACGTATTCGTATTCGTGGTGCACGTCTGGCTGTATTGAAAGAAGTAATGAACGCCAGCGACAAAATCCGTATTCAATATGCAAACAAATACGCAGGTTCCAGCAACTACTGGAAAAATTCCATCGGAATGAACAAAGCAATCATCGACAACAATGTCTTAGGTACCAAAGCTGAACAGGAAGCCAAATTTGCAGAATTTGCGAAAGCACAAAACAATGCCGAATATGCTGGTGTTGTGAAAAAGATCGATGATCTGGTTGCCCAGACAGCTCCTCTTAATTATCAACTGACTTGTCTGACTGAAGTCTTTTTCGGTGCGATCGAATATGGAAGCACAATGTTGACCAAAACACGGGAAGCATTGGAAGAAAAGAATGATTCTCTGATCAAAGTTCGTCTGGAGGCTCTGAAAGAAAGCTATAAAAACATTCATAATAAAGACTATGATCACGAAGTAGACCGTAAAGTTGCCAAAGTATTATTGCCTCTCTATGCCGAAATGATTCCGGGTGACCAACGACCTGCTATCTACAAAGTGATTGAACAGAAGTATAAAGGAGACTATGACAAGTTTGTAGACGACATGTACGATAAATCGATTTTTGCTAATCAGACTAACTTTGAGAAGTTCCTTAAAAAGCCAACAGTAAAAGCAATTGATGAAGATCTTGCATTACAATACGCCCAATCGAAGTATGATCAATACAGCAATCTTCTCGGTCAATTAAAAGAGCTCGACAAAGAACTTACTTTGCTGCACAAAACCTACATTCGCGGTTTAGGGGAAATGAAACTGCCTGTCCCTTCTTATCCGGACGCTAATTTCACCATTCGTCTGACTTATGGTAATGTAAAACCATACGATCCAAAAGATGGGGTACACTATAACTATTACACAACGACAAAGGGTATTCTTGAAAAAGAGAATCCTGAAGACCGTGAATTTGTCGTACCGGCCAAATTGAAAGAATTAATCGAAAAGAAAGATTACGGTCGTTATGCATTACCCAATGGTGATATGCCTGTTTGTTTCCTGTCAACCAATGATATTACCGGTGGTAACTCCGGTAGCCCCGTACTGAACGAGAATGGAGAACTGATCGGCTGCGCATTCGACGGAAACTGGGAATCATTGAGTGGCGACATCAATTTCGACAATAACTTACAACGCTGTATCAATCTTGATATCCGCTACGTTCTATTCATCCTTGAAAAACTAGGAAACTGTGGCCATCTGATTAATGAAATGACTATCGTAGAATAAATGAGAAAACAAATCATATTTGCTATTTTTTCACTGGCAACTCTTAGCATCCACGCCGACGAAGGCATGTGGGTGCTAACTGACTTGAAAGCGCAAAATGCAGTTGCCATGCGGGAACTCGGACTTGAGATTCCTATTGAGGAAGTATATAATGCCAATAGCATTTCTCTGAAAGATGCCGTCGTACACTTCGGTGGTGGATGCACCGGAGAAGTCATTTCTTCCGAAGGTCTGGTACTCACTAACCATCATTGCGGTTATGGAGCCATTCAGCAGCATAGTAACGTAGAGCATGATTATCTGACAGAAGGATTCTGGGCGATGAACCGTGACGCGGAACTTCCCACACCGGGCCTAACCGTTACTTTCATAGATCGTATCCTCGACGTGACCAGCTATGTAAATGATCAACTGAAAAAGGATGAAGATCCGAACGGAACAAATTATCTGTCGCCTGCCTACCTGAATAAAGTAGCAGAACGATTTGCCAAAGACGAAAACATAGAAGTCACCCCTGCTACAAAACTGGAACTCAAAGCCTTTTACGGAGGAAATAAATATTATATGTTTATAAAAACCGTATATAGCGATATTCGCATGGTAGGTGCTCCTCCCTCTTCTATCGGTAAATTTGGAGCTGACACCGATAACTGGATGTGGCCCCGGCATACTGGAGACTTCTCGCTCTTCCGTATCTACGCAGATAAAAATGGAAAACCTGCAGCATATTCAAAAGACAATGTTCCTTTGCAGGTAAAGAAACATTTGAAAATCAGTATTGCCGGAGTACAAGAAGGTGATTTCACCTTTGTCATGGGATTCCCGGGACGTAACTGGAGATACATGATTTCCGATGAAGTCGAAGAAAGAATGCAGACCACTAACTTCATGCGCCAACATGTACGTGGAGCCCGTCAAAAAGTCTTAATGGAACAGATGCTTAAAGATCCCGCCATACGGATTCATTACGCAAGTAAGTATGCATCTTCAGCCAACTACTGGAAAAATGCGATTGGCATGAACGAAGGATTGGTACGTCTCAAAGTGTTGGATACCAAACGTAAACAACAAGAAGAACTTTTGGCTCGTGGCCGTGAAAAAGGCGATGATTCTTATCAGAAAGCCTTTGACGAGATACGTTCTATCGTAGCTCATCGCCGTGATGCACTGTATCATCAGCAAGCCTTAAATGAAGCACTTGTCACAGCACTTGATTTTATGCGTCTTCCCTCTACTACAGAGATGGTCACTGCTCTCAAGTCAAAAGACAAAGAACAAATAAAAGTTGCTACTCAAAATCTGAAACAAGCCGGTGAAAAATACTTCGCATCAGTCCCTTTTCCGGAAGTAGAACGAATGGTTGCCAAAGCTATGCTACAAACGTATGCCAACTATATTCCGGCGGAACAACGAATCAATATCTTCGAGATTATAAATTCACGTTTCAAAGGAAACATTGATGCTTTTGTAGATGCTTGTTTCGAGTATTCAATCTTTGGTAATCCCAAAAACTTTGATAAGTTTATCAAAAAGCCAAGCTTGTATAAGATCGGACATGATTGGATGATATTATTCAAATATTCCATAACGGACGGAATTTTGAAAACAGCAATTGCCATGAAAGAAGCCAATCAAAATTATGACGCAGCTCATAAAGTATGGGTAAAAGGAATGATGGATATGAGACAGGAAAAAGGAACACCGATCTATCCGGATGCGAATTCAACCTTACGGCTCACTTACGGGCAGGTACTATCATACGAACCTGCTGATGGAGTAATTTATGACGCACATACTACCCTCAAAGGAGTGATGGAGAAAGAAGATCCGGGAAATTGGGAATTTGTAGTCCCCCAGAAGTTGAAGGAACTCTATAAAGCCAAAGATTATGGACGCTATGGTAAAGATGGTGAAATGCCCGTATGCTTTATCGTCAATACCGATAACACAGGAGGAAATTCCGGTAGCCCTGTATTCAATGGCAAAGGACAACTGGTAGGAACTGCTTTCGACCGCAATTATGAAGGTCTGACCGGTGACATAGCTTTCCGCCCTTCATCGCAGCGCGCAGCCTGTGTAGATATCCGCTATATCTTATTTATCATCGATAAATATGCAGGAGCTTCTCACATTATTGATGAACTGAGCATTGAATAAATGAAGAACTAAAAATGAAGAATGAAGAAATTTCAAGCAGCATAGCGCAGCTGATTCTTCATTCTTCATTTTTAGTTCTTCATTAAATAAACTCTTCCACCATATACATCTCATCAATCATTTCATTCATTGTTTCCTGCAAATTCAGTACAGCCTCTTCAGGAGATTCTCCATAAGCATTGCATTGCATGTTTACAGTCAACCAGGCATAGTAACCGCCGTCTGACGCACGTTCAAGCACATAATCTGTCTTATTCAATTTCATATCGGTAAATAATTAGTAAATGTTGGTATTGAATTTACTGCTGATTGTGATGCAGCAAGTTTTTCCAGTTCGATAATAATGCGACGTTCACTACTACGTACCCAACGAACAAAATTACGATTCGGAGAGTACGAACCGGCAAAACGAAGCAGAGATTTCAAATTGAAAGAATCACTGACTATACCTGCTCCTGCTTTCATTGCGTCATATGCGTTGCAATCCTGTTCGATATGTGCTGGAACCATTAGTACAGGTTTACCCAGATACATCGCTTCACAAATTGATTCAAATCCGGCAGTAGTGGCATAAGCACGGCACCCGGCCATCCCATTTAGAAATTTCAGATCATCTATCTGATGATAACTCAGCGTTTCATCAATCCGGGTCACCTCCTCCGCATCCGCCTTATCCCAGAAAAACTTCAAAGGTACTTCCGGATACATTGCATGAAACTGCTCCACACTATCGGAAAAACCAGCATTCACCATATATCCATGGATGTAGTTTCCTTCTTCTGCCTGGATTGCCGTCACTTCCTGACGAATCAAGGGAGGAACCGCTACAATATGTTGTTCATCATCCTGGTCCATTTCTTTGAAAGAGAGAGCCAGTTTCTTCGAGGATCTCAAAGCTGTCATCCTGGTAAAGAAACGCAGCATCCATAATTGAATGGAACTTTTATCCGGGAAGTCAAAATCCTGATGTAAAAACAAGTATTGATGTCCAATGCAAACATACGGAATGGAGGGACGAAAGAGTGCATAGGTAAGTCCCGTCAGAAGCTCGTAGAAGTTGATCACTACTTCCGCCCCCGTCTCCTTAATCCGCTGATTAATATAGCACATACTACGAAAATATTCCGGAAAACGTAGTAAATTATAAGCAAAACTTTTCTTTAGATCAGCCCGTTTGTTATCTGCTGTAGGCTGAAAATTCGGACTGATAAAGCGTTTGACCGGTGCATGAATGTTCCGGTTGAAGAATCCGGGCAGCGTACGTGATGAACTCTTGCCAACTAATACCTCCACCACTTCATGTCCATTGCGCAACAACATTTCTTCAAGAGTGATAGCTTGCGTCAAATGTCCCCTACCTTCACCTTGTACAATAAATAAAAATTTCATGAGGCTATTGTTATTAGTTTATTTCTTATTCATTTGTTTTTTGTTACGCAAAGTTCCTTTTTCCAGATTACATTAAGATGACTCTGCAATTACTATTTTATGAACAAAAACCGCATTTTCACGTTATATTATTAAAATAGAAATTATATTTGCAGTCTTCAAAGACTGATATTTAAATTTAAGAAAGGAAAGATTATGGAAAAGTTTGAAGATTTAATACAGTCACCGGTACCAGTTTTAGTTGATTTTTTTGCAGAATGGTGTGGCCCCTGTAAAGCGATGAAACCAGTTTTAGAAGAACTGAAAACAATGGTAGGTGATAAAGCCCGTATAGTAAAGATAGACGTTGACCAACATGAGGATTTGGCCACTAAATATCGTATACAGGCAGTTCCGACTTTTATTTTGTTCAAAAATGGAGAACCCGTGTGGAGACATTCCGGAGTTATTCACAGCAGCGAATTAAAAGGAGTCATCGAACAAAATTATGCATAAAAAAGAAAACAGCGAATGAAGAAAGTATTAGCAATGGTAGCTTTTGTCATGTTGAGCGTTATCGTATACGCTTTCAATGACAAACCAGATACCAATCAAGGCAAACAAGAAGTAACAGGTAACGGTGAAGTTGTCGTCATGAACAAGGAAATGTTTCTGAAAGACGTCTTCGATTATGAGAAATCCAAAGAATGGAAATACAAAGGTGATAAACCCGCCATTATAGATTTATATGCTGATTGGTGTGGTCCCTGTCGTCAAACAGCCCCGATCATGAAAGAATTGGCAAAGGAATATGCAGGGAAGATCACAATCTACAAAGTAAATGTAGATAAACAGAAAGAATTAGCTGCCCTGTTTAACGCAACAAGTATTCCTTTGTTTGTATTCATTCCTATGAAAGGAGATCCACAGCTTTTCCGAGGAGCCGCAGACAAAGCGACTTATAAGAAAGCGATCGATGAATTTCTACTGAAATAAAGAAAAAAGATGGTGACGCTATCCGGTCGGGATAGCGTCACTATTTTTAGATACCAGATAAGTGTCATTTATAGTATCCTACGGGGTGATTCATCAAAGGAATCTGACTCTCTTTCAGTTTCAAAACTTTCTTCAATTGAGCAGCATCCATTGATGCACGCGGAACGGTAGCCAATTTAGCAGCTGAACAAAATATAGAAATATTCTGCGAAACAATGCCTGCATCTACAGCTCCCATCAATTGAGTCTGTGCTTTCCGGGCATCACCCAAACGAGAAACATCACTAATTAATACCAAAGATACCGGAGCCACTTTCACAAAAGCCTGCCCTCCTGCCACTGCTCCACGATGATCACCTTCAGCAACCAAATTCAGCTGATGATTCTTTGCGTCATACAGATAGCTACCTTCCTGCAAGATCACATATACATCCACATCCTGCTTATTCATAGCTGACGGGGCAGTCCGCTTTCCTGAGTCCGGACGATTGATGCCGTTAGCAGCCCATAACAAATCCGACAAGTCAGCAAGACTCAATGCCTTCGAAGCATATTCCCGAGCGGAGTGACGTTCGGACAATGCCTTCATGACAGTACCTGCACGATTCAAATTCGGCTTTGGCAATTTAATTACTTTATCAGCAGCAAAAGCAGTAGCCGACAATACTAGACAAATTAAAAATAGTTGTACTTTTCTCATAACTGTGGTATTTAAATGTTGATAGGCAAATATAAACAAAAAAGGTCTGCATTCACTTTAGAATACAGACCTTTTAAAAGTTATTTATAAGGCTTTATTATTTCTTATCTCCGAAATAACGGTTGTAAAGTCCTTCAAAACCTTTACCGTGACGAGCTTCGTCCTTGCACATTTCGTGTACAGTATCGTGGATAGCATCCAGATTCAAAGCCTTAGCACGAGTTGCGATACGTTTCTTATCTTCACATGCACCTTGCTCAGCATCTTTACGTTTTTGCAGGTTAGTTTTTGTATCCCAAACACAGTCACCCAGCAATTCTGCAAATTTAGCTGCGTGTTCTGCTTCTTCCCAAGCATAACGTTTAAAAGCTTCAGCAACTTCAGGATAACCTTCGCGGTCTGCCTGACGGCTCATAGCCAAATACATACCTACTTCAGTACATTCACCCATGAAGTGATTGTTCAGATCCTTGATCATTTCTTCGTCACAACCTTTTGCAACACCGATAACGTGTTCGTCAGCAAAAGACAATGCACCACCTTCTACTTCAACAACTTCTACGAACTTGCTTGCAGGAGCTTTACACAATGGACACTTCTCAGGAGCTGCGTCACCTTCATAAACGTAACCGCATACAGTACATCTAAATTTTTTCATTTTCTTCTCAATTTTAAATTAATTAGTCAATACGTGTTTCTTTATCTTTTCTCAAGCAATTCTTACATATACCTTTATAATAATAATGAACTTCCGTTACTTGATGACCATCCATTTCCAAACTTTCAACTTTCTTCACCGCCTCCGGACATTTTAAGTCGTAAATATGTCCGCAACGTCTGCATAGAAAATGAGAATGAACAGAAGTATCTGCATCAAAATTTGTATTTTTCTCGTCAATCGTAAGCATCAGAGCAGCCCCCTGTTCCGAAAACAATTTCAAAGTATTGTAAACCGTTGTCTTCGAAAGCGTCGGCATGGAAGGAGATAACGCTGTATAGATATCATCAGCCGATGGATGAATCGGATGATTCATTAAATATTCCATAATCGCTATGCGCTGCATAGAAGGCTTTATATTATGCTCTAACAATCGTTCATATGGTTTCATAAGTTCTCCTTCTTTTTCAAAGTTGTATTCATTACAATTATAAATCTGATGCAAATATAGAAAGTCCCAATATCATTTCCAAATAAATTCAATACTTTTTTGCAGATATATATTACAAAATTCATTCAAACAATAAAGGCCATCTTTCGAAAGATGACCTTTATACATTAATATATTCCTGCTTCCACCTTAATCTTTATCTGCCTTAGCTTCTTCTATTATTGATTCAGGAACTTTCTCACAACGAGCATATTTACTCACATCGTTGTCATCGTCTTTTGCAGTCCAAATCATAGAACCGGATTCCAACAAATCGGTGACAATATAATCGTGATTCCAGTCCCCATTACCAAAATCATATTCTCCACTGATAACATATCCCAAATAAGGATCATTTTCAAGACTGAAACTACCAGTAATATAGCGTGCATACATGCTATCGAACTTTTGGTACATCTCAAAGGTTAGCTCCCTACGATTAAACGTTATATAGCAATATGTACCTTCTGTCATAGGCTGTCCATTCCATTCAGCAAGTTGCCAAGTTCCATTCAAGTTGGCAGCAGTGACCGGTAATGTAGGAATCTCTGCCTTCTCATCGTCATCACAAGACACACAACAAAGCACGAATGCGAATAGAGCCATTAAATTAAGAATATTCTTCATGTCTTCTTTTTATTTTTATCATTACTTAATATAGTTTACTTTAATATTCAATGTTCGGTCAGTCTGTTGACCATCCACTCCTTCTATTATAATAGGAAAGGTAAACGAACCAACCTTTTCTGCAGGAATCAAAGAGGTATCTATCGTGACCACTATGTCAGCTTCACTACCCGGGCTGATAACTTCCGGTTCCGTGCGAAAAGCAGCAAATGCAGGAAGGCCGAGGGCCGTCAAATGCAATGATTGATCTCCGCTGTTACCACACAGGACTCGTTCCGAAGCATGTTTTCCAAACGCTATCTCCCTAAATTCAATCCGGTTCTGCTTCAGCCTCAGTTTCCCCATCACGTAGGGATAACGTCCCCATTCATCCGCTCCGGGCAACACATTACCTGTCAAAGTGAGGCGTGCCACAGGCATTTTGTCCGAAAGAGACAAATAAACGAAAGCATTCGTATCTATCGTCCCGGGATGGTTTTTCGGATTGTAAGTCAGTGCAATAACGCCCGATTCACCAGGAAGTATTTCTCCGGTGTGAACATCTGCCACTGTACATCCACAGGTTGTTCTTACATGAGTCAGATTGATCGTTTTATCACTTACGTTAGTATATGTGAAATGATAAATCTTTGGAGCATCATCCTCAGTCATTGTCCCAATATTCAGCACAGTCTTGTCAAAACGCAGGATTTGTTCCCCCTGCTTCATCAACGGCGGATTTATCAGCGTATCAGTTTTCTCCTGTAGCATGGAACGGACATCCCGGGCTTCAACCACCCGGAATGATCCGACGACCACACAGAATAAAAACAACCGTATCCAAGTAATTGGTTTCATCGAATATCAAAGTTACATCCAACCGTTATCATTGGCCTTCTTACGAACAGTGACGGTTATGGTCTGTTCGCTTCCGTTGCTTACCTTCACTACAATACGAGCCGCACCAGTTTTTACACCGGACACCTTCATCAGCGTACCGCTTACAGTTACTGTAGCAATAGCAGGATCACTTGATGTACAAGTATAGGTTAATGTTTCACCATTTACAAAGTAGTAGGCAAGATCGAGAGTCGATGTTGCACTTTCTGCCACATATATATTCGGCACTACCATGTCTGATCCACTGCCTTCTATATTATTCAGTAACATTCCGGCATCAACCAGTCCGGCCCCCATTTTACCTATGTATTTCGACAACTCCACTCTTGTGGGAGAAGCTCCGGCAGACAGATGATTACGATAATACGTTTTCACTTTACCATTACCATACCAGCTATCCAGCGATTTTGTAGATGCCTTCAACAGTTCAATAAATTCACTTGCTTTAAAGTGACGGCGTTGTTTAACAGCATACGACAATCCCAATGCCGCAACTCCTGACACATGTGGACAAGCCATGGACGTACCATCCATAAATCCATAAGCAGCAGTACCGTTTTGTATCCACGTAGAAAGAATTGAACCGGAATATATACCATCTGTCCAGCTTTCCGGATCATTTTTTCCTACCGGATTATAATATTCCGTATCGCCACCGGGAGCAGAAATAGTCACTTCTTTCCCATAATCGGTATAAGAAGCCGGAGTAAAATCGGCTGCTACCGCACTTACCGATACACATTTGGAATAAGCACCTGGAAAGGCAGGCATTCCTGCATATTCGTTGCCAGAAGCAAAAATAACCAGCCCTCCGTCAATTACCCCATTGGGAGAACCGGCATTATTAATAAAATAGTCCAATGCTTCTTTTTCCAACGGATAAAGACTCTCCCACTCTTCTTCTGACCCCGGGCCAGGAGTATATCCTTCAATTATACTAGCCAGGGAAGAATTGTACCCCCAGCTACATTGTAGAATTACAGCACCATTATCAGCCGCATACTTGATGGCTCTAGCCTCAGCATCCAACGTAACCCCTGCATCACCTGAAAACACCTGACATGACATCAGCTTCACACCAGAGTTTTCAGAACCATCACCACCGGCTATTCCACAAACACCTATACCGTTACCATTCATAGCGGCAATAGTTCCGGCAACGTGTGTTCCATGTCCCGTATCACTTGCTTCCGTCCATGAAATAATTCCTGTATTACTTACGAAATTATAGCCGTACTTATCATCCTTATATCCGTTACCATCAGCATCAGTATCGGCATAAAGTTCTTCTCCTTCATTCACCCAAATATTACCTGCCAAGTCTGGATGAGTATTCATGACACCTTCATCCAGCACAGCAACAATAATAGACGGATCGCCTGTACACTTTTTCCAAGCCTCCATACAACCGACATCACATCCTATTTCCGAACCGTTTCCCAATTCATTTTGATAATCAAAAAGATTACTTCCACTATTGGCATAATGCCATTGAGTAGCAAGCCCCGGATCTGAAAAAGAATTTCCTGCCATTACAACACGCGAAGCTACTTTCTGTTGTAAAGCACTCTCGCTAATATAGCTCCGGTAATTTTGTTTTTTATAAGCACGTTGAATGTGCCCATTCCCCTGTACTTTTGATATTTCACCCAGTTTACCAAGACGATTAGCAGCCTCCCGTAAATCTGTGTTTTCATCAAACTTTACACGATACCACAAATGCAGACCGGCAGCACGAGTGCGCTCCTCATTCTTTGCATCTACCGGAAATATACGTTCAAAATGATATGTTCCCAGAATATCCAGTACCTCATCAGTAGATGGAATCCCGGAACGAGTCATAGCTCCACCACTTCTGGTTGCAACTTTGAGAGTCCGGTCGAGGATTTCGCTCATTGCAGGATCGAATTTAATCAGCAATTCACCGGAAGTGACATCAGTCGGAAGCTGAACCTCCGTCCCCCCTATAGGGGTAGACGGTTGTTCAGTAAGTTCTTGTTCCGAACACGCAGCCAGCATCAAGGCAAACAGTGCTGTATATAAGAATTTTTTCTTCATTGTTCCTTTTTAAAATTATTCTTGTTAATGATATTCGTTTCACGCTATCTTAATTTGTAGTCTCCGATAATACAAATTTTCTGTAATACAATGGATAGGCCACACCGTCGACTTTTTGATCTGTACCCGGATCTTTCTTTCCATAATAATAAGAATAATCATAGTTCACGAGGTCTACATTATTAAATCCAACTGTCTTTCCTGCTGTATTTTTACCCCCTTCTTGCTGATTAAAAACCAAACTTATCGGATTCCAATATGCAAAATAAGGATGGAATAAAATCCAGTTCGGTATTTCACCAGTCAGGAAGTTCAGATTAAGACGAACTTCACGGGCAAATGGTAATACACGTGGAATATCCTGTCCTCTCACTGGAGATTGCTCCAGATATGTAACCGGATTGTCAGTCGTTAACAACCATTGGCAAGTATCACTTGATATCTTATCAAGGAAAACAGACGGAGTAGCAGCTAATTCTTCTTCACTAAAGAAATCATCATTCTGATAAGATACAGGTTTTCCTGCAGCCATCAATGCAGCTGTAACCTCTGCATCCGTTGGAAGTTCTCCTTCAATGAAATTATAAGCCAATTCCAACGAAATCAATTTATCCCATGTCAGCAATTTCAAGAATGCTGTCCTTTGTTCTTGACCTTGAGAAATGTCCACATGCAAGCCAATATTTCTACCGTTATATTGATTGTTTCCATCAACCAAACTCAAATCTCTCAATGTTTCCGTAGCACGACATCCGGTTAATGATAAGTATCTCAGATTCGGGAAATTATCTTCGTTCACAATATTTGTAACCACCGATAACGTCGGGAAGTTGTTACTTGTCAGATCCAGATTTTCCAACTTCTTGCCTAATTTAATAAAGCTCTCCGGAAGGGTATTTATACCAACAGAGAATATCGTTAGATTTTTCAAGTATTCTAATCCACAGATTTCCTCTCCCAAAGAAATAGTACGTAGCTGCCTATTACCATTACTCTGAACCGAGAATGACTCCAGATATTTCAAATGACGAATTTCTCTTGGCAATGATTCACCATCCTGCAAATCAATCATAGCGTAACTAACAGAACGTACACGTCCAATAGCTTCAGCAGGAAGCTCACCACTCTTTATTTCTTTATCTGTTGATTCCCAAAGCGTCACAAAATCCCAGTTCAGCATGCTTTCACTAGTATCAAAAGACATCATAGACTGAAGTTTGCTATTGATAGTGATAATTGCCAATGAGTCCCCCGCACGATTATCTTCAATTTTCATAGCCTTTTCTTGCGTTACAGTCAACACTACCGCATCTATTTTATTGCCATTATCATCTACCAGTTTGTCTTCAGAATTAACTGGAACCAAATTTATTTTTGCCACACGGGTATAAGGAGCTACGTTCATCCCCCAACGAAAATCCACTTTTATAGTACGTGGGCGTGCTCCCCTATCGAAGTCCATCTCCAAATCTTTATCTTTCGGCAATGTCAACCAATCACTACGCTCACCCTTTACCTCCTCTTTTTCCTCATCACTCATGTTCGCTTCTTCAGCAAAAAAATAATCCACACTGCCGATTTTGAATGCAATATTAGTAGAGATAATGGCCTCGAAATGACGCTTATTATAAGTATCTGAACTAAGGATTTTCACCTCCGGTTCCCTCACCAAGATTTGCTTGCCAAAACCGAACTGTGTAACCGTGACCAATTTGGATTCCCGTCCATCTGCAGAAAAACGTATCTGCGCAGTACGTGCTGTATTCATCAGGGTAGAATCTATAGCAAGATCACATACCGCTGAACCGATACCATTTGCCGGAGAAATGGCAATCCAAGGCTCCGATGCACGTGTCACCCATTGAGTATTGGACGAAACAGCAATCTTCTCCGTTCCTCCTTCGGCACCAATAGTAATTTCTTCTTTATCTACCGTAATACCATCGATTCCCGGTTCATCGTCATCTTTGCACGAGGTTACAAACCCCGCACAAAGCACCAGTCCTAATGTTATTTTTATAATATATTTCATTAATAGAATCTTTTATAATTATCGTTCAATACCCAAAGCATCACAACCACGAATATCCTGCGTAGTGTCATAGATCAGCACATACATGCCTGCCTCAATATAAGGACATACGCTAGTCACGTCAATAGATATATTCGGATTATCTCCGATATCCAATATATAAAGTTGCGGTGTCAACTTTTCATCTACTTTACGGATGTCATTCGAGCCTATTTGTAACTGGATCAAACTCGGACAAGTAGTAATGCCTGTCGGCCATTCACGCAAAATACGATTTCCTTCCGCATCACGTTGGTGACGAATCCCAAAAGCTTTCAATTGACTACTATTCAACGGTTGTGTCGGGAACTTGGAGAAGCAATTGTAACTAACGTCCATATTACTTAAATAAGGCAAAGTCGTTGCCCGGAAATCATCGGACAGACTTGTCAATTTATTGAACCGTAAGTCGATAATAGTCAGCAGATACGTATTCTTATAGTTTCCATTTTTCGGTTTAAGCGAGTTTTCCGGAATCGATGTCATTAGGTTGTTACTCAAGTCAATAGTTGAAATAGGAGAACCAGACGCAAACAATTCTGTAGGGAACTTCTTTATTTTATTGTATGACAAAGTTACCGTACTGGCATTAATTCCTTTATATTGGTCCATCGAGCATTTTATGTTACTACCTTCCGAACCTATTTCATTATATGAGAAATCTACAGATCCCATAACATATACCGAATTCGCATTGAAAATATTCGGAATATATTTCAACTTATTATGAGAAAAGCCTAAGCCTTCAACCTGATCTGTAAATGCACAAAACTCATCCGGAATCTCCTCAATCTGATTATAACTCAACATTAAGTCAGACAATTTAACATCTGTGCCGAAAGCTTCCAGGTGATTTACATTATTATGCACACAATCAAGCAAACCAAGTTTTACCATCTTTCGTAAAGACTCAGATTCCGGGAATTTTTCCAGATTATTATAGCCTAAATAAAGAATCTGAACCTTAGGGCCTGTATCCTCATCATCAGCTAATCTCTTCCAGTCAGCAGTCAATTGATCAGCACTAATCCCCTTATTACAAGCAACATTCAATAATTGCAGCTCCGGCAAATCATATACAAATTCAGGAATCTGTGTCAACTTCGGACAATTATACAACTCTACATCTGTCAGATCTTTCAGATTGCTCCAACTCAACTCTTCATCTGCATACTGTTTAGCATATTCTGAAGTAGCATCTTCCCAATCGGTCGCAATATTATCGTAAGTAATAGGCGAATTAGCCAAATAAAGGTTCTGTAACTTAGTCAATCGTTGAACAGCCTTTGAAATAAATGTGATACGATTAGTAAGGCCACCAATTTGTGTATCCTTCAATGTTATACGGTTATCTTTCTTTATCGGTTGCAATTTCGGATGGCGATTTATGCCATCTTGAAGTAGCTCTGACATGTTCAGACGAGGATCGTAATCAAGGAACATTCTTTTGTAATGCATACGTATTCTCTGCTTCTGTTCTTCAGTCATATCCGGAGCCAACTTATCTTCACCGAATAGTCTTCCACTCAACGTCTCACCATGAGTACCGAAGGCAAGTGTTTTCAATTCTGTCAGTTGCCCAATCGCATCAGGCACTCTACCTTTGGCACCAAATCCTGCAAGTGAAAGTCCTGTAACACGTCCATTAGCATCCAAGTCAACACCTGGCTGGTCTCCCCACATGTCTAATTCTTTGTTAAAGTTCCAGTTCGAAGGGTGAACAGTGTTATCCACTATACCACTATTGTATTTCCAATTCTTGCCATCTAATGCTTCCCAGATAGCTTTCAAAGCCTTATAGTCTTTTATATACTCTGCGGTTTCTTTCAATTGAATAGGAACATTGGCATCTTCGGTCAATTTATTATCTTCTACGATAAAGGGTTCTCCTCTTACAGACTGCGTTTCCAATTCCGGTTTTGTGCTACCACTCTGTGAATAAGTAGTATATGCCACTACCTGATAAGTACCGGCAGGAAGCCATACAGCAGAGTCACATGTTGCTACACCTATATCCATATACTTATCATTGACATTATCAGGATTCTGATTTTCTTTAGAATCTTCTTCGTAAGTGACTTTCATGCCCTTGAGTCCCGTAGTTACACGAGTGAAAGTATTCATCACTGTAACGTCAATAAAACGAATATTGCTGAACAGATATTCACCGGCAGCACGTGTACTTAGTCCTTCTTTGGTCAATTTAAAAGTAACAGTTCCACGTGATACGGCATCTACAGTCAGCGTTTGTTCTTGAAGCCCGCCACTGACAACAGTAAATTCATTATCTTCTCCAGCAGGTCCGGCTAGTAAAACTTTGTCGAGTTTGTCATACAGATAATAACCGATAATCTTATAAGTACCGGCCAGTAACTGCAATTTATCACTACGCAGACCATATTCCGCATTGTTCGCATTGTATGCGTTCAAAGGCAAAGTCTGTGAAACGGTTGTACCGTTATGCGTCATCACAACCATTATCTTCTGTGCACTGGACAATGATTCCAGTTTATCTGTCACACTACGGGTAACTGTCCCTTTATCAAAAGAGGTACTCTTGTAGAGTTTAAACTGCACATAGCCATATTGACTTTGCAGTGCCTCATCATCATCGGAACATCCTGTCGCTACCACTATTGTCAGTAAACTGATAATAAGAGGTAGGAAGAATATTGAATATAATTTATGTAAATTCATTTACTTGACTATCTAAATTAATTAATAGGCAGGAGTAATCACCAAAGCTTTCTTAAAGAGCATATCAGTGCCTTTAAAAACAACAATTAAATCTTCCTCAAAAGAATTAGGCAATGTGATTCCAAAATACATTCCGTCCCCATCCATTGACACTTCTGTATTTACAGTTACATTTTCATCTCTAGTATTAATGACATAGGCTGTACCACTCCATTCGCTTTCTGATAATAGTGGATAAATCGAGAAATATTCCCCTGCATTAGCAGATATTGAATAAACATCATCAATGTAATAGTTTCCTTTGAGTAATTCCAGAATAGACTGGTCGGTCGTTTTACTAGGTGTAACATCTTCCCATCCGCCTTTTTTTATTTTAAAACTTTTATCTTCAGTCTCTTCTTTCACTTCTTTCTGTATAAAAGCAATTAAAAGATTTCTCTGTTCATATTTGTAGGCTATTTCTCCATTTTCAACGATAGTTTCTTCCAAATTATCTTTGATATCTTCATATTCAGCACGTGAGAATGCAAGAACATAGCCAGTTCTAGACTCAGGTTCTCCCCAAGATGTATTAGGACTATATTCATCAATCATAAGATTTATCTTACCTTTCTCACCATCACATTGCATCCATAACATAGAGGCATCTATTTCCGAAATATTTTTATTACCTCCCATATCTTCCCATCCTTCCATATAAACAAGCACATAATCGTCATTCAAAGTTTTGATGGTAAACGGCATTCTTTTTTGAATAGTTGCATCACCTGTACTACCTCCTGTACTTTTTTGAGTAAACGTCTTTCCGTCCATTGATACAATCCAATTAGTCGCATAACTTGTTGGAGTTTGGATATCAATTTTTTCAGGAGTCATACCATTATAAAAAACAGGAAAAGAATAGAACGCTTTTCCACTTTCATCTGAAAATGTAATTACATTTTGCTCACTAGCCTTAACTGGATACTTTTCTCGGTTCTCATCTTCTATAATTTTTAGACCGCCCTTTATTTCTTGATCAACTGCCCCCACAAGTGCATTTCCTTCCAGATCGACCCATCCCGGTAAATTAGTGGCAGCAAAACGGAAGTTAGCTTTTACTTTAAATGAAGCATAAGTTTGATATCCCACATTAAGTTCTTGAATCTCATTACCTTCCTCATCATATATTTTCAGTTCATATCCCACAGCCGAACGAGTCACTTCTCCAATTACAATTGTCTGAGCCCCCATTGTTAACTCCAATTTGGCCACGCTTATGTTATCCACTTTCTGATTGTCATCAGTAGCTATAATTGTTACCGTTTGTGTTCCGGCAGTTCCAGATACAATATATTCTTCTGTATCATTGGTTTGAAACTTACACCAAATAGCAGAAGATGCCAAACTCCAGTTAGTATTAGCTGTAAAAGTGAATTCTTTTTTCTCACCGGCATTACAGACGATATTCTGCTTTTCAGGGAATACCGGAGCTACCGTATCATCATCGTCATCCGAACATGCCGTCAGGCTAAAAGTCATGAGCAAGCCAATAAAGAAGCAACTCTTGCATAATACCTTCATGCCGGAATCTCCCAGTGGTTTTAAACTAAACTTTTTCATATCTATTTATATTACTTATTTTTTTAATATCCTTGTTCTTTTAATTTTTCTGCTTCCGCTTTGCTTATCCATTCAATAATATTAATGAATGTGCCCACTACACCATATAATGAACCGTCCTTATTGTTCACACTTAGCGTAGCATATTGGAAGACAAAATTCTCGTTAGTACTATAGAAAGAAGTATAAGCAGTAGGCTGACTAATCCGTAGCTTACCATCACCATGAATCGTATTGAAAGCCTCTCCCGTTGTAGCGCAAACTTGATCTTTCTCCATTTCAACCAATGGTTCCAAAACATCATCCCGATTAAAACTGATTTCCGTATCATAACCGTCAAAGTACAGGCCATGTATAGCAATCGTATTTTCTTTGCCTTCTACAATATCAGAAGTAATCAAACGCAAGTCCACTTTCTTCGGATAGTAGTCCGAAGACAAATAAGTAGAAGTGACTTTGCAAAATCCGGTAAAGTTTTTGATATCAAATGGACAAACTTTCTGCATCACCACTTTTGTCTCACTTCCATACATACTCCACTGTTCGGTTTCGGGAATCACAAGCTGCAAAGCAAAACCCAGCGAATCAGTAATGCCTATATTCTTATAAATACCTTGTACTTCTACATTAGTACTCATTTCACCAGCTTTGATGGTAACGGTATTCGATAAAATCTTGTAATGTTTACCTTCAACAGCGTTACTTTCCCGGTCTATTACCTCAACAGCAAAAGTACGGTCGTAGTCAACGGATTTAGTAGCAGAGACAGGAACTTTAAATATCTCATTCGTTTCTTGCACGGCATAAGTATAAAGCGTGTCAGAAAACATAAGATAACTGGACCCGTTGTATAACACCTTGTCCTGATCGCATCCGGAAAGAGCTATCAGAGCAGCAATGGCTGCCATACATCCTATTAATAATTTCTTCATTATCGTATGCTTTTAATCTTATTTATTACTTTCATTGGGTTGGATTTGCGAACCCGGAGCGTCCAATTCGTGCTGCGGTATAGGCCATACAAACAAAGGATCGTCAGCCTCTACTTTCAAGCTACTACCGTTTGCCAATGACTGGTCTTGTGGCTTACGCTCGAATCCCTTATGCCAACGTTTTAAATCGTGAAGACGAAAACCCTCCATATAGAGTTCTTTTACGCGTTCAGCCTCGATGACATCCATCGCATTGGAAGCCGTCAGAGATGTGGAGCCACCATAAGTTGAATACCGTGCCGTACGTAAAGCAGTAATATCTTTTCCGGCACGACCATAATCAGGTTGCGCCTGTTGTACATAAGCTTCAGCACGTATTAAATACTGTTCTGATAGACGAAGCACTTTCGGCATAGAAACATGAAGAATTTTAGTGTCATAGAATGTTTCATTACCAAAATACTTTATCAGCAAAGGCCAGGAAAGACCATGACTATAACCGGTAGTGTATGTCTGAAAGAAAGTGGACACACGTAAGTCATTATTATCATACGAATTAATAACCCAAGCTGCTGGTACATAATCGGGACGGAAAGTGCTGTAGTCATAATTAAAGAAGATCTGCCCTAAAGCACCACCATAAGAATTGACAGTGAAACCAACTTTAAAAATGACTTCAGTAGCAAGATCGTTAGTCCACATATACTTATAATAGCTGACACCACTAGAAATATTTTTTGTACAACTGGACAAAAGAAAATAATCACTGTCTATTACTTTACTAGAGTACTTAATAGCTTCATCCCACTTTCTCATATAGAGAGCTACACGTGCACGCAGAGCGTAAACAGTGTATTCATTGAAATAGATAGCACTATTAAACAATGCACCATCAGTAGACGGATTGTAGTTCTTGTCCAACGCCAACAACTCAGCAGCACGATCAAGATCTTCAAGAATAAACTGATAAGAATCTTTCAATGAAGCACGCCTCATTTCTTCATCTCCCAAATAATGTTTGGTCAAGATAACTCCCAACTGATTGGCTGCGTCCTCATCACTCTCATATGCCTTACAAAAGAGTTTTACCAATTCCGAGTAAGCAAGTGCACGGGCAAAATAAGTTTCACCACAACATTGGTCAATCTGATCCAAGTCGTCATCATCAGTAGTATTTCTTCTGACTCTGTCTACACGATCGAGCAGAAAATTACAACGATTGATAACATTATATAATGCGGCATAAACCGCCTCAATACTTGTATTGGTAGCAAGGATATCTTTCCACCGCCAGATATCTCCGTAAGTATTCGTATTTCCATTTACCCCATACACAAAATCAGTCTGTAGATCAGGCAACAACGTAAGATTTCCAGAGTATAAGGCACTACTTTTGAATGTATCATAGATACCTATCACTGCCAGATTCACATCATCTACCGTCCGGATAGACTCATCAAAAGGAATTGAGTCATCAGGCATTTTATCCAAACAAGAAACGGTGGAAAATGCCACGGCAACCAACAGGATATATAATTTAAATTTCTTAATCATCTTTCTTTAGTATACTATTTAGAATGAAACTTCAACACCTAAAGTAAATTGACGTGAAGCCGGATATTGAGCTCTATAAACATTAGTTGCAACTTCCGGGTCAAGTCCTGTAAAACCAGTCCAAGTCAGCAAATTCTGTCCTTGTAAGTAGACACGTGCTGCTGCGAAAAAATTACTTTTCTTCAGCAACGACTGCGGAAGTGAATAAGCCACTGTCAAATTTTTCAAACGAAGAAATGAAGTGTTTTCAAGAAAACGATCATCAAGTTGTGCTGGTACATCATAGCGAGGAATATCCGTAATATCACCAGGCTTTTTCCAACGATTATACAATAGTCGCTTAGACTGATTGTAAGTACTATATATTCCATTGCTTTCTTCGAAAAAGCGATCATTATTCATCACATAACGCTTAGCCATCCAACTGAACTGTGCCGACAAGGAAATACCCTTCCAAATGAAAGTAGTTCCAAAACCACCAGCCCACGGAGATTCATAAGTCTTGCCAGTCATCACTTTATCATCTTCGCGAAATTCCGTTGTCAGCTCTCCGTCAGCAGTGTACCATAGAGCATCGCCATTAGCCGGATTCACACCAGCATAACGATTCAAGAAATACTCAGTCACAGAATGCCCGACCATATACTTCAAACCTGTCGTTGAGTTTACATACTCTTCTACCCCATTGTAGAGTTCCAGCAATTTATTCTTATTATATGAGAAATTAGCGCTAAGATTCCAAGTAAAATCATTCATACGGATTATATCACCATCTATCGCTACTTCAATACCCCTATTCATCATAGCACCAATATTTTCCCAACGATTGCCTTCACCTGTTACAGCGTATGATTGGGGAACAGACATTAATATATTGGTAGTTTTCTTATGATAAAAATCGATATTTACATTAGCACGATTAAAGAGTCCTAAACTCAGGCCCACATTATTTGCCCAAGTCTGCTCCCAGCCTAAGTCTTCGTTTCCACTCTGCATAGGGTAAATACCAGCTTGATCGTAATAATTGGCATTTCCCGAAACAAGCGCAAGATGATCGTAATCAGGGATAGTTGAGTTACCAGAAGTACCGGTGCTCAATTTTATCTGTGCATTGGTCAACCATTCCACATCTTTCAGAAAAACTTCATTTTTGATATTCCACATAAACCCTAACGACCAAAAAGCACCCCAACGATGGTCTTTACCAAAACGGGAAGAAGCATCCGTACGTGCTGCAACTTCCGCATAATACAAATCCTTATAATTGTATTCTCCACGGAAGAAAAGTGATAAATAAGAATAGGCAGTACTGGCATCTTGCCACGAAGATGCCCGAGTACCAGAAGCTATATTGGTTAATCGGTCAATGGTCTGTCCTCTCGTAACCACCTGAAATCCGGCAGAACGATAATCTACACCTTCTTGTCCCAATAAAAAATTAAAAGAATGAT
This sequence comes from Bacteroides faecis MAJ27, assembly GCF_900106755.1. GTDB lineage: Bacteria > Bacteroidota > Bacteroidia > Bacteroidales > Bacteroidaceae > Bacteroides > Bacteroides faecis. Next base: position 62,303 of record NZ_FNNN01000006.1, read on the forward strand.
CATCATTCAATGCCCAACGATAATTTGCCGTAAGAGTTTCAGTCAAATTAAGCATATCAGACGTGCTTCGTCCTGCACGACCTGACTTATTATTTATAAGATAGCTTGGATAAGATTGCATGAAAGATGTAGAATGCGCATAATCAACACCAAACTGCGCGTGAATCGTCAAATTTTTCAGAGGAGTAACATCTGCAAAAACAGTTGACAATAACTTGTATTTTTCATGTTTTACAGGATTATTCGCCATCCATTCAATAGGATTCTGCCCTATTCCTTTCCAAGTTCCATTATTTTCAGAAGCTAAAGAACCATCCGCATTATAAGGATTCCAGTAAGGCAACATAAAGCGTGAACCGGAAATAGGAGAAAAAAGCGCCATATCTCCTTCTTCAGCCTGCGACACTTCTTCATAAGCCATCATTGTATTAGTTCCTATCTTCAACCAGTTACTAGCTTTCACCTCCGCATTGGTGCGCATGTTATAACGGTGAAAAGTTGAACTTTGAGCAATACCATCCTGATCGTAAAATCCCCCTGAAACGTAGTAGTTCAGACGATCAGTTGCACGATTTACAGATAATTCATAGCTCTGCAACGGAGCACGATCATTGAATACTTTATCCAACCAATTGACATCAGTACGAGAAAGTAAGTTATAGTCTTTTCCTGCGTCCAAACCTATTTCTTTCTCAAATTGAATACGTTCCGGAGTATTCATCATCATCCAGTTATCATCCGACGCCAATTGTGAAAATCCCCATTGCCCACGCAAGGTCACTTTCGCCTTATCCATTGCCAATCCACGTTTAGAAGTGATAACAACTACACCATTTGCAGCACGGGCACCATAAATAGAAGTTGAAGAAGCATCCTTCAACACCGAAATAGACTCTATATCTCCCGGACTAATTGTATTAAAATCAGCACTGGAAATTGGTACGCCATCCAAAATAAATAACGGAGCCGTACCCGAATTGATAGAGTTAGTGCCTCGAATCTGGAAAACAGCCGCTTTGCTAGGTTCTCCCGAGTTGGAAATTACAGATAAGCCCGGTGTCTGTCCCTGTAATGACTGATCGAAGCCTGCTGCCGGTACATTTTCCATTTTTTCCGCTTTCACGGTAGCTACGGCACCGGCAATCGTTCCTTTTTTGCGAGTTCCATACGCCACTACCACTACTTCATCTATTAATGCGGCGTCCGAAACTAAACGAACATTCAGTGTGCCTGTTCGGGCATTGACTTCATGTTGCTGAGATTGCATACCGATGTAAGAAAACGACAAGGTAGTACTTGCTGTCCCCTTAATCTCAAGAGTGTAATTACCATTAATATCGGTAATCACACCATTTGTAGTACCCTTCTGCAATATAGACACACCAATCATCGGCTCGTTATCTTCCGCCGAAACGACATGTCCTGTTACCTTATATCCACCTTGTGCAAATAGCATAAGAGGAATATTCAGTAGAGCAAAGAGTACAAACAAGAGAATTGATTTTCTCATCTTTGATACTTGAATTTAAATTAATGAAATTGATTTATTTTTATAGAATGATCTACAAACAAGAATTCGGTACATTATCTTCACGCATGAAGTAATAATACACCCGTCCCTCGAGATGATTTGAAGGCATACCTTTTCCACCACCTCAGAATAGGCTATTTTATTAATCTCTAATAAATTAGGATAGGATAAGTTAACTCGGCTGGTTCTTAATATTACGCCAAATGTCTAAATAGATTTTTTGTGTTGTTGCTGCGTCAATGCTAAATAAGTGTCTATCCATCTCTCTTATGTTATAAAATATTAGTGCTTATCGTTTGTTTAGGTGTTATTAACCTATAAAATTGCTTTATATCGGTTACAAATATAATTATAAAAGTTAAATGAAAGAAACTAAAAGTCGCATTTTTTATACTAAATTTCCTCTATATATCCTTTTATCGTTTATTTAACCAAATATTATCGAAAATTCACGTGTAACAAAGAATATATATCAAAATAGGCATAAAATAGATTTCAAATTGTCAGATCAATTAATTGTCTAAACAACAGTTAGCAAAACTATCTATAAAAGTGATTTTTAAGGATTCACTACTGAAAAGACAAAATTCCAATTATATTTCCTATTTTTGCACCCACTATATATAAATAAGGTACAAGATGAATTACGGATTCGTAAAAGTAGCTGCGGCTGTGCCACACGTTAAAGTGGCTGACTGCAAATTCAATGTAGAGAAAATAGAGAGTCTGATTGCAATAGCCGAAGGCAAAGGAGTGCAAGTCATTGTATTTCCGGAAATGAGCATTACCGGATATACCTGTGGAGACCTGTTCGGACAGCAAATTTTGCTTGAAGAAGCAGAAATGGGATTAATGCAGATTTTAAACAACACCCGTCAATTAGATATTATTTCTATCGTCGGTATGCCTGTTATCGCAAACTCAACAGTGATAAATGCTGCTGTCGTAATTCAAAGAGGAAAAGTGTTAGGTGTTGCAGCTAAAACTTATCTGCCTAATTACAAAGAGTTTTACGAACAACGATGGTTTACTTCCGCACTTCAGTTGACAGAAAATACCGTACGTCTATGCGGACAAATAATTCCAATAGGAGCCAATTTAATTTTCGAGACTTCAGATACAACTTTTGGAGTTGAAATCTGTGAAGACCTGTGGGCGACCATTCCCCCCAGTTCCTCACTAGCCCTGCAAGGAGCTGAAATTATCTTTAACATGTCTGCTGACAATGAAGGTATTGGAAAGAATCATTATCTCTGTTCACTGATCAGCCAGCAATCTGCCCGCTGCATAGCAGGTTATGTTTTTTCATCCTGTGGATTCGGGGAGTCTACTACAGACGTCGTTTTTGCAGGAAACGGATTAATCTATGAGAATGGTACACTCTTGGCACGTAGCGAACGTTTCAGCATGCAGGAGCAGTTGATTATCAGTGAGATCGATGTGGAACGTATACGAGCTGAGCGTAGAATTAATACGACCTTTGCTGCTAATCAGGGAAATCTTGGAGATAAAAAGAAAATTTCTATTGCAACAGAATTTGTTAATAGCAAAGAGCTGGTTTTAACGCGTAAATTCAATCCACATCCTTTTGTACCACAAGGGAAAGAGCTAAATGAACGTTGTGAAGAGGTATTCTCTATTCAGATAGCCGGTCTGGCACAACGCCTGGTACACACCGGAGCAAAAACAGCTGTAGTCGGAATTTCCGGAGGACTAGACTCTACGCTGGCATTATTAGTTTGCGTCAAGACCTTTGATAAACTAGGATTATCCCGAAAAGATATTTTAGGAATTACCATGCCTGGCTTCGGCACTACCGACCGTACCTATAATAATGCATTGGACTTAATGAAATCTTTAGGTATCTCCATTCGTGAAATCAGTATTAAAGAAGCATGTATCCAGCATTTCAAGGACATTAACCATGATATAAATGTACACGATGTCACCTACGAAAATTCTCAGGCACGCGAACGTACACAAATACTGATGGATATTGCCAACCAGACATGGGGTATGGTCGTAGGCACCGGCGATTTATCGGAACTGGCATTGGGATGGGCTACATACAATGGTGACCATATGTCAATGTATGGCGTCAATGCAAGCATTCCTAAAACATTAGTGAAATACCTCGTACAATGGGTGGCAGAAAATGGAGTGGATGATACTTCCAAAGCGACTTTACTGGACATTGTGGATACGCCAATCAGTCCGGAACTGATTCCTGCGGATGAAAACGGCGAGATCAAGCAAAAGACTGAAGACTTGGTAGGCCCCTATGAATTGCATGATTTTTTCCTTTATTATTTTATGCGGTTTGGATTCCGTCCTTCGAAAATTTTCTATTTAGCTAATGTTGCTTTCAAAGGAGTATATGATGAAGAAACGATCAAGAAATGGTTGTCCACTTTCTTCCGACGCTTCTTCAATCAGCAGTTCAAGCGTTCTTGTCTGCCCGACGGTCCCAAAGTGGGTAGTATTTCTATAAGTCCGAGAGGCGACTGGCGGATGCCAAGTGACGCAAGTTCAGCGATTTGGCTCAAAGAAATTGAGAATTTATAATCACTCATATTCTTTCTTCTGTGACATTTTTGTATTTATTCTAAGTATTATACGGGGAAAATCAAAAATGTCACAAGATTATAATACTTCTCTTTTGATACGTTCTATATCAGCCTTCTCAATGGTACGAATGATATTCTTATAAATGCGATGAAAACCGAAGCCTCCTTCGGTCATTTCCTGAATAGCCTTTTGCTTGGATACTCCTTGAAATACGATACGATACATAGCGCACACCGCCCCTGTCCTATCGGAACCGTGATGACAATGAAAAACGATCGGGCCTTTGCGGTTCCTGATAATGCGCAACGCTTTTATCAGTTGTTCTTCATTGACTGAATGCGCTTTCATTTTTAGCCGATGAAGTTTTATCTTTGTTTCTGCCGCCTCATCATCGTCACTATGCCGGTTGCGGAGATTCAGCACTTCACGAATACCATATTTCTCCAAAGCCTTAAAGTCTGTATCCGACGGTTGTTCCGAACGATATACGCCCGAGTCTATCTTATATAAATTATCCAGTTTACTACCGGGAACAGCTATCTTTTCAGCAGTCATATTCTGACCAAAAGCCGAAAAAGAAACCACTATCCCGATAAATAAACTAAGCCAGATTCGTTTATTATTGACTATCATACAGCAATCTCATAAGATAGTTATAATACTCCTTTACTCGACGGGAGCTCAAAATGATAAATATCTCTTTTCAATGCCATTTTCAAGGCACGTGCAAGCGCTTTAAAGATTCCTTCTATCTTATGATGCTCATTCTGTCCTTCTGCTTTGATATTCAGATTCATTTTTGCAGCATCACTAAGCGATTTAAAGAAATGAAGAAACATCTCCGTGGGCATCTCCCCTATTTTCTCACGTTTAAATTCCGCATCCCATACCAGCCAAGGGCGACCTCCAAAGTCCAGACATACCTGACACAGACAATCATCCATAGGTAATGCGTAACCATAGCGTTCTATTCCACGCTTACTTCCCAAAGCCTGATAGATACAATCCCCCAAAGCAATAGCAGTATCTTCAATGGTATGATGTTCGTCTACTTCCAAATCTCCTTTTACCTGAATAGTCAGATCCATACCAGAATGCTTGCCTATCTGTTCAAGCATATGATCAAAGAAACCAAGTCCGGTAGCAATGTTGCAATTTCCATTTCCGTCCAGATTCAGAGCCACGTAAATATCTGTTTCTTTAGTAGTACGACGAACTTCCGCTTTCCGTTCTCCCGCAAAGAGGAATTCAGCAATCCGATCCCAGTCCGTAGTAGCAAGTGTGCATACCTCTTCCAATCCTTTTTCTTGCAAACCAGCCACTGAATCTTGCAAATAGATAGCACGACAACCTAAATTTTTCGCTAATTCGACATCGGTAGGGCGGTCACCAATTACAAAACTTCCTGCCAAATCATATTCCGGATTATCGATGTACTTCGTCAACATTCCGGTACGCGGTTTACGAGTCGGTGCATGATCTTCCGGAAAACTGCGGTCGATCAGAATATCATCAAAGGTAATCCCTTCTCCTGCTAATGTTTTCAACATTAAATTGTGAGCAGACCAGAAGGTCTCTTCCGGAAAAGAAGAGGTTCCCAATCCATCCTGATTAGTCACCATCACAAACTCAAAATCCAATTTGCTACGGACAAATCCCAGATTACGAAAAACCTTCGGATAAAACTCTAATTTCTCCAACGAATCGAGTTGATAGTCTACAGGCGGTTCTATGACTAAGGTACCATCTCTATCTATAAATAAGACTTTCTTCTTCATAAGTTATACTTGGTATTTCTTGAGAGTAGCGATAAGATTATAATTCTCGACGCGTGTACCTACCGTTACACGCAGGCAATTACAGCAAAGGGAAATAGAATGGCGATTTCTCACAATAATTCCTTCCCCAACCAAATAATTGTAGATTTTCACAGCATCTGTCACTTTCACCAAAAAGAAATTTGCATCGGAAGGGAACATTTTGACAGTGCAAGGCAACTTTGAAAATTCTTCTTCCAAATAATCACGCTCTTCTTTCAATGTTTTTACCCAACGTTCTATCTCATAATATTTATGCAGCATGGCTATTGCTTGCTGTTGCGTGAGCTGATTGACATTATAAGGATATTTGATCTTACTCAGAATACCGATAATATCTACAGACGCAAATGCCATTCCCAGACGGATAGCAGCACATCCCCAAGCTTTAGAGAAGGTTTGAAATACAATCAGGTTCGGATATTTATCCAACTCTTCCAAGAAAGACGGTGCTTCCGAAAAATCATTATAAGCCTCATCCAAAATAACCAGCCCCTCAAATTCTTTCAGAAGCTTTTCTATTTCAGACCGGAGCAAATCATTGCCTGTCGGATTATTAGGCGAACAAAGGAAAATCATTTTAGTATGATCATCTGCAGCTGCCAATAACTGATCTGCCGAAAACTGAAAGTTATCATCCAATAAGACTTTCCTATATTCCACATTATTCACATCCGCACAAACCTGATACATACCATAAGTAGGATCAATAGCAACGACATTATCTATTCCCGGCTCACAAAAAGCACGAAAAACCAGATCAATGGCTTCATCACTTCCATTGCCTAGAAAGATATGTTCGGGTGCCACTTTCTTTATTTTTGCCAACAGTTTTTTCAGATCCCATTGCATAGGATCAGGGTAACGATTGTGAGGCATATTATATGGATTTTCGTTTGCATCCAGAAAAATAGAGGCTGTCACTCCTTTATATTCATCGCGTGCCGAAGAGTAAGGCTTTAACTTCCAGATATTCGGACGAGTCAGTTCTTGTAATGTTTTCATATATGATTTCTTTTATTACGGTCACTACTTGATCATTTTATTTCAAGGAACTCAGACGAACAGTAACGGCATTCTTATGTGCATCCAACAACTCGTTTGCCGCCATCTCTTCAATAGCCGGTCCAATCGCCTTCATTCCTTCCGGAAGAATCTCCTGGAAAGTGATTTTTCGAATGAAGCTATCCAGACTTACTCCGCTATATGCTTTTGCATAGCCATTTGTCGGCAGAGTATGGTTGGTTCCGGACGCATAATCACCGGCACTTTCAGGAGTCAAGGAACCTAAGAAAACAGAACCGGCATTCGTTACTCTCTCAGCAACTTCCATATAATTTTCGGTCTCTACAATCAAATGTTCGGGAGCATATGCATTTGTCAGCTCCAATGCCTCGTCCATGTCTTTTACAAGAATCAGCTTACTATTTTCCAAAGACTTCGCTGCAATTTCCCGACGGGGCAATTTTGCCAGTTGCCGCTCTACTTCTTCCATCACTTCCATCTGAAGTTTCTCAGAAGTAGTTATCAGCATAGCCTGGCTGTCAATTCCGTGCTCAGCCTGCGAAAGCAAATCTGCAGCGACAAAAACAGGACTGGCAGATGCATCGGCCAGTACTTCAACTTCAGAAGGACCGGCAGGCATATCGATCGCTACATCACGCAAACTTACCAACTGCTTGGCAGCCGTCACATATTGATTTCCCGGACCAAAGATTTTATAGACTTTGGGAACACTTTCCGTTCCATATGCCATTGCAGCAATGGCTTGCACACCTCCTGCTTTGAAGATTTTACTAACTCCCGCCAACTGTGCAGCGAAAAGAATAGCCGGATGGATATTTCCATTCTTATCCGGAGGAGTGCAAAGTACAATTTCCTTGCATCCTGCAATTTTAGCGGGAACAGCTAACATCAGTACTGTTGAAAAGAGCGGTGCTGTTCCTCCCGGAATGTAAAGACCTACCTTTTCAATACCCACTGCTTTTTGCCAGCAGGTCACTCCATTCATTGTTTCTACCTTTTTACCTACAAAACGCTGGGAAGAGTGAAAAGTTTCAATATTTCTTTTAGCCAGAGATATAGCAGCCTTCAGTTCGTCACTCACCAGTTCGTCAGCTTTCTTTATTTCTTCGGTAGTCACTGCGAGAGAAGATAAAGTCACTTTATCAAAAGCAGCTTCATATTCCAGAACAGCCTTATCCCCTTCTGCCCTCACCTTATTTATAATGGCACGAACCGTATCAAACAGATTCTCGGTATTCAATGCCGGACGTTTCAGGAGTTCTGCCCACTGTTCTTTGGATGGATATTTAATTAATTTCATCGGTCAAATTAGAATTCAGAGTTCATAATAATTAAACGATCATTTTTTCAATGGGCAATACCAAAATACCTTCTGCTCCAAGCCCTTTCAATTTTCCTATAATTTCCCAGAAACGTTTCTCGTCCAATACCGTATGAACAGAGCACCAGCCTTCCTGTGCCAACGGCATAACGGTAGGACTCTTCATACCCGGTAATACAGCGATAATCTCTTCCAGTTTGTCTTTCGGTGCATTCATCAATACATATTTCTTATCTTCAGCAGTCTTCACAGCATCCATACGGAACAGAAGTTCTTCTAACACCGCTTTCTTCTCATCAGTCATGTTCTTGTTACCAATCAACAGCGCCTCAGATTTCATCACGACTTCCACCTCTTTCAGACGATTGCTGACCAATGTAGAACCGGAACTTACAATATCAAAAATAGCATCAGCCAGTCCGATGCCCGGAGATACTTCTACCGAACCTGTTATAACATGTATTTCCGCATTTACACCGTTCTTTTTCAGAAAGTTTTTCAGAATAACCGGATAAGACGTTGCTATTTTCTTACCATTGAACCAAGACAATCCCGGATACTCAATGTCTTTGGGCATAGCCAGTGACAAACGACACTTACTGAATCCCAATCGCTTTATGATTGCTGCATCCTCTTCTTTCTCCATAAACTCATTCTCACCGACAATTCCCAAATCAGCTACACCGGTAGCTACTGTTTGCGGGATATCATCGTCACGAAGAAATAAAACTTCGATAGGAAAATTAGAAGACTGCACCAACAAGGTGCGCTTCGTTGTACTGATTTTAATATCCGACTCTCCTAAAAGTGCCATAGTCTCTTCGAAGAGACGTCCTTTGGCTTGTACTGCGATTCTTAACATGATTTTATTTATTATTTTATGATTTACAATTCGAACAATTCAGAAATAAAAAAAGGCTTACCGTATTCGGTAAGCCTTCGTTATCTTTATAGAGTTATACACACTATCAATCACGCCCACCGAGTTATTCGTTAGGAAAATGATGATGATGATGTGCAACTGTATATTTCATATTTCTTTTATTTAATGCGACAAAAGTAAAGCATTCGTTTGATACTTCCAAACATTTATCACAAAAAGTTCAGTTTTTATTTCAAATTAAAGATAATATCTCTTCCGGCTCTACATCACACTTATCAAAGTGCATTTCATCTTTCGACTTTTCGTGCGAAAACGTAAAGTACGTACAAACCGCTTCGGTACATACTTCGCCATCCTTATTATATAACTTAGCTTCAATAATCACAATATTCCGCTTGACTTCCTTAATAGAAGCACGCAACACAATATGGGAATCAGTAGTACTGACCGACTTGCGGTAACGAGTCTCCATTTTTGAAGTTACTCCCGTTGTCTGCAATTTACGAAGTATCACCCAAGCGCAGATTTCATCCATGAGAACAGCCTGAATACCACCATGCAAGGTATTGATCCATCCCTGATACTCAGGACGGGGTTTCCAGATACTTACCACTTCGTCGCCATCTTCATAAAACTCCATCTTTATTCCGGCTTCATTATTAGGGGCGCAACCAAAGCAATTGTACCCTTCCAGCCCTTTCCAGGGATTTATTATTTTCTTCATAATCTATGACTTCTATTTAAGTTTCACTTCCCAAATATAAGCAAAATATAAAAAAGAAGAACAATTTTCCACGATTTACTTTCGGATACAACGGATGGCGTAAGCTTTATCCAACCCGGTGTTTCCCTCTGCTATTTCGTTTTTATCACTTCTCAACAAGAATATTTTCTCATCCGCATCTGTCCCTGCTTCATTCAAAGTCCAATAAGAAAGATATTTTCCTTCATAGGCAGACTGAAACTTGCCGGCATACATTCCTACCGGATATCCATCAAAACCCGTGAGATTGGTAGCAGTTCCTACTATTGCACCGGCACCGGTGCTTATTGCTTTCCATGTCCCGGTTTTCAACAAAGAGGCATCATTGCTCAAATAAGTTTTCAGCATATTCCAATCATTCCAATCAGGCATATTCCACCCCACAGGAAGCAGCTTATTACTGACAATTGTTCCAAAACTATAAAAATAATAACTCTTATCTGTTTGAGACAATAGATAACCTGTCGCTCCGGCATTCATAATCTCCAGTTTCGGAATTTCTTCTCCATCTATATATAATGATGTTTTCAGATTACTTCCCATCCAATACTGCGTACCAATTTTCACTATCGGGTAATTGTGAATACTACTCCCACGCACATCACGCATTATATCTTTCATGGCCAATACGGGCAACATTTCTTCAGGCATAGACAATGCAATTTGTCCGTCAGGCAAAATATACACCTTACTTCGAGCAGCCTGATTTCCAGGAGTATATTTCAATGAATGTTCTTTCAAATCCCACGCTACAGTTCCGCCGTGCACTTTATCTGCATGTCCGACCAATTGTACTACCGTTCCCTTGGATAAGTCAACCGCATGGTTATCTTTCATCGGATAAACGACAATTGCCTGTGAAGAAAAATCAGGGGTCACCAGATATTCTTTACATATTTCTGCTACCTGCTGCCCAGCACTCAACACTTTATACACCTTCGAATCATCAAATACCAATTTTGACACATCCACATAATTATGGAAGACTTCGGACCCGGACTGCCCTGTATTTCCATCTTCCCAACTATTGATTTCTCCTTCGACTTTACTTATCAAAACATCTTCGGTCGGGATGAAGGAAATCGCCAGCTCACTCTGCTTACCACTCTGCAACTGCAATGAAGAGGGCAATGGGCTGGTATATATCTTACCTCCAACATCCAATACGATATATTGATAGCCCAAAGTGGTTTCCTGCGGAATAAGGATTACTTCTTTTCCGCTCAACCGATCTCCCTGTATCTCCCATTTTCCGGCAGGAGTAATGCTTTTCTCATTAGAAAAAGCGGAATAAGTTTCTTTTTGGAAATCATAAATCGCCTTAGTATAAAAACCACAAACAGAAAGTTTTGGGTCAGCATCCAGTATACCCTGCAATTCTTCACCTTCCTTTCCTACCAAAGCGATTTTTAATTTGAAGAATTTGTGATCATAATGCAGGGCGATGGCTCCTTTAGGAGCTGATTGCAGATTTTGAGAAGCAACCAGAAAATCAGAGCAGAAATAGCCGGCAGAAAGATTTTGATCTGTTTCTACCGCCACCGACATCGTACTTTCTCCCATATTCACTCCCTCTTCCTGATAAGGATAATAACTGATCAAACGTAATGTTACCTCATCATCAGGATAATAAATCGGCTCACTGGACTCAAAAACTTTTTCGGAAGTACGAAAGAAACGCAAATTATCCGCATAACGTTCTTCCTTCATGGTGGAGGACCCTACAAGGGCAAATACTCCCACTTCATCATTCTCTTCAAAGCCATTGCCAGCAACACGTGTATATGTCGCTTCATGAATATCAGCAGTAAATTTCAATGGAATATCTCCATTGCTGACTGCAGCTTTCTCTCCCGGAATATGACTTACACATGCTAATACAAAAAAAGAAGAAAAAAGACATACAGCGATTCCTTTTTCCATTCTAAACAAAATATTCATGTCCTCTTTATTTAAATATAAATAATAAGAAATCTTTGATTGGGCAGAAAGAAGGACATAAGAGGAAGTATTCACTTTCAGTTATGAGATTCCACACAACACGTCTGTTGCGACTGGAGAATCATCAACTCCAACATTTCATTCTGAAATGTCAAAAGCAAAAGTATAAATCATAAACCAACCAATACTTCATTTTCTTAAATAATATTTATATTCATTCATAAGTATCAAATTAGTAGCACTTTATGAATCAGGGATATTTCAAAACCAAATAGGCTTACACATTATTATATTAGTAATCTAACATTTTCAAAAAGAATAGCCTATTTCTACCCCGGCAATATGTTTACCTTTTGGAGACTCATACTGATAACAATAAAAAACATCTAACGCCCATCGTTTAGCCAAAGCTATCTCTACTCCAGGCCGATAACGCATACGATCTGCTCTCCAAAAAGGAGCATCATCCAAACTTTGATAAATTTCAATTGAGAAGTAGGGGGAAACGATTCCTTTTTCAGGTGCATAAGCTAATTTTAAGCGGGAACGAAGGCGAGCTTTTGAATCTCCACGGTCAAAAGTTTGCTGAAACCTTTCTCTCAAAGCAATTTTCAACCACTGATATTGAAAACTTGCAGTTGCTCCAAAGTTATAACGGTGTCTGAATTTCCATTCCGAATCTCCCAAATTCCGGAAATGAGTTTCATATCCGGCTTCCAGTTTCAAAAATGAATAAGCCCGATACTCGCCTCCAATGGTCAATCCCAAACGGTCCATTCTACCTACGTCATCCTTTGTCCGAAACTCCAGATTGCTTAAAAGTGAAAATCGGGGATCGATCTTATAGTTCACTTTGAATTTAGTCCATGTAGTGAAATCATCGCTTTGTGCAAATGCAGTGGAAGTCATTCCAGCCAATAGCGCAAACAGCAGTATTTTATTAATTGCAAATATTCTACTCATCGATTACCGGGTTAAAAGTACAAAGATAATAAATCTCCCGCAAAGAAAAATTATGATACTGAAATAATTCTGAAATATCAAGGCTCATTCCTTTAAAAGAAATACCCCGTTAGTTTTAAAGGAACAGGTCGTTGGTTTTAAACCAAGAGCCCGTTCCTTTAAAAGAAAAAGTACCTATTTTATACTCCACTGATAATCAATGCTTTATTTTTGCTTCGCATTCCACACCCATAAAGCGAAAAATACCGACAATATAGCCGATCCGATCCAAAACCAATTGATATAAGTAAAGTCGTAAACCTCTACCCCATTCCGGATCGTTTTATGTCCTTCAATCAAAACTCCGCTCATGACATCTTGCAGCCCGGCTCCGATATAACTGGCAATCCCAACAACTCCCAAAGCAGCTCCCGAAGCATTGCGAGGAGCAATATCAACAGCCATCAGCCCACCTAAGAAACAAATCAGTACTCCGATGCCCAGTCCAAAGAGGATCATTGCCACAGCATCGAGCCAAAAGTGTACCCCTGGCACTAATAAGAACAAACATAATGCTAAAACATTCGTCAGTCCGAAAATCAAAGCCGGAACATTACGCCGGCCACCAAACAATTTATCAGAAATTACACCGGAAAACATGGTGCCGATAATCCCACAAACAGAACTAATGGAAATAATAAAACTGGCATCCAAAGTGGAATATCCTTTCTGTGCTTCCAGATAAAAAACTCCCCAACTGTTTACCGCATATCGGCTGATATACATAAATGCGCTTGATAAAGCAAGTATCCAGATAGCAGGCATTGTCAGAACCTGCCGTTGAGCTTTATTAAAATCTGCCGTTTCAGAAGCACTCATCGTTTTCTTTTCTTTCGAAACATTGACCGGAGGAAAGCCCTTACTTTCGGGACTATCATGAAAAAAACGCCATACGATTAATGCCCCCAGCAATCCTACCATACCTGCCCCAAAGAAACCATAACGCCAGCCACAAACACTAACAATAGATGCTACAATTATAAATGTCAGTGCTTCACCAATATTATGACTGGCGGACCAAAAGCCATAATAAGAGCCACGTTCTTTATCCGTGAACCAACGGGAAAGTCCGACTACACACGAAGCAGCCCCCATAGACTGAAACCAGCCGCTGACTCCCCAAAGAACAGCAAACAAAATAAATGAATGGGTGAAACCGAGACAAAGATTAATCAATGCGGTAACAAGCAGGCCGGTAGTCATAAAACGATTTATATTACTTCGATCTGCCAGAAATCCATTCGTAAATTTACCCACCGCATACGTAAAGAACAGCACCGAACCGATTATTCCGAGTTCCGTTTCAGAAAAGATTCCCTCGTCTACAATCGGTTTCTTTACTACATTCAAGCTCAACCGGCAAACATAATACATACCGTATCCGAAAGTTGCCGAAAGAAAGGTAGACCATTGCAGATATTTCAACCGACGCTTGCCGGATGAAGACATAACGTCTTCGTTACAAGGTCCCAGTGAAGAGACCTTGTAAAAATTTATAAGATGTTTCAACATGAAGGAATATCTTTAGTCGTGCAGTTTCTTTTTACGCAAATATTCGAGTAATAATGCCGGGCGGTCTGTTTGAATCAGCTTAGCCCCCTGATTCAAAATCCATCCCCAGCTATCATCCGGTTGGTGTAGTTCTACCGCGCGATCGTCATCGTGACCTCCACAAAGTTCAGGCCACAAAGAATTAATGAAAAGCTTGGCACCACTATCACGTACTTTCCTGATCAAGCGAAGCATTTCTTCATTATCATCATTAAATACCAGTTCATAAGCAGTTGGTTTCATGTGCAACTGATAATCATTGATTATCTTTTCCGCTCCTTCTTTGTGCAGATTCACAATAGGCATAAAAATAACCTTATCAAGTACATCACCATTTTCTGCTTTCACTCGTTCATAGGGGAGTCCTGCTTTAATTACACAATGGTCAATTGTTCCTGTTTTTTCAAGTACAGCATAAGCTTCCTGAAAATAATCGTAACCTTTATCGATATTCACCATTATCTTCCCTTTGCAAAGTAACATAACTTCTTCGAGAGTAGGAATCTGATGTCTGGTTTTACAGCCTGCTCCATTTTTAAGTCGCATTGCTTTCAGTTCTGCCAGTGTATAATCCTCAGCGTTTCCTTTTCCCGTCATTGTACGGTTAATTGTCTTATCATGCATGACGACCAAGTGACCATCTTTGGTCTTCTTCAAATCTATTTCTACCATATCCACTCCCATATCAATGCAATTCTGTATTCCTTGCAATGAATTTTCGGGAGCATTTCGCCAGTCGGCACGATGAGAAACGACCAACACTCTATCGGAATAATTTCCTAACAGGTTTTCTCTGATTTCCGCAATCCGATTTTGGGCAACAGCCAGTTGCACCAGGCATAAAAGCAATATAAAGTTATAAATTCGTTTCATAAATTCAAATATTAAAATTATTAGTTCAGCTTACCGTTCTTCCAGACCATCTTTTCTCCCCACATAGGCACATAGGTCTGGTCACAGTTAATCTTGGACGCCCGTTCTAGTGCCATGTCCAATGACCATCTGGATGCATCAACACCTGCATGAGCCATTTCCAGAATATGAGATAACAGAACATAATCCGGCTGTACCTGTCCCGCTCCGGTACCTAAAATATTATTCTCAGTCAGCGCATTAGGAGCATAGCGGGGAATCAAGACATTGACATGTGGCGCAATGTTTGTATATTGTTCCGGTTTAAAATTGGAATCACCGACATGCATAAAGACGAAATTTCCAGCATCATCTCCACAGTCTATCTGGAAGATAGTTACGAAATTGGATAATCCGGAATTATTATGATCGGTAATACAAGTACGGATTTTAAATTTACCTATTTCATAATCTTTATCTCCCTTTGCCGTGTAGGGATAAGTGGTGTCCTTCAAATAATTGGATAATACCGGCTTACCCAAATCAAACATCGCCTGAATCAAATCTGTACTATAATGATCAGAATGCTTATGCGTCACACAAAGGAAGTCGATATAGGGTGCAAGTTCCTTCGCCCAGCGATGAGAAATATCAATAGCAAAACATCCGGAAGGAGTCTTAACTATATATCCCATGTTATAAAGCAACCAGATTTCTGCTGTGCCATTCTCTACTTTGGAGTTTTTAATTCCGTCCATCACCCGGTCAAAAGCACTCCGGTAATAGTATAAGATCGGTTCACTCTTCTCCATACTCATACTTGCCTGATCAAAACCATTCAGAAAACTGATAAAATAGTCATCCAGACATTTATCGGCATATCCCTGAATAGTGCTCAAAGCATCGGCACGTTCAGTATTTACAATTGATGGAGAAGTTCCCCATAACTGTTGGGTAGTGGCATCTACCTTTGCTGCCAGTTCCGCAAGAATTCCTTCGTACCCGGTCTTCTTATCATTATTATCATCGTCACTACAACTTGCAAGTCCTATTGCCAGCAGGCAAAACAGGAAATATTGTATTCTTCTTATATTATTCATATTATTTCAGTGTTTTATAGTCATCAATTATTTTATCGAAGGTCTCTGCAATCCGTTCAAGAGCAGGTCTCACATTATTATTTTCGTGATCCTTCGTCGCTTCATACATGAAAACGCCTTTATATCCGGTCTTCTCCAAATCGTACATCAACTTTCCCCATTTTATATTTCCCTGTGTAGGAAGCCAGTGGCATTCGTTCACCAAATCAAAATCTGAAGCATGTATAGTGCCGATACGGCTACCTACTATTGCCACAAAGTGCTCTGTCGTGCCTTTGGTATAGTGATTTGTATCAAAGCACACTTTTACGTCCGGGATATCTCCGACAATCCTCATAAGTTCCTCCGGAGTATTTCCCAAACAGGTTCTGGGCAGATTCTCTATACAAAGTTGAGCGCCAATCCTATCAGCATATTTCTTCAGATAAGCAATAGACTCCGAAGCATTGGCAATCCGTTGCGCCCGAATACTATCGGCTATCGGTTCCGAACTTGGATGCAAAACCAGGCAAGTCGGTTGAAACATGGCACACAATTCTATCATCTCTGCCATAAAATCTACATTTTCCTTCCTTAACCGATCATCCAGAACTGAGATATCCAGCGTTCGGGAGAAAGGAAGATGAATAGACCAGACTTCGATATCCGCACTGTCTATCTTCGCTTTCATTTCCTTTATACGTGGAATCACTTCATCGACAGGAACTCCCCTATAACATTGATTAAAGGCCACCTCGACATACTTCACACCAGTCGCTTTTGCATGAAGGAAGTCGGCAGCAGCAGGTGCTTTCCACACTGCTGTCGTAGTACCTACTTCATATTTCTGCGCATATCCACAAACAGACATCACCATAAATGCGATAAAAATCAATTTTCTCATCACCGTTTATTTTTGTCGGTTTGTACCTTGAATATCTCCACCCCGTATACTCCAGGAATCTGTTTCCAACGTTTTATTAATGTCAAACGCTTTTATAGAACCTATATTGCTCGCTCCAATAGTACCACAATAAAGACGCTTGTCCGGACCAATCGAAACGGACGCCATTACCTGTTGACCCACAGATTCTTCATAAACAGTACTTCCATCTGCCGTATTAAGTCCGAAAATCTTATTATTTGACTGCGTTCCGATATAAAGAACACCATCTGTACTCAACGCAGCACCACTGTAGTTCAGGTTATTATTTACCTTCTTCACCCATACTTTTGAACCGTCAGCGTCTACGGCGTAAACTGTTTGCGAGCCTTTTTCAGTAAAGTAAACAACACCTTTCTTATCTACGATAGGGAAATAAGCATCACCGCCTGTTGTCGGATAGGTCCATTTTTTGGTTCCGTTCGTGATATCAACAGCAACAAGTCCAGCCTTTGACTTCAAAGTTGCGTAAAGCGTGTTGCCATTCAAAGCAAAAGTTCCCTGCTCCGTCACATTGACACCACTGAGTTTCCAAAGTTCTTCCTTATTTGCGCTGAAAGCATAAATAGCTTCACTGGTACCTGCATAGATATTTCCGTTTCTATCAATAGCCACTGCACTGCCTGTTGTCCCATCAAGAGATTGTTGCCATTTAATCGCACCATTCGCAACATCGAGTGCATATAACGTACTTTTATTAGTCAAACAATAGAGTACACCATCAGCAGACAAAGCAGGGAACGCACCTATCGGTCCGTCTAATTGCAATGACCATTTCTGAGTACCATTCGGATTTATGGCATACACATTCTTGATAGAAGCATCTCTCACGCACTGATAGATAGTACCGTCAGACCCCACTAATGCACCGCCGCCATAAGTTATTTTATCAATGGCAAATACCCATTTGAATTCGCCGCTGACTACATCTAAGGCAAACAAATGCCCGGCAGGCGTTGAAGTCGGAATATACATCGTCTTTCCATCTGGGGAGAATACAGGATTGGACGTCTTGACATATCCTGTTAATCCGTTAAAATTCAGATTCAGACTATCCCATTTATATCCGACAACATTAATTTCCACACTTCCTGACTCCGTCGTATTATTCGTATATGTTACTGTAATAGTAACTGTATAAGTTCCAGTAGCAGCAAAAGCATGCGATGGAGTCGCTTCAGCAGAAGCAGTACCATCACCAAAATCCCAACTGACGGATTTAACATTGCCACCAGTAAAATACATATCGTTATAAGCAAAGACAGCAGACTCCCAGACAACCAATTCCGTATTGACTGCTACCGGATAAATAATTCCCGGAGTAGCCACCGCTTCCGCCGAAACAGAATTCCCCATCGGATAAATACAAACAACATCAAACTTATACTCCTGATCATTAGTCAACCCTTCAACCATATATTCTTCCAATGTTGTGTCATCCAATTTGATAACCTGATTGCCGGGACTTACGGTAATCTGATAATTCGTAAACCGTTCGCTGGCAGGCTTCTTCCATCTCAGCCGGACTTTCTTGTCTCCTGCTGACGCAGTCAGACCAGTCACCGGATATCTTGCATTCTTTGGCGTACAAGAAGCAGATCGCTTACTCGCCAGTCCTCCGGTATAGCGAGGTTGTACGGAGAATGTATAAGCAACATCATTGACAAGATCACTGACAGTTGCACCGGAAGCCTCAGCCTCCACAGTCATTTGCCCTCCTTCCGCTTCCGAAGAGCCCGAAGTCCAGCTAATAAGATATTCATCAGGACGGGCGTCCGGATATGCTTCCCAGGAAAGTGCCACATTCATATCTCCGGCCGTTGCCGTAAGCGTCTTTAATTCATATAAATCAAAACTTGCTTTTGGCAGTTCTTCGTCACAAGCTGCACAAACTGCCGTAATGACAAACAACAAGCTATATATTATTTTTTTCATCGTCTGAATTCTTTAAGTTTAACCATATTAATACCCCGGATTCTGCCACAACAACTCAGTATTGTTGATTCTTTCCAATTCCGTTTTAGGAATAGGATACAGAAACTGGAAATCCTGAATTGTATGTCCCTCCGCTTTCATAGCTTCCTTGGCACCTCCCATGCGAACAAGGTCAAACCAACGGTGTCCCTCATAAGGAAATTCCTGTTGGCGTTCCAGCATAATGGCTTTACGGAAACTATCCTGATCTGCCAGTTCCGTAATCTGAACCGGAGATAAGCCGGCACGGGTATGTACCGCATTCAAAGCAACCATTGCATCAGAAGTCTGAGAGTTGCTATAGCTGATTTCGTTCAGTGCTTCGGCATACATTAACAGTACATCGGCATAACGAAGAATAATCTGATCGTTACCGACGGTATTGTATGTCGCACTTTTCAAATCCTTGAATTTATTCATTACGCAGACTTTATCTTCTACTTTCACATAAGTGATCAGGTCTTTGCGTTTATCACCGTCTTTATAGCACTCCTTCAAAGCCTTTGTCTGGTTAGTATCATCTGTCAGGTTGATAATTGAAAACCAATAGCCATGTCCTTCACCCTCAACGTCCTTATTAAAGCGCACTGCGAAAATGATTTCATCGTTCATTTTATTATCGACATCAAATACTTTATCCGGTGTGGGCATCAAAGAATATCTGCCTATCAGTTGCGAAAGTACATTGCGTGCCTCTGTCCACTTATGGAAAGTCAGATAAATCTTTCCCAGCAATGCCATTGCAGCACCGGAGGTCGCACGTCCCGTATCAGTACCCGTATAAGAAGAAGGCAACATATTCTCATTGATAACCTGATTCAAATCGCCGGTAAGAAAATCAAAGACCTGCTGCTCTGAGCTTCTTCCGATTTTAAGAGCTTCAGCCACCGTCACCACTTTATCAGTCATCGGAATTCCACCCCACAAGCGATACATATTAAAATAAGTAAGAGCACGCACGAAAAGCGCTTCCCCTTTATATTGTTTCTTCAACGTAGCATCAAAGTCAGCTGCGTCTATTTTGTCCAATACCAAATTACAGCGATATACTCCGTTATTAAAATTCGCCCAGGCGGATTCCAATATTCCATTAGAGGCTTTATCCGCAAACTGATCTATATCATAACGGTCTTGTGTTCCGGCAGTAGGAGCACTCAACGACAGGTTGTCACTCCGATATTCGCAGCATTCCGTGAAGTAGGAAACCTGTCCCTGCAATTTAGAATAACAGCCGATCACTGCTACATTAAAATCGTCTGCTGTCTTGTATACTTTATCTGTAGGCACACTGCTACTTGGCTCCAAGTCGAAAAAGCTATCTGTACAGGCCACTGATACAAAAGCAGTTGCCAAGAATAGGATTTGTCTATATATTTTCATATACCGTATATTTTTTAAGGATGACTAAAGTGTTATATTTAATCCAAACAAGAAAGTTTTCGCCAGCGGATATGTTCCGTAATCTTCACCCGGCGAAAGTGAATTGCTCGGACGTGCATTTACTTCCGGATTGTATCCACCGTAGTTGGTAGATGTCCAAAGGTTCTGTCCGGAGACATAGACTCTCAACTTCTCCACAAAGAAACGACGTGTCAGATTCTGAGGCAAAGTATATCCTAACGTTACATTCTGCAATCTCAAATAAGAACCATCTTCCAGATGCCAGGTTGAAGTACGGCCATTATAACCTTTCGATTTGCGGTTGGCACGGTTCACCTGACCATTTCCGGGGTTATCCGCACTTTTCCAGCGATTCAGGGCAATCGTGGTACCATTGGTGTTTCCTTCCAGATTATCAATATAGCGACGATTCAGATTCAGAATCTCATTACCGTAAACTCCCTGGAAGTTAAAGTCAAGATCAATGCCTTTATACCATACTTTACCACCAAATCCATAGGTGAAGTCGGGCATATAGTTACCTACTATTGTACGGTCTTTGTCCAAGTCCATCACACCGTCTCCATCCACATCTACAAAACGGAAGTCTCCCGGCTGAGTATTGCTGAAATGAGGATATTTCTTCAATTCTTCTTCGTTGGAAAAGATACCGTCCTGCACCAGCAAATAGTAACATCCGATCGGTTCGCCTACTTTTGTGATATAATAAGCATGATCTACGCTTCCGGTAGAGATAATGGGAGCATTTCCCGGACCAAGAGCTTTTACTTCATTGGTATTCGTAGCATAGTTGGCATTAAAAGAATACCCAAAGTCTTTGGTGAAATTTTTCTGAGATGTCAAGGCTATTTCCCAACCACGGTTATTTACTTTTCCAATATTCATCAGGGCAGTGCTGTATCCGGTCAGATGAGGAACAGGAACATTCAGCAACATATTGGAGGTATTGGTATTATAGTAATCAACTGTTATCCCCAATAATCCTTTGAACATTTGCAGGTCCACACCGACATTGACCATTGCATTCTTTTCCCAGCTTAAATCATCATTCTTAATTGTATTGGGCTTATAACCTTGTACCAGTTGCCCGTTACCCGTACCCAGTATATAATTATCAAGAGCCATCAATGATAGATGATCGTAGTTGCCTATCTGAAAGTTACCTGTAACACCATAACTGGTTCTGATTTTCAAGTCATCTACAAAGGAGAGAAATTTCGCCTTCGTGAAGAAATCCTCCCCGCTAACTCTCCATGCCAATGATGCGGACGGGAAATATCCCCAGCGGTTATTTTTTCCGAAACGGGAAGAACCATCCACACGAATAGCTCCGGAAGCCATATATTTACCTTTATAACTATATTGCACACGAGCCAGATAGGAAGCAATCGACCATTGGGTCTTATCAGACGCCCCCTTTATAACTGTTCCACCGGAGATCGTCTGTATATAATCATTCGGAAAATCGGTAGCCGTCACATTATCTCCTTTATAAGTTTCTTTTTGTGCAGATTGCACCAGAACCGCATTAATCGAATGATCTTCATTAATCACTGTATTATAATTAATCTTATTCTCAATCAGCCAATTAAAATAAAAACCGGAGGAGCTGTATGCAGTAGGGTTCGACTTGATATCATAATATTTCTGGCCCAGTAAGGGTAGTTCTGACGAACGATACTGATCATTATGAGAACCATAATAATCACCACCGAAAGAAATATTATAAGTAAGTCCCTTGAAAAGTTCCAGTTCGGCAAAGACTTTCCCTACAATTGCCATACGGTCTACTACGTCCGATTGCAGATTGGCCATTGCCACAGGGTTTAATACCGCATTGTGCTGATAGTCATTGCCAATTCTCCAATAGCCATTTCCCTGATAGTTATAACTACCGTCGGAATTATATACCGGCCACACAGGAGGCATCATCAAGGCCGACTGAACAATACCATTCGATCCGGAAGCATCCACCCGATTGGAAGTCGAATAAGAAGGAGAGAAATTAAGACCGAATTTCAGTCTTTTATATTTTCCGTCCAGATTCATACGCATGCTATATTTCTTGAAATCAGAATTGATGATAATACCTTCTTTATCATAATAATTGGCAGAAATAAAATAACCAACGGTCTTTCCTCTGCCGGAGATAGAAACATTATGGCTGGTTGTAGCCGCACTACGGAAAATTGCATCCTGCCAGTCTGTGTCCGTTAATCCCTGATCGCCGTTCAGATAAGGAAAAAGTTCTGCAGGAATCCGTTCCCATGAATTCGGACGCATACCATTAGGGTCATTGGGTGAACCACCGGGATTAGCATCCAGATAAGAATTATCATGCCCGTCTTTGGCAAACTCCGCAAACTGATAAGCATTCAACATCGGAAGTTTTTTCGAAACACTCTGGATACCATAATATCCATCATATTGTACTTTCATTTTTTCCGACTGCCCTTGTTTGGTAGTGATAATAATTACCCCATTTGATCCGCGGCTACCATAAATCGCAGCAGACGAAGCATCTTTAAGTACCTCTACCGACTCGACATCATTATTATTCAGATTGGCAAAGCCACGCTCCACAGGTACACCGTCAATGATATAGAGAGGATCACTCCCCGCATTGACTGTACTGATACCACGAACACGGATACTGACACTTCCTTCCGGGTCACCGCTCGGCTGAGTCACTTGCACTCCCGGCATCTTTCCAGCTAATGCCTGACGAAAGTCGGAAGCAGAAACCTCCGCAATCTGCTCGGCTTTCACGGAAGAGATGGAAGTAGACACATCCCGTTTCCGCTGTACACCATATCCTACCACTACTACTTCATCGATCATCTTGCTGTCTTCGGTCAACGTAATCTTAGCCGTATTCTTATCTTTTGCAGAAAGGCTGACGGTCTTATAGCCAATATAGGAAATTGTCAATGTAGCCGATTCCGGTACATTCATCAACGAATATCGTCCGTCCATATCGGTAATCGTACCACTGCCCTCTCCTTTGATCTGGACACTGGCACCAATAACTGGCTCTCCCTTATCATCTACAACCACTCCCTGAACGGTACGTGTACGTTGAGCGCTTTCTTCTTTAAGCGGCTGTTTACTGACAGCAATTGTATTATCGGTCCTATTGAAATAAAGTTTTGACTGAGTAGTTATCACTCCCAGAATTTGTTTAAGCGTAGCGTTTTTTACATCAAAAGAAACATGCGGAGCGTTATTTACCGTTTCCTGATCGTAGATAAATTTAAAGTTGGTCTGTTCACTGATTTTATTGAAAACATTTTCTACCGGCTCGTTTTGTACACGGAGCGTAATGTTGTTCTCTTTCAATGTCTGAGCAGCAGTCGGAGCAACTAAAAGGAAGGTGAATAGTAAAAAAGCTAAAAACGAGCAGCTATTTCTACTTTTTCCTTTACAAATAAGAAGATTATTCATAAATTTGTGCGTTTTAGTAATTGACTAAAGTTATTAAAAACAAGCAACGTGCGATACGTTATTCATTTGGGTCGAAGCGAATGAATATCCGTCCGGGTTGCGGATAGAAGCATTCCTTAGGAGTGCTTCTATCTTTTTAGGGAGTTTCTATGAGGGTGATGCTTTCATTCTGTCCTTATTAACGGGTTAAACATTGATCTATTTTTTAATTCTCATTTTTTATAAAGAAGTATATTCCTGCCTTCTTTCTTATAATTGATATCACTGATAAATTCGATGGATTTAAGTACGGACTCCAGACTCTTATTGTCATGTTCACCGGTAATCAGATTATCAAATTCCTGTCCGGAAGCAAAGGTTATCTGACAATTATAAACACGTTCCAGTTCTTTTGCCACATCCCGGATCGGAGTACTGTTAAAACGCAGGCTTCCCTTGATCCAGACTGCTACCCCACGTTCTTCCTTCTTCTTACTATATTCACTGGAAACGGTATTTATCAGAACTTGTTCTTTTGCAGTCAATCGCATCATTGCTTCCGGCAGATCAACCTGTACTTTGCCACTCTCTACACTTACCGATACGATTTCATCCGTAGAGTAAGATTTTACATCAAACCGAGTTCCCAAAACACGAACATCCAGTCGCTTCGTCTGTACAATAAACGGCATATCTTCATTATGGGCAACCCTGAAATATCCTTCTCCTTCCAGTTCCACTTTCCGGATATCCCCTTGAAAAGAATCAGGATAACGTACTTGTGAACAAGAGTTCAACACTAATATAGTTCCGTCCGGTAATTCCACCCGTTTCTTCTCTCCAAAAGAGGTTGAGATTTCAGCGAAAGTTATCTGCTGCTCACTCATATACCGGAAATAGCTGATACTTCCTGTCACGATGGCTATTACAGCCGCCACACTGGCTGCAATCGTCATTACCCGACGGAACCAGGTACGTTTCTTATGTTCAATATGTTTCAGCAACTGGCGAGCCTCCTTTTTATACTTCTCACGCTCCAAGTCAGTAACAGGCTGCTGGCTGACGGATTCCTCCCAGACTTCGGCAGACAACTCATCCAATATATCTTTATGGTCAGCATCTCTCATACTTTCCAGTAACTGCGATGCTTCCTCCCGGATGTACATATCATCCAGATAGCGACGTAATTTGTTTTTTTCTGTCTTCGTATCTTTCATCATATATTCAAATAAGGGTGCTGATTTCTCCCCTTCGTATTAGTAATACACAAAGGCAGGAAACAGCTAGGGTATGATTAACATTTATTATAAATTCAGACAAAGTAGAATCAGCAATATGTCAGCAGAAGTACCCGAATATTTAGTCAAGTAGGCACGAATCACTTTCAACGAAACAGAAATATGCTCCTGTACGGTATTGACAGAGATTCCCAGCGCTTCGGCAATTTCTTTATGGGACATCTGCAAATCGCGGCTCATATTAAAGACTTCACGCTGACGGGGAGTCAATTGTTCCAGTGCGCGGCTAACGACATCCTTCAAATCATCGAACAATATTTTATTATTCGTTTCATTGGCCGAATCAACCGCATGAGAAAGGATATGCTCTTTCAACTTATCTTCATTCGCCATATCCCGTATCTGATTAAGAATACGATTGCGTACAATCGTATATAAATAGGAGGAGAAAGACGCATCCGGATTGATAAAACGCCTGCTTTGCCATACAACCGTAAACGCGTCCTGAAAAATATCTTCGGCAAACTCACGAGATTTGACGAACTTCATCGCAAAATACAGCAAGCGATTCTTATAGGCGGCATAGAGTTCGCAAAAGGCATCCTCATCGCCGTCTATCAGACGGAGAACTAACTCCCGTTCGTCCATAAGCGTGTCTGTTGCGTACATATTTTCTTTACTTTTGGGCACAAAGGTATTGTTATGATGTTACAAACGTATGTATTTTTTCTGAAATAAAAAAATAACCTTCTTTCTTATTGAGTTTCCGGCCGAGAACTTTGTGTACTCTTTAATTGTTGTCCTATTATAAAAGTGCGAACAAAGCACACAACAAAGTTCTATAAAAAAGAAAGGAAGATTATGAAAAAAGTAATCGACAGAGCTTCATCAAGAGGCTATTTTAATCATGGCTGGCTCAAAACCCACCACACATTCAGTTTTGCCAACTATTACAATCCGGAAAGAATCCATTTCGGAGCCTTGCGAGTGCTGAATGATGACAGTGTAGACCCGTCGATGGGATTTGATACTCATCCACATAAAAATATGGAAGTAATTTCCATTCCGTTGAAAGGGTATCTGAGACATGGCGACAGTGTACAAAATACGAAAACGATTACTCCCGGTGATATCCAAGTGATGAGTACGGGCAGTGGTATCTATCATAGTGAGTATAACGACAGCGATGAGGAACAATTGGAATTCCTGCAAATATGGGTATTCCCCCGAATCGAGAATACGAAACCCGAATATAACAATTTCGATATACGTCCGCTGCTGAAACCGAACGAGTTATCTCTGATCATTTCACCGAACGGCAAGACACCGGCCTCCATCAAACAGGATGCCTGGTTCTCTATGGGAGACTTCGATACGGAAAGAAGCATCGAATATTGTATGCATCAGGAAGGTAACGGAGCTTATCTGTTTGTGATAGAAGGAGAGATCAGCGTGGCCGATGAACATCTGGCCAAACGTGACGGCATCGGAATATGGGATACCAAAAGTTTCTCTATCCGCGCTACCAAAGGAACCAAACTTCTGGTAATGGAAGTACCCATGTAAAAAATATTATTTCTAGTTTTATTCTATTCTATTTAAATGAAGCGGTCCCACTCTACAGAGTGAGACCGTTTCTCATTGATAGTTATATCTTCGGATTATTTTTCCTTCCGATAATTCTCCAGTCCAGTTTGCAGGAATTCAATATATTTGGGAATGTCTTCATCGTAAGCATAAGACTTATTCAAAGGACTTCCCTGATTATCCAGCAATACATAGAAAGGCTGTGCATTAGCACCAAACTTCACACGTTGCAGATAGCTCCACTTATCACCGACTGTACGCAAAGTACGTTCCTTACCGTTCTCTACGATTTTCACAGGTTCGGTCAACGGAGTTTTATTATCCACATACAGAGTAATCAGCACATAATCATTATTAATCAGATCACTCACTTTCGGGTCCGTCCATACAGCGGCTTCCATCTTACGACAGTTCACGCATCCATAGCCTGTAAAGTCAAGCATCACTGGTTTGCCATTCAGACGTGCATACTCCATACCCAGATCGTAGTCATCAAATTTCGCATGTACTTCATTCTTATACAGATTAAAGTCTTGCGTATGCATAGGAGGAGCAAAAGCACTCACGGCTTTTAACGGAGCTCCCCACAAACCGGGAACCATATATACGGCAAACGCCAGAGAAATAAGTGCCATAAAGAAACGAGTCACTCCCACCTTATTGTCATCATCGTCATGCGGAAACTTGATTTTACCAAGCAAATAGAAACCCAGCAATGCAAAGATGACAATCCACAGAGCGAGGAAGGTTTCACGGTCGAGTAACCTCCAGCCATAAGCCAGATCAGCAACCGACAGGAATTTAAGCGCAAATGCCAGTTCCAGAAATCCTAACGTCACTTTGATCACATTCATCCATCCGCCCGACTTCGGCATAGATTTCAGCCATGACGGGAACAGAGCAAAGAGTGTGAACGGCAATGCCAATGCAATGGCAAAACCCAACATACCGATAGCCGGAGCCACCACACTTCCTGTAGTAGAAACCTGTACAAGCAGGAATCCGATAATCGGACCTGTACAAGAGAAAGATACCAGTGAAAGTGTAAATGCCATCAGGAAGATACTCAGCAGACCGGTAGTCGATTCCGCTTTACTATCTACCGCATTGCCCCACTTTGACGGTAATCTAATCTCAAACGCTCCAAAAAATGAAGCGGCAAAGATTACCAGCATCAGGAAGAAAAGGATATTAAAGACAGCATTCGTCGATAAAGCATTGAGCGCACTGGCACCAAATATCAGTGTGATAGCCAGTCCTAATGCCACATAAATAACGACAATGGAAGCACCATAAGTCCACGCATCACGAATACCTTTCTTCTTATCTTTGCTACGTTTCAGAAAGAAACTGACTGTCATCGGGATAATAGGCCATACACAAGGAGTGAACAGAGCCAGTAATCCACCCAGGAAACCTGTCACGAAAATATAAATCCAGGACATATCTCCCTGAGTATGTTCCTCGCCCAGTGCCTGCAATTCACTGATTACCGGACGCCAAAGGTCACCGGAAGCTACAGCAGGTTGAATATCGGCATTTGCATCCGTAGCAGAAGCAGGAACCAGTTCCATCATCGCAGCAGAGTCTTTGGACGCAGCAGAAGCAGTTACCTCTTCCGCCTCTTTTGTCTCCGGCTTATCAGCTTTGGCTACAGGAGCAGCCGTAGTTCCGGCCTTTGCTTCACCCGAAAACTTAAAAGGAACTTCTGTCGGAGGCAGACAACTCTCATCGTCGCAGGCTCCATATTCCAGATAACCTTCTATCGCATAAGCCCCACCAGTCAGCTTCACTTTCTGCACGAATTTGGCAGTATTCTCGAAATAGCGCACTTTCATTTCGAACAGTTTGTCGAAAGTAGCTATTTCCTTGCCGACAGGCTTCAATTTACCTACCAGTTCTACACCGGACTTCTTCTCCACATTAAATGTGGCAGAAATAGGTCCTCCGTCTCCAAGATCGGTAGAATAAACATGCCACCCTTTATCAATGGCAGCCGTAAACACGATCTCCGCTTCTGTATCAGAAAGAGAGTTCAGTTCTGTTTTAAACTTTACCGGATCTTTAATCTGCGCCTGCAATGTATAGGCTACAAAGCTTAAAAGCAGAAAAGAAATTAATTTTCTCATTTTCATTATTGGGGGTTATAATTCATAATCCACGCATGCACGACTGTCCTTTGCTTCAGCTATAATCTTTCCGGCTGCCACATGATCAGGGTGTGTTGCATAGAACTTCACATCCTCCAGCGTGTCAAATTCGCTATAGAGAGCTATATGCCAAGCCTCTCCCGGATTCATATTCAGTCCGACCTCAATCTTACGGATCACTGAAATCTTGGCGGGGAGCGCTTCGATAGCTTCCTTAAATTTATTCATCACTACGAGTTTCTCCGCTTCGGGAACTTCGTCTTTTAACTTAAATAATACAATGTGTTTCACCATTACGTTGTTATTTTAATGAATTGTTTCTATATTTGTCTTGTCAATGCATTACATTACTAATGCAAAATTACTCTATTTGGTTCAAATAACACTATAAAGAGATGTTAATAATAGGAATAGCAGGTGGAACGGGCTCCGGAAAAACCACCGTCGTACGAAAAATAATAGAAAGCCTCCCCGTTGGAGAAGTAGTACTATTACCTCAGGATTCATACTACAAAGACAGTAGTCACGTGCCGGTTGAAGAACGTCAGAATATCAACTTTGACCATCCGGATGCTTTTGAATGGAGCTTGCTTTCCAAACATGTGATGATGCTGAAAGAAGGAAAAAGCATCGAGCAGCCGACCTATTCTTATCTGACTTGTACCCGCCAACCGGAAACCATCCACATCGAGCCTCGTGAAGTCGTCATTATTGAAGGTATCCTTGCCTTGTGCGACAAGAAGCTACGCAATATGATGGACCTAAAGATATTTGTAGATGCCGATCCCGATGAACGCCTGATACGTGTCATCCAAAGGGATGTCATCGAAAGAGGACGGACAGCGGAAGCTGTCATGGAACGCTATACCCGCGTTCTGAAGCCGATGCACCTGCAATTCATCGAACCCTGCAAACGCTATGCGGACCTTATCGTTCCGGAAGGCGGCAGCAATGCCGTAGCTATCGATATATTGACAATGTATATCAAGAAACATTTGAAAAATGAAGAATGAAAGATAAAGAGTTCAGAATGAGTGCCAAGACACTGATCCTCCCCTTGTTTCTTATACTTTTGTGCTGTGTATTCGGATGCCGGAACAAACATCATGGCGAAAAGAATGAAACGGCACGTGATCTTCCGCAGATTAAAGACAGTGGGGAACTGGTAGTGCTGACACTCTATAGTTCTACTTCATATTTCATTTATCGCGGACAGGAAATGGGATTCCAATACGAACTCAGTGAACAGTTCGCTAAAAGTCTGGGACTGAAACTCAGAATCGAGGTAGCCAGAAATGTCCGTGAATTGATTCAGAAATTACAGTCAGGCGAAGGAGATATGATCGCCTACAACCTGCCGATTACCAAAGAATGGAAAGACAGCCTTTTGTATTGCGGAGAAGACATAATCACCCATCAGGTTATCGTCCAGCAAGGAAATGGAAAGCATAAACCATTGAAAGATGTAACGGAACTTATCGGCAAAGATATATATGTCAAACCAGGCAAATATTACGATCGCCTCGTGAATCTGAACAACGAACTGGGAGGTGGTATCCATATTCATAAGATAACGGGAGATAGCGTTACCACGGAAGACTTAATCACCCAGGTAGCACAAGGTAAGATTCCCTATACCGTAGCCGATAATGATTTAGCCAAACTGAATAAAACTTACTATCCCAATCTGAATATCGATCTTTCTATCAGTTTTGACCAGCGTTCTTCATGGGCTGTACGAAAAGACAGTCCCGAACTGGCAGCCGCCGCCACAAACTGGCATAAAGAAAATATGACCTCTCCTGCCTATACGGCAAGTATGAAGCGTTACTTCGAGAATAGTAAAATGATGCCCCACTCTCCTATTCTTTCACTTAAAGAAGGAAAAATATCACATTACGACGATTTATTCAAGAAATACGCCCAAGAGATCGGATGGGACTGGCGAATGCTGGCATCCCTCGCCTATACAGAATCAAACTTTGACACAACAGCCGTATCTTGGGCAGGAGCCAAAGGATTGATGCAATTGATGCCTGCCACTGCACGCGCAATGGGCGTACCCGTAGGTAAAGAACAAAACCCGGAAGAAAGTATAAAAGCAGCCGTTAAATACATTGCCGCCACAGACCGAAGTTTCAATATGATCCCTGACAAACAGGAACGGCTCAACTTCATACTGGCTTCTTACAATGCCGGCCTAGGACATATCTACGACGCCATGGCATTAGCAAAAAAATACGGAAAGAATAACCTCGTATGGAAAGATAATGTCGAAAACTTCATTCTGCTCAAAAGCAATGAGGAATACTTCACCGATCCTGTTTGTAAAAATGGATATTTCCGTGGCATAGAAACGTTCAACTTCGTACGTGATATTCAGTCCCGGTTCGAATCGTACAAAAAAAAGATAAAATAAGTAATAAGTATCAGGTAATAGGTAATAACCGTAGCTTATCAATAGTGTATCCGCACGGCTTATTACCTATTACTTATTACCTATTACTTATTTACTACTTGTTTCTGCCCGTCAAAAGGCTAACCACAACAATAGCCAGTATAGACAATGGTAATGCAAAGAGAATAGGGTCAATTACCGGAAACGGATATGTCTCAATCAATACATCCTTGCCAAACAGGAATTTACATATTCCCATTGCGGCAGCTTCTTTCTGATGAAGGAATATTAATGCAAAAGCACTGCCTAAAGTTCCTACCCAGAGACTTGCCATAACTCCCTGTTTCGTCGCTTTCTTCCAGTACAATGCACAAAAGTAGGCAGGAAGAAATGCAGCAGCACAGATACCCATGAAAATAGAAGTTCCGCGAGCGATAATATCGTGAGGCAGCATATAACAAATAATATAGCTGACCAAAATAGAGAAAAGTACTCCCAAACGAATCACATTTGTCAATTTGCCACGAGAACGGGGCTTATAAGTACCATAAATATCAGAACCAACCGATGCTCCCATTGTGTGGAACTGCGAACTAAGCGTAGACATACTTGCAGAAAGGATACAGAGCATAAACAAAGCGGCAAACCAGTCCGGCATAGCTTTATTGATGAAATAAGGAATGATTTTATCAATATCCTGTATCACTTCCGTGGCAACGGCTCCTTCTGTCTTCAAGAAGAAAAGATTGCTTAATGCACCGGCATGATAGATAGCTCCTACCGTTATAATCAGGAAAAAACAACCGATAAATACGCCACGATTCAACTGTTTGCTACTTTCTACCGTCATAAAACGTACCACCAACTGAGGCTGTGCAAGGCAACCGATTCCTACTCCCAAAATAAGAGAGGTAACCAATGAGTACCACTGCGGAGAACCTGTCACAGGCATTGCGGTCCATCCCTGATGCCCCAATGCCTTGAACTTTTCCGGAACCAGAGGGGCTATATTTGTCAATTCCTTGTTTGCTTCCGTAAAACCCATGCCAAGCACCTGATACAAAGAGAACAACAGGAACAACATACAGCCAAACATGATAACTGCCTGTAAAGCATCCGTATACATCACCCCCTTCATTCCTCCCGCAATCACATACGCAGCAATGACTAACGTAAATATCAGCAGAGATATATTAAAATCAATCTGAAAAATCTGTTCAATAAATACAGCGCCCCCTTTCATTACCACAGCAGCGTACAGCGGCATGCCTATAAATATGACGGCTGCAATGAACACCTGTATATTACGGGAACGAAAATGACGGCCTAATAACTGCGGAAAAGTGCTGACATTCAGTTTTGCTCCCATGCGCCGCGTACGCAAACCGAAGAATATGAAGGCGATAACTACCCCGACAAACATATTGAGGAAACACAGCCACTGAATACCCATACCGAAAGCAGCCGCTACTCCGCCAAAACCAACTATAGCAGACGCAGAGATAAACGTAGCACCATAAGAAAGCGCCATCACTATCGGATTCATCTGACGTCCGCCAACCAGATAATCACTGGTATTCGTAGTCTTCTTATATCCTAAAAAACCGAGGTAGGCCAATGACAGCAGATAAGCTATCACAATCAAGCCAAGAGTAAATGTATTCATCGCGTTTCGTCTTTATCGTCGTCCTTATTCCAATATTTCAGCCCAAACCAGGCAGCAAAAATCACACATATCACTGAGAGGATATATGGCAAGACTATAAAAGGGTCATCTATTCCAAACATTTGCGTATCAGATTTTAATCAATTAAGCCGCAAATGTAAGGAATTTATTGAAAAGACAAAACTTTTGTTTACTAATACTGATTATAATGTATCTTTTTCTCGTCATATTTCTGTTTCGGCTGCTCTTTTGTTGCAGGATAGCCGAAAGGGATGACACAAAGAGGAAGAATATTCTCGGGCAGGTGGGTATATTTGCGAACGACTTCCATACGATCTTCATACGGATAAGCAGCTGTCCATACAGCACCCAGCCCCATACTTTCAGCAGCCAGCAAAATATTCTGTGCTGCAGCAGAACAGTCTAAATACCAATAAAAAGAACGGGCAGAATCACCACAGACAATAATCGCATTACGGGCTTGTGTCAACATTTTGGCATAAGGAAGAGCCGCCGCCATCGAATCCAGTTTCGCACGGTCGGAAACAACCACAAACTCCCAGGGACGAACATCCTTTCCCGATGGAGCAGACATCCCTGCACGAAGCATTAAATCAATTTTCTCTTTCTCTACCCCTTTATTCAAGTAAGTACGCACGCTCTTACGCTCAAAGATATTATCCAAAGCGACATTTCCGGTGCCGGTTGTTCCTTTTTCCTCTTTTGAGGAAGAACACGAGATCATAGCAGTCATTGCCATGAGCATACACAAGAAAGAAAAAATCTTTTTCATTGTGACAAGTCTTTAAAATAGGTTTAACTTATTTTTCTGGGCTTCTTCCAACGATACTGTTTCACGGCGTAATAGTCCGCTCTTCTCACGAAGTGCCTGATATTCTGCATCTAACTCATTAATCAGTTCGGCTTTCATCTGCGAATTCAACAGCCGGGAAGCAACACTGGCATTCTGAGAAGCATCTTTCAGATGTACAACCGGTGCATGATATACAGGTGCGATTTTCAGTGCCGTATGCATCTTTGAAGTAGTGGCTCCGCCAATCAACAGAGGAATATCCAGTCCGGCTTTCTCCAGTTCGGCAGCCACATGAGTCATTTCTTCCAGAGAAGGTGTGATCAAGCCACTCAAACCGATCATATCGACTTTTTCTTCGATGGCACGCTGAACAATGGTTTCTGCCGGAACCATCACTCCCAAGTCAACTATATCATAACCGTTGCACGCCATTACGACGGCAACTATATTTTTTCCGATGTCGTGCACATCCCCTTTTACGGTGGCAAGCAGAACTTTTCCGGCAGAAGATGATCCTTCCACTTTTTCTGATTCAATGATCGGTTGCAGTATAGCTACGGCTTTCTTCATAGTACGGGCAGTCTTCACGACCTGAGGCAGGAACATTTTTCCTGCGCCAAAAAGCTCGCCGACATAATTCATTCCATCCATCAACGGACCTTCAATTACATCTACAGCTTTATCATATAAAGGTAAAGCTTCCGCTAAATCCTGTTCCAGATAATCACCGATTCCTTTCATCAAAGCATATTTCAAACGCTCTTGTACGGATTCTTCTCTCCATGCATCCTGCTTCACAGCTGTCTGACCGGAAGTACCGCCCATCGTTTCTTTCAATGCTTCCGCCAGTTCTATCAGACGCTCGGCAGCATCGGGACGACGATTCAAGACAACGTCCTCTATTTTTTCCAGCGTATCTGCAGGAATATCACTGTAGAGTACGGAAGTTCCCGGATTGACGATTCCCATATCCATCCCTTGCTGGATGGCATGATAAAGGAATACCGCATGCATTGCTTCACGAATATAATTATTGCCACGGAAAGAGAAAGAAAGATTACTTACTCCTCCGCTGACGTGTGCACCGGGAAGATTCTTCCTGATCCATCCGGTAGCTTCTATAAAGTCTACGGCGTAATTGTTATGCTCTTCGATTCCTGTAGCCACCGCAAGCACATTCGGGTCGAAAATAATATCATGAGGATTGAATCCAACTTTATCAACCAGCAGACGATATGCACGTCCGCACACTTCTATCTTGCGGGCAGCAGTATCCGCCTGTCCTTTTTCATCAAAAGCCATCACGACAGTTGCCGCTCCATATTGCTTGATGATCCGGGCATGCTCCAGAAATACTTCCTCCCCTTCCTTCAGAGAGATCGAGTTTACGATTGATTTGCCTTGCAGGCATTTCAATCCGGCTTCGATCACTTCCCATTTGGAAGAGTCGATCATAACAGGTACACGGGCTATTTCCGGTTCGGACATGATGAGATTCAGAAAAGTAGTCATCTCAGTCCGGGCATCCAGCAGACCATCATCCATATTAACGTCAATAACCAAAGCTCCGTCTTCTACTTGCTGACGAGCTATGGAAAGGGCTTCATCATATTTCTTTTCATTAATCAGACGAAGAAACTTGCGTGAGCCTGCTACGTTGCAACGCTCACCTATATTCACAAAGTTGATTTCCGGTTTCACTTCCAGCAGTTCGAGTCCGGAAAGCCACATACAATCCGGTTTGGGTGCCGGAACATGAGGTTTGGCACCTGCTATCAGTGCCTGATATTCTGCAATGTAGGCATCTGTCGTACCACAACAACCACCGATAATATTAACCAATCCTTCCTGAATATACTCCTTCACTTCATGAGCCATATCTGCGGGAGTCTGGTCATATTTCCCCAGACTATTCGGAAGGCCCGCATTAGGATAAGCACTGATATAATAAGGTGCACGCGAAGCCAACTGTTCAAGAAAAGGCTTCAACTGACGGGCACCAAAGGAGCAATTCAATCCGACTGAAAATATATTGGCATGCTGCACAGAAGCAAGGAAAGCTTCCAAAGTCTGTCCGGACAATGTACGTCCGCCGATATCGGATACCGTCACAGACAACATAACAGGAACTTCTATTCCTGTCACCTTCATAGCCTGTCCGGCTGCAAAAATGGCAGCTTTCGCATTCAGCGTATCAAATATGGTTTCGATAAGAATGGCATCCACCCCACCTTCCAGCATGGCTTCCATTTGCTGCTGGTAAGAGGCAGCCAGTTCGTCATAAGACAAGGCACGAAACGCCGGATTGTTCACATCCGGACTCATGGAACAGGTTTTATTAGTAGGTCCAACGGAGCCTGCAACAAAACGCGGTTTATCCGGATTCTTTGCCGTATATTCGTCCGCCAGTTCACGTGCCAGTCTGATAGCGGCAAGATTGATTTCGCGCACATATTCCTCTACATGATAATCCGCCATTGAGACAGTTGTAGAACTGAATGTATTGGTCTCGATAATATCCGCACCTGCTTCCAGATATTTACGATGGATATCTTGAATGACATCGGGGCGGGTCAGGCACAACAAATCATTATTCCCCTTCAACTGACCGGGAATATGCGCAAAACGTTCACCACGAAAGTCTTCTTCTTTAAGATTATATTGTTGGATCATTGTGCCCATTGCGCCATCCAGAATCAGAATACGCTCGGATACAATCTGAGAAATTGTCTTTTTCATTTTTACCTTATTACATTAACACCTAATTGTCACTCTGCCTATCTTAGACCTATCACGATCTTATCTTACTATTACGCTATAAAGCCATCTTATCGCTTAAACATTCGGGCCATGTCTCTGCGGTCATCTTTTTCTTTAATTGATTCCCGTTTATCGTACTGTTTTTTACCTTTCGCCAAAGCAACGACCAGTTTCGCCAAACCTTTTTCGTTGATGAACAAACGCACAGGAACGGTAGTAAAACCGGGGTCTTTCATTCCCCGTTGAATTTTCTCCAATTCTTTCTTATTAAGCAACAACTTTCTGTCTCTACGAGCTGTATGATTATTGTACGAACCATAGAAATACTCGGCGATATGCATATTCTTTACCCATAATTCGCCTTTCGCAAAATAACAAAACGTATCCACCAGACTTGCCTTTCCTAAACGAATGGATTTAATTTCCGTGCCTGTCAATACGATACCTGCCGTGTAGGTATCCATCAACTCATAGTCAAATGTAGCACGTTTATTCTTGATATTTACAGAAGGTTGTTTCATCTTTACACATTAATTAAGTATGGCTATCAACTTACTAAATACAAATTGAATCACCGTCGGACATAGTATTAACAAAACTGATGAGAAAAGGGTGTATTTCAATCGTACTTTTTCCTCCACTTGCATCAATATGGGAGCTCCTTCCCATACTACATAGACAATGTAGAACTGAAATAGCCAGGCAATAATTCTAAAATCAGGTAAAAGTCCGGTCACAATCTGAAGCAAGAAGGGGACAACAAGTGCGTATCCGGCAAACTGTTGTGTCAACGGAGCATTGGCAGGCATACCAAACATTCTTACTCCCATTTCGTTAATTGCATAGGCCGCCAGAAAGTAACCACCAAACAATGCCACAGCTACGGCACAACAATTGGTCATAGCTATTTGAAAACTTTGCGGTCCTCCCCATCCATTCGTCAGCAAAGAGCCGATAAAGACGGACAAACCGCATAAACCAATCATAGGATAGACAAAAGCCATAAAAACTTTTCGCCTATCCTCTTCCATAGAAATTTCCTCCCAGGCCTTGGCCGGAGAGGAAATCAATTTCATTGCTATATTAAATAATTCTTTGTAGTTCAATTTGTTTTAAGTGTTTCACTCCACGTTGAATTTGCGGCACCATCCAAAGAATTCTTTGAGGAGTTGGTCTTTGCATTTACTATAATTTTAGTAGGTTCTGCTCCACCTGCAGCTTTGAAGTCAGAAATAGCCCTATCCAACTTATATGCTTTATAAGTAGAAGTATACTTATTACGCTCTACACCTTCTTCTGAACCATCTTTTATCACATGGTTAAGTGTTAATTCAAGAGTAGTATCTCCCGATTTAACATTTGTAAAGTCATAAGTAAGTATAAAAGAATGCTTATTAAGTTCTTCTTTCTGCTTTTCGTCTGTACTCTCTACTTTTACCCAATACATAATAGGAATCACAAGATATTCATTAAAAAGAATTCCCGGCTGAGTCGATGTATCACTATTGAATGTATACAAAGGGGCATTAGCTTTATTATAATCTTCCCTAAGTTCCTCTGGTCCTTCATTAGATTTTGCACTAATAGAAGTCGGAGTACTTCCTGCATAAAGTGTTACATCAAGAGTCTGAGAATTCCCTGGCTGTTGCGCTGTGTCAAACTGATAGTAAAAGAAATAGATCTCTCCTATATTCAAGTTAGGCATTGACAATTCATTCACAACTAATTTCTGCCCATTAGCCAATTCAAATGTAGCAGGAAAATAGTTTGTACATTTAGCGAACGCAGGTCCGGTATATATCGTATTATCATCCCCATTCATACAAGAAGTAACAGACATCCCCATTAAAACCGTCATTAAAGCTACTAATAAAAATTTCATTTGTTTCATAAACATATTTTTTAGAGTTTGCAAAGATATAAATTCTAATTCACAATTAATAAATGCAGATACTTAAAAAATACTGCATCGTTTACTTTATTATTTTTGCAAAAAGTTCCAGGTGATTATCTACATAGCTGGCAACCAGTGTTGTCACTTGTTCCTCCATATCTAAATATGCCTCTTCCAAATCATCAAAAGCCTCATATTGCTCATACATCGCCATGAATTCATCATCCGTCCGTTCTTTTTCCAAATCCTTCCGGTTGGCATCATATATCTTCTTGGCTTTATATACCAATTTAGAGAACTCTTCCGCCCCCCACAGGCGCATCACTTTTGCAAAAGGATTATCAAAGATATATCCGCCATAACCGTTCTGAATCAACTGACAGAATCCGCCGAACATTATTTCATCACGAAAAATCTGATAAGCCAGCAATGAATGCTGTTCACCTGTCAACAACGGCATTGTGTCAGCAGTCAATTCACCACCGATTACTTCCTTATATTTATCAGTAAATACCTGGATAAATTCATCCATTCCTTCGCCCGCAGCTTTCTGTAAAGCGGACTCCATAACTTCTATCATAGCTTTGTTCAATAAATTATTCAGCAAAGCTACTAATTTTATTCTATATCTATCTAGTAATACCGCTACATTCTCACTAAAACATACCTGTTGGCGGAATTAATTTAATTCAAACCCATGAAAACAGGGTATCTCATTCTGCTTTCCGATATCCGCCAGATAATTGCATACCGATATACTTTCCCTTTCCCGGAAAAGCCTTTAAGCACATTTCGTTTACCGTTCAATAGTATGCAAACAACCCTATAATAACCTGCTTTACAACTATTATTGTCGTATTTTCAAAGGGAGTTCTTCATCGTTCCACCCGGGTGAACAAGCATGTCTACCTAGGTGCGCAGACCTGTTTACAAGGGTGCAACGATCGGTTCACCCGGGTGGAACGATGAAGATGTCGGTAAAATAACACACGAATAAAGGCATCAAATGCCATAGAGATAAGTAACATAATATATAAACAACAAGTAAACAGCAACCAAGATGCGAGATCCATTTGGCAACTACTTACGTAAAAGGCAAAGAAATGGAATGAGAGATACCCCCAAAAAGAGTGAGGGATAGACTGAAATGAAGCGATTCTAGGGAGAAAATAATGAGAGATACCTATTTGAGAAGTATCTCTCATTCTGTAATATACTAATTATATGTAGATTACACAAAAACAGTGAGACCGTGAGACTAAAATATTTTTTTCTTTGCAAGAGTTAGCTGAAAGAAGGAACTCTTTTAAGTCTATCTAATGCAAAAACATATAACTATTTATGCATGTAAATGCATTCCTATAGCCATACCTATTAAATAAGGTATTAACCAAATGCACCAAACGACGATACTAAAACGATTAAAATGCCTTTTCGCCTCGGCAGATCCCTTCACATAAGTCCATATCGCCCATGAAGCATGTACAAACATCAGAAGAATGGCAATCGTCCCCGTTACCGTGTGGATTTCATCATGCAAATGCGTTAATTCGGCAATATGTTCCATCAGGCTGGTCCCGACTGCATCGGACACCAATCCTAAAAGAAAGAAAATAATATGCCATAACTTCAGTTTCTTTTGCAGCCTTTCTCCCCATACACCGATAGTATAAAATACCAATGCAGATGAAATAACGCAGATTGCCGCTATCAAATAATGTATATCAACCTGATTGAGTTCCATAAAATTTATATTTCAGATAACAACAAAGCAACGAATAGATAGTTCGACGCATAGCAATCTTTCACAAATGCAATCCCGACTTAGCAAACGAAGAAAAAACGTAAACGGATTTGTCACTTTTCACAAAAAAGTAAGATATGGCGATTTGCAGAAACAAATAAATCGACTACCTTTGTGGGCGATTTAGAGAATCGTGACTACGTATTTTTAATTATATCACTAAAAAAAGAGCTAATTATGACTTATTCACACGAAGTGGAACACATGTGTGTTGTAAAGAAGGGTCCTAACCACGGACCGGCTCCCATACCCGAAGAAGGCAAATGGGTAAAATCTAAAGAAATCGTTGATATTTCAGGTTTGACACACGGTATCGGTTGGTGTGCTCCTCAGCAGGGTGCTTGTAAACTGACACTGAATGTTAAAGAAGGCGTTATCCAGGAAGCTTTAGTTGAGACTATCGGATGTTCCGGTATGACTCACTCAGCTGCTATGGCTGCTGAAATCCTTCCGGGTAAAACAATCCTCGAAGCACTGAACACTGACCTTGTTTGCGACGCAATCAACACAGCTATGCGCGAACTCTTCCTGCAAATCGTTTACGGACGCACTCAGTCTGCTTTCTCTGAAGGTGGTTTGATTATCGGTGCAGGTCTGGAAGACTTAGGTAAAGGTCTGCGCAGCCAGGTAGGTACCCTTTATGGTACTTTGGCTAAAGGTCCTCGTTACCTTGAAATGGCTGAAGGTTACATCAAAAATATCTTCTTGGATAAGAATGATGAAATCTGTGGATACGAATTCGTTCACATGGGTAAATTCATGGATGAAATCAAGAAGGGAACTGATGCTAACGAAGCATTGAAGAAAGTTACAGGTACTTATGGTCGTGTAACAGCAGAACAGGGAGCAGTTAAACACATTGATCCACGTCACGAATAATATAAGGAGGAAAGAAACTATGATTAGAGAAGTAAAATTCGAAAGCCAAGACCGTCGTATCAAAGGTATCATTGAAGCCTTGAACGCTAACGGCATCAAAGACATCGAAGAAGCTAACGCAATCTGCGAAGCTGCCGGACTTGATCCTTATAAAACGTGTGAAGAAACTCAGCCTATCTGTTTTGAAAACGCAAAATGGGCTTATGTGGTAGGTACTGCAATTGCTCTTAAGAAGAACTGCACAAACGCTGCTGAAGCTGCTGAAGCTATCGGTATCGGTTTGCAGGCATTCTGTATCCCGGGTTCTGTAGCTGACGACCGTAAGGTTGGTATCGGTCATGGTAACCTGGCTGCTATGTTGCTTCGCGAAGAAACTAAATGTTTCGCATTCCTTGCAGGTCACGAATCTTTCGCTGCTGCTGAAGGTGCTATCAAAATCGCTGCAAAAGCAGACAAAGTACGTAAAGAGCCATTGCGTTGCATCCTGAACGGTCTTGGAAAAGACGCTGCTCAGATCATCTCTCGTATCAATGGTTTTACTTATGTTCAGACTCAGTTTGATTATTTCACTGGTGAGCTGAAAGTAGTTCGCGAAATCGCTTACTCTGACGGTCCTCGTGCAAAAGTAAAATGCTACGGTGCTGACGATGTTCGCGAAGGTGTAGCTATCATGTGGAAAGAAGGCGTAGACGTATCTATCACAGGTAACTCTACTAACCCGACTCGTTTCCAACACCCGGTTGCAGGTACTTACAAGAAAGAACGTGTATTGGCTGGTAAGCCATACTTCTCAGTTGCTTCCGGTGGTGGTACAGGCCGTACTCTTCACCCGGACAACATGGCTGCCGGTCCGGCTTCTTATGGCATGACAGACACGATGGGCCGTATGCACTCAGACGCTCAGTTCGCTGGTTCTTCATCAGTTCCTGCTCACGTAGAAATGATGGGATTCCTCGGTATCGGTAACAACCCGATGGTAGGTTGTACAGTAGCTTGTGCTGTTGACGTAGCTCAGGCTTTGGCTAAGTAATTAAAGTTACATTATATAAATAAACTCCTGTAGTCCATGTGATTACAGGAGTTTTTTTATTTGTGGTAATTTGAAGTAGATGGCAGTTTCAGATACCTTATCTCACCTATCATTTAGAATTGTTGAATGATAGATTTATATACAATGAAAGCTACATTTACATAAAATCATAATCAAAAGAAGCAGCAGGAACGCTTGAACCAGCAGAAAGCTATGAGAGAGGGCAAATCGAAGAGTTAATATCTTTTGCCAACTCAAATCATTTATGAATAACTATTATAGCATTGATTAATAACAGATTGCTATAGTTTACAAGAAGCCGAAATGATAGGATTCTTGGGAATTGGTAACCCCCAATGGTAAGTTGCACTGTGGCTTGCGCTGTAGACGTAGCTCAGGCCTTAGCTAAGTAATAAAAGTTACTTATTATTATACAGGAGAGTATTTTTTATAAGGCACTCTCCTATTTTTATAAAAAAGATGATGATTGTTACAAATAATCTACACTATCGTTGTTTAGTTCTCTACAACAAATTCTTACCATGAACCAGCTTATAACATATCTTTGCAATGAGATAATAATATCCATAAATTATTAAAAAGAGAAGAGGATATAAAGAGAGAATTTTAGAAAATAAAGAATTACATAAAATAAACTCTCGAAAATAATCCAGTATGACACACATCGGACAAATTATTGAAAAAGAGCTCCATCGCCAAGAACGCTCGGTCACATGGTTCGCAAGACGACTCTATTGCGATCGAACTAATGTATATAATATATTTAGAAGACAGAGCTTAGATACAGAACTGTTGTTACGTATATCCATTATATTAGAATACAATTTCTTCCAAATATATTCTGATATATATAACAACAGAACATAGAAATATCTTCTACAACCTTGTATATAAAACAGCAACAATTAAAAGGATATTTATGTTTAAAGAGCATGTATCTTTGCAAAGTTTTTTAAGACAACCAAAGTATATGACTAAAAAGATTACACATTAAAAACAAAAAAGATGAAACAATTTAGAATTTTAAGTATGTTGATGATTGTGCTTATATCAAGCCTGTCATTTGTATCATGTGGAGATGATGATGATGAAACGTCTGGTGATTTCAGTGCCAGCATAGCAGGAGTTTATACAGGTAAACTCAAAGTTGGAACTAATGTTACAGCTGATGCATATGTAGTCACTGTTACCAAAGTATCTTCTTCTGTAGTAAAAGTTACCGCTGACTTCTACACAGATAACGGTAGTGAAAATTACAATGTTACTAAAGAAGGCAATCAATACATTCTTTCAAGCGAAAGCTCATCTGGTATCAACATAACTGTTACAGGTAAAGCAATGACTATAAGTTTCCTTAATAATGCAGGAAGTATGACCACTTTTACCGGAACTCGTGATTAAAGCCCACCAATCTTTACAGTAAAAGTAGAAATTCAGTAAAGGTTACAAATATCCCAAAGCCGTAATTTCCCTTTTCTTGAAAATGAGAAATTACGGCTTTTATAAATAAAAGCTATGAAAATTGTATATAACACTATTCTCTTTACATTACTATTTCTAGCCACAAGCTGTGATCATTCGGAGAAAATCGATGATATAAAACTTGAAATTTCACAAAACATCTTCCGTAACATCGACAATAACGGAGGGAAAATAACTGTTGCTATCACATCTAATTCTGAATGGATCATCGCAAATTCAGCTGATTGGTGCATACCAGACAAATATCAAGGAGAAGGAAACGATATACTTACTATAAAAATTCTAGCTAACACCAAACATGCAAACAGACAAACTAATCTAATCATATCCGCCCAAGGGATAAACCAAACAATCAAGATTTCACAACAAAAAGGAGAAGTTAATCCAGATTTAGATAAAATACACTATCAATTACCCGTTATTTTCCATGTTCTTTATCAAAACGAAAATGACATAAATCAATATATAAAAGAAGACCATTTAAAAGATGTATTAGTGCGAACTAACCATTTCTATCAATCTGAAAAGTGTGGAATTGATATAAATCTCGAATTTGTATTAGCAACCAAAGATAAGAATGGAACCACATTACCAGAACCTGGAGTAGAAAGAGTGCCATTTAATGAGCTTCCTATTGATTGCGAAAAGTTTATGAGAGATAATACAGGAAAATATACATCTTTACTATGGGAACCCAATGAATACATTAACATAATGGTATATCCTTTTACGGATTCGCAGATTTTAGGCATATCTACATTTCCATATAGTTTAAAGGACTTTTTTTTAGAAGGGACTCAACAGGTATCAGCTTCGTGGATCACTTTAGAGAATTTGAGTTTCCCATATTGTATATCGATCAATAGTTCATATATTTATGAGCAAAGTACAGATGAAAGAATTAATCAAAACGATGCTGCAATAACATTAG
The DNA here is from genome assembly GCF_900106755.1 of Bacteroides faecis MAJ27. Taxonomy (GTDB): domain Bacteria; phylum Bacteroidota; class Bacteroidia; order Bacteroidales; family Bacteroidaceae; genus Bacteroides; species Bacteroides faecis. The sequence goes on from NZ_FNNN01000006.1 coordinate 107,032, forward strand.
CACACGAACTCGGACACTATTTAGGATTACGTCATGTATTCTCAGAAGGAGGGACCACTTCAATGTGTACCGATACTGATTATTGCAAAGATACTCCCAGTTATAACCGTAGTGAGTATGAACAATGGCTTAACAATTTGGATAAGCAGAAAAAATATCAATTAAAAGATTTAGCTAAACGATATAGCTGTGAAAAAGGAGAATATGAAGCACACAACATTATGGACTATGCATATTGCTTTTATAATGAAATAACTTTAGAACAACGAAAAAGAATACGCCATATCTTAAACTATAGCCCACTTATTCCAGGTCCCAAAGAAAGCAGAATAGATACCAGAGGCGTACAAGGCAGATTGAATTTGCCAATATGTATAATGAAATAACATAATCAGGTAAAACGGGGCAGCAAGTATTTCATCGACTGTTCCTCCATAGTAGTCAAATGTCAGGAATTTGACAATAACTAATTATCCGTTTTCTACATCACAATACAAAACTTTTATACAGGATAACTTGTTATTACAATATAACCAAACATCATGAAACGATGCTACTGACATTTTTAAACATACTGGCCACCATCATTGGCGTAATCAGCTTATTGATTGTAACCTATGGAGTATTCGTAGGATTCATCGCTTTTCTCCGTAACGAATTCAAACGGATCAACGGAACCTATACCATCAATAATGTCCGGCAGCTGAGAGCTGATTTCGGCAGTTACCTCTTATTGGGATTAGAATTTCTAATTGCATCAGACATACTAAAGACCGTAGTAGACCCGACTCTAGACGAACTGGCTATTTTAGGAGGTGTAGTTATAGTAAGAACTGTATTGTCAGTCTTTCTGAATAAAGAAATAAAAGAACTGGCCGAAGAAGAAAATTCAAAAAGCACATAAATAGATTGGAATAAATAAAAAATGTATTACTTTTGCATGAATTCTTAATGACCTATGGTATGGAATATATCAATGAATTTCACAATGACTGAAATTCCAAAGAATATAAAAGACACGATATGAAAAAGAACTTACTATTATTACTTTGCTTGTTTTGTCTGGTCAATGTTTGCCATGCAAAAGCGAAAGACACTTTTACCGTTTTCCAATTAAACCTGTGGCATGGATGTACTAAAGTACCCAACGGAGATCAAGGCATTATTGATGTACTGGATCAGATGGATGCGGATGTCGTTTTTCTGTGCGAAATCAGAGACGGAAAACAGTTTATCCCTCATGTGATCGAAGAGCTGGAGAAGAGAGGAAAACATTACTATGGTGAAACGTTTGATCTGGCAATCGGTGTTTTGAGTAAATTCAAGCCGGACAGTTGGACCAAATGCTGCATCGTACCTGGTGACGAAGGTCGTGCTATGGTGAAAATGGTTGCAACAATCGAAGGCCAACCCGTATCTTTCTATTCTTGTCATTTGGACTACCGGCATTATCAATGCTATATGCCACGTGGATATAATGGTACTACCTGGAAGAAAATGGATAAGCCGATAACAGATGAAGAAGAAGTCTTGAAAGCAAACAGACAGTCTTTCCGGGATGAAACCATCCGTGCTTTTATTCAGGAAGTACAATCTGACATTCAACAAGGCCGCCCGATAATCATGGGAGGAGATTTTAATGAGCCCTCTCATTTAGACTGGCAGGCAGATACAAAGGATTTGTGGGATCATAATGGGGCTGTCATTCATTGGGACTGCTCAATGATGTTGAGCAAAGCAGGATTCAAAGATGCTTATCGTGAAAAATATCCCAATACAGTTCGATATCCCGGTTTTACATTCCCTGCCGGAAACAAACTCGCAGAAGAGGCTAAACTGGAAAAGTTGGCTTGGGCGCCTGAGGCAGACGAACGTGACCGGATTGATTTCATTTATTATCATCCATTGGAGTCGATGCTTTCCATGAAGGATAGCAAGTTGGTAGGTCCCTCCGAAACAGTTGTCCGGGGAAAAATAACAGAAAACGATTCTAAGGATAAGATTCTGACGCCTTCTTGTATTTGGCCCAGCGACCATAAAGGTAATCTCGCAATCTTTAAGATTCGGAAAAAACGGTAATAGTATATTGAGTAGGGTGACTTTCATCGTGCGTCACCCTAAAATTCCAAAGCTTCAAATCAGAGAATTCTCTTCCTTCTCTATCATCTTATCATAATACGCAATGCGTGCGGCACACTCCCGAATAGTCACCTCGCGCAATGCTTCCGTTCGTGCCAGCATATATTCGTATTGTTCTTCACTGACAGTGAATAGTCGGTTGTACCGAGCTTCGATATACGCCCGACATAATTTATCGAACGCTTCTCTATCTTCGGGAGTATTAACTGGAAAGACATTAGCGAAACCTCGTGAACGGCTTTTAGCCATCGGGCCCAACACTTCCAATTTATGAGACTTAGGGCGAGTGCCGCCATAGACAAGCATATAGGCTTTGTAGTAACGTTCGCAAGCTTGATGCAATTCGAACGAACCGTATTTTAAATCATTGCTTTTGTTGGCAGTCTGTCCAGATCTTAAAAAACTTTCTGCCATGTCGAAGCATCCTGCATATTCTTCCTCCGCATATTGCTTAATTTCCCGATACGGCAACTTCTCAGGTTTGCCAATCTGAAACGTGCCGTCGTCATATAATAGAATGCCATCTTTTATGATCTCATAAAAAAAATAATGTTTTCTTCTTATAGCCCGATTAACGGTCGTCGTGCTTTCAACAATGATTTGCGGTGGTGCCGGGTGCCGCTTCCCTTCCATTCGTTTATCATACTTAGGAACGACAAAGGCGTTCGCATGATTCTCTGCTTTAACAGCATCGCCCGTATCACATATCACCAGAATATCAAGGTCACTTTGGTAGTAAGTAAGTCCACCTCGTTCGTCGTATGTTTCATCCCAAATGACATATTCTCCACGTGCATAACTCCCATAAAGGATAATCATACGTACATTCACAAGGTACTGCAATATCAGTTCTTGCAGCACTGCCAACTCTTCCTGTGTGCGTTTGGGTAAACGTTTTATTGATCTTTTCATAATGACAATCTATCTATTTGTTGCATAACGCTCTTCCTTCTCTATCATCTTATCATAATACGCAATGCGTGCGGCACACTCCCGAATAGTCACCTCGCGCAATGCTTCCGTTCGTGCCAGCATGTATTCGTATTGTTCTTCACTGACAGTGAATAGTCGGTTGTACCGAGCTTCGATATACGCCCGACATAATTTATCAAACGCTTCTCTATCTTCGGGAGTATTAACTGGAAATACATTCGCGAAACCTCGTGAACGGCTTTTAGCCATCGGGCCCAACACTTCCAATTTATGGGATTTAGGGCGAGTGCCACTATGGACAAGCATATACGTCTTGTAGTAACGTTCGCAAGCTTGATGTAAAAAGAATGAACCTAATTTATATTCTTTTTCCACTTGAGCCAATTTTCCATGTCTTAATAATCCCTCTGCCATGTCGAAACATCCTGCATATTCTTCCTCCGCATATTGCTTTATTTCCCGATACGGCAACTTCTCCGGTTTGCCAATCTGAAACGTGCCGTCGTCATATAATAGAATGCCATCTCTTAAGGCCTCATAAAAAAAATAATGTTTTCTTCTTATAGCCCGATTAACGGTCGTCGTGCTTTCAACAATGATCTGAGGTGGTGCAGGATGTCTCCTTCCTTCCATTCGTTTATCATACTTAGGAACAACAAAGGCGTTCGCATGATTCTCCGCTTTAATAGCATCGCCCGTATCACATATCACCAGAATATCAAGGTCGCTTTGGTAGTAAGTAAGTCCACCTCGTTCGTCGTATGTTTCATCCCAAATGACATATTCTCCACGTGCATAACTCCCATAGAGGATAATCATACGTACATTCACAAGGTACTGCAATATCAGTTCTTGCAGTACTGCCAACTCTTCCTGTGTGCGTTTGGGCAAACGCTTTATTGATCTTTTCATAATGACAATCATCTATTCTTAACCGCAAAGATAACTTAAATCAGTGTATTAATGATTGTCTTGAAACGCTTTTTTCAAGACTTTGATAGTGTGTTATACTAAGAAATGGCATGTCTGCTATTTTTCATTCCATTGATTCTAGTACTTACTCCCATCAACTCTTGTACTTCATCTTGCAGTTTCTCGTACTTCATACTTCCAACTCAAGTACTTCAAACTCTCAACTCCAGTACTTTACTTCTTACATTCTTGTACATCATTTTCCCTCTTCAAGTACTTCAATCGTTACACTCCTCTGCCTCATTTCCTTTCACTTTTCGTTCTTTTCTCTTTGTATTTCTGTTCTTTCGCACTCACATATGTATACTATTTGCACCATTAAAAAGTCCTTTATTCCCTACTGACACTGACAACTGCCACTTTAGCGTTTCTTTAGTAATAACATTTCTTTTTCCGTTTGCATACATTACTAATTATCAACACATTATAAACATCTAAAATATTAATTTCATGCACACTCTGTCAGTATGGAACATTTAGTGGCAGTACTTTTCCATTCATTCATTTGTAAATATATACACTACAACAAATATGAATAACCGGACGAAGGTAGGAATACAAATTCAACAGCGTTGAATAGGCTTCTTTCTTCCAGTGATGACAAAGTTATTAGTAAACTATGATTAATTCAAGTTTCGCAAGTTACTTTTGCGTTATCCAAACTATCTTAATTCCCCTCCCTCCTGGGAGGAGACTTAAGATACTACCGACTTTTTAGTCACTCCCAATTGAGATACTACTGTTTGTCAATAATATAAAGAATTTGCGGAACTTCAGTGATTAAGAGTTATTTAAAGGCATTTTAATTTACATACTCATCCATTCCTCTTGGATGTATTCTCTGTAAAGAGGCCTTAAGGTGTCAGTTGTCAGTAGTGTCAGTAGATTTACTTTTCTGTAGGGATAGCACAACAATTAAAGTCCTGATAATCAATTAACAGATCATCTTTTTTATTTTTCCAGTCTTCTGCCGTTCCACCCTGCATTTACTGACATAAAAATTGTTAATCCCCCGGGGAATATCGTAAATATATAATACAAATAAGTTTTTTTTACCAGTCTATAAGAATGAAAACAAATAATAGAAAAAGCCAGATTAAACCATCTGTTGATTTGCAACAAATGAGCTATCGTTCATTCCCGGACAACTTATCGATTAAGACAGCATCGATATCTTTTGCCAATTCTTGATAGGTCGCCAAAGGATCATCTGTATATACAGCACGAATAATCCCCTCCTTGTCTGTTATCAATATACGGGGAATGGTATGGGAAGCAAAAAGCGAAAAGACAGCATCATCATTCTGAGCGGAAAAAGGCAAGGTAAACGAATGTTTTTCCCAATAGGCTTGTACTTCAGAGCCCGATTCTGAACGGCTGATACAAGACAATAATACATCCGGATTCTCTTTATATGTATCATAAACTTTCTGAATAACCGGAAGTTCTTTCTGACAATCCGGACAATCCGTATGAAAAAAGACAATCACTCCAACCTTCCCGCTAAATGACTGCGTATTCAACATTCCCCCATCACTCATCTCTACCGAAAACTGAGGAAGGGCGTCACCGGCAACAAGAGCAAAGTCTCCCCTATCATCATCATCGTCCGTGATACAGGAAGAAAAAACTGCCAGAACGATACATAGCAATATCACCACTTTGCTTCTTATTTCCACTTTCATATCTTTCTTCGTTAGTTATGCAACTCCCAAAAGCTCTACCTCAAATACCAATGTCGAAAAAGCCGGAATCGGACCGGATGCACGGGTTCCGTATCCCATCGTGTAAGGTATATAGATGATCCATTTATCTCCCGCACGCATCCGTTGGAGCGCCAGTTGCCAACCATCTATTACATCGCAGAGGCGGAAAGCTTCCGGACAATTACGTTCATAAGAATTATCGAACACCCGACCGTTAATCAGACTCCCTTTATAATGAACGGTAACAATACTCCGCACATTAGGAAAAACAGTCCCCGTACCGGTCTCCAAAACCTTATAATAGATGCCGCAAGGCAAGGCATAAACACCTTCCTGCGATGACAATTCTTTCAAGAACTCCAAATTCGTCTCTTTATATTCTTGCTTTCTTCCCATAAATACATGATTTGAATGTACAAAAGTAAGCAGATTTAAGAGAAATCTTCCATAAAAACTGTATATTTGTTTGTTGAATCATAAAAACTCATCGCTATGGGACAAATTAAAACCAGATGCAGCGCTGCTGCCGGACTATTCTTGATTCTTTTGACAGTAATTGCGGGATTTTCGTCCTGTAAAAGTAATCAGAAAGACATTATTCCTTCTGCCGAATACGCTCCATACGTCAATGCTTATACGGGAGGAGTGATTTCGCAAAACTCAACGATACGCATAGAGCTGACACAGGACCAGCCGATGGTAGACCTGAATCAGGAACTGAAAGACAATCCGTTCAGTTTCTCTCCTTCATTGAAAGGAAAAACGTATTGGGTCAGCAACAATACCATTGAATTTGTCCCCGAAGAAGGGGCACTGAAACCAGGCGCCTTTTACGAAGGAACCTTCCACCTGGGAGATTTCGTCGATGTAGACAAAAAGCTGGAAGAATTCAACTTCTCCTTCCGCGTGCAGGAACGAAACTTTAGTATTCATACCGATCCGATAACCGTCACAGCCACCCAGCCCGACCAAGTGACCGTAACGGGTGAAATACGTTTCAGCGATGTAGTGAAAAAAGAGGAAGTAGAGAAAATGCTCACAGCCGGAAGCGAAAAGAACAAAAGCTATCCGATTGAAATCACCCAGACAGATCACCCGACCCGATACGCATTCAGCATCAGTCAGATAACCAAAGAAGCGGAAGATTACCAACTGGAAATTACCGCCAAAGGCAATCCGGCAGGCATCGACCGTACCCAAAACGAAAGTATTCTGATCCCGGCAAAGAACAGTTTCCGCTTCCTGTCCGCCGTACGCATCGACCAACCGGAAAACGGAATTGAAATCATATTCTCCGACCCTGTATCCAACACACAGGATTTGAAAGGACTCATCGACGTTCCGGAAGTTTCTTCCTCTATTTTCCAGATCAAAGAAAATAAAGTATTCGTTTACTTCGAAACCGGCAAACTGAACAAACTGACGCTGAATATCCATGAAGGAATAAGAAACAGCCAGGACAAACCGCTGGGCACTTCCCACTCCATCTCATTCAGTGAACTGAACCTGAAACCGCAGGTAGAAATGGCTACTTCCGCCGCTATCCTGCCCGATTCGAAAAGTCTGATCATCCCCTTCCGTGCCGTCAATCTATATGCGGTGGATTTGAGCGTGATCCGTATTTTCGAAAACAACGTATTGATGTTCATGCAGAACAACTCGCTCTCCTCAGCCAATGAATTGCGACGTTCGGGACGACTGGTTTATAAGAAGACATTGTGGCTGGCGAAAGATTCTTCCAAAGATGTGCACCGCTGGGAAGACTATTCGATAGACCTTGCCGGATTGATTCATCAGGAGCCGGGAGCCATTTACCGTGTCATCCTCTCGTTCCGCCAGGAATACTCCGCTTATCCTTGCGGGGGAAGTGAAAACAAGGAAATGCAGTTCGCGGACAACAAGTCTTCCGACAACCTGACCAAAGTCAGCGGAGAGACATTGTCGGAAGACGATGAAGCGGTATGGGACACTCCGGAAACATACTATTATTATAACGGCAGCGTGCCGATGGACTGGAGCCAGTACCGATGGACAGAACGGGATAATCCCTGCCATCCGTCCTACTATATGAATTCCGACCGGATAGCTGCCTGCAATATCTTTGCCTCCAATCTGGGAATGATTGTGAAACGTAATTCACTGAATAAGTTGTGGATTGCGGTAAATAACATTCTGGATACGAAGCCGGTAGCGAAAGCACAGGTAACAATTTACAACTTCCAGCTCCAGCCGATTGGAAAGGGAGAGACGAACGGTGAAGGGCTGGTAGAAATCACTCCGAAGGGAGTTCCTTTCATAGCGGTAGCCGAAGCGGACAAGCAAAAGGCATATGTACGCGTGGTCGATGGCGAAGAGCAGTCGGTCAGCCGGTTCGATGTGGGAGGAAAAGACATTCAGAAAGGTCTGAAAGGATTTATCTATGGCGAGAGAGGCGTATGGCGTCCGGGAGATACACTGCATATTTCCTTCATGCTGGAAGACCGTGAGAAACGCATTCCGGACAAACATCCGGTAGCATTGGAGATTTACAATCCAAGAGGACAGTTCTATACCAAAATGATCTCTACGCAGGGTACAAACGGATTTTATACATTTGCCGTGCCCACACAAGCCGACGATCCCACCGGATTATGGAATGCCTACGTGAAAGTAGGAGGAACTGCCTTCCACAAGAGTCTGCGCATCGAAACCATCAAGCCGAACCGTCTGAAGATTACACTAGCTTTACCAACCATCCTTCAGGCTTCGAGCAAAGACGTATATGCCCCGCTTACTTCTTCATGGCTGACGGGAGCCACCGCATCGCGACTGAAAGCCAAGGTCGAAATGTCCTTATCAAAGGTCAATACGCAGTTCAAGAACTACGGGCAATACCTGTTCAACAATCCGGCAACGGACTTTACGACCGTCCGGGCGGATGTGTTCAACGGGGTGCTGGATGCGGAAGGAAGAGCAGGCGTCAATATACAGCTTCCGGTAGCAACGGGTGCTCCGGGCATGCTGAATGCAACGCTCACCACCCGTGTTTTCGAACCGGGAGGAGATGCAAGCATTTACTCGCAAACTGTTCCCTTCTCTCCGTTCACATCGTATGTGGGCATCAATCTGAACCAGCCGAAAGGAAAGTATATCGAAACAGACAAAGATCATGTGTTTGACATCGTGACGGTCAACGATCAGGGACAGCCGGTGAACCGTTCCAATCTGGAATATAAAATCTACCGGATCAGCTGGAGCTGGTGGTGGGAAAACGGTGAAGAGTCTTTCGGAACCTACATCAACAACAGTTCCATCACTCCCGTTGCCAGTGGTAACCTGCAGACCACAGGAGGAAAAGCCTCCTTCAAGTTCCGCATCAATTATCCGGATTGGGGACGCTATCTGGTGTACGTGAAAGACCGTGAAAGCGGACACGCCACCGGAGGAACCGTCTACATCGACTGGCCCGACTGGCGCGGACGTTCGAACAAGACAGACCCGAGCGGCATCAAGATGCTTGCTTTCTCACTGGACAAAGATTCTTATGAGATAGGAGAAACAGCCACGGCAATCATTCCCGCAGCCGCCGGAGGACGTGCGCTGGTATCCCTCGAAAACGGTTCGACCGTCTTGCAGCAGCAATGGCTCGAAGTGTCCGATCAGGGAGATACGAAACTCACCTTCAAGATTACACCGGAAATGGCTCCGAATGTTTATCTGCATATCAGCCTGTTGCAGCCTCATGCGCAGACAGTCAATGATCTGCCGATCCGTATGTACGGCATTGCTCCGGTATTTGTGACCAACCGTCAGACGATTCTGCAACCGCAGATCAAGATGCCGGAAGTGCTGCGTCCGGAAACTGACTTTAACGTGACTGTCAGCGAGAAAAGCGGAAAACCGATGACTTATACACTGGCGATTGTGGATGACGGTCTGCTCGATCTGACTAACTTCAAGACGCCCGACCCGTGGAACGAGTTTTATGCACGCGAGGCTCTCGGCATCCGTACATGGGATATGTACGACGATGTGCTGGGTGCTTCCGGCGGACGTTACAGTTCATTGTTCAGCACAGGTGGAGATGCCTCGCTGAAACCGGCAGATGCCAAAGCCAACCGTTTCAAACCGGTGGTCAAATTCATCGGTCCTTTCTATCTTGCGAAAGGCAAGCAACAGACACATACGTTGAAGCTTCCGATGTATGTGGGTTCTGTACGTGCGATGGTAGTTGCCGGACAGGACGGTGCTTACGGAAATGCGGAAAAGACTGCATTTGTGCGGACACCGCTCATGCTGTTGTCTACTCTGCCCCGTGTATTGAGTACGCAGGAAGAAATTACCGTTCCGGTAAATGTATTCGCTATGGAGAACCAAGTGAAGAACGTGACCGTATCGCTGGAAGCATCCGGCGCAGGCGTACAGATCACGGGCAATCGCCAGCAGTCACTCACTTTTGACCAGCCGGGTGACCAACTGGCATACTTCACTCTGAAAACAGGCAGCAAAACCGGAAAGGCAACCATCCACCTGACGGCAAGCGGCAACGGACAGCAGACCAAAGAAACGATCGAAATAGAAGTCCGGAATCCGAATCCGGTGGTTACCTTACGCAACAGCCAATGGATAGAAGCCGGTCAGGAGGCCGAACTGTCATACACACTGGCAGGTTCTTCTTCGGCTAACAATCAGGTGCAACTGGAAATCTCCCGCATTCCGTCGGTAGACATCAGCCGTAGATTCGACTTCTTATACAACTATCAACATCATTGCACAGAGCAACTGACTTCCAAAGCATTACCTCTCTTATTCGTCTCCCAGTTCAAGGCAGTGGACGAACAGGAGGCCGAGAAAATAAAGACGAATGTACAGGAAGCTATCCGGCAGATATATGCCCGCCAGCTTCCCAACGGCGGATTTGTATACTGGCCGGGCAACGCCGTCGCCGATGAATGGATCACTTCTTACACGGGTATGTTCCTGACACTGGCACAAGAAAAAGGGTATGCCGTTCATCCGAACGTACTGAACAAATGGAAACGCTTCCAGCGTGCCGCCGCCCAAAACTGGCGTATGCCGCAGGAAGCAAGCAACTGGCAGATATGGCAATCGGAATTGCAGCAGGCCTTCCGCCTCTATACCCTTGCACTGGCCGGTGCACCGGAATACGGAGTCATGAACCGCATGAAGGAACAGCCGGGACTCTCCATCCAAGCCAAATGGAGACTGGCAGCCGCCTACGCGCTGACCGGTAAGATGAAACCTGCCGGAGAATTAGTATACAACGCAGAAACGACCGTCATTCCTTACTCTTCCATGAATCTGATTTACGGTTCGTCCGACCGGGATGAAGCAATGATTCTGGAAACGCTCATTCTGATGAAACGGGATCGGGATGCGTTGCAACAGGCAAAGAAGGTATCACAGAATCTGGCACAGGAAAACTGGTTCAGCACGCAGTCTACCGCCTTTGCCCTGATGGCAATGGGACGACTTGCGGAGCAATTATCCGGTACACTGGATTTCACATGGAGCTGGAACGGCAAGCAACAGCCCGCCGTGAAATCTGCTAAAGCCGTATTTGAGAAGGAGATAGCTACTTCTCCGAAATCGGGAACAGTCTCTGTGAAGAATCAAGGCAAAGGAGCATTGAGCGTAGACCTGATTACACGTACCCAATTGCTGAATGATACGCTGCCAGCCATTGCCGATAATATCCGGCTGGATGTGAAATACACAGATATGGCAGGTTCACCGATTTCCGTGGAAGACATCAGACAGGGAACAGACTTTATGTCTGCGGTCACCCTATCCAATATCAGCGGTACTTCCGATTACGGCAATCTGGCACTGACCCATATTATACCGTCCGGATGGGAAATATATAATGAACGGATGATTGTTCCGGAAGCGTCCTCTTCCAATTCTAATGAAGCGAATACTCCGGAAAGTTCAGCCGATAAGTACACCTATAAAGATATTCGTGACGACCGGGTATTGACTTATTTCGATCTGCGACGGGGTGAATCGAAAACATTTACCGTAAGGTTGCAGGCAACTTATGCAGGTAACTTCATTCTTCCGGCCATTCAGTGCGAAGCTATGTATGATGCAGTGGTACAGGCACGCACCAAAGCGGGAAGAACGACTGTCAGCCGCTGACAAGACTCTGAACAATAAAACAGCATTGACAGATAGCATAAGTGCATGGGAAGCAAAATCTTGAATTTCTTCAAACGATTGTCCGTCACCCAAAAAGTAATACTTTGTATTCTTGCTTTTTTGGTGACAGGATATATCTTTTGTCTTCCCCGCCACCTGTTTCATGTCCCCTACTCCACAGTAGTGACGGACCGGAACGAGGAACTGCTGGGTGCACGCATCGCCTCCGACGGCCAATGGAGATTCCCTCCCCGAAACACGACTCCGGAAAAGATCAAGGAATGCCTCATCACTTTCGAAGACAAACATTTCTACCACCATTGGGGAGTCAATCCGTTCGCTATCGGAAGAGCTTTCTATCAGAATGTGAAGAATAAACGCATCGTAAGCGGAGGCAGCACGCTGACCATGCAGACCATCCGCCTGGCACGAAACGAATCGCGCACCTTCCGTGAGAAACTGATTGAAATGATCTGGGCCACCCGCCTGGAATTTCGCGCTTCCAAAGAGGAGATTCTTTCCATGTATATCTCCCATGCCCCTTTCGGGGGAAATGTAGTGGGACTGGATGCCGCCGCATGGCGCTACTTCGGACATTCTGCCGATGACTTATCGTGGGCGGAGTCTGCCATGCTTGCCGTTCTTCCCAACGCGCCCGCCATGATTCATCTGTCCAAAGGACGGAAAACGTTGCTTGACAAACGAAACCGCCTGCTGAAACAGCTTCTCGAAAAGAAAACCATCGATTCGTCTACCTACGAACTGGCTATCAGCGAGCCACTTCCCGATGAACCTCATGCGCTCCCACAAATCGCACCGTACCTGGTCAGCCGGTTCTATCAGGAACGAAACGGCGAATACTCCCGTTCGACCATCAACAAGGGCATTCAAACCCAAGTAGAAGATCTGGCGGAACGATGGAGCAACGAGTTCGGACGAAGCGATATCCGCAATCTGGCTATTCTGGTGATTGACATTCCGAGCAATCAAGTGGTGGCATACTGCGGCAACGTCCATTTCGACCGGAAACAAGGAGGAAATCAAGTGGACGTCATTCAGGCTCCGAGAAGTACGGGCAGTATTCTCAAACCTTTCTTATATTACGCAATGTTACAAGAAGGAAGTTTACTGCCGGATATGTTGCTGCCGGACGTACCCGTCAATATCAACGGATTTACGCCACAGAATTTCAGTATGCAGTTCGAAGGAGCTGTTCCCGCTTCGGAAGCTCTCGCGCGTTCATTAAATATTCCCGCAGTCACGATGCTGCAAAGATACGGAGTCCCGAAGTTTCATAGCTTCCTGCAACAGATCGGGCTAAAAACCATCAACCGTTCTTCTTCCCACTATGGTTTATCACTTATTCTGGGAGGAGCGGAAGCCACTTTATGGGATGTAACAAACGCATATGCAATGATGGGACGCAGTTTGTTGCAACTGCCGCAAACATCATGCAGCCTGTTGCTCCCGACAAGCCGAATCACAGAATCAACCGATCCTTTTCAGCCAGGCGCCGTATGGCAGACATTCGATGCCTTGAAAGAAGTCAACCGTCCCGAAGAGATTGACTGGAAATCCATTCCTTCCATGCAGACCATTGCATGGAAAACCGGAACAAGCTACGGATTCCGGGATGCTTGGGCGGTGGGTGTTACGCCCCGCTATGCAGTCGGCGTATGGGTAGGAAATGCCACCGGAGAAGGAAAACCCGGGCTGGTAGGTGCACAGACAGCCGGTCCCGTACTATTCGATATTTTTAATCTGCTCCCCTCTTCTTCGTGGTTTACACGTCCTGCGGGCATCTTTGTCGAAGCAGAGGTCTGCCGGAAATCGGGACATCTAAAAGGACGGTTCTGTGATGAAACGGACACACTTCTTGTTTTACCGGCAGGACTGCGGACAGAGGCATGCCCCTATCACCATCTTGTCACTTTATCAGCCGATGAAAGCCAGCGTATTTATGAAAATTGCGCCAACACGGAGCCTACGCTTCGAAAAAGCTGGTTCACACTGCCCCCCGTATGGGAATGGTATTACAAGCAACATCATCCGGAGTATAAACCGCTGCCTCCTTTTAAAGCCGGATGCGGAGAAGATACTTTCCAGCCGATGCAATTTATATATCCTCCGATGAACGCACGCATCAAACTGCCCAAGCAACTGGATGGCAGCAAAGGTTTCCTGACTGTAGAACTGGCGCACAACAATCCTAACGCTACCGTTTTCTGGCATCTTGACGAGACCTACCAAGCGCAGACACAGGACTTTCACAAAATCTCCCTGCAACCCGCCGCCGGCAAACATTCGCTGACGGCAGTAGACGGTGAAGGAAATACCATCTCCACCACTTTCTTTGTTGAGTGATATTCATTATCTTTGCGGCATGAAACAGTCATTGAAAGAAAACGGAGGGCTGCCGGCATCCATCCTGTGGACGCTCGCCATTGTGGCAGGAGTCTCGGTAGCCAACATCTATTATATCCAACCGCTGCTAAATATGATACGCCATGAACTTGGCATATCAGAATTCCGTACCAACCTGATTGCCATGGTCACACAGATAGGCTATGCAGCGGGACTCTTGTTTATCACTCCCTTAGGTGATTTGTATCAGCGGAAAAAGATTATCCTTGTCAATTTCTTTGTCCTGATATTCTCCCTGCTGACGATTGCTTTGGCAGATAATATCCATCTGATACTCCTTGCTTCGTTCTTCACGGGAGCCTGCTCCATGATTCCGCAGATATTCATTCCCATAGCCGCCCAGTTCTCCCGTCCGGAAAACAAAGGCAGGAATGTCGGGATCGTCCTATCGGGCTTGCTGACCGGAATCCTTGCTTCACGGGTGGTCAGCGGATTCGTCGGCGAACTGTTCGGATGGCGCGAAATGTATTACATCGCCGCAGCCATGATGTTCGTCTGCGCGATTGTCGTGCTCAAAGTCCTTCCCGATATTCAGACCAACTTCCGGGGCAAGTACGGCGACCTGATGAAATCCCTGCTGGCTTTGGTGAAAGAGTTTCCGCAGCTACGTATTTATTCCATCCGTGCGGCGTTAAACTTCGGTTCCCTTCTTGCCATGTGGTCCTGCCTTGCCTTCAAGATGGGGCAAGCCCCCTTTCATGCCAACAGCGACATCATCGGTTTGCTGGGATTATGCGGTGTGGCGGGAGCATTAACCGCCTCCTTTGTGGGGAAATACGTAAAGAGAGTGGGTGTCCGCCGCTTCAACTTCATCGGTTGCGGGCTGATCCTCTTTTCATGGCTACTCTTCTTCGTCGGAGAAAACACCTACCTTGGTATCATTCTGGGAATTATCATCATCGACATAGGTATGCAGTGTATCCAGCTCAGTAATCAGACCAGTATCTTCGAACTGTCACCCCGGGCCTCCAACCGCATCAATACAATTTTCATGACGACCTACTTCGTCGGCGGTTCCCTGGGAACCTTCCTCGCGGGTACATTCTGGCAATTGTACGGATGGCATGGTGTTATCGGAATTGGAGCTACACTGACCTGCATTTCTTTACTAATTACAACTTTGTCGAAGAAGTGAGTCAACAAAACGGAGCAGTAAACCGTTTAATACAAAAAAAGGGAAACATGAAATACGGAGTTAACAAAGAAATCTTACTTATCACAGCAGGCACCGTCTGGATTATCGCCGGTGCCAATATCTTGCGAATAGGCATCGTTACATGGCTTAATAACTCCGAAGGCTGGATGTTCAAGATAGGAGAAGCAACCATCGTCTTTCTGCTGTTCTTCGTATTAATCTTCAAAAGACTCTATTACAAGCATACCCAAAGGATCGAACGGAAA
Source organism: Bacteroides faecis MAJ27 (assembly GCF_900106755.1). Taxonomy (GTDB): domain Bacteria; phylum Bacteroidota; class Bacteroidia; order Bacteroidales; family Bacteroidaceae; genus Bacteroides; species Bacteroides faecis. Next base: position 122,748 of record NZ_FNNN01000006.1, read on the forward strand.
AAGGAACAGAAGAGCTGCCCTTTCTCCTTCTTCGATGTCAAAAGCTGGATCGTCATGATCTTTATGATCTGCCTTGGCATCACCATCCGCAGCTTCCACCTGTTGCCCGAAAGTTTTATATCTGTCTTCTACACAGGACTGTCCATCGCACTGATCCTGACCGGCGTACTCTTCATCCGTTACTGGTGGCTGAGGCGCAAGACGAATCCGGTGTAACAGGAGAGCATCTATATTCCAATAAAATATAAACTTATAATAAATTTTATTGTGCTGTCCGGCAAGGTAAAAAGAATTCTGTCTTTTTATTGTATCTTTGCGCGACCAAAAAAATAAAGAAATGATTCCAACCCAACAGGATATTGCCGAATTCACCCGCTTTCAACGAAACGAGATAACAGAAAGCATCTTATATGAACGGCTCGCATCTATCGAAAAAGACGAGAATAACCGCAAAACGCTCCGACTGATAGCAGCAGAAGAAAAGTCGCATTACGCTATCCTCAAGAAATATACAGGAAAAGAAATCGGTCCGGACTATAAGCGTATCGCCCGTTTCTACTTTCTGGCACGCATACTAGGTATCACATTCGCCATCAAATTAATGGAGTCCAGTGAGGAAAATGCCCATAATAATTATGATAAATATGCCCATATACCAGACCTGCAACGTCTGGCACATGAAGAAGAAGTGCACGAACAGAAGTTGATTTCACTTATCAATGAAGAACGGCTGGAATATATGGGATCGGTCGTACTAGGACTTAATGATGCGCTGGTTGAGTTTACAGGTGCACTGGCAGGTTTCACACTTGCCTTGAGTGACAGTAAACTGATAGCACTGACCGGCAGTATCACAGGGATAGCCGCTGCACTGTCAATGGCATCTTCCGAATATCTTTCTACCAAATCGGAAGGGGATGATAAGAAACATCCGGTAAAAGCTGCTGTATATACAGGAATCGCCTATCTGATCACGGTAGTGTCACTGGTTACTCCGTTTATACTGATCAGCAATGTAATCGTAGCTTTGGGAGTGATGCTGACCATGGCACTTATCATCATTGCCCTTTTCAACTACTATTATTCCGTAGCCCGTGGAGAAAGCTTCCGAAAGAGGTTTACGGAAATGGCTGTACTCAGTTTCAGTGTGGCAGGTATCAGTTTCCTGATAGGATACGCTCTAAAGACATTTACCGGAATCGATGCCTGAAATCAATAAAGCATCCGACATCATTGAAGGTCCGGTAGTTACATAATAAAGAAACCTAAACCACCAGATTAAATAATAAAGCGTTATATTTAGAATGAAGAAAGCTCCATCTCCCCTCGTATCACTATTGCCCATTGTCGTATTAGTGATATTACTATTCGCCACCATTCGTGTATTTGGCAGTGATGCCCTCAATGGTGGAAGTCAGGTATCGCTGCTTACTACCACCTCCATTTGTATCCTTATCGGCATGGCTTTCTACAAAATCCCCTGGAAAGACTACGAACTGGCAATCACGAACAATGTGGCAGGAGTGACAACAGCCATCATCATCTTACTGATTATCGGCGCATTAAGCGGTATCTGGATGATTAGCGGAGTAGTGCCCACTTTGATTTATTACGGAATGCAGATTATCCATCCCAGTTTCTTCCTGACATCCGCCTGTATTATTTGCGTATTGATCTCCGTTATGACCGGAAGTTCATGGACAACGATCGCCACCATCGGTATTGCCCTCATGGGCATCGGAAAGGCACAGGGATTTGAAGAAGGCTGGATTGCGGGAGCTATCATCTCCGGTGCCTATTTCGGCGATAAGGTTTCTCCCTTGTCCGAAACGACCATATTGGCGGCATCCGTCACGGACACGCCCCTCTTCCGTCATATCCGCTATATGATGATTACTACGGTGCCCTCACTGATCATTACACTGATTATATTTACGGTAGCAGGTCTGTCTCATGACGCCAGCAACACCCAGCACATCGCGGAAGTGGCAGCTGCCCTGAACGAAAAGTTCCATATCACCCCGTGGCTGCTGATTATACCGATAGCAACAGGCATATTGATTGCACGGAAAGTGCCTTCCATCATTACCCTGTTTCTGTCCACTCTATTGGCGGGCATTTTCGCTCTGATCTTCCAACCGGATTTGTTGCGGGAAATTTCGGGGGCTGCCGTTTCCAACTTCGACTCCCTGTTTAAAGGACTGATGATGACCATCTACGGCAAGACAAGCCTGCAGACCGACAATGCCGTTTTGACAGATTTAATTGCCACCCGTGGTATGTCGGGAATGATGAATACAATCTGGCTGATTTTATGTGCGATGTGTTTCGGCGGAGCTATGACTGCCAGCGGTATGCTGGGAAGCATCACATCGCTCTTCGTACGCTTCATGAAGAAAACGGTCAGCGTCGTATCGGCTACGGTTTGTTCCGGGCTTTTCCTCAACCTGGCAACTGCCGATCAATATATCAGCATTATCCTGACCGGGAATATGTTTCGCGATATTTATGCTAAAAAAGGTTACGAAAGTTGCCTGCTCAGCCGGACCACCGAGGATTCAGTAACCATTACATCCGTACTGATTCCGTGGAATACCTGCGGGATGACACAAGCCACTATTCTGAGCGTGCCTACGCTGGTGTACCTCCCCTATTGCTTTTTCAACATTATCAGTCCTTTAATGAGTATTGCCGTGGCAGCCATCGGATATAAAATTGTAAAACGCTCGTGAACAATCTGGCATACACTTTGTTTTTGCAATAAACGAACAACGTATTAAACCTAAACAAAAAAAAGTTATGAAAAAGTTTATTGCATTATTAGCATTAGTTTTAGTAAGTGCGAGCACAATGATGTATGCACAGGAAAGTAACGCAGCCATCCGCCGCGCAGACAGAAAAGCAGAAAGAGACGCAGAAAGAGCAAAACTTCGCGCAGAAGAACAAGTACAGGACATGGCAGCTTACCAGCAGGCTGTTCAGGCTTTGAAAAACAAACAGTTTGTTCTGGAAGCCAATCAGGTAATCTTCCGTAACGGTATGAGTGCTTTCGTGACTTCCAACACTAACTTCGTCCTGATGAACGGAAACAGAGCCACTGTACAGACAGCTTTCAACACTCCTTATCCCGGCCCTAACGGTATCGGCGGTGTGACTGTAGACGGTAACTCTTCGGACATGAAGATGAACATCGATAAGAAAGGAAATGTAAACTGCTCATTCAGTGTACAGGGTATCGGTATCTCAGCTCAGGTATTTATCAACATGAGCAGCGGTAACAACAATGCTTCGGTATCAATCAGCCCGAACTTCAATAACAACAACCTGACATTGAACGGTAACATCGTCCCACTGGATCAATCCAACATCTTCAAAGGACGCGCCTGGTAATCCGAACAGAAGAATATGATAGCAACTCCGCTACAAATCGCGCAAAATGCGTACATTTGTAGCGGAGTTTTTAATTTATCAATTCTTATGAGGGAATATATCATCGCAGACAACCAGGATATCAGTAAAGCAGGAATGATGTTTCTGCTAAGCCGCCAAAAGGATGTATCTGTTCTTTTAGAAGCCGACAACAAGGCTGAGCTGATTCAGCAACTGCGTCTGTATCCGCAAGCGGTGGTTATTCTGGATTATACTTTATTTGATTTCGCCGGAGCAGACGAACTGATTGTCTTGCAGGAGCGATTCAAAGAAGCCGACTGGATTCTGTTTTCCGATGAGTTGAGCATTCATTTTCTCCGGCAGGTATTGTTCAGCAGTATGGCTTTCGGAGTAGTCATGAAGGACAATTCGAAAGAAGAGATCATGACCGCCCTGCAATGCACTTCACGCAAACAGCGGTATATCTGCAATCATGTCAGCAATCTGCTGCTTTCGGGATCGGTCCCTTCTGCCCCATCCCCTGCCACCACAGAAGATCATCTGCTGACACAAACAGAGAAAAACATCCTCAAAGAGATCGCGTTGGGAAAGACAACCAAAGAAATAGCCGCAGAAAAGAATCTCAGTTTCCATACGATAAACAGCCACCGAAAGAATATCTTCCGGAAGCTGGGAGTCAACAATGTACACGAGGCTACCAAGTATGCGATGCGTGCAGGGATTGTCGACTTGGCGGAATATTATATTTGAGACAGCCGGCTAAAGATCGATCCCGGCGGAAAGCTGCTAACGGACAATCTCACCACTTCCCACACAAACTCCCGCTTCCTGATCATAAACGACCCCGAACTGACCGGGCGCAATGCCCTGCAACTTCTCGGAAGACAAGATACGGAACCGATTGCCCTCTTCCTGAATCAGCCTTCCCCTTGTAAATTCGGGAGTGTGACGAATCTTGAACGTAATATCAACCTCCTTTCCCGCATCTTTCCACGGATTATCCGTAATAAAGTGGAAATCATTGATCCGGAATTCATGCCCAAACTGCGTCTCTACTCCATATCCATGAGAGACATAGATGATATTTTCCTGCACATCCTTCTTTATCACAAACCAGGGACCGCCACTCAGTCCAAGACCTTTCCGCTGCCCGATCGTATGAAACCAGTAGCCGCGATGTGTGCCCACTCTCTTTCCGGTCTCCAGTTCTATAATCGCCCCTTCCTGTTCTCCCAAAAAGCGACGCACGAAATCATTATAGTTAATCTTCCCCAAAAAGCAAATCCCCTGACTATCCTTTCTCCGGGCACTGGGCAGTCCTGTATTGCGTGCAATCTCGCGTACTTCCTGCTTCATCAGCCCGCCAACAGGAAACATCAGTTTGGATACTTGCAGATAGTCTATCTGTGCAAGGAAATCTGTCTGGTCTTTAACAGGGTCTTTAGCTGTCCCCAGCCAGGTCTTACCGTCCCGCTGGACGGTAGTGGCATAATGCCCTGTCGCTGTAAAATCGAAATCCTTTCCGACACGCTGCTCAAAACAACCGAACTTGATGAGTTTGTTGCACATCACGTCCGGGTTCGGCGTCAGTCCTTTTCTGATTTTATCAATCGCATAAGCAGCCACGTTCTCCCAGTACTCTTTATGCAAATCAACCACTTCCAACGACAAGCCATACTTACGGGCAATGGCGGCAGACATTTCAATATCTTCTTCAGCCGAGCAATCCATATACTCCGCTCCATCCATACCTATCTTGATATAGAAAAGAGTCGGACGGTATCCTTGCTCACAAAGAAGGTGAACGACGACAGAGCTATCGACACCTCCGGATAATAATGCAGCTATATTCATCATAATTATTCATTTAACACCAAAGAAGTGCTAATATGCCAATGTATTATGATCATAATCATCGACAAATTAGCACACAGGCAAATCTGTTTCATCAAATCTTTGTCAAAGTCAGGTTGTGGTCCATCCAAAAATCATTAACTCTATATCACTCTCTTCGGATTCTAATTATTCTCTTTATTCTCTCTCTATTATATTAATACCTGTCATTCATTTCCGATGTTGCAAAGATAAGGCGGGATTTGCTAACAGCCTATCACATATTGAAGGCATTTTTATACCATAAATGTGGTAGATAAGCAAAGTATTTCCTACATTTGCACACTGAAAAGCTTTTTATGATGACGAATTTACGTAAAATACTACTCATACCTGCTCTGATCGTCGTATCTGTCAGCAGTTTCTTTTCTTGTGGTGTAGACCGCTGGCCGGAATATGCCCACCTGACCGAACTGGATAGCTGGATGTATGACATTATGCAAGAGAACTATCTGTGGTATCAGAATATGCCTTCCTACAATGACGTTAATCTATTTCTGGACCCCGCTTCCTTTCTATCCAAAGCGAAATGGGACCAAGACAGCTATTCTTTTGTAGACTCTGTGATGGAAGCTCCATTGCCAACCTATGGATTCGACTATTCACTTGTAAAAAGCCAAGATAACGATACGGCATACAATGCCCTGATTACCTATGTTATCCCCGAATCGCCCGCAGCAAAGGCCGGTCTTCAACGTGGCGACTGGATTATGAAAGTAGATACTTCCTACATCAGTAAGAAGTATGAAACACAACTGCTGCAAGGCACGATAGCGAGAGAGCTTTCTATGGGGATATGGAAGGAAGTTGAAGTAGAGCCCGAAGAAGGAGAAGAAGTTCCGGAAGAGCCGGTAATGGTATACAAAGTAGTACCGAACGGCATTACGCTGGATTTGGGAGCAGTCCAGTCTATCGAAGACCAGCCAGTACATAAATACGAAATTCTGACCTTAAATGATGGTACCAAAGTAGGCTATCTGATGTACAACAGTTTCACTGCCGGCACTAGCGCCGATCCGGAAAAGTACAACGACAAACTACGCGAAGTCTCTACCAAATTTAAAGAAGCCAATGTAAAGGCCACCATACTCGACCTTCGCTACAATGCGGGAGGATCTCTGGATTGTGTTCAGTTATTAGCTACCATCCTCGTTCCGAATGCAAGAATGGGTACCCCTATGGCTTACCTGGAGTACAATGACAAAAACATAGACAAGAGCACTACCATCGATTTTGATCAGGAAGTATTGAAAACCGGTACCAACCTGAACCAGAACGTATTGATAGTGATTACCAGCGGCACAACAGCCGGAGCAGCGGAAATGCTGCTGACCAGTCTATACAAAAAGGACCAGTACCCTAACATCATTGTGATGGGCAGCGCAAGTAAAGGACAAACTGTAGCCACCGAACAGTTCATCAATGAGACTTACCGTTGGTCTGTCAATCCTGTGGTATGTACCGTCTACAATTCAGATCACGTCGCAGGCGAAGAACCATTCATTCTTACTCCGAGCGATCAATTCAAGATAAGTGAAACGTCCATTGACGGAACGACCAACTACAGCCAGTTTCTTCCTTTCGGTGATCCCCAAGAGAGAATGCTAAGCATAGCCATTCAGACGCTGGAAGGAACTTATCCGCCGAAAGACGAAGATAAAGAAGAAGAAACTCCAAGCACGAAGAGCTTCAAGATAGAAAAGAATGTCAGTAGTCCTGCCAGCAGACGGTTTGCCGGAGGATTACGGATTAAATAAGCGGTAATGAGAAAGATACTCCTCTTAGTCTGCATGATGACAGTCATATTCGGTTGCTCGGATGATGAAGAAAAGGCATGGACAGAAATTGAAATCCCGACTCCTGCAATGAGCAGAATGCTGTTAACTGAATTCTGCAAGTCTGACGGAATAGGAGTATCTGACGTTACGAAAAGAGAAGAGTTCTCTTATCAAGAGAATTGGCTGACGGATTATATCTATTCACAGGAGGTTTCTATTGCCGACCTGACGGAAACCATCACTAACCCGATAGCAGTTCGATACGAGAATAACAGAGGCAGTGTCACCCTTACCGACGAAACGGGCATCCAACGCAAATATACTTTAAACGAACAAGGATACGCTACACAGTGTGAATACACTTCGTTCGGTCAGAAGAGAGAATATACCTTTTCCTATACAGACGGTTATCTGACACTGGTAAAGGAAACCCTGCCCAAAGAAGGAAGCAGCGAAGCAGCCACTACACAAACCCTTTCACTGAAATACGAGCAAGGAGACCTGGTCTCTGCAACTTGTCCTTCGCTGACCAACGAATCATTCACCGGGTACGGAGAGCTGCAAACCCATTATGAACCCGGAAAGGATATTAATTATTATCGCCTGCCCTGTCCGGTACTGGCAGATACTTATCCTCTCTCCTTTCATCGTGAAGCGATGTTTGCAGGGATACTGGGCAAACCGACACAGCATCTCACCGTTGCCTCCTATCCTGACCAGACGGATGATACCTACACCGAAAGAACCGAATATTCATATAGCTTTGACAAGAAAAACAAACCTACCGGCTTACATATCCAGACTAAATATGGTAACGGTAAAAGCATGAATTATATAAACCGTACCATCAATATTTCCATCGAATAACCCCGTTTTTGTCAAGAGCAGAATTACAGATTCTTAACTCACGGTTCCCCTTTTCGTGAACGAAAGGCACATTTGCCGTAACAAAGCATCGGTTTTCACTTAACAAAGCATCTGTTTTCACCTGACAAAGCATCTAATCTTGCTTGACAAAGCATCTAATTTTCATCAGAAAGCAGGCAAAAGTCAACCCAAAGCCGAGGTAAAGTCATTTTTCCCCCCGACTAAACACAAAAAAAGGAGAAAGTTCCCACTTCCTCCTTCTATCGTAGTTTAATTTCAATCTACTATATGATTATGCATCCAAAGATACGACATCCGGATGCTAAAGTCAAGCTTTTCCCGTTTTATTTCTTGAAGAACTTATCAAAGAACAAAATCTGGTAATCGATAGAGTTATTCCAATACTCTCCGGTATGCCCTCCGGGACGAGTGATAAAGTCATGGTCGATTTTCTTTTCTAACAAGCGGTTGTGCAAATCCTTATTCACCTGAATGAAAAAGTCTGCTTCGCCACAATCAAAGATAATCGCCAGATCTCCATTCTGTATTTTATCAATCTGGTTGATAACAGTATGTGTATCCCATATTTCCTTGTTAGATTCATAGTCTCCCAAGCGTTTTGCCATATCCCAGTTCTTCGGGAACGGGCGAATATCCACACCGCCACTTGTGCTTCCACAAGCGCCAAAAGTATCTTTATGACGGATAGCCGTCCACAAGCCGCCATGTCCACCCATACTCAACCCTGTAATGGCACGTCCTTTACGGTCGGCGATTGTCTTGTAATGTCCGTCTATGTACTTCACCAGTTCCGATGAAACAAACGTTTCATACCGGAAAGACGGATCTTTCGGACTATCCCAGTACCAGCTGGTACTTCCGTCCGGACAAACAAAAATGATGCCTTTCTCATCCGCTATCTGAGGCAGATTGGGTTTGATTTCAATCCATGTCTTGGCATGACCGCCAAAACCATGCAACAGGTACACAGCAGGACATGATACAGCTTTCTTTCCCAGGGCTGCATCAGGAGTTACTACCACCACCTTTATTTCCTTATTCATGGAAGGGCTTTTCACTAATAAAGTATCTACTCTGGCTGCAAAAGAAGGTGCCAGCCAAACTAACAAAAGAGCAATTAATAGAAGTCTATTCTTTTTCATTGTGTTTATAAATATGTTTAGTCAGATCATTCTTCGTCGTCTTCCGAAGGCTGAAATTCAGAAACAGGCTTATCAAAAGTCTTATGACACTGTTTGCAGGTATATTCCCAGTGGTTGCTTCCCGGAGGCGCCGCAGCCAGCATAGAAAGCACAGCCGCACCTATCGCACGCAGTTTCTTTCCTTTTCTCAACACCAGTTTAATGTCAGATGATCCACAACACGGGCAGAGAGTCAGTTCTTCGGGCCAGCTCTGATTCTGTTTCAGCACCCGGACAGCTTTGTCATAATCTTCATCTACCACCAAGATATCCACTCCTGCGATGCTGCTCACATAACTTCTATACAGAAACGAGAAGTTCTCATTGTGCAGAACAGATTCAATACCTTCATTCTCTAACGCTCCCTGCAGGATGTGTGCCTCCATTGCGTCATTACAGGTTATCAGTTTTACGGTTTTCATATTCAACCTAATTTGATTGTTCCCGCAAAAATAAAATATAAAAATGAAATGTGAAACTATTTTCCATTAACTTTGCAGTTACTAAACTACAATAACATGAAAAGACTCCTGTCAGTTCTGCTACTTTGCCATATAACAATCTCCTTCCTATGGGCACAGCCTGTCCATCAAGTGAAAGGTACAGTCATTGACAAATCCAGCCGCCAGCCTCTGGAATTTATCAATGTAATGATTGTCGGACTAAACAAAGGAGGAGTGACGGATGCGGAAGGAAAGTTTTCGATAGAACAGGTTCCTCCCGGCATCTACCGCCTGCAAGCATCAGCTATCGGATACAAAACCGTCACTACCCCCGAATATATTCTATCGACCAGAGATCTGCACATACAGATAGAAATGGAAGAGAACCAGACGGAGCTTGAAGGAGTAACCATTACCGCCTCCCCCTTTCGCCGCGACATTGAAAGTCCGGTCAGCCTGCGTATCATCGGATTGCAGGAGATAGAAAAGAGTCCGGGAGCCAATCGGGACATTTCACGCATCGTACAGTCTTATCCGGGAGTCGCCTTTTCGCCGATAGGATACCGCAACGACCTGATTGTACGCGGCGGATCACCTTCCGAAAACCGCTTTTACCTGGACGGAGTAGAGATTCCCAATATCAACCATTTCAGTACACAAGGAGCATCGGGCGGTCCGGTAGGTATTCTCAATGCCGATCTGATACGTGAAGTGAACTTCTATACCGGAGCTTTTCCGACGGATAAAGGAAATGCGCTCAGCTCTGTGCTCGACTTCAAATTGCGTGACGGAGACATGGAACGCAATTCCGTGAAAGCCACTCTCGGAGCTTCCGAAGTATCTTTGGCTTCCAACGGACATCTGGGTAAAAAGACTTCCTATCTGGTTTCCGTCCGTCAGTCCTATCTGCAATTTCTGTTTGACATGCTCGGTCTGCCCTTCCTGCCCACCTTTACGGATGCACAGTTTAAGCTGAAAACAAGGTTCGACGCACAAAACGAATTGACCGTACTGGGACTGGGCGGCATTGACAAAATGAAGTTAAACACCAAAGCCGACGATGAAGATAATGAATATATACTCAGTTACCTGCCTAAGATTCAGCAAGAGACATTCACACTTGGCGCTGTATACCGGCATTATGCAGGGGCACACGTACAGTCGGTCATCGCCAGCCACAGTTATCTGAACAACCGGAACACCAAATACCGGCAGAACGACGAAAGTAATCCGGACAACCTCACGCTCCGTCTCCGTTCTACGGAGCAGAACACTCAGTTCCGTCTGGAAAACAGCTCTTCTTTCCGCAACTGGAAAGTGACTGTCGGAGCCAATCTGGACTATAGCCAATATAGCAACACCACTTTCCAAAAGGTGTACACCGACCATGCGCAGACATTTGACTATCACACCTATCTGGACATCATGCGCTGGGGACTTTTCGGAACGATCAACTATACTTCGATAGACGAACGCTTTACGGCTTCGCTCGGTCTGCGTGCCGATGCCAATAATTACTCGGCAGCCATGAAGGATATGACCGATCAGCTCTCTCCCCGCCTGTCGCTTTCCTATCAACTGACGGAACACTGGTCGCTAAGCGGAAATGCGGGACTTTACTACCAGCTGCCTCCCTACACCGCTCTCGGCTTTAAAAACAATAACGGACTCTATGCCAACAAATATGCGCTCCGCTATATGCAAGTCAGTCAGGGAAGCATAGGCATCAACTGGCGAAAAGGTGATACCTTCGAAGTATCCCTCGAAGGGTTCTACAAAGACTACGACAAAATCCCCCTTTCCGTAGCCGACGGCATTCCGCTGACCTGCAAAGGAAACGATTACGGAGTGATAGGCAACGAACTGCTGACTTCCACCGCACAGGGACGCTCATACGGAGCAGAGCTTCTCCTCAAATGGCTGATTGCCAAGAAGCTGAATCTGGCCTCCTCCTTCACGCTCTTTAAAAGCGAATACCGTAACAATAAAGAAAGCGAATATATCGCCTCCGCATGGGACAACCGCTTCATCTTCAACTTACGGGGTACTTATAACCTCCCCCGACATTGGAGCGTCGGGATGAAAGTCAGCTGCATAGGCGGTGCTCCCTACACTCCTTATGATGCCGACAAATCCTCTCTGGTAACAGCCTGGAACGCTCAGGGAAAACCGTATTACGACTATACCCGATATAACGAAGAACGGCTTCCGGCCTTTACTCAGGTAGATATACGCATAGATAAAACATTTTACCTGAAACGCTGTATGCTGGGCTTCTATATCGATTTGCAGAATATTGCAGGCAGCAAACTGAAACAGGCGGATGTATTGATGAGCACAGGGGTAATTAAGAATCCGGACGCACCCATAGCCGAGCAGCGGTATGTCATGAAGTCCGTCAAACAGGAAAGCGGTACACTGCTGCCGACTTTAGGAATTACATTTGAATACTAACACTATTATAATAATAACGAACTAAAATTCACTATGATGAAAAAACAAATTGCATTAGTGGCCCTGTTATTTCTGGGCATGAGCTGTTTCAACGCTTCGGCACAATTCGGAAAAAAATTCAATGTAGGAAAAGCTCTTCAAGCAGGCAAGGATGCCGTGCAGGCAATCACCTTATCGGATGCCGACATCGCTGCCATGAGCAAAGAATACATGGAATGGATGGACAAGCATAATCCACTGGCCAAACCGGACAGCGAATACGGAAAACGTCTGGAAAGACTGACCGGCAACATCAAAGAAGTGGATGGCATGAAAGTAAACTTTGGCGTATATGAAGTAGTGGACGTAAACGCTTTCGCCTGCGGCGACGGCAGTGTGCGTATCTGTGCCGGACTGATGGACGTCATGAACGACGAGGAAGTAATGGCAGTCATCGGTCATGAAATCGGACACGTTATCCATACCGATTCTAAAGATGCCATGAAGAATGCCTATCTCCGCTCGGCAGTAAAGAATGCGGCAGGAGCAGCCAGCAGCCAAATCGCCAAACTGACCGACTCTGAACTGGGAGCAATGGCAGAAGCACTTGCCGGTGCGCAATACTCACAAAAACAAGAGTACGAAGCCGATGCCTATGGGGTAGAGTTCTGCGTAAAAAACAACATCGACCCTTATGGCATGTACAAATCACTGAATAAACTTCTCGAATTGTCCAACGGAGCTCCCGCATCTTCCTACATGCAGAGAATGTTTTCTTCACACCCCGACACAGCCAAACGTGTAGCCCGTGCTAAAGAACTGGCTGATAAATACAAACAATAAGAAAGACTCAAAATCAGAAATAACTAAAGAACATATTCCGGGAGCATTTACTTTGCAATCCCGGAATATGTTCTTTGCTTATTAAACACCCTTCATTTCAAAGCATACATTACTATTCCGCACCAATTGTTTATTAAAAAATCATTAATATACAGTACATATTTGCATGACGTCGTGATTTCATGTAATTTCGAAGCAATAATCATTTTAATCCATTTATGGAATTTCTTATTATACTTTTCTTACTTGTACTGAATGGCATCTTTGCCATGTACGAAATTGCGCTGGTATCTTCCAGCAAAGCACGTCTTGAAACTCTCGCCGGAAAAGGCAATAAATCTGCACGTGGAGTACTGAAACAATTGGAAGAACCGGAAAAGTTCTTGTCCACTATCCAAATCGGTATCACCCTTATCGGTATCGTATCCGGTGCCTATGGTGGGGTTGCCATCGCAGACGATCTTGTTCCGTTCTTCTCTCTCATACCGGGAGCAGAAGCCTATGCCCGCAATCTGGCAATGATTACCACAGTAGTAATCATCACCTACCTCTCTCTTATCATCGGCGAGCTGGTACCCAAATCCATTGCCCTCAGCAATCCGGAACGGTACGCAACTCTGTTCAGTCCGATTATGATTTTATTGACGAAAGTTTCCTACCCGTTCGTCTGGCTGCTTAGTATCTCCACTCGTCTGCTGAACAGAATCATCGGCGTGAAGAATGAAGAACGCCCGATGACACAGGAAGAAATCAAGATGATTCTCCACCAAAGTTCGGAACAGGGAGTGATCGACAAAGAAGAAACGGAAATGCTGCGTGACGTATTCCGCTTCTCGGACAAACGCGCCAACGAACTGATGACGCATCGCAGAGATCTTGTCATCTTCCATCCCGACGATACGAAAGACAAGGTGATGAAGACCATCGAAGAGGAACACTACAGCAAATATCTGTTGGTAGACGAGCGAAAAGATGAGATTATCGGTGTGGTATCCGTAAAAGATATTATTCTGATGGTAGGCAACAAAAAGGAGTTCAACCTGCGTGAAATAGCCCGTCCGCCACTGTTTATTCCGGAAAGTTTATATGCAAATAAAATATTAGAGCTATTCAAGAAGAACAAAAACAAGTTCGGAGTTGTTGTTAACGAGTATGGTAGTACAGAGGGTATCATCACCCTGCACGACTTGACCGAAAGTATCTTCGGAGACATCCTTGAAGAGGATGAAATGGAAGAAGAAGATATCGTCAGAAGGCAGGATGGTTCGATGCTCGTAGAAGCCTCGATGAACATCAAGGACTTTATGGAAGAGATGGGAATCTTATCTTATGAAGATCTGGAAGACGAAGACTTCACTACCCTCGGAGGATTGGCAATGTTCCTGTTGGGCGGTATCCCGAAAGCCGGAGATATCTTCACCTACAAGAACCTGCAGTTCGAAGTGGTGGACATGGACCGTGGACGAGTAGACAAACTGCTGGTCATCAAACGGGACGAAGAAGCATAAAGAAAATAATAACCCGAGCAATATTAGCTCACTATATTTATATTAACTTAAAGCACTTAACGATGAAAAAAGTAATTATGTTAGCAGCAGTCGTAGCTGCTTTGGCATCTTGCCAATCAAAAGCCAACAAAGCCGCAGAGGCAGAAGCAGACAGTCTTTCCATAGAAATGGCTCCGATCACAGAAGTGACCGAAGTTTATGAAGGAACACTTCCTGCAGCCGACGGCCCGGGTATCGACTACGTATTAACACTGAATGCTGCAACTGATGGTGTAGATACCACGTATACTCTGGATATGACTTACCTCGATGCAGAAGGTCAGGGTAAGAACAAAACCTTCTCTTCGAAAGGAAAACAACAGACTGTCCAAAAAGTAGTGAACAAAAAACCTACCAAGGCTGTTAAGCTGACTCCGAATGACGGCGAAGCTCCAATGTACTTCGTAATCGTCAATGACACTACCCTGCGTCTGGTAAACGATAGTTTGCAGGAAGCTGTCAGCGATCTGAATTATGATATCATCAAGGTAAAGAAATAAATAACCTAAACCCTAACCAGTAAATAAAATGCTCTGCGAATGACCGGTCTTCGCAGAGCATCTTTATTTCTATCCCAGCACTCCTTTCCCTTCCTGCAGGCGTTTCAGACGAAGCAACGCTTCGATATAATAATAATCCGCATAAATAATAGAAGCATCTATTTCCGAATGCGCCGGCCAGTGTCCCGTGCTATGAAGCAGGAAAGCGGGATTGCTCTTACCACTCTGATAACGGTCAGAGCTTAAGCTTGCCAGCATTTCTATGGCGGCATCTTTATATCTTTTTCCTTTACCGTTCGGAAGATAGGTGGATAGTTCGAGCAATGCGGAAGCAACTACCGAAGCTGCCGAAGCGTCGCGGGGAGCATCCGGAATCCCCGGTGCGCTGAAGTCCCAATAGGGTATCTTATCCTCCGGCAGGCGTTCCAGATAGACATCCGTCACTTTCTGTGCAAAGTCCAGATATTTAGGATCTTTGGTTTCACGGTAGACTACCGTATAGCCATAAACAGCCCATGCCTGTCCGCGTGCCCACATGGTGCTGTCTGCATATCCCTGATGGGTGACTCCCTTGATCAGATTTCCTGTAATGGTATCGTATACCGCTACGTGATAGGAGGTATAATCCGGTCGGAACTGGCATTTCATAGTCTTATCGGCGTGGGATACCGCAATATCATACAGGTAAGGATTGCCCCCGTTCTTGGATGCCCAAAAAAGCATTTCAAGGTTGATCATATTGTCCATGATAGTATTGTGGGGCCAGTTGCGCGGTTCCACTTCGCGAGGCCATGACAGCATGGTGCCGACTACCGGATTAAATAAAGTAGCCAATGAGTCAGCCGTATCCAGAATTACCTGTTTATAAGCGGGATTCTTGGTCAGACGATATCCGTTGCCATAGCTGCAGAAAACGAGAAATCCCAAATCATGGTCATAAGCCGGAATACGGGAAAGGAATTCCAGTGAAGCGGTGAATTTCTCGGCTTCTTCCAGAATGTGCTTATCTTGTGTGTACTCGTAGTCATACCACAAGACACCGGGCCAGAAACCGGCACACCATTCTTCCTTCGTTGCTTTCCGACAGTTCCAATGATGCTCATCCGCCATGATGTTACGCGGCATCATCGTATAGTCTATCCCTGAATCTCCTTTCAGTTCGACCAATGTACGTTGGGTCTGTTCTGCGCAATAGCCTAAAGCCTTATTCACATCCAAAGTACCGGAAGTCCGATGGGCACAAGCACAAAAGCCTAGCACTACAACCAACCCTGCTACAATCTTCTTCATTTTTCGTTCTTATATCTTCGTGTTAGTTCTTATTTTCTATTCTCATTTATTCGTTCGTCATCCGGAACCAGTCGACATCTGCCCAGCCTCTGTTTCCGTCATTAGGAGTGACACAGAACAATCCGACCTTGGCTCCAATCCATTTTCCCTGCCGGGCTGTGAAAGCATCGCCTACTGTGGTATATTTCTTTCCGTTCAGGCTATAAGCAAAGGTACAAACGGCCCCTTTGGTTACTTTCACCCTCAGATAAACGGTCTTCCATTCATTATCGGCAACACCCGGCATCTTCAGATATTCTACCGGAAAGCTCGCCAGTTCTTTTACTTGTTCGGGATTCTGTTGTTCCGCATCTTTGCATACGGCTTGCTGCAGGATAAATTTATCGCCGGCCTTACGGACAGACAAATAACTATAATCCCATCCCATCACGATGATACCTGCCTGTTCCCCATCCTGCTTAGCTGTAAACGTCAGCTTGGCAGTAGCTGTAAACTCCTCCGCCGGAAACTTCTGCATCAACAGATTGGGGACTTCCCAGAAGTTTACGAATTCTTTGGAAAGGCTGCCTGCGTATAGCCGGATATACCCCAAGTCGGTGGTAAAGCCATAAGTATCTTTCTTATTGGCATGCCATTGCCATTGCAACCCCAGATGGCGGGTATTGAATTCATCGCTCTCCGGAGGGGTCGCTACCGGATATGTTCTTCCTACATTCGGTTTCTTATAAGTAGTTACAGGTTCTCCACAGCCATCCATGTCCTTATCGGCTCCGATGACAGGCCAGTCATTGATCCACTTCATCGGATTCAGGTGAATAACACGTCCATAAGCACCCTGATCCTGGAAATGTACAAACCAGGATTCCCCTGTATTCGTATCTACCCAACCTCCCTGATGAGGACCGTTGACCGTCGTCTTTCCCTGTGCCATTACAATCTTTGACTCGTAAGGACCATAGATATTTCTGGAACGAAGCACCAACTGCCAGCCGGTAGCAACTCCGCCGGCAGGAGCAAATATATAATAGTATCCGTTCCGCTTATAAAGTTTCGGACCTTCTACCGTATGATTCTTACCGTCGTTTCCATCGAACACCATCACCGGGTCAGAAATCACTTCTGTTCCTTCGGCATTCAGTTCGCAGATGACCAGAATACTGTTCACTCCACTACGGCTTCCCGCGTAGGCATGTATCAGATATACTTTCCCGTCTTCATCCCAAAGAGGAGTCGGATCAATCATTCCTTTCCCCGCCTTTACCAATACCGGTTTAGTCCATTCCCCTTCCGGATCTTTTGCTTTTATCAGATAGATGCCGTAATCCGGATCACCCCAATAAATATAGAATTCTCCGTTATGAAAACGGATTGCCGGTGCCCATACTCCTTTGCCATGCTGCGCTTTATCAAAGAACTCTTGCGGTTCCTGAACCGGCAGGGCGTAATTCACAAGTGACCAGTTTACCAGATCATTGGAGTGAAGTATAGGAAGTCCCGGGATGCAGTTAAAGCTGGAAGCTGTCATATAGAAGTCATCTCCCGCCGCGCACACATCCGGATCGGAATAATCGGCATAAAGAACCGGGTTCTGATAAGTGCCGTCGCCCTTGTCAGCCACCCAGGTCCTAGAAATTTCCTGTGCACTTGCCACAAAACAGCAAGCCATCATTCCTGCTATAAACAGAGTCTTTTTACGCATATTACCTAACTAATCAATTCATTCAAAAAAACTAAATGTTATTCCTAAAAACAGGCTCTTTTCACCTTTATAAAAAGCTAACCGCTCCGAAAACTGAATTCATTATCTTATTTCAACAATCTATTTACTGACCTATTTGCTTATATATACGAAGAGAGTTAGGTAATTACCTAACTCTCCCATGAATATTTTCCTATTTATCGATGATTCATCCATCACACATTTACTCTTTTTAAAGAAAATAGTTTTCTATAGAGAACGATTCTTTTCAAAAATCGTCTTCTATAGAAAACTATTAATTATCTTTGTACAGTTATAATTCCATCAAAACAGCAATTATATATGGAAAGAGAAATCATCCGCAAGATCATTATTGAGGGACAGGAATTCGTAAATGAAATACCTTTGATAAAACGTCCTTTCTTTTTTGAGAAGAATGGAAATTATGTATTTGTCGGTATCAGACAAGCAGGAAAGTCCTATCTACTATATCAACGTATCCAGCAGTTAATAGAAGAAGGGCATAGTATTGAAGAAATGGTATACATTAACTTCGATGACGAACGTTTGCGCCAGTTCACCACTCATGATTTCGACCTCATTCTACAAGCCTATGCCAGCATGTTTAATCTTCGTCCTATACTCTTTTTCGACGAAATACAGAACATAGAAGGATGGGAGAATTTCGCCCGGCGATTAGCCAATCAAAAATATAATGTCTATATCACCGGAAGCAATGCCAAAATGTTAAGTCGTGAAATCGCAACAACCTTGGGAGGACGTTATTGGAACGCTGATGTATACCCCTATTCTTTCTTCGAATATTTAAAAGCTAAAAATATCACTTTGGCTACCAACTGGATGTACGGAAAACAAAGTGCGGAGGTAAGTAAGCTATTCAATGATTATTTTTCATTCGGCGGATTTCCTGAATTGGTGGATATTATTGCAAAAAGAGCTTGGCTAAATGACGTATACAGCAAAATATTTTTCAGTGATTTAATCGTACGCAATAAAATAAGAAACGAAGAAGCTATGGGATTGCTGGTCAAACGATTGGCAGAAGGTGTCAAACAGCCCGTATCACATACAAGATTAGCCAATTTGATTAGCACTGCGGGAATAAAGATTAGTAAAGCGACAATTATCGATTTCATAAAATATTTAAAGGAATCATGCCTACTTTTTCCGTTAGAGAACTATGCAGCGAAGTTTGCTGAACGTAATTCGAATATGAAATATTATTTCATTGATAACGGATTGCTTCACATATTCCTGACCGATGCTAATACCAGTCTACTGGAAAACATAGTGGCTATACAACTCTATAAAAAATACGGAAATGAGGTCTATTTCTATAACCAGAATATTGAAGTAGACTTCATTATTCCGGAGCAAAAGACTGCATATCAGGTCAGTTACTCTTTAATGGACGAAAATACCTATCAGCGGGAAACTGAAGCATTAATCAAACTCAATACAGTTTTTCCAATGGAACAAATGTATATCATTACCAAAGATGAAGAGCGTACTATTGCTCATGAAAAGGGCATAAACATAGAAGTTATCCCTGTTTGGAAGTGGCTGTTAAATGAAACAATTATAAAATGATCGAGTTACTTAGAAAAAGGTGCCCTCCTGAGAGTGGAGACCACCTTTTTCTAAGTAACTCGTAAATCCTAAGATTATTCTCTATATAGCATCAGTGTTCCCCAACCTAGCTGGTCAAAAGCTCCACTGTTAGTTCCATAACGGCTACTTCCATCTGCACCTGCCTCGGGACGCATTTTGTCAGCGGCTTGTTTGGCATACTTATACCCACTACTTACTTTCTTAATCTTCGCATAGTGATTGTAATAAATTTCCCATCCCGGACGAAGACTTCCACGTCCCGTATCATCCGCTACTGACGTATGAGTAGTACCATGATTCTTATCGGAACATGCACAATCAATGCAATACTTATATGGATTAAAAGGCATTTGTTGTTTTGTCAACAGCCATGCCCCATTTGCATTTTTCTGATCAGCTCCATCACGCAGATTGAAGAGTGCCGTATATTCACCCATCTTCATCATGGCATTATTATCGGCAGCAAAAAAATCAAGTTGCGGAGTGGTAGGATTACATTGATAAAAGGTATAAGCCATCTGACAAAGATTTGCAGTAACGGCTACAGACATCATAGCATGTCCCTGGTCACGACCACTTTCCTGATTCTGAGCAATCTCTTCACCGCTACCCAAAGGATCTGTAAATGTTCCCTGAATCAACTTACCTATATAACCATTACCTACACCATTATAGAAATAATTCACCACATAGTTCACCATGTCATCATTTTCAGTCAAGATGCCAATAGCCATATAAGAACACATATTTACCAAATCCCAGTTTGACCAATAGTGGTCACTACACTGGCCTCCATGTCCTTTCATAAATTCAATGTTCTTTGCGGCAAACACATCTACTATCCATTTCTTGAAATCAGTTTTATCCTTATCCGCCCAACCGTCATAAGTCTGCATAATCTCGGCAGCATTAGCAAAAGTATATCCCTGTGCACCAGCAGCCAGCATCTGATTGGCATCATTTGATTTGATTCCCTTACATTTATCAGCCCAGTCATTCATTACTTTAACAGAGGTCGCTGCATACTCTTTGTTGCCTGTTAGTTTCCACAATAAAGCTAATTGATAGGCAGCTGCTGCATCACGCATGGCATTCGCATAGTTCTCACTGCTTTCGCCGGTACCGGTAGGGTCACCCCTCACAATCCATTCTGTAGGACTAGCACTATAAGAAAGAGAAGTATATGCACTATTTTTCAATATCTCAAATTCCTCTTTCACAGCCTGCGGTGCCGTACCATCGTCCAGCATCGTCTTGACACGAGTAAAATCCGCATCATTAAACATCGCACAAGGGTGTTGATATGTATATTCTCCTTTCACCTCTTCATAAGGCATAGGCCAGCTATCTATATCTGTCGTTCCGTCTTCTATTTCACTGGAACAGGCAGTAAAGCCCATTACCAGTAAAAGTCCAAGTACAAATATTAAATTCTTTTTCATCGTTATTTTCATTTTTGGTTATTATTCAACTACTTACCTGCTGCAACTTCCGCCTCAGCAAAGTTTTCCATTTCTGCTACACTCTTGAAGGTACGGACCCAATACACATTATAAGTATCCGAAGTTACATTGGCTTCAGGAATATCTGCAACTTTTATCTGAAAAGTCTTGAATCCTATCACACCTAAATCATACTTATTCAACGCCGCTATGTCATAATAAATCAATCGGGTCCCATCAGCCAGTGTAATACCATCATTACATTTAGGTCCACCAATATTTACTCCTGACAAAGCAACCGCATCCAAAGTATTTGCCCCCCCCTTAGGTATATCACAACGCATTGCAAATACCGGATAAGTAGCTATATCCAGATACAATGGATTCTTATCATTCACCGGAAGTCTCAAGTCAGCACGTCTCTTTGATCCGCTCCCTAATGTTACGACCAACTTGCCATCTTTACGTTCAATCTTAGGACCATTAGTAGCTTGTCCCTGTACGGTCCACTCACCAAACTCATTCCGTGTATCCCAAATCCACCAACCGCTTTCTACAGAAATTGTGGTAGAGGCTGTTTCACCCGTAGCCCTGCAAGTGGCCGTAATCACTGTTGTACCGAAGCCTTTCGGTGTAACAATACCCAAATCCACCGTTGCTACATTTTCATCACTTGACACCCAGTCAACAGAACCCAATGTCGCATCAGCCGGTGTATAAGTAACATCCAGAGCTATATCTCCCATAGAAACACAAATCATATCAGTATAGGGTTCAATAGCAACATGTTCCACCGGAATATATTCAACAACTTTCAAGACATAGGAGCCATATACACCACTATGGTCATGTGTCAAAGCAGAAATTGTCACTTCTCCGGCCTTCAGACAGTTCACCAACCCTTGCGAAGAAACAGTAGCTATGTTTTCGTCACTGCTCTTCCATGTCAGATAAGAGTATGTGTGGTCAGCCGGTAATACTTGCGCTTCAAACTGGATTTTGTCCGTTTCGTAAATCACTTCTCCTTCCCGTGGATTTGTGAGTGTCAGACTGGTAGCTTTTATAATCTCGGGAACAATTTCCACTTTTACCGAAGCGGTTGCCCCAAAGCCAATCGGAGGAGTGGCACTGATAACAGCCGTACCTTCTGCCACACCGGTTATAGTCCCATCCTGTGACACACGTGCAATACTCTCATCCGTTGATTTCCATACAATTGTACGGTCTTCCAAATCATCCGGAGCTTCTACGGAATAGACAATGGTAGAATCCATGCCAATAGCCAACGGCAATGTCGCACTCACATCAAAAGTAATGGAGTTTATCAATTTCGCTTCAGACATGGCAGGAGTAAACTCTTTCTCCTTGTCACATGCAGTCAATACCATGCAAGCAGTAAGCAGGCAAGCAGACGCACCATACAAGTTTTTATATATTGAATATCTATTTTTCATACCTGTTATTTTTAATGAATAAAACGATCTGTTATTCTCCCCAACCAGGATTCTGTTTCAAATTCGGATTAAGCTGTAATTGGTCTGTAGGCAATGGATACAAATAATGTTTATCCTCCCATTTACGCCCGCTTTCTATGATCAGGAATCCATCACTATTCTTAGAATAAGAAGCATTCGGCCATCTGGTCTGATACTCCGTACCTGTCCACTTGATACCCAAAATATTCTGCGGCATTTCTGTTTCAGCTGTCTTCCAACGCTTCAAATCGTCAATGCGGAATCCCTCGTTAAAGAGTTCGACTGTACGTTCCCGACGGATTTCAGTACGCATATCTAATCCGTAGGTTTGAGCAAAACTATTTGTTAACTTTGGCATCTGAGTGTTGATACGATTGCGAACCAAATTCAAAGAAATATTCAAATCTTCATCAGAGATGGTCTCATCACGCTCAAACACCGCCTCGGCATAGTTCAGCAGCACTTCCGCATAGCGGATGATAGGATAATCATAGCCTTCATAATTTGTATTCACAGCACGTTCAGTAGCCCACTTCTGATTGTTATAACCACTACCACTGGTCGGAATCAATCCTTTAATGGAAGCCGATGCTCTATCTGCTGCATCACCTGTCCAATTGACACGAGAGTTTTCATTGCTCCAAAAATAGCCATAAGGCTTACATAATGTATAAATCATACGATTGTCGCGATTCAGATATTCGCTTTCTATTTTATCGTATCCCATAAACATATTAGGAGACTTGTCAATAGGAAGTCCGTCCTGGCAAAGATACAATGCTGCAAACTTGTGAGAAATCATTTGTGCATTTGCCAAACATTCTTTCGTGATATTCTTATTAATCGGATTCAGTGTTTCATCATGACGACGGGAGAAAATATATTCCGTGTTAGAGCTTTTTTGAAGTCCGGCAGGATTAGATTTTACATCCTCTAAAATAAACATATACTTCTGTGCGCTATCACCCAAAATAACAGGTGCATACAAACTGAATTTCTTACTATTAATCACTTCTTTAGCTGCATTGGCAGCAATATCCAGCAACTCTTTTCCACGTACCGTATTCCCACGGAATTTCTGCCAGGTACCTTCATATAAAGCTACTCTTGACAAAAATGCCCAAGCTCCTTCACTACCTACCCGACCACTCTCTACAGCGGAAGTAGCAGAAAGCAAACCGGCAGCATCCTTCAGATCTTGAATAATTAAGTCCGCCACTTCACTACGGTCATTACGAGAAGCTTTCAATTCCGGGTCAGTTACATCCAACGGTGTTTTAGTGATGATAGCATCACCATAGAGTTGCAATAACTCAAAATAGCAGTAAGCACGGAAAAATTTCGCTTCACCCACATACTGTGCGATATCAGTCGGATTATCGTAAGTTTCGGCTTTCTGTAAAAGTATATTCGCACGACGGATACGGTTGTAATTATCTGTATAATTATTGTCTGAAGCCGGAATACTATTTGTACCATTACTATACACATTCGTCCCTCCTTTGTCTACAATAAGATCAGAACGTTTATCAGAATGAGGCGCATCATATACGCTGTTTGAAAAGTCACGAGTCCAACTATAAAACTGATTAGCGAACAACTTATAATCTGTGACTGAGTTCCAGTAGTTACCATCAGCAATTTGGGCTTTCGGGTCCAAATCAAGGCATGAATGTGTCAGACATCCCAATATCAGTATCAATATTGCTTTTAATGTATATTTCATATTTGTTTTCAATTAAAAGGTTAAGTTTAATCCAAAAGTTACGGTACGCAAGAAAGGATAGCGCTTTGCATTGTCCACTTCACGGTTTGCTTCAGGGTCCCAACCATCATTGATGTTACTATGTTCCCAAAGGTCTGATCCAGTCACATAAATACGTGCCTTCGACAGTACTTTAGTCTTCGCCAATAATGAAGAAGGCAAAGAATAACCTAATGTCACATTCTTCAGACGGAGGTAGGCGCCATCTTCTACCGACCAAGATGAGCACTGATAATTATAGTCATTTATTTCAGACTTATTAGTCAGTGAAGGATAATAAGCTCCTGTATTATCCGGATTCCAAGTATTGCCTATAAATTGATTGCTACCATTCTGATAAACTGCGCGCATCGGAATTCTCCAAGTACTCTTTTCACGCCAGACAGTACGTTTTCCAGCACCCTGAAAAACAATAGACAAGTCTAATCCTTTCCATTCGAGTCCTGCATTCACTGAAAACTGTACCTTCGGATCATCTGTCCCTAAATAAACAAAGTCCTCCTCCGTCAATTTTCCATCTTTATTCACATCTTCAAACATGTTATCACCCAAACGTAAATTATCCAATGTACCAATTGTACTATTGTTTTTATATTGGTTTACATACTTTTTCAACTGCTCTTCCGTCTGTATCTTTCCACAATAACGAAGTCCAAATACAGAATTTAATGGATAACCTTCACGGTCGGAACGTACACCACTCTTTATTGCACCACTCCCCCCATTGTCAGTGAGTTCATTAGTTGTGTAAGTGAAAGTACCACCAAGGTGATAATTTACCTGACCTATTCTATCAGACCAGTTAATCATTCCTTCCCATCCATGAGCCTTAAAAGCTCCATAATTTGCTGTAGGTGCCTTATCACCCAGAATCCCCGGATAAATAACATCAATCAACATGTTGTTACTCTTCTTCCAAAACATCTCAGCAGTACCTGTCAACCGATGGTTAAGGAATCCAAAGTCAAGTCCGATATTATAATTATGAATACGTTCCCAAGTACGGTCAAGGCTTGGTAGTTTTCCACTGGTATCTACATAAGAAACTTTTCCATTACCAATCAAAGCACCTTGGCTTGGTTTAAAATTATAAAGTTGTGTTCCGTCGTAACGATCTATACCTGCTTGATTACCCACACTACCGTAAGAAGCTCTCAACTTGAATTCATCAATAAATTCAAGTTCTTTTATAAAATCCTCTTCAGAAAGCCGCCATCCCCCAGAGGTTCCCCAATAGAATGCCCAACGGTTCTCGGGTTGGAATTTTGAAGAACCATCATAGCGGAATTGAGCTTCCAGCATATATTTAGAGCGATAGTTATAGTTAGCACGCCCAAAGTAAGACATTACAGCCTCCTGCCATTTTGAGGATTGTGTATTCTTATCCTCACTAACCAAATAAATCAGGCCATTATTGCTATTAGGAACTTCCAAAGATGGTAAGATACCAGTTGTACGAAGATACGTATATTCATACTCTTTCATATTATATTGCAAACCAGCCATCAACTTCACATCATGAACATCGGCAAATATATGCGACCAGTCTACTCGCCCTGAAATAGAATAGAAATCTGTCCGTGAATTACTCTTCGTATACGAGCTTGCATCTTCCGTCGGGTCTGTACGTACTACCCGATCACCTGCATAATTATACCATTCGATCGATTTCTTCTGAGTATCCCTAGTTGCAGTGGAAGTGTTGTAGCCGGCTATTACGGAAGTACTCAAATCTTTCGTGATAGAATAATTGAATGTCTCACTGATATTAATAGCCGAGACTTTAAGTTTGTTATCTCCTCCCAATTCACAATACCAGTTAGGAGCACCCCACGTACCCCAGGCATACGGCTTGCCATCAACTGTTGCCGAAGGAAATCCCGGTTGCTGTGCACTGGTAGTCAGAGCAGAACCGACCTGTGTCGGAGCAACCTGATCCTGGCGGTTGTATGCTATTACTGATTCGATAGACATCTTATCCGAGAGTTTGAAAGTATTCGTCAATCGTAGGTTATAGCGGCTATTATTGTTATTTCCCCATTTCAAGTTGCTGTCATCAAACATATAGCCTAATGATAAACGGTATTTCGAATTATCGGAACCTCCCGAAATTGCCAATTCGTGTTGGGTAGAGGCTGCTGTCCCCCACATAATATCCTGCCAATTAGTATCAAAGAATACAAAATCAGCAACATCAGTAAAAGCACCCGTCCCGAATGGATTAGCTGTATGATCTAGGTTAATGTACTGATTTTTATAAGCCAACGCCAGCTTGGCATATCGTAGCCAAGTATCATCTTCTGTATACCCGTCATTAGTACGAGCATCTATTACAGCCGATGCCCATTCACCAATGTTCATTAAATCGGGAGACAGCCCGATAAACTTAGCCGTCACCGAACCACTATAATCCACTTGCACCTTACCCTCTTTGGCTTTCTTAGTAGTAACCAACACTACTCCACCTGCGGCCTTACTACCGTAAATAGAAGCGGAAGCATCTTTCAGAAAATTAATAGATTCAATATCTGAAGGATTTAACAGACGTAGTTCGTTTACACTTTCATATTCCACCCCATCAATAATAACAAGTGGACTGGTCGTATTCTTGGAAACAGCACCACGCAAACTCATTCCCCAGCTTTCGTCGCCCGGAGCCGAAGAGTTTCGTGTGATGATGACACCCGGCACCTGACCTTGCAGCGCCTGTACCGGACTTGACATGGTTCCTTTATTCTCTAGCATCTTATCACTGACCACCGTCACAGAACCTGTCATAGTCGCTTTTTTCTGTGTTCCATAGCCGACCACGACCACTTCGTCAAGCACTTCACTGTCTTCTTGCATCTTCACGTTGATCACCGTCTGACTGCCTACTTCTATCATCTGCTCTTTATAGCCGATATAAGAAAACTTCAGTTTAGCACCTTGCGGAACGTTCAGAGAATAGTTTCCATTAATATCCGTTATGGTACCTCCAGTCTGGCTCACCACACTCACATTCACACCGATCAGCGGCTCACCTGTAGCATCTACCACTTGCCCTTTCACCTGTTTCTGCACTTGTGACACTACCAGGTTATCATTTACATTCGCATAGCCCCATGCGCTTGAAACAGGACATAGGCCCAGCATCAATCCCAGAGCGACCACTATTGTCTTGCCCGGCTGCGAATTAAAAGTTAATCCTCTTTGTTTCATAATATTAAATTTGAGGTTTAAAAATAGTATTAAATTCTTGTTCTCTAAAATAAGATGAGGCATCTACACACCTTTGGTTTGATTTTAATTCCTTTTCCATAAGCACAAAAGGTTATTTATTAATGAATAAATTATATACGGTTGGATATTTTAGATACAACTTCTAAAGAAGTTACGCATATCACGACGTCCGAGAAACAGATGGTTTTCCACAGTCCGGCAGCTTAAATTCAGTTCGGTAGCAATTTCGGGTGAACTCTTGTCTTCAAAACGGTTCAGTGCATAAACCAGGCGACGTTGTTCGGGCATTGCCTCCAAACGCATCTGTTCCATCTCCATCAGATTACTGACAATGATGTTTTCTTCTGTTTCGTTGGTAGAAGTAGCCGTGAAATCGTACAAATAGCTGTCTATTTCCTGTTTCTTATAATAACGGCGTATATAATCGGTCACGATATTACGCGCAATAGTAAAAAGGAAATATTTCACTGTGTCCGGACGAAGCATCTGCTTATAATCCAGTAAACGTACGAATACATCCTGCGTCAAATCCTCCGCTTCATAGCGGTGAGTTATACGATAGGTAATATAGTTTAAGATTACCTGATGATATTCCTCGTAAGAACGAGTGATAATGTTGTCGGAAGAGTTAATTGTTGTCTCCATAATACTATCTTTTTCGGTTTCGATCACGATGCAAATATAGAGGTGATTTAAAAAGAATCCATAAGAAAAACGGGCAGATGGATTGCAACGTATCCAAATAGACTAATTAAAACATAAAACACTAATAATCAAAAGAATACTCATTCTTCATATAGAGTCTCATTTCATAATATGAGACTCTATTTATAGTTTTTCGCCTATATTTTCCTGCTCCTTCATGCGTACAAGACTAAAAGATTGTCTTTGTTTGATAGCCAAAATTCTTTCTTTTAATATGAGAGATTAACTATCATAAAAGAAAGCAATCAGCTGTAAACATTAAAGACCACACCACTTTTTCCTATTAACATTTATTATGTCAGTGGAAATTTGTATAAAGTATCAGTCGTCCTCTACACCTTATATTATAACAGATTAATTACTAACCGATTATGATTTCATATTTTCCAATTACAAAAAATCTACTGACAGCACTGACAACTGACACCTTAATGCCTATTTTAATAGTAAAACAGTATTATCCCATTAGGTAAATGTAAATATAAGACACTAAACAATTATTATATTGTTCTCAATTATCAGTAAAACTCTATTTTAAGCCCTAAAAAAGGAGCATAGTATTATATTACTACAAGTAAACAAGTAGAAATCTACTGACAATAAAATTAATAAGTAGAAGGGGAATAGATGATTCATTTTTAATAAATTCGCATATAACACTATAAACCAAATACTTACAAATATGCCGTTATTTAAATTCACTGACAAAGAGGCACTAAGGTGTCAGTGGCAGTAGCAGTAGCAAAAACGAGAAGCGGATTAGGTACATATAATTTACATTTAACATACGAAGTTTAGAGTACTGCTCTATCTATATGAACACTGAACGACAGAAGTACGACAGATAAGGAAATGAAGTATAACAAACATGTGGATGAAGTACAACAGATACGCAAATGAAGTACTACATACAAGTAAATGAAGTACTACATGCTAGTGAATGAAGTACTACATGCTAGTGAATGAAGTACTACTATCAAGCGGATGAAGTACTACTATCAAGCGGATGAAGTACTTGTTTCTACTCTTCTTTCGCCGTTCCTCCAATACTACGAATATATTCGTTGGGAGTAACTCCCGTACTCTTCTTGAAAGAACGGAAGAAGGAAGCGCGGGAACTAAAACCGCAGAGTTCGGCTAATGCGGCGAGCGTATAGCGGGAATATTTGCTATCCACTACCAATCTTTTGAATTCAGCTACACGATAGTCATTAATAAAATCATAATAAGACTGATTCAAATACTGATTCAGCAGATAAGACAGAGAATGAGAGGAAGTACCTAACGCTACTGCCAGATCCCCCATTTTCAAATCAGGATTAATATAAGGCCGTTCCTTTTCGACATAAGCTACAAGCTTTTCATAAAGCTCTTTGCATTCCGTTTCACTCAGACGATTTGTTTTATATTTCTCTTCGACAGGTTGCTCCTGATTGTTATCTCCACACACTTGCTTTTCGGAAAAGCCATGTTCGTTCTCTTCCTGCCCTTCTGCGGGCGACAAAGCCGGTGACTTCACCAAAGTACTTAATCGTTTCCACAAGTAATATCTTACCAGCAGCACAATCAATACTAACGCAACGACAATCAATCCCCATCCCCACCAGGGAACCATAGGGCGCACTGTCACCTCGCAACTGGCTTCCGACTGGTCATTGCCCGGCAAACGGACACGGAAAGTATAGTCTCCGGAAGCAAGTCCGTAGTATGATACCTCACTCTGTGCAGTCAACAGTTTCCAGTCATTATCCACTCCATCCAGCCGATACTCATATAGCAAAGCAGAAGGAAGTCCATAGGCAAAATCCGTAAAATTGAAAGTCAGATTATTCTGGTCATATTTTAAAGAAGTTTCGGTTATAGAAACGCCGTTTGCCTGTATATCCGTAAACACGATAGGACGAACCTTGCCGCGCAATTCATCTACCTCTTTAGGGTCCACACAAATCAATCCCTTAGTATTACCGAACCATAATAGTCCGTTTTCATCCTTATAAGCGGCTCCATTGGTGAAAGTGGGTCCGGGCACTCCATCATTAAAAGTAAACGCGTCATAATCCTCCTCGCCATCCTTCATCCGCAATAAACCATCATTGCAACCAATCCACAACCACCCCAGGTTATCTTCTACAATGGACATCAGCGAATTATCCGGGAGAGTGGAAAGAACGGATTTCTGCCGGAAGCGATCCATTGTCAACGATGAAATGAACAGGCTCCCTTTCTCACGGATGAAGAAAAGATTATGTTTTGAGTCTTCATAGATGGTCCTTACCTTATCACGATGCACAAACCCTTCCGGGAAGACATTGGAACGGAGACTTTGAGATGCAGGATCGTAAATGCACATTCCGGTTTCGGTTGCAATCCATCCTTTTCCGGTAGAGTCGAAACTAATCTCATAAACATTTCCTTCTGGCAGCTGGGAGTTGGAACTTGTATAATTTTTAATTTGCTTTGCCGATTTATTATAGCAGAATACGCCTTGAGACGTTCCCACCCACAGATTACCTTTTTCATCAGGCTTTATGCAGAAAATATGTCCTTTATGGAATAACTCGGAATCTCCTTCTTCAAAATAAGTAAGAGCAAGTGTCTGGGGATTCAGCACCATCATTCCTCCTCCATACGTACCGATATAATATTCTCCTTCGTAGAAACTGATCGTAAGTATCAGGTCGGAAGTCAGTACAGGTCTTACAAAGCTCTTTACGGTTCCTGTAGATTCGTTGATATAAAACAGCCCGTCACGCGAACCGATCACTTTTTCCTTTCCACGATTCAGGAACGAACGAACCGACAAATTGGTGGAATTAAATAGAGGAGGAAAAGAATAAGTAGAAAACAGTCCGTTCTGATAGAGTGAATAATCAAGTCCGGCCTGAAAATGCCCTACCCAAAGTGCTCCACGGTTGTCTACCAACAACGAATAGATTGAGTTACTGCGGATTCCTTCCTTATCGCGTATATCATGGCAAAAGCTACGGGTGACACACTGATCTTTATGAGAAAGAAAATGAACTCCATTACCGTCAGTAGCTATATACACATTCTCTTTTCCGTCTCCGGAGATATCGGAGATCACATCACATCCCAAAGAGGGAGCATGAGAGAAAGTGGACGTTTGGATGTCGAAACGAAGTACTCCCTGGCTCATAGTACCTATATAGAGCGTTTCCCCTATTCGGGTAAGACACCGGAAATAATCTGTTTCGGGTACATTTTCGCGGAAATGCCAGGAAGAAACTTTTCCATCTTTTAATGAGTAAGAAAACAATCCTTGCACGGTAGCCATCCAGAGCACACTTTTATCTTCGTTCAGACAAAGGTCCATGACACGGTTACAGGCGGCCAGCACATTCGGGTCTGTTTGTATCTGGATGAGTTGCCCATCTTTCTGAATAAAAAGTCCTTTTTCGGTTCCCAGATATAGCACGTCGTTGTCTGCCAAAAGGGTGTTTACGGCAAAGTCTATTTTCTCCGGCACGATTCGTTGTAATTCACCGTTGCTGCGGTTCAAACGCCAAAGTCCCACGCCGTTTCCTACCCAGAGTTGTCTGTTAGAAGTCTCTGCTATGCAGTTCACACGTTTCTTTCTTCCCGACTCAATGCCACGGAATTCAAAATGTTTCACTTTGACACCGTCAAAACGGTCGAGACAGTTATCCGTCCCTAACCAAACGAAGCCCTCCGAGTCTTTATAAATAGCGTTCACCAAGACTCCGGAAAGCCCGTCGGACATAACTATATTACGAAATACGTAGTCCCGGGCTTGCAAGGTATCGCTACAAGCCAGATATATGATTAGAAGAATCAAATATTTAATCGTGCTTTTCACTTGTCAATCATCATTAATTGCATGAAACATAAGACAAAGATAGCATTTCTTCCACAAAAATAAGAATCGCCTCTCCATATTTGCTAAACGTTTATAGACAAATACGAAAGGAAGAAAACATTTACTCAATACAATATAATAAATTATCAGTATCTTTCTTTATCCGCTATTTCATTCGTTTCTGCTTTCCAAAATAAGATACGGATTATCCTCGCCTGATACTTAACAGCGCAAAATTATTTAATTAAGCTACAAATCATTAATTAAAAGAACATTTTCTAAGAAAAATCCCTCAAAACCATTTATCTTTATTCCCGAATTTAAGAAAGGAGCTACATGGATTTACGTACGGCAAATGTAACAAGATATATTCTTCCGCTGAGAGAGGGAGGATCATTGCCCGCTTTGGCCGAAGCTGACGATGAATTTAAATATGTAGTCAAGTTCAGGGGAGCAGGACACGGAACGAAAGCACTGATCGCCGAACTGATAGGAGGAGAAATAGCCCGTGCACTAGGTTTCAGGGTGCCCGAGATCGTCTTTCTCCACCTGGACGAAGCCTTCGGACGCACAGAAGCAGATGAAGAAATACAGGACCTACTTCAGTGGAGCCGCGGACTGAATATCGGATTGCATTTTCTTTCCGGCGCACTGACTTTCGACCCCATAGCACATTCCGTAGACGGGAAAACGGCCTCACAGGTGGTATGGCTGGATGCACTGCTGACCAATGTAGACCGTACCATCAAAAATACGAATATGCTGATGTGGCATAAAGAATTATGGTTGATCGACCACGGCGCGTCACTCTATTTCCACCATACATGGACCAACTGGCAGAAGCTGTCGCTTAGTCCGTTTACACAGGTCAAAGACCATGTATTATTGCCGTTTGCCGACCAGCTGGAAGAGACAGACGCAGCATTCAAACGTATTCTTACGCCCGAAAAAATCCGTGAAATAGTCAATGCTGTCCCCGACGACTGGTTGAACTGGACCGAAGGCAGCGAGACTCCGCAGGATTTGAGAGATATTTATATTCAATTTTTAGAAGAAAGGATCAAGCACTCCGAACTTTTTGTAAATGAAGCACAAAATGCAAGAAAGGTACTTATATGAATATGCGGTGATTCGATTCGTTCCGAAGGTAGAACGTGAGGAATTTATCAATGTAGGTATTGTTTTGTTCTCCAAACAACGTAAGTACCTGAAATCTCTATATACGATAGATGATAACAAACTCAGTCTGTTTTCTTCGGAAGTGGATACGAATTGCCTGAAAGAAGGACTGAAAGTGTTCGACAAAATTTGCCAGGGCAATAAAAACGGAGGGACTATAGCTCAGATGGATATCCCGGACAGATTCCGTTGGCTGACTGCCGTTAAGAGTTCGTGCATTCAGGTTTCACGCCCGCACCCCGGATTCTCTGAGAATCTGGACGCCACACTGGAACGGCTGTTTAAGGAACTGGTGCTATAACTAACCGAGTATTCCGGAAACAATAATTGAATGGTTATGGAATTTATTAAGATAACAGAACAACCGTCACTCTATAATGACCTTGAAAAGAAACCGATAGGGGAAATTCTTCAGGAAATCAATGCTGAAGACCATAAAGTAGCAGATGCAGTGGAAAGAAGCATTCCGCAAATAGAGAAACTGGTCAGTCAGATCATTCCCCGGGTAAAGAAAGGCGGACGCATCTTCTATATGGGAGCAGGAACAAGCGGGCGGCTGGGAGTACTGGATGCTTCTGAAATTCCTCCTACATTCGGCATGCCCCCTACGGTAGTGATCGGACTGATTGCAGGAGGTGATACCGCCTTACGCAATCCTGTAGAGAATGCGGAAGATGACACAAAACGCGGCTGGGAAGAATTGCAGCAATATAACATCAACACCAAAGATACAGTCATCGGAATTGCAGCTTCCGGTACCACCCCTTATGTGATCGGTGCCATGCATGAAGCGCGCAAAAACGGCATACTGACAGGATGCATCACCAGCAACCCCAACTCACCTATGGCAACCGAAGCCGATATCCCTATCGAAATGATTGTCGGTCCGGAATATGTAACAGGCAGTTCACGAATGAAATCGGGCACCGGTCAGAAGATGATTCTGAACATGATCAGTACTGCTGTCATGATCGGGCTAGGACGTGTCAAAGGAAACAAGATGGTCAATATGCAACTCACCAATCAGAAACTGATTGACAGAGGAACACGGATGCTTATCGACGAATTACACCTGAATTACGGAGAAGCCCAATCATTATTGTTATTACACGGCTCTGTAGAAAAAGCAATAGAAGCCTTTCACAATGAGGATGAATTGACGTAAAACGAATAAAGGGCTGTTAACGGGCAGTAAGACAAAAGCTCTGTTCTACAGCTTCAGCTGTCTGTACCTTCGGTTCCGTACTACGTCCATATTGCCAGGCTACGACTGTTATCTTTACCGGAAACTTTGTACGAGGAGGAATCCGGGTGAACACCAGTTTATTGCCCTTTATCTCAGCCGGTTCTTGCTTTACATAATAATAACCCCCTTTATTTCTACAGACCATTGCCAAGGAGCCGCGGCTATTACGGAACTCATCGCCAATACAGCCAACAAAGCGAAAAGAAAATATCTATTCATAATGCTTCTTTTTATTGATTTAACTCCATATATTACGAACATGTAGAACAAAATACTCAAAAAACAACTATATATAATGAGATATGGATGCAAAGATAGAGTTATCACACTAAAAAGGAGAATAACCTTGGGCTGAATAAACAAAGCTATCCGTAAAAATGGTAGCAAAACCCGTAATCTATATAAGAATAGATTACTTTACAGAAACTAACTTTGCATACAGGAAAATATGGATTATGAGGAATTAGATACGAACTGATTTTAATTTAATATACTCGATTATGGAAAAAGTAAAATTGAACAATGGCATTGAAATGCCTATTTTAGGTTATGGTGTGTATCAGGTTACTCCTGAAGAATGTGAACGTTGCGTGTCTGATGCAATCAGTGTAGGATACCGCTCTATCGATACGGCACAAGCCTATCATAATGAGGAAGGGGTCGGAAATGCAATCAGCAAATGTGGTGTTCCACGCGAGGAGCTGTTTATCACCACCAAAGTATGGATATCAAATGCCGGTTATGACAAAGCAAAGGCTTCCATCGATGAGTCCTTACGTAAGTTGCAGAGCGATTATGTCGACCTCTTGTTGATTCATCAGCCATTCGGTGATTACTATGGCACTTACCGCGCAATGGAAGAAGCGTACAAGGCAGGAAAAATTCGCGCTATCGGCGTCAGCAACTTCTATCCGGACCGCTTCGTGGACCTTGCAGAGTTTTGTGAGATTACTCCTGCTGTCAATCAGGTGGAAACACATGTCTTCAACCAGCAAGTGAAGTTACAGGAAGTAATGAAAGAATATGGTACGAGAATTATGTCATGGGGACCTTTTGCCGAAGGACGGAATGACTTCTTCACGAACAGCACTCTCCAAGAAATCGGAAAAGAATACGGAAAATCAGTGGCACAGGTTGCATTACGCTATCTGATTCAACGGGACATCATAGTCATTCCTAAATCGACTCACAAGGAACGAATGGCTGAGAACTTCAATGTTTTCGATTTTACTTTGTCACCGGAAGATATGTCTGCCATTGCTTCACTCGATAACGCTGAAACCCTCTTCTTCTCTCATTATGACCCGGAAATGGTAAAATGGCTGATTAATTACGGAAAATAAAGAATTCCCCCCTTTCATCGCTTTTGTTTTTACGAAGCAGAATGAAGGGGGGATTTTTATATGATAACTGAATACTATTTATAAGATCATTTCTCTATCGGAGTAAAGTGCAACGCAGCCCCGCCACTCGCCTTTAACTTCAATATAAGTTTGTCTCCGGCTTTCACCTTCTTATGTGCCGTACGCACTTTGGTACCTGTATTCAGTTTATCGTCATCCTCATACAAATGAGCGGTATACTTTTTACCCGGTTCCAGAAAATCCGTCATCACTGTAACGGTACGAGCTTCCGTATTTGTCATCGCTCCGACAAACCAGTCATTACCTGAACGGCGTGCCTGAATAATATATTCACCTATTTCTCCATCCAGCGCACGACTGTCATCCCATACACTCGGAATAGCTTTCCAGAACTCCAATTCTTCCTCTCCTTTATAGAACTCCGGTCTGTCATACCAAAACATGAACTGCAACGGACTATAGTACACTGCTGCCATAGCTAACTGATGAGCTTTCGTATTTTTCACCCGTCCGTTGAAATAGCACAGAGTATAATCGGCTGCACCAGCCAGAAAACGGGTAAAAGGCAGGATGGTGTTATGTGTGGCATCTGGCATTTCTTCGTTTCCACGGATACCTTCCTGTGTCATCAAGTTCGGATAAGTACGGCTAAACCCGGTCGGACGATATTCATCGTGAATATCTACCATCATTTCATACTCGCCACACTTGCGTACAGCATCGTGTAGCCAGGTACTCCAATGCTGATTGCCGATTTGTACGAAACCGAATTTTATACCTTTCAGTCCCCATCGCTTATACAACGGCAATAAAGAATCTAACTGCTGCACCAGCGCGCGTTGATTGACATATACCATCAAGCCGATTCCTTTCGATTCGGCATACTTGCACAGAGCCGGTATATCAAGGTCTTTATCGGGAGAAACCGTAGAAGCATCCGAACTCATCTTCATCTCCGGTCCGTACCAGCCTGCATCCATATGTACATACCGAATGCCACGTTCTGCCGCAAAATCAACAGCAACCTTTACTTTATCCTGCTTCAGATCGCCTGCACGAAAAACTTTTCCCGGTTTAATCCAGGATGTATCTGCCAGTTTACAAGCAGGATTCAGATTCAGGACGAGATCATTATGGTTAATCAGGTCGACAGAACGTTCACCAACCATAATAACACGCCACGGAGTACTGTATGGAGATATAACATCGACACTACTATACAGACTTGTCACCAAAGTTGAAGGTTTTTCTGCGGACAAACGGAATTTACCACGCGCATAGTCCACCATTTCCGCTTCCAGCAACGCTACGGATAATCCGTCAGGCAGTTTTAAGGTCAACGGACGTTCGCTCTCTTCTTCTCCCCATCCTTCCAGCGGACGAAGCTCATAAGGTCCCTGTGCCCAACGTTCATAATAAGCTTTTGTACCCTGGGGCATTGTGAAACTGGTCTGTTCATCTGTGATATGGAGGAAAAGTCCATTGGTTGTTTCCGGAAAATGATAACGGAAAGCGACTCCTTCGTTGTGAGCGCGAACGATAATGTTCATCAAGTAGTTTTTACGTTTATCATAACCATCTTCCTTTTTACCTTCCCCTTCGCCTTTACTGAACTTCAAAGTCATTTCATTGTAATGATCGCGAATCACAGAGCGTTCTCCATACACAGGTTTCCATGACTCATCGATTTCCCGGCGTTCAGCACCCGTCATTTTCAGATTTTCACACCAGAAATGGCAAGTATCATTCGGAACGGCCAATGCAGACTCAAACAACTGATTCTTAATCTGTATTCCCAGTTCGCTCTCTTCCACCACAGGACGGTCTTTATAGGTCAGTGTGTAATACATTCGTGTATTATCCTTCCCCAACGCACGTTGATAAAATGTAAAACGATAGGCTCCGTCAGGCGATATTAATACCTGACGAGTCTCCGTCATCACATTTTGTGCCTCTATCAGCACCGGTATAGCCAGCAATAAGATCAAGATAATTTTCTTCATTCTATGTAAGTTCATGTTTATTCATTTTCTAATATATACGAACAAGATGATTATTCTACTCAATTCACTTTCTTTTCTTTCACACAAATCTGCAAATATAAGCAAATATCTTGCAAAAATAAGCATAACATCACATCCAAAAAGCAGCTACTTTTGCAACAATTCAAATAAATGATAAATAAAACTATGAACGAATTATTTAGTATTGCCGGTAAGGTAGCTGTCATTACCGGAGCAGGAGGTGTATTGGGCGGTAACATTGCCCAACACTTTGTACAGCAGGGAGCTAAAGTCGTAGCTATCGATATCCGACAGGAACAACTTGACAATCGCGTAACCGAATTAAAGCAATATGGTGATGACGTAATCGGTATTATCGGCAACGTACTGGATACTGCCAATCTGGAAAAAGTAGCCGAAGAGATTGTTGCCAAGTGGGGACGGATTGACATTCTTTTGAATATCGCAGGTGGAAACATGCCGGGAGCGACTCTCGAACCGGACCAGCACTTCTATGATATGGATATTTCTTGTTGGGAAAAAGTGACTAGTCTGAATATGAACGGTACAGTCTATCCATCCATGATTTTCGGCAAAGTGATGGCTAAACAGAAACAAGGATGCATTATCAACGTATCTTCGATGGCGGCTTACAGTGCTATCACTCGTGTGCCTGGCTATTCGGCAGCGAAAACAGCCGTAGCCAACTTTACACAATGGCTGGCAAGCGAAATGGCCCTGAAGTATGGTGACGGTATTCGTGTGAATGCCATTGCGCCGGGATTCTTCATAGGCGATCAGAACCGTCATGTACTCATTAATCCCGATGGTTCGCTGACCGACAGGAGCAAAAAGGTTTTAGCTAAAACACCCATGAACCGCTTTGGCGATATTAAAGAATTAAATGGTGCCGTACAATTCTTGTGCAGTGAAGCTGCCAGTTTTGTAACCGGAGCAATGTTACCTATCGACGGTGGTTTCAGCGCATTCAGCGGCGTATAAATTGATAGTTCTGAATTTATTATTCTAGTTCCTCAAAAGAAAAGAAACTATGATGGAAAAAACATGGAGATGGTTCGGGAAAAAAGACAAGATTACCTTGCCAATGCTCCGTCAAATAGGTGTAGAAGGGATTGTCACAGCTTTGCATGACGTACCCAATGGAGAAATATGGACAACAGAGGCTATCAGTGATTTAAAGTCATATATCGAGTCATATGGACTTCGCTGGTCTGTAGTGGAAAGTTTACCTGTATGCGAAGCGATCAAATACGGGGGAACAGAACGTGAACAGCTGATAGAAAACTACAAAGTCAGTCTTGCCAATTTGGGTAAATGCGGAGTAAAAACTGTTTGTTATAACTTTATGCCGGTTATCGACTGGATACGCACAGACTTGCAGCATCCTTGGGCGGATGGTACCAGTTCGTTGTACTATGACCGTATTCGTTTTGCTTACTTCGATATCAGAATATTGGGACGTGAGGGAGCAGAGAAAGATTACACCGAAGAGGAGCTTCATAAAGTAAATGAACTCGACAAAGTGATCACTGAAACAGAAAAAGAAGCTCTAATCGATACCATCATTGTTAAGACTCAGGGCTTTGTCAACGGTAACATCAAGGAAGGGGACAAAAATCCGGTCGCTATCTTCAAACGATTGCTTGCTCTGTACAAAG
Source organism: Bacteroides faecis MAJ27 (assembly GCF_900106755.1). GTDB lineage: Bacteria > Bacteroidota > Bacteroidia > Bacteroidales > Bacteroidaceae > Bacteroides > Bacteroides faecis. The sequence goes on from NZ_FNNN01000006.1 coordinate 162,183, forward strand.
ATATCGACCGGGAAACTTTGCGTGAGAACATGCACTATTTCCTGACCGCAATCATGCCTGTATGTGAAGAATATGATATCAACATGTGTGTACATCCTGATGATCCCCCATTTCAGGTATTAGGATTACCACGTATCGTTACCAATGAAAAAGATATAGAATGGTTTCTGAATGCCGTGGACAATCCACACAACGGTCTGACATTCTGTGCCGGCTCTCTGAGTGCCGGTGAGCATAATGACACACGTGAATTAGCAAAGAAGTTTGCTAAACGCACTCATTTCGTCCACCTTCGCAGCACTGCCTCCATAGCGGGAGGAAACTTCATAGAAAGTTCGCATCTTGCAGGAAGAGGACATATCATTGACCTTATCCGAATCTTTGAGAAAGAAAATCCGGGATTACCTATGCGCGTCGATCATGGCAGAATGATGCTGGGAGATGAAGACAAGGGGTACAATCCAGGCTATTCTTTCCACGGACGTATGTTGGCTCTGGCGCAAGTGGAAGGGATGATGGCCGTGGTAGATGATGAAATGCAGCGTCAGATGGAGTTATGATTCTTTTTCACCAGACATCCTATACAGATAAAAAAGAAGGGAGAATGTCGTATTTAACATCTCCCTTCTTTTTTATTTATATAGAAACGGTCATATTCTTCTAAAATGATTTATTTCTTTTGTGCTTCCTGGAAATCCGGTATGCGTTTCACATCCGCACCTTTCATTACACCTTTTTTAATCGCTTCATTGGTTTCTGAAATTTCTTTCTTAACACGCTTATAATATTCTTTGGTCAGTCCCTTCTCTACTGCTTCAGACTCTGTAGCTGCCCAGAAATACTGATAATCCATCAGCATCAAATCAGGAGCAACAACTTTAAAGAATATGCTGTCTCCTTCAAATTTTTCACGTAAATCACCTAAATAAATAGTATCTGCCGGATTTACTTCTTGTGTACTTGCATTTTTTTGTGAACTACTGCCACCGCAAGAGGCTAACAATAAACCTCCAAATAACGAAATAAAAACTAATAATTTCATATATCTATCATTTATAATATAAAACATGCTCAACGGTTCAACTATCAGGATAAGAATATCATCCTGTTACAGAGTGCACAAAAATAGTAATTTATAATATCATAATGATCATTCTCCTGCTCTTTTTCTATATTTTTCTACAAATTACTAGGGTAATACCCTTATTTCTCCTTAAAAAATGCTTCGCACATACTTATATCAGAGTCTATGATACTAAAAGAATGCGGCAAACCTACCGTTTCCCAATCTTTATCATTGAAAGAGCTATATTCGGCACCCGGAGAATCAAGGAGTAACAAAGAGTTTCCTACAAAATTAACTGTTTTTCTTCTACTATTTCCCAAAACATCTATTTTTTCTCTTAGGAGAGTATCGTATGGCTCAAACATCACATCCTGTATTGCCTTGGTTCTGATTGACCGGACTTTCTCTCTGGAATATAGGCAGATAAGTTCTGCTTGACTGGAGACAAACTTCCTTTTGATTAATAGCAAAGCTATCTTTATCGGCAATCAATCTATAAACGCAAGCTTTGTTTTTACAAATGCAACCTTTGTTTTTATAAACGCAACTTGCGTTTATAAAAACAAAGGTTGCATTTTAAGTTTGGAATAAGCGCAAAAAGAGTTTGGTATTAGAGAAGAAGAAGTTTATCTCCAATACAACCGAACTTATCTGCCTATATTCAAGAAAAGAGATATTAATGAAAGATGAAGAGCTGTTTCACCTTTATACCTTTGATATACCCATTCGTAATAAAGCCGTCTTTTCAACAATCTTTTTACTATATTCATTTCAAACTTTGTATCTATTATACAATTTGAAATATGCGCAAAACTATGTTTTATTCCGTATTACGAATAATAAAAGAGATTTGCCTACCCGACCCCTAAACCATTCGATAACAACGCATGTATTCACGAACTTCGGTTTTAACTTTACTCAAAGGAGTCACTCGTGAATACAATATTTTCCACATGAGGCCCTACGTAAATACGTGCCATGTCAGAAGTCTTGTACCACTGAGGTTTGTCCAGCATATGATCATCAATCAGTTTTCCATTTATTCTCAAGTTTTCGAAACGTATGTTCTTTACTTTACGTTTCTCATCATATCCTTCAATAATAGAAAGTTCCGCATTCTCTCCGGTATAGGATATATTCTTAAACAAGACGTCTTCAATACCTCGTCCAGGGGCTGTACAGTATTTCTCATTATAAAAGATACGTAAATTGACAAGTTGCCCCTGACGGAAATTCTCAACACGGATGTTTTCGAAACGAACATTGCGTATTAGATTATTATCACCGGCATTAATAGCCATACATCCTTGATAATCTATCTGTTTCTCACGATGGTCCAAAATATCAATATTGATATAATTCAGATCTTCCAGAACTTCGGGTGCTTTTGAATTACCATGGATTCCAATAAAAATAGGATGGGCCACATCTGCCCAAAGGGTGGAATTCTGCATGGTTATGTTCCGACAACCTCCTTCAAATCCCAGACGGGTTCCATACACAGTAGTACAATCATCTGAGTTGCGGCAGAAAACACCATCAAATAATACATTATTGCTCGCAAAAACATTCATGCCATCTCCCCATCCATAATAACTAATACTTTTGACATTACGGATCGTGACATTTTCCGATCCTCCTGTTGCACACTGTGTAGCTACAATTCCTTCTACATAGACATTACGGGAATTTGCTATACGAATGCCTCCTTTTATGGAATAATCGATAATTCCTCTTCCCAGCAATTTTACATCATGCACATTTTCAATCAGAATACGCCCCATTAAGACAGCTCCTCCCGCCAGATAGACAGTCTTACCGGAAGGAACTTTCAATTCTCCATTTTCTACTGTATGTATTCCAGGACCATAGTAAAGTATTTCCGGATCATCTTTGTCAGGGATCATTCTTTCCGGATGTCCTGCAAATAAGTGAAGATTATGAAAAATATCTCCGTTCACTTCCACTGACAGATTTCGCGGACGTTCTAATGTAAAAGTAACGGTATTACCATTGATCTGAAACGGGATATCATACGAAAGAGGACGGACTTTTGCTGTCTGCACTTCTCCCCAATTATAGGTTACAGCCACTTCTACCTTCCCTGTAAAATCAAAGGTTGCCATCGAAGCACGTTCTACATAATGTTTCGTATCTCTTACCTCATCTACCTTGATAAGGTAGGTAGACAATGTGTTCCATTCTCCATCCAGCTGACGGACTTTAACTGTAAAATCACTATTTAAGGCAACTCCTGCCGGAGCATTCCAAGTTACAAGCGTGTCTTTGGCAAAAACACAAGTCACACTACCCAATAATGCTGCAAATAATAAGAATACATATTTTTTCATGATAGTATCGAATAAAAATCTTTTTATAATACTACGAACAATAAAGAAAATCTACCTATTCTCTATCCGATTTATTCATGAAAACTTAGAAGATGAATTGAAATCGTCCCTGCAAAACACTAAAGTCGTTTTTATCAATTACCTTCACATTCGCTCCGGGAAGGAAATAGCTATAGTTCAGTTTGATTGCGATATGTTTATTCAGATAGTAATTAAGTCCTACGGAGAAATCTTTCTGCCTGCCTCCTTCAATTCCCGCAGAGGAATCATTCAAAGTGAGATAATTAAATCGCGCGCACAGTTCAAGGCTTTTTCCTTCCGGTCTTCCCGGACACGCCACTTCTTCATCATACAGATAATGATGCCCCAGCAATAACCAGGAACATTGTATATACGCTCCCTGTGCCACATAATCTCTAAAATTATGTTGTCTATTGACATGAGTACGGATGTATTCACTCTGCAGAAAGAATTTATGATAATAAATGAGCAACTCCGTTCCTATTTTAAACTGTGATACTGCATTATCTACATTTGCCACGACCAATGTACGATTATCAATGGTACTCACTCCCACAGATTTATAAGTGAATGTATCCTTATTTCCATCTTCCGGAAGTACACCATCCGGTGTACGACGGGTGGCAGCCACTCCCAGATGAATTAGTTTTCCTTTTTCATAAACAGGACGATACACCAAACGGGTATCAATGGCATATCCCTGCGACACATTTTTCAAGTTACTTAAATCATTATCGGTAAACAATCCGCCACACAGATAGTAATGTTTTGCATTATAAGAATAAGCCACTCCCATACGCCGACTATTCGTTAATGCCAGAACAACACCCGGTGATTGATTAAAGCGAAGATCAAACGTACTGCAAAGCATATCCAGACTAAACGGTTCATAGAACTGACCGACCTGAATGGAATGCTTCTTATAAGAATAGGTGGCAAAGGCATCCTTAATCGCAGCTTTATTCCCTGCATATCCCATCTCCAGTTTCATCTTCCAATTCCGGTAAGTAGCCTTCATACCTATACGAAGATCGTTAAACTCCGTTCCGTTTCCAAAATCCACCGGATTCTTTAAATAGATACCGCCGTCCATCAACATGCGTCCGGTTATCTTATACTGTATCTCATCCGTAGCATTTTGAGCTGTGATCGTCGGAACGACCAGCATAGACAACAAAAAAAGAAAGAATATCAAGCTATATTTCATTCGTTTCATCAGTCCTCTTTTTCAGATTTGTGACAGGGTAGATTCCATTCCTTCACCCACAAACTTTATCCCCCCGGATAATCCTGCTTCCCGTTCTTTCTTCAGTAGCTTCTCTTTTTTATAGCGCTGTATCAAATAAATCATGGAGCAAGTAAAAGCAACCGTGCAGATCAGCCCCACATAACCGGACAACAGATTGTAAAACTCCAGCCAGTTAATTTCTGTATGGGCAAACTCTTTAAACATCAGTACCAATACAGTGCCTGTATAACCGATGAAGTCAATTGTCACAATGAAAAAGCCTACATTGCCTTTTATCTTGAAACAAGCAATAAAACGGTCGAAGAAGATACTCTGAAAACAAAGATAAGCAACGTAAAGACACAGACTCTGCACAAACAGCCAAGTGATGGCATCCAATTGCAGAGAATCATAGTTGAACGAAACAAAACTCATCGTAGCTGTCCCCATCACTACCAGTCCAAGCAAAACGACCAATACTTTTATATTGCTTCTGACAAAAACCATTGCTCCGAATAAAGCGAGAATGATTAATGTGACCACCGTATCCACTTGTGCAAACATCCACGAAGAATGCCCGCTCATATCAATAATCTTCACAAGAAAATCTTCTTTTATGTCTCTAAGCACTACTAACATCAAATTGGCGACAAACAGTAAGATGAGGAAAGGCATGAAATCAATGAACAGTTCTTTCCGCTGTCTCCCATTCAAGGTGACCCGATGACTTTTTTGCTCGATATCCTGCTCAGTCGGTTGCGGTAAGCGGGTTAAGCTATAGCCTAGCAATGCCAACAAAGGAAGTGCAAAAGCACCGATCAACGCCGGCATCCAGAACTCACTGACATTCAAAGTATTCATCACAAAAAGTCCGATCGACTTCGCTGTCCCCGAACTGATCACAATACTGATTCCTAACAGACTCGCCAGAATATCCGTCGTCCTGCGCCCTTCAATAAAGCTGAAAATTACTCCCCACATACATCCCAATGAAAGTCCATTAAAAAACATTGCAAACATATTATAAGGAGCAGGAAGTAATCCAAATGCAACCAGCGACAGTTCTGCCACAGCAATAGAGACAAGAATAAACTTCAAACGATTCTCCCTTTTCAATTCGGATATCAATTTGATACCGATAAACTTAGCTATCAGATAGCCCAAAATCTGAATAATGGTAACCAAAACTTTATAGTCAAGACCGAAAGCTTCCAATCCGTCAAAAGTAGCAGCTGTAAATGGTTTGCGGAGCGCGTATACCAGAGAGTAAGAAAGAAGAGCTGCTCCGCCAGCCCATAAGATAAAGAGTAAATCAGACAGTTTCTTGTTAGCACTTAGTTTCAACTTTGCCTCAGTAATCGTTTTCATACTTTTCGTTTTTGATTTCTGAGGCAAAAGTAGCGTGGAACAGCGAGGAGATAAATGAATTATAGAGATTCATTTTCTTCATTATCAAGCAGAATCCGAGGTAATATTAATGTAATGTTTATGTAACTGCTTTTTCTTATAAATGGAATAAAAAAGAGATTTAACAGTCCTTTTTTATTCCATTATTTCATCTTATGAAATGATCCTTATTGCACAGCCAATAAAGTCGATTTAGACGTTACTCCGGATTGTACGTTTTTTCCGTCAATCATTATTGTGCAGGGAGCAGAAGAAAGAATATACCATTTTCCCTGCTTCTGTTCAAGCAACACATTAGCAGCTGCTGAAGTCCGGATACTAACATCCGGTGTAATCAACTGCGTCCCATTTCCCAAAAAGAATGTCCGGTTTCCCGCATATTCGTTACTGATTACAGCGTAGTCCGCTTTCACTTTCATCCCCCGATAGGTAGCGGTTTGCGACGAATCGGACAAAGAGAAAATATGATCTGTACGTCCGTTTTTACTTTCGACACAGATACCTGCAAAGTCTTTCAAACCGGCTTCTTCCGCATCAAAAAAGGAAACTGCCTCAATAGCCGAAGGTTCTTTCCGCGTACTAGGTTCATAAACAGCGACAAAAGGACGGTTCCATGCCTCTCCATGCTGGCGGGCGACAAAAGTCAAAGTAGGTTGCTCCTTTATATTATAAGGCATACCGGGAATACGGCTCAACCCTTCAGTCATCGGTGCCAATGCTGTGAATACTTCCCGTTCCGGCTCCCCCTTCATCCAAAGGTTCATAGAAATATCATCTCCGTCTTTATCCTTCATGTCAATTGTAAAAGTCACTTTCACATCTTTATCGGTAGCAGCCACCTTCTTATCATATAAGTAGGAATAAGCATAAAGATGAGCCCCTGCGAAAGCTAATTCTTCGGTAGGCTGTAAATTCAAGTCTGTACCATCAGCAGCCGTAAGCGTCATTGTCTGCCCTAAATTATGGTAGAAATAATCGTGCATTTTATCGCCTCCCTGTTCTTTCCGGCTTCGGAATACATCGATATAATACCCTGTCTCCGGCCCGGTAGTAACAATACTCATCATGCGAGTCTGATCTGCCCGGCTTTCCGGCTCCCGGAAAGCCACATTGCTATATGTGACGGAAGTAAATCCGCTTCCCGATTCAGCCGTGGCCGGAAAACAAGAAAGTAAGTCGAAAGAATGATTACTTTTCATCACCGGATAACTCGAAATACCATCTACACAAACTGTATTATGACTAGGAAACTGAGAGTAATATTCAGCATAATCCAGACCACTATATAAGAAAAGTCCGATACCCGCATCCGGTCCCAACACATATCCTTTCCCGTAAAGTTCCATCGAAATCCCGTTCGCATGCATATGATTACCTTCACTTGCATTCAACGAAATCATCAGACTGTTGCGTGAATCCATTCCATTCCGCTGTACCAGCCATGATACATTGGGAGCATAGAATAAAGGAGATACATAGTCTTCTATTTTCCCCGCCTGTACTTTCGGGTCCAGTACTAACGGTTTGTCTTCAAAGAACGAATTGACAGATACCCGGACATTCTTCTTACCCTCTTTTTCGTTGTCGGCTACCGGATTCAGACATTTCAACAAAGCTGTAAAGTAACGTTCTTGTTCCTTTTTTCCGTTCGCCTGCGCATTCTGTATCATCCGGATAAAGAAGTTCGTATTCAAATAACCCGGATGCGTATCTCCAAAACCACAGATCATCCTATTAGGAAAAAGATACTGAGGAGTAGCCGCTACAGCTTTTGCCAATACAGGCATTGCTGCTACCAAGTCATATTGCAGATTATGGTCAAACTGATTAGCGAAGTTCGCATAGTCATTGATTACTACGCTACTGTATCCCGGGCATTCCGCCCATATTCCTGTTTCGGAGTCAAAGCCATAATCAGCCAGCTTAGTCAGACTCCACTGGCGGATGCTCGAACGATTCATCACGTAGTCAATATAGTATTCGCGTCCTTTTCCATCCGTATACTCTTTATTATCTTCCAACACCAGTCCCACATTCATGACATATCGTGCCTGCAACAAATCCCAATTATTATGAGGTACTCCATTAGCTATAATATTATCTGCCCATTTCTTCAATGCTCCGGCATAAATTATCATCTTGTCCGGATAGTTGGATTTCAGATAATTATACAGGAAGTCATACAAAGGAACGACAATATGCAGGGCATCTTCATGAATCACTTCAAACGACGTCAACCCTACCAATGTCTGCTGATGCCCGTGATTCAGGTCAACAGGTACCTTTCTATAATAAATCCCCGTCATATAAGTATCGAAGACACCGGCAGCCAGTTTTGCATACTTTTCCTCCCCCGTCATCCAGTAGAGGAAAGCGGCATCACGGGCAATTCCCAGTATCTCACAATTCAGATTCTCAATATTACGTCCGGTCTTGGACGGATGTACACTCTCCAGCGGACGACCTTCCAAGGCATTGTTGCAGAAAGCCACATTTCCGTCTTCATTATCATCATAAGGTACTATATCCTCGAGTTTAGGGCGACCGTGTGTGGCAGCCGTTCCCCGTGTTCCGGTATAACGTACGGTCGGAGCAGGCGCCTTTTCACCTCCGGCATGGTCGAACACTTCTCCCTTCACGTAGACTTCCGTCGCATGCAACTTCCAATACATTGCCAAACGGGATAATAACCAGTCCGGCTGACTTTCCGTACGACGTGTATATACATCTGTCCGTTCTTTCAGCTTATTAAAGACATCTTGTGCCCATGCCTCTTTCTTTATTAACTTCCATGTCTCTTTCTTTCCTTCCGGAGTAGTCAGTACTCTCGGATGCTCCTGCGGCATTTTTTCCGGCAATGGAATTTCTTGCCCGTGTATATTCAGGAAAAACAGCATACACAATCCTAACAAAATTCGCCTCATACTTCCATTTCTTAATTTACGTTTGCTATGTATTTAATACGAAAATAAGGAATTATTTACCTAACCGGTATCGGATGAGTTGTTTTTATTTTCACAGATGCCGATCCCCTGTTCCCCCGGATTCTTATATATGTTCAAAAAGATAGCCTGCAAGCATTCTACTTACAGGCTATCACAATCCCCTTTTTTCCCTTTATATCAGGGAGACAACTTACGTTTCCCCGTCCTGTCGAAACCCTTGCTGTACATTCTTACCATCGAAACTACAAAAAGTTCGGGCAAGAACCATTTCCCCATTCAGACTCAGCTCCGGCAGGACTCTATAAGTTACTCTACAATATTCTTGCGAATCTCCCCAACTATTGTCGGATTCATATGGGTATTCGCCCTTTTCCGATGCGAAGATAATTTTTTTGTATCATTATTATAGTTAATACAGTCAACGAAAAGTGTTAAAAATAAAGATTTCATACCATACTTCCGCAGGCTTACACCAAACAGGAATATTTATTTTCGCCAAACAAAGCTCCAATTCCAAACAAAGAATTATATTTGCAGAAATCTAACAATTCTGATACTTATGAAAATACTATCTATCCATGATTTACAAATAATCAGGAAGAGAGCGGAGCACAATCTTTCATTGCGCGAAGAAAGTAATGAAAAAGTTTCCGAAAAATGTTGCGGCCTGGCGTCCGGAACAAAACATCTCCAGATTCTTATATGCGGAGGTACCGGTTGTAAAGCTTCTTCCAGTCAAGGCATCATGGAAAATCTTCAAAAAGCCATTGAAAGAAACGGGATTACTGACAAAGTAGATGTCATCACAGTAGGTTGCTTCGGCTTCTGCGAAAAAGGTCCCATCGTAAAAATCATTCCGGACAATACATTTTACACCCAAGTCACTCCCGAAGATGCGGAGGAAATCATCAGTGAACACATCATCGGAGGACGAAGAATCGAACGGCTGCTCTACACAGACCCGAAAACCGAACAGACCGTCAGTGACTCCAAACACATGGACTTCTATCGGAAGCAACTTCGTGTCGCATTGCGCAACTGCGGATTTATCGACTCCGAAAATATAGAAGAATACATCGCCCGGGAAGGATACTTCGCATTAGCCGACTGCCTGCTCTGCAAACAGCCTGCCGACGTCATCGACGTTATCAAGCGTTCCGGACTACGGGGACGCGGTGGTGGCGGATTCCCTACAGGATTGAAATGGGAATTTGCCGGAAAACAAGTATCAAATGTAAAATACGTTGTCTGTAACGCCGACGAAGGTGACCCCGGCGCATTCATGGACCGCTCCATCATGGAAGGCGACCCTCACTCTATTGTAGAAGCAATGTGCATTTGTGGTTATTCCATCGGCTCCTCCAAAGGATTGGTCTATATCCGCGCCGAATATCCGCTTGCCATCAACCGTCTTAAAAAAGCGATTGAGCAAGCTCGTGAGTATGGATTATTGGGAGATCACATTCTGGGAACAGATTTCTGTTTCGATATAGAGATACGTTATGGAGCAGGGGCTTTCGTCTGCGGTGAAGAAACCGCCCTCATACACTCGATGGAAGGAAAACGGGGTGAACCGACTTTAAAACCTCCTTTCCCCGCAGAATCCGGTTATCTGGGCAAACCAACCAACGTGAACAATGTAGAGACTCTTGCCAATATTCCTATTATACTGACGAAAGGAGCCGAATGGTTCGCCTCTATCGGAACGGAACGTTCCAAAGGAACGAAAGTATTCGCTCTTGCAGGGAAGATCAACAATGTCGGACTCATCGAAGTGCCAATGGGAACCACTTTGCGGGAAGTTATTTACGAAATAGGCGGAGGCATCAAAGGTGGAAAGAAATTCAAAGCCGTACAAACAGGTGGTCCGTCGGGTGGGTGCCTGACGGAGAAACATCTGGATACTCCTATCGATTTCGACAACCTACTGGTAGCCGGCTCCATGATGGGATCGGGAGGGATGATCGTCATGGACGAAGATGACTGCATGGTATCCGTTGCCCGTTTCTATCTCGACTTTACGGTCGAAGAATCCTGTGGCAAATGTACGCCCTGCCGTATCGGTAATAAACGTCTGCTGGAACTGCTGAATAAGATAACGGAAGGGCGAGGTACAGAAAAAGACCTGGACACGCTTTCCACTCTCGGAAAGGTGATAAAGGATACGGCACTCTGCGGATTGGGACAGACTTCCCCGAATCCGGTTTTATCCACATTGGACAACTTTTACGACGAATATCTGGAACATGTCAGAGACAAAACCTGCCGCGCCAAACAATGCAAGTCGTTGCTGACCTACACCATTAATCCGGAACTTTGTATCGGATGCCATCTGTGTGCCAAGAACTGTCCGGCAGATGCCATCAGTGGTTTAGTACGCAAGCCTCACGTTATCAATCCTGAGAAATGTATTAAGTGCGGCATGTGCATGGCACGCTGTAAATTCAAAGCTATTCTTGTCTGCTAAAATCTATTGCTATGGAAGAAAAACAAATCACCCTCCAGATAGACGGTCACTTTATTACCGTACCCGAAGGAAGCACGATCCTCGAAGCCGCTTGTAAAATCGGCATCAACATCCCCACACTGTGTCACATCGACTTGAAAGGCACTTGTATCAAAAACAATCCCGCTTCCTGCCGTATCTGCGTAGTCGAAGTGATAGGGCGTCGCAATCTGGCTCCCGCCTGCGCTACCCGTTGCACGGAAGGGATGGTAGTAAAAACCAGTACGCTGCGTGTGATGAACGCCCGGAAAGTAGTAGCCGAACTTATCCTGTCCGATCATCCCAACGACTGTCTCACCTGTCCCAAATGCGGAAACTGTGAACTCCAGACACTGGCACTGCGCTTCAACATCCGTGAGATGCCATTCAACGGTGGCGAACTTTCTCCCCGCAAACGGGAAGTGACCTCCTCCATTGTACGCAATATGGACAAATGCATCTTCTGCCGACGATGCGAAAGCGTCTGCAATGATGTACAGACAGTCGGAGCACTGGGAGCTATCCGTCGTGGATTCAACACAACGATAGCACCGGCATTCGACAGAATGATGAAAGACAGTGAATGTACCTACTGCGGACAGTGTGTAGCCGTATGCCCTGTAGGAGCATTGACCGAACGCGACTACACCAACCGCCTATTGGATGACCTGGCCAATCCCGATAAAGTCGTAATTGTTCAGACAGCTCCCGCCGTACGTGCCGCCTTGGGAGAAGAATTCGGGTTACCTCCCGGCACGTTGGTAACCGGAAAAATGGTTTACGCCTTGCGCGAACTGGGCTTCGACTACGTATTTGATACAGACTTTGCCGCTGACCTGACCATCATGGAAGAAGGTTCTGAGATTCTGAACCGACTGACACGCTACTTGGATGGCGACAAATCCGTTCGGCTACCAATCTTGACTTCCTGCTGTCCGGCATGGGTGAATTTCTTCGAACATCATTTCCCGGATATGCTGGATATCCCTTCTACCGCACGTTCTCCCCAACAGATGTTCGGCTCCATCGCCAAGTCTTACTGGGCAGAGAAAATGGGAATCCCCCGCGAGAAACTGGTAGTCGTCTCCATCATGCCCTGTCTGGCTAAGAAATATGAATGTGACCGTGACGAATTTAAAGTGAACGGCATCCCCGACGTTGATTATTCCATCTCCACCCGCGAACTGGCACGACTGATAAAGCGTGCCAACATCGGTTTTACCCTCGTACTGGACAGCCCGTTCGACAATCCTATGGGAGAATCTACCGGTGCCGGTGTCATCTTCGGTACGACAGGTGGTGTAATGGAAGCCGCCCTGCGCTCCGTTTACGAAATCTATACCGGAGAACCGCTGAAAAATGTAAATTTTGAACAGGTACGCGGACTGAGCGGTGTGCGGCGTGCTACCATCCATCTAAACGGATTTGAACTGAAAGTAGGCATCGCCCACGGACTAGGCAACGCACGGCATTTGCTGGAAGATATACGAAACGGACAGAATGAATATCATGTAATCGAAATCATGGCATGCCCCGGCGGCTGTATCGGAGGTGGCGGACAACCGTTGCATCACGGCAATTCAGACGTTCTTTATGCACGTGCCAACGCCCTTTACCGTGAAGATGCCAACAAACCTTTACGCAAATCTCACGAAAATCCGTATATTCAAAAACTGTATGAAGAATATCTCGGCAAACCACTGGGCGAGAAATCGGAAATGCTGTTACATACGCATTATTTCAATAAATCGATCGATTAACTTTAAACAAGTAGTATTATGTCAGATATAAAGCTAGCCTGTGATGTGGTGGAACAAGTCAAAACGATTTGCGACAAGCATGGAAACAATCCGGGCGAATTAATAAATATTTTGCATGAAGCGCAACATCTGCACGGCTATTTGCCTGAAGAGATGCAGCGTATCATAGCCTCGAAACTCAGAATTCCCGTATCCAAAGTCTACGGGGTAGTGACATTCTATACCTTCTTCACTATGACTCCGAAAGGAAAGCATCCTATTTCCGTCTGTATGGGCACGGCATGCTACGTACGGGGGTCAGAGAAATTATTGGAAGAATTCAAACGGGTACTTGGCATCGAAGTCGGAGAAACCACTCCCGACGGAAAATATTCATTAGACTGCCTGCGCTGCGTAGGCGCCTGCGGATTAGCTCCGGTAGTGATGATCGGTGAAAAGGTGTACGGACGGTTACAACCGGTAGACGTAAAGAAAATCATTGAGAAACTGGAATAAAACAAAAAGAAGGTCATCTCAAGATAAAGCTCTCACTTTGAAAATTTTATCTTGAGATGACCCTTTGCTTTTTATCTATATCATCTATCTAAAACCGGACTTTTTTAGCTCAGCTTTTTTCCGTCATATCCCCACTTCACGTAAACGGCTCCCCAGGCAAATCCTGCTCCGAACGCAGTGAAAATCAGCTTATCGCCTTTTTTCAGTTTATTTTCAAAATCCCAGATACAAAGCGGAAGCGTGCCGGCACTCGTATTGCCATAACGCTCAATGTTGACCATAACCTTTTCCGATGGCACTTCCAGACGCTGTGTTACAGCAGTGATTATACGTTGGTTGGCCTGATGAGGAATCACCCAGTCAATATCTTCCTTCGTCAAATGATTTCTTGCAATAATGGCCTCGCATGCATCCGACATATTGGCTACAGCATACTTAAATACAGTACGGCCTTCCTGATAAATATACTGCATATGATTATCCAAAGTATAATACGAATGCGGACATACAGACCCTCCGGCTTTTATATGCAGGAAAGGTAGCCCTTTACCATCCGTCCGCAAAACGGAATCAATGATTCCTACATCTTCTGTCGTTGGTTCCAGCATGAAAGCAGCCGCACCGTCACCGAAGATAGGACAAGTTGCGCGGTCTGTATAATCAATGATAGAAGACATCTTATCAGCCCCCACTATGATTACCTTTTTATACTTCCCCGAACGGACAAAATTCGCTCCTGTCTCCATTGCATACAAGAAACCACTGCAAACAGCCTGCATATCAAAGGCAAAAGCATGTTTTAATCCCAGTCTTTCGCAGAGGATAGATGCTGTAGAAGGAAAACGATAATCAGAAGTAGTAGTGGCAACAATAATCAGGTCAATATCATCCGGATTGGTATTCGTGCGTTGTATCAACTGCTTTACAGCCTTACGAGCCATGTAAGAAGTCCCGAGTCCTTCCTCATTCAAAATGTGTCGTTCTTTGATACCAATACGCCCCATAATCCATTCGTCAGTGGTATCGACCATTTTAGAAATTTCATCATTAGTCAGCACATAATCGGGCACATATCCTCCGACTCCAGTAATTACCGCATTTATTTTATCCATCAAGTCTATTTTCAGAATTACAAAAATGTGATATCTCAAAAATATCGGGCGCAAATATACAGAAAAGAGAATGATATACAAGAAAGGATTACTAAAAATACCAGTCTCTTTTACCTATGAAAAGAACTTTTGGCTAAAGACCGAGAAGTTTTGACTAAAATTCAGATAAGTACATAATTGAAAAACAAACGAAAAGAACCCCGCATAGCATAAAATGGTTTCATATTCTGCGGAGAGAGCGGGATTCGAACCCGCGATACACTTTTGGCGTATACACGCTTTCCAGGCGTGCCTCTTCAACCACTCGAGCATCTCTCCTTTCAAAACTCAATAAAAACATTGGAAACACCCCGTTTCCGTTTCAGAATATCGGAGTCATCACCCTCCATAAAAACAAAAAAGCAGCCGAACAGCTGCTTTCCAGCGGAGAGACAGGGATTCGAACCCCGGGTACCTCGCAGTACAACGGTTTTCAAGACCGCCGCAATCGACCACTCTGCCACCTCTCCAGAACTTCCTTATCAGAAGTGCTTTTCGTTAAAAGCGGTGCAAAGGTACAAAGATATTTTAAACTTGCAAGAGTTTTCTCTCAAAAAATAATCGAATCTTTTCCTAAGGATAGCAATTAATAGGTATTTTATGTTGAAAAGCATAAAAGAGAGCATATTTATGCTGATTATATGAAAAATGATTGTAACTTTGTGCGCTCTAAAGAAAAGGATAACTACAACCTCTAATTTTATCATTTTATGGAATTAAACAAGATCTTTAAAGACGGTCTTTGGAGCAGCGAAATCAACGTTAGAGATTTCGTAAGTCACAATATCACTCCGTATTACGGAGATGCTTCTTTCCTCGAAGGACCTACTGAACGTACAAAAGCCGTATGGAACCGCTGCCTCGAAGCATTGGCAGAAGAAAGAGCAAACAACGGTGTCCGCTCGCTAGATAATGTTACCGTATCTACTATCACATCTCACAAAGCCGGATATATCGACAAGGAAAACGAACTGATCGTTGGTCTGCAGACAGACGAACTTTTGAAACGTGCCATCAAACCTTTCGGAGGTATCAACGTAGTAAGCAAGGCTTGCCACGAGAATGGCGTAGAAGTAGACGATCGTGTAAAAGATATCTTCACTCATTATCGTAAAACCCATAATGACGGAGTATTCGACGTATATACCGAAGAAATCCGCTCGTTCCGTTCACTGGGATTCCTCACGGGACTTCCCGACAACTACGCTCGCGGACGTATCATCGGTGACTACCGCCGTATGGCTCTTTATGGTATCGACCGACTGATTGAAGCTAAAAAAGAAGACCTCCGCAACCTGACTGGTCCGATGACTGATGCCCGTATCCGCCTGCGCGAGGAAGTAGCAGAGCAAATCAAGGCACTGAAAGACATGAAGGTAATGGGCGAATACTACGGACTCGACCTGAGCCGTCCTGCCTACACTGCGCAGGAAGCTGTGCAATGGGTATACATGGCTTACCTCGCTGCCGTAAAAGAACAAGACGGTGCTGCCATGTCACTGGGCAACGTTTCTTCTTTCCTCGATATCTATATGGAATATGAATTGAGCAAGGGAACCATTACAGAATCTTACGCACAAGAACTGATCGACCAGTTTGTCATCAAACTGCGTATGGTACGCCACCTGCGTATGCAATCATACAACGACATCTTTGCCGGCGACCCGACTTGGGTGACCGAATCTCTGGGCGGACGTCTCAACGACGGACGTACCAAAGTGACAAAGACTTCTTTCCGCTTCCTGCAAACACTGTACAACCTCGGTCCTTCACCAGAACCGAACCTGACTGTACTGTGGAGCCCGGAACTGCCGGAAGGATTCAAGGAATTCTGTGCCAAGGTTTCTATCGACACTTCATCTATCCAATATGAAAATGACGACTTGATGCGCGAAGTACGCCAGTCTGACGACTACGGAATCGCTTGCTGCGTATCTTATCAGGAAATCGGAAAACAGATCCAGTTCTTCGGCGCACGTTGCAACCTCGCAAAAGCCTTGTTGCTTGCCATCAACGGCGGACGTTGCGAGAATACAGGCACCGTGATGGTGAAAAACATTCCTGTGCTGACAAGCGACACGCTGAAGTTTGAAGAAGTAATGGACAACTATAAGAAAGTGCTGACAGAAATTGCCCGCGTATATAACGAAGCAATGAACATCATCCACTACATGCACGATAAGTATTACTACGAGAAAGCCCAGATGGCTCTTGTAGATACCAACCCGCGCATCAACCTGGCTTACGGTGTAGCCGGACTTTCCATTGCACTCGACTCATTATCGGCTATCAAGTATGCAAAAGTTACTGCCCGCCGCAACGACATCGGCCTGACAGAAGGTTTCGACATCGAAGGCGAATTCCCATGCTTCGGTAATGACAATGATAAGGTAGACCACTTGGGTGTTGACCTGGTATACTTCTTCAGCGAAGAATTGAAGAAACTGCCGGTTTACAAGAATGCGCGTCCTACCCTTTCCTTGCTGACCATCACCTCGAACGTCATGTACGGAAAGAAGACCGGCGCTACTCCTGACGGACGTGCCAAAGGTGTCGCCTTTGCTCCGGGTGCCAACCCGATGCACGGACGTGACAAGAATGGTGCCATCGCCTCTTTGAGTTCTGTAGCGAAACTTCGTTACCGTGACTCACAAGACGGTATCAGCAACACCTTCTCTATCGTTCCGAAATCACTGGGAGCTACCGACGAAGACCGTATCGAGAACCTCGTAACGATGATGGACGGCTACTTCACCAAAGGTGCACACCACCTGAACGTGAACGTTCTGAACCGTGACATGCTATACGATGCGATGGAGCATCCTGAAAAATATCCGCAGCTGACAATCCGTGTTTCCGGTTATGCCGTAAACTTCGTGAAACTGAGCCGCGAACACCAACTGGAAGTTATCAGCCGTAGCTTCCACGAACGTATGTAATCTTATATACTCTTATGATGATAAACGTACATTCATACGAAAGTATGGGAACATTCGACGGGCCGGGCTTACGGCTCGTCGTTTTTCTTCAAGGATGCAACTTCCGTTGCCTGTATTGTGCCAACCCGGATACGATAGCAGGAAAGGGAGGTACGCCTACCCCACCGGAAGAAATTGTCCGCATGGCAATGAGCCAGCGTCCCTTCTTTGGCAAACGCGGGGGAATCACTTTTTCGGGAGGAGAACCGACCTTTCAGGCAAAGGCACTGGTACCATTGGTTCGCGAACTGAAAGAAAAGGGAATCCATGTTTGTCTGGACAGTAATGGAGGAATCTGGAACGAAGAAGTGGAAGAACTGTTCAAGCTGACCGATCTCGTACTGCTGGACATAAAGGAGTTCAATCCCAACCGGCATCAAGCGCTGACCGGAAGAAGCAACGAACAGACACTACGCACCGCTGCCTGGCTGGAAGAACATGGGAAACCTTTCTGGCTACGCTATGTACTAGTGCCCGGATACAGTAGTTTTGAAGAAGATATCCGCGCATTGGGAAAAGCATTGGGAACGTATAAAATGATTCAGCGTGTAGAGCTTCTGCCCTATCACACCTTAGGAGTACACAAGTACGAAGCCATGGAGCAGGATTACAAACTGAAAGATGTAAAAGAAAATACCCCCGAGCAAGTAGAACAAGCTGCGGAGGTATTCAAGGAGTATTTCACTACTGTAGTAGTCAATTAGAACGGAAATTCGTCACTTACTTCAAAACAGGGACATTCCTTGATCCGTTCCCAAGGATCTACAATCCCGTTGTAGTTAGTATCCGGACTCAAATCGCGGTGCCCTACCACCTTTGCTTCCGGATAACGCTGCAACAATTCCTTTACCAGATGATGTAACGCCTCTTTCTGACGGGGTGTACGTGTATCCGCAGCCTTACCGTTCTCATCCAGTCCGCCTTCGTAGCACACTCCCAGACTAATCGCATTATAGCCTCTCGCATGCGCTCCCGCTGTATCCTCATCCCGCATCGGTTCCACTTCTCCCGACTTGCGTATATAATAATGATACCCCCAGCACGAGAATCCACGATACCGATGTGCAGTATCCACATCTTTTGCCGTAAAGTCACGGTCAACACGAGTAGCCGAACAATGAATCACAATCAAACTAATCTTTCTCATCGTCTTTCTCCCTTTCAGTAGTTTTCACTTCACATACCTCCTTACAGGAAGCATTATAACGTACCTCTCTCACCACCCTATTCCGTTTCCTCTTACCGAAGAAAGGTATAAGATACATGATCACATCCAAAATCTTGCTTACTAATTCTTTCATTTCACATCTTCATTTAATTGCTTACCACTAAAAAAATCACACTGTAGGGTCCGGAGCCTCATCGTCATCCGATCCGCTGCCACCGGAACCTTTGTCCGGATCATCCCCGCTGTCGCCTCCTGCACCGGACTGTGCCACAGCGCGGGTCAAAACCTGCTGATAACTCAAAATCTTCATCAGCTCCGCCAAAGTTTTCCCCGGACGGAAAATGATATGCGCCCCCTTGATCAATGAACCGGTAAATTCCTTCACCGATGTAGCCCCCTCACTATTCAACCCGATCTGCAAACTGCCCAAATCGCCCAAGCGAACAATGCGTCCGGCTTTCAACGCACGTTTTACCTCATAAAGAATACCTGAAATAGCAGCACGCACATCTGTCTCCGTACAAGTGGAACGACTCGTAATCGCCTCACATAACTCTTCAAAATCCAATTCACCCGATGCTTGCGCTTGCGCATAGTACTTTGCCGGTTCACTCTTCTTTGCCGGGTTCTTACGCGGCACTACTGAATAAGAAACTGTCATTGCCATAATAAAATAATTTTAAAGTTATAAACATTAAGAATGCATTCCTCTTTTGTTAACAGTACAAAGATACACAACTATCAACAGTCCACATTCTCCAACGAAGTTCACTGATTTTCAGCGAATAAAAGTGAAGTTATTTCTTTGTCAAGTCCTCTTTTTTCAGTAACTTTATAGCATAAAACAAGAAAAAAGAATCATGAACTACAACGAAAATTATTTTATTATCCGCACGTATACCAAAGCGGAATTGGCCCATCTCTACAACCCCAATGTTTGCCTCAAAGTCGCCTTACAAATTCTGCGCCGCTGGATTGTCTGTAACCTCCCGCTGCTGAATGAACTCGAACATGAAGGCTATCGTGCACGAAACCGCCTGCTCTCTCCGAAACAAGTGGCGACCATCGTACACTATTTAGGCGAACCATAGTAACTTATTGCCATTACAGACAAAGTTCCTTTACAACTTTTCAAAAACAAGTTCTTTTGCACCGACAAATAACAACTACAATCAATATGAAACATTTCACCATATTCCAAAACTTCTATTATGTAATAGCAGAAATGACTGAAGAAGAAATAGTATCGGCCATCGCCAGTTCCACCTACCGGAAAAGAGTCGAAGAGATACGTCACATCTTTGCAGAGCAAGGAGAAAAGGCTGCCAATGAAAAGAAAAAAGAGTTGCCGGCCATCGCCTTTTCTGCCTGTTACAGAGGCAGGCGTACCAAAGAGAATCTCGTCAAATACCTGGGACATATTGTGATAGATATCGACCATCTCAGTGAAGAAGAATTAGCGCGGATTCTCCCTATAATCAGAGGATGCAGGTACACCCGCATCGTTTTCATCAGTCCCAAAGGGATGGGAGTGAAAATTGTAGTGCGTGCATGCCATCCGGATGAAACCTTGCCCGAAACCCTTCAGGAAATAGCAAACTTCCACCATGCAGTTTACACCAAGCTTGCCTCTCTGTATGCCCAGCTCTGTCAGATAGAAATCGATACCTCCGGTCAGGATGTGGCGCGTACCTGTTTGTTCTCCTACGACCCGGACATTTATTTCAATCCGGATGCCGAGGCTTTCCTCATGGCACAACCTCCTATGTCCTACAAGACTTCAAAAAATAAAAGTGCCTCCGCCCCCAAACAACAGAATCATCCGAAGGACAACCCGATGAATGAGGAAACAGCGCTCAACTCCCATTCCGACAACGCTTCTCTGGTATTGACTTTAACCTACTATCACAACAAGTCCGAAAAATACACAGCAGGAAACCGGAACAATTACCTGCATCATCTCTCATGCATATTCAACCGTTACGGCATTCCGCAGGAAGAAGCGTCCGTTTTCATCAAAAGCCAGTTTACAGACTTTCCGGCGGACGAAACAGACTCTTTGATAAATAGTGCCTACTCTCACACCGATGAATTTAAGACCTATAAGTTGAATAGTACACAGAAACGGATATTACGGATAGAGCAGCATATCAGCGAAAACTACGAGACACGCTACAACGAAGTGCTGCATATTATGGAATATCGCAGAAGGCATCCCGCCTCAGAGCAACCGGAACCTTTCCGCATTCTGGATGAAATGATGGAAAACAGTATCTGGATAGAAATTAATGAGCTGGGATATTCCTGCACTGTCAAAACGATCGAGAATCTGATCTACTCCGATTTCAGCCAGACGTACCACCCTATTCGCGAATATTTTGAATTATTGCCCGAATGGGACGGAACCGACTATATCCGTATCCTTGCAGATAGTGTCCAGACGAATCATCAGGAGTTCTGGGCAGAATGTCTGGAGCGTTATCTGGTAGCAATGTGCGCAGCCGCTACTCAGGAGAACATTGTCAATCACACGGTACTTTTGCTATGCAGCGAGATACAGAACATAGGGAAAACGACTTTTATCAACAACCTCCTGCCTCCCGAACTGCGTGCTTATCTTTCTACCGGATTAATCAATTCGAACAATAAAGATGATTTGGCAAAAATAACACAGGCTATGCTGATCAATCTCGACGAGTTTGAAGGCATGAGTGGTCGCGAACTGAATGCATTCAAAGATTTGGTAACACGCAAAGTCATCAGTTTCCGTCTGCCTTATGCACGCCGTTCGCAAAATTTTCCTCATACGGCTTCTTTTGCAGGAACATGTAATTATCAGGAAGTGCTTCACGACACGACAGGTAATCGTCGTTTCCTTTGTTTTCATCCCAATTCCATCCAATTTATTACCATCAATTATCCGCAGCTCTATGCTCAGATCAAATATCTGCTGAACAAACCGGGATATCAGTACTGGTTCACGCAGGCGGAAAATGAACGTCTTGAAGAGAATAACGAGGCTTTCGTCTTCCATTCACCGGAAGAAGAATTGGTACTTACGCATATCCGCAAGCCGGACCGTTTCGAGAAGATTCATTATCTGACTGTCAGTGAGATTGCGGAACTGATACGTGAGCGTACCGGTTACCAGTATTCCATCGGGTCAAAAATACAGTTGGGAAAGGTGATGACCAAACACCACTTTGAGTCAAAAAAAGGAAATAACGGGCGCCGCTATGCTGTGTTTATTATAGATATCGAACAGGTAAAATCAAACAGACTGTATGAGTAGAAGCGGGAAAGACCTATGAATTATGAATATAGCAAAATGCAGAGTCATCTTGACGGATACTCTGCATTTATTGTTTTTACAAAATCTTTGAAAATTCTATTTTACAGCCTAACGCATTCATTATGCGATAGAAAGTAGATACTTTAGGTTCCGTCTGACCACTTTCTACTCTTGAAATATAAGAACGGTCAGAACCGATACGCCGGGCTAATTCAGCCTGAGTGATTTTAGCCTTTTTCCTCGCGTCTCCGATAATCTGCCCTGTGTAAAAGGCGTATGCCTTTTCTTCTGCCTCTGCACGTTCGGAAGTACCTTCTGCACCAAATTTGGCATCAAGGACAGCATCATAATCTACTATTTGATGATTGTTTATCTGCATAATATTCCTCCTTTATCTTTACTGCTTTATCAATTTCATGACTGGGTGTTTTTTGTGACTTCTTTTGAAAGCCATTGAACAACACGACAATATTACCATCATCAAAGATGAAAAAGACCCGGTATATATTGTTATTATACTCTGTACGAAGTTCGAAAACTCCATCCCGAATAAACTTCACAAATTTAGCGGAGAGTCTTTCTTGTGTTTTCAACAAGAGTAATCCATATTGAATTTTATCTTGTTCCTTTTCGGTTAAAGTCTCCATGAAAGCCTCAAAGTAACCTCCGTATGTACGGATCTTACGTTTCTTTTCCATAACGCAAATATACGAAACGTTGTTCAACTATACAACACATTTTTTCGTTTTATATTATTTTTCATCATCTTCACCTACAAAAGTGAGAGGAGTGAGAGAGGAATTGAAACTTTTTCTATTTTATTTCTTTATTTCTACTTTCTATATTTCTCTAAAAAAAATACGAATGTTAGAAATCCTCTCTCACTCCTCTCACTTTTTGCCTTTTCTTCCTCCAAAAAGACGGCGGGAAATCAGAAAAACACAACTGTCTTTTTTCGATTTCTCACCGCATTTTCAAATCAGCCTGTCAATTGAAGCAGACTTCAGGAAATATTTGTTATCTTTGATGTGCAAAAGATCAAAAGAATCAGATATGGACAACTTGATGCGTAAACTTCCTATTGGAATACAAACCTTTGAAGATATACGAAGGAAGAATTATCTTTATGTAGATAAGACTGCATTGGTATGGCGGATGGCTAATTTAGGAAAACCTTACTTCCTGAGCAGACCGCGCCGATTTGGCAAAAGCCTGCTGTTATCTACCTTCGAATCCTATTTTCTAGGTAAAAAAGAACTATTCGAAGGTCTTGCTATCGAACAAATGGAAACAGAATGGACAGAACATCCGGTACTCCATCTTGACCTGAATGCAGAAAAGTATGATAAGCCGGAGAAACTAAATGATATTCTCAGCAATCATCTCACCCAATGGGAACTTCAATATGGAAAAGGTCTTGACGAAAAGACTCCTTCCGCACGTTTCGGAGGCGTCATTCGCAGAGCATGCGAACAGACCGGACATCAAGTAGTCGTGCTGGTTGATGAATACGATAAGCCACTACTGCAAGCCATCACCAACCTCGAACTGCTTGAAGAATATCGTCAATCGCTGAAAGCTTTTTACGGAGTACTAAAAAGTACGGACCGTTATCTGAGATTTGTATTCCTGACCGGAGTTACAAAATTCTCACAAGTCAGCGTATTCAGCGATCTGAATCAACTGAATGATATTAGCCTGGACTACTCTTATGCAACACTTTGCGGCATCACCCGTGAGGAACTGATTGCAACATTTAAACCCGAAATAGAAACTTTCGGGCGGAAAAATCATCAGACTCCGGAAGAAGTAGTAACTGCGATGGAACGCAATTATGACGGTTACCATTTTCACCCGGATGGCGATGGGGTATTCAATCCATTTAGTGTATTGAATGCTTTCAGCAAACTGGAATTGGGAAATTACTGGTTTCAAACAGGTACACCTACTTTCTTGATCGAACTTTTGCAAAAAAGTGACTATGATCTGCGTACTTTGCTTAATGGCATCGAAGCTCCTGTTTCTTCTTTTGCAGAATATAGGGTAGACGCGAATAACCCTATTCCATTGATTTACCAAAGCGGATATTTAACAATTAAGGACTACGACAGAGAATTCCAAAATTATCTGCTTGCCTTTCCTAATGATGAAGTGCGCTATGGATTCATCAATTTTCTTGTGCCGTTCTATACACCAATGAAGAACAATGACCAAGGATTTTACATAGGCAAATTTGTTCAGGATTTACGGACAGGCGACTACGACTCTTTCCTTACCCGCCTTGAAGCTTTCTTTGGAGACATTCCATACGAATTAAATGACCAGACCGAACGGCATTATCAAGTGATCTTCTACTTGGTATTCAAATTAATGGGACAATTTACCGAAGCCGAAGTACGCAGTGCCCGTGGACGTGCCGACGCTGTAGTAAAAACACCGAAATATATCTATGTATTTGAGTTTAAGCTGAATGGAACAGTCGAAGAAGCACTAAAACAAATTGATGAAAAAGGATATTTGATTCCTTATCAGGCAGATCATAGAGAGATTATAAAGATCGGAGTGGAATTTAGTGCAGAAAGCCGGAACTTAAATCGTTGGTTAATAGAGACCATTGAGTAATGAAACCTAAGTGGCGGCAATCTGCACAAGTATTCATTCAGATTTCCGCCACATTTTTTATCAGCCCATCAATAAAAGCAGGCTATTCGGAATTTCCTTTCGAATAGTCCGAAAACTCTCCGGCACGTTCTTTCTTCTCATACGAGACCAACGTTTCCACACTTAGTGCTTTCCCGTTCTTAGGACTTATAACATCTATTACACCCGACAAAGAGCGGAATGTCTGCTCGCAGTTTGCATCTCCATTATAAGTCAACCGGCCCCTGTCAATAGCGCCCAAGACTACAGAAATGTACCGTTTCGGATCTCCCCGATATTCGATAATGGGGGGCGTCATATGTTCTCCTTCCCGAATCAGTTGGATGACAATTCTTTTTTTTGGTCAAGCAGATCCATCAGTTTTTCACTATGCACATCGATTTGCGCGTTTACTTCACGAAGTTCATTTTTCAATGAACAAAACAATTCATCATTCAATGAATTTTCCATAAAACTATTTTTATTGATTATAAAAAAGCCATTCCGGAAAGCACAGCTACTGCCTGCTTCCCGAAATGGTGACTAATACCTCCAAAACACTACGCTGTATTGCTCTCCACGGAACAATACGATATTTAAAATCTAAGGTTAGTTATCTTTCTGTTCCTTCAACCATCTTTCCACTTTTTCTACCATCGGCATTTCATACAGAAATATCCAGTCACTGTTGTTACTTAAAGCAGACAAGTGATGATGGTGGTTCTGGTCGGCAATATACCCCTCCGGACTCTCCATAAAACGAGTTTGCGAATAAGTCTTTTCAAATTCAGCACGCATACTTTTGAAGGAGTTACAAACGTCACCTATCCTTACTAATGCTTGAAGACGTTCTTCATCGTTTTTTGTACTGTCATAAACCTCTAAAATTTCCAACAATTTCACCGGATAGTGAAACAGTTCGTTCGTCTGCTTATAAATATCCAACGTGTAGCGATTGCGTAAAGCTGCCTGTTCAGCTACTTTCAAGCCTTTACAAATCTTCTCATAACGCGCCGATTCAATGCGGACGGTATCCAGTCTTCCCTGATATTTCCGCTTCCATTCTCCCGGTTTCTCCGAATCCGGCAAATCCAGCAACCGGAATGTTTCCGATACTCCCCAAGCAGGATTTCGCGTGCCGGAAACGACTAATGCCTGATCAAAGAAGAAAGCAGCTTTCTCCATTTCCGTCAGAAACTCCATTTGCTGACCGGACAATCCGAACTCCCTCCGGGCGTGCGCCCGGATAAACTCATCCACAGTCCGCCCGTCCGGATGCCAACTATATTCGCCCTGTGCTATAAGTCCGCGCATCACCGTTTCCCAATGGGCAGAGGCATCATCCCAAGCCGTGGCAAGGATGCCCTTCAACTGATTCTGAGAAACAAGTTTGCAGAAATCTTTAATATATTGTGCCCTGGAGTTGTTTCTGGGCATGAATGGGGTCTCGCCGGTCGCTGCGGCGGTAGCTCCCATTACATTCAGTCCATTCTTATGATACCATTCCAGGAGCATCTGATGGGACAAGACGGTAGGGTCTTCGTAATGCCAACGCATATAGATGCAATTCTTCGGGAACATCTTGATAGCTTCGTCCAGCCGGGAGGTATTCCAGTTCTTACGAATTTCATCATCGGTGAGCGGGCGATGCAACAACCACCAAAGGTCGGCATATTTCAAAGGCATATCATCCCAGAAGATGGGAGTTCTGCCATGTTCCACAGCAAAGTCACAGACCTTTTTGAGCCAGATCATCTGCAATTCAAAAGCTGTTTTTCCGGTCGCTTTACAACGTTCGTCTATGCCGATAGCCGTTATTTCATCTCCACCGATATGAAGATACTTGCCATCAGGCATGGCTTCCATCGCATCCCGGTAAAGATCAAACTGTAACTCATAGGTACGCGGGTCGGAAGGACAGAACTCCCAGTCACTATACGGATTTTCCCGCAGTTCCCAATGGCGTTTCAGGATAAAGCCGGCGTGTCCCAATCCTTGTACTAAGGGACTGATTTCAATATTACGTTCTTTGGCATAGCGACTGATAGCCTGCATCTCTTGTTTGCTGATGGCATTGGGGGCGCCCACTTCGGGACGGCGGGTATAGCGCAGCTTGTCTTCCACTTCCCAAATGATGGCATTTACCTTATAGCGGGCCAGTTTATCAATGGTCCGATAGTAGTATTCCGCCCGGTCCAGATGATGCTTCGTATCAAAGTGAACGGCACGGTAAGAGATTTCGGGATAATCCGTCATTCGGAGACATGGAATAGGGATACGAAGGTCACGACTATCCTCCATTAGTTGTTCCAAGGTCTGACAACCGTAGAACAATCCTGCTTGTCCACGCGATTGGATCGTTACTCCCCGGGATGTGATTTCCAGCGTATATCCTTCCGGAGATTCGGGTGTGTTCTGTTCCGACAGGGAAAGTGTAATACCTGCTCCTTGTTTTTCAATGCGGGGTAAAGCGTCCAGCAATGTTCCTAAAACGGGGATTTTACTTTCGCCTTTCGATACGATATATCCCAGTTCACTACCTGCTATCCCCTGCCCTTTCAATATCTCTATGTTCTGGGGTAAAGGGAGTATCTGAAAACGTGGGTCCAATCCCTTTGCCTGCGACATGGCGGAGACAAGTATAAACAGCAGTACGAAAGCTATTTTATTCTTTAATTTCTTCATTATCTATTTCTGTTTAATCATTTGCAGATAGTTCTTTCAATGTTCCTTCGGCTATTCCTACCCACTTGGCGGCTTCACGCCCCGAAGCAGAGGTGAAATTGCGGATAGCTGCGTCCAGTTGTCCGTTGTTCAGTATACGTGCCTTCTCAAAATCCTGAATGCCTTCCCGCAGCAGTTCCAGACGGATGCTGGAGATGGGAACAGCGGCGGCGGTATTTTCGCTGCGATAAATCATATTGAAGTCGCCGGACGCATTACTTCTATCCTGTGCACTGGTAGGGTCAGACTGTGTCCAGTAATCGTATGCCCAGCGCAGATATCCGTCAAATCCTTTTGCCAGCGCATACCACGCCATCCACGACATTTCTGCCGGATTGGTTTGCGCCGTAACGTAGTTGTTCGGGTATTGCTGCGAGCAACTGGTGTAGAAGGTAGAAACGGCATTGTCCGACTGGCGCTCGTAGCCTAAAATGGTCGAATAATCATACAGGCTGTTCTCTATCCCGCTGTCGACATTTCCTCCCGACAGTCCTATTTTCCAGTTCGCATCGTTCTCTTTGATTAAAGCTATGATTGACTTCATACCGTCTTCTTTAATCTCATCCATATAAAGCACGGTTTTGTCAAACCAGCCTTTTTCTTGCAGATGCGTCTTGAAAGAAGTCAGGAAAGCAGACCACACTGTCTTGTATTCTTCCGTACCGATGGTGAGTTCCAATGTCCGGTCCGTGCCCGACGCGTCTTTATATCCGACAGACGTCTTCCATCCGGCCAAAGAAAAACAGCTGATCTGTTTATTGATTCCCCATTCCATCATTTTCCCGACATATTTATCAAAATCGGTATAGTCGAATATCCACTCGTCGGAACTGTTTTTCGACCACTTCACCATCGTTTGTCCGCTATTGAAAGCACCGTCCTTGATATACGTGGTGATTACCTTCTGCCCGGCATCTGCCAACAGTTGATAAAACGGCTTCATCATCGCAAAATATTCGTCGGAGAAAGGAACGACATTTTCTCCGTTGTCCCGACACAGAGTTGTCAATTGGAAAGGGAACTGCCATAAATCAAGATGGAAACTCCAATCGGCTACCGCAGGCAACTGATGATCTACGACAAGCAATTCCAGATTAAACTTCTGCTTCACTTCATTGGCTGATTTCACCTGAATGGTTCCGGTATATATGCCCGGTACGGCATCTGCCGGCGTGTTTATGGTCACCCATATCTTAACGGGATCTTGAGTGGTGAGCGTTGTGACGGGTACTTCGGAAAGGGCATCGGCAATCAAGGTAGTGGTGCGGCTCTCATAATTTCCACAATCGAGTGCCTGATCGTCTCCCTTTATATAAGAAGGGAAACGAAGTCGGATATTGGAGGCAGAGATGCTGTTCGCGTCGCTCACCAGATCCGAAACTTCATAAGTGAGGTCGTCATATTTTTTATCTCCTGACCATAACACTATCTGTTTGTGTGTACGGTCGTTCTGCCAAAGGGTGTCTTTCCAAAGGGTGACGATCTTCGCTTCTTCCATCTGAGCTTCGTGTTGCTGACCTTTGGAGTATCTCACAAACTTACTTTCGAACGAACCCCGCAGGGTAGTAACGGCAGGATCTACGGGAACGACAGGTTCTTCCCAGTTGTCGGTTGGCAACCCCTCGGTACAGGCTATTACTCCATAAGCCAGTGAAAACAAAAATATACTGCTTAATAAGAATTTCTTCATAATTGTTGATTTATCTCGTTATAGTATAATCATAAAAAGGTGTACTCAAGTCTAATTCTATCCGGTACGTGCCAGCTTCGTCGATAGTAATATCCGTCCCTGTCTCCGACAGTCTGACAATACCATCGGACGCCCCATACGTTACAGTCGGATCACCGGCAGAGACCGGAATAGTGGTAAATTTCAATTTTCCGGCTGCAAGTTCTGTCGTCAAAGACCACTTGCGGGTGTCAGAATTGTAGACCATTGCTTTCACCGTTCCTGCGGCTGTCCCCGTAACAGCCCATTGTGTCTCCAGTAAAACGATCTGACGGGTAGTGAGGTCAAAATTAACTTTCCAGATGCCGGGAGAAACAATCGAGGCATTACCTCCAGTAGTTGTCCAGTCTCCCCAAGGCCCGTCACACGGATAATAGCCGGTTCCCGGAGAGGGTTTCTCCACCATCGCTAAAGTACCATAAGATTGTCCGCCGCCCAATCCGGCGCTAACATCAAAATAGGCGGACTGGTCGGATTGCACCAAGCCGATGTTGTTCCAGCTCGTATTTGTCAAGTCTATATATCCTTCAAACAGATTATTATAGGTAATGGAAGCAATGGTCTGTGCCGTTTCTGTATTCAGGCCATAGTAATCTCCTTTCTCACCCGACATTACCAAATACATTACCGGAGGAGGATTATAACTCATCTCCAGTAGAAAAGTCTCAGCTTGTGTCCCCTTCGTCCATTCCAATGCAAATTGGTTATTCCTGAAAGTAATCACATCTCCCACATTTATATTGACCGTAGCCGAAGGGTCGGAAACGTCTATCTGTTTCACTATGGCAGTAGTGGAAGGCTGATTGACTGCCACCAACAATGTTTTACTCAACAAACCATCCTCCTGCAACAGAGGGGTAGCCACATAGTCCGTTCCGTTCACTTCCAAGACTAATCCCGAAATAGGCGAAACAAGGGTAGGATTCTCCGGATAAGAATCTTCACTGCAAGCAACGACTCCTATCGCCAGACACAAAGTGGTTAAAATCAAAGTTATATTTCTTTTCATATCATTCTTTCTTTTCGATTATGTTATTGACGTTTAATTGTATCCGGGGTTCTGAACAATACCGGTCATGATAGTCATCTGGTCGCTCGGTTTCGGTAGAAGATAATTGTGGTCGTCAATCTTTGCCTCCGGATAATAAGCTTCCAAAGTCTCCTTCAGAATATGACGACGGCACAAATCGAACCAACGATTACATTCAAAAGCCAATTCCCAGTTACGTTCGTCCAATACCGCCTTGTCAAACTGTGCCGGAGTCAGTCCCGATAGTTTAGTCAGTCCTGCCCGTTCGCGGACTTCATTGATAGCATCGTATGCTGCTTTTGAAGGGCTGCCCTCTGCCAGATTAGCGGCTTCCGCGTAGATCAGCAACACATCGGCATAGCGTAACATACAGAAAAATCCGTCCGCTTTATTAGCTGTAGCTATCCCTGAATATCCTCCGCTCTTTGGACCCGCATCCCGGTACTTTCCCACATAAGGCTGTGCCACATTGGTATCTTCCCACGAAGCACCGTCTCTCATCCGAGTATAAAAAGTCCCGCTCAAACGGCTGCCATCTCCTACGGGAAAAGTTTCCAGAAAGCGTTTGTCACTGGTCCAATCTGCCCAACCGTTTTCTCCGTGATCCGTAGGACGCACGGCCTGATGGATATAACTGCCTGTTGCATTGTCCGAACTGGCATAAAGCGCAAAGATAAATTCGGAGTTTATTTTACGGTTGCTCCATAACCACAATTGGGAATATACTTTTTCTAAGGTATAGACCTTTTCACTAATTACTTCATTAGCCTTATCACGTGCCAGCGCATAACAGGAAGTCTCATTCAACGGAAATCCCGCCATTGTCAAATAGACTTTTGCCAGCAACGCTTTTGCCGCCCAACGGCTGGGACGGCTCGGATCATCCTGTGAAAGAGGCAATGTCAACTCTGCATTCTTCAAATCAGAAACTATCTGCTCGTAAATCCGGGCAACACTCGCCTGAGGCTCTTTTGCCGCATTATCCTGATTTTCCTCCGTCAACAATGGCACTTCGCCAAACCAACGCACCAACTGGAAGTAATTAAAAGCACGCAAGAAATGGGCTTCCCCGCCAATCGGGGACAATTCGTCGGGAGATAATTTCGTGTTCTCACCGATAATCTTTATCAATGTATTGCACGCGCTAATACTTGTGTAATATGAGTTCCATAACTCATCCGTCACTTCGTCCGGATTTCCTACTGTGTTAATGTTAACCTGTTCGAATCCTTTCCATCTGATGACGGGGGTATTTACATCTTCGGCACCTGCACTGGCCGCATAGGGCATATCGGTACCATATAAAAGGATTAAGGGGGTATAGGCTCCTGTGATATAGCTATTGAAGTCGGTCAGTGTCTGGAAGAACTTATCGACAGTTGGCTGTCCGGTAAGATTCTCTGTCAAATCGGCACAACTCGTACTTAATATTATCGCCAATAATCCGACGCAGCTCTTTTTTATAAGTGTACAATTCATAGTCTGTTATTATTAAATGATCATTAAAACGAAATATCCAACCCTACAAGGAAACTCTTTGACGAAGGATACACACCACGGTCCACGCCTGCCGCATCCGAGTCTGCTCCCATACTTGCTTCCGGATCAAATCCCGAATAATTGGTTATTGTCCATAGATTATTGGCACTGACATAGATACGGGCGGAAGAACATCCTATTTTTGACAGTATCTTGTGCGGAATACGATAGCCCAATGTGATATTTTTCAAGCGCAAATAGTCTCCCTTCTCCACCCAACGGGAAGAATTAACATACTCTGCTCCCGAAAAAGCAGGAATATTTGTCGGATTTTCCGGTGTCCAATGATTTTTCATAACCGTACTGGTCGGGAATGCATCTGACGAATAAGTCTCACGCCGGATACGATTCTGATTATAAATGTCATTACCGGATACTCCCTGA
This sequence comes from Bacteroides faecis MAJ27, assembly GCF_900106755.1. Taxonomy (GTDB): domain Bacteria; phylum Bacteroidota; class Bacteroidia; order Bacteroidales; family Bacteroidaceae; genus Bacteroides; species Bacteroides faecis. The sequence continues at coordinate 194,576 of NZ_FNNN01000006.1, forward strand.
CAGAAAATATTCAGGTCGAAATCAAAAATCGTAAATGTATTGTTGAATCCGAAGCTCAACTTCGGCTGGGCATTACCGATAATGCCTATATCATCCTTATCTATTTTTCCATCACGGTTGATATCTACATATTTGGCATCTCCGGGCTTTGCTCCGTAAAGCGCAGCCGTCGAAACTTCTGATTTCTGCCAAACACCGGCAAAGGTATATCCGAGGAATGTGCCCATCGGTTGTCCCACCATCTGGACATAAGAACCCACCAATCCCGGATAATCGGCACCGGTTGTAATAAGCGTATTGGAGAGCCCGTCCAGTTCGAGAATCTTATTTTTATTGATATTCAATGTATAATTTATGTCCCATTTAAAATGTTTGGTAGAGACAGGAATGCCACCCAACATGATATCAAATCCTTTATTGGACACGGAACCGACATTGGTAAGGATGGAACTGACACCCAATACCGAAGGTACTTTCTGCCACATCAACAGGTCTGTGGTTTTCTTGTTATAATATTCGGCTGAGAAACTCAAACGCCCTCCCCACCACCGACTGTCTATACCGATGTTCAACTCACGGGTACGTTCCCATTTCAGATTTTCATTGCCTAAATCTGATATGGCTAAAGTCGGGTTTCCGCTATCGTCCATGCCCGGATAAAACTTTAAATGAGAAGAGTAAGCGGGCACTGCCGCATTGCCTACCGTACCGTAACTCCCGCGAATTTTAAACTCCGGTACCATATCTTTCAGCCTTTTCATAAACTTCTCTTCCATAAGATTCCATCCTAATGAAAATGCTGTAAAATTGTCGTATTTGTTTCCTTCTGCCAACTGGCTGGCTCCATCATAACGAACCGATCCGGAAAACATGTATTTATTCTTATAACTATAATTCACACGACCCATAAAAGACTGCATCACTGTAGTAGAATACTCCACCCAAGGGGCCTGCAAAATAGAACCGAACTGCACTCCATTATATCCCATTCCCACCGGGATTCCTCTGGAAGATGCAGATGTGCTCTGATAATTATCCTTCAATACTTCGTATACTCCGGTAGCCTGAACGGTATGATCGCCAAAAGCCTTATCAAAAGTCAGAATACTGGTACTTTGCAAAGCAATATAGCGTGATTGGGCCTTACTTCCGTTAATATCTCTAATATCGCCATTATTGACACGCTGATTATCAAAATACCCATTGGTATCGCTATGAGTCTTATATGAAAACAAAGAAGATAATTTGAGGAAATCCCAGAATTTATATTCTCCCATTAAAGAAGCATTAAAAGAAGCAACGGATTTATCGTCCACTATCTCCAAAGCATACCCCACCGGATTGTACAATGAAACCGGTCCTATTCCTCCACCCGGCTGTGTATATCCTCCTTCACTATCGGGATCATAGATGCGTTTCGTAGGCGACCATTGAAGTGCTGCATTAATAGCCTGTTCATAATCTCCATTGTGCGTCTCGTCATAAGAGGCAAACGTATTCAGCGACAAATTCAAACGGGATGTAGCCTGAACTTTAAAGTTTGCACGAAAAGTATATTGTTTAAAATTGGTATTCTGCACAATGCCATCTTTATTGGTATATCCTCCAGCTATGAAATAAGAAATGCTTTCTTTCGCTCCACTGATACTGATGTTATGTGATTGGGAAACCGCATTCCGAAAAATCTTATCCTGCCAGTCCGTACTGTTTCCTTCCAACGGAATCTCATCCGGCCCAAAAACAGGATTGAGCCCATTCTCTTCCTGAGCCTCATTCATCAGCAGGGCATATTCTTTTGCATTCAATGCAGGCAAGGTTTTCCGTACTTCATCAAATGAAACAAAACCGTTGTAAGACACCTGCGGCTTTCCGGTTTTCCCATTTTTAGTTGTCACCAGAATAACACCGTTCGCACCTTTCGAACCATAGACAGAAAGGGCTGCGGCATCTTTCAATACTTCTATGGATTCTATCTGATTAGGATTCAAGCTCCCGATATTCCCATCTTGAACACCATCGATTATGATCAAAGGATCATTTCCATAAGTCAGCGAGTTGGCTCCACGGATGCGGATCGTTGCCGATCCCGAAGGAGCACCACTGGAATTCTGCACAACAACACCTGCCACACGTCCTTGCAATGCCTGCGCAGTACTGGCATTAGGAGCTGACAATAGCTCTGCTGACTTTACGGAAGAAACGGAACCGGTGATATCACTTTTCTTTTGTACACCATACCCCACGACAACTACTTCATCCAATACTTTAGTGTCTTCCTTCAGGACAATCCGAAGCAGATTCTTACTATCGGCAGCTCGAAGTTCCACACTCTGATAACCGATATAGGAGACTGAAATCCAGGCATCTTCCGATACCTCATTTATAGTGTAGTTTCCGTCAAGGTCCGTAATTATTCCGGTTGAAGTTCCTTTCACTACCACGCTGGCCCCAATGATCGGTTCGCCCTTATCATCCACGACGGTTCCTTTGATGTTCTTCTTTGTACTGCCGTCATGAGGTTTCTGCGTCTTTTTCAAGATGACTATCATCTTGTTTTGCAACTTATAAGTCAAATCCTTATCCAAGACTTTATTCAGCACCTCATCCAATGATGCATTTTTGAAAGTTGCCGTAATTCTTTTATTCTCGTTCACTTCATCTGTCTTATAGATGACAGATAAACCTGTTTGTTGCTCAACTTCTTTCAATACTGTCTTCAGTGTTTCATTCTTGAATGTCTTGTTGATGACCTGGGCGTGCAAAGTCACTGTCGCCAGACAGAATGAAACTAAAAGAAGCAGCCGTAATAAGCTCTTTCGGTTGTTCATAGTTTTTCTCGATTTAATTTAATAATAGTTGTTACGAAATGGAAATTATTCTCTGATATATATATCCTTGCCTTTACGTTCGACGGCTATCGGGATAATCTTTTGCAAAGCCGTCATCACCTCTCCGATTGTTTCTCTGTTGCGCAGAGAAATACGGAATGTCTTGTCTCCTACAGCTTCCGATTCCAGCCGAATATTCACATCATATTGTCGGGATAGTTTTGCAACCAGTTCCTTCAATGTAATGTGATCAAATTCTATACGGTTCTCCGCCCACGCTTTTGATTGTGAAGCGTTTACTTGGGTACGGATGAATTTTCCAGTTTCTACGTTCAATCTCATGGACTCTCCAGGAGACATCATTATCGGACTGCCTTTATAATTCAGTTCGACCGACCCTTCGAGTAAAGTGGTGGAAATGAAAGGATCATCATCATAGGTGGATACGTCGAACTTCGTTCCTTTCACAACGATGTCATATCCATGTGTCTGCACGATGAAAGTAGCTCCCGCTTTCTTGGTGACTTCAAAATATCCCTCACCGTTCAGTTCGACTCTGCGATTGGCGGTATTGAACTTGTTCGAATACTTCAGTGTGGAGCCTGCATTAAGCCAAACGACTGTACCGTCAGACAGAATGACTTTACTCTTCTCTCCATAGGGAGTTTCGCATACAAAATACGTTTCCGGTTGCAATGAAGAAGAGAGTTGCCATACACCGAGGGTTCCTCCTATAGTCAGAAGTACGATAGCTGCAACAGCAGCCACTTTTCGCCAGACGGAAAATCTCGTTTTCGAAATACCCAGCATCGGGATAATGGCTTCCTGCGTGCGGATTTTGCGTTGTAATGTCTCCCACTCCTTCGTGGTATTGGAATCGGTAATGCCCGAAGCAATCCATTCCTTTTCCCACTGTCTGAATGCCGTGCGATTTGCTTCACTTTGTCCGACATACTCAAACAATAGTTTTTCGTCTTTTCGCCGGATTCTTCCTTCGAAATACTGAACGGCCAACTCACGAATGTTTTTCTTTTCTTCCATAATTTCACTTTCTATAAGATGTAACAACTATTATTTCTTTTACCCAACCACCCATACAAAGAAAAAAGCAGGAATTTTTCAGTTCCTGCTCTTCCAATCTAATTATCAATGGTTTATATTTTCCTCTTTTATTTATTATTCATAATCACCCAAGCAACAATCATAATATAAATGTCTACCGGATACTTGTCTTTGAAGTGTTTGGAGAAGCTTTTCAATGCTTTCGCTATGTGCTTCTCGACTGCCGTAGTCGATATCTGAAGTTTATCTGCAATTTCACGATTCTTCAGTCCTTTGAAACGGCTCATCAGAAAGATTTCCCGCGAACGCTCGGGCAGCTGCCCAATGACAAGGTTGATTTGTTCCTGTAATTCGTCATATAGTAGTTTGTGCTCTGCATCTAGTGTGAAGTCGGCATAATAGAGCCTTTCTTCACCATCAATGGATGCAAGATATTCTATCTGATGTTTCTCGACAATGGAAAGATGCTTCAAATAATTCAGGCATCCATTGCGTACCATTGCAAAAAGTAAGGAGGTGACCGATACAGCCGACAACAACTCCCGCTTCTCCCAAAAACGCAGAAAACACTCCTGAATAATATCACGAGCCGTCTCTTCATCTTCCACGAAACGAATAGCATAGCCGCGCAAACGGGGATAATAAGCCTTAAAAAGATATTCAAATGCCTGATTATTACCTTTTCTGATCTCGTCTAATAAGAACTTTTCATCTGAAAAATCAACCATAGTGTCGTATTTTGAAACAAAGGTATAAAGTTACAGATGACAATGATATTAATATTTTCTCAGATTTCCGATTTTTCAGCAGAGTTTCTGCATATAAAACTTTAAAAGCGATATTTTAACCGTTATTGGTAAAATATCGCTTTTAAAATATATAGCTCAACTATATTGACTAATAAGTAAGTCGGATACCCGCCTGAATATTGAAGTTGAACGGATTTTCCTTACGGATGGTCTGTACATCAGAACCGTCATCAAAGAAATAAGCAACACCGGGTTCTACGTATATACCTACCCGTTTGGTGGCATTAAACTGTGCGCCGACTGCACCGGAGACGGAGAATTGCAAAGGTTTCACAGTTTCCTTCTCTGTGCCCAGCTTACCATAAACACATTTCTCAATCATACCTCCACCGGATACATAAAGAGTAAACAGTTTCTTATCAAGGAAGTTCCAGTTTGCTTTTAACGGAATACCCAGATAATGCAGTTTCTGTTCTGTCTTCTGGTCGCTGTCCGCAAACTTTGCATCCGAAGAAAGCAAAGTGTAAGTCAACCCTGTCTCAACAGAAAAACCTTTCGCCAGACTCTTACGGACGGATAATCCAAAAGAGATAGGCTGATGGTGTTTCATATCAACCACCTGATTGGCCTGACGCAAATAAGGCACTCCATCTTCAAAGACCAACGTCTGGTCACTTGGTATGCTCAGCAAACCATTCGAAACCGATACCATGCTCACACGGGACATATAAGAAGGAATGCCCGATCCCAACTCTGTAGAAGCACCACCGGAGTTACCTACCGAAAGTCCCATCGACCATGTGCCTTTCTGTGAAGATGCCTTTTCTGCCGGAATATGCAGTTTGTCTCTGCTGGAAGGGCGGCGTGGCTTATTTCTCGGTTGTTCCGTATCTGCGGGCTTATGCTGGGCGGCCTTCGTTTCTTCCACCGGTTCCACTTCTTCTTTTTCTTTCTGGTCGCCGGTCTGAGCGTTCAGTTCCGAAGGTTGCTGCTCTTCTTTCTTCACCGGTTCGTCGATATTTGCCGTCGGCTGGGGAATGTTCCGTTCTGCTTTCGCGATACGGTTCTTCACTACCGGACGCACTACCGGTTCTACCGTTGTTCCTGTCATATCCGGTTGCTGCGCATCCGGCAAAACATCCGGTACAGAGGCTAACGCCGGAGTCTTGGCATGACGAATTTCATCAGCAGCAGGAGTCCCGAGGAAATACAGGCTGACCGATGACACCAAAGCCAATAAAATGACAGCCGCAGCGGCTACCGTCCATTTACGATAAGGATATATCTTCCTCTCCACAGGAGGCATAAGTTCTTTTTCCAGTTGTTCCCAACCGGAAGCAGGAAGCGGCTCCGAGTAATCCCCGAGCTTCTCCTTCAACTTATTCATCCATAATTCTTTCTCTTCCATATCTCTACCTATCCGTTATTCATTATCCATTCTTTTACTCTCTTAGCCAACACGCTCTTCGCCCGAAATAATTGCGAAGCCGAAGACTTTTCATTAATACCTAATAACTGTGCTATTTCCTTATGCGACTTTTCCTCGAAGGTATAAAGGTTGAACACGGTACGGTATCCTGCCGGCAACTCTTCGATAAATCGCATCAATACTGCTTGCGGAATCATCTCAACAGCCGAAGCGTCGGGTCCCTCGTAGTCTTCGGGAACTTCCTCCAAAGGTGTCGACTGACTGATTACATCACTTTTGCGAAGATACTGTAAAGCAGTATTGACCATCACCCGTTCCATCCAAGCCCGTAATGAGCCTTCACCCCGCCAGGCGAACTTGTCGAAAGAACTGAATATTTTTATAAAACCATCGTGAAGCAGGTCCTGAGCTGTATCACGGTCGCCTGTATAGCGCAGACAGACGCCAAGCAAACGCCCTCCATAGTGCTCATACAATTCTTTGCGGGCTCGATTATTTCCCAGCCTGCATTGTTCCGACAACTCAAATTCTTCCATTTGCTTATACACGTGTTTACCTTATAAATGCAGCAAAGATAGAAATACTGCACAGAGAGAACAACTCTTTTGCAACTTTTGTTTCTTTAACAGATCCAAATGCAATATTTTCTCCCCTTCTGCATTTTCAAAATACAAAGCAACTAAATAGTATCAATTAAAAATCATTTTTATAGTATATGAAGAAATTTAAATTCATTGCATTTATAATTGCTGTTATGACCACCATGCCGATATTTCAGTCTTGTCTGGATGATGACTCTCCATCCGATTCGCTGGTCATCAGCACCATTAATCTGATCAGCCCGGATAGCAAGGATTTCTATTTCACCCTGGACGATGGAAAAACAATGTTCCCGAGTAATGGAAATGGATGGATCAGTGACAAGAGTAAAGACGGGCAACGCGCCTTTGTCATATTCAAAGAACTGGAAGAACCGGTGAAGGGATATGACTATAATATTCAGGTAAGAGAAATAAAAGAGATCCTGACCAAAGAAATCGTAACTATGGGAGAAGGAGAAAATACGGAAGAGAAGATCGGAGACGATAAAATCAATTCCACTTATATGTGGATTACCCAAGACAAGAAATATCTGACAATCGAATTCCAATATTACGGTACGCATAGCGAGGATAAGAAACATTTCCTGAATCTGGTCATCAACAACAAGGAAGCTGAACCTGCTGCCGATGATGCCAACGATGAGTATATCAATCTTGAATTCCGGCATAACGACGAAGGCGATACCGCCGACCGTCTGGGCGAAGGGTATATATCTTTCAAACTGGACAAGATTCAAGATCAGATGAAAGGTAAGAAAGGACTCAGAATACGTGTCAAAACCTTATATAACGGGGAAAAATTCTATGAAGTGAAATTCCCCTCATCCAATTAAATCTAGTAATTATAGAAACACTCTTTTTATTATAATATATAATTACGCAAAAGAGGGCGACAGTTGTGAAACTCTCGCCCTTAATTTTATCATGAAGTGATCCGTTTATTTCTTCTTATTATTTCTTTTCATTTTTGTCACCGAAATAATTCCAGACGAGTGCACTGACAGCCGCTCCTACAAACGGTGCTACAATAAACAGCCACAACTGCGACAACGCTTCTCCACCCTGGAACAATGCCGGACCGATACTACGTGCCGGATTGACGGAAGTACCCGTAATAGGGATACATACGATATGTACCAATACCAGCGAAAGCCCGATAGCAAGCCCTGCGAAAGCGCCCGCCCCTTTCCTCGGATCGGTAGATCCCAGCACCACTAATACGAAAATGAAAGTAAACACGACTTCTGCAATGAATGCCTGTAACATTTCGCCATCACCGAAACCATTGGAACCGGTAGCTGTCGGTCCGTCGTGCCCACCGGTAGTCACTAATGCGTAAAGAATAGCCGAACCGATAATCGCTCCTATCACCTGGAAAAGCATATACATGCCTGCATCTTTTCCATTCATACGTCCCGAAAGGAATACCCCTAACGTAATAGCAGGATTGATGTGACATCCCGAGATACCTCCGATAGCATACGCCATCGCCACTACTGAAAGTCCAAATGCCAAAGCAACACCGACTGTTCCTACTCCGGCTCCTACAGTACCGGCCATACTACCGGCAAAAACAGCACTTCCACATCCCATCAGAACGAGCACCATCGTCCCAATCATTTCTGCAATGTATTTTTTCATATTACTAAATAAAAATGGTTGATTCCTCAAATATAAAGAATTAAGACCAGAATTCAAAACGTATATGCCTAATTATTACTATCTTTGCGACATTTTTGAATAAAACCATCCAAACGATCCAATGAAAAAAGGACTATTTTATGCTATATTGGCCTCTGTACTATGGGCTATCGTCAATCCGTTCATCAAACAAGGGTTGAGCTATGACTTTTCTCCTATGAACTTTGCAGGTATCCGATTTACTACCGTAGGTATCATTCTTTTCGCTTATACCTGGCACAAGGGTATGTGGAAGGAGATTCGGCAACACAGTAAATTGTTTCTGAATTTGATTCTGATTAATATGTTTATGGGGTACACAGCTTTCTATTTTGGTGTCGATTTCGTAAGCGGAGCTATTTCTTCCATTATTATGGGAATGACGCCACTGATCAATGTACTGTTAGCTCATCTGCTGGCAAGCAATGACCGGCTGAATATTCACAAAATCATTAGTCTTATTATCAGCCTCATCGGCCTGTTACTTATCGTAGGTATGGGCAGCAATGGCGCACCACTGGACTGGAAAGGGATCACGGGTATTGTACTTTTACTGCTTAGTATCATTTTTCAGGGGTATTCCGCGATTTCCGTATCAGAAGACAAAGGTAAGGTAAACCCTATTTTCCTGAATGCTGTACAGATGTTCTTCGGGGGACTGCTTATCTACATGGTAGGACTAGGTACGGAAGGATATCACTCCTTTATCGGGAAACCTGCCGGATTCTATATCAGCCTTTCCATTCTGGTATTTATCTCGGTTTTTGCGTTCAGTTTCTGGTTTATCGCTTTGCAAAGTAAAGGAGCTAAAGTTAGTGATATCAATATGTGCAGGTTAATCAACCCGATATTGGGTGCCGTACTGAGCTGGATAATGCTTCCGGGAGAATATCCGACATTCAGTACCGTTGCCGGAATGATTATTATAGTCAGCTCCCTCATTATTTATTTTAAGGGAGCCGAAATAGCTCAATGGCTGAAGCACAATAGAGCCAAAAGCGACATACAGGGATAAGGAATCTTACAATAAATATTGAATGGATTGCAAAGACTGCATTTCTTTGGGTATAGCTGCCAGAATCTCTTCTTTCAGAACATTCAGCAAGCTATGCCTGATAAAATCCCTGCTGGTTGCCAGTACAATCTGCCGTGTAGGACGGGGAATAGCAAATGGGCGTACTAATTTCTTTTGTTCTTCTGTCAGTTGTGAAACAGCCAACTCGGGAATAAAAGTAATCCCTTTTCCACTTTCCACCATACGCATAAACGTTTCCATGCTTCCCAAATGGTAGGCCATCTGATTGACTTTTACCGTTTCCATCTGACAGAAACGTACCAGCTGGTCACGGAAACAATGCCCCTCGTCCAACAGCCAAAGGCGTTCGCCTGTTATATCGGAAGTACGGATCATCTCATGCTTGAACAGAGGTTCCTTGCAAGATACATACCCGAAGAATGTTTCATAGAAAAGAGTTTCTTCTTTCAGGAAGGTATCCTCCAGTTTGCTTGCTATGATTGCGGCATCAAGTTCTCCGGCATGCAACGCCTGCTGAATATCCTGTGTTTTCATTTCCGTGACACGGATGTCCAGTTCCGGATGCTTTTCCATCAGTTGAGGAAAGAAACGAGGTAGTAAATAAGGAGCTATGGTTGGCAATACTCCCAAACGGAATACACCTGCCAGCGACTGCTTTTCTTCACTGATTATTTCTTTCACCTGCGCAGTCTGTGCCAGGATAACACGTGCCTGATCAATTATCTTTTCTCCAATCGCTGTGGGACAGACAGGCTGTACGGTACGGTCGAATAACTTTACTCCTAATTCCTCTTCCAATTTCTGAATCATTGCACTCAACGTAGGCTGTGTCACCCGGCAATATTCGGCTGCCCGGGCAAAATGACGAAACTGGTCCACTGCTAAAATATACTCCAATTGTTGTATTGTCATCTATCAAATCAGATTAAGTTATAGATTTCTTCTATGCAAAGATAGAAATTTTCAGTTTGACAACAAGCATTTTCCGCCTTATCTTTGCAGTACAGAAAAAAAGAAAACGAATATAAATCATTAAAAACAAATAGAATATGAAAACTTTAGAATTTATCAAATTGAATGAATCGGGAGCAAACAACGTAGTAGCATCTTTGCAGCAATTACTGGCAGACTTCCAAGTGTATTACACCAACCTCCGCGGTTTCCACTGGAATATCAAAGGACATGACTTCTTCGTACTTCACAGCCAATTCGAAAAGATGTATGACGACACCGCTGAAAAGGTGGACGAAATCGCAGAACGTATCTTAATGCTGGGAGGAACTCCGGCTAACAAGTTCAGCGACTATCTGAAAGTGGCAAACATCAATGAAGTGGATAAGGTAAGCAACGGCGAACAAGCATTGAATAACATTCTGCAGTCTATCAGCTATCTGATTGGTGAAGAACGTAAGATTTTGTCTATCGCTTCGCAAGCCGGAGACGAAGTGACAGTTTCGATGATGAGTGATTATCTGAAAGAACAGGAAAAGATGGTTTGGATGCTGACGGCTTATAACAGCAAGTAAATATAAGGTTTAGGTTTTAAGTGAAAAAGCGGGTGCCTCAGAGTTATATCTGATACACTCGCTTTTAATTTATAACCTTATCTCAGGTTCTTACTTCCGGACACAGACTTCACCGAAATATGAGTTGTTAGTCTTATGTCATCCGAAGAAGCACCAATCATTATCCGGAAATCTCCAGTTTCCACCACACGCTTCATACTCCGGTCGATAATGGACAAATCTTTTTCGGTTAGGGTGAAAAGAATTTCTTTCTCCTCTCCTTTTCTCAGAAAGAAACGTTCAAAATGCTTTAATTGCTTCAGGGGCTGGACTACCGAAGCGTACTCATCTTTCAGATAAAGTTGCGCAACTTCTTCACCGTCATAGTTCCCGGTATTTTTTACCTTAAATGAGACTTCGAAATGACAAGGGGATTTCTGTGTTATTTGCAAATCCGAATATTCGAAAGTGGTATAACTCAAACCATAGCCAAAACCATAGAGCGGAGAAGCGGCCATTTCGACATAATCATGATTGCGAGGAGCTTTTTTATTATAATAAACAGGTATCTGTCCAACAGAACGGGGAACAGAAACCGGTAATCGCCCGGCAGGATTATAGTCACCAAACAAGACATCGGCTATTGCATCCCCTCCTGCCTGCCCCGGATAAGAAGCGGTCAGCAATGCATCGGCACACTCGGATGCCCAGACTTTGTCTAACGGGCGCCCTTCTATATAGACAACAATCAATGGTTTTCCGGTGGTTTTCAGTGCATTCAGCAAGTCCTGCTGTTTTCCCAGTAAGGTCAGAGTAGCCCTGTCAAAGCCCTCACCACATTCCATATCGCTGATGCTCTTTTCGTCTGCGATTGCCGCGCCCGTTTCTTGATAGCTCGTCTTGAAATCACGTGCGCTGGAGCCTCCTACTACCGCTATTATGACTTCCGAACGGTGTGCTGCTTCAACTGCCTCCGCTATCTCATTCACAGTAGTATCACGGATAGCACATCCACGCACGTACTCCACTCTGGAGGGAGAGAGTTTAGAGATAACTCCATCCAATACGGTTCTTATGTCCTTATCTTCTTGTGGTGCTGTATAGTCTCCCAGCATGTTATAACGATTGTCTGCATTCGGTCCGACGACCGCCACTCTTTTTATTTTCTTACTTAAAGGAAGAATAGAATTCTTATTCTCCAACAATACTACAGACGATTGCGCTACTTTGCGTGCCAGTTTGACGTGCTCCTTATTACGCACCATTTTCGTAGTCGTTTTCGGATTTACATAAGGATGTTCAAACAATCCCATTTCAAACTTCATCCGTAATATCCGGTCTACAGCTGCATTAATCTGCGTTTCATCCAGTTTTCCAGACCTGACAGCTTGCAACAGATTCATAAACGCATCACCACCCAAATCTATATCGACTCCGGCAGATAGTGCCTGTACAGCCGCTTCTTCCATAGTGGAAGCAACGAAATGACTTTCGTGAATACCTTCGATACTATATAAGTCGGAAACAACAAATCCACGAAATTTCCACTCATTACGTAATAATTGTGTCAGCAAATAATGATTTGCCGTACAGGGAATACCATCTATTGAATTGTAAGAAGTCATCACAGAGAGTGCTCCTGCCTCTATCGCTTCCCGAAAAGGAGGAAGGAAGTTCTCATGCAGGTCCCGGGCCCCTACTGATGCATAGTTTCCGTTTTGTCCGCCTTCCGGCACCGCATAAGCCAGAAAATGCTTCAAAGTAGCTATGGTAGCATGCTCCCGGGATAAATCTCCGCTTCCTAATCCCGTGACCATCGCAGCTCCCAAGCGTCCACTCAATACGGGATCTTCGCCGAAGGTTTCCTCTACACGCGACCAGCGAGGGTCACGAGACAAATCCAGTACAGGCCCATAACTTATATGCGCACCCTGTGAACGAATCTCTTTAGCAATCGCCTTTCCCACTTCTTCTATCAATGTCGGCGACCAAGTTGCCGACATCCCTATGCCGGTAGGAAAGACTGTTGTCCCAATCGCCATATGTCCATGAGGTGCTTCTTCAGCCAAAAATACGGGAATACCCAAACGGGTATTTTCTATTGCATATTTCTGCAATGCATTACCGGCTTTGGCTGCCAGTTCGGGGCGAAGTCCGTTCTCCAGGGTCTTCCTAGTCCAGGGATCAGCACGATAAGTCGCCCACAGCATACCTGCGTTCTTTTCTTTTATTAGTTTTTTAAACTTTTCAGAAGGGTACACTTCATCGTCCTTTATTTCGTACATTTCCCAGCCAAGAGGAGATAATAGTTGTCCGACCTTTTCCTCTAAAGTCATGCGTGAAAGCAAATCTTTCACCCGTTCGTCAACAGACAGGAGCGGATTTTTATAAAGTGGCAGAGAGGATTGGGCAAAAGCCCCGATATTCATTATCAATCCTATGATTAAAATAGATAATCGCTGTGTCATAATGCTATATGATATAATATAAAAATAACTTCCCGCAGGTTCCATTGTTGTTTCATGCGATGGAACTTTAGTTTCCAAGCAGGAGAAACTTTAGTTTCATTGGGAAGAAACATTTAGTTTCATTACTTGAAACTTTTGGTTTCAACGCTTGAAACTATTAGTTTCAAGGCATGAAACTAAATGTTCCTCCGGTTGAAACAAATCAAAGGTACTATTCATTCAAAAAGAATGCACCAAGAGACCGCACTGAGATATAACAATCCCTTATGTTGCAGATAATTTATCTGCAACACATCTGCAACAAGTATCTGCAACACTATACACCACATTAAATCAAACCAATAAAAAGGCTGGTGACAGATGGTGCAGATAAAACAAAAAGTATTCTAGAGAGAGATTATTGACATCCTATCTCCGCTATTCCCAAAGAATCGCTTTCATCCACCATTCGAGTCGCTTTTAACCTAAGATAGCGAGCCTCAACCGGACTAAAGTACACATTCTGAAGAATCGGATTATTACGGATATTCGAAAATTCTCCCTGAGCTACGACTTGCATCGTCTCTTCGGTAGTACCGGCAGACAGTTCGTACGATGAAATCAGCCCTTTACTGTATTCACTTTGGTCAGGCAAATAGTAAAATGAATGAATGGTACGATTTTCGCCAAGGTCAATCACGATTTCTTTCCCTGAGATAAGAGCGGTAGTCTGATCGTTTTTGTCACTGCATTTCTTTGCTTCTTCTGCATCCACCCCTAAAATCGCAAAGGGGAAAGTCCTCAATTCTGAAGTTGCCGATGTATAATTCTCCGTTGCATCGGGTGCATAATAAGCTCCTGCCTCACTGATACACAAGCATCCGCGGGCATCGGTAAACCTTATGCGCAGTTCTTCCGTTTCGACCGTTTCAAAGCGTAACAGACGTTTGTAGCCTACGGTGGTAGTTTCCTCGTTACATTTAACCGGCAGCCATTGGTCTCCCTCCTTGTATTCTACAACAAAAGACTTCACCCGTTGCCCCAAAGGTATGTACTCTTGAATCATCACCCGGTTCATCTTCGTCGGCTGAGTGAAAGTAAAAGTCAGATCAGCGGAAGTCACTCCGTCGTTGGTCGCCCAATAAGTTTCATACTGTCCATCCGTTGCGGCACGAACCTTGAATTTTCCTCCACGCTCATCGGAAGCTACGACTTTTGCACTGCTCAACAAATTATCTGCCAACTCTTTCTGAACTCTTTGATGGAAAGAAACTGCATTCAATGAATCGGTCGGATGAATCAAACCGTTACGATCTACCGGGAAGTTCAATAATAAAGTCGCATTATGCCCCACACTACGATAGTACAAGTCCGTCAGTTGATCGACTGTTTTTACTTTATCATCTTCTTCAGGATGATAGAACCATCCCGGACGGATGGAAACATCACATTCCGCTGCTACCCATTGATTACCGTCGGCATGGCCATACTGCAATTCTCTATATTTGGGATATCCCGGATATACCTCGCCTGCCCGAAGGAAAGACCAGTTGGTAGCTCCGGCAAATCCACTCTCATTTCCTACCCAACGGCACCCCGGTCCGCCATCCGAGAAGATCACCGCCTGTGGTTGCAGTTCATCAATCATCTTGTAAGCACGCGGATAATCATAGTACGTTTTACGGTCGATGGTACGTACATCTTTTGCTCCTCCGTACCAACCGTCGCCTCCATTGGCTCCATCGAACCAGATTTCAAAGACGTCTCCATAATTAGTGAGCAATTCATTCAACTGCTTATAGAAATAATCCACATACTCCAGCGTACCATAATTTGCCTGATGCCTGTCCCATGGAGAGAGATAAACGGCAAACTTGATACCGTACTTCTTGCAGGCATCAGAAAGTTCGCGTACAATATCACCTTTACCGTCTTTGTAAGGAGTATTCCGGATGCAATATTCTGTCAGTTGTGTAGGCCACAGGCAGAAGCCGTCATGATGTTTGGCTGTCAGGATCACTCCTTTCATACCGGAGTTGACAAAGGTCTGCACCCATTGCTCACAGTCCAGACGAGCCGGATTAAACGTTTTCGGATCGGAGTCGCCATAGCCCCATTCCCGGTCATTGAAAGTATTGAGACCGAAATGCACAAAGGCATAAGTTTCCATCTTCTGCCAATTTACTTGCTTTTCCTGAGGAACAGGTAAAATAGCTTCCGGTGCGGGAACACTCTGACATCCTGCCAAAAATAGACTAAAGACTGCTGTAGAAATGCTGGTTACGATTGGGGGTTTCTTCATGGTATTTGATTCATTTATAGTTTTATCTTTTCAGATGATTTTATTTGTCGGTGCTAAGATAGGAAATATTATATTACTAATCAACCGGATCGGCACATGTTATCACCAACGGTTTCACGAGTGCCCGTCCGTTGATCACGGGATAGACACGTGTTACAGCCGGAAACCTGCCGGAATATTGATATTCAACAGGCATCACACCTTCTTCACGGGCTTTCACCATGCGGGGACTGGTAAACTTAATATCCGTATTTCCACCTATCACCACAAACATCAGTTGCATATCATGATCGGTATCATTTACATATTTCAATTTCATCGTTTTCGTACCACCTTTGCCTATCGTGCCGAATGCCATTACTTCAAAGTTCATCCAAAGTCCGCTACCATACTCATACGGATAGTTCTCCGATACCGGATGTTGGCAGGGAATGACAGTACCCTTTACCCAGATGCGGTTGTAGTTCGCATTGTTATTGCTCAAAACAACGACTTCCTTACTGAAGAATCCCGGTCGGTAAGCCGGATTGTAAGTCACTTTCACTTTCCCTGTGGCATTGGGGCGAAGCGGTTCTTTAGGATATTCAAACTGTACACAACCACAACCACTCGTTACCCCATTGATAGAAAGAACTTTCTGACTGACATTCCTAAACTCAAATTCATGTGAAACCAATCCGTCTTCTTCCTTTATTTCTCCAAAATCAAAGACGCGCTCTTCAAACACCAGTTCGTCAGAAAGCCGGGGCTCTTGCGCCATCGAAGGAAAGAGCACAAGGAATAAAAAGGTAATGGATAGAATCAATATTTTCATAATCTACAAGTATGGTACAAACATAATATTTTCCAAAGATAAGAGGGGACAAATAATTCTCTTTTCTCCATTTGACTTTGTCCCCTCCTCTATCAGATACGAAAATTCCGTTTATTCAGCATAAACGTCCAGCTCGTTGAAGGTACGGTAATATCCCCCCCATGAACCGCTACCATTGCTCCATTGCAAAGATAACCTCACATACCGTGCCGGAACCGCACCATAAAGTATGATATACTGATCTGTATTGTTCTCCACTACGGGAGCAGCAGCTCCCACATCTGTCCAGTTGTTTCCATCAGTACTCAACTCTACTCCAATTCTGCTAAAGTTATAGTAAGAACCCCAACTCGAGGATGAATTTTTAAAATAAAGAGCAGTTACATTATTTGTAGCGTTCATATCAAGCGTAAAAGTAGGATTCTCTTCATTGGAGAATGACGCGCCAGAACCGGTATTTCCATCGAAAATGCGGGCTATCGAATTCGCATCTACCGAAGAATCGGTAGTTGTAGCCGTCCATGCAGAGCGGTCACTCACTTTTGCGCCTTTTATATCATCGGAGCCGGCATCTTCCTTAATCAGCCTTTCCTCCAGATTTACTACCACATAAGCCAGGTTTTTAGTAACGGTCACCTTTCCCTTTGTTGTCGACTCAAGACGTACAGGTATCAAGTAAGCTCCCTTTTCTGCCATACCGGAATACTTTTCTTCCGGTATGACGACTTCTATAGAGTCAGATGATAAATAAGAACCATTACCGACACTGACAGATGCCCTCTGCAAAACAGCTACAGAGGTCGTTTTATACTCCGTACCATTTTCCGTATTGAAAGCTTCCACCAAACCATTATCAATAACAGCAGTCACCGTTGCACTCCCATCCATGGGACGAGTAGCAGATACTCCAAACTTGGCGTAAACTTCATCACCAAAATATCCGACAGGCGTAGAAACCACCGTAAAGGTTTCGACTGCTGCTGAAGTATTATTAAACTGGCCTTTCGGAGGGAAATAAATTAGATTATCAGGATTACCCACAACATCATAACTCTCATCATCGCATGATTGAAAGCTAAATAGTCCGGCTACCGCCAGCAATCCTAAGATATATGTATTTATTTTCATAGCTATTCCATATTTTATTACTCGTTACACCTATTATTATCGTCACTATCCCATGCAATGGCACTGCTATAATTTAAGTTATAAGTCAGTCCGGCCCCTTCATTTATTTCACGGGCTGTATTGGTCCAGTCCATATCATAGCCATGTCCTGTTGCATCTTTAAAGATGTGTCCTTCGCCTTCATTCATCTTCCAGTATGCAACCAGACCTTCCGATTGTGAATCAACGCCACAAAGATTCATCTGTAGTTCGCCTGTACTCAAAGCACGGTTCCAGACACGAACTTCGGCAATACGGCCACGGAAATACTGAGATCCGCGATATCCTGTCCACGACATTCCCAGTTCAAAACGCTGGAAATCGACCGGTTTACCGTCACCATCACCTTGCGCATCTTTCACTCCGTCTACATACATAGTCAGTTTACTGCCATCATAAGTCAAAGAAATCATATACCAGCGGTCGGTACTAAAACGGGTGCTGGACACAATACTGCCACTGGGGCTTACCCACTGCAAAGCATTGATATCTAATCCATTCTCTCCAAATCGCAGCATGCTTGAACGCTGTTCGTCCGCAGAAGTGAAACTACACAGACGAGCTATACGATGCCACTCCTGAGAATAACATTTGATCTCATAGGTGAAGTTGGATAATTCCTGCTTCTTATCATCCGAGAAAATAAAGTTACTATAAAGATTCGTGTTACTGATATTCAATGAGGTGAAATGAATCACACGGGATATCTGCAGGAAAATAGTTTTCGATGGTTTCAATATGTCAAGCCCCTCCACTTGCGTCATAGTGACAGGAATGACATATACACGCCCTTCGGCAAAATCTTCCGTAGAAGTAACCTTGACTGTAACCGGTGTAGAGAAGGCTTTGCCTGCCTGAATCACGGCATCGGCATTTTCGAGAACCGCGGCACCATCCGGTATTGCATAATACTTAGTATTATGTTCTTGATTATAGGACTCTACCAACGATCTGTCAATAGCAAATTTCACATTCACATCCTTATCTACTTTGTCTGTGGTAGAGGCAGTAATTGCATACGAAGAAGGGGTATCCTCCACTACAAACTTTGTTACGGGCGTAGTTTCCGTTCCTGTGATAAAAGCTACATTTTTATTATAATCAAATTTATCACCCTCCGTACAACCCAGAATGGATAAACCTACTATTACTCCCAATAAGGAATGTTTAAATATATATGTTTTCATCATGATTCTTATTTATTCATTATTTATTCACTTATTGCAGGATTCATTATCTGAATGGCTTCCCTGAACTCATTGTAAGGTATACCTGACGATGAGTAATAGTTTCTTCCCAAGAAGAAAACTCCACAGCCGCCTTTACGACCTTTCGATGGCTCCCAACGTGCATAGTTCATCAGTTGGCCTCCGTCTGCATAGAACACTCCGAATGATTCACAATAAATCATCTTCTCGGGTGGAAAGTTGCTGGGTTGAGTCAAGAACCCGACCTGATTACTATAAGCTTGTTGAACGATATAATCACAATAAGGTATGATGTCTGTCGGTGGTGTTCCACTGAAATAGTCAACGATAAGCAACTTGTCCGGTTGTTCGCCTTCGGGACCAAAATACTTGCCAAGTTCCTTTATCAACCTTACCAGATCGGAGCTGCTCCATCCTTCCCAGTCGACGTCTACTCCATCAAGTCCCGGCTCCAACACTTGATTTACAATCCATTTGGCGTATGCAGCCATCGCTTCATCATCCTTATTTTGACTCAGATCATAATCAACACCATCAATGGTAAACTGGTGTCTGTAATGAGAAGCATCGGCATGCATGACAAAACGTGTACCCAGTTTCTGCTGACAGTATTGCATATCCGCATATGCTATCGGATGTGTCTCTGCTGTCGGTATTCCCATCCATAGGTTTACGATGTCTATACTGTCTGGCAGTCCTACCATACGTTCACCCCACGATGCGGGATCTTTATAGCCTGTCACACCTTCAATTGGTGACCACGCTTCGTAATAAGCATAACTTATCTCATGATCGCTTTTCTTGAAGGCACGCAGATTCTCAAAATACTGCTCGTCGTATGTCTTCAGCTTCTGAATTTCTAACGCTTCCACATCGGTATCACAACTATAGAAAAAGAATGTTCCGATAAGGAAAGTCAGTAAACCTGTTATTTTTGTTTTCATTGTAATTAGTGTTTTTAAAATTAAACAATGTCCATTTTCCTGTTATCGGGATCTTTTGTCCCACCAGAGTTTAGTTCCACCCGTATCCTGACCACCCAAAGCCGATATACCACTGGCAACGCCGCTGGCATTGTTGATCTTCTCGTCACGTGTATAAGGCAGACGGCGGACTTGCAATTCGGTATCAATCGTTCCATTACTGCTATTTCTCACTACAGGAATAACTTCCGGATAGCCTGTACGACGATATTCACTCCATCCTTCAGGACCGTCGGGATAAATGGCAATCCACTTCTGTGTGATGATACGTTCCAACTGTCCCTCAAAATCGGCATTATCATCCCATGCAGGAGTAACCTTGCTGCTGAAAGTATAATTATCACTACCTACATTATCTGCAAAAGCACCCGGAGTCGAGGTGTTGTCGGCCAGATAATCGTCTACACCGGCAGCATTGTTCTCTTCGAACGACATACGTACACCTTGTTCATAGAATGATTTGGCTGTACCACCCATCGTCCAGCCACGTAATGCACCTTCGGCACGCAGGAAGAACGATTCGGCAGCAGTCATCCATACTACCGGAGTGGAAGCACGGTTGATATTCAGGTTAGAGATCTTATTACCCTGATAGTTGCTCATGTTGCTTGTGGTGATACCGATACGTACGCCATGATATTCACCGTCGCCGGCTGTTGTAAAATAAGAGCTGATTCGTGAATCATTCAGTCCGTTCAAGTAGGCTACGATGGTAGCACCCGGACGACAGTCGCCCGAATTGAAGTTATAGGCGATCTCGTGCAACGGATGATGATATTCCAATGAGTTATGCGAAAGCTCGGCACGTTCCGCTTTACTTTCGATAAAGCCAAACATATTTTCCATCGATTTCTTTGCCTGTGCTTCTGCCAAAGTAGGATTCGCATAAGAGACACGTATAGCAAGACGCAAACGCAGTGTATTGGCAAACTTCACCCACTTCTCTACATCACCCCCATATACACAGTCATAATCGCTCATCAGCTTGGCATCCACATTTCCGTTCACATAATTGCTCAATACTTCGATAGCATTATCCAGTTCCTCAAAGAACTTATTATAAACCAAGTCCAATGCGTCGTATAAGCTGGAAGAGCCATAGTTTACATACGGAATAGGGCCGAAAGTATCAGCAATACGATGCATCCCTTCCACTTTTACGATAGTAGCCAATGCGTCAACTTCCGGCAACTCTTGCTCGGTAGCTATCTTGTGAATACTTTGCCACGGCGCCATAATGCCAGTATAGGCATAATCAAAAGTGGCATTTACCCATTGTTCCTGAAAGTTATACTGTCCGTTATGGTTGGTAGACCCTAAAGTAGCGGCTATGTAGCCCGAATAGAGATCGTGCGATAAGTTCTGGGCAATCTGATAGTCAGAATCGAGCTTGTCGCCATCATTTACGATAACAACCCGGCGCAGCATTTGCGAAAAGAAAGCACCTGTCTTCAGGTTGTCTGCTTCCATCATTTCCTCGGTGACTTCATTCGGATTTACATTATCCTCATAGTCGATACACGAAATGTTATTCAATAACATCAAAGATATCCCGAGAATGGAAAGTTTGTTCCATGACCGTATTTTATTTAATATCATATCTTCTACAATTTATAAGTTTGATTAGAAATTAACTTTCACAGAGAATCCCAAATTACGCAGACTTGGTGACATAAACATGTCAATACCTTGAAAGTAAGTACCTGTACTTGCTGTCAGTTCCGGATCGAACGGAGCTTTTCTATAAAGGAAGAAGAGATTCTTACCGATGAAGGATACGTTCAACCCCTTAATCCAGTCCACATACTTGTTGATAGGAATATCATAGCCTAATGATAACTCAGCCAGACGGACATTAGTCGCACTATACGTATACATAGAGCCAATTCCCCCCTGAGCACCGGCGCCTCCAATCTTCGTATAGTAATCTTCCGCGCCGATAGGACGACCGTTGACAATAGCTCCGCCATTATCACGGGCATCGGCTGTAGCCTTTGAAGAGCCGTATGCATCCATTGTTGCCTGTGTCTGCGATACCACTACGCCACCGACACGTGCCGTAAACAGGAATCCTAATGAAAGACCTTTATAACTGAATGTATTGCCCCAGCCGAGGTTGTATTTAGGAGCACTGTTACCGGCTTTTACAAACTCGTCGGGCTGAGTGACTACGACCTGGTCCGAAGGATGGACATAGATAGCTCCATGTTCGTCCGTGCGAAGCGTATTCACATAAATATCACCGATAGATCCGCCTTCTGTCAGTATCATCTTATACATACTGGTTCCTCCCATATCGATTCTGTCCAGAGAAGTGAGTTCATGTGTATAAGGATCTTCATAGTTGCGCAGCAATTCCACTACCTTATTCTTGTTTAATGAATATGTCAGATAAGAACTCCAGCCAAAATCTCCCCATTTATCTTCAAAGCGCAAAGACAATTCAATACCTTTATTATCTACACGACCACCGTTGACAACTTCCGACTTATAACCGGTAGTGGAAGAAAGGGTACGCTCGAAGAACTGATTATAAGTGCGTGACTGATAGATAGATCCGTCCAGCCTCAAACTGTTCTTGAAGAACACAAAGTTAAATCCGGCTTCCCATGATTTGGTACGTTCCGGCTTCAGATTGGGGTTAGGACGGCGGGACTGGGTAACAGGAACTCCATCGACCAACGCATAAGTCGGAATGGCCAGAAATACGTCCGGAGAATTACCGACTTCCGAATAGGATACACGTACTTTCATGTACGGCATGATATCCGTACTGCAACGGAATATGTCTGTGATAATCCCCGAAAGACCGATAGACGGATAGAAGAAAGAACCGGTATTCGTGCCTTTGAAGGTAGACGACCAGTCATTACGAGCCGTCACATCCAGATAAGCCATAGATTTATAGCCGATTTGCGCGCTGCCGAATATAGCACGTTTCTTCAAATGATAGCCATATTGATTAGCCAGGTTCTTCTCCGAAGTGTCCACGTTTCCAAAAGTAAAGAGGTTGGCCACTGACTTCAGCTTACCTCCGAAATAATCGGACTGATAATCATTGTTTTCGAAGTTTGCTCCCACATTGGCCGTTAAATTAAGGGTATTGTCAACAAAGTACTTATTGATATTCAGTAACAGTTCGCCGTATATCTGCTGATTTTCAATATTACTCTTGGAGTAGTAACCATATTTTGAAGCAAACAAGGTGTTCGTTCCTGCATCATACATACGTTCACGGCGCTCGTTGTTGCGGTCCATCTTGGCACGGGCTGTCACATTAATCCAGTCAGCAAAATCATATTTTGCCGATGCAGTAGCCATATAACGGTTCTTATGATTAGGTATTTTGATATGCTCGGTAATCCAATACGGGTTCTGCAAAGCCAGACTGGTACTGTAAGGCCAATACTGGGTCAGTAAGTTTCGCTCTGAATCGTAACGCTGATATGCCTGAACCTTCGAGAAATCATCTCCCGCGGGAAACAGATAAAGAGGAACCAGCGGGTTATAATAAAGTCCCTGAGAGGTCATGTTCTGCTCTTTTACAGAGCTAAGCATAAAACTCAGGTCGAGAGTCAGCTTATCTTTCAACATCTTGGCAACATTACGGACGGTAACATTATAACGCTCGTAGTCATTATTATGAATAATACCGTTGGCATTCGTAGTACCTAAAGATAAGTAAGTCTGATTCTTGTCAGTACCTGTAGAAAGACTGGCCGCATTGGTTACATTTACGCCCGTCTGAAAGAAATCTTTAGGATCATAGCTGCTCGGTGTATTCAATTTGCTGCCCCAACTGTAGTAACTACCTACTTCGGTCTGCCCATAAGTATTCTGGAACTCAGGCAAAACAAGAGGAGCTGAGAAAGTCGTATTATTGGATATGCTGACCGAAGTACGCCCTTCTCTTCCTTTTTTAGTAGTAATCATTACTACACCATTGGCAGCGGCACTACCGTAAAGAGCAGCAGCTGACGGTCCGCTCAAAACGGATATGCTCTCGATATCCTCGGGATTCAGACCGGAAATAGGATCACCGGACTGACCGGCACCTTCGTATGAATCCGTAGGCTGCGTAGAAGCTGCACTCATATCACTCATCGGAATACCATCGACTACATAAAGAGCATTGTTATTACCATTCAAGGATTTGGTACCACGCATCACAACACGTGAAGAACCGCCTACACCGGCTGAAGATGAGTTGATCGTAACACCGGCAACCTTACCATTCAGGTTGTTGACGAAGTTGGCATCGGCAATGCGTGTAATCTCATCATTACTCACTTGCTGTACATTGTAAGACAATGATTTGGCTTCCTTCTTGATGCCCAGTGCAGTAACAACGACTTCATTCAGTACTTCCGTATCCTCAGTCAGCACAATATTCAAAACCTGCGCATTCTGAACCCTTACAGTTTTCGTGGCATATCCCACATAGGATACTTCCAGAACATCTCCCTTTTTAGCTTGCAACGAGAAATTTCCGTTTATGTCAGTAATAGTACCGACCGTAGAATCTTTCACTTTAACATTCACACCAATCAACGGATCTCCGCCAGCATCCTTCACAACTCCTTTTACCTGGATTTGTCCTTCCTGCTGAACAAGTTGCATCTTATTGGTCGACAAAATAATCTGTTTGTCAACTACGGTATACGTGATATCGGTTCCCTTAAAAATATCATCCAGAATATCCAGAATCTTACCGGATTTATTTCTCACAGAAACAATGCGATTCTTCTGAATCGTTTTGTCATTGTAAAGGAAAACATAATCGGAAGTTTCTTCTATTTTATTCAGTATCTGTTCTACAGATACATTGTTCATAGAAATGGCAACATGCGTTCGTTGAGCATAGCCATTCTCTGCAGGAAGTTGTAAAACGACTGCAAAAAGTAGTGCCAGACTAATCCTCATAACTAAAGGTAGTTTTAGATTTAAAGCATATTTAGGACATAATGCAATAAATGAATGATTTTTTTTCATACATTTGCGGTTAACTAAAGTTTATTACTATAATGAACTATGGTTTGATTCCGGTTAGCGTTTGCAAGACTCCTTACCGCGAATCTGAAAATTTGGAGGGAAGACAGCTGTTGGTAGCAGCTTTCTTCCTTTTTTTACGATCTTTGTGTTATCTCATAGGCTATTCTCATTTTTATGGTTACTAATATAAATCTACAATTATTTTTTTCTTTGTAAATGTATCATCTGCCTGTTGTACCGCTTCCTCGGTTCTCCATTTCAAGGCAGCAGACTTAGCCAGATAATCCAATATTTGCGGCAGTGTTTCATTACGGAAAGTGGCGCGGTATTTATACTCCTTCCCTGATATATTATTAAACTGAATATCTACATTAAAATGCCGTGCCAGCCGTTTGAATATCTCATCCAACTCAGCATTTCGGAATATCAGTTTACCGTCTTTCCACGCCACCTTTTCATACACATCCACTTTTCCTTTCATCAACTTCTGATCCGCCTTGTTATAAAGTAATCGTTCTCCCGGAGCCAACTGAACAGTCGTCTTTCCATCAGGTGAAATAACGTTTACTTTACCTTTCTCCAATACCGTCTCTATACTATTATCATCTTCGTAAGCATTTACATTAAATTTTGTTCCGTAAACATACACGCTTAAACCGGCAGGAGTATTTACGTAAAAGGGCCGTTCCCGGTCTGCCTCTACCTCAAAATAGGCTTCACCCTTCAATTCTACATTACGGTTATCTTTCTTAAAAACGGTAGGATAACGGAGAGTACTACCGGAGTTTAACCAGACCACCGAATGGTCAGGAAGTTCGTAGCGAATAATCGAGCCTGTAGCTGCCACAACTTCCGCATATTTTTCTTCGGCATCTGTCGCTCCCCAATATAAATATCCCAAAACCAAAGAAGAAAGCAACAAAGGTATAGTCAAGAATGCAGCATAACGCATCAACTGATTATACATACTCCTTCTTCTGTTGATCTTTATTTTGGTTTGTGCCTGTTGATAGGCGCCCAGCACATCAATGGACTCCATTTCTTTAATGTCTTCTCCTAATGCCTGTGCTTTACGGAGCAATGATTCCGGATTCATATTTTCCATATTCTCTTTCAAAATCTTATCTTTTAATTGCAATTACACTAATAGTACAACTGAAGCAATCGAAAAGGGACAGGCAAAACAAAGTTTTTTTTTATTTTATTTTTCAAGCTAACTTATTTTCTACAGCTTCATACCAAAAACAAAAAAAGAAAGGATATTTTAGGTAATGATGATTATCTTATTATATATTTGCAGCAAAATGAAAAACTACAGAATCTCAATATAATGAAAATATCTTTTTCCAAACAGACGAAAGAAAGGGCCTTCAAGCAGCTTTATGAGGAGTATTACGCCCCTTTCTGTCTGTATGCAAAAAGATTTGTAGATGATAAGGAAACCCGCGAAGACATCGTTTCGGATGTATTTACCTCTTTATGGGACAAGCTGGATACAGACTCTTTCGATTTGCAATCAGAGACAGCCTTGGGATATATAAAGATGTGTGTAAAAAACAGTTGCCTGAACTTTCTGAAACATCAGGAGTATGAATGGAGTTATGCCGAAACAATCCAGAAGAAAGCTCCTCTCTATGAAACAGAATCAGATAGTGTATATACACTCGATGAGTTATACAGAATGCTATACGATACTTTGAACAAACTCCCGGAAAACTATCGCACAGTTTTTCACAAAAGTTTCTTCGAAGGTAAAACACATGCAGAGATTGCAGAAGAAATGAACCTCAGTGTAAAATCCATCAACCGGTACAAACAAAAGACTATGGAACTTTTACGAAATGAATTGAAAGATTATCTACCTTTACTCTTATTCTTCCTTTCCCCCGAGATGTAAGTTCTGTGCCAAAATGCGGCACTCTGCACGATTAATCTTACCATTTTCCGTCCGAGGGATATGATTAACCATTCGGATATATTTGGGGCGATAATACGGTTCCAACACAGCCTGTATCCTGCCTTCTATCGCTGTCAAATGCAACCGTCCTTCTATTAATAAAGTTACAGCCTGTCCCAAACGCCGGTCCGGAACCGAAGTGATGACAAAGGGTACATCAATCAATGACTGGAGTCGTTTCTCCATTTCTTCTGCTTGAATTTTAATTCCTCCACTGTTGATCACATTATCTTTCCGTCCTAAAATCATAAAACTTCCATCGGAATAGATACGTGCCATATCATTTGTCTGCAAAACCTCATCACAAACAAGAGGTGCTTCAATGACCAACGTGTTTTCAGAAGACAGAGATAACCTGACGGAAGAAAAAGGATAATAGTGTTCTGAAGCTGATGCTCCGTTCAACCGGCGAAGGGCTATATGAGATAATGTCTCAGTCATGCCATAAGTAGAATAAACTGCTCCCGGAAGTCTTTTGATTTCTGCTTCTAAAGCACTGTCAACTGCTCCGCCACCAATAATCAGAATATCCGTTTGCTGTAACCGTTCTTTTTCTACAGAAACTTGAAGCGTATTATAAACTTGTAAAGGGACCATGGCTGCAAACTTCAATGATTCGTTGATATCCGCCAATGGATGACCGGTAGCAGGACGGACAAATAAATTCAGACCTGCAATCAAAGACCGCACCACTACCATCATTGCTCCTATATAACGAAGATTCATACACAGCAGCGCTTTATCTCCCGGTTGCAAATTTAAAAATTCGCAGGTAAGACGTGCACTCTGCATCATCTGCTCCTTACGAACGGTTAATTCTTTAGGCGTACCAGTGGAACCGGAGGTATGAACCTTCATAAAGGGTGAATCATTAAACCACTCACGAAGAAAAAGGAACAAATCTCGTATGGCAGAAGGATATGCATTTTCGCCCTCTGCCAGAAGTCTGCTTATATCATCGGGAGTATATTCTCTTCCCTCTAACAGTAAACGTTGTTTTTGCCGGTCAAATATCATTGTCGGGAGTCGTCATTTACAAAACCACAAACAGTCTTTTCTTATTTCAAGGGACATGTCTACATTGTCAGTAAAAAGCATTCCTGTTCCCAATCCTTGTGGAAGCGGATTGTTAAAAGTTGCGCACCATTGTGCGATGGCATTCAGACCTATATTCGACTCTAAAGCAGAGGTTATCCACCAGCCTATATTTCGCTTTTCTGCCTCTGCAATCCATTCTTCTCCCCCTGTAAACCCACCATGAAGGGAAGGTTTGAGAATAATGTACTGCGGACGGATGGCTGAAAGAAGTCTTTGTTTTCCTTCCAAGGTATTACAGCCTATCAACTCCTCGTCCAATGCGATCGGTAACGGGGATTCTGAAGTCAGACGTGCCATTTCTTCCCATTGACCGGCGCGGATCGGTTGTTCAATAGAATGTATGTCAAGTTCGGAAAGACGTTTCAGCTTTTCCATTGCATCAACCGGAGAAAAAGCACCATTGGCATCTACACGTAACTCAACTTCTCCAGCTGAAAAATGGGCACGTATATGACGGAGCAAAGCCAACTCTTCTTCAAAGTTAATAGCTCCTATTTTTAGCTTGATACAGCGAAATCCCCCTTTCATTTTTGCTTCAATCTGGACAAGCATTTTATCAAAATCTCCCATCCAAATAAGTCCGTTTATAGGAATACCTGCCTCTCCACGTGAGAAAGCTGTATTCCATAAAGCCCAAGTACCTTCAAAAAAGTGCCGGATAGCAGTCTCCAGTCCAAAAAGAATAGAAGGGTAATCACGTAAAGCCTCTCCATCCAACTTTCCTCCTTGTTCTTCTACCCATCGGCATACGTCAGCCAGTCTTTTCCCGTAGTCCGGGAGATCGTCACAACTCAATTTGGGTAACGGAGCACATTCCCCCACTCCCACACGTCCGGGAAATTCTGGCGAAGTAAAATGAACATACCAGACTTTCCGCGTAGTATATACGCCTCGCGAGGTTCCTGCAGGTTGCTTGAAATGAAGCAACCGAGGAACAATTTCTATCTTACAATTCATTTTCAATAAAAAAGAATGCTATAAAAAATATGATTACTATCTCAGCAGAATAACTCCAAACAATAAAAACATGTTTTCCCTTTTACAATTTATAAAGGGAAATTATTAAAACATAAAGAGAAATTCTCAAAAGATAACCATGTTTTTATTTAGCCCGGAAGCTGACCTCATACATCTTTTATAGCATAAATTGTTTTTTAAATTAAGGGAACTTCGGATATTTCTTAAAGTTGGGTTTGCGTTTCTCCAAGAATGCATTCTTTCCTTCCTGAGCCTCATCTGTCAGATAGTAAAGCAATGTCGCATCTCCTGCCAGTTCCTGAATACCTGCCTGACCATCCAGTTCCGCATTCAGTCCGGCCTTAATCATACGCAAAGCCAACGGACTGAGCAGCATCATTTCTTCCGCCCATTGCACATATTCATCTTCCAGTTGCTCCAATGGGACGACTTTATTCACCAATCCCATATCCAAAGCTTCCTGTGCATTGTACTTGCGGCAGAGGAACCATATCTCGCGTGCCTTTTTCTGTCCTACCACACGCGCCAGATAAGACGCTCCAAATCCGGCATCAAAGCTACCCACGCGAGGGCCGGTCTGTCCGAAGATTGCATTTTCCGAGGCAATGGACAAGTCGCATACCACATGAAGTACATGTCCGCCTCCGATAGCAAAGCCGTTGACAGCAGCAATTACCGGTTTAGGAATACTGCGGATTTGCTTCTGTACATCCAAAACACTCAGACGAGGAACACCGTCCTTGCCTATGTATCCGCCACGCCCTTTCACATTCTGGTCACCACCCGAACAGAAAGCTTTGTCACCGGCACCTGTGATCACTATCACATCAATATCCGCTTCTTCCCGGCAAATACGCAGTGCATCACTCATCTCTGCCGTTGTAGTCGGAGTAAATGCATTTCGATAACGTTCACGGTTAATAGTAATACGGGCAATTCCATTATAGTAATCAAAGAGAATATCTTCGTATTCTCTGATGGTTGTCCATTCTCTTTGTGTTGGCATAATCTATTTTTGTTTTAGTTGATGATAATAATCTTTCAAAATACGCGCATCTTTGTTCTTATTGGTGAATACTTCCATCAGAACCGGTTGTTCCAAGGCCTCCGGTTGTGCGAAGGTCTTCATCGCTTCGGCGAGTTGTTCATCGTTCTCTACCCGTTGGTAAAGGAATCCGCGTTCTTCTGCCCATCCTTTGGCTGATGTTTTATGAACAGCTGTGATGTACTTATGCGAAGTACCCGACATATCCAGTCCGGGTAATGTATGGAATATCTCCCCCCCTCCGTTATTCAACAGAAGAATACGTAAATTGGGACGGACATTGATGTTCCACAAAGCATTCATATCATAGAAGAAGCTAAGATCGCCTATAGCTATAAAATTCAGTTTATCCGAACCTGCGGCATATCCTATTGCCGTAGACAATGATCCTTCGATACCGCTGGTACCCCGATTGCAGCACACTTCAATCGTAGAAGGCAGCGAATACAACTGGGCATAACGGATCACAGAACTGTTTGCCAGATGTAATGCACAGGATTCCGGCAATGCTTTTATCAATGCACCGATAGCCGACATCTCGGAATATCCGAATTCCGGTTCGGGAATGGTCTTACAATAATTTTCCCATACACGAGGATATTCCGGCACACGGTTATCGAGCAAAGGAGCTATTTTCTCCAGAAACTCAAATGGGTCCATTTCGATGACGGTAGTCAGAGAACCATAAAGATCAATCACTTCTCCATCAGCAGATACATGCCAGTGTTCTTTAGGCGGATGTCGGCGAAGATATTTTTTCAATCGCTTGGAAACGACATGTCCACCATAGGTAATCAGCAACTCGGGAGTCATCTGATCGATCTTCTCTTCGGGCATTGCATAAAGCGCCGCATCGAAATTCTTTACCGGAATACCGGGCACTGTCTGATTACCAATGTGCTCCGTCAGCCAGGCGAAGTGTTTATACAATAATTTGGTATGCCGCTTCTCAAACAAGTAAATCAGATTCATCTGACCGACAATCATCATCCGCTTCTGATACCTGTTCAGCCGTTCGATCAGATCATTATAATCCCGGTCGTATACATTCAACCCCTGATAGCGCGTGATAACTCGTACTTCGGGCAGCGATTCCACCGTAAACTGGAATAAGGGTTCGGAAATAGGAATATTAATATGTACCGGACCTTTTCCATGATGGTTCGTCTCCAGCAGAGCTTCATTTACCAGGCGGTTGCAGTACCATTCATCTTCTTCTGTCTGAATCTCCGGCAGGTTTACCGACTTCTTGACCAATGTCTGAAAAACACCGGGTTGTGGCAAAGTCTGTCCGGCCATCTGTCCGATCCAGGCAGCAGGACGATCGGCAGAGATAACGACTAGAGGAATATTCTGATAGTACGCTTCTGCCACAGCAGGATGAAGATTGAGCAACGCCGTACCGGAAGTACAACAAATGGCAGCAGGATGCCCGCCATGCAGTGCAAGACCCATTGCAAAATAACCGGCACTCCGTTCATCCGTCATAGCATAACAAGTAAAACCCGGATGAGTAGACAATGTATGCACAAGAGGTGCATTACGGCTACCGGGGCACAACACTACTTTCGTAATTCCATGCGCCTCAAGCAGTGCAACTAGTTGAAGTATATTTTTCTTATCCGAATACATATTGATAGTGATTAGCTTGTTAGTGATTAATCATTATGGGGGGCAGACACAAGAATACGCCTCATCGTCTGCAATTTTTTTTCCGTTTCCTGCCATTCATCATTCAACTCCGAAGAGGATAACAATCCGCCACCCGCATAAAGTGTCAGCTGTTCGTCTTCAATGTGCATGCAGCGCAGATTCACATATAAATCAGTCCGTCCTTCCGGATCGAGCCAGCCTATAAAACCGGAATAGTACTTGCGGTCATATCCTTCATTTTCCAGAATAAACCGATAAGCCTCCTCTTTAGGCAGTCCGCATACGGCAGGAGTCGGATGAAGAACTTTCAGAAGATCGCCCAGATTTCTATTATCTTTCAATGAGAAATGAAAATCGGTTTTCAGATGCGACAAAGCACCGGCATAAGCCGGATAAGGTCCCTTCTCTGTAGAATGAATACCCAACGAGAGAAGCTGGCGACGAATATAAGATGCTACATAATCTTGCTCCTGACGGTTTTTATCATCCCACTCTTGCGGCAGTTTACCATCCAGCAAAGGTTGGGTTCCTGCCAAGGCGACTGTGTTCCATTCATTTTTTTCGCCCGACAATATGATTTCAGGAGTACTTCCCAGCCAAATGCCAGTCTGAGGAGTGTAACACAGATAAATATAAGAATGAATATAGCGTTGACAGGCAGCACGAAAAACGGCTGAAGGGGAAAACTCCGGATGCTTTCCAATAGTAAGACTTCGGGAAAGCACCAGTTTATCAAAAGTAGCATCACGCAAGGCTTCGATAAATGTATGAAAACAGGTCGCATACTTCTCTGAACAAAGGGTTAAAAAAGATTCCTTCGGATAGGTTTGCAAGTTTAGTTCTTCCTCTTCATCCGTATCGGTTTCCACAGGCAGTGGCTGCCCTGTCTTATCCGACTGTATCAATACAATCGGACATGACTTCTCTACACAGAACGGAGCAATCACAAATCCCCTTTGTCCGTTCAGTTCTTTCAAATCGTAAATCAAGCGGACGGCTCCGGTGTCTTCTGTCAACAGACGAGGAAATCTCTCCCCCGGAACACGATAAACAGCAAATGGCTGTTTCCGCTGAATGAGTGCATCAATAGTTGTCAAGTTCTTTTTTTCGTCGGTCATTTTTTTTTCATCACACTGTTGACTACTCGTATGGAGGACACCAGTTTATTGGTTGAAGTAAAAACGTCCACATTCCACACATGGGAAGAACGTCCTTTGTGTACGATCGTCGCTACCGCCCGTACCGTATCACCCTCGTGTGCAGAAGAAATATGATTTCCGCTGACCTGCATTCCTACCACGATTTCATCCGGCTGGCAGAGAATCATCGAGCCAAGTCCGGCAACTGTTTCTCCCAACGCAAGTGTAGCTCCTCCATGCAAAATGCCGAAAGGCTGACGGGTCCGGTGATCTACAGGCATCGTTGCCTCTACGCGGTCTTCATCGGCATATGTATATTGAATACCTAAATTACCCATCAACGCATGGCGTGCCTGCGCATTCAACTGATCCAACGGAATCTCCGCTGCACGAACTTCCGCTATAATTGCCTTCTCGACAGCTACAGCCACTCCGTCTTCCTCATTGGAAGCAGTCACATAGTCCGCACATACCTTTACAGAATCCTGAGAATGCCCCATGGCTACTCCCAATCCGGCCAGTTGAATCATGGTTACATCGCATACCCCATCACCGATAGCTATGACTTCTTCACGCTTCACATCCAGTTGCTCCAATAAAGCACCCAGTGTATTGGCTTTATCAATCGCACATGGTACTACTTCCAGAAAATAAGGTTCGGAACGGAAAACATCCAAAGCACCGTTCAACCGTCTCTTCCAATGTCCTTCCAGACTGACCAACGATTCTTCATCATCGCTGACCAGCATACACTTACAAGGAGCAAAGTCGATTGCCGCAGAAAACTCTTCTTCCTTTATCACTTTCAGGTTATTCAGCCGGGCCTCATTCCGGATATGTTCATTCTCCGGAGTATCTGTAATAATCGTATCATCATGATAAGTGAACAGTGCGAAATTATTCTTTCTTGCCTTCTTTTCCAGATAAGGCAACATTTCCGGATTAATCCGCCGTTCAAACAAAATTTCTCCGTTTTGCGCATTAATTATCTGACAACCATTATAAGAGAGAATAAAACCACCATAATTTCCAAGTTCAAGGGATTTGGCCAAAGGCATCAGACCGTAAGTAGGTCTGCCGGATGCCAGCACGATACGTACTCCCATCTGCTGAACCTTCAGCAAGGCAGCTAACGTACGTTTACTAATTTCTTTTGCATCATTGAGAAGCGTTCCGTCTACATCAAGAACTAATAATTTATACTTCATGGATACACGATTTTGATTTAGATTACAAAGGTAGGAAATTGAGTGAACGACTGAAAGCGGAAAGAGATAAAAATTACTTTAATTTCACTCTTTCAGATGTATTTCCAGATAATCACGAAGGATTCGGGCATGATTGTACACCGGTTCCTTGGACGCATAAAGCAAAGTCACCACCGGATGAGGTTTGATAAGAGTCAGAAAATCGGCAACAGCCTGAGAGGCTTCCAGTTCTTTTTGATACATCACAACAAAGTCATTCCAGTGTCCCGGAATATCCTCATGAAACCAATTGCGCAATGCAGCGGAAGGCGTTATATCTTTTGCCCAGTAGTCGTACTTCAACCATTCTTTTTTAATTCCGCGCGGCCATAGCTTATCTACCAGCACCCGATATCCATCTGTCTCTGAAAAGTCTTCGTACACTCGCTTTATCCTAACTTGCACCATTTCCGTTTATATTTAAGTTTATTGTTAGAATAAACCGGGAAAACGGAAATTTGTTTAACGAAAAAGCCAAAATCAACCTAAGGACTCCTGCGCTTTCTTAAATTCATAGGGAGTCATACCCGTTTTTTTCTTAAACATACTATACAAAATAGGCGTACTATTAAACCCGGCTTCATCGGCTATCGCACGAATGGTATAATTGGGATGCCGTTTCAATAATTTAATTGCATAGTTAATACGAAGTTCGTTAACATATCCATTGAAATTGGTTCCGGTATTTTCCTTTATCATCCGGGCAAAGCGCGCATTGTTCAAGTGTACAATCTGAGCCAGATCCTCTCTTGACAGTTTCGGAGAAAGATACAATTGATCCTGAACCACGATACGATTCAAGTCTTTGAAAATTTTCTTATTCTCAGCCTCTTCTTCATCATGGTTTTCGGAAACTTCATCTAAAGACAAATCAATTTTCTCTGATGATTCCTCGTCTGGTTCCAAGTCCAACGGAACAACTACCGGATCTTCAGTTTCCTCCTCTATCAATAATTCATCAGCGTCTTCTTTCCGAGCCAGTTTTTCATTAATAAACTTCGCCAGCATTTTGTTCTTATACTTGACTATCGTGCTATGCCGCCATATCCGCCATAACATAAATAATGTCAGAAAAGTAATGCATCCCAAAAACGCAAGTGATATGTTTCTGACTCTTAGCTGAAAAGTCTGTTCGGCGATATATTCCTCCTGCTCAGTAGCCTTATAAATAGCGTCTAATTCCAAAGCTGCATTTTGTTTATCCTTACTATTTACACTATCAGTAATAGATATAATAGACTCACGCAAAGCGGCTACTTTTTCAAAATCCTTCAGTCCTAAATAAGCTTTTACTTCTTTTTGAAGAATACTAATATACTGTAAGTTAACAGTATCCTGCTGCTGCTGCATAAGCTTCTTAAAATCCTGGCATCGATCTACTACTTTCCGATATTGTTTCGATTTCAACAGATAAGGGATTCCATAGGTTTGACCATCAGGGGTATATGCATTCTTTGTAGACAAATACTGCTGGTAATATTTTTCAGCCTGTTCATACTCCCCTTCCAGATAGCAAATATATGACATTTTAGCATACAAATAAGTATATTGCAAATCCAGAAAGGCTTCATTTTTTTCAGGTAATCGAGCTATACTTTTCAGCAGTTTTTCACGTTTCAGCCCCACCTCCAATGCTTCTTCAGTCCGGGAATCATTTAGCAGATAATCCATTTTCATCCCATAGAAGTATGAAAGCATAGCCATTTCCAATTTGGTTTCCGCACCTTGAAGCTGTTTGATAGCTTTGTCAAAATAATCATACGCCTCTTCCTTGAAAGATAATTGCCATTTATTTTCACCAATACAAAACAGCAACTTACCCTCCGCTCCTTTATCTTTCTCTTTTTGTGCCAATTTAAGACCACCAAGAGCGTATCTCATACTCTCTTTATGATCACTCATCAACAGAGCCAGTTCTGCCAAATCAACTGTCATCTTCAGCAAATGCTTAGGATCTTTCTGAGATATGGAATCTAATAAATATGACTTCCTTGCATACACAAAAGCTAATTTAGTCATATACATATTACGATAAGCCTTACTGCGTAATTCATTTATAATACGCAGAGGCAGAGTCTTTTTACTTTCAGCACCTTCCAACAAATTTAAAGCACGTTCAGGCTCTGACATATAGATCCCATTTATATACTTATAGGTATATAGTGAATCACTTTCCATAGTTTTGTCGGCAAAAAGGAACTGGTTAAACACAAATAAAAACAAACAAACACAAACAACCAAGTGAATACCTTTCATTATAATCCCAATAATTTTATTCCCCAAAAATAAAACATAGTTTTATAAAATGCAAGAATTGAATATATTGGAATGAAGTGAAATAAGAAACATTAGTGATTGTAAAACTATAATTTACTGACTCATCACCATTTGCGCAACCCCATAAAAGTTTAATTTTCAGCCGAATCCGCACATCCTATGGAGACACCACGAAAGTACTGAATAAAAACAACATATACTAAAATATAAGAGATTAGAGTCCTAACGCTTTATCAAACCGCTTGTCAATGCATGCACTTAAGTCAGTCGTGACGAATTTCCCATTATAGAAAAGACTGAATATAGTGGCTGGTGTAGGAGCATCCTGTGCCTGTTCCATCGTCTCTAATCTAATTATTTTCAATGGAATACCTTTACTTTCAGCGACATTCACCAACGAATTACGAACATGAAATTC
This sequence comes from Bacteroides faecis MAJ27, assembly GCF_900106755.1. Lineage (GTDB taxonomy): Bacteria > Bacteroidota > Bacteroidia > Bacteroidales > Bacteroidaceae > Bacteroides > Bacteroides faecis. The sequence goes on from NZ_FNNN01000006.1 coordinate 231,192, forward strand.
TGCAAACGGACAACGATGTGTATAGTAAACCACTACTCCTTCTTTATCCGCACATACTCCACTTAATATACAATCTTTAAAAGCTGGATCGGGAGCCGCCGGATTTATCTTCAGAGCCAGAAGGCTGAACCCATAAGGAAGTTTTTCGACTGTTTCGAATCCTTGCCGTAACAGCCATTTCGCATCGCTCATAAAATGAAACTTTGATGTACCAACTACCGTAACCAACCCCTCTTTCCCCTGCGCCCTGGCGTCATCAATGGCGGATTGTAGTAGTGCTTTAGCATGTCCGTGTCCTTTATATTGTCCCGATACCCAAAAGCAGTTTATCATCAAGTAATTAGGAGCAGTCACAGGAATCCACGCCTTTTCGGCAGGGACGTACTCTATAAACACTTTTGCCCGCTCATCAAGCCGTCTGAAAATATAACCATTATCAAACTCTTTTTTCAGCCATGCTTTTTTCAGCTCATAGCTGTCCTTGCATTTCTTATCGGAGAAAGCACAGCAAATGTGTTCTTTTTCTATATTTTCTTTAGTCAGGGTGATATACTTCGCTTCCATCATATTCTATTTATCGGTATATAAATCAAGGACATCTGCTCTTGCAACGGCAAAGATACATAATCAAAAGTAATTAAGCACTGCCCTGTCTCGTCAAAATGACACAGTACTACGGATTAAAGTTTTGGAAACAGATTAGCGGATAAACTTAAATGGGTATATTTGTCTTTTGAAAATACATTAGAGATAATATCATGAATATCGAAGAGTTGAGAGAATATTGCCTGTCTGTAAAAGGGGCGACAGAGTGTATGCCGTTTGACGAAGATACCTTAGTATTTAAAGTGATGGGAAAGATGTTTACCTATACAGGATTGCGACCTAAGAATGGGGAGTTTTGGGCTAATATGAAATGTGACCCTGAAAAATCTACAGAGCTAATGGAGAAGTATAACGGTATCTTTTTCGGGCATCACTCCGATAAAAAATATTGGATAAGTATCTATCTGGAAAGCGATCTGGATGATAAACTTATCAAAGAACTGATTGACCATTCAGTGGAAGAAGTGATCAAAAAGCTTCCTAAAAAAAAGCAAGAGGAATATCACACAATGATTTAGCACAAAAAACGAAGCTGCTGACTGGCAAGTGTATATATCTGACTTTGCTGCTTCTTCCAGCAGCAAAGTCAGATTATTCAACGCTCAAAAACGTATATCCCATATACCGCATGCTTTTTCCAGTGCCACTAACGAAGCAGCATACCCTTTCATTGTTTCCAGATACTCCTGTTGCACCTCGTTGTAAGTACGCTGGGCAACCAGTACATCGAGAATACTTGTTTCTCCCCGTTTGTATTTATATACCATGCCATTGAGTACCTTCTGCGAATCTTCAAGTACCCCGGCTCTATATTGAGCCACCTTTTTCTTCTCAGCCTCATAATAAAACCAAGCCTGAGCTATCTCTGCCTGTATCTGCAATTCCATGTCTCTTTCCATTATTTCCGACTGGGCAATTCGGAATTTTGCAGCTTTTACAGCTCCTTTATTAATATTCGAGAATGTCAGAGGAATGGAGACACCTGCAGTAGTAGAGCGAGCCGGAGGAAGAAAACCTTTCCAGTCTCTTTCATAAGAAACCGAAACTCCGATATTAGGTTTTCGTTCCGCTTTCGTCAGTTTATATTCCCCGGTAGTAAGTTCCGTGCTCTTTTGAGCGACAAGCAGGTCGATACGATTATTTAGTCCTGCTTCGACCAGATCAGACAGGGCAAAGTCTCTGCTCAACTTCTCCCAATTTCCCAAAGGAACATGAAGTGTATCAGCAGCCATTCCCATGTGTTTATTCAACTGAATCAGAGCAGAATGATAGACTGCTTCCTGACTGTAAACAGCATTAAGCAAAGTAAGAGCCTCCAGTTTTGACTGTCGGACATCATTCTCGGTAATCTCTCCCGAAACATAACGCAAACTATCTGACTGACTCAGCTGATACATATACTCATAAGAACTTTTTTGTACTTCAAGCAAGTTGCGCTGAAGAATTGCATCTAGAAAAAGATCGGCAGCTTCCGCCCTCAAATCCTGAAAGCCTTGTTGCAAAACAAGTCTTTCCAACTCCGCCTGGGTCCGTGCCAACTTAATACGTGCCCCTCTTTTATTTCCCAGTTCTAATGAATAAGAAACTCCCAAAGAAAAAGTCTCATTACCCGCTTCAAACTCCAATTCAGGGTCCGGGAATATTTTCCGGGCAACCACTTCTGCATCAGCTATACTTACATTGAGTTTTTCAGCTAAATAACTCAGATTATTTTTTCCTACCCTATTCAGATATTCTTCGAAAGAAATAGACTGAGCCGGCTTTACTTCTGCCATTTGAGCAAAAGCCGGAATAAGCGCAACTTCCACAACTAACAACAGAAGCAGCACATTATAACGTATATTCTTTTTCATCGTTCTTCTTTTTATTTAAAACATTGTTCTCAACCAAATAATAGAAAGCCGGAAGCAGAAACATGGAAACAAGTGTTGAAAACATCAATCCATATACAATCACTGTTGCCAGCGGACGCTGTACGTCACTACCGATTCCTGTTGCCAACGAAGCCGGAAAAAGCCCGAGTATCGTAGTAACCGAAGTCATCAGAATAGGGCGGAAACGTTGAAGCGCTCCTTCTATGACCGATTTCCGGAGTTCCATACCTTTTATACGTAATCCATTGATCTGCGATACCATGATAATTCCATTTTGTATGGAAAGTCCGAACATCGCTATAAATCCTACAGCAGAAGATACATTCAGCGTCATACCACGCACATTAAGAGCAAGCATACCTCCGAAAAGTGCTAAAGGGACAATAGATAATACCAGTCCCGCCTGCCGGAATTTTCCGAACGTGGCATAAAGCAGTATAAACATCCCCACCAGTGTCAGTGGTATAATGACGGAGAGACGTGTATAAGCCCGCTTCTGATTTTCGAAAGCACCACCCCATTTGACAGTATATTTATTCTTGTCATAATGTACATTCTCATTGATCGTCGCTTGGGCTTCGTTCAGAAAAGACGCCAGATCACGACCACGCAGATTCAGCTTTACCGTCAGATGCCGTCTGTTCATTTCCCGGGTTATCGTACTCTCCCCAAGACTCAATCTGACATCAGCTACCTGGGAAAGAGGAATTTTAGCACCGGTGGAAGAAGTCAACATAAGTCCGGCTATTTTCTCCGGAGTATTCCGCGCCTCTTCTTTATACTTACAAGTGATGTCATACTGGCGGTCATCCTGATAAAGTTGTGCAATCGCCTTACCTCCGATAGCCACTTCAATCAGATCCGCCACATCAGATACATTTAAGCCATAACGGGCTATGGCATCACGATTCATACTAATCTGTAACTGCGGCAAAGGCGGTTCCTGATCAATATCCAGATCGACAGCACCTTTCACAGTCCCCAACACCCGGGTTATTTCTTCAGCAATACGGCGTGTTTCACGAAAATCTTCGCCATATACTTTCACTACCAGTTCACTATGGGCCCCGGCTATTTTATCCATCACCCCATCTATCATAGGCTGACTGAAACCGACTTTAAAACCTGAAAGTGACTTGTATTCTTCCTCCAGTTCGTTAATCAAATCTTTTTTAGTTTTTCCCTTCGGCCATTCCCCATAAGGCTTAATGCCGATAGATACCTCAAAGTGAGAAGGAGTGAACGGGTCGGTTCCGTCATCATTTCTTCCTGCTTGTACCATCATATAGGTAACTTCGGAGTACTTCATTGTACGGGCACGCAAGGTATCGGACAACTCCCGTGACTTTTCTACTGAAATTCCGGGTGGCAAATTAACTTGCAGCCAAATTGAACCTTCATCCAACTCCGGAAGAAAGTCTTTTCCTACAACGGCACTCAATACTATGCCTCCTACCAAGACCAGGCTTGATGACATAATGACCTTTGAGGGTGTTTCCAAAATTCCAGTAACGATACAAGTATATTCATCTTTTAGTTTATCCAGCCATTTATTCTTATATATCTTACGTGGTTTACGATATATGGCATAGGCAAGTCCCGGAATCAATAAGAGTGCAACCAAAAGTGCTCCAACCATCGCATAACTCATCGTAAATGCCATTGGGGTGAAAAGCTTGCGTTCTACACGTTCAAAGGCAAATAGCGGAAGATATGCCGTAATAATAACGATGGTCGAGAAAAGAATAGGACGTCCCACTTCTTTGGCACGCTGTGCGATGCTTTTTTCTTCAAGGTATTGTTCTGGATTATCTTCACGTTTCTTGAGGATCGTTTCCAGCATAACAATAGCACCGTCTACGATAATACCGAAATCAATAGCGCCAAGCGACAGAAGATTAGCCGGAATATCCGTCAGATGCATAAGAATAAAAGCGATAAGTAACGATACAGGAATCGTTATAGAAACCAATAATGCGCCACGCCAGTTACCCAGAAACAATATAAGCACCAGAACTACCAAACCCATCCCCATCAACAAGGTATGAGACACAGTGCTCAAAGTGGTGTCCACCAAATCGGTACGATCCAGAAAAGTGTGTATCTTTACTCCTTCCGGCAATGTTTCATTATTTAATTCATCAACCGCCGTATGAACAGCTTCCAATACTTTAGACGGATTCTCATGTTTCAGAAGAAGTACGATTCCTTCCAGACTTTCAGAATAGTCGCGGGTACGGTCTGTATACCCCAAAACTCCCTTTCTTTCAAGATTTCCATATTTCAAGGAACCGATGTCATTCAGAAAGACAGGAACTCCGGAAGTGGTACTCACTACAATATGCCCCAAGTCATCCAAGTTCCCGATCAATCCGATTCCCCGGACCACATAACCCAGATCGCCACGATTCAACACACTCCCCCCTACATTGGCATTGTTATTTTCAATAGCTTCAATAACCTGTTTGAGAGATAAATTATATTGTTCCAATTTGGAAGGGTCTATTTCAACCTGGAACTGAGTTGTGATACCGCCGAAATTAGTCACATCGGCTACTCCCGACACTTCTTTGATACGCGGAATAATTACCCAGTTCTGAAGATCGGTTAATTCACGTAATGAATGTTGGTCACTTTCCACGATATAGCGGTACACCTCTCCTACAGGGGATGTCAGCGGATCAAGTCCCGGAGTAGCTCCATAGGGTAGTTCTACTTCATTCAACCTTTCCTGTACACGCTGGCGACTCCAATAATCTTCTGTCCCGTCTTTAAAGACAATGGTAATCATCGACAGTCCGAACGTGCTTTTACTTCGCATGACGTGCATACCAGGCAGACCATTAATGGCCCGTTCCAACGGAATAGTAATCTGTTGCTCCACCTCTTCCGCAGCAAGCCCGGGCACCTGAGTGACAACTTGAGAAGTGACATCTGCAATATCCGGATAAGCCTCTATCGAAAGCTGTTTCCATGAGTAATATCCAAAGATACACATCACCACAAACAAGCAAAGCATTACCCATCTTTTCTGTATAATTGAAAGCATTAATTCCTTCTTCATAATTTCTTACTTTAAATAATATCCTCCCTCACTGATTATCTTATCTCCGGGACACAGTCCTTGGCTAATTACAGCTATTCCGTTTTCTGTTGTCTCCACCATCACCAACGTCCGTACAAAAATTGCCGGAGCAATCTGCACAAATACATAACTATCCTTTTCGCCCTGTAATAATGCTTTTTCCGGAATTTGAATTTGTTCGACCGGAGCACTCAGGAAATGCATAGTAGTATACATGCCCAATTTCAAATGTCCGTCCGAATTATCGCAGACCGAAAGCACCTGAATGGAACGGGTTTCTTCATCTACCGCCTCCTCTACGTGATATACATTACCTTTAATAACCGTACCGGGTAATGCTGAAATTTCTATATCCAAACTGCTGCCTTCATTTATAAACCGGATATCTTTTTCCTTTACCTGAGCTGTAATCCAGACCTCCGACAAATCAGCAACGATAGCTATCGGCTCCGTATCATCCTTCAGATACTGGCCCGTAACGATATTATCCTTGATCACGACACCGGAAATAGGAGAACGAACAATCAACGGCTGCCCTAATATCATTTCCCCAAGATTGTCCACTTGATATACCCGTAATGCGGCTGAAGCATTCTCAAACTCCTTATCCGCTATCAATAAAGCATTCTGGGCTTCTTCCAGTTCCTTCTGTGAACTGACGCCATTCTTTATCAGGTCTTCTTTACGTTTCAAGTCTTTTTTCGCTAGTTCCCTCGATGAAACTGCCTGAAAATATTCTTTCTGTGCGGAAGTAAAGTCAGGAGAACTGATTTCAAATAAAGGTGTCCCCTGATGTACCGGTTGTCCGATTCGTACATAAGATTTTGTGACCCTCCCTGCAAATGGAGGAGCAACGTAAGCATAACGGGTAGGAATGGGACGTACCATACCGGATGTTATCACTTTCTTGGAATAGGGTTCCGATTCTGTCTCTGATACTTTGATTTTTTCAAGTAAGAAATGGTCTGTTACATAGACTGTATCACCTTCTATACGACAACCACTTTTTTGCTCTGATTCCTGCTTATTCCCACATGCGGTAAAAAACAATAAACTGCAAACAAAGAACATGTGTAACTCTCTCTTCATCATCATAATCAAACATAAGTTAAGTTAGTAACCGAATTTTCGGACGCAAAGATAGACGGCTTCTTTCGGAGGGCCTGTTAGAGAATAGTTAGAATCCTATTAGAATCTTATTAGAGACCATATTTTTCTTTTTAAAAACAACCTATCTGATTCCAGGAATGTACACACAAATAAGGGATTGACTAAAAGCCAATCCCTCAACGGATAATATTCCAGAAAAAGTTTTCTATTTCCCAAATCGCCAAGCTAATATTCTGCTACTTTTCGTACCCTGATACATTCGAATAATCTTATATTCCGATGCGTGTACAGCTTTCAGTTTAGCATATAGTTTATCCAGATTCTTCTCTTTAGAAACCAAACTCGTAAACCATCCACAATTTACCCGGTATTTCTGACTCTCGGAAATCATATTCAGCAGAAAACGTAATTCTCCACCCTCACACCAAAGTTCATTCGCATTTCCACCGAAATTCAGTTTGGCTTTCTTTACTGTTTCCCCTTTCAGACTACTTAATTTACGTAATGTCCCATCTTCCGCTTCTTCTCTCGAACTATGGAATGGAGGATTGCAAATCGTCACATCAAAATATTCATCGGGAGCGATGATTCCATCAAAAATCTTCCGGTTGTCTTTCTGAAGTCGCAAATCAATCTTATGCGCTAGTACAGGATTACAAGTCACTATCTTTCGTGCATTTTCTATAGATAGCGGATCAATATCAGACCCCACAAATGTCCATCCATACTCAACATGCCCGATAATAGGATAAATACAGTTTGCACCCACACCGATATCCAGACATCTACACTGTCTCCTTGGCTGGTCGTCACATTCTTCTTTTACCATCATATTTACTCCTTCGGGATCAATCAAATCAGCAATATAATGAATATAGTCTGCACGTCCAGGGATAGGTGGACACAAATAGTTCTTGGGAATATCCCAATAGCGGATACCATAATGAGTCACTAGCAACGCTTTGTTTAAAGCTTTCACCGCCTGTGGATTAAAAAAATTTATTGTTTGTTTTCCATAAGGATTAAGCTGCACAAACTTCTTTAATGATGGACAATTTTCTGTCAATAGAGAAAAATCATACTGCCCATTGTGCTTGTTTCTTGGATGTAATTCACTTCTTTCTGCCATGACGGCAAAGATACAGAGAATCTTTCTGTCTGCAAATGACTTTTTAATTTAAATAATGAGGATACAACACACCTTCCTTTTACTTCTTACATAACTTTCCGTCATTCGAGAGACACTATTCAACTTCAAGCATGGTATATACTACTAAACAATAATGTTCTATTTTTAAGATAACATCCAAAATACAGTTGCACTAAAAGTAACAAAACAGAGAATAAAAATGCATAAATAAGTGCAACAACATGCAAATTGTTTTCGTACTGGTTAATCATAAATACCGAAAAGACTAAGTTAAGCACAATGTCTATCTACCAGAGATTTCATTATTCAAATGACAGCTAAAAGAAGTAAAAGCATAGCAATATATTCAGCTTATTCTTTAAATAAAAGAAAGGATGATTTTCATTTTAGCAAATGCAGGCGATTTTCTATTCTTTATTTATCTGCGATACAATCACAGCATTCTCTGATTAATTAAATATTCTTTTTTGAAGAAAGTTCTTTTTTTCTGCGTCTGCGGCCGGAAAAATAAGTTCAACAGTCAACGAACTATCGACATAATACAAACAATTATAGTAGTTAGTAAATCTGCAAGATCTTTACGAAGCAATTTTGTTGCCTGTTGTATACGGTAAGCAATTGTTTTCATTGAAACCCCGGAATCCTCAGCTATTTCTTTATAGCTTTTTTTTGTAAAACGATGCATAACAAAAGCCTCCCGATAGGAAGCAGGCAATGCCTCTATGGCCTCTTTCACTCTTTTCGAAAGTTCCTGAAACTGGTATGCCTCCACGTCATGTATCAGTTTTTCCATCTCTTCATAAAACATAGTATCAACATGGTTCTTCAGTTGCCTTTGCTTTATACAATTAAGAGATCTATGGTAAACTGATTTGAGTAAATATCTGCCCAAAGAAGTCTCGACCTGAAGCGTCTCGCGATGTTCCCACAGCCATAAAATAGCGTCTCCAGCTATCTCTTTCGACTCTTCATAGTCCACAAACCTATTTCCATACGCACAAAGAATCGGGTAGTATTTTTTAAATATACTATCGAAAGTTACCGAAGGGGCTGAGCGTACCAATTATTTCAATGCAAACGTATACAGTGAATACAGCAGATCATTCGCCGATGCACACCATCTGAAAGGAATGGTCGGTTTCCAAGCCGAAGTGAATAAATGGCGGCAGTTACAGGCGTCCAAATTGGACTTGATTTCAGAATCTGTTCCTAATATTAATGCGGCTACGGGTGAATCGACAATCGATAAATCCAAACTGACACATTGGGCTACAGCCGGGTTCTTCGGTCGACTCAATTATGATTATAAAGAACGGTATCTGTTGGAGGTTAATCTCCGGTATGACGGAACTTCACGTTTTGCAAAAGATAAACGCTGGAACTTGTTCCCTTCCTTCTCTGCCGGATGGAATGTGGCACGTGAGGCATTCATGGAATCTACCGGCAATATCATCAATACTCTAAAAATCCGTGGTTCTTGGGGAGAGCTGGGCAACCAGAATACGGAAAATCTATATCCGTATATCCAGTTAATGAAGTTTGTTGCTCAAGATCCTAATTCCCATTGGCTAATCAGCAACAGTCGCCCCAACACAGCGAATGCACCGGATTTGATTTCAGCGTTATTAGGCTGGGAAACCATGCGGTCATGGAATATAGGCTTTGACTTAGGTATGTTGAATAACCGCCTGACCGTAAGCTTCGACTGGTTCAACCGAAAGACGATTAATATGGTAGGACCGGCTCCCGAACTTCCCGTAACTTTAGGGGCGAATGTACCTAAAATGAACAATGCAGATATGCAGTCTACCGGTTTTGAATTAGATTTGGGATGGAGAGATCGTATTAAAGATTTTGATTACGGAGTACACCTGTTACTTTCCGATGACCGTCAGAAAATCTTGAAATATCCTAATACTACAGGCAAAATAGCTACTTGGTATGTCAGTAAATATAACGGTGATATATGGGGATTTGAAACAATTGGCATAACCAAGAGTCAGGAGGAAATGGATGCTCATCTTGCTTCACTTCCGAAAGGTGGACAGGATGCATTGGGAACTAACTGGGGCGCTGGTGATATCATGTATCGGGACCTGAATGGCGACGGTAAGATTTCCGATGGAGCTACCCTTAACGATCCGGGTGACAAAAAGGTCATCGGTAATACTTCTCCACGGTTCCGGTTTGGACTGGATCTAAATGCATCCTGGAAAGGTTTTGATGTACGTTTATTCTTTCAGGGAGTGGCGAAACGTGATGCCTGGCTGAACGACAATATGTTTTGGGGAGCCACAGGGGGTATCTGGCAGTCGGCTTGCTTTACTTCTCATCTTGATTTCTTCCGCGAGGAAGGTGATGATTTCTGGAGCGCTAACAAGAATGCCTATTTCCCGCGTATATTGGTTGACAATTTTGCTAAAAATCAAAAGACGCAAACCCGCTATCTTCAGAATGCTGCCTATATACGGTTGAAGAATCTGCAGATAGGATATACCATACCTGCCCAGATTACTCGTAAAATTGGTATTTCCAACTTACGGGTCTTCTTCTCTGGAGAAAATTTGTTCACCCTTACGGGACTGCCCGAAGGATTTGACCCGGAAACGATTAATACCGGTTATGGAGCGAAGGACGGATCGAACAGTTCGGGAAAGACTTATCCGCTGTCTCATACTTTCTCCACAGGATTTAGTGTTAACTTTTAATTGATGACATATGAAAAAGATAATTAAATACTTATTTTTGCTGACAGGGGGAAGCTTTATACTCACTTCTTGCAACGATTTTCTGGATAGAGAACCTTTGGACAGTGTAACCCCGGACAACTTTTTCTTTACCGAAAATGACTTGGCTGCCTATGCTGTAAAGCATTACAACTTCACGACTCATGAGGGATTTAATGCCGGTATCTGGAAAAATGATAATGCAACTGATAATCAGGCCGCCACTAACTACGATAAGAAATGGATTCCCGGTCAATGGAAAGTTCCGGAAGCTTATGATAACCCTGCAAGCAACGATCCGTGGCATTTTGCAGCCATTCGTGAAGCTAATTATTTTATCGAAACAGTCGTTCCCCGTTTTGAAAAAGGAGAGATAGAAGGTTCGGAAGTAAACATCAAACACTATATTGGTGAAATGTATTTTCTTCGTGCCAAGAATTACTTGTCAAAACTGGAGACTTTCGGTGACTTCCCGATTATAAAAAACACATTACCGGATGAAAATGAACCTCTGACTCAGGCCAGCAAACGGGAACCCCGGCATAAAGTAGCACGCTTTATTTTAGAAGACTTGGATCAGACAATCGGTTTACTGACCAATAATATATCCGGTGGCAAGAACCGAATCACAAAAAATGCTGCCTTGTTATTGAAATCCAGAGCAGCCCTGTTCGAAGCCTCCTGGCTGACTTATCACAGAGGTACCGCCTTAGTACCGGGTGGTAGCGGATGGCCGGGAAAAGCAGAGGACATTGCAGACTTCAATATCGACACGGAAATTGCATTCTTCCTGAAAGAAGCCAAAGAGGCAGCTAAAGAGGTAATCGGCAACGCAGCTTTGATGCAGAATACAGCGAAAGATTGCATGGATGAAACAGTTAAAACGGACGAAGATAAATATAAAATGAGTAACCCCTATTTTGCTCAGTTCTCAGCGAATAGCCTGGAAGGATATTCAGAAATATTATTGTGGCGTGCATATAATCTGCTCGATTATAAAATTGTACATTCAGCTCCTTTCTATATCCGTGTCGGCGGAAATACCGGATTTACCCGGCAATATGTAGAAAGTTTCCTTTGTCGTGATGGCAAACCGATCTATACAACCGACCAGTACAAAGGAGACAAGTCATTATTGGATGTACGTAAAAACAGGGACTTACGTTTACAACTGTTTCTGATGACACCAGGTGAAACTCTTAGTCCGAATATGTGATGAATGGTACTCCTGATTTGCTTCCGGAGGTTCCAGGACTTTTGGATATAACGGAAAAGAGATGTGTAACAGGCTATCAGGTCCGTAAAGGACTCTCAGGAAACTGGTATCGTGATGGTAATACAGCGATTGAAGGTTGTCCGGTATATCGTGTAGCCGAGGCCTATCTCAACTACATCGAAGCTGACTGTATGGAACATAACGGCACTTCCATAGGTTCGGAGGCAGCAGGATATTGGGGAGATCTTCGTGAAAGAGCCGGATTGCCGAGAGACTACACAGTAACAGTGAACAATACCGATCTCTCCAAAGAACTTGACTGGGCAGCATATTCGGCAGGTAAGCAAGTCTCTCCTCTATTATACAATATCCGTCGTGAACGGCGTTGTGAATTGCTGGCGGAAGGTCTGCGCATGCTGGATTTGAAACGCTGGAGAGCACTGGACCAAGTTAAGCATTTTGTAATTCAAGGAGTTAACATATGGGAATCCGATTTAAAGGATCAGTACATGCAGGATGGAAAAAATCTTCTGGTACAAGAAGGGACGGAAGGACAAACTTCCAATGTCTCAAGCTATGTGAATAGTGGTAAATATCTATGCCCTTACCGCACTGTGAAGACAAATAATCTCATGTACGATGCAGGATACTCATGGTGTGAAGCGCATTATCTGAATCCTATCGCTATCACGCACTTCAGAATTACTACCTCCAATCCTAATGATCTGAATACTTCTATTATTTATCAGAATCCGGGATGGCCCCTCCAGGCCGATGAAGGATCTGACAATATAGAGTAGAAAATTAAAAAACGAAGAAGAAGAAGTTATTGCAAAAGACTGGATAACAACAATATATATTATCCTAAAAAGGGAAATAAGGATAATTACAACTTCTGCAATACTTCTTCTTTAACTACCGTGCAAAGCCACCCGCATATAATAAAAGACTGTCAAACGAACCAGGCAAATATTTAAGAAAGAATAAAGCTTAGCGTCCAATGTTTAGAAGTACGGGAAAATTTGTACCTTGCCCAGACAAAGTTCTATAGCAAAACAAAATAACCTAATTATTAATACGAGAAAAAACTCAATCAAGTAAACTCTAAGAATTATGAAACACCCCCTCATCTTCTGGAAAACGGTGCTCATCTGCCTGATGCTAGCCGGAAAAACAGGAACTTATGCAGACAACTACCAACCATCTTACTCTACAGCCGGCTTTTATTCACTATCCAACACAGGACGTACAATATATAGTATGAATCCCGCCTGGCGCTTTCATAAAGGAAACATCAAAGGAGCGGAGCAATCTGGATTTAATGACAAAAGCTGGGATGTCGTATCCTTGCCCGACGGCATAGAATACCTGCCTACAGAAGCAAGCGGATGCATCAATTATCAAGGCGAAGTCTGGTATCGCAAGCACTTTACTCCGGAACAAAGCTGGAAGGGAAAACAACAGTTCCTCCATTTCGAAGCCATTATGGGAAAGTCGAAAATATGGGTGAACGGAAAATTACTAAAAGAACACTTCGGCGGTTTTCTGCCTGTTATCGTAGATGTTACTCCGTATCTGAACTATGGCGAGGATAATGTGATTGCCGTATGCGCGGATAACAGCGATGATCCCTCCTATCCTCCCGGAAAACCGCAAGATGCACTCGACTTTGCTTACTTTGGAGGTATTTACCGGGATTGCTGGATGATAGTCCACAATCATGTATTCATCACCGATCCCAATTATGAAAATGAAACTGCCGGAGGGGGATTGTTTGTCTCCTTTGACAAAGTATCCGAGCAATCAGCATTATTAAAACTGGATGCCCATATACGCAATAATTCAGAAAAGTCATTCAGCGGAAAAATCGTCTATGAACTTTATGACCGCAACGACAATCGTGTCCTTTCGAAAGAAACTAATTTGTCGGTAAATAATGGGAAAGCCAAACAATCTTCATGCAAGGCAACCATAGAAACACCACATCTTTGGTCGCCCGACAGCCCTTACCTTTATAAGCTCCATGTTTATGTGAAAGATAGAGCCGAAAACATTATTGACGGATATTACCGACGTATTGGCATTCGCAGCGTTGAATTCAAAGGTAAAGACGGTTTCTGGCTGAACGGAAAGCCTTATCCTTATCCTCTCATTGGGGCAAACCGCCATCAGGACTACGCTGTAATAGGCAATGCTTTACCTAACAGCCTTCACTGGCGCGATGCAAAAAAACTACGTGATGCCGGTTTGCGTGTCATCCGTAATGCCCATTATCCACAAGACCCTGCATTTATGGATGCCTGTGATGAACTGGGACTGTTTGTTATAGTCAACACACCGGGGTGGCAGTTCTGGAATGACGAACCGATTTTTGCTCAACGGGTATTTAGTGATATCCGTAATATGGTACGCCGAGACCGGAATCATCCGTGTGTATGGATGTGGGAACCTATACTGAACGAAACCTGGTATCCTGCGGATTTTGCCAAGAATGTAGTGGATATTCTCAACGAAGAATATCCGTATCCCTATTGTTATGCAGGATGTGATGTTACTGCAAGAGGACATGAATACTTCCCAATCCACTTTACCCATCCTATAAATGGAGGCGGGGGAGCCTTTAATACCGAATCTCTGGACCCGAAAATCAGCTATTATACCCGGGAATGGGGAGATAATGTAGACGACTGGAATTCTCATAACTCACCCAGTCGGGCCAACCGTGGCTGGGGAGAAGTACCCATGTTGATACAGGCACAAGGATATGCCAAAAATGACTATCAACTCACCAGTTATGATGCACTATACAGAACTCCCAGACAGCATATGGGCGGTTGCCTCTGGCATTCATTCGACCACCAGAGGGGGTATCACCCCGATCCATTCTACGGAGGAATCATGGATGCTTTCCGACAGCCTAAGCTATCTTATTATATGTTCTGTTCCCAGCGTCCTGCCGAACCCAACAAAGGACTGATAGCGGATAGCGGACCGATGGTTTACATAGCCAACGCCATGACTCCTTTCTCTCCGAAAGAGGTGACAATATATAGTAACTGCGACGAAGTGCGTCTTACATATTGTAAAGGAGGCAAACAATATACTTATCATAAGCCGGTAAATGAAGCCGGCATGCCTTCGCCAATCATCACATTCAAAGATGTCTTTGATGTCATGTATGACAAAAAGCTGGCGCGAAAAGGGAAACAGGCAGATTCCTATCTCTTGGCAGAAGGAATAATGGATGGAAAGGTGGTTGCAACACACAAAGTAACTCCTGCGCGTCGTCCTGCAAAATTATTACTTTGGGCAGACGATGAAAAAGTACAAATGAAAGCGGACGGTTCGGACATCGTGACTGTAATAGCAGCTATCGCAGATGAAAACGGAAATATCAAACGTTTAAACAATTACGAAGTAAAGTTTGAAATTGAAGGGCAGGGGCAACTTGTTGCCGACGAAGCAACCTTTACCAATCCCCGTCCGGTTCTCTGGGGAACTGCTCCGGTACTTGTAAGATCTACCACCACACCGGGAGAAATTAAGATTCGTACATCAGTGGTATGGCAAGGCAAACATACACCGGTTTCAAGCGAACTGGTTATCCACACTTTCCCCTCAGAATATACTCTGATCACGAATAAAGAAGAAATGATACAAGCTCAATCAACAGACAGACGTACCAATGAAAAAGCCAGTACCGTTTCATCCGATTGCGAGAAGCGTGTCCGTGAATTGCAACAGGAATTAAACCGTCTGAAACTGAGAGAAGTAGAGAAACAGCAGAGTGATTTTGAATAATCACCACATTATAAATAGGATAAACACAAACTTATTAAAATTGCAATAATATGAATAGAATATTATATACTTCATTTTTATTAGGAGCAGGCTTCACCTGCATAAAAGCCCAGTCAAGTACTCCTCCTAACATTGTATTGATTTTATGCGACGATATGGGCTTTTCCGACCTAGGTTGTTACGGAAGTGAAATCCAGACTCCCAACATAAATAATCTCGCCGAAAATGGTATCCGCTTCAGCCTGTTCAAGAACACAGGCAGAGATCTGTTTTTTGAGCATCAGAGCTACTGCGCCATTATTTCCGACCACTGGAAACTAGTACGTGGCAGCCGGAATGAGCCATGGGAATTAATAGAGTTATCGACCGATCCGTTTGAAACGAAAGACCTGTCTGCCCAGTATCCAAAACTAGTAAAAAAGCTGGAAATCAAGTGGAATAAATGGGCGGAACGGTCTAATGTGTTTCCACTCGAAAACAAGCCCTGGTCCGAAAGAATCAGATACTATATAGAACGAAACCCAGAGCAAAATGGAAAAGAATAATATTTTTTTTAGGAGATAGTCGTTTTTTTACTATTTTTGCGGTGAGTCACAAGACCGACATCTAATATATTTTCCATTATACACCTAATATTAATAAAAACACAACGACGATGAGAAAAAAATGCTCGTTTCTATTTTGTATTTTATTTACATTCCTTACGGGACATGCAGAAAGTATAGAATACACTAAAGGACTTTCTATTTGGTTTGATACCCCTAACACTTTGGAAGGACAAGCAATCTGGCACGGTAGAAAATCAGACACCAGTTGGGAATCACAATCATTGCCTATCGGCAACGGAAGTATTGGTGCCAATATTCTGGGTTCAGTAGAAGCGGAGCGTATTACTTTTAATGAGAAAACACTCTGGCGTGGCGGTCCTAACACAGCGAAGGGAGCGGATTATTATTGGAATGTGAACAAACAGTCGGCTCATATATTGGATGAAATACGGAAAGCGTTTATAGAGGGAGACCAGCAGAAAGCAGAAAAGCTGACACGGGAGAATTTCAACAGTGAAGTTCCTTATGAATATTCCGGAGAAAAGCCTTTCCGCTTCGGTAATTTCACCACCATGGGGGAGTTCTATATAGAAACCGGATTGAACACAGTAAAGATGAGCGAATACAAACGCATCTTGTCGCTGGACTCGGCAATGGCAGTAGTCCAATTCAAAAAAGACAATGTGGCTTATCAACGCAACTATTTTATTTCTTATCCTGCCAATGTAATGGTCATGCGTTTCAGTGCCGACCAACCAGGTAAGCAGAATCTAATTTTCAGTTATGCACCCAATCCGATGTCTACCGGACAAATCGCTATTGATGGCAGTAACGGTCTTGTTTATTCTGCTTTTCTGGAGAACAACGGAATGAAATATGCAGTGCGTATCCAAGCTACAGTGAAAGGCGGAACTTTGAATAATTCAGATGGAAAACTTACAATAAAGGACGCAGATGAAGCGGTGTTCTATGTCACTGCTGATACCGATTATAAAATGAATTTCGCACCGGACTTCACCGATCCTAAAACATATGTCGGTGTTAATCCACTTGAAACAACGCAGCAATGGATGGAGGATGCAGTAGCCAAAGGATATACCAACTTACTGGACGAGCATTATAAAGACTACGCCGCTTTGTTCAACCGGGTGAAACTGGAGTTGAATCCTACAGTGAAAACTGCAAATCTGCCGACAGAACAACGACTAAAAAACTATCGGAAAGGACAGCCGGACTACTACTTGGAAAAACTCTATTATCAGTTCGGACGCTATCTGCTGATAGCCAGTTCACGACCGGGCAATATGCCCGCCAACCTGCAAGGTATCTGGCATAACAACATAGACGGGCCTTGGCGTGTGGATTATCATAACAACATTAATATCCAAATGAACTACTGGCCGGCCTGCTCTACAAACCTGGATGAGTGTATGCTTCCGTTAATCGATTTTATCCGCACCTTAGTGAAACCGGGGGAAAAGACCGCTCAGTCTTATTTTGGTGCAAGAGGATGGACAGCATCTATCTCCGCCAACATCTTCGGCTTTACTACCCCATTG
Organism: Bacteroides faecis MAJ27; assembly: GCF_900106755.1. GTDB lineage: Bacteria > Bacteroidota > Bacteroidia > Bacteroidales > Bacteroidaceae > Bacteroides > Bacteroides faecis. The sequence continues at coordinate 248,867 of NZ_FNNN01000006.1, forward strand.
GAAAGTCAGGATATGTCATGGAATTTTAATCCGATGGCAGGTCCCTGGCTGGCAACCCATGTCTGGGAATATTATGATTACACCCAAAATCTGAAATTTCTGAAAGAAACCGGATATGAACTGATTAAGAGCAGTGCGAATTTTGCAGTTGATTATCTATGGCATAAGCCCGACGGCACATATACAGCTGCGCCATCTACTTCACCGGAGCACGGTCCGATTGATCAGGGAGCTACATTTGTGCACGCAGTAATCCGTGAAATCCTATTGGATGCCATCAAAGCAAGTAAAGAACTGGGAATAGACAAAAAAGAGCGTAAGCAATGGGAACATGTACTTGCCAATCTCACCCCTTATAAAATAGGACGCTATGGTCAGTTAATGGAATGGTCGGTTGATATTGATGACCCGAAAGATGAACACCGCCATGTAAACCATCTGTTCGGCTTACATCCGGGGCATACCGTTTCTCCTGTCACTACTCCCGAACTGGCAGAAGCTGCTAAAGTAGTATTGGTACATCGTGGTGACGGAGCTACCGGTTGGAGTATGGGATGGAAGCTGAACCAATGGGCACGCTTGCAAGATGGAAACCACGCTTATACCCTTTTTGGCAATCTGTTGAAGAACGGAACAATGGATAATTTATGGGATACACATCCTCCTTTCCAGATTGACGGAAACTTTGGTGGCACAGCCGGTATTACAGAAATGCTATTGCAGAGCCATATGGGATTCATCCAATTACTGCCTGCCCTGCCGGATGCGTGGAAAGACGGTTCAATTCAAGGTGTATGCGCCAAAGGAAATTTCGAGATAGGTATTATATGGAAAGACGGACTCTTGAAAGAAGCTACCCTCCTATCTAAGGCAGGACAGAATTGTACCGTGAAGTATGCTGATAAAACAATCTCGTTCAAGACTGTAAAAGGACATAGCTATCAGCTAAAATATGACAAAGAGAATGGATTAATAAAAATCAAATAACAACACTTAGACTTATGCCATTTTAAATGAATACAAAAACATTTACCCCCAAATCGACCATGAAAATTTATACTTGTCTTTGCCTGCTTTTTTTAGCCGGTTATCTGGTTGCCCAGAATAACACTTCGGCATTGTTGCCTATGCCCAATCAGATTACCTCAGTAAAAGGGAAACCCTTCACTGTCCGTTCCGGAAAAACGGCCATCTATATGGGTCAGCCGGAGTTGCAGTTTACTGCCAATACACTGCAAAATATATTATATGACAGAATGCAAGTAGAAATCCCACTTGCCTCCGAATCCGGCCATGCTGATATCCGCTTGTTAATTGATCCTGCAATGGATGGAAAAGAACACTATCGTATCGAAATAACTTCCAAAGGAATAACTATCAGCGGAGCTACCGCAGGAGCAGTCTATTATGGAATCATGACGATGGATCAGCTTCTTTTAGGTGACGCGTGCGCCACTGCACAAAAAGAGATTGCTCCTGTCCACATTGATGATGCGCCCCGCTTTTCTCATCGGGCACTGATGCTCGACCCTGCCCGTCATTTTCTTCCGGTAAATGATGTGAAGTTCTTCATTGACCAGATGGCACGTTACAAATACAACATACTCCAACTGCATTTGACAGACGACCAGGGATGGAGAGTCGAAATAAAAAAACATCCTAAATTGGTCGGCAAAGATTATTATACGCAAGAGCAGCTTGCCGAAATCATCCAATATGCTGCCCAACGGAATATCGAGGTCATTCCCGAACTGGATATCCCCGGACATACAGTAGCTATATTAGCTGCCTATCCCGAATTGGGATGTACTCATACCGATACGCTGCCTAAGATAGTAGGTAAAACTACAGATTTAATGTTGTGTGCGAATAATGAGAAAGTGTATTCCGTCTATCAGGATATCATCAAAGAAATATCTTCATTGTTCCCATCCGATTATATACATTTAGGAGGCGACGAAGCTGTAATAGAAAAGAACTGGACCAAGTGTACCCGTTGTCAGGCTATGATGAAAGAACTAGGTTATCAGAAAGCATCACAGCTCATGATTCCTTTTTTCAGCCGCATGCTTTCATTCGTCCAAGAAAACGATAAGACTCCTATACTTTGGTGCGAACTGAATAACATTTATCCACCTGCCAACGACTATCTCTTTCCTTATCCCAAAAACGTGACTTTAGTAAGTTGGCGCGGAGGATTGACGCCTACATGCCTTGAACTCACCCGAAAACATGGTAATCCGCTTATCATGGCACCAGGTGAGTACGCTTATCTGGATTATCCGCAACTGAAAGGAGATTTTCCCGAGTTTAATAATTGGGGCATGCCCGTTACTACTTTAGAAAAGTCGTATCAATTCGACCCGGGATATGGCGTGTCCGCTGAAGATCAGGCTCATATCACCGGAGTTATGGGAACTTTATGGGGAGAAGCCATACGGGACATAAACCGGGCAACTTATATGGCATATCCCCGCGCTTTCGCATTGGCAGAAGCCGGATGGACACAAATGAAATCCCGTAATTGGGAATCATTCAAACAACGTCTTTACCCCAATCTGACTAACCTGATGAAGAAAGGAGTTTCGGTACGTGTGCCTTTTGAGATAGTTGACAGGAAGTAAAATCTCAATTATAAGCCATTTAAGTGCTATTCCAACTAGACAAGCCAAAAACTATCTATTTTTAGGGATAGGACATTTATGTAGCTATTCAAATAGCATATAAAGTTGGAAGCATACTACTATTCTTTATTATACTAGTACACAGTCAGATATATATTATTATATTCTCAAAGTATTCTCATGCCTTTGAGAAAAAAGTCTCACCTTAATGAGAAAAAATACTCATCTCTATGAGAAAATTTTCTCATAGGGGTGAGAAGTTATTCTCATTGAAGTGAGAATAAAAGGTCTTTGTAGGAATCTGATAATGACTCAGTATTTCTCGTTTTATAGATGCTTTAATTCATTACGGAATAAAGGAATGGACACTTTTTTGATGCGGCAACTTTGATATTTCAAATAAGTTCTTGTGGAACTTGGTTGATTCTGTCTTTAAATAGATCCAATACTGTTTGTATTCACCAATAATCTCATTTTTACGTGTGCAAATATAAAACTATTTTTTAAAGAATAATATAATAACCTCATTTTTTCTTTATTTTCCTCCTAATAAAATGTTTTTTCCAACATATCCTCATCAAAATACTACAATTTGAGTATCTAATTTAGTACTCAAAACATAATAAAAGTCATTCTTATTCATAATACACTCATTGACTATTATTTATCTTTTCTCCCTCTAATACTATTAAGTTCCACAAGAACTAAGATACAATTTGTATTTTTATAGAAACAAAACAGCATAGTTCAGCATTGAAGAAAAAAAAGATATGACACGTCAACCTTCTAGTATAAATAAATCAACAAATCTGCTTATGAATTCATAAAAATAAGTCCATTTAATGTACGCATAACAGTACAAAAGCATACATGATTAAAGATCAATCAAGTATAAAGTAAGATAAAGTCCTATATCTAGGAAAACACAATGAAATATTGCCCATAAAAAAACAGGCAACCATATAAGATAACCTTAATCATTCACCTAAAATCAGATTCATGGAAAATACATCTTAGCAATCCGTTCAGAAACTTCATCAAGCGAAGTTCCCTACTTCTCCTTGGTGTAAATAAAGTTACTTAAATCGCTCCTTGACAAGGAGTATTAATACTTAAATACTATTTATGAAAAAGAAAATCACACAAACTTTACTGCCAATCATTATGGGATTATCCGTAATAACGCAGTTTGCCTGTTCGGATGACAATAAATCAGGCAGTAATTATAATGGCCCTCTAAAACTAACTACTTTTTATCCGGATTCAGGATATCTTTCCTCCAAAATTATAATAGAAGGTGAAAATCTGGGAACAGATGCTTCTAAATTATCAGTATACTTTAATAAAAAGAAAGGTTACATCTCACAAGCAGCCGGAAATATTCTGATGGTCTATGCTCCCAAATTGCCGGGAGATACCTGCATCATTTCTGTAGTTAAAGGAAATGATTCTCTTACCTTTGATAATAAATTCCGTTACATCTCCCGTTTTACAGTGGAAAATGTATGCGGTAAAACAGGAAGTAGATACAATATTGGCGGAGATCTCGCCAGTACAACTATTGAAGGCTGGAGATTGAAAGTAGGATGTTGTGATCCGGAAGGTAATTACTATTCATGTTATTCTTGGTTTGGACACAATGGGGGTCTTGCATTAATCAGTGAGAAAAAGAACCTGTCAAAGAAAATCATATCAGAACTGGTTAATGATGTAATGTATCATAAAGTAACAGAGAAACTGTATGCTGTAAGCACACAAAAAAACGTCATTTATGAAATTGATCCTTCCAACGACTGGAAAGTCAAGCGACGTTACTTGAAGCCACAGGACCCTCCCGACAAACAAGTTGACTACAACTCCACATCCTGTATAGCTTATTGTACTGTAGATGGTTACTTTTATGGCCGTACGGCAACCAAACAATTATTCCGCTTCAAACTTGAAGATATGGTGGAAAATATAAAGTCACTTGACCCACTATTATACTCCCACTTGACCCATCAAAAATATATTAGAATTAAGTAGAGAAAAATGCATTTTAAC
>NZ_FNNN01000028.1 GCF_900106755.1 Bacteroides faecis MAJ27
CATTAAATCTGATTTTTACAAAGTTAATACATAAATAAAAAAACTACGAGAAAAATCCCGTAGTTTTCTATTTACACAATCAGATGGATAGTCCCAACTGAAATAGTTTTTATTTCATAGTGTCTTTTTCCATGCGGAGGTACTCAAGTATCTCCGTTTCTTGTTCTGGATGAAACCAGCGTATTTCTTCATCCCTTTTGAACCACGTCATCTGTTTACGTGAATAAATGCGTGAATTTTGCTTTATCTTTTCGATAGCAAAAGAAAGCTCCCATTCCCCGTCCAGGTATTTGAACAGTTCTTTATACCCTACCGTATTGAGAGAGTTTAAATGCCGGTAAGGAAGTACGGAACGTACTTCGTCCAGTAATCCTTCTTCCATCATCTGGTCTACACGGCGGTTAATGCGATCATAGAGTTCCTCCCGGTCGCGGGTCAGTCCGACCTTAAGGATACGGAAGGGACGTTGTTTTTTCTGTTGGGTACGGAAAGATGTATATGTCTTTCCAGTCATATAGCAAATCTCCAGTGCATGAATCACACGCTTGGGGTTTTTCAAGTCTACTATACGATAATATTCCGGATCTAATAAGCGTAGTTCTGAGCAAAGTTGTTCCAGTCCTTCTTCCTCATACTTTTGTAGCATTACCTGACGCGTCTCCGCATCAACGGTGGGAATGTCATCAATGCCCTTGCAAATGGCATCTACGTACATCATAGATCCACCTGTCAGTACTACTACCTCATGTTTTGTGAATAATTGACGAAGGATTTCCATAGCTTCCTGCTCATATTGAGCGGCACTGTAATAATCGGTGAGATGGAGAGTACCTACCAGGTAATGAGGTACACGTTTTAATTGATCTGGGGTAGGAGCCGCTGTTCCTATTTTTAGTTCAGCATAAAGTTGTCTTGAATCAGCAGAGACAATGCTGGTGTGAAAGCTTTCTGCCAGTCGCAGGCTTAATTCTGTTTTTCCTACTCCTGTAGGTCCGATTAAAACGATGAGAGTGGGCATGGATTAATTGACAATTGATAATTGACAACTGACAATTGACAGGTGATAAGTGACTGGACAACTAATTTTTATTGTTATTCTTAGTGTGCAGCCAATTGTCAACTGTCAATTGTCAACTGTCAATTAATTAGAATTTCTCTTCTTCGTAGGAGCTGCTTGCGTTACCGCCTATGTCGAATCCTTCCTGATCAAAATCTTCCATATCGAAATCTTGATCACCATAGAAGTTTTCGTCCAGATCGAGTGAGCTACTTGCGGCAGCCATTTCTTCAAAGTCTATCGTTTGTTTCGGAGCATCACCCGATTTTTTGGTACATTTGGCACCGGTCATCTCTTTTCCGGTGATGATTTCAGACAATTCGATGAAGAAACAACGCTCTGTCATGTAGTCGAATACATACAACAGTTTTTGCTTTTCATCCTCTACCAGTTCGCTGATAATAGTGTCTTTCATTACCCAACTATCCATTTCCGGATTGTCGTCCATTTCTTCTAAAGTAATTTCTTTTTCTTTTTCCCAGTCATCATCACAGATGAAGAAAGAAGTCATCTGGTCGTTTGTGTACCCTACTGATTTCAGTATTGCTTCATGGAAGTCAAAGAATGTAGCTTCCGGATCAATTTGTATTTCTCTGACAAAATCGTCAACTTCATCAGATATGATAGTAAATCTGTATATCATAATATGACTATTTTGAACTGTTTATTTAATAATACCACGTTCTGAATTACGGATAAAGTTAATAATATAGTCTATTTCCGGACTAGATTCAACTTCATCTTCAATTTTTTTCAATGCATCTGTCGTATTCAATCCACTTTGGTAAATGATACGATAGGCATTGTGGATACTTTCAATCACTTCATTGGAAAAACCACGGCGACGAAGCCCGATGATATTGATTCCACTGAAAGCGATAGGCTCGCGTCCTGCAATGATGTAAGGGGGAATATCTTTACTGAACCGGCATCCGCCCTGAATCATTACATGGCTGCCTACATGGCAAAACTGATGCATTAATACATTGGCACTGATAATAGCATTGTCGTCAATAACGATTTCACCTGCCATCTTGGTAGAGTTGCCGATAATACATCCGTTACCGATCAGTGCATCGTGTGCTACATGCACTCCTTCCATTAATAAGTTGTTGCTTCCTACAATGGTACGCCCTTTAGCTGCCGTACCACGGTTGACTGTAACATTCTCACGAATCAGATTATTGTCTCCGATCTCAGCAGTTGATTCTTCTCCACGAAACTTGAGGTCTTGTGGAACTGCTCCGATGACAGCACCCGGAAAGATCGTATTTCCATTGCCAATACGCGAACCATACAAGATGTTCGCATTAGCCATAATCTTATTATTATCGCCAATAACTACGTTTTTATCAATAAATACAAAAGGCGCAATTTCTACATTTTCTCCGATTTTAGCTTCGGGATGAATATACGCTAGAGGACTTACCATGTCTTTAGTTTGGGTTTATTTATTTTTTACTATTTGTGCCATGAATTCTGCTTCACAAACAACTTTTTCGCCGACGAATGCATAACCTTTCATTGTAGAGATGCCACGACGGATCGGAGCTAGTAATTCTACACGGAAAAGCAGTGTATCTCCCGGTACTACTTTCTGGCGGAACTTCACACCGTCTATTTTCATGAAATAGGTGGAATAGCGTTCCGGTTCGTCAACAGAATTGAGAACGAGCAAACCGCCCACCTGTGCCATTGCCTCTACCTGAAGTACGCCCGGCATCACTGGTTCCTGTGGGAAATGTCCCTGAAAGAAAGGCTCGTTTGCTGTGATATTTTTGATGCCTACTATATAGCTGGCACCCATTTCAATTACTTTGTCTACCAATTGAAAAGGATAACGGTGCGGCAGCAGTTCGCGGATACGGTTCACGTCCATCACCGGTTCGCGGTTGCAGTCATAGGTCGGTGCCTGAATTTCGTGCAGACGAATCTCTTTCCGCATCTGGCGTGCAAACTTATTGTTGATCGTGTGACCGGGGCGGGTGGCGATGATGCGGCCTTTTATCGGTTTACCAATCAAAGCAAGATCACCGATAACGTCCAGTAGTTTGTGACGGGCACATTCGTTCGGCCAAACCAATGGCTTGTGATTAATGTAGCCCAACTGGTCTGCGTCCATGTGAGGAACTCCCATTACGTCAGCCAGTTTATCATAACTCTCCTGTGACATTTTGCGCTCGTAAATAACGATCGCATTGTCCAGGTCTCCACCTTTAATGAGGCCGGCAGAGAGAAGCGGCTCTATTTCGCGAACAAAGACGAAAGTACGGCTGGCAGCCACTTCGTCTTTGAATTTATGCATATCCTCAAGCGTTGCAAACTGGTTAGGAATAATGGTTGAATCATAGGAAACCAGTACGTTCAGACTAAAATTCTCGTCCGGTAGTACGATGATAGAAGACCCTGTTGATTCATCCCGGAATTCAATTTTAGATTTGATGATATAAAAATCCTTGACAGCACTTTGCTCTTCTGTTCCTACACGCTCTATTTCTTGTACGTAATATTGTGCACTACCGTCCAAAATCGGAAATTCCGGACCATTCACCTGGATGAGGCAGTTATCGATGCCCAATGCATAAAGGGCTGCCATACCATGCTCTACAGTGCTTACTTTGACTCCGTTCTTCGACAATACTGTGCCACGGGTTGTTTCCGTCACATTGTCGGCTACTGCATCGATAGTTGGTTGTCCTTCCACGTCAATACGCTGGATTTTGTATCCGTGATTGTCCGGGGCAGGATTAAAAGTTACAGTGAGATCAAGTCCAGTGTGAAGACCTTTCCCGCTCAGTGAAAAGCTATCTTTCAGCGTTTTTTGTTTCAGCATTGGTTACTTATTTACTTATTTAATAGTTGTTTTAATTCTTCTACTTCTTTGCGCAGATTGCGTAGTTCTTTTTGCATATCCGGCAAATTCTTAGCTACAACAGCAGCTTTAAAGTAAGTTTTCGGTTCTGTGGGAGGAGTTCCGATCAGTACGCTGTCTGCTTTGATACTGCTTGGTACGCCTGATTGTGCTCCCAGATTGACCCGGTCGCCGATATTAATGTGTCCGGCAATACCTACCTGACCACCAAACATACACCATTCTCCTATTTTGGTAGAACCTGCTATACCGACTTGTGCCGCCATTACTGTATGTGAGCCGACTTCGTCGTTATGGGCAATCTGTACCAGATTATCTATTTTAGCACCGCTATGTACAATCGTAGCTCCCATAGTAGCACGATCTACACAGGTGTTGGCACCTATATCCACTTTATCTTCCAGAATCACAATTCCGATTTGCGGAATCTTATCGTATCCGTTCGGGGTAGGAGCGAAGCCGAATCCATCGGCGCCGATTACTGCACCTGAATGCAGGATACATTCGTTACCGATGCGGCAGTCATGATAAACATTTACATTTGAGTAAAGAAGGCAACCGTTGCCTATCTTCACACCGTCTCCAACGAAAGTATGAGGGTAAATTTGGGTATTATCTCCGATAATGACGTTTTCACCGATATAGGCGAAGGCACCGATATATACGTTCTCGCCAATTTTAGCACTGGGGGCAATAAAAGCCAGTGAATCGATACCTTGTTTCTTGGGTTTGCTCATTTCATAGAGATTGAGCAGCTTCGCCAGGCTTTCATAAGCATTGTCTACTTTGATCAGAGTAGCATGAATCTCATGCTCAGGGACAAAATCTTTATTAACTAATACAATGCTTGATTGTGTCTCGTAGATATAAGGCGTATATTTAGGGTTCGACAGGAAAGAAATAGCTCCGGGCATTCCCTCTTCTATTTTAGCGAATGTGTGTACCGTTGCGTTTTCATCTCCAATGATTTCCCCTTGGATAAATGCTGCAATTTGCTTAGCCGAGAACTCCATGTCTTTATTTTAAATTAAATTAGTTCACAAATAACGGATTTTTTTTTCAGATTTCCGTGTTATTGAATGAATATTTTATACTTATCTATGCAATCTCTGGTAGCAGAGATAGTATTTCTTTACCTTTTTGGACAATAATGAGATGTTCAGCATGTCCGATGCCTCGGCAATATTTTTGATAGTGCCGTCTTTGTAGATAATATCAATACTGTCATCTGCCGGGTCGTACATATTCTTTTCGATGCTGGGGGTAGAGACAAAATAGTTCGCTTCGGAAAGGGTTATGCCTAGTTGTTGGCTGATTTGCAAAGTTAACTCTTTTATTCTGTCTTCGCCAATAGGTTCGGAAGAAATTTCCACTTTAAAGATATTTCGGTTAATCATGCCCAGGCTGAGTGTGGAAAGAACTTTGTCCGGATGATTGCTCCATACTTTCAAGGCAGTCCAGATATCATTGTCATCCAATTGGATGAAATTTTCCAGACAATCGGGATTGTTATAGAACTCCGTATGATTAATGTCATTATATAGAAAGAAATGCAATGCCGGTGAGGCAAATAATTCTACTCCCTGCGATGCCAGTTCTTTGGCACGAAGCAGCGTGCTGATAAGCATTCGTTCATAAGCTACTGATGTTTTGTGCAGGTATACCTGCCAATACATCAGGCGGCGTGCCGTCAGGAAATTTTCGATGGAGTAGATGCCTTTGGATTCAATGACAAGTCGGTCATCGGCTACATCAAGCATCTTGATGATGCGGGCAGAGCCGATGTTTCCTTCTGTAACACCGGTATAGAAACTGTCACGGCGAAGATAATCGAGGCGGTCCATATCCAGCTGGCCGCTGACGAGTTGATGCAGGAATCGCTTCGGATATTCGTCCTTGAATATCTGGATGGCGAGACTAAGTTGCCCGTTCATCTCTTTGTTCATTCGTTCCATCAGCATCAGAGAGATTTCTTCATGAGAAACTCCCTGTACAATCGTATCCTCAAGTACATGAGAAAACGGACCATGTCCGATGTCATGCAACAGGATAGCTGCCTGTACGGCTTCTGCTTCACTGTCGAAGATAAAATTGCCTTTGGAGGTTAGCTGAGTGATCGCTTCGCTCATCAGGTAGAAAGCACCTAATGAGTGCTGGAAACGAGTATGTTGCGCGCCGGGGTATACCACTGACGAGAGACCTACCTGCTTGATGCGGGTAAGACGCTGCAAAAGGGGATGCCGTACGATGTCGTACAGTAACCCCTTTGGTATATTGATAAATCCGAATACCGGATCGTTGATTATCTTTCTTTCGTAAGGCATTCCTTTTCTTTAGAGAATCGCTTTCAGTTGATCTGCCATTTGTGCCTGTACTTCTTGTGCAGCGGTGCGGGCAGCTTCGGCAAACTTTTCTGTTTTATCAACGTAGATAATTCCACGGGAAGAATTAACAATCAAGCCGCAGGTACTGTTCATTCCGTATTTGCAAACTTCTTCAAGCGAACCACCTTGTGCTCCGACACCCGGAACAAGGAGGAAATGGTTGGGGACAATTTTGCGGATATCCTCAAAAGCGCGTCCTTGAGTAGCGCCGACTACGTACATCATACGTTCGTCATTTGCCCACTCCTGCGATTTGCGCAACACTTTTTCGAAGAGGCGTTCACCGTTTGCGTCTTCTGTCAACTGGAAGTCGTGAGAACCTTTATTGGAAGTCAATGCCAGCAAGATCACCCATTTGCCTTCGTAAGTCAGGAACGGTGTCACGCTGTCTTCACCCATATAAGGAGCTACGGTTACAGAATCTATATCCAGTTCTTCGAAGAAAGTACGGGCATACATGGCAGAAGTGTTTCCGATATCCCCACGTTTTGCATCGGCAATGATGAACTGGTCAGGATAGTTCTCCTTGATATATTTTACTGTCTTTTCAAATGCGATCCAGCCTTTAACGCCCATGCTTTCGTAAAAAGCGAGATTGGGTTTGTAGGCGATACACAAGTCGGCTGTTGCGTCGATAATCGCTTTATTGAATGCAAAAATCGGGTCTTCTTCTTTCAACAGGTGTTCAGGAATCTTCTTGATATCAGTATCAAGTCCTACGCAAAGGAATGATTTCTTGCGTTTTATGTTTTCAAATAACTGTTGTTTATTCATGTCTATACTATAATTTTTTAGAGTTCACTTTCTTTCAGACGTTCCGCGTTTTCTGCTACGATCAGATGATCGATACAATCTTGAATGTCTCCGTCCATAAAGGCGGCAAGATTATAGATTGTATAGTTGATACGATGGTCGGTGATACGTCCTTGAGGATAGTTGTAAGTACGGATTTTGGCCGAACGGTCGCCGGTAGATACCATTGTCTTACGTTTGGAAGCTATGTCGTCGATATACTTCTGATGCTCTTTGTCGTAGATAAAGGTACGCAGACGTGCCAGAGCACGTTCTTTGTTTTTCGGCTGGTCACGGGTTTCGGTACATTCAATCAGAATTTCTTCTGCAATGCCTGTGTTAGGGTTCTTCCAGATATAGCGCAAGCGCACGCCGGATTCTACCTTGTTGACGTTCTGGCCGCCTGCACCACCGCTTCGGAAAGTATCCCATTTGATTTCTCCTTCGTTGATGACTACGTCAAATTCTTCAGCTTCGGGAAGCACGGCTACTGAGGCGGCGGAGGTATGTACTCGTCCCTGTGTTTCTGTAGCAGGGACACGTTGTACACGGTGTACCCCCGATTCATATTTCAATATTCCGTAGACGTTGTCTCCGGTGACACTGCAAACAATTTCTTTGTATCCTCCGGCAGTTCCTTCATTCGCGTTGGATACTTCCATTTTCCATCCTTTGGTCTCACAAAACTTGGCATACATACGGAAAAGGTCGCCGGCAAAGATAGCGGCTTCGTCTCCCCCCGCACCGCCTCGGATTTCGAGGATTGCATTTTTGCTGTCTTGCGGATCGGCAGGAACAAGCATCAGTTTGATTTCTTCTTCCAATACCGGAAGACGTTCCTGACTATTGTCCATCTCCTCTTTAGCCATTTCACGCATGTCGGCGTCCGACTCATTCGACAGAATATTTTTGGCTTCTTCGATATTACCCAGCAGTTGAATATATTCTTTGCGGGCTTTCATCAAGTCATCCAGATCCTTGTATTCTTTAGTCAGTTTGACATAACGTTTCTGGTCGGCAATTACTGCCGGGTCGGTGATAAGGGTAGATATTTCTTCAAAACGGGCTACAAGTCCGTCCAATTTTTCTAATATGGTGCTGTTATCTGCCATTCTTTAATATCTGAATTCTCCGAACTCGCTTTTAATAATTAATTCTGTCTGGTCACATGCTTCGATACGTCCTACTATCTGTGCAGGGATACCGAATGATTCGGAAATAGCAATAACCTCTTCTGCATGTTCCGGTGACAGGTATACTTCAAGACGGTGTCCCATATTGAATACCTTGTACATTTCTGCCCAGTCTGTGCCGCTCTGTTCCTGGATGGTCTTGAACAAAGGAGGAACGGGGAAAAGGTTGTCTTTTACTACACGGACATTTTCTACGAAATGCAGGACTTTGGTTTGCGCACCACCGGAGCAGTGAACCATACCGTGTATTTCCGGACGTAAGGCGTCAAGCAACTTTTTCACTACCGGAGCATAGGTGCGGGTAGGAGAGAGTACCAGTTTGCCTGCGTCAATTGGAGAATTCTCTACAGTATCTGTCAATTTCAATCTTCCGGAGTAGACCAGTTCTTCGGGGACAGCGGCATCATAACTTTCCGGATATTTTTCAGCGAGGTATTTGCCGAAAACGTCGTGACGTGCACTTGTCAAGCCGTTGCTGCCCATACCGCCGTTATATTCTTTTTCATAAGTAGCCTGTCCGTAAGAGGCGAGGCCAACAATGACATCTCCCGGACGGATATTGGCATTATTGATGACGTCTGAACGTTTCATACGGCAAGTTACGGTAGAGTCTACGATGATTGTGCGTACCAAGTCGCCGACGTCAGCAGTTTCTCCGCCGGTAGCATATACACCTACCCCCATTTCACGGAGTTCAGCCAGCAATTCGTCTGTGCCGTTGATGATAGCGGAGATTACTTCGCCGGGAATCAGCAGTTTGTTACGTCCGATAGTTGAAGAAACGAGGATGTTGTCTACGGCACCTACACAAAGCAGGTCGTCGATATTCATAATCAATGCGTCCTGTGCAATACCTTTCCATACAGACAGGTCGCCAGTCTCTTTCCAGTACATATAGGCAAGGGAAGATTTAGTCCCGGCACCGTCGGCATGCATGATGTTGCAATATTCCGGGTCTCCACCCAGTATGTCAGGAATAATTTTGCAGAATGCTTTTGGGAAAATTCCTTTGTCGATGTTCTTGATGGCGTTGTGCACATCTTCTTTTGATGCGCTTACACCCCGCATCATGTATCGTTGATTACTCATGAGTTAAAGAATTATTTTTTGTATACGGCTGCAAAAGTACTGCTTTTTTTTCGTACAGCCAACTATTTGTTTATCAAGCTTCGTTCGGAAGAGGAATAAAACCTAAAAGTGTTAATTGGTGACTTGCCGTTTTTTTAGCATTCTGCTGATAAAGAGAAGAATGAGAGAAATAGAAGCGTTAAAGGAACGTGGGCTAAAGTTCCTTTTTAACGCTCTTTTATGGAAGTGTTGTTGTGGCGGTTCTTCCAACTTTTGCTAAGAAGCTTTTTAAGAAATCATTTTTTAGAATTCTACTTTCGGAGCCTTTTCAGTCCCTTCTTCCGCCTCAAAGTATGCTTTCTTATCGAATCCGAACATTCCTGCAAATATATTCTTCGGGAAACGGCGGATATTTGTATTATACGATTGTGCTGCATCATTGAAGTTTTTGCGAGCTACATTAATACGGTTTTCAGTACCTTCCAGTTGAGCTTGTAGTTCAAGGAAGTTCTGATTTGCTTTCAGGTCAGGATAACTTTCGCTGATAGCGAGCAGTTTACCAAGTGCGGAAGTAACAGCGCCTTGTGCTTTTTGATATTCAGCGAGTTTTTCCGGAGTCAGTCCGTCGGCGTCAACTTTGATCTGGGTAGCTTTGCTACGTGCTTCTACCACTCCTTCCAGCGTCTCTTTTTCATGCGAAGCATATCCTTTCACTGTGTTTACAAGATTAGGAATCAAGTCTGCCCGACGTTGGTATTGAGTTTCTACATTCGCCCATTGACCGGTTACATTCTCATCCATGGTAACAAGGCCGTTATATACACTGACTGCCCATATAACAAGGATAGCCACAACGGCTAAAATGATGATAATTGACTTTTTCATGTTTCTTACTTTTTTATGAGTATTTGATTATTTAATATTATCTGTTGGGGTCAGAACCGTGAACCGGCTCCTCCTCCGCCACCCATTCCTCCGCCGAAGCTGCCTCCGCTAAAGCCTCCGCCACCGCCTCCGAAGCCACCGCCGCCTCCGAAGCCACCGATGAACGGGCCGCCTCCGCCGCCACCTCTGTGGTGGTAGTCACTGTCATAGCTTTGCTGACGGCGTATGATGGTATTTCCACAGTTCTTGCAAGTATAGGTGACATCTTCTGTCTTTACTCCATTAACCCGTGAGACAACTCTGCTTCCGCTCCTTTGCAGCGTATGTTTCCCGCATTTGGGGCAACGGCTTTGTTTTCTTGCAGCAAAAAAGGCGATTCCTACACCGATTACGGCAAACAGGATAATAGAGTATATGAAATCCATTGATTCATTATTCGATTCGGAAAGCGAGTCATTTTTCATCGAACCGTCAAGTCGCTGGCAGGTTGCCTTGATACCGGCTACCATCCCTTCGTTCCAATTATCGTCTTTGAGATAGGGAATCATGTATTTAGTCTGAATGCGTTTGCATATCGCATCGGGAAGTACTCCTTCCAAACCATATCCGGTATAAAACTGAATACAGCGCTGGTCCGTAACCAACAGGATGACCAATCCATTATCTTTCCCTTTCTTGCCTACACCCCATTGGTTGAGTAGCTGGTGGCAGAAGTCAAAACACTCCATATCGCCAATAGAAGGTACTACGGCAACTACCGTTTCAATCCCTGTCTGTTGTTCCAGTGCGTAAAGCATAGAATCTATCGTGTCGCAAGCTGCTTGAGAAAGTATCCCTGCCGGGTTGCATACATATTGCATTTTATTCTGCAGATGTACTTTCGGCAAGTTGTCTACCGTATATACTTTATCTTGGGCTTGCAGTGGAATCAGTAGAAAAATAGCAAGTATAAGTGTTGATATTGATTTCATATAATAGGTTTAATGAATATACTGTCCGACGAAATCCCTTACTTTGTCGGTGTATTCCTGTTTATTCTCTTTGTACGAAACAGCATGGGCTGCTCCCGGTACGATCCAGAGTTCTTTGGGGTCCGGTTTTGCTTCATAGAGTGGATAAACCATCCATGTAGGTACGTATGTGTCCTTGTCTCCATGAATAAAAAGCATGGGCAGTTCACATTTCGCCACTTGCTTCAGTGAAGAAGCTTCTTTGAAATCCCATCCGTATTTTTTTTCGCATAGCCAGCTTGTAGTATACATTAATGGGAAAGCAGGCAGATGGAAAGAAGACTTGAGTTCGTGCGAGAATTCATCCCATACGCTTGTGTAACCGCAATCTTCTACAAAACATTTCACGAAGGGCTTTTGCTTTTCGCCCGATACCATCATTGTGGTGGCACCTCCCATGGAGATGCCATGTACCACCATTTGAGTGCTGTCTCCAAAGATTTCATTCGCAATGTTCATCCATTGCAGAACGTCGATCCGGTCTTTCCATCCCATTTGAATGGCACGACCTTCACTCTCTCCCTGATGTTGCAGGTCGGGCAGCAGAATATTATATCCCAGATCACGATTATACAGATACCCGATCATAAACATACGGATTGCATTGTCGGTATATCCATGCACGATGACAGCCGTTTTATTGGTTGGTGCAGGTGCAGCAACATAAAAGGCATGCAGCTGAATACCCTGTGGATTGATAATGAAAGTATCCTTCAGCGCATCTGCTTGTCTCAGACTATCCACCCACGGACGCAGGAAGGGATAGTTTCTGTACATAAAAGGATAAGAATCGGCATCTTTAGACAATATTTTGGCATTCGGTGTCAAGGAGAAATTCAACATATAAAAACTCCCGCCGATAGTACAGCTGGTAAACACCAGCATGATAATAATAATGCTATAGACTACTTTCTTTTTCATCATAAATCCCCTTAATTGAATACACGCCTTTATTCTTAATTTACCAGAAAACGGATGTCGGCACCTTTCTTATCGGTGCCATATTTCCCAAGCGGCAAATGCCTGTAGAAGCAGCATTTCCAAACCGTTTTTCGTAACAGCACCTTGTGCTTCTCCCTTCTTCATGAAAAGAGTGACGTTCGGATTATATAACAAATCGTAAAGCAAATGGTTTGGAGTCAGTAGCTCGTAAGGTATATTGGGACAGAAATCTACTTTGGGATACATTCCTACCGGAGTACAGTTGACAATTACGGTGTGTTCTTCCATAATTTCCGGAGTCAGTTCTTCATAAGTCAGCATATCGTCGGTTTTGTGGGTCCGTGATACGAATACGCTTTCGATGCCAAGGTTCTTAAGTCCGTGGTAGACAGCTTTAGAGGCGCCTCCGGTACCAAGAATCAGCGCTTTTTTGTGTTGTGGCTGTAGCAGTGGCTGAATAGATTGTGTAAAACCGATTATGTCGGAGTTGTAGCCGACCAGCTTTACTTTCCCTTTCGGTTGGCGGATAATCTTGATGACGTTTACCGCACCAATTTTAGCAGTATCCCGGTCTAGTTCGTTCAGAAAAGGAATCACTTGTTCCTTGTAAGGGATGGTAACATTAAGCCCACACAAGTTGGGATTCTCTTCGATAACTTCCATAAAGTCATTGATATTGGGAATCTCGAAATTCACATATTCCGCATTGATGCCTTCGGATCTAAACTTTTCGTTAAAGTAGCCGATTGAAAACGAATGTCGCAAAGGGTAGCCGATTAAACCGTATTTTTCCATGACACGAAAGGATTAAATTAATTATTCATCATTCTTCATTATTTAGTCGCCGTATAAAGTGTGCAGATACCAAATGTTAACCGTCGGAAATGAACTTCGCCGAATCCGGCTTTCGATATGACTCCTTTCATGACTTCCCCTTGGGGAAATACTTTGATAGTGTCCGGCAGATAATGGTAGGCACTGTTGTCTTTGGAGAGGAGTTTGCCTAGCAATGGGATCACTATTTTCGAGTAGATGGCGAACAATTGCTTCATGGGGAAGCGGTCCGGAGTAGTCAGTTCCAGGATAACCAGATGTCCGCCCGGTTTCAGTACGCGGCACATTTCGGAAAGCCCCTTGTCCAGGTCTTCAAAATTGCGGATACCGAATGCTACGGTGATAGCGTCAAATCTATTGTCGGCAAAGGAGAGAGAAGTGCAGTCCTCCCGGGCAAAAGAAATTTTGTCCGAGAGTCCTTCCTTCTTTACTTTTTCACGACCCACGTTCATCATGCCTTCCGATATATCCGTTCCGATCAGTTCGTCGGGTTTTAGTTCGCGGCAGGCGAGGATGGCAAAGTCTCCCGTGCCGGTAGCGACATCCATGATGTGTTGCGGGCGGAAGGGACGGAGCCATGCAATAGCTTTACGACGCCAACTGCGGTCGATACCCAGAGAAAGGGTATGATTCAGTTTGTCGTAGGCATGTGCGATGTTGTCGAACATGCGTTCCACTTGCTCGGTCTTTTTGCCGTCTTCGTTGTAAGGCTTGATATGTTGTTGTGGGTAGTCCATTCTTATTTGCTCAAGAAATTCATTACGTTCTTTTCGATACGTTCAGCGATATTGCTGGTATCTTCTTTCACAAATTTCTCACCGGTGATGTTTTCGAACAACTCGATATAACGATCGCTGATGCTCTGTACGATAGCCGGAGTCATTTCAGGTACTTTCTGACCGTCTTTTCCCTGGAAACCGTTTTCCATCAACCATTCACGAACGAATTCTTTAGAAAGCTGTTTCTGAGGTTCACCTTTTTCGAAGCGTTCCTGATAGCCGTCTGAGTAGAAATAACGGCTTGAGTCCGGTGTATGGATTTCGTCCATCAGGTAGATTGTACCGTTATGCTTACCAAATTCATATTTTGTATCAACAAGAATCAGGCCGCGTTCAGCAGCGATTTCAGTTCCACGTTTGAAAAGAGCCAGTGTGTATTTCTCTAGAATTTCATACTCTTCGGGAGTAGCGAGTCCTTGTTTCAGAATTTCTTCCTTAGAGATATCTTCGTCGTGCAGTCCCATTTCGGCTTTAGTAGTGGGAGTAACGATCGGTTCGGGGAATTTCTCGTTTTCGCGCATACCGTCCGGCAGTTTCACACCGCAGATTTCACGTACACCGCTTTTGTAAGTACGCCATGCGCTACCACACAGATAACCGCGTACAATCATTTCTACCGGGAAACCTTCGCACAATACTCCGACAGTTACCATCGGGTCCGGCGTAGCCATTTTCCAGTTCGGACAGATGTCAGTAGTGGCATCGAGGAATTTGGCTGCAATCTGATTCAGCATTTGGCCTTTGTAAGGGATACCTTCAGGTAAAACCACATCGAAAGCCGAGATACGGTCGGTTGCTACCATGACGAGTTTTTCGTCGTTGATGTTGTACACATCGCGCACTTTTCCGTGGTACACGCTCTTCTGCCCCGGAAAGTTGAAATCTGTTTTTGTTAATGCTTTCATTGTCTTATTATAATTACAAATTACAAGTTACAAATCACAGAAACGATTAGTTGTTGACTTGCTTCACCGGTCGTTCGCCGTTGATAATCAGTTGTTCATTCTTTCGTTTCTCCCTTTCGGCTTTCGCCTCCTTGTCGAATTTTTCGTAAGCATCTACGATGCGTTCCACCAGTTTATGGCGTACAATATCTTTTTTGTTCAACTCCACAAAGCTGATTCCCTTCACACCTTTCAGGATACGGAGTGCTTGCACCAATCCCGAGGTTTGTGAGGCAGGGAGGTCGATCTGTGTCATATCTCCCGTCACAATCATTTTGGTATTCATACCCATGCGGGTGAGGAACATTTTGATTTGCTGTGTAGTGGTATTCTGCGCTTCGTCGAGAATCACGACTGCGTCATTCAGCGTACGTCCGCGCATAAATGCTAACGGGGCAATCTGAATAATGTTCAGTTCCATGTATTCCTTTAACTTGGCTGCGGGTATCATGTCCTGTAGTGCATCATATAATGGTTGCAGGTACGGGTCGATCTTATCTTTCATATCTCCGGGCAGGAAACCGAGCTTTTCTCCGGCTTCTACGGCGGGGCGACTGAGGATAATCTTCTTGATCTCCTTGTTTTTCAGTGCACGAACGGCGAGGGCAATGGCAGTATATGTCTTTCCCGAGCCGGCAGGACCGATGGCGAATACCATATCGTTTTTGGCAAAGCCTTCCACCAGCTTCAGTTGGTTTTCGCTTCGTGGGATGATAGGTTTGCCGGTAACGCTGAAAACAATCACATTTCCGGTTTGTTCCGCTTGCGGAGCATTCCCTTTTATAATATCGATGATGACTTCCTCTTTCAGCGAATTATATTCGGCACAATATTTTTCGAGTTTGGTGATATTTTCTTCGAAGGCACACATTTCTTCCTCATCGCCCAGCACTTTGATGACATTGCCGCGGGCAACAATACGTAGCTTTGGATATAAAGCTTTAATTAACTGTATGTTGGCGTTGTTTACGCCGTAAAAAATAACCGGGTCAATATCCTCAAGAACAATCAGTTTCTCTATCATTGAATCGTATTAAAGAAAAATTTCTGCAAATTTAGTGAAACGTTTTGGATTCTTCGGCTGTTTACGGGTGAATTTTATTGCAATTATTCTACTATCCACTTCTCGATGTTTCTTGTTTCATTGCTGAAGAAATCAAAGCGGTTTTATCAACATAGAAGTAACCGTCTTTTCGTAGACTTTCAAAATTCTGTATGCCAATGGAGTATAGCTTGTTCATGATCTGATTCTTTTAACGTTGGATTCATACAAGGATAGCCGTTTCCCGTTATAACACAAAATTTAGTTTGAAGGTTTTGTGTTTCCCTCATTCAAATTTCCGGAAATACAGTTCATCTTGCTGTGATGTGGAAGCATCCCTGTTTTAATTCATATTTTATGTAGCATTTATCGGCTTGGCGCAAGTCTCTCAGTACCTCGGACAGAACGAGTTTCAGCGTGTCGGCATTGACATCCTGCAAGGGACGTCCGTCTTTGTCTTCCACCTTTTTGAATCGTTTCCAGCTAACATCGAAGGTTGCACCATAACAATGGGCGGAGTTTGCGGAAGCATTTCCATTGCGGCGGCGCAGACGTTTCACATCACTTTGTGAACGCAGTACGGAAGTGACGATTATTTGGTTTGGGTTCAAACCTTTTGCTGTCAGTGAATCAAGGAAGTTGGCACCAATGGTATCGAGTAATTCGCTGGCACGAGGTATAAGGTAGGGGATGGAATGTGTCAGTGAGTCTATCGCATAAAATTGATTGTCGGTGATATGGATAAGCTTGTCTTTCATCTTTTCGGCAGCATCCCTGTCTTCTGGCGGGCAGATGCCGATGGTCTTTGCCACAGCTAAGTGCGTGTCGTTTAAGTCGGGGAAAGAACGTTTGTAACTGACCACACCGTGGATGTTGCGGGGTTCATTCAATTTGAGAGACATATCTTTCTTTTTGCAGCCGGCAGTAAGCGTGATAAATCCCGTGATCAATATAAATAAAGGCAGAAAGTGGAGTTTATAGCGGTTCATTTTTAATTTTTTGCCTGCAAAGATATGTTATTTTGCTTTAGTTTTCCTTGTGGATAGGCAATAATTCTCTAATTGTATCCTATTGGGTATAATTAGTGTGATTAAAACTACAAACTGCCGATAGATATTAAGATATTCTATCGGCAGTTCATTTGTGATGTCAGAAGATTTATTTTTTCTTCTCTTCCGTCTTTCCGGCAGGTTTCTCTTCCGTTTTACTTTCCGGGTTGATGATTCCCTTTACTGTTTCGCCGATTGGCAGTTTGTCCAGTACACCGAGGCTCGGTGCTACTGTTTTCACCAGCGTATTGAGGAAGTTGCTTGTTCCTCCGTTTCCTCCGTCGAATACGGTGATATTGCCCAAGTTTATGTGTTCGAAAGCCTTCACTTGTTCTCCGGCTATTTCCTTCCACTGGTCTACCATCTTGTATTGTATGGCGATGGCAGGATTTGATTCGGCAGCTCTTACCATTGCCTCAAAACCTTCTGCTTCTGCAAGCAATGACTTTTTCTTACCTTCCGCTTCCGCTTCCAGTTTCAGCTGGATGGCTTTTGCTTCTGCTTCCGCTTGTGCCAGAGTTGCTTTTGCGCGTGCTTCAGCTTCACGGGTGATTTTTTCAGCGATGGCGTTTGCTTGTAAGATAGCCTCTTGTCTGGCGATTTCTGCAGGAACGATCTTTTCTGCTTTCAATGAAGATTCTACTTTCTTCGCTTTTGCTTCTTCCACCTCTTTCTGGGCTATTTCCCGGGCAGTTTGTACGGCAGCTTCCGATTTTGCGGCGGCTTCACCGGCCTGCTTGTCGGCATTTGCCTGTGTGACAGCTAATTCGGCATTTGATAAAGCCACTTCCTTTTGCGCGTCATTTCGTCCGATAGCTGCCTTCTTTGCAGCTTCTGCCTGTTTGATTTCCATGTCGGAGTTCAGTTCGGCAACGCGGCTTTCCTTTTCGGTATTTGCCTGTTCGATACGGATGTTCTTTTCTGCTTCCGCTTTTGCCACTTGCGATTCTTTGTCTGCGTTGGCAAAGGCTACCTGAGAGATTCTTTCCTTATCTGCATTTGCCACAGAGATTTCCTGTTGCTTTTTGGTTTCGGCAATGGCGATATCCTGGTCCTTGCGGGTTTCTGCAACCTTTGTTTCGCGTTCCTTTATCTGATTGGCAATTTTGATAGCACCCAGCTTTTCCTGTTCTTCGATGTTGGCTTGTGCTTCGTTCAGCGCCTTGCTTTCGGCTTCCTTACCTAGGTTGACAATGTAGTTGGCAGCGTCGCGGATATCACTGATGTTGATGTTCATCAGATACAAACCGAACTTGCGGAGTTCCGTGTCGATGTTATCTTTTACTTTCGATAAGAATTTGTCCCGGTCGGAGTTCAGTTCCTCAATTGTCATGTCCGCAATGACCAGACGCATTTGACCGTATACTACATCAGTAATCAGGTTTTGTTTGTCGTCCATCGTCAGTCCCAGCATACGTTCGGCAGCGTTTTGCATCACTTCCGGGTCTGTGCTGATCGCTACGGTGATGGTGGTCGGTACGTCCACACGGATATTTTGGGCAGATAGTGCTCCTGTCAGTTTACAGTCAATCTGCAATGGTTTCATGGAAAGGAATTCGTAACCCTGTATAATCGGCCATACGAAAGCAGCTCCACCGTGATATAACTTGGCTGATTTCTTTTCTCCCCCTGTTTTACCGTATACTACGAGGACTTCGTCACTCTTACATTTACGATAGCGCGACAGGATGCCGATAAAGGTAAGTAGGATGACCGCCACTAGGATAGCAGCCATGATTAGCATTTCTTGTGTCATAAAATTGTGTATTTGAATAGTTATTTAATGTATAAAGTTCCGTCTTTGTAGCTGCTGATGATCGTTCTGTCTCCGGTCTGATATGCTTTGCCGGTTTCGGAAATCACGTCCACTTCGCGCATGGCGCCGTCCCGGCTTGTCTGTACTGTATATTTGTTGTCGGTTTGCTTGAAGTAGATCGTACATTCACGTCCTACTAGCTGATCCGTTTGTTCAGACCGGTTCACTTGTTGCAGCTGATAGGCTTTCTTATAAAGAAACCATACGGCAAAGACAAAGAACAGACCTACCAAAATTCCGATTGCATAACTTGTTATATCGGCATTTCCTACGAGGTACATATACCATCCGAATCCGATCCCGAAGTGGGTGAGACCTTTGAAAGATACTACACTGCTGATGTCAGCATCCACATCTACATCTGCATCCATATCTCCGAAGAAGATCGATAATACGAATTGAATAAGAAAAATTCCTGTAGTGACGAGGGCGATGATTAGGAAAATGGTATGGCTCATAGTAATTCTGTATTAATATAAGAGTATCAGTTATCATACTCCAAATATACAGGTTTATAGGAGATAAACAAAGATTATTAGTCAAAAAATAAATAATTTCTATTTGCGGGGTGTTATCAGGATCAGGTTACGCTCATTTTGCAAAGAAGAAATCATTTTTCTGTTTTTTTGGTCGCAGAAGGATTCGGAGATATTGTAACCGTGTACGGGGAAGGAAGATTAGGCTTCTTGGCTACTACATATTTTGCGTTACACATTTTATGTAATACATAGATAGCCAACTTGTTTAACTTATGCACAAAAAATCCCCACCCACTCAGCGCTACTTTCACAAGCTGCCTCTGAGTGGACTGAGGAACACAAACAAAACAAACAATATATTGTGTAATTATATTAAATAAAAGTTATGAAACTTATACTCTTCTACAGCTTTTATGCTGCAGGACAATCAAGTACAAGCAGTGAATCTTCACACAGTGTGATGGAACACTTTTCCAATACACTGAGATCTATTTCCACTTTGATTCGACCGCAGACATCTTGCACCTTGTGTTTGAAGTCTACAAAGCCTTCTACAAATTTGTTGATCCGGTGGGCTGAATGCTCATAAGCGTACCACCGTCCATTCTCTTCAAACAGATAGGCTTGTCGCTCATCTGATGATTCTAGTTGTAGGATGTCTTTTGGTTCCATAATATTATAGTACTGGTTTTATATTTATTAATACATCATTTAGAAAATGATACAGTAATTACTTTTCTGATTTTACCGGTAGTTACATAAAAATCGAAGTCTTTTGTTACTTTGGTTTTATCTATATATATCCACACTGTTTCCACTTTTCTTTGTTCGTCAGAATTAGCCAATCCTCCGGTTGTTCCAGGGTTGAATGTTACGCCTTCAGGTGCATCTACGATGGCCCAACCTTGAAAGACATTGTTCGTCAGAATCTTTAGTTTTGCAAAACAGAGACCTCCATCGTTTACAGTTGATTGAAGTGTGGATGAGTTTACTCCTAAAAAATATTCATCATCGGTTGTAATATCCAAAATGTCTGCTTCTTCTGCATTGAGAGTCATAAGGCGGGCATCAAAAGCTTTATTATCAGGATCTCCTTCCATAACATCAGATTCAGTGCGTCCTAAGAAATTCACATTTTGAAGGGCGAAAACATACTTATAGTTGCGTTTTAGAATTGTAATTTCATCCTTTTCATTCTCTTTTATCATGTCCAAGCGATACCAGCAATCTGTTCCCTTATATCTTCCATGAACTAATATCTGAATCTTATTACTTTCATTATTATTAGTTTCGGCAATATAAACAGAAGCTGTTTTTAGTTTACTATTAATGGAGACAGGATCAGCAGCTACACTTTTTACAGATGTTTGAGTAGGGATTCCTAAAGATTTAACATATCCCTTTGCATTTGTATTCAATACTTTAATACCTAAGAAAGTGAATTCTTCCTCTGTTTGTGTAGAACTATATTGTATTTCTATTTTGGTAAGTGCACGAACTAGTTCCACACTTGTGTCGTACGAGTTGTCTCTATTGATATTTTCAAATTCTACTGTTTCTCCATACATAGGAACATACTTAAGAGTCTGAGCATTATCAAATGTAAGTTTCTGTAATGCAACTTCTTTTTCTGTACCTATATCTAAACTAGATACGTTTTGGTTAGCTACTATTGATAAAATAACCGGATGCTCAGTTTCTTCAATAGCAATATAAAGACGCTTGCCATTAGCGTTATTATATTTTGCTGTAATGTCTATTTTTTCTTTCAGAATATCGTTTTCAAACTCTAATACCCACAATGAGTTTACTTCTGATTCACTGACAACACGTGTAGGAGGCAGTTGCCCGTCAGGAATAGACAAACTAAGCACAACTTGTGCAGTTGCTGTCTCGTTACCTCCTTGGTTGGGACAGTCATCAAGCGCATTGTCTGTTACGCAGGAACTGAGTCCTGCGATTAATAACAGATTGTATAGTATGTTATGAATACGTTTCATATCTTTATTGTTTTAGTTTGTTTTACCTGTAGTAACCTTCTTGGTAGACTGTAATTGTTTTGACTATGCTGCCATCAGATGTTTTTATTGTAATTGTTCCTGTTCGAGATTCTGCAAACCAATTATCGTTATCACTGCACTTTACTGAAATCTTTAGGTTTCCATTTCCCGAATTATTTCCTAATGTAATCCAATTCACGTTTTTAGTAATTGTCCATGTTGTATTGGATGTAATAGCGAAATATTGAGTAGCGGCATTTTTGCGTTCAAACTCCATCTCTTTTGGTGAAACATCAAGTTCATATTTTCCAGCTTGAGTTACTGTTATGGCTTTGGTCTCTCCGTTGCCAAAACGTACAGTCAATGTTGTAGAACGCGCATTATTTGATGTATTTGTCTCAGTCGTTCTATAAGTAACGTTCGACGTTCCACCATTATTTAGAGATTCGCTTCTCATTGGTGATATTTCTAACCAACTTACTTTGCCACTAATGATTTCCCAAGAATCATTGATAGCGACAATATTTCCTTTTGCATCATTGTTACTTGCACTTGTAAGATTAATAGGAGAGGTAACAGTATGATCATTAAGATTTAGACCAGCTTGGGTTACTTTTATAGATTTAATAGTTCCTTCTGTATCATTAAATTTAATCTTAATATAAGCTGTTCGCGCGCCTCCAGTATTGGATTGTGTGGCCTTAAATGTCAGCTTTTGTTTACTGCCCGTAGAACCAGCGTCTGGTGTCATTACAAACCAAGTAGCTCCTGGGTCTACAACTTCCCAACTATCCAGAAGGGAGGTTAGCTCTTTTGTTTGAGTACTACCAGCCGTTGCTTCTAAATAAACATCATCTGGCATTTTAATAGCATTTTCCTCTCCCATATCAACCTTGACGTCTCTTACGCAGCGTAGAGCACCGGCATGTTGAGGTTTTGCGTAAAGGTTACTATTATTTCCGCTTTCTTTTAGTTTGTGGAAGTGATTTCCATCAATTGATGAAGATGCTTGTACACCATGTAAGAATAATCCAGCCGGACGGTCGTTACCGTTTACGGTAACAGAAGAATTGGTCCACATAATGCTATTAGTTAGTAGTGAAT
Organism: Bacteroides faecis MAJ27; assembly: GCF_900106755.1. Classification (GTDB taxonomy): domain Bacteria; phylum Bacteroidota; class Bacteroidia; order Bacteroidales; family Bacteroidaceae; genus Bacteroides; species Bacteroides faecis. The sequence goes on from NZ_FNNN01000028.1 coordinate 22,251, forward strand.
TCTGATTATCGACTAATGCTAGTTGATTTACATCTCCATCATAAACACCACTTAAAGGCAACCATGTTATTCTGTTATCTTCAGTGCTTTGCTGGTTATTCTTTTTATTAGTATCACTATATTGAGTAATATTAGGTTCACTATCATGTTTATCATATCTTAACCAAAAACCATAAGAACTTTGATCTGTTACTTGCTTATACTTAGTCCAGCCACCTTCTGATCCATTTGTTTGCAGCGGCCAAAATTCATTATTGGAATACCAATTGGCGTCTTCACTAGTTGAACTACTTGCACCTGAATATGGTTTCCCTTTGAATATAATAGCAGCTACATTAGGTACACGGTATCCGTAAGGACATGGATCGTATATTGTCTTATTACCGGCATTCGTTTCACCTTTTAGTCCCGTAGCAGTTCCCCAAAGAGATGCATAGTCGATACCTGTAATAATTCCCTTAATTAGGGTGGTGGGTGCTTTGGTCGTTTCCTCAATAGTCATGTTTCCTGATGAATTATGCCAATTATAGCCATAGCTTTCAAGAGGAAGATGAGTGTACATCTGATTGTTAACTTGCTCAGTACTAACTCTCGCTGCTCCAATGAATGGATCTTTACGTCCCCATTGGTAAAGCAGTCCTAATGATGGTACTCCTGGCTTGTTACTCAATGCTCCCATATTGCGATCCATAAATGTATAGCCAGTAGCCCATTTCTGATCTATGGCTGCTAATTCTGTCTCTCCAATATAACCATCTTTGTCTGTATCAATATCTGGACATACCCAGATATGCCATGACCATAATAAGTCATTATAGTTCACGCTACCATCCTGATTCTTACCGAAAGCTCCGATCAACGCATTCCCACCTTTGTAGTTTTGACTATTCAGAGTGTTGCTAGCTTCAATATCAGAATTTTTACAGGCTAAATTAACTTTATATTTAATAGTGCCGCTTTCCATATCTAGCTTAGCTTTACCATTTTCTTCTGCGATTGTAACCAATCCATCAGCTGTCTCCCAAATGATCTTAACATCACCGATGTTCTCTGCTGCGATATAGGGATCTTTTTCTTCTAATGCAACGCCATCGGCTACAAGGCCAACCTCACCATTACCTTTTACAGTAACGATTAATTGTTGTTCCATCTGGTGTCCATCGTCACTTACAATATAGCTGTTAGCAGTACCTTTTCCTCTTTGGCGGATGGTGATAACTTTTTCTAAATTACCACTTTTTACTATTATTGAACCGCGACGTTCACCACCGCTATTCTCAGTAACCTTAATAAGGATTCCTTCTTCTGTTTTCGTATAAGTAATCCAGCTTGATAGACTTTCGGCTTCCCAACCTTCATTATGTGTTGTATTAATAATGAGCGGGCTTGATGAAGCTCCTGCTGTTAATACAAATCCACCTGTACTTACATCCAAAGTATATTGTCCACCAATACCTCTCATCCATTCTGTTGTCCAATCTTTGATTGTTACATCCATGCCAACCACCACATGATCTAAAGCTGGGTCTGGTTCATCTGTACCAGGACGAGTCACATTGTTGATGTTGAATGTATATATATGGTTACGGATTGCATTATAGTACTCACTTCCTTTGTTCCCTTGTTTGAAGTCTACACGGTAATAAGTTTCTTTATCACTTCCCATATAGTAACCGCCTACAACAAGGCACATTGGTTCCTCTGTATTTTTCTGATCAGATTCGGGAACATATATTTTATTTTCAATAGCATAGCTACCACCTTCTTGGCTTTCTGTGAACAATAAGTTATTTTCCGCATTTTCGTTATATCTAGGGAAATAGCTTACGTCTTCAGGGATAGAAGGGTTGGTAATAGTATTTGAGCCTTCCTCATTATGCTGTGGTGCGTACAATGAACCTACTAATCCACTAGTACGGGCATAATATACACGGACGCTTTTCAACTTGAATACTTCTACTCCATCCTTTTTTCTACCTTTTCCATAATTAACGACTACATTAATTTTAGATATGGCACGATACAAATTGACTTCTCCAGTTGCAATGCTGTTTCTTACCGGAGTAATGTCTGTTTCTCCCCACATCGGAAGAGGACGACCGTTAAGGTCCCATATCTCGTTGAATGTATATTTGAGAGACTTCAGTATTTCTTCCTTTGATTGGGCTCCTTTTTCAAAAGCATTGATTTGACCAATAATTTCGTAACCATTCGTCAACTTTTCCAAATTAGTTAAGACTACGATGGTTAATTCTTTAAACTCATCTTCTGTTAAATTGACGTTTGCAACTAATGTATTATTAGTTATATATGATTGGAATTTTCCTAAATACGACTTACTTTCTTTGTCAAAAGCCAAGACGTATATGTCTTTTATTTCGCTTTCACCATCTACTGGAACCTCGTCTGGTCCATAGATTAATCCACGGGTCTTTCCATTGTCTACCGGAACATTAAGTGTTATCTTTATACTGCTTTTACCATCAGTAGGTGATTCATAGATTTCTTCATCCGTACAAGAGAGAACTGTTGCTTGTATAAAGAATAATATGAATATGTAGAAGTACTTTTTCATACTGTTTGTCTTTTAAAGTTCAATATCATTGATTTGGATAATCCAGTCATTTACATCGATTACAGTTTTAATCAGTGCAAGCTTTTCGTCTACAAATATCTTTATTGTATATTCGTCTTCTCGGTCTAGATATTCTTGAAGTGTATAGTTCCGATTTTTATATTTTTCGGCATCTACTTCTTTGAAGTACTCTATGAGGTCTGAACTGTGGAATAAAACTTCTTGTGTTGTTGAGTTTCTTATTGTTAACTCTGGTTTCTGACCTTCTACAAGTCTTGCTATACTCAAATCACTGCTAACCCCATTGTATTCTTTTGCAGGTTCACCAGTTGTGCTAAAAGCATGAGTGGTAACCATCTCTGATTGTATATTGTAGGGCTTGTACGTCAATAGATTATCTTCGAGTAGTGAGTTGTCATAATTCATGTAGCCATTGTCATCATAAATTGCACATTCAAATGTTTTTTCTGTCAATGCTTTTGTTATCGGTCCCCCGGACTGATTGACTTGTGCAACTACGATGTGTATAGTATTGGTGTTTTTTACTAATGACACATTGGTGATCTGCTGTTTTCCGTTACGAGTGGTAACTCCTTTTTTAACTTCGCTGTGCCAAAGTGAATGGAGACTGCTTTCTACAATATATTGTCCCTTTTCCTCTTCAGTGTGGCTTCGAGTGGCTTGTTTGCGTAATGTTTTTACATTTAATTCTTCAATATTTGATTGGTTAGGGTATAACAATGGATATGCAAATGATTCATCATTTAACCCGGCCCATACAATCAAACGATACTGGGAGGGATCTATGTCTACATTCATAACATAATTTCCGTCACCCAATTGTTCACCTTCATCTGTTTTCAGATAAACAAGATTGTTATTTTCATCAAAAGCGTAAAGAGAAACCGTTCTTACTTGTTCTGCAAAAACGTCTACTTCTTCCATATTATAGTCATACTTGAATTTTACACAATATTCGATGTCGCAATCTTCATTGTAATTCAACACTGAATCGCAGGATGTAATTGCACCAGCCAATATTGCAAGTAACAATACTTTGCTTGCTTTTTTCTGTATGGTAGTTAGTGTTCGTTTCATTATCTTTTCTTTTTATGCTTTTGTGGAGAAGCGTATGTTTTGTTTGAATATGATGCTCTACTTTTGATGTAGAAGGAAAAATATTTGGGGAGGAAAGAATCCCTCCCCAAATATGTATAATTAGATTAGAGATCGAAATCGTTAATGTTTACTGTCCAAGGCTCTACGTTAGCATTGATAATCAGATATGTCTTTTTATCTTCCGGTTCTTTAACTGGATCTGGCGTTCCTAAATCACTAATGGTTCTAACAGACAATTTGTACCAGTTGTTGCGGATGATAGATGCTCCTTCAGTTGCATGCAGGATTTCTGCTTCATAGTAGCAACGACCTGATTTATATCTTTTCACTCCATAAGCTTCTTTCAAAACTTGATCATTTGTTTTAAATTCTTCTGGAATTGAAACAGCAGCTGTCAATGTTTCCCAATTTTTGTATGCTGTAACTACTTTAGCAGCACCTTCAAATCTAGCCCAAACATAGAAGTCTGTTGTAATAGCTTCACCGTCGAATAATACTTCTCCTACATAATGAACGCGAGTCGGAGTTTCATTACCGAAGTTTTCATAGCAGTATGTATTGCCAGCTGCAATCCACTTGTAACTGTCGTATGATGCTGTATTATTTTGTGCAATATATGGTTGTAGATAGCTGCTAGTGATAGAAGTACTTGCTTTCAGTGCGTAAGAATCATCAGATAAATTTGAATAAGAATGCTCAGTAATCTTGATAGTGATAGCATCCTTGTTAGTCAGTTCAGAAGTTTCAGAGATAGGATATGCTTTTGTTGCTTCTGTCATTTCATCTAATTTGGCAACAACTCTGCTAACAGTAATAGGAACAGTAACAACTTCTCCATAAGTCAATTTTTGATTCATTGCTGTACCGGTCATGAGGAAACTGTTTGATTCAGCAGCTAAACCAGTTCCAGTCAGGTAATCTAAAGTTGCAGGCAATGATGCTATTTTATTTACTGCCAACGTAGCCAAGTCTGCAGTGCTAAGGCTGGCTATCAATGCATCACTAGGATTAACGAATGCGTAAATATCAGTACCACCAGCACTACCATCTACTTCAAATTGTTCAGTTGAATATTGTGCAACTTTGCCATTGTCAGCAGGCTCTTTTTCCAGTTTCAAATTTTTTGTTACGATACGCTTGTCTCCGCGATCATAGTTAAGTACTACAGTAATATCTGCTGCTTTCCATTCAAATTCTTCGCCTGCGTCTGTACCACCTGCTGTAACAGTTCTGGTTCCTGTTCCTGAATCAGCGAATGTGAAATTGATTTTCATGCTCGCTTTTTCACCTGTTGTTGGTTGAGTACCGTTATCAACGATCTCGTCAATGTCATTGTTGCTACAAGCTGTCATGGCTGCTACTGCCAAACCTGCTAATAATAAATTTTTTACTTTCATTTTCGTTTTGATTTTAATGTGTGATGCAATAATTCTTTTTTATGGTCGCATATACTATATAATATGTATAGCAATGCTGTTTTTTGTTTTTTGATTTTTTGGGGTGAGAGTCATCCGAGAGATGAGGGTCGTTTGTTTTGTTAAACATCAGTTCTTTTGGTTGGAAGTCCCTATTATATGATAAGGAATAAGAGATACTTCCGAGGGGGGCATTCTTTTTGTTTGTTCTTTATAGGCAATGTTACTTTTATTTGTTTGTTACTATACTTGTTTGTTTTAATTCTCTTGTCTTTGGCTAAGGAACCTTTGTCCCTTATCGACATTGCAAAGATATGGGGGAAATGCGAGATTGCTAATCGGTGTTTTTTTCAAATTTTAAGGTGTTTTTGTCAATCTTTGAAATGGTCTTTTTTTGATGGGTGAATCAGTCGCTTTTTGAACGATTTTCAGCTCGGATGAATGTTTTGCCACCCTTATTTTGCTTTTACCACCGTTATAAAATCCGATCTTTTTTTATTTTATTTCTTTGTTCTTGGCTAGAATATGCAACTATTTGTGCTGATTGAGCAAATTAGCCCTTCTGTCTTCGACTTTGAATGATTCTGCCATCATCTCAGATTGGGCTTTTAGTGGCAGGTGAATCCACTACATGAGAGTAATGGTAATCGATAGCAAGAATGAGTATCAAGAATGGGTGCTGAACAGGGGGAGCCATAGCAGATAGAAAACATTATCTTTGCAAATCGTTGTTTAATCTCATGGAATAAACTAACTTTGTTCATGTTAATTATAAAAAGGTCAGCCAATATGAATCGATTGAAAGGAATACCTTACGGAATATCGGATTTCAACCGGTTGAGGAACGACAATTTTTATTTTGTGGATAAGACCATATACCTGCCTCTTATCGAAAGAATGCCGAGTTATCTTTCCCTTACCCGTCCCCGTCGCTTTGGGAAAAGCCTGTTCCTGAGCATGATGCGTACTTATTATGACCAGTTGCAGCGGGACAACTTCGACAGGTATTTCGGTGATTTGTGGATTGGCGCTCATCCCACTGATCAGAGAAACCACTATCAGGTACTTTATTTCGATTTCTCGAAAGCCGGTTGTTCTGTTCCGGGAGATGGCATGATGGCTAGTTTCAATGAATATTCCAGTCTTGTCATCAATCAGTTCGCAGATGATTACGCTTCTTTCTACGATCCGGATTTCAAGTCGACTGTCGAAAGTATAAGCAGCGCCAAGGCAAAGTTGTCTTATATCGAACTGAAGGCAAAAGCCAAGGGGTATCCCTTATACCTTATTATAGATGAATACGATAACTTCACGAATGTCATATTGAGCGAACACGGTCAGAAGATGTTTCACGATCTGACACATGCCAGTGGCTTTTATCGTGAATATTTCAAGCAATATAAAGGTATGTTCACCGTATATTCCTGATGGGGGTTAGTCCGGTCACGCTGGATGACCTGTCCAGCGGATACAATATAGACTGGAATATATCGACTGATTCCCGCTTTAATGCTATGATGGGATTCAGTGAAACGGAAGTACGCGAAATGTTTCGGTATTATCAGGAAAACGATGCATTGCCCGGTGATATTGAGGCGATGATAGCGGAAATGAAGCCTTGGTATGATAATTATTGTTTTGCACGAATGAGCTTGGGAGATGATAGAGTTTTTAATTGTGATATGACTTTATATTATTTACGTAGCCAGTTTGATTTTCATCGTTCTCCCGAAGAAATGGTTGACAAAAACATCCGTACCGATTACAGTAAGTTAAAGATGCTTGTCCGTATCGACCATGACAGCGCTCACGAAGGAAGCCGCATGAGTACCATTGAGGAGATAGCGGCGAAAGGAGAGATTTTGGTGAACCTCCATACTTCGTTTCCGGCAGAACGGGTAGCGGATGTCGACAATTTTCGTAGCCTGCTCTATTATTACGGATTGCTCGCCATGTGTGGCACACGCGGAGATCGCCTGCGAATGTGCATTCCCAATCATTGTGTGCGTGAGCAATATTTCGGCTTTCTGCGCGAATATTATCAGCAGGCTCATCCGTTAGATCTTTCTCGTTTGAAAGATCAGATAGACGATCTCGCTTACGATGGCGTTTGGAAGCCATTTTTCGAATCCATCGCCTGTGCTTATCGCGAAAACTCCTCCGTTCGTGACGGCATGGAAGGAGAGCGAAATCTGCAAGGCTTCCTCAAAGCCTATCTTGCTCTTGCTTCCTATTATCTGGTAGAACCGGAACTGGAAATGAACTATGGTTACTGCGATTTCTTCCTGTTGCCCGACAAGCAGCGCTATCCGGACATTGAGCACAGCTACATCATCGAACTCAAATACGCTGCCCGCACCGCTACCGATGCGGAACTTGCAATGCAAGCCGACGAAGGGCATCGCCAACTTCTTCAATACAGCGAAGATAAAGTGGCCCGACAATTGGTGTCGAGGACGACTTTTCACCGGTTGCTGATCCAGTTTCGCGGCTGGGACATGGTGCGCTGTGAGGAAGTCTGAAGGATGCCACCTGTTGGGATTCAGCTTGTTCAGCCTTGCCGTATCCCTCTGTTTTTCGGCATTTCGGCTGAAAGCACTACCGGGAAATAAAAAATATTGCTTTCAGTGCTTTCAGCCGGAATGTTAAAATTGACTTATCGGCGTACCACCAAATATACATTTCCGTATTCCGTGTGCTTCCGTTCTACTCCTAGTTTTATTAAGACTTGTGCCAGGTGGTTCGGATTGAAACCTCGTAGAGCGGCGGCATTCCGTTTCTTCAGTTCTTTATAAATGTCGGCTGCGGAAAGTTGCAAATATTTCTCTTCTGCCGAGGCATCCATGCGGAAACAACTGAAAAATACATCTTCGGCTGAGCTGGTGCGATAAAAGGGAGCATTGTTCTGTTGAATTTCCCGCTCCGTTTCTTTGCTGAACCAATACGGATGCCCGTCGGCAAGCTCCGCCTTCAGTTGGGCAAAAATCTGTTCGTGCTCGATTCCCTCACAATCTATCGGCTTTTCTACTTCCACACAGAAGAAACGACGGCTGCCTGTCGGATCACTCATCAGATCGAAACGGTTCGAAGTTCCGATAAAAGAAGCGATACGTGGCAAGTCCCGAAAATTACGTTGGTAAGCTTTGCAGACGTGGAGGCTCGACATCTGCATCAGATTTTTCAGAAGCGGCATCTTCTTTTCCGCATATTTGTCGAATTCATCCAGATTGATGAGTCCCATTTCTGATAGAAGCCGTTCTGCCTGTCCTTCTGATGTCAGTTTCAGATTGTCCATATAGTAACGTTGCAGCACTTTGGGCATCAGAGACTTACAGAAAGTTGATTTCATCCGTCCCTGTTCAGCACTTATCAGGATGGGGGCTACGCTGTTGGCATGGACGCCCGTTTTTCCTGTCCATTGGGCGGCAAGTCCCAGCATCCATGTGTGGAATCCCTTTATCCATAAGGGCAGGGCAGATACACGCCGGGCAAGCGGAGTCAATCGGTCGATGCCGTCCCAGGGAGGCAGTTCGTCCATGTAAAGCCGGAAGGGATGGTACTCTCCGATCTGAGTGGAATAGATGTAGCGGCTCACATCTTTATCCCAGCAGGAGATACCTTCCGCATGAGCTTCCATGCAGAGCGTGTTCAGTTCACGTTTCCCGATGGGACGGAATTCTTTGTTGGTTCCGCTTAATGGGCGAAATTCGGTTTCTTCCGTCAGTCGGTTGTAGCGGAAGTCATAGTTGGCCCGCAAAAAGGAGTTTACCCGCTCCGTCAGGCAGGCGGAACCATTGGAGGGCTGCTGCTTCGCTTCGGGCATAGCGGGGACGGGGGGGGCCGGTGTTGCCGGCAGGGGAGGGGCTTCCGGAGATTTGACTTCAGTGCTGCCGGTAATGGCTGCGGCGTTTGGCATAAATACGTTCTCTGTTTTCCACGCCTTTATCAGCATGGCAATCATTTGGGTTACTTTTTCCATCATATCTGTTGTTTTTTATAAGTTTCGTGCATCAAAGTTACCATCTGAGGATAGGGGTTTGCAAGTGTTTCCGCAAGAATCTTCCAAGTACTTCTGTTTATGAAATAGCGTAGGAAACATTAGGTTTTCCTGCCTTTATGTTATAACTTTGGAGCCGCAAACATCAGAGGCTAATGAAGATTAGCTGAACAGCTATCCTTCATTAGTCAATCGGCTAATCTCCATTAGCCGGGCAGTCATAGTTCGTTAGCCGTTGAAGATGAGGCTTCTTTCATCGGAAGTTTCTATAGGAATAACAGATCAGAAGTACTTATATAAAAGAAAAGCTATGGCTATATTATTTGACTGGTATGAGAATCCGGTATCACCGGACCAACCGAAGAAAAAAAGATTCCATCCTCGTATTGCTTACAATGGTCAGGTCGATACGGACGAAATCAGGAGTAAGATTCAATCCCGCTGCACGCTGAATGAGGTAGATGTGAGGGCAGTGCTGGATGCGCTTTCGCAAGTAATGGGAGAGGAATTGGGCGAAGGACGGCAGATCCATCTGGACGGCATCGGGTATTTTTATCCCACGCTGACTGCTACGGAAGAGATCGCTGCCGATACCCCACGCCGGAATATGAAAATAAAGTTGAAAGCGATCCGCTTTCGCTCGGATCAGAAATTGAAAAACTCAATCGGATTAATTAAGGTAAAGCAGCTGAAGAAGAATTTTCATTCAGCCAAACTGTCGGAAGTGGAAATTGACATGTTGCTGAAGGGATATTTCAGTACACATCAGATGATGCAGCGCAGCGACTTTCAGGCATTGTGCGGCATGTTGCGTTCTACGGCTATGATTCATATCCGGAGAATTTGCCGGGAAGGTAAGTTGCAGAATATTGGTCTGCGCAATCAGCCGATCTATGTGCCTGTCCCCGGATTTTACGGGACATCCAGAGATCAGCCGACGCTCCGGTGATTTTTCGGCTGAAGGGGCTGAAGGCCGGAAGGTGTCTTTTTCGAGGGGTGCTTTCAGCCGCTTTTGCCCGTTGGCAGGCGGTTGTGGAGTGTGGCTGAAGAGGCTGAATCATCTGAATATAAAAAATGCACTGCCTTTTTTGGTGGTGCGTTTTCTTTGTAATAGACTTCTTGTAAGTTCAGCGATAATCCATTCCCTATCCTTTGCGAGTAATCAGCGGAACAGTATTTCAACCAATGAAAACAAGAGATAACGAATAGACAAAAACAAGTATTTTTTTATTATTGATTTATGCCAATGAGACAGCCAATCGGACAGCCTGTTTATTATCTCTTCTTAGGAGTAATGAAGCCGATAGGATTACGCGGCTTGTCTGCCAAAGCCTTTTGTGCCTGTAACTCAGCTAAGGTCTGATTAATAAGTTCTAACTGCATCCGGGTGTCATCGTTGATGTCGTTATAGTCTGCAAATACTTCCTCGATGTACTCCTTTAGTTCCTTGACTTCGCTTTGAAGCTCACGTACTGGGTCGGTCGGCGGGTTTAACAGTAACTGACGAGCCGCAACGAAAGCACGCATTATGCCCATATTTATTTGTATTGCCGTCTTTGAGTTGAGCACACTACTAAGCATTGCTACGCCTAATTCTGTAAACACATAAGGATTCCGGCGAACGCCCATCTTTATAGAATTGGACATCACAATTTGTGATTTCCAAATTTCCGTTTCTTCATCTGTCAACTGAAACATGAAATCCACCGGGAAACGGTCTGTATTGCGTTTCACCGCTTGATTTAAAGCCCGTGTTTCGACTCCATACATTTCTGCTAAATCACGGTCTAGCATCACCTTTTGCCCACGTATGTCGTAAATCTTACTTTGTATTACTTCGAGTTGTTCCATCTTATTCTACTTTGATATTGGTATTCTATCTGCAAAATTATTGATTTATCAGATAAAAGTACTGATAAAATCTGTTTTTTAGTTCGTTGAATGGGAATTTAATGATATAAAAAACGCACTGCCTTCTCAGGTGGTGCGTTCCTGTTTGTTTTTGGGTTTTAAATTATTAATAATAAAATTATTGGGGTAAAAACAAAACTTGTCTGTGTCTTATTATTTTGTGGGATAATTCTTCTTTCTTTTTAATTCTTTCAAGTTTGCGTCAGCCTGAGTAGCAAGACCGGCTGCTTTGGCTGCATTGAAATACTTCTCCGCTGCATCATAGTTGCCTTCCAGCAGAGCGATGACTCCCAGGTTATTCTGTGTTTCTGCTGCTTTCTGATCAGCTTTGGCAAGATGCTTCTTGGCTGCTGTCAGGTCGCCGCCTTTTTGAATCTCCATGGCCCCTGCGTTCAGGTTGGCAATAGGATCGTCCGGGAACATGGTGGCTGCTACTTGGAATGAATGGTTGAACTCTTCGCTTCCTGGCTGGCAACTTTCTGCGATCCGGTAAATTTCCTGCAGGCTCAACAGTTGCGGACGTGTCTTGATAATCTCTTTGGTCTCTTCAAGATTGAATCCGCGCACGGTATAGTTGACCGTGTAATCTGAATGGCGCAAAGCCGGATAACATTCTTCCAATATGTATTTATAGGTTTGCGGACCTGCCAATTGGGCGATTTGACGTTCTTTCTTGTCTATATCCAACGTGGAATCATCCATCAGTTTCAAGATATCGTCTTTCTTCTCCAATGAAGATGCCACGATAAACTTGCGGAATCCGTCCCAGTCTTCGGAAGTATATTCGGAAGTAATCAGTTTCGTATCGAACTTGTAATAACTGGTCACATAATCTACCAATGCCTGTGTACGACCTTTCGCCAGTCGGGTATTGTTGGCATAACTGCCTTCCGGTGACGCATAACCGTGAATTCTTATACTGCTAAGTGTAGTCTTGTCATCATTGCGTACACTGTCAATGGTAGCACGTATTTTGGCCAGCTCTGCTGTGTTACGGCGATACTCCGGATAAATGATAGTCTTGTTGACCGGGAAATCAAGGAAGGCACTTCCTTCGATGGCACGGTGCTTCACGGCTTCTGCCTGTGGGGTGATATAAGAAATGGACGGCTGTATTTGCAGGGGTGAAATGTTCAGACGGGTGATTAATTCACCACCGGTCTCCTCTTGCAGGTCGCAGCAGCCGCATACATCAATATTTAGTTTCATTTCCGCATCGCGCATCCATGCTTCGAACTGAAATTGTTGCCGGTAGTTTACAATCTGCTCTTTGTTATGTTTACGACGGATGGTGCTGTAAATGCTCTCCGGAGTCGGAGTTATATTATTGCGGCGATTTACTATTTCACGTTTGCGTCCGTAAACTACGATAGACGGCAATATCTTGGTACGTCCGTTTGATTCGAGAAATGGAGTGAGTGTAGCTACATGATTGGAGGAGAGTTTCAGATTTTCCTGCATCACGATATCCATATCGATGCTTAGCACATTATTATCTTCATTACGCGTGATAGATTCTTTTTCTATACGCACCTGATCTCTGTAGAGTGTCTGCGCTTTCCCGCCCAATACAGGCAGCAGGCAGAAGAGTATGCATAATATCTTTTTCATATTTGTTTTGTTTTAGAATAAATAGATTAAACTGATAGCAGCTTTTGTAGGACCTACATAGTTTTTATGTCCTTCGCTTACTTTCTCACCGCATGTCTTGCATTCGAACTGCTCGTACTTGACACGCGCATAACCTACACCGATATTTCCTTCCAGATTCCAATGCTTGGCGAGAATCCACTGGTAACCGTAGGAAATGCCTGCACCATAGAAGTGTCCTTTGAAGCGGTGGTCTTCCAGTTCCGGCCAGATGCCCCAGGGTATATTGATGGCGGCAGCCTGATAAACGCCTCCATGTACATGGAATCCCACGAAATGTCCGTTGAACTTGTCGCAGAACCAGTAGCGGAGTTCCGGCTGGATGGCGAGCATCTTCATCATCTTCTGATCTTTGTATTTCCACGGATTATAGTTGGCATACAAGTCCAGAGTTAACTTCTTACTCAGACCGACTTCGGCTCCGAGATTGATCATTTTCATCGCGTCCATTACAAGATTCGTTTTCACTCCGACTACCTGGCTATATAATAAGGTAGAAGCAAACAAGGTAACGAACAAAAATAAGATTCTTTTCTTTTTCATCGCATGATGGGTTTTGTTTGTTGATGCTACAAAAGTAGCTGTTATCTGAATAGACGTTAATTGGTGGATTCATCTTTCTTTTCTTCGCTTGCAATGGAAATTAATAAGTGAAGTGGTAAATCATTCTTTTATAGGTGGTGTATAATTCATGGGTGATAGATGGTATTTTTATCGCCTGTTTTGAATGATTTGCAGATGAGTGGTGTTTTAATACTTGCATATCTTATTCAAACGCTTGAATAAGCTGTATTTCCTTCGTTAAAGAGTGGTAATTCATTCATTTTTCCTTCTAAAAAAGTTTTTTCTATTGAATAAAACACCTATGTTTGCAATGTACAAACAAATAAGGAAAGACAAATAAGACAACTTAAGTTTAAAGATTCCCTCCTAAGGAACATGAGCAAATAAACAATAAGAAGTGTAAAATGACCGCGAACTGGCAAACAACAATTCGCAAGCAAGTTAAACAAACAAGTAATAATTAGGAGGAACTAATATGAAATCAATTAAATTCTTTTTCGCATGTGTATTGGCATTAACTTTTGTAGCATGTTCTAATGCTGAAAGTGATAGTTTTGAAGACAACTCTTCAAGCTTTGAATCCATGATATCTTTATATGGTATACAAACTGCAACTACTGATTCAAAAGTAGGCGATGTACCTTCTGTGACTGCAGAAGAAATGGCAAGTGTACTTGAAGCACTTCGTCAGAACGGAAATACGGTTCGTAACTGTGAATCTGAAACTTCCGAAGGATACTACGGTACAGGTAGTGACAGAAAAGAAGTAAAGATGACCGCCGAATATCAGGCCCGTACCAGAAGCGGTGCTTTCGTAGAACAATTCGCATTGTGTGTTTCACTCAACTTTAATATAGATAAAGATGCCGTATACTATATAGGTACTACATATTCTTCTTCAACTGATCTGTTCAACTGGCAAGGTTACGGAGCTTCTTTATCTACCACTGCCGAAGGCAGCAGCGTATTCAGTTCAACTTCTTATCTTTATTTCCGTGTGAGCGACCAGAACAATTGTCTCGTAAAGGTTCCGGTAAACTTTAAAGGCAATTACAACTTTAAAAACAATCAGGGAACTTATAGCTTTACTCTTTCCAAAGCAGCCAATTAAAATACTACACTAATTGATTGATTTTAGGTATTACGTTACAATATATACAACTATATAAGAGGACTCCTTGCGCCGTGCAAGGAGATTCCATCAAACTAAAAGAGGAACCAAACAGCAAACAATAGTATCGCTTTAGTCATTCAGACAATTAAGAAACAAACAATGAGGAGCCCCGCCGATTCTTTTACGGATCGGCGGGCTTTTATTTTATTGTGAATTATTGCTAAAAAACAGTTGTTATACGGTTTGCTAATGATTAAATTATCTATCTTTATCTGCCAATACACATAAACAAAATACAATTAAGATATGAGGAAGTTCTTCTTTCTGTTGCTACTGCTGACGGGTTTTCTCCCGACATACTCTATAGATATCCACTGGGACCTGGAACCGCTAGTCATTAAAAACGGAGTCGGAAATAATACAATTTATCATGTTTGTTACGGAAGCGAAGGCTTTATGTGGTTCTCCACCGATAAGGGAATCTCCCGTTATGACGGCTTCAGATTCCGTGATTATCCCCTTATTATGAGCATCGACTCTCTCTCTGTTCCTCTGCATCAGGCTGTAAAAACGCTGAAGGAAGCTCCCGACGGTTTATATTATGCTTTACTTTATCAGGGAGGAATGACTTGTTTTGACAAAGAGATTGAAAAATATTTGCCTGTACGTTTTGACCGGCCATTGAAACTTAAAGAGATTCATGATTTTTGTTGGTATGACGGAAACTTGTATCTGGCTACTTCGCAAGGATTGTTTGAATCACATCCCATCCGTAAGAAAGAAGGAAAAGATGATTTTGTACTCTGTACATTGAATCCCGAACCTTTGATAAAAGGGAAAGTTGCCAATCTTTGTACGGACGGAAAAACAAATCTGTATTTTTCTGTTGATCGTGAAAAGGTGATGCATTATGATTTTGTAACGAAAAAGAGTGCTCTGATCAGAGAATATAATGTAGTGAACAGACTCTTTTTGCGGCAGGGATATTTGTGGATTTGCAGATTATGGAATGACATTGTATGTTATGACCTTAAAACGCATAAGGAACGGGTGATCTCTCTCGAAGGAGGTGATCAGTCGGATTTCTCCAATTCATATGTCACGGATATGGTGATGAAAGATAAGCAGACATTTTATCTGACTACTTGGGACGGATTATACAAATTGCATTTTGAGAACCAGTATTTGTGTGAGAGTCCGTTTACTTTGACACTATTGACGCAGAATGAGAAAGCATTCCATTCGAGAATTGAAAATAAGATGACCAGTCTGCTATGGGATAATAAACAGCAGATTCTCTGGGTGGGTACCTTTGGTGGCGGAGTGGTGAAATTTGATATCAGCGATAGTATGTATAGCCGGGTGCGGCAGATTTTTAAGTCCAGAGTAGACGGTATAGTTGAAGATTTGAAAGGATATGTCTGGCTGACGGTGACTGACGGGGGCATTATGAGAAGTACTACTCCGATGCTTTCGATGGATACACATTTTGAGCCTTGGAAAAAAGGGCCCGGTTTCTCCGGGCATTACCATATATATAAAGGTAGGAACGGAAATATCTGGCTGGGCAATAATTTCGGAGAAGTAGTCGTTGTCAATCCGCTTACGGAAGGCATAGAAACTTTTCAATTGAAAAACAGCGAAGGCGGGAAAATGGAAACAATTATTCATTGTTTCTGCCTGGACTCCTGGAACCGTTTGTGGGTAGGTACTTCGAATGGATTGATACAGGTTGACCCGAAAACTCACGGATGTAAGAGTATAAGACTGCCCGGTGAAATCAAGAGTGTATTTGCAGTAGCCGAAGATAAGGAAGGTAATGTGTGGATCGGTACAGACAAAGGACTGAAGAGGATTGAAACGACCGGTAACCAGATACGGGTGGAAGGAAACTACGAAAAGGAGAACGGGCTGGAGGAAGCCGGTGTCCGTACCATCTATGTGAATAATTATAATCAGATTTATGCGGCTTATCTGAATGTCGTTGTCCGCATCGACGGAAGAGAAAAAGAAAAAATAGAATCGGTTTATACCCTGCGGAACGGATTGACAAACGGACACGTCAGTTGTATGGTCGATGATCATATCGGAAATACCTGGGCAGGAAACAATGTCGGCGTGATGACAATCAGAAACGGACAGGAAGCTTTCTATAATTATCTGTCAGCGGGAAACTGTAGTGCGGTATGCCGTTTGAATGATGGGCGCTTGCTATGGGCGAATTCGTGGGGACTGATTTTCTTTGATCCGTCTGCTACGAAAGGAGACAGCGGCAAGAAGCATCTGATGCTGACGGACGTGGAAGTCGGCGGAGAAACAGTGCTGGCCGGAGAGAAACGGAACGGGCAGATAATTCTGTCTGTTTCTCCGGAAAGGCAGGAGAAGCTGGCGTTCGCTTCCGATAATAATGATTTTCATTTGTACTTCTCCGACTTGCGCTACGGACTGGCACAGCGCAAAATTGCCTATCGTCTGCTTCCAGTGGATAAAGACTGGAAGATGATACCACTTGCGGAAGGTTTGTGGTTCAATGGATTGTCTGCCGGAAAATATACTTTGCAAGCAAAACTTGTTTTCCCGGATGGAAAAGAGGGAGAGTTGATCGAGATTCCTCTCGTAGTGAAGGGCAAGTGGTATCAGACGATATGGGCTTATATCATATATGGTTTGTTACTGCTCGGATTATCTTATTTCTTCTATGGCTATTTCAGAAAGAGGGATCAGCGTAAACAGATGCATCGCGATCGGGAGATGATATTGAAGGAAAACCTAAACATGGAAAAGTTGAAGCGGGAGCAGAAGAAAGAGATAGAAGCGATGAGGAACCGCTTGCTTATGCTGTTTGTGCAGGAACTGCGTACTCCGTTGTCGCTTATCATCGCTCCGCTGAAGGATTTGCAGAAAGATAACTTTCAGATTTCGAAATTTTCTCTGCAAGTGGCATACCGGAATTCACTTCGTATGGTGGATGCTTGCGACCAGCTAATGTCGGTATATGGACAGGGAGATCTGGAAGAAAAACTGAAGGTTGCTCCGTATTCGGTAGACAAGATGATCGACAGTTCTCTTTTGGGTATCCGAGATCTGTTGAAGGCATACACCATTGATTTTCATTGCGAGAAGAGAATCAAGAAGGAGACGGAATTCTATGTGGATAAAAAGAAGGTCGAATTTATTATTCATAATCTGCTGACGAATGCTTTCACTCATACGCATTATGCAGGAGTCGTTTCCTTATCTGTCTGTGAGATCGTAAGTGACAACAGGCATTATGTCAGTCTGGTAATAGAAGATAATGGAAAAGAAAAAGTGAGAACCGCCGAACAACTGATGAGAGAGGATGAGGGATTGGGGCATGATTTATCAGCTGCACAATTAGGATTCACTATCATGCAGCAGATGGTGGAAGCGCATTTGGGAACGATTGCTCTTGAAAGTGCCGAAGGAAAAGGTACGAAAGTGACGGTGAATCTTCCTGTCGACAGAGCTGTCTTCGAAAATAACCCGAATATTCAGTTTACCGATCCGGAGGAACTGCCGGATGTGGCAGAACCGGCATCGGCTGAAGAACTATCGAAACAGGAGGTGATAATAGAGGATACAGAAGTAAAACAAGATCAGCAATTACCACTTTTTACGGAGGAGACGCCTGAAGAAGCAGCACCCTCTGCAGTGGGTGGAAATAAAAAGACGATATTGATTGTAGAAGACCATAAAGATATCCGCCTCTATCTGAAAGTGCTGTTTGGCAATGAATATAACCTGCTGATGGCAACGAATGGTCAGGAGGGGGTAGATATGGCAACCAAGGAGATGCCCGATTTGATTATCAGTGATGTTATGATGCCGGTTAAAGACGGCTTTGAATGTTGCCGTGAGGTAAAGGAGAATCCGGAAACATGCAGTATTCCTTTTATTATGCTGACAGCGAAGGTGGAGGATGATGACATTATTCGCGGATTAGAGTTGGGTGCGGATGATTATGTGCTGAAACCTTTTACTCCGGGCATTCTGAAAGCGAAAGTCAGTAATCTGATTAACGGTCGCCAGACATTGAAGCAGATGTATACGAAATTGTTCAAGTTGCCGGGAACAGATACGATTGCCGCGAACGAGCAGGAACAGACGGGTGAGGAAGTGAAGACGGAAGATCCGTTTATCACAGCCGTTATCAAAATTGTAGAAGAGAATATTTGCGAGGCGGACTTCAGTGTGAAGAAACTGGCAGCGGAAATGAATATGAGCCAGCCCACTCTCTACCGAAAAGTGAAGCAAAGTACCGACTATACCATTATAGAACTGATCAGAGGTGTACGTATGCGTCGTGCCGGAGTGCTGTTGAAAACGAAACAATATGCGGTGCAGGAAGTGGCCGAAATGGTGGGGTACAATGATATCCCGACGTTCCGCAAACATTTTGTAGATGCATTTGGTACGACTCCTTCGACGTATGAATGAAAAAAATGACTACTTTTGCACTCGAAAACCCTAAAATAAGGAATCGGCGTGCAAAGGTATTTTATTTATTTGGCTTATGATGGAACCAACTATCACGGTTGGCAGATACAACCCAACGGGAGTAGTGTGCAGGAATGCTTGATGAAAGCTTTGTCTACTTTTCTGCGTCGTGATGTGGAAGTGATAGGTGCCGGGCGAACAGACGCGGGGGTGCATGCCTCGCTGATGGTGGCACATTTTGATCAGGAAGAAGTGCTCGATACAGTGACCGTTGCCGACAAGTTGAACCGTCTGTTGCCTCCCGATATTTCTGTCTACCGTATCCGCCGGGTGAAACCGGATGCGCATGCCCGTTTTGATGCGACTGCCCGGACGTATAAGTATTATGTGACGACTGCCAAATATCCTTTCAACCGTCAGTATCGTTGCCGTGTGTACGGGGCATTGGATTATGACCTCATGAATGAGGCGGCACGAACGCTGTTCGAATACATCGATTTTACAAGTTTCAGTAAACTGCATACGGACGTAAAGACCAATATCTGCCACATCTCCCATGCCGAATGGACAAAGATGGAGGGGGAAGATACCACTTGGGTATTTACCATCCGTGCCGACCGCTTTCTCCGTAACATGGTGCGTGCCATCGTAGGAACACTGCTCGAGGTAGGACGCGGCAAACTGACCGTAGAAGGTTTTCGCAAAGTGATAGAACAACGGGACCGTTGCAAAGCCGGAACTTCCGCTCCGGGAAATGCGCTCTTCCTTGTCAACGTGGAATATCCGGAAGAAATACTTAATACCTGATACTTAATACTTATTTCACCATGTGGTTATTATTAGCTTTTCTCTCGGCTACTTTGCTGGGATTTTATGATGTATTCAAGAAACAGTCGTTGAAAGATAATGCGGTGTTGCCTGTATTGTTTTTGAATACGCTTTTCTCCAGTCTGATTTTTCTGCCGTTCATTTTGGTATCGGCATTCGAGCCTGATATCCTTGGGGGAACCATTTTTAATGTTCCCGTTGCAGGGTGGGAGCAGCATAAATATATTATCATCAAGTCGTTTATCGTGCTGTCATCGTGGATATTCGGTTACTTCGGAATGAAGCACCTGCCTATTACCATTGTGGGGCCCATCAATGCTACTCGTCCCGTGATGGTGCTTGTCGGAGCGATGCTGGTATTTGGCGAACGTTTGAATCTTTACCAATGGATCGGAGTAATGCTGGCAGTAGCTTCCTTCTTCATGTTGAGCCGTTCAGGTAAGAAAGAAGGAATCGACTTCAAACATAACAAATGGATTCTCTTTATTGTCTTGGCGGCAGTGATGGGAGCCATCAGCGGACTGTATGACAAGTTTCTGATGAAACAACTGAATCCGATGCTGGTGCAATCGTGGTATAATGTCTACCAGCTCTTTATTATGGGAACCATCGTGTTCCTCCTCTGGTGGCCCAAACGGAAGTCAACGACTCCTTTCCGCTGGGACTGGACCATCATCCTGATCTCCGTTTTCCTTTCGGCAGCGGACTTTGTCTACTTTTATGCACTGAGCTATGACGATTCCATGATTTCCATAGTTTCGATGGTGCGTCGGGGAAGTGTGATTGTGTCTTTCATTTTCGGAGCGCTCTTCTTCCGTGAAAAGAATTTAAAAAGCAAAGCGATTGACCTTATCCTCGTGTTAATCGGAATGATATTCTTATATTTGGGGTCTAAATAATAAGTACAATATGAAATCAAATAAGATAACTCTTGCCATCGTATTTTTCGCCATCGGTCTGTTCTCTTTTACCTCGCTGCAGGCACAGGAAGCCAAGACTTTTTTTATCAATATTCCGGATTCACTTTGTCCCTTACTTACGAAGGTGAATCGTGAAGACTGCATCGACTTCCTGAGCAGCAAGATGAAAGCGCAAGTGGAAAACCGCTTCGGACAGAAATCGGAAATGACCGACCTGAGCAAGGACTATATTCGGATGCAGATGACACCGGAAACCAGTTGGCAAATGAAAGTATTGGCTTTGAATGATACGACAAACGTGATTTGTACAGTAGCTACGGCATGTGCTCCGGCATGTGACAGTAGCATCCGCTTCTATACAACGGACTGGAAACTGCTGACTGACCATTCATTCATTACCCTTCCGGTCATGAGCGATTTTCTGATAACTCCCGACTCCACTTCCATATATGAATTTGATGAAGCCTCCCGTTCGGCAGATATCTTATTGATGAAAGTGGAACTGAGCAAAGAAAACACAGAACTGACCGTCACTCTGTCCACTCCCGACTATATGTCGAAAGAAACGGCAGAAAAACTTAAACCGTTTCTCCGCCGTCCCATTATTTACCAGTGGAAGAATGGAGTGTTTATCAGATAAACTCCCCTCCATTCTCACATTTATTTTTCATTCTTCATTTCTCAGACAGTTGTTGATGAATGCGGTCATTTCCGGGGTATGTTCTTCTACACTTTGGAGTAGTTTGAACTGTGCTTTGGTACGAACCAGATTATGTTCGGGATATTTGATTTTGTAGTAAGTATCACCGTTGATGTAATCGGCAAGGAAACGTACGCATTGCATATAAGGGAATAAGGCAGCAGCATAAGGCAGATTCTCTATTTCAATAGGAGTGAGGAAAGACTTGGCACCTTTCAGATATCCTTTGGTGAATGCCTTGAATATCTCCATATTGAAGTTTACACGATCCAGGTCTTTGTCATCTTCATCGCCGGTATTGGCACCTGTACGGAGGAAATCGCCGTAGTCGGAGAAGATGAAGCTTGGCATTACCGTATCCAGATCGATGACGCAGAGTACTTTTCCGTCTTCATCAAACATCATGTTGTTCACTTTCGTATCGCAGTGGCATACACGTTTCGGAAGCTTTCCTTCGCGGTACAGGCGTTCTGCCTTACACATTTCATCCGCACGTTTTTCTATCTCGTCCAGATAATACTGTACTTCGGCTACTCGTCCGGCAGCATTGGCAGCGACAGCATCACGTAGCTGCTTGAGACGGAATTCCATGTTATGAAAGTCAGGGATGGTTTCTCCCAGCGTTTCCGGAATGTCGGCAAGCATAGCCTGGAAGTTTCCGAAAGCCTCACCTGCATAATTGGAATATTCGGGGTTTACGGTCTCATACGTTTGGGCACGCGGGATGAATACCATGACACGCCAGTAGCTGTCTCCGTCGAACCAGTAAGTCTTTCCTTCTCCGGTTTCGAGGAAAGAGAGAACTTTGCGGTCGATATCTGTTTCTCCGGCTTCGGTCAGTTTCTTGCGGATATGTCCGGTGACTGCGGCAATATTGGCTTGAAGCATTTCTACATTCTGAAAAATGGCATGGTTGATGCGTTGCAGAACATAGTCGGGGGCGTCTGCTTCTTGTGTATTCACTTTGTATGTGTCATTGATGAGTCCTGCTCCCAAAGGCTTGATTTCGGTGATAGTGCCTTGGGTGTTGAACTTAGCTACAATACTTGATAAATCTTTCATGAGTCTTTTCTTTAAATTTATACTAAGGTTATCGATAATCATATTGGGCGGCTTCGGCAGCCTGACTGCCCGAGCGAACCGGTACCAGGGTGAATCCCCAGTTATATTCGCGGTTGGCGGGAATCTGGTGGAAAGGTTCGGGACGTGCTCCCCAACTGTCATAACCGCCTACTCCCTGCTGCTTCATGTCGACACAAACTTCGACGAAGTCTCTCGGAGTGATGTCATTGACATGATGCATTCTACGTAATACATTGCGGGCGGCATTTTCGTCGTGGTTGGCTACCTCTTCCGGGCTGAAGTTATTCCATTGATAGGGGTGGGGCAGTGCTTCTTCCGAGTCGAAATCCTCGATGGAATTGCGCAAAGCGTTGAAACCCACCAGGCTGTCGGCTACGATGGCAAGTCCGCTTCCTTTGTTGGGAGACAGGGTGAGCCAGCGTGTATCCGTGTGGTGCCCGTTTTCCTGAGGACGTACGTAGTTGAAGTACATCTTGTCGGCAGTAGTCTGATAGACACCTACTATGGTTCCATGATTGCGGTCGATGTAGTTCTCTTCCGGACCACGGCCAAAATACTGCACGTTGTTCATCCGGGCCGGCAGACGGAAACGTACACCGATGCGGGGAACTTCCAGCTTGGAAGCAGCTTTGCGGGCTGCATCACTTCCGGGAGTGAAGGTAGCCATGCGGGTAGCTTCGGAAACTTCTGTCTCGGTGGCCTGCATATCGGTAGAAGTAAATCTGGCATTCACATTCACCACTCCGCTCGGGTATATCTTATAGGTGACAACGTACAGATTGCCGGCTGCCAACAGATAGGTAGCCTGCAACAGGACAGCTTTGTCTTCTGTACTTACCTTCGTATCCGTCACGTGGAAGTCTTTGCTGGACTGTTTCCATACGTGGAGGCGTTTGGGAGCACCGTTACCGTAATCGTTGTCGTTAGGCGCACGCCAGAAATTGGGCTGGATGCCGAATCCGTCTTTGAAGTATTCTGTTCCGTCCACTTTGTATGAGGTGACCAGGCCGCTCTTCTTATTGAATACGAAGTTTACTTTTGAAGAAGAAACAGTGAGTTCATCTCCTTGGGTATGGGTCTGCAATGCGGGTCCGTTTGCTTTATAAGTATTCTTTTCGGCCTCGACAGGCAGACGGAACTGATCGTATGCGATTTCGTATCCTGCGGGAATCAGTGGTTCCGGCTCTACTGCTATTACGTTGAAGTTAACGAAATATTCCGTTCCCGGACGGGCCTTCAGACCATTGACCGGTACGGTAAACTCTTTCGAGGCTTGTGGGGCGATATCCAGTGATACCTTTCCGCTTCTGACCGTTTTTCCGTTGGCTACTACACTGTAGTGTATCTGGTATTTTTTCAGGTTAGTGAAATAGAAACGATTGGTTATGTTGAACTTGCCCGATGCGGCATCGATCGCTTCAAAACCGATGTTCTGATGTACATACTTCACTTCTGCCATTGCCGGATGCGGACTACGGTCGGGGTTGACCAGCCCGTTGCAGTTGAAATTGCCGTCGCTGGGGGCATTTACTCCGAAGTCGCCTCCGTAAGCCCAGTATTCTCTTCCGTTCTTGTCTTTTTGGAGCAGGCCCTGGTCTACCCAGTCCCAGATGTATCCTCCCTGAAGGTTCGGATATTTGTAGATGGCTTGCCATTGTCCCCACAGGTTTCCGGTAGAGTTGCCCATCGCATGCGCATATTCTGACGGAACGACGGGGCGGTCGCTGCCATTCTTACCGATATCTTCCAGCCAGTCGGCTCCCGGATATTGTGGTACGTACATATCGGTATTCCATTCCCATTGGGCACGCTCATAGTTTACGGGGCGTTCCATGATGTTCTTGTCAGCTTCTTTCAGCCAGAGGTACGTCTGGTAGAAGTTGTATCCGTTTCCGGCTTCATTGCCTAACGACCAGAAAGTGACGCTGGGGTAGTTCTTATTGCGTTCGAACATGTTGATCGTACGGTCCATATGTGGTTTCAGCCATTCGGGATTGTTGCCTAATGAGCCGCCTTTGCGAAGGTCGTAATACATACCGTGGCTTTCGATATTGGCTTCATCGTACACGTAAAGGCCATATTCGTCACAAAGTTCATAGAAACGGCGGTCCTGCGGGTAATGGCAGAGACGTACACTGTTCAGATTATGCTGTTTCATCAGTTCGAGGTCCCGGCGCATCAGTTCCTCAGTGACGTAATGTCCTGTTTCCGGGTTATGCTCGTGGATATTGACTCCTTTCATTTTCAGGGGTTGCCCGTTGATGAACAGGCATACATAAGGTTTCCCGTTGGCGGCTTTCCGGTCGATTGGTTTGATCTCGATGCGGCGGAATCCTACATTGAAAGGAATAATCTCGTTGACTTTGCCGTCCTCTTTGACAGTCATCATCAGTTTGTAGAGGTTCGGTTGTTCCGATGTCCATGTGCAGACGTCTGCCAGATTCTTGTCAAAAGAAAGGGTGCGTGTCTCGTTGGTGGGGACATAAGTTGTCTTCTCTTCGCTGGCAACTACTTTTCTCTGAGCGTCGAGCAGTTCATATACCAGTGTAAGATTGGTTGCAGCCGGACGATGATTCCGTAAATCAACGTTCAAAGCGAATACTCCGTTCTTATAGCTGTCATCCAGAGTTGATTTCACACGGAAATCCTTCAGGGCAGCTTTGGGCTGTGAATACAGGTATACATCCCGTTCAATGCCGCTGATACGCCAGAAGTCCTGACATTCCAGATAAGATCCGGTGCTCCAGCGGAAGATTTTCAGTGTAAGTACATTCTTGCCCGGTTTTACGTATGGGCTGATCAGGAACTCTGCCGGATTTTTGGAATCCTCGCTGTATCCTACTTCCTGTCCGTTGACGTATACATATACTCCCGATTTGGCTCCGGCGAGGTGGAGGTAGATATCACGTTCCTGCCAATCGGCAGGGATGTCGATATCACGGCGATAGACTCCGACGGGATTGGCTTCCGGAAGTATGGGAGGCTGCGGATGGCGTGCCTTGAATTCATAACCGTGATTGGTGTATATGGCCACTCCATATCCTTGTACTTCCCAGTTGCCCGGAACCTTGATATCATTCCAGGAGTCAGTGCTCACGGAAGGATCGGTGATATTGGCCGGAAGATCTTTGTAACTGTCTGCAAAGAAGAACTTCCAGGTGCCGTTCAATAATTGATAATAATTGCTTTTCTCAAACTTTCCGGTCAATGCGTCTGTCCGGTTGTCGTACGTCATGAAAGAGGTACGCGGATATTCTTTATTGACCGATACGACTTGTACATCCTGCCAGTAAGGTTTATCGGATGTTTTTTCGGCCATAGCGCCTGTTGTTAACAGAGAGAATATTCCTGCCAGTAATAGGTGATATGATCTATATTTCATGTTTCTCAATCTTGTTTCTTTATTTATTTTACTTTGATGTGGTCGAAGCCTTCTCCGTAAACTCCGATAACGGCACTTTGCGATACAAATGCGTTGGGGTCGATATCTTTGATCAGCCGGAAGATGATGGTAGACTCCCGCTTTTTGGCAAGTACAAACATCATTTTCACTTCTTTGCCTGTATAGAAGCCGGTTGCATTGATAATCGTTACTCCACGATGAGGGTACTCGTTGATGTGTCGTCCTATCTCTTCATACTTGCCGGATATGATGAAGAATTGGACGGACTGACGTGCACTGTTCACTACCTGGTCGAGGACGAAACTGCAAATGTAAAGGGTTGCAAATCCGTATACTACTTTCTCCCAATCCTTCAGAACGAAGTAACTGGAGGTAATGATAATCATATCGCAGATCAGTATGACTCTTCCCAAGGTGATATCCCGATACTTGTTGATGATAGCGGCAATGATGTCCGTACCGCCGGTACTTCCGTTGGCGCAGAAGGCGACTCCGATACCGCCGCCGCAGAACGATGCTCCGATGACGCATGCCATGAAAGGCTGGTCCTTAAGAAGGGCGACACCGGAGGTCAGTTGCTGGATAACGGAAAGGAAGAAAGTCAGGGTAAATACTCCGAAAATGGTTTTAATACAGAACTTTAATCCCAACAGCTTGAGGGCAAGCAACAATAAGAAAAAGTTAATGCTGAAATATGTATACTGTACCGGGAATCCCGTTGCCCAATATACAATAGATGCAATACCCGGCACTCCGCCCGTCGTAATGTCGTTGGGGAGTAGGAAAACGGTCCATCCGATGCCATATAGTATCATACCTACGGCGATCATCACATAATCTTTGGCTTCCCGAAGGATAGTCTGTCTAGAGGGTTTTAAAATATCTGCTTTCATATAGGTGATTATAATAATCAGTGGAGCGCCGAACATAAACTTACGGATAACCCCACTTTTTCTCAGTCGGGCTATCCGTAAGTTTACATATTAATAAGGTATAATGGCTTATTCGGCAAAAGCATGTTTGTAGCCTTGCACTTTATTCCATCCGCCACGGGTGAAATCGGGTATTTCTACCGGAGCAGAACCATTCTCGATAGAAAGTCGGGTCAGCTCAGCCATGCAGCACCATTCTGCCAGGTCATAAACGTCCATATCGAGTGGCAGGCCGTTGCGCAGGCAGTATACCAGACGATAGTCCATGATATAATCCATACCGCCATGACCGCCTACTTTCTTGGCAGTTTCTTCCAGTTCTTTGTGAATCGGGTCTTTGTATTTAGCCATCAATGCTTTTTTCACATCTTCGGATACGGAACCGTGTGCATTCAGCTTTTCGTGATTCGGTACATCATTTGAGTCTACTTGCGAAGGTCTCAGACAGTATTCTTCAATCGGATATTTGCTGGCATAACCATCTGCTCCGACCACTTGATACATGCGGCTGTAAGGACGTGGTGTCATTACGTTGTGCTGGATCAGCATTGTCTTGCCATTCTCGGTACGGATGAGAGTGGATGTCTGGTCGCCGTTCTGGAAGTCTTTCACTTCTTTTCCGGTTTTCTTTTTGATGTATGCAGGACCGTTCACAGGCTTGGTATCCATAGATACTAACGTTTTCATGCGGTCGCCACGGTGGATATTAAGTACCTGACAAGCCGGACCCATGCCGTGAGTGGCATATACATCGCCACGGTGCAGTTGGTTGTAATCCATACGCCAGTTGTTCCAGTAATACGGCCAGAAGTCTTCCAGATTGTGGATATACGCACCTTCTACATGAAGTACTTCACCGAATACACCTTGCTGTGCCATATTGAGTGATGTCAATTCAAAGAAGTCATATACACAGTTTTCCAGTTGCATACAATGCTTGCGAGTCTTTTCGGAAGTATTGATTAGTTTCCAGATTTCGTCCAGTGTCATGGCAGCAGGTACTTCGATAGCCACATGCTTACCGTGCTCCATAGCATATACACCCATTTCCGCATGGTGTTTCCAGTCGGTAGCTATATATACGATGTCGATGTCATCCCGTTCGCAGAGTTTTTTCCATGCCTTCTCGTCTCCCGCATATGAAGCGGCTTTAGGCAGACCGGCTTTCTCCAGAATCTTTTGTGCACTCTCGACACGTTCGGGGAGGAGATCGCACAAAGCTACGATTTGAGTTCCCGGAATATGTGTCCAGCGTTCAACGGCACCGGGACCACGCATTCCTAACCCGATAAAGCCTACACGGACAGTTTCAAGTTTTGGAGTGACAAGTTGGATAACGTCTTGCTGATTTGCCGGACGAGCCGGAGTTTCCACTTTAATCGGTGAGAATTTTGCTTTTGTCTTTTGAGCAAAACTGGTCTGGCAGGTCAACAATGCAAGACCGATGAGTGTGTTAAGTAGTAGTCTCTTCATCTTTCTTTTAGGTTTTTAATTGGGGGTTATTAATTGGTTTTTCATTTCGGTGTCAAAAATACTAATTAATTAATCAATCTGGTGTAATTATTGTAGATATTTTCACTGTCCATTCATCTTTTTGGTAGAAAAAGAGTCTCACTATTTCCTGCGCTATCGTGATATTTTCGGCATCGCCCCATGTTGGGCGATGCCGTTTTTATAGCTGCAATGTGTGTTAAGTTAATTTGTTCTTATAACAAAATACGTTTTCCGTCAGCTTGTACGGCGTATGTTTTGGCATTTACCATTGATACGGATGATGGAATCTCGAAAGTCGTGAAGGTAGAAAAATAAAGTAATTTTCCGTTTTCATTATTTTCTCTGATCTCGAAAGCAACCGCTTCATCTCCGTTTCGGATGGAAACCTTACGTCCCGTTATCTCTGCCGTGATTGTTTTGGTAATCTTCTGGTTTTCTTTGAATTGCGTGTAGTATCCGACATCTCCGACTGCCGAATAACGGTAGTCATCCGATGGGAATTCACTTTTCTTCCTGTCTTCGATGTACTGGAAAGCATGTTTCGGAGTAGGGAATTGTGCCATGTATTCTTTGGCTTCACGAATCATCGCGTCACTTACATAGTATTTGTATGTTCCGTACTGCTCGATAGTGGTATTGACAGGCTCGAAGAATCCCCACATTTCGAAAAAGTCAGTCAGATTCTCGTTGGCGGCTTTGCTTGCCATTTTAGCAAACTCAAGTTGTTTCTTTCCGGGGTCTTCTCCTTCGGTCATATTCACTTCGCGCATCAGTTTGAAAAGAGTTTGCCAGAAATCAGTCTTATATTCACAACGGTGATAGTAAGTCCACAATTGCCAGTTCATTCTCATGTGAGTTTCCGTATCTTCGTTCTGGTGGGTCGCGTCTCCCATGTTGTACCATGCCTGACCATTGGCGTAACGGGCGGTTGCAACGCTTCCCAGTCCGTTGCCGCGCGATTTGTATTTACCTAATTTATAGATAATATAGTTGGAGAACAGATTGTTGGATGATTCCGTAGAGCTGGCCCAGTTGATGGCGGCCTGATGAACATGTCCGATTTCATGGGCAGGTCCCCATGCGTTGTCTTCCGCTGCCATTACATTATCTTCTAGCAGTATATTACCTAAATAGGTATAAACAAATCCGATTTGATAGTCGGATGCCCACATATAGCTTCCTTCCGGTGAGATGGCAAACAAGTGGTTGTTGACCTGCGATGGGCGTACATCATCGATTCCCATTAATTCTTGTTGCCAGCTGACAATGTTATCCCATAAATGGATGGCAGAGAGGATATTGTTCGGTACATATTCCAGCAATTTGTTGCGGTGGAAATAGAACATGATCTTTTCTCCGCGTATGCAGAAGTATTTGTGTGTTGATTTTTTTAACAGTTCAGCGTACTTTTCGTCTGTCTTATGTTCTTTCAGGTCGAAGAAGCCGTTTACTGTACCACTTCCCAGAGGTATGTGAATCTTGATAGGTTTTGCTGAATTTGAAGCCAGGTCGGTGTTGTACATGACAAACAACTGGCCTTCTCCTTTCATTGTCAGTTTGTTGACGCCGGGGGTTAGCATATAGACATCTCCTGAAGAGGCTGTTTGTTTGTATTCGGTGCCCGTTTCCCAGATACACTGCACTGAAACGTTCTGTCCGTATGTGTCACCTACCAATACAATAACGTCATCTCCTGCTTTCACTGATATGCCGGTCGGATTGTCGAGATCACTGTATTTCTTGGTCATTAGTTTGTCTGCCCACTCGGTGATATTACTGTATGGCTCATAATTACGGATACGGAATTCTTTTTCCCATTTGTCGTATGTGTTGTCGCGGACTGCTTCTGCTATTCTGACGAAGTAGTCCGGCAGAGCCTGTATCTGCTCATCGGTGACATTGTCTTTTATTTCCGTACAGGTGATGTCGGTGAAGACGGTAAGCAGCTGTTTGTCCAGCGTTTTATCCGTATTGGTCTTGTAAAACTCCATTTCGTCACAGCTTACAAAATCTCCGAGTCCGCTTAAGACTTCGAACTTGATTCCAGTCGCTTTTATGCCTTCTGAAAATGAGACTTTGGATGGAGCGTTCTGCTCTTTAAAGTCATATTCTCCTTGCAGTGTATAGTCCGACCGGTCGGGGCTTGTGGTTGTATATACATTGACCTTTCCGAAATTTCCGTTACCGGATCGGGTATAATAAATTAAGTAGTTTATTTCTGTATCTCCTTTGAAATAATATTCCAGCGTGACAGGGAATTTGGCGGATTGTCCCCATGGGGTATGGAAAGGATCGGCACCATCAGTCGAAAATTTGCCGTCATAGGTGTTCTCAATATCTTGTCCACTCTGATGTTCACTTGCTTTGCCACCGGTTGGAGTCACCTTGATGTCTCCCTCTACAATCACTTCACCTTTAGCATATTGGTTGACAGTGATGGTATAGGTTGCAGTGGTCGATGTTACTTTTATACTGGCTGTTCTTTTGGCCTCGCCTGTATTTTCGTTCACTGTAATTTTCAGGAAGGTTCCTTCTGCCGCTGTTTTTTGTTTCGAGCATTGCAACCAGTTTGCCTCATAAGAGACATTCCATTGAGTTAACTCCAGGGATGTGTTGATTGGGATCTGGACAGATGTACTCGATTTGTCCAGATTCTGTATCAGGTACTCTTCGTTGATACTGAAAGAGGGGGTTATGAGTGATTTTTCGCTATCCTTACATGCCAGTGACACTGTAAATAGGGAAAAAAGGGCTAATAGGTTAATAAGAAATCTTTTGATTGTCATCTTTTTGCAGTATTAGTTTTTAAGATAGGAGGGGGAGGGTGAGTCAGACTCCCGACTCGCCCTCTGTTTCCTTTTTATTATTCAGACAGTATAAACAGACTGAATTCACTCCATACAAAGAAGGAACCACCCGTCCAGTTTTGCTCACATTCAAAGCGTAATGTGCTTGCTGCATTGTCTATTGTGATGTCGGGGGAAACATAAACACCTGCGGCACCGGACGGTAGATTGTCCACATCCCATGCAAAACGCTTGTAGAGTTGCAAATTGTTCTCAGTGGCTCCGGTGTATAAGTTGAACCATGCCAGAGCAGCATTTCCGTTATTGGACCTGTTGGTATAGGTGAAACGGAATGTCTTGGTAGATACGGGTAGTTTTACCTGTACATAATGTTTGTCAGCTACCGATACACTCCATGCACTATGGAAGTAGGTACCTACATCTCCATCCAACAAATTAGCCAATGAACCCTCTGACGGTTCTGTCGCGTTGCTGGAAAGCATGTCTGTCGTCAGATTGTATTTCTCGACGGAGGCAACCAGAATAAATGGGTCCGGATTGAATTCGAAACCGTCTTTTCCATTTATTTCCAGAATCTTGATGCCGACATTACCGGAGGTTTGCGTAAATTTAGGAATATTGACTTGTACGGAAGAAGTATTTCCCGGTTCAAATGAGATGATATCCGATGCTAATGTCGCTCCTTGTAATGTAGTGGTAGCTTCGTCAATTGCCACTTTACAGGTGAAACTCCATTGGTTTTCAACTTGCAGTCCTAAAGAAAGACTGATTGTACCTCCACTTTGTGGCAAGTATTTAGTCACGGTTCCTGAGCTGGATTCGGTGACAGAAAGAGATGGAATAATGACCTCCGGTTTCAGAATTAATGTATTCTTATCAGCCAGAATAGAATCGGATGTACTGGTCAGCATGATTGGAAGAACACATGTTTGTCCTTCTTCAAGAGTCTGCTCAAAACGGTCTATTTCGCTGGTGTTCAACTGCAGATTGATGATTTTGTAGGTTTCCGCAGAAGAATAATCAAGGTCTTCCATATTGAATGAGTAACAGTCAGCAGGCATTGCTACATAGTTCAAACCTCTTTCGGAGATGTACTGTTCGAAATTGGCTGCATCCATTGCACCGATATGAGCAGAAGCTGTCAGTGTGGGGTTGCTTCCGGATTTGATTACCGTGATTGAATAGTTGGTAGCTTCTCCTGTTTTGTAAAGATCTACAGCTTGCTCACCGGTGGTTTGCAATGATAGTATTTTTTCATATTCCTGTGGATACGTATCGTCATAATTGTCGCAGGAAGTATTCATCAGAATCATCCCGCACAAACACAAGGCTATTGATATATGTTTCATATATTCTATGTATTGTTATGAATGAATAAAAAATAATTAATATCCGGGCGCTTGTACCATCTGCGGATTTTTGTATACCTCGTTATAGAATACCGGATTCAGGTACATGCGGTTTTCCCAAACATAGGGTGCATCAACGATGGTCCGCTTGTTAAACTCTTCAAATGTGGGGCTTTGAACTTCTGCATTCAAACCTTCCCGTTTGCCTGCTCCGAAGTATTTTGCTCCTTCTGCCCAACGGCGGACATCGAAGAAGCGATGGCCTTCATTCCATAATTCAACAAAACGCTCGTTGTGTACCCAGTCCTTGATAGTCATATTGCTTGTGACATCAGCTATCGTTAATTTAGGAATACCGGCACGTTCGCGAACAGGATTTAACGCATCAATGGCTTCCTGGGTATTTCCCAATGCTGCCTGGCATTCTGCCACGTTCAGATAGAGTTCAGCCAGACGGAATAAAATAGTAGGTGCACTTGTTCCGCTTGTAGAACCGCCGGCTGTATAGAATTCTGTTACCGGATCAACGAATTTCTGCGTCAGGAATCCTGTGACACTATGGTCTCGGTTGAACAGAGACGGATTATAACCGTGCATTTCTGCATTTCTCATTTCCAGCTTCAGCGGAGAACCTGCGGCAAATTTTGTTCCGTAGTCGCCACCGTCAAAAGCCATCCATGCATAGAAACGGGGCTCACGACCTACATTCAACTTGATAATGTCTTCGCGGGAAGAAAGTCCTGCCGACTCGAACCATTCCGAAGACGGAGTGAAATCGAGGTCTTTTTCCGGTAATTTTCCGTTAGCTGTATAGAAATGTTCGATTGTATATAATGTAGGAGACACGCCACTGTAACCTGCATGCCAGGTACCATCAGATTTCTTCAGAATGCGAAGTGGATAACGGGAATAAAAATCAAACTGGTTTGATAATCCCCAGATAATTTCTTTGTTTCCTTCAGATTCGCGTGTACTTACTGCATAGCGCATCTTCATTACGTTTTTCAGAAATTCTTTATTATCATCTACGTCCGCTACTCCGGGAACGAAAGGCAAGCTCAATGATTGTCTTGAATAATATTCATCGTCATCGTACAGTTCACGGTCGCCGGAAGTGGTAGCCAATGTCAGTGCTTCCTGACATGCTGCCAGTGCTCTTTCCCATTTACTTTTATCATAAGTATTGCTAACCAGTGCTTTGCCGTAACCCGGAGTTTCGAAATTCTCATTCTGCCAGTTAGGATAAGGAAAGCTTCCGTTCCATAAAGGAGATGCGGCATAAAGTAGCAAGCGGGCTTTTACGGCTTTCGCTATAGTAGAGGTAGCACGTCCCCATTCATTAGTAACAGTACGGTTGGCTGGAAGCACTTTAGCTGCTTCATCCAGCTGATTCGCAATCCAGTCTACACAATAGTCAAAGTGGAAACGTCCATTGTACTCTGACGTTGGGGTATCCATCGGAATATACGAGTCCGTGATTGGAATGGGGCCATATCTTCTTAAGGTCACAAAGTGATAATAAGCTACCAGAAACTGGCATTCAGCTCTCCATAGTTCTTTTTCGGCATCGGATGCAATGTCGCTTCCTGCATTTTCCAGCTTTTGTAAAAAGAGGTAGCATTGACCTATATATTGATAGGTAGTTGACCATAGCCAGTTTTGGTTAGTAGATGATGCGGTATTGAAAGCATATGCGCCCCAGTAGCCATCTGTGTTCCATGAATACGGAAGTACGTATTCGTCTGTCGTAGAATTTATTTCTCCCAGATAGGCGGAAGGTAAATCTGTACCGACGCCTCCGTAACAGGAATAAAGGAAGCCCAAAGCTCTGGTGGGGCTTGACATAGCATCGTCGATATTGGGTTGTTCAGGTGGAACAACGTCCAGATAATCACAGGAAGTTAAGCTAAATGCAGTTATCATAACTGCTATACTTATATGTTGAAAAATGCGTGTTAGTTTCATATTTTTTATCATAATAAATTAGAACTGAAGTTGAATTCCCACATTGACAGTCTTTTGCATAGGATAACTGTTCCAGGATGAAAGTTCCGGGTCCCAAAGGTCGAACGGGCTGAATGTGAATAGATTGGCTGCACTGACGAAAATGCGTCCGTAAGGTATTTTGTATCCTATCTCTACATTCTTTAGGCGGAGGAAGGAGCCGTTTCTTAGCCAGTAGCTGCTGTTTACCGTATTGTTGGCAACGTCTGTTGCAAGTAGTCCCAAGCGAGGATAGGTTGCATCCCAGTTCTGCTTTTCTTCCGACCAATAATTGTCGGCTATATATTTCAATACATTTCTGTTGCCGACGGCAATTCCTTCTTGGAAAGGATCAATGCCGTTTGTCATGATAGAGCGCAAGGCAGAGCCACTGAAGAAGATACCCAAATCAAACTTTTTGTAGTTGAGTGTTCCGCCAAACCCATATTGCAAGCGGGGAGTACTTCCATATTTGGAGATCATCGTCTGGTCATCCGAGTCAATGATTCCGTCACCGTTGAGGTCACGATATTTAATATCTCCGACTTTAGGTGTAGACCCCAGGTTCTGTGCGGGACTGTTGTCTATTTCTTCCTGCGATTTAAACAAACCTTCTGCGATGTAGCCGGTAATGCGTGAATAAGGCTTTCCGGTTTCTGACTTCCATATAGTCGGATATTCCGGTTCGTCTACATAGACCATTTTGTTTTTGTTGTATGTGAAGTTTGCCTGCAGGCTGACTGACAAATCTTTAGAGAAGTTGTTGGCATAATTAATGCTGAATTCCACTCCCTTATTATCCATTTTTCCAATGTTACTCCAGGGTTTGGCTATATGGTATGCCAAAGACTGCGGCCATGCTTCACGGTTCATAAAGATGTCGTAACGCTTGTCGTAGAAATAGTCGAATGTAAATGTCCAATTGCGGAACAGCGTGAAATCAACACCGATATCGAGCTTCTTTACCTTTTCCCATCCCAGACCGGACATTGCATAATATGCCATCTGAGGACCTCCCAATTGGTAGTCCATATTTTGTCCGGAAGTCCATTTCAGATATGACAGATCGTTATTTGTAATCTTATCTATATACAAGTAATAACTTCCTCCGGCTGTCGCCAGGTCGTCACTACCCACAAGACCGTAAGAACCTCTGATTTTCAGATTGTCCACTACATTTTTCATTGGTTCGAAGAAAGCTTCATTGCTTATCACCCATCCCAGAGATACGGCAGGGAAGAATCCGAAACGGTCTTCTTTGGCCAGACGTTCTGTACCGTTGTAGCCGAAGTTAAATTCAAACAGGTAACGTTGTCCGTAATCATAAGTCAGACGTCCGGAAAGTCCCTGGTTGCGGTTAGGCAATACATCACTTCTGTATTCACGTTGTTTGTAGAGCAACATGGCACCTACATTATGTAACCCGAACTGGCGGGCATAATTTAAATTGAACTGCAATTCGAATGTCTGGTCGGATGACTTTCCAATAGCCGACTGACTGATGTAATCGCTACCATCCGAATTCAGTAATTCCAGTTCATAGTCTGTATTTGCCAGGTCGGTTTCGTCGTAGCTTCCACTTTTTACGCGGTAGTAATAAGGAGCGATGCTGCGGTTAAAAGAAGAACTTGACCACGTTTTGAAATTTACAAAAGCGTTCACCTTAAGTCCTTTAGTGATAAAATCCAGATCCTGGTCTATCTTGATAACTGTGTTAAGTGTATTTTCGTTTGTTTCGGCAAAAGTAGTCATCATTTTTGCATAAGGGTTCGTATATAATGTATTCCCTGAAATGATGTTATTACCGTACATGATACGATCATCCTGACTTGGATAGGTAACAGGAAACTCTATGGGCGTAGTCGTCAGAATCTGTTTGAACAGATCTTCACTTGATACATTCGGGCTTTTCTTCTGGCGAATCTGAGCGTTCATGTTCATTTTGATCGTTGTCGTCGGAGTCAGTTTGTAAGCAATGTTATTCTGGAACGTATAGTTCATTATATTAATATTGTTGTTCCACGAATATGCTTTCTCCGTGTTCAGCAAGCCTGAATCATGGCTGACATCCAAACTCATATAATATTTCACTTTAGAACCACCACCTGAAATGTTGACGTTGGCACGTTGGCGCATACTCATATTTTTGAATAATACGTCTTGCCAGTTTACATCGGGATAAAGATAACGATTCACTCCGGAAGCAGTGCGTTCCATGTCCGTAGCGCTATATTTGGGCGAAGCAGAAGGGTTTCTGGCTAGTGCGGCTTTATTGTACATGTCCATATAAGTTGCTCCGTCCACAAATTCTGGGAACTTATCCAGATAGTTGAAAGAATTTTCTGCTGTAACGTTGATGGATGTTTTACTGTTATATTCTCCACCTTTGGTTGTAACGATCATTACACCGTTCGCACCACGTGAACCATAAATAGCGGTAGCAGATGCATCTTTAAGGATAGAAAAGCTTTCAATGTTCTCTGCCGGTACATAATTTAAGTCACCGGATGATATTTCTACGTCATCCAGAAGAATCAGAGGAGTTGCCCGTCCGCCGAAAGTTCCGATACCACGAATATAAAATTCGGCACCCGAACCAGGTTCTCCGGAATTTGTTTTAGCGATGACACCCGCCAACTTTCCGGCAAATGAGTTGGACAGAGTGGATGAGGGCAGTTTAAGGCTGGCACCTTTGATACTTGTGATGGCTCCCGTCACACTGACTTTCTTTTGAGTACCGGAACCGACTACGACCACTTCATTCAAAGTGTGATCGTCTCCTTCCAGTACAATCTTGATATTTCCGAGATCTTCTACAGGAACTTCGCGGGTTTTGTATCCGATATAAGTAACCACAAGAATCGTCTTGTTGTCAGGTATGGCAAGGCTGAAATTTCCGTCAATGTCCGAGATTGTACCGGTGTTTTTATCGCCTTTAATGGTGATGTTAGCTCCGATGATGGGGCTGTCGTCTACTGCATCTAAAATAGTACCCGTCACAATACGTTTTTTCTTTTGCTGGGTACTATTCGTTTTTTGTACATTGAGGATAACCTCTTTGTTTTTCACAATGTAGCTAATACCGCTATCTTTGAAAACTTCGTTCAGGATTTCGTCAATGGAACCGTTACAATTAATATCTTTCCGTTGCTTGTTTTCCAAGTCTGCAGCATTGTAGAAAAACGTATAGTCACTGTTTTTTTCTATCAGCTGGATAGCTTGCATAATAGTGATTGATTGCCCCTTAATGGATATGTGTCCCTGGGCTCCAAGAGCTGATAAGGGGTAGAAGAGCAAAGTGAGTGCGATATGCTTTAGATACCGCCTCCAATAACAACTGTGATTTTTTTTCATGATTTAACTTGTTGTGAGGTTAAATATTGGGTTAATTATTAGAAATATGGTTAATTATATATTACTATCTCATTATTCTGATTTTTATATGTAAGGTTGAGGCTGAAACAGAGTTTTTCGATTACATCGTTCAAACTCTCGTCATAGCGGATGCTTCCTGTGAATGAAGATTGTTCGGTAAACTTTCCTACTAAAATAATGTTTGACTGGTATATTTGATTTACAATAGAAATGAGCTGGGGCAATGGGGTATCTTTGAAATTATATCTTCCGTCTTTCCAGTTGATATTCATTATATTTTCGACTTGCGTTTGTGCATTGTTTGGATTGTACATTACCTTTTGTGCCGGAGACATGACAATTTTCTCTCCTGTAGATTCTACATTGAATTCTATTTTACCATGAAACAGTGTGATTTCGTTTCTTTCGGCATTCGTTTGTTGGATCTGGAAACAGGTTCCCTTTACTTCTATAAACGCTTTGTTGATATGCACTTGGAAGAAACTGCCTTCCTGTTTGTATACCTCAAAAAATGAGTTGCCTTCCAGCCAGACTTCTCTTTTCTGATTAAATGCTTTTGCATACTTAATGGAACTTCCCGGTTCCATCCATACTTTTGTGCTATCCGGCAAAATGTACATTTGGTTTTGCTGGGCTATTACCTTTATGAATTCGTCCTCGATATTGTTCCTGACCGAATTCACCCAAAGTC
Source organism: Bacteroides faecis MAJ27 (assembly GCF_900106755.1). Lineage (GTDB taxonomy): Bacteria > Bacteroidota > Bacteroidia > Bacteroidales > Bacteroidaceae > Bacteroides > Bacteroides faecis. The sequence goes on from NZ_FNNN01000028.1 coordinate 60,619, forward strand.
CTCCTATTGTTAGTAAAAGAGCAAGTGAAGCTACGGCAAAGTACCATCTTAGTTCTGATAGAACTAAGATAAAAAAAACAGTTCGTTGGAAAATATTTTCTTTATTTTCTATTTATAATGCTCTTGTTATAAGATGATTATGATATGAATATGCATTTTTCTATTTTTTTTGTGGAAGAGATGTGGGGATAGACCTGACTCAAGTGTATTTATAATATACGAGTAATTATAAATAGAATAATAGTAAAGTGAAATAGCATGGATAAAGATATAAAAATGAATTTGATTAAAGGTTTGCTGTCGGGGCGGCTAACTAAAAAGCAGCGAAGAGGCTATGCTGAGCTGGAATCAGTGGATAAAGAATTGAAAATACAATGGAATGAATCTGGAAATAAAACGATAGATTTAAAAATAAAAGAACAGATATGGGAGAAAGTAAAAGCAAGATGTATAGATAGGAAAAAAGATAAAGTTCTATCAGAACTTGGTATATAAAAATAATAAGGTTCTTTTTAGAGCATCTGTTTAATGGAAAAAAGATAACTTTATTCTGAATAAAAATCAAGAAAAATGTTGTGCTTAATGGTTATTTCCTTATTTTTGTAACACAATTGAAAACAAATGAAGGAGACGATAATTTTAGAAAAGGTAAAAGTTGGGGATGCATCTGCATTCTCTTTGTTGTATGACCTTTATTGGTTGAAGGTCTATAATTTTGCGCGACTTTATATTACTTCGTCTTCCGCGATTTCAGAAGTAGTGCAGGATGTTTTCGTGAAACTCTGGGAGTCGAGAGAATTTTTGGATGTTACAAAAAATTTTGATGGATTTCTTTTTATGATTACCCGCAATATCATATTCAATTATTCGCGCAGGTATTTTAATGAATTGAATTTTAAGATGACGGTTTTAAAAGGAATTGAGAATTCATATGATATAGAAGAGGAACTGGATGCTGCTGATTTGAAGAACTATATTGATAAATTGATTTCGCAGCTTCCGGCCAGGCGGCAGCAGATTTTTAGAATGAGCCGTGAAGAGCATTTGTCTAACCGGGAAATCGCAGAACGTTGTGCGGTCAGTGAAAAAGCGATAGAACGGCAGATAACCTTAGCATTGAAATTTATAAAAGAGAACCTGCCTTTATTCGTTGTATTTATGGGATAATGCTTAAACGTATCCGCATTCAGGTATGAATACGAATACGTTTAGCTGCTTGCAGACCTTTGTATATCTTATTTTTTTAGTTTGAAGTAAGGGTTCTTGCTCATTTTTACATCTGAAGGTCTCATCTTTTCAATTTTAACGGTACGTCCTAATACATCTCCTTCGATTTTATTGTTCGAAATAACTACTGATCTGCATGCTTCCAGCGTGATACCCTCCTTGCGATAGTGATAAGGCTGGTAAGTAGTATCGCGTATAAGTGTATTGGAAGAGAAAGTGAGTTCGTCTACCGAGCGTGCAAAGAGAATCGGATAGTCGAAAAGATGGAAGGTGTTATCCACAATGCGTATATTACGATGATATGGATATTTTTGCTCGGGTGTCGGTATCTCAGGATCAATGCTAATCACTGCTTCACAGAACTGATAGAGTGAAGAATTGCAAGGATAGCGAAAATCATTGTTGCGTATCAGCACATCTTTGACCGCTCCCGATTCATACCATGCATTTGCATCTCCGGCAATCAGAATGGCAGAACCGCTGGATTCGAATACATTGTTCTCAATGATAACCTTACCGGGCGTAGATACGAGCAAACCACGTGCCCGGCAACTTCCAAAATGACAGTTACGTATTTCCGCATCGGGTGTACAGGTCAGATTCTCTATTACATATCCCGCTTCCACTCCGGCTGGAAGTGGCGCTGATAGCTCGATGATGAATTCAGCTTTATTCAGTGTTTCAAACTTATTTATTTTGCCGGTAGCTACGGTGCGCATGGTTTTATGTTCTATAAATCCGATTGTTTCGTCCGGACGGCCCCATTCCATACCTTCGCTCATATCCTGCATAAACTTGCATTTGATACGGGTAGGAGAAAGAACTTCCATAATCCGGGAACATGTTCCGTGAATGTTGATCGGATCATCCATCAATCCGGCCCAGCTACAGTTCTCGATCTTGAGAAGTCCACTGCATCCCATAAAGTGGAAACCATCGTCATGTCCGCTCAATACGCGCTTTTTAGAAGCATTCGGAATGACATGTACATCATTAAATGATATATTCTTACTGTATTGTGATAAGATGCCCAGTCCGCAGGTATGGAATAACTTCAGATTTTCCAGTTTAGTATCCATGCTGTGATAGATGAAAATACCGGCATGGTCACGGGTGCTATGTCGTAACACAAGGATCGTGCCTGGTGCAGGGAAGAATTTTTCTGCTTCTCTTTTAGGATCGGATAAACGCACTAGTCCGGGTTTTACTTCCATGGCATCGTATGAACGCCATCCTAAATTGTCGCCTGTGTTCGGCAGGACAAGATGAGTGTTGGGATCAAACTGCATGATAGCCCAAAGACTGCTTTTCCATCCTTCACCGACAAAAGTCAGGCGTTTGTTTTCTATAATATAAGGATATTGACGGGAGTCAATCTCAATTTCAAGATAATCGGGAGCAGACTGAGTGACAATCCCTTGTGCAGTTAATGGTATTTCCCAGTCAACGGAAAAGTTCTTTAGAGTAATATTCCGGCAGTGATCCAGCGTGAATGGCTGCATCCGGCCGTGCATGATAAATTCAGAGCCATTGCCGTCAATCGTCAGATCATTGATTTGTTCCAGTAGCACAGCTAGAATTTTCGGATTAATGTCGTAGGTATTCGTTTCATGATAGTCTTTTTCAATGGCATGCTGTGCCCAGAAGTCATATCTTCCTTTCGGAAAGACGAGGGTGGAGCCGGGATGTTGTCTGCAAGCCTCGATTGCCTTTTGTATAAATGGAACCGAGTTGATGCGGCTGTCGGGTTTCAAGCCAAAATCGGATACGGAAATAATCTTGCTTGCCGAAATACTATTTGTGCAAAGTAAAAGTACAGCTAACAAGCATGTTTTTAATGATAAAAATGTTCTCATGTGTTTTTATGGTTTTGGGGGTAAATAAATGCTAATGTGTATGTTCTTTCCAGATGCCTCTGGTAAAGTCCGGTATTTCTACAGGCATACTGCCGTTTAATGCCGATTTTTCGCTTAATTCGGTGATGCACGACCATTCGGCTGCATCGTACACATCCATGTCAAGAGGCAATCCGTTGCGCAGGCAGTATATTAGCCGGTAATCCATAACGTAGTTCATTTCGTTGGGTAATCCTTTGCGATGCGCTTCCTCACCGATAGTGGCGCTAAAGGGATGTTTATAGCGGGTCAGTATTTCCTCCAATGCTTCTCCTTCCAGCGGAGCGTCTCCGTGGGAATCCAGTGTGATGCAAGGTACCGGATATTTTTGTGCGAAGCCGAGTGTACCGCATACTGTTTGCAAACGGCTGTAAGGTCGGGGAGTGGATATATTATACTGAAGCATGATCGTTTTTCCTTTGGCTGTATGGATAAGGGTGGTGTTGACATCTCCTAGTTTATATTTCTGCCGGGCTTCCGGTGAATCTTCGCCAAATCTCTTCCGGGCATACTCGCTCATGCCAGCCTGATGGGTAGACATGGATACGAGATATTCCATTCTGTCGCTACGGTGAATATCGAGAATCTGGCAAGCAGGTCCCAGACCATGAGTCGGGTAGGGATTGCCTGTATGCTCGATACTATATCTCTTTCCCCAGTGATTGTGGTAGCCGCCTTCGCTCTCTTCGGCAAAATACATAGAGCGGAGATCGTGAATATATGCACCTTCTACATGCATAATTTCTCCGAGCACACCTTGGCGTGCCATTTCGAGCGTAGTCAGAGCAAAGGGATCATAGCAGCAATTTTCCAGCATGATACAGTGACGTCTTGTCTTTTCTGCGGTATCTACCAGTTGCCAGCATTCAGCTATGTTCATGGCAGCCGGGACTTCTATGGCTACATGTTTGCCGCATTCCATTGCATAAGATGCCATTTGGGCATGAGTGAGCCAGTCTGTACAGATGAATATTAAATCCAGATCACTGCATTCGCACATCTTTCGCCAGCCTTCCGGTCCGGTATATCCTGTGGCTTCGGGTTGCTTTGCTTCTTTTAGTATGAGTTGGGCCTTGTGCAGATTGCCTTCCCTGATTTCACTGAGGGCTTTGACGGTCGTTCCTTCTATTTGCAGATATCGCTGCAGGGTGAGTAACCCTCGATTCCCCAATCCTATAATTCCGATGCGGACAATTGGGATAGGGGGGTGTGCCAATTGCAGTACGCGTGACCGCGTTGGAGAATCTTTCATGTTCTTAGAGGTTTAAAGTAATACAAAAAAAGAGAATCTAATTTCTCAGATTCTCTTTGAAGAGCGGAAGACGGGGCTCAAACCCGCGACCCTCAGCTTGGAAGGCTAATGCTCTATCAACTGAGCTACTTCCGCAATTTTTGTGGGCAAAGATGGATTCGAACCACCGAAGTCGAAAGACAGCAGATTTACAGTCTGCCCCATTTGGCCACTCTGGTATTTGCCCTTTTTTGCTTTTGAGAAGGTTTGTTTCTCAATTGCGGTGCAAAGATACGACTATTTATTTAAACTCCAAACAAAATCGATCATTTTTATTGCAGAAATTGCACATTCGTCTCCTTTGTTACCCAGTTTACCACCGGCGCGATCTTCTGCTTGTTCCATCGTATTAGTGGTAATTAATCCGTAAATGACTGGTATGTCGCCAGTTGCGTTTAATTCGGTAATTCCTTGAGTCGCTCCCATACAGACATAATCAAAATGTGGAGTATCTCCTTTAATGACGCAACCAATTGCAATAATTGCATCCACATCGCAATTTTCCATCATTTGATTGGCGCCGAAGGTCAGTTCGAAACTTCCCGGTACAGTTTTTACCAGAATATTTTCATCTTTTACTCCATGTTTTTTTAATGTATTGACTGCGCCGTTCAGCAAAGCTCCGGTGATATTGAAATTCCATTCGGATACAACGATGCCGAATTTCATGTTTTCAGCGTTTGGAACAGAATTGAAATCGTATTCGGATAAGTTATGGTATGCTGTTGCCATAATTGTAGTAATTAAAGGGGTTATAAATGTAGGATTTATAAAAGGCACGGATTACATGGATTTCACGGTAGCTTCGCATAATTGCATTAGTACGTGACGTACTAAAAACCGTGAAATCCGTGTAATCCGTGCCTAATCTTCTATTATGTATATAATAAGGAATATTACTTCTTCATCAGTTTAGCCTGTTCGATGTATTTGTCGATGTCCATAGCCTGATAAGACTGGAAGTATTTATCCTTGATCTTGGTATAGGCATTAACGGCATCGTCATATTTTCCTTGTTTTACCAGAATTTCTCCGGCTTGCATCAGGAAGATAGGGCTTAATGAGTTGTTGTCAGCTTTGTCTGCTGCAGATATCAGGGTAGAAGCGGCTTTGTCCAGCTGACCCAGTTGTGCGTAGCAGTTACCTGTTGCACCGAGGATTGCAGGAGCTACCATCTGGTCGTTTCCGTTGAAACCATCAAGCATCTTCACAGCTTCGTCATATTTACCTAGTTGTGCGTAGCAAATTCCTGCATAAGCTTTTGCCAGATTAGCAGCCTTAGTGCCGCTATATTCATCAGCTACTTTGAGGAAACCTACATAACCAATACTATCACCGTTCAGTGCTTGTTCATAAGCATCTTGTTCAAAGTATTCCTGTCCTTTGAAAAGAGCAGCCTGTGCCTTTTCTTCACGTGGTTCAGCATAGAGGTTCTTGTACATGATAAAACCTGCTACGATGATAATCACGGCTACAACACCGCCGATGATTGCGTTTTTGTACTTAACAAGAAATGCTTCCGATTGTGTCAGTGCATCTTCTACGTTCAGATGTTCATTCTGATTCTTTTGTTCTGCCATTTTTATATGATTCTTTTTGTTATTATTCATCGTTTGATAATTCGACTCGCAAAAGTAGTTTTTTTATATCTACAAACGAAATTTAGAGGCATCTTTTTTTGTTTTACGCTCGAAAACCTCGAAAAACTTGCTACTTTTGTGAACAAATTAACGCGTATACAATGATACTGAAACGGATATCCATATTAAACTATAAGAATCTGGAGCAAGTGGAGATCGGATTCTCCGCCAAACTGAACTGCTTCTTCGGACAGAACGGAATGGGAAAGACGAATTTGCTGGATGCAGTGTATTTCTTGTCTTTCTGCAAAAGCTCGGGCAATCCGATTGATTCGCAGAACATTCGGCACGAGCAGGATTTCTTTGTCATTCAAGGCTTTTATGAAGCGGAAGATGGTACACCGGAGGAGATTTATTGCGGGATGAAGCGCCGTTCGAAAAAGCAGTTCAAGCGAAATAAGAAAGAATACAGCCGCTTCTCCGATCATATCGGCTTCCTGCCGCTGGTGATGGTTTCGCCTGCCGATTCGGAGCTGATAGCTGGAGGAAGTGACGAACGTCGCCGCTTTATGGATGTTGTGATCTCTCAATATGATAAGGAATACCTGGAAGCATTGATACGCTATAATAAGGCATTGGCACAGCGCAATACCTTATTGAAAAGTGAATCTCCGATAGAGGAAGAGTTGTTTCTGGTCTGGGAGGAGATGATGGCACAGGCGGGCGAAATTGTTTTTCGTAAACGGGAAGCATTCATCGAAGAGTTTATACCTATTTTCCAGTCGTTCTATTCCTTTATTTCCCAAGATAAAGAACAGGTAGGATTATCCTATGATTCGCATGCACGGGATGCTTCTTTGCTGGAAGTGCTGAAGCAAAGCCGTGAGCGGGATAAGATCATGGGATTCTCTTTGCGGGGGATTCATAAAGACGAGCTGAATATGCTGTTGGGCGACTTCCCGATCAAGAAGGAAGGTTCGCAGGGACAGAATAAAACTTATCTGGTAGCATTGAAACTGGCACAATTTGATTTCCTGAAGCGTACGGGAAGAACCATTCCTTTGCTGCTGCTGGATGATATCTTTGATAAGCTGGACGCTTCGCGGGTAGAACAGATTGTCAAGTTGGTAGCCGGTGACAGCTTTGGCCAGATATTTATAACGGACACTAACCGGGAGCATTTGGATCGTATTCTGCAAAAGGTAGGCAGTGATTATAAAATATTCCGCGTAGATCAGGGTGTCATCAATGAAATGGGGGCTGAACAATGAAGCGGAACGATGCCGAACAGATAGGAAAACTAATTCAGCAATACCTGCGTCAGGAGAGTCTGGAGTCTCCTCTGAACGAGCAGCGGTTGCTGGATGCCTGGCCGCAGGTGTTGGGGCCGGCGGCAAGCTATACCAGTAATCTTTATATTCGTAACCAGACGCTGTATGTACATCTCACCTCAGCTGCCCTTCGTCAGGAACTGATGATGGGGCGGGAACTGTTGGTGCGTACTCTGAATCAGAGGGTAGGGGCTACGGTTATTACAAACATTATTTTTCGTTGAGGAAAGGAATCCTGTCTGTCACTTTCATTCCCAGTTTCCGGAGTGTTTCGTTTGCCCGGTCATAATAGAACGGAGTTTCCAGATATTGGTTGCTATGAGCATCCACTCCGATAATGGCAGTACAGCCTTCGTGTGCCGCTATTTCCCAGAAAGCAGGGTGGGGAATGGTTATCAGCCCATGTTTATCATTGTAATCTTCGTAGCCGATATTATATTCCAGAGGCAGATTCAGGCGGGCAGCTGTCCGGCAGATATGCCTGCTGATCAGTTTGCAATGGCGGTCGAATGAGGGATAGGAGCGCATGAACAGATCGGGGTGTGCCAGATAAGCAAATAGCCCGCTCTCCATTCCTTCAATTGCACTTTCTTCATAAAGTTCGAGCATATCTACCGTATGGGTGTTTCGTCCGAAATAAGGGAACTTCTCATCTGTATGGAAATGGTGGTTTCCGAAGATGATATAATCCAGCTGGTACTCTTTGGTGATTCCTTTTAGCCAGGGAATATATTCCGGAAAGTATTCGCATTCCAGTCCGATTTTGATGCTGATCTGGTCTTTGTATTTTTCTTGCAGCCAGCGTAGGCTTTCTACATAGCCCGGTAGCTGTTCGGGAGTCATCCGGATGTCGGACACATAATCGGTGTGGTATTTCCACGGAGTGTGGTCAGAGAAACCAAGTTCCTGATAACCGCCTTTGATGGCGCTTAAAACAAATTCTTCGTCACTCCCTGTCGCATGAAGGCAGCGGGTGGTGTGGGTGTGATAATTCGTCCTCATTACTTGTTATAATTATGTCCATGCAGATATCGAATGTTTCTGCCGGAACTTCTTCTACTACTTGAAATGGAAAGCAGATACCTGCTTTGTAAGCTGCGGGAATACGTGGAAGCAGTCGGTCATAATAGCCTTTTCCTCGTCCCAGCCGGTTTCCTTTCCGATCGAAAGCAACACCGGGAACAGCGATAAAGTTTATGCTGGCATAGTCTGTGAATGTTTCTCCAACGGGCTCTTCAATACCGTAAGTGCCGGTTGCCATATCTTCGGGACCGGTATAGAGGCGTAATTCCAAATCATCGCCGACAACTACCGGGAGCAATATTCGTTTCTCATTGCTCCATTTCCGGATAAATGCATGTGTGTCTACTTCATCTTTGAGCGAATGGTAGAGCAATACAGTAGTTGCCGCCCTGAAAGCCGGATGGGCTTCGAGGGCGGCAAGTATTTTAGCTGATTGCAGCTTCTGCAAAGTCGAAGATTCGTGTTGGATCTTCAGTGATGCCATAAGCTTGCGCAGTTCTTTTTTTCTTTCCATCTTTCTTTTCTTTCGTCACTTCCTCTTCTGTCTCGACAGGGGCTTTCGGGAAAGCTTCACCTTTTTCGAGCAGCTCTATACCTTGCTGTACGGTAGCATCCGATTTATTAAAGTATTTCAGATAAGCTTCCAGTCCCAGCATATTATAGATGATGTTGCCATAGATATTCGCTTCCAGACGTTTGTATGATTTCTGGATCAGAATGTTTCTTCTCTTTACACCTTTGGTATCGGCGAAGCGGATAAACTGCTCTACCAGACCTTGGTGACGGAGGTAGTTCAGTAACTCTTCTTCCGTTTCGTACTGGCTCAGTTTCTTCCGGTTGTTGTCCGTGTACTGGAAAGTAAACTGAAGAGTCAGTCCGCGGTTGATTACGGATGACAGATAAGAAGTGACTCCGGTGGTATCCTGTGGTACAAATACGTCCGGCATGATGCCACCACCGCCATAAACAGTACGTCCCAGGCTGGTGAGATAACGTTCGTTCTCGTTTTGTTTGATGCTGTCGCGTGAGAAGAACTCACCATGTTCGTAGCGGTTGTATAAGTCCAGTTCATAATTCCTGTCTTTACCACTTTCGTAAGGACGTTGGATACAGCGTCCCGAAGGAGTATAGTAGCGGGCGATCGTCAGACGGATTGCAGAGCCGTCGCTGAAGTCGATCGGTTGTTGTACCAATCCCTTTCCGAAAGAACGGCGTCCTACCACTGTACCTCGGTCGTTGTCCTGAATTGCTCCGGTAAAGATTTCGCTGGCGGAAGCAGAGCCTTCGTCAATCAATACGACCAATGGCATTTTCTGGCAGCTACCCGTACCGTTGGCAAATTCTTCCGAACGCGGATATTTACGTCCTTGTGTATATACAATCAGTTTGCCTTCGGGCAGGAATTCATTCACCATGCGGATAGCAGCTTCCATATATCCTCCTGTATTGCCGCGAAGGTCGATAATCAGTCCTTTGCATTTCTTATGGTTGAGTTGAGCCAGAGCATTCAGCAATTCTACATGGCTGGTACGTCCGAACTTGCTGACCTTTACATAACCGATATCATCGTTCAGCATATACGCGGCATCCACAGTGTTCTGAGGAATGTCTCCGCGGGTGATGGTGAAGTCCAGTAATTTAGGTTCTCCAACGCGCTTGACACCCAGTTTGACCTGCGATCCTTTAGGACCCTTCAGCGTGCGCATGGCCAGTTCGTTGTTCAGCTTCTTGCCGACAAACAGACTGTCGTCTACGTTGACAATCCGGTCACCTGCCATGAGTCCCACTTTCTCGGATGGACCTCCCTGAATAACGGCATTCACATGAATCGTATCATTCTGTATTGTAAACTGGATACCGATTCCACTGAAACTGCCTTCCAGTTCCGAATTGACTTCTTCAAGATTCTGTGCGGGAATGTAAGTAGAGTGTGGGTCCAGTTCTGCCAGAATCTGCGGCATAGCTTTTTCCACGAGGTCGGTCATGTTTACAGTGTCTACATATTGATCGTCTACGATTCTCAACAGCGCATTCAGCTTGTTGGAAGAACCGTTGATGATTCCCAGACGGTTGCCGGCGAAGTGCTTGGCATAAAACGTACCGATAAGAATACCGGCTACCACGCTGATAGCTATGATGATAGGTGTAAAACGTGAAGAGTTTCTTGTACTCATGTCTATTCCTTTTTAAAAACGTTCGTCTTATTATTTGTTTGGAGAAGAATCTTCGTTCAGTTCTGTATAGATGACTTCGATTCCTGCCCGTTTCAATAGTTCTATTCCATCTTCCAGGCGGTAATGTTCGGAGTAGACTACTCGTTTGATTCCTGCCTGTATGATTAATTTTGCACATTCGATGCAAGGTGAGGCGGTGACGTACATTGTAGCGCCGTCGCTGCTGTTGTTCGAGCGTGCTATCTTGGTGATAGCGTTTGCTTCCGCATGAAGGACATAGGGCTTTGTCAGGTTGTTCTCATCCTCGCATACGTTTTCGAAGCCCGAAGGAGTACCGTTGTATCCGTCGGAGATGATCATTTTGTCCTTTACAATCAAAGCTCCTACCTTACGACGCTGGCAATAAGAGTTTTCCGCCCATATGCTTGCCATACGTATGTAACGTTTGTCCAGTTCCAATTGTTTCTTTTCCGTGTCCATCTTGTTTCAGTTCTAATCTTAGTTTGGAGCGAATACCAGGCAGAGGTCTTCTTTATCAGTCTGATAATAAAGATACAGGTTCCGGCTGTCCGATCCTTTGTAAGAATTTGCTTTTCTCATCCCTTCCAGGATCTTTTCGGCGATACGGTCTTTGCTGTCGATAGGAGTTCCTTTTTCCACTTTCATTCCAAACTCCTGATTTTTACCGTTCGCACTCCAGGTTCCGTTGGTGTTGATTGCACCGCTGCCTGTGAATGTACCTTGTATTATATCGTCTTCTACACTGCCTGAAAAAACCAGCATGAAAGTTTTCTTTCCGTTTATATATTCCATGACGTTGCTTTCGTCTGCTATATCAGGAAAGTTATACCATCCATGACCGTTTGCTTTGGTGATATAAGTCAGTTTCCATGTCTTACCGGTGAAGATGCCGGCTACATCATCCGTATCATTACATCCGGAAAACATAGGGAGCAATAACAGCAATCCTAATACTTTAAGTATCAATCTCTTCTTCATGTCCAATTCTCTCTTTTTTTATTTTATTTCTTTATGCCGTTTCGGATCAGCAATGCGTCAATGGTAGGCTCCTGTCCGCGGAAACGCTTGTAAAGTACCATTGGATGTTCGGTTCCTCCTTTAGACAGGATGTTGTTGCGGAATGAGTCTGCCACTTCCCGGTTGAAGATACCTTTCTGTTTGAACAGTGAGAAAGCATCCGCATCCAGCACTTCTGCCCATTTGTAACTGTAATATCCGGCGGAATATCCTCCGGCGAAGATATGGGAGAATTGAGTGCTCATACACGCTTCCTGTACTATCGGTAATACCTGTGCCTTTTTCCAGGCTTCCTGTTCGTAGGCTTTTACATCGCCTTCGAAAGGAGTGTTGCGGGTGTACCATGCCATATCGAGCAGGCCGAAGCTTACTTGTCTGAGGCAGGCATAGGCTGCATTGAAGTTCGAAGCATCCACCAGTCTCTGTATCAGTTCGTCCGGAAGCACTTCTCCGGTTTCATAATGACGGGCAAAGGTATTGAGAAATTCTTTCTCGATGGCAAAGTTTTCCATGATTTGCGAAGGAAGTTCTACAAAGTCCCAATATACGTTTGTTCCGCTCAGACTCTGATAGGTTGAGTTGGCGAACATACCATGCAGGCTGTGTCCGAACTCATGCAGGAATGTCTCCACTTCGTTGAACGTCAGCAAAGCGGGTTTGCTTTCAGTCGGCTTGGTGAAGTTCATCACTACGGATATATGAGGCCGGCTGTCTTCGCCGGTTGCGGTATCTGTCCATTGCTCCTTATAACTGGTCATCCAAGCTCCGGCGCGTTTTCCGGGACGGGGATGGAAGTCGGTGTACAATACGGACAGAAACTTACCGTCCTTGTCGAATACTTCGTAGGCTTCAACATCTTTGTGGTAAACCGGTATTTCCGTATTTCTCCGGAATGTGATTCCGTAAAGTTTTTCTGCCAGTCCGAATACTCCTTTCTTTACCTGTTCCAGTTCAAAGTAAGGACGGAGCATTTCTTCGTTGATATTGAATTTCTTGTTTTTCAGTTTGTTGGAATAGTAACTCCAGTCCCAAGGCATGACAACAAAGTCGTTACCTTGCTCCTGACGCGCCAGTTCCTGCACTTCAAGGTATTCTTTCTGTGCGGTGGGAGTGTAGGCTTCCAGTAGCTGGTTGAGCAGTTTGTATACAGCGTCGCTGTTTTCAGCCATTCGCTTTTTGAGGGTATATTCCGCATAATCCTTGTATCCCAGCAGCTGGGCTATTTTCATGCGTGTGTTTACCAGCTTCTTTACAATTTCGATGTTGTTGAATTCGTTATCGTGTGTACATTTGGTATTATATGCCATGTAGAGCTTGCGGCGCAACTCGCGGTTGTCGGCATAAGTCATGAAAGGCACATAGCTTGGAGCATGCAGGGTGAAAGCCCATCCTTCTTTATCTTCGCTTTTGGCTGTTTCGGCGGCGGCTTCTACTATGATGTCCGGTAGTCCGGCAATGTGGTCTTTATTCGTCAGAAGCATCTGATACCTGTTTGTCTCTTTCAGGTTGTTTTCGCTGAAGTCGAGTGTCAGTTTGCTCAGTTCATTGGTCAGCTGTCGGTATTGTTCGCGTGCTTCCCCTTCGAGGTTGGCACCGTGGCGCACAAAACTGTCGTATATATCGTCCAGCAGACGGGTCTGTTCCTGAGTCAGTTGCAAGGATTCTTTTTGGGCGTACACTTCTTTCACGCGGGCAAACAATTTCTCATTCAGTGTGATATTGTTGCTGTGCTCGCTGAGTAACGGCATGATTTTCTGAGCCAATGCCTGTAGGTCGTCATTGGTTTCAGCACTAAGCATATTGCCGAATACGGCAGTCACTCTGTCCAGCAGCCTTCCCGATTGTTCGTAGGCTTCTATTGTATTTGTAAAAGTCGCTTTCTCCGGATTTTGTATGATAGCATCAAGCTCCGCGTTCTGCTGTTTGATTCCTTCGAGGATGGCAGGCTCATAATGCTCTGTCTTGATCCGGTCAAAGGGTACAGTACCATGCGGTGTCTGATACTGACCGAAGAAAGGATTCTGAGCGTTCAGTATATTGTTCATGGTGTAAACTAGTATCAATGTTATTAATAATCTCTTCATAATTCTCTTCATAGAAGTACAAAACTACTAAAATTGTAGGTTATACCACGGATAATACCTTGCTTTTTAACAATATATAAAATGAAGACAAAAAAACCGCTACGGTTTCCCGCAGCGGTTTCCTATATGTTTAGACTTCTAATTAAGCGTTAACTGATGCCATGTGAGCGATCAAGTCAAGAACTTTGTTAGAGTAACCGATTTCGTTGTCATACCAAGATACAACTTTCACGAAAGTATCAGTCAAAGCGATACCAGCTTTAGCATCGAAGATAGAAGTACGAGTGTCACCCAAGAAGTCAGAAGAAACTACTGCATCTTCAGTGTAACCCAGGATACCTTTCAATTCGCCTTCAGAAGCTTCTTTCATAGCAGCGCAGATTTCAGCGTAAGTAGCCGGTTTAGCCAAGTTAACAGTCAAGTCAACTACAGATACGTCCAAAGTAGGAACACGCATAGACATACCAGTCAGTTTACCGTTCAAAGCCGGGATTACTTTACCTACAGCCTTAGCAGCACCAGTAGAAGAAGGGATGATGTTGCCAGAAGCAGCACGGCCACCTCTCCAGTCTTTCATAGAAGGACCGTCAACTGTTTTCTGAGTAGCAGTTGTAGAGTGAACTGTAGTCATCAAACCGTCAAGGATACCGAACTTGTCGTTCAATACTTTAGCGATAGGAGCCAGACAGTTAGTAGTACAAGAAGCGTTAGAAACGAACTGAGTACCTTTCACGTATGTTTTTTCGTTTACACCGCAAACGAACATCGGAGTGTCATCTTTAGAAGGAGCTGACATTACAACATATTTTGCACCAGCTTCGATATGAGCCTGAGCTTTGTCTTTGCTCAAGAACAAACCTGTAGATTCAACAACGTATTCAGCACCTACAGCATCCCATTTCAAGTCAGCCGGGTTTCTTTCTGCAGTGATGCGGATAGCCTGACCGTTAACGATCAATTTGCTGTTTTCAACATCTGCTTCGATAGTACCGTCGAATTGACCGTGCATTGTGTCATACTTCAGCATGTAAGCCAAGTAGTCAACCGGGCAAAGGTCATTGATACCTACGATTTGAATATCGTTTCTTTTCATTGCAGCGCGGAAAACGAAACGTCCGATACGTCCGAATCCATTAATACCTACTTTAATCATTTTGTTTAAACTTTTAAGGGTTTTATAATATTTGTTCAAATATCTCTCAGCTTGCGCATTTGTTTTATTTTCAAATGCGGTGCAAAATTACGAAAATGTTTTTATATTCGCATATTAAATTCACATTAAATATTGAAAAAAGATGGGAAAGAGCACATTTTTACAGGACTTTAAGGCGTTTGCCATGAAAGGGAACGTCATAGACATGGCTGTCGGTGTAGTTATCGGCGGCGCGTTTGGAAAGATAGTATCGTCGTTGGTGGCGAATGTTATTATGCCTCCAATTGGCTTGCTGGTTGGTGGTGTGAACTTTACAGATCTGAAATGGGTAATGAAAGCGGCAGAAGTCGGAGCCGATGGTAAAGAGATTGCTCCTGCCGTATCTCTGGATTACGGACAATTTCTGCAGGCAACTTTTGACTTTCTGATTATAGCTTTTGCTATATTTTTATTTATACGTCTCATCACGAAGCTGACTACAAAGAAAGCGGCAGAGGCAGCTCCGGCTGCTCCTCCTGCACCGCCTGCTCCTACCAAGGAAGAAGTGTTGCTGACTGAGATTCGCGATCTGCTGAAAGAGAAGAAATAAGTATCCATAATTATTAAAGGGGCTGTGTCAAAACTAAGGCACATCCCCTTCTTTTTTTAATATAAAATAGTCGTTCCTCTTTTTTGTCTATGCGACTATTTTTTCAGTAATTAGGTAATAAGGCTTAATATTCGTC
>NZ_FNNN01000010.1 GCF_900106755.1 Bacteroides faecis MAJ27
GATACAAAAACTTTGGGTAATAACAAAGCCCGGGCTTGTGAAAGTCTGGGCTTTGTGCATAAAAAAAGGTTGTGCCAGCGTTTTGACACAACCTCATTCCTATAAATAGAATTTGTATAAAGTCACTCCCTCTGAAAGTTCTTTTTATTTGAAAATAAAATATCTTTTGTCAGAGTTATATTATGGTAGCTTGTATAAAATGATATCGAAGTATGCAAGCAGATATCCTAAGTTTCCTGCGCTTGACGGAGTAGGTGTACTGAATGCCTCCAACCCAACACCATTAATTTCTTTTCCTACCCAACTGCCGTCATTATAAAATTTAATAGTAAAGGCACCATCAGTAGTTACGTCTGCAGAACCGGAATAAGTGTAGTCAGTACTCCATGAAACACCATTATCTGTAGTAAACATTGCTGTGTAGAGATAATAAGAACCATATCTTCCTTGATCTGTAGCATTTTGAATTTTCATAATTCCATCTGTGTATGTACAATGAAATATCGGATTTAGACCGGGTGCAGGAGAACTGAAATTCAGGTCCAGCATCCCTTCTTCCGGTTTTGTTATTTCAATGATTTCTTGGTAATAGTCTTTACCGTCGGAGTATATTGCCTTCCAAGCACCTATAAGATCGTTTATCTCATATTGAGCAATTGTTATGCTTACATCTTTTGCTCCACTTGTCACAGTTACACAAGCACCACGAAGAGTGCCGGTAGTATTGGCTGTGAAATTAAAAGTCACTTTGCCTTCATCATCTTTAGTGTAGCTTAGCCAAGAGGTTGCATCTTCCGGTATCGTGACTGTAAAAGGTGACGAGCTATCTACATTAATGAATGTTGAGCCTGCACTATTATCGTTTGCAGACTTCAAATGAGATGTATCAATAATGCAAACTAGTCCTTCTTGATAAACTGCTACCAAAGAAGTCAATACGCCGTCACTAACAGTAATGGTGCCTGCACGGCTCTCTATAGCCGGATTTTCAGTAGCTTTGGCGGTAACTACACCTCCGGAAACACTCACTGTACACCAATCGACAGACGATGTCGCCTGTAACTCGCGATTAGTCGTTATCTCAATGCTTCCTGTGCCACCCGGTGATTTAAAGTACAAATCAGCTTTTGTAACATCCAATGTTTCGGGTGCTGTATACGCATAGTCGTCATCACCACACGAAGTGAAGCAAATCAGGCCTATCAACAGCAAGAATAAACTATATAACTTCTTCATAATTTGTTTACTTTTTCATGTTTCTATTAATCTTGTTTTACTAGCACTGGTTTAATAATTCGTTGCAAAGCGGCATACCCGTTTGAACTTGTAGGAGGCTGACCTTCGAAGGCAAATGCAAGGAATGAATCAATCGAGTTATCGCCCCATATTCCATTATCGGTAAATGAAATGGTTAACGGCTCGTCTTTACTATTTACACCATTCATCCCGGTTCCTTCCATCCATGTATAATAACCGGCAACTGTATCCCATCCGCATAAATAAATAAAATATCCTGAATAAGTACCTAAATACTGAAATTTGATAGAAAGTGTTCCCAGTGACCGCATATATTCTGCCTGAATCGTTCCTTGACTATAAAAGCCTGTAATTGTATAAGTTTTATTATCCGGATTATTGATGACCTTAACAGTTGTATTACCCAGCTTATATGTACCAATCAACTGATCGTAAAAACGATATCCTTCTGGATAGAAAGCCTCGAATTTAGCATCTACATTTGCATCTGTACATACGTATGAGACATCTTCTGTATCCGCCTTAAATCTAGACATTGTCACACCGCCTATTGTCAATGGTTCATATAATTCAATGCCGTCTGAAGTATATACGAACGGGATTTCTTTCTTAGCATCCAGTTCACCTGCTCCTGCATAAGTAAGAGTAAATACATTTTTATCTTGCATAACCGAACCTATCTCCTTTCCGTTTACTTTTAAGTGGAATGTTCCCAAGAAAATATCTTCTTGTGTTTTAATGACAGCCTTCAGATAGTCAGACCATGCTTGTTCTTTCGGCATTGGCACAAGTACAATTGTATTTCTTGTCTTTGTACCACTCAATATTACTTTATCGGGGGCAGCACTCATAATGGTAAATTGGAATTCACCTGCATATCCTTTCAAAGGTTCGCTAAAGAGGTGCATGATTTCATTATAACTATCAAATGTTAAGACTGGTCCTGCACTCTGTATGAGCGAATAGAGGCTTGTTACAGATTTATCCGGATCAGCAGATTCACCTGCTATCTTTGCATTTCCGCTCTCATCGAATGATATCAGCAAGTTATATCCACCGAAAGATAGATCATCGGACGGATAATATTTCATGATCCAGCCATTTTCTGGGGCGATAAGTATCTCTTTATATTTTTTCAGTGCTTCACTCATGCGGTTAGCCGAAGAATCATTGAAAAAATCTTCTTCTTCGTGCAACGAGCAGGCGCTTACAATCAAAAGTGCCAGCATGCTTATTACGGTATATATTTTCTGTTTTCTCATAATCATTTTATTAAATGCGTTATACTTAATCAAGTGATTCCAAATCTAATTCTGAAATATCTCCCATTCGTCGCTGAACAATCTTTTCAAGCTCATCAATATCGATAGACCACTTTGTGCTCAAATATTCTTTTACTAAAGCAAATTTTTTAAGTAATTTTGGTGAGCCGGAATCTCCTGCAAGTTCTAGCATCTTTTCCCAATATGGTTTACCATAAACTACATAGAAAGATAGAATTTCAACGAAGTCTTCACCCGGTTCGGAAGATGCGTATGCGCTGATATAACCCATTTTAAGAGCTTCACTACTACCCATGGTTTCATAGTCACCTACGTTTACCCAACTAGGACCTTGATAGTCTGTCGAGATTGTCTTGAAATCTGTTGAATAATCCTTAGTTTGTTGGAGGATATGTCCGAACTCGTGAAACATGGTTTTGATAAAATAATACTTGATGAGACCCAAATCCGGATTTTCTATATCCAGCAGGTTTACCTTATTCAAGAATATTTTCATTCCCCCTTCAGCGGTTCCCAGTACTTCGGACATGTCTTCTTTATACTCTGACGAACCTATAAGTTGAATCATACGTGGCGAATACTGACGAAGGAAATCGCGCCCCAGCAGTTCATTGTATGCGTCCACCCATAAATGTTTCACCAATTTAGCCACTGCAATCGACTTATCATATTCTGCCGGTACTACGTTGTATTCAACATGTGCTTCTTTGTCAGAGTAGCGGTATTCAAACTGTATGTTGTACGGGTAAGTATAATTGTTCAATACCCATCGGTCGAAATCATTTTGCGTAGAAGTATCCACGCCATCAGGAAATATACTTTTAGAATCGAGCTCTCCATCGTTGCCGCAAGAAACGAACGAAACGAGAGTCGTAAAAGCCATTATTAAATAATATATCTTGTTCATATTCATGCTTTTTTAAAATAGTTCGTATTAGTTGCGTGGATTTGCAGGTACTCCTGCAGAAGTAACATCTTGTGGAAGTTGCCATGCGCGGCGTAAGTCGTCCTTAGCTAGCACGATAGGGGTTTCGCCATCGCGATTATGAGAAAACTCTATTCCATAGCGTCTTATATCGAGCCACCGTAAGCCTTCATGTACTGTTTCCACACGGCGAAGATGCAGTACACATTGAATCAGGTTTTCCTGATCGCCATCGGCTACTGTTATACCTACAGGATTCAATTTCTTTTTGATGGTGCGTTGCCCAGTACTCTCAGGTACAGTAGGCATATAGGCTATGTTTGAATAAAAATTTACCAGTTCTGTCCTACTCATTGCTTTATAATTTATAGAGTGTGTTTTCAGCCAGTAGTTGATATCTTGTACGGCGGCATCCAGATTCCCACTTAGTATATAAGCCTCAGCTCGGCAAAGTAACGTTTCATCTGTAGTGAACATCGGAACAACCAAATGTAAGGAACCGATGCCAGCAGCTTTGTCTGAATATTCAAAATAAGCATTCATTTTCGGTACAAAAGCCTTCTGTGTCAATCCGAATAACTTATTTATTGTTCGCAAATTAGTGTAGCTTCCCCAGGGACCGGCTGCTTGTGGTCCTTCTGCTGCAAAAAGTGTATTGGCGTTGCCATATCGATTATTACGACCTGCATAAGGACCATGGGCATATCCCCAAACTGATAGAATGGGACTTAGCATTAAATTAGCACGATCGGATATTGAGATATAAGTGTCGCCGATATATTCCAGATCTGATGGAAGAGAGTTCAAACTTGCCCAGTCGCGCAATACATCCGTCGGGTCATCCGTTCCAAGTACTACATTGGCATATTCAATAGCTTTTGTATAGTTTGACTTGTCGCTATGCGTGTAGTACAAATAGAAGCGAGTTGCAAAAGCATAAGCTGCTTTGCGGTTGAAATGGTATTTAGGCACAGAATAAATATCCTCATCGATTAGTGGGAGTCCT
The DNA here is from genome assembly GCF_900106755.1 of Bacteroides faecis MAJ27. GTDB lineage: Bacteria > Bacteroidota > Bacteroidia > Bacteroidales > Bacteroidaceae > Bacteroides > Bacteroides faecis. The sequence continues at coordinate 4,472 of NZ_FNNN01000010.1, forward strand.
TTCTCAAGGTCTTTGGCTATCTGAGCATAGACTTCTGCTATTGTACCGCGTGAAGGCAATTCCATTGGTTTTGTCTCGGGAACAAGTATATAAGGGATTCCCATATCCGTATCTGCTGTCTGTGCGTTGTAGGGCATACAGAACGTATTGGCCAATACAAAATGCCAATAAGCACGACAAAGTAGCGCTTCACCTTTTTGTGGGTTCAAGCTGACCGGGTCCCCCATTTCTTCAATAGCTTGCAAAGCCATATTGGCTGAGGAAATTGCACTATAACAACCTTGCCAGATGCCATTCGGATCATCGTCATCTACTTCGCTGACGTCTTGCCAAAGATAATATTGAGTAATTGACTTCCAGTAAGGATTATATTTTGCTCCACTATCCATTGTGTTGTCCGAAGATAGCTCGTAGAACATGATTGGATAGGTTTGCGAATAGGCAGATACTAGTATATCTGTTATCTTTTTCTCGTTGTTTACTTCTGTGCGACTGTCTGGCATTGTGTCCAAAAAGTCGTTGCAAGAAGAAAACATAATTGATGCTCCTAAGGCAGCAACATATATTAAATTTCTTTTTTTCATAATCTTCTAATTACTTTAAAGTCCAACACGTAATGTTAAGGTAAATTGTTTAGGCACTGGAGACGCTACACCACCGGTATTAAAGAACTCAGGATCCTGTCCGTTCAGTTTCTTGTCTGCATAGATCAGGAAGAGGTTGGTCGCTTGCAACTTCAATGAAAGGTTGTTAAGTTTCCATGGTTGTATCCACTTTTTAGGAAAATCATATCCGAAAGAGATCTCTTTCATCCGGATAAAATCACCTTTTGCTACACGAGCTGTAGAATAATTATATGCATTATAAGCATAATTGAGCTGTGAATCTTGTTGATTCATAAGCTTATCTGCGATTACAGGAATAGTAGTTACTTGTTCGTCACCCGGCAATGTCCATCTATTCTTAAATTCACGAGGCATTGAGGTCAAGTCAGAATATTTATTCTTGAATACCGGGTCAAGACGTACTACATTCCCAAATGAATAAGTGATGAATAGGTTTAGATTAAAGCCTTTATAACGGAATGTATTGCCAAAACTTCCTGTAATTGTAGGATCTGTAGGACCTTCATAAACCAGATGTTCTTTTTTTATTGTTTCCTGAAAGTTCAGATCGCTGACTGTTAGGTTTCCACTTTCGTTGATGAATGTTGGTTGACCATATTGATTCAATCCTTGGAAATCGATAGAAAAGAGAGAACGGACAGGATAGCCTGCCATTGTGAATCCGGTACCACTGATCATCTCAATGATGCGTGAGTTAGAATGCAGATCAGTTACTTCATTTTTGGCATGTGAGAAAATAAAGTCTGAATTCCAGTCGAAATCTTTTGTCTTTATATTCTTAGTTGATAAAGTGAATTCCACACCATGACTTTTCATGCTTGCCACGTTTGCATATTTGGTGATTTTAACGCCTGTACCTGCTGAGTTGACCAAACCGATCAAATCGAAGTTGTTACGTTTATACCAGTCAAAAGCCAAGTTAATGCGATTCTCTATGAATCCTACTTCGGCACCGATATTCAGCTCATGCTTTTTTTCGTATGTTAAATCACTGTTTTCTGCTTCGATAATTTGCAGTCCACTCTCCTTAACGTTCGTAAAAGGACGCCATGGGTTATAGCTCTGGACAATGGCCAGCGAGTTTGTTACGTTGGCAGGACCACGATCGGCAGTCAGTGAATAAGAAGCTTTTAGTGTGAAATTAGATACGGCAGGCTCCATATATTTCCAGAACTTCTCTTCATGTGCATTCCATGCACCAGAAACGTTCCATGTGGGTAACCATCGTGCAGAACGGCTCTTACCTAATTTATTGGTTCCTTCATAACGTGCTGTACCACTTATAGTATATCGTCCTTGGTAAGAATAGGTAGCTGTGCCGAAAAAAGCAACTGATCGTGAAGCAGTAGGCTGCACTGTATAATATTGTGCGTTTTCTTCACTGCCCTGCTTAAAGTATAAGTAATTGTAAGCACCAAGCATTCCATTGTCATACTGCATCCCGGCTCCGTTGAACCATGTTTGAACACGATCTACCGAATTGGCTTCCATACCACCGAAGAAATTGAATATATGGCTTTCATTATATACATCGTTGTAGCTGGCCGTAGCACGGAAGTCCCAACTATTCATAGAGTATTTGGTTTCTTTATAAAATCCTCCGATTGGTAGTACGCTTACCGGTAATGAGTTTGGTTTGTCGGGATCAGTATAAAGCCACGGATTAGCATCGCGCATGGTGGCGTCATCCATAGCGCGATAAGCCCATGCTTGGTTAGAATAATCTTTGATATAATGCGATTGAGTAGTTGTAGAATATTTGTAAGCTCCTAATACAGCTAATTCCACTCTTGAAATAGGACGATATTTTAACTCTGCCTGGAATTTACTATCAAGAACGTTTAAGTCCATATAGTTGTTTTCCAACTCATTAATAATGTTGAATGGAGCGTAGTTTCTGACATAATATTCATTAGGGTCAAGCGTACGTGAGGTATTTAATGCATAAGAGTAGGGGTTGATGTCGAAATCACGTTTTACTTCTCCACTTACTACGTCAATACTTGATCCCAGTGTTCCAGGCGCCTTTTGCTTGCGATATGCAGCATTCCCAATCAGATTTAAATCTACCTTCTTACCCAAGTGGTACAATGCATTTATGTTAGCTGTGTAACGTTGTACAGAACTTTTTTCAGTCCATCCTGGATCATCCATAAAGCTAAGTGAAGTATAGTAGGATGCTTTTTCAGTTCCAGTGGAAAGGCTTATAGCATGATTGTGCATTACGTTTGTATTGAACAGTTCGTCAAACCAGTCCGTGTTGCGGAATTCTGCTTCACGTAGATAAGCATTTCGTGCAGCTTCAGTATTCAGTAGTCCAAAACCACCTGTTGCTGGGTTATAATCATTAATTAAGTGATACATTTTACCGTATACACCGCTATTATTTGCGCGATAAGTTCCTGCAAGCGTCAAATAACCATTGGCTTCCAATTCTTTATACACACCCATCTGTTCTTGTGAGTTCATTATATTAAAGTCCTTGTATTTGGGCTTCATACGCATAGTAAATTCACCTGTGTAGTTGATACGGCTTGTTCCTGCTTTACCTTTCTTAGTGGTTACTACAATCACACCTGCCATAGCCCGCGCGCCATAAATAGAGGTTGCTGAACCATCTTTCAAAATCTGAAAAGTCTCAATGTCGTCAGAGTTAAGACCTGCGATGGCTGAACTGATTAGTGTTTCTGCATTACCGGATGAGAGATCGTCCGCGCTTACTTCTGTTACATCTTCCATGATAACGCCATCTACTACCCAAAGTGGTTTTGAACTACCATAAATAGAAGTGGCGCCACGAACGCGGATTTTAGGAGCTGTACCAAACGTGCCGGATACATTTTGAACTGATACACCCGCAGAGCGGCCTTCCAATGCACGGCTGATTTCCGGCATGCCGTCAATCTTAACATTAGCTGCTGATAATTGATCCGCAGCTCCTGTAAACAGACGTTTATCCATCTTCTGCATACCAGTTACAACGACTTCTTCTAAGACTTCTGCATCTGGTTGTAATACAACTTTTATCGTTCCTGCTTTGATAGGAACTTCCTGAGTTTTCATTCCGATGTAGCTAATCTTCAAAGTTCTAGAAGAACTTGGTGTTTTATCCTTCTTGATGCAATAAACAAAAATGTACATCTTCGTCAATAAACGATTTTTATACAAATTACCTATAGCTAAGATATTTTTTCTATTATTGACTGTCTTAAACAATCGTAATGCAATGACAATACTGACATAAAGACAATTTATGCAATCCAAAAATTGATAAAATATGATATTTGCTTTCTAAATGATAAAATATAGCAAACAAAGAGCAATTCCTGCTATTAATATGAATATACAAGTATTTTCAAATAAATTTTCATATTTTGTTTTGTATTTATAAATATGTGCTTATATTTGTGAAATCACACTTATAAAATAAGCGGATTATTAATTATTAATAATAAAGCGTGTTTATGAAAAGAAAATTAATGCTGTTATTGGCCTGCCTGCTGGCAAGCATAGGTCTAGTGATTGCCCAAACACCTAAGAAGGTGACAGGTGTCGTCATTTCTGAAGAAGATGATCAACCTGTTGTGGGCGCATCCGTGTTAGTGAAAGGTACAACAATGGGAACAGTCACCGATATCGATGGCAAGTTTACCATAAGCGACGTACCAAGTTCTTCTAGAACTTTGAAGATATCGTTTATCGGTATGCAAACACAAGAGATTGCAATTAAATCCGGTCTGATGAAAATAGTAATGAAAACAGATTCGGAAGTACTTGACGAAGTTGTAGTAACCGGTATGACGAAGGTGGATAAACGACTTTTTACGGGTGCTGCGGCCAGTTTAACCGCCGACAATGTAAAATTGGACGGTCTTCCAGAAATAAGCCGTGGACTTGAAGGACGTGCGGCAGGCGTATCAGTCCAAAATGTATCCGGTACATTTGGTACAGCTCCCAAAATTCGTGTCCGTGGTGCCACATCCATTTACGGTAGCTCTAAACCACTCTGGGTAGTAGATGGCGTTATTATGGAAGACGTAGTAGACGTCAGTGCCGACCAGCTTTCTTCTGGAGATGCTACCACACTGATCAGTTCAGCTATTGCAGGATTAAATTCAGACGACATTGAAAGCTTTCAAATATTGAAAGACGGTTCCGCCACCTCTATCTATGGAGCACGGGCAATGGCAGGAGTTATCGTTGTTACAACTAAAAAGGGTAAAGCCGGAATGAATAAGATTAGCTATACTGGAGAATTCTCTTACCGCATGAAGCCTCATTATACAGAATTCAATATTATGAATTCACAGGACCAAATGGCTGTCTATCAGGAAATGCAACAGAAAGGATGGCTTACTTATGCCGATTTGGCCAATGCTAGTGAAAGTGGCGTATATGGAAAGATGTATCAGAAGATTTCTAACAGTACATTACTAAACACAGAAGCAGCCCGTAACTCTTACCTCCGTGATGCGGAATACCGTAACACAAACTGGTTCGACGAGCTATTTCAGAGTAACGTAATGCAAACACATTCCGTCAGTATTACTTCCGGTAACGAAAAGGCTAGCTATTATGCCTCTCTTAGTGCGTTGATCGATCCGGGATGGTCACGTCAGAGCGAAGTAAATCGTTATACTGCCAATCTGAATACTACTTACAACATTCTTAAAAATCTCTCTATGAACCTTATTTCCAGTGCCTCTTATCGCAAGCAACGGGCACCAGGAACATTATCGTCAGAGATTGACGCTGTGAATGGAGAAGTAAAACGCGACTTCGATATCAATCCGTATTCTTATGCATTGAACACCTCACGTGCGTTGGACCCCACAGAAATTTACACACGTAACTATGCTGATTTCAACATTTTCAACGAATTGGAAAACAACTATCTCGACATCAACGTAGTTGACCTGAAATTTCAAGGTGAAATGAAGTGGAAACCCGTTAGAGGACTAGAACTTACAGCTTTGGGAGCAGTAAAATATCAGGTTACCTCACAGGAGCATACCATTACAGACTATTCCAATCAAGCAATGGCATACCGTTCAATGCCTACCACACATATACGTGATAATAATCCTTTCTTATATACAGACCCGGATAATCCCTATGCAGTACCTATCACCGTACTACCACAAGGAGGTATTTATGAACGCACAGACTATCGTATGCTAGCTTATGATTTCCGTGCATCGGCTGCTTACAATACGGTTTTCAACGAGATTCACATCATGAATCTCTATGGAGGTATGGAAGTCAATTCTATCGACCGCCGCAAAACATGGAATCGTGGTTGGGGTATGCAGTATACTATGGGAGAGATCCCTTTCTATGCTTACGAAGTGTTCAAAAAGAGCAAAGAAGAAAACTCCGATTATTTTACAATGGCTAATACGCATGCACGTGATGTCGCATTCTTTGCAAACGGTACCTACTCTTATAAAGGACGTTATACATTTAATGGAACAGTCCGTTACGAAGGTTCCAACAAATTGGGACGAAGCACATCTTCCCGTTGGCTGCCTACATGGAACGTGTCCGGCGCATGGAATGCTCATGAAGAAAGTTTCTTCAAATCATTACAACCAGCCATGTCACACCTTACATTAAAAGCATCATACAGCCTTACAGCGGACCGTGGACCAAGTAATGTTACTAACTCACGCGTAGTTATCAGCTCACGAAACCCTTGGCGTCCGTCAAGTAGTGTCACTGAATCTGCTCTTTACATCAAGAACCTTGAAAACAGTGCATTGACCTACGAAAAGAAACACGAGCTTAACATCGGTGCCGATCTCGGCTTCCTGGACAATCGCATCAACGTAACAGCTGACTGGTACAAACGCAACAACTACGATCTGATAGGAATCATCACAACACAAGGACTAGGTGGAGAAATTGAAAAGTACGGTAATGTAGCTTCTATGAAGTCTAGCGGATTTGAACTCTCCATCTCTACCCGAAACATTGTGACCAAAGACTTTACATGGTCTACGGATTTCATCTATTCGCATAACAAAAATGAAGTAACTGAATTGCAAGGTGGAAAGAAACGCGTTATCGACCTCGTTTCTGGTAACGGATTTGCTGTCGAAGGCTATCCAGTACGCTCTATCTTCTCCATACCTTTCATGGGATTGAACGAAGAAGGTCTGCCGACTTTCCGCGACCAAGACGGTAACATCAGTGTATCCGACGTATACTTTCAAGAACGTGATCATACAGATTTTCTTGAATATTCCGGTTCAGCCGATCCTACGGATATTGGTAGTTTAGGTAATACCTTCAGCTATAAAAACTTCCGTCTGAATTTGTTTGTTACTTACTCATTCGGTAACGTAATCCGCCTGGACCCGGTATTCAAGAAAAAATATACTGATCTCAGCGCTATGCCAAAAGAATACCGCAATCGCTGGGTAGTACCAGGCGATGAAAAGTATACAGATATACCAGTAATAGCCAGTGTACGTCAAGAGAAAAATGACCGCAATCTGTCTGTGGCATACAACTCTTACAATTATTCTACAGCCCGTATCGCAAAAGGCGACTTTATCCGCATGAAGGAAATCTCACTGACATATGACTTCCCGAAAGATATGATAAGCAAATGGAACTTAGCCAACCTTTCATTGAAATTACAGGCTACCAATCTCTTCCTGCTCTATGCCGATAAAAAGCTGAATGGACAAGATCCGGAATTCTTCAATACCGGTGGTGTGGCCGCTCCTGTACCTAAACAGTTCACACTGACTCTGAGAATTGGACTTTAATAAATGGATTGAAAACAAAGAAAGTTATGAAAAAAAGAAATATATTATTGACATTGCTGGCTGTGGCGGGTATGCTGACTGCTACTTCGTGCAAAGATTATTTGGACGAAATGCCCGACAACCGCGCCGAACTGGACAGCGAATCAAAGATCATTAGCTTACTGGTATCTGCCTATCCGGAAAACGACTATATCTTCTGTACAGAACTGGGAACAGACAACGTAGATGATTTCGGAGAATCAAATCCGTATGGCGACCGCTTTATGGAACAGATTTATAATTGGCAGGTGATTTCTGAAGCCGACAATGAAGATCCTTCTCGCATCTGGGAAGCCTGTTATAATGCCATTGCTGTAGCTAATCAGGCTTTGGCATCTATTGCCGAGATGGAAGAAACTTCAGCCATGAAAGCAGCTAAAGGTGAAGCATTAGTCTGTCGTGCCTATTCACACTTCATTCTTGTTAATGTTTTTGCTCAACATTACACCAAAGCAAATGCCGGAACAGATTTAGGAATCACCTATATGGAAGTATCCGAGACAGAACTTGACCCGAAATATGAGCGCAACACAGTGGCCGAAGTGTATGAGAAAATAGAAAAAGACCTGAAAGAAGGATTACCGCTTATCAGTGATGAAATCTACACAGTACCTAAGTATCATTTCAATATGAAAGCCGCCTACGCTTTCGCTGCCCGTTTCTATCTTTACTATCAGAAGTGGCAAGAAGCAATAGATTGTGCAACAAAAGCACTCGGCTCCTCACCTGCCGGACAGCTCCGTGACTATGCCGCATTGGATGCACTTCCCAAAGACCCATTCAGCAAAGTATGCGAACAATACGTAAGCGCTACCGTAAAAGCTAACTATTTGCTGCAAACCGCATATTCAAGACTGGGTTTGGTATTCACTTCTTATTACGAAGGTTCTCGTTATGCGCATGGTGCATATCTGGCACAAACTGAAACCCTGATGAGCCGTGCCCCATGGGGAACATATGCCAACAAAGTGTATAAATTCAATCTATGGGCATCTACCGGAACCAACTTTGACAAAACGCTGGTGCCTCGTTTTCCATATCTAATAGAATATACCGATCCTGTAGCACAAACCGGATATGCGAGAACTGTCTATGCAGCTCTTACCGCTGAAGAAACTTTACTGATACGTGCTGAAGCATATATCCTGCAGAAAGAATATGACAAAGCACTGGCAGATCTCCAAGTGTGGGTAAACAATACAATCAATGGTCCCTACACGCTTACAAAAGAAGCGATAGAGAACTGGGTAGACAGCTATCAGTATTACACGCCCAATGCACCTACCCCAAAGAAAAAGCTAAATCCGGAATTTGCCATTGAAGAGGGGCAACAAGAGGCATATCTACAATTCCTGCTATATGCACGCCGATATGAAACAATGTTCTCCGGATTACGCTGGTTTGACATCAAACGCTACGGCATCGAAATCTATCGCCGAACTATGCAAAGCGGACAACCTGTCTCTATTGGAGACATGTTGAAAGTACGCGACAACCGTTGCGCTCTACAGATTCCGCCTGACGTTATCTCTGCCGGTATCACTCCGAACCCAAGATAAAATACTGAGTATAGAAATGATGTATTACATTAAAAAAGAAGTAAAGACAATGAAGAAGAATAAAATTTATATTTTTATAGCTGTGTTGTTTGCTGCATTCTTTTCGGCTTGTTCGGAAGATGATTTGAGCAGTGAAAGCGTCATAACCGAGGCACAGCGTGTAGAAAACGACTTCGATCGTTGGATTGTGAAAAACTATGTGACGCCTTATAATATCGATTTCAAATATCGTATGGAGGATATTGAGTCCGATCGTAACTATAACTTAATTCCTGCTGATTATACAAAGTCCGTACAACTAGCCAAACTAGTCGAATTTCTTTGTCTTCAAGTATATGATGAAGTTACGGGAGGAAAACAGTTTATCCGTGACTATTTTCCCAAAATGATACATTTGGTTGGTTCGCCGGCCTATGAAAACAATGGAACAATGGTATTAGGTACAGCCGAAGGCGGACTAAAAATTACACTTTACAATGTGAATAATGTAGATGTACTCAACGTATCCGCCTTGAACTATTTCTATTTTAAGACAATTCACCATGAGTTTGCGCATATTCTCCATCAGACTCGTCCATATCCTACCGCTTTCAAAGAAATCAGCGGAAGTGAATATGTAAAAGACAGTTGGAGTTCTGCATGGGGAAGTGGTACCGCCGCCGAGACCGCAGCTTTGAAAGCCGGATTTATCACTCCATATGCTTCAAGTGCCGTGGATGAAGATTTTGTGGAATTGATTGCCGTGTACGTGACAAATACGGAAGCATACTGGCAGTCTCGCATCAAAACGGCAGGAACAACCGGGGCACCTATTATCAACTCCAAATTCGAAATTGTATATAACTACATGCTTGATACATGGAACATTGATCTTGATATACTGCGCAATACAGTGCTCGACCATCAAAATAGAATAGGAGAATTGGACTTAGACGAACTTTAATCCGAACAAATTATGAAGAAAATATACTATCTTTTATTACTTGCGTTGCCCTTGGTACTTCAATCTTGCTTTAAGGACGACGATGATATCTTTGATAAGTCGGCTTCCCAACGTATGGAAGAACGACTAGTACACGATCAACAGGTGTTGATGGGAGCAACCAATGGCTGGATAATGGAATATTTCCCAGAGAAGAAACAATCGTATGGAGGATATACGATGTTTGTGAAATTCGGTGATAACAATGCTGTTACAGTTGCTTCGGAAAAGGGCAAAGCTGACCAGACTGAAACGAGTATGTATGAGCTGATTGCCGATAGTGGCCCAGTACTGACCTTCAACACACACAACTCTTTGTTCCACTATTTCTCCGATCCTAATAATCCGGATGAAATCGGCCCGATTGATAGTGGTATGGGAGGCGACTATGAATTTATGGTTATAGAAGCTACCCCCGAAAAGGTACATCTGAAAGGAAAAAAGACTGGCAACACAATTATCATGACTCCAATTGCCACAGATACAAGCTGGCCTGATCTGATGCAAAAGTATATTGATATGGCAGACATCATGAATTCTGCAGCAAGTTCTTTCAATTTTACAATGGGGGATCTCAAAGCAACCGCTACAATGAATTATCGTACGCTGTTGTTTTCTTACCCAGGTACGGAGGGTTATGAATCTGCTACAGCTTCATTCCGTGTGACGACAGATGGAATCGTATTCTATACCCCTTTGCACATCGGAGGAAAAGAGATCACAGGCATGAAGTATATAGGCGAGGATGAAAATATGGTTATCACTTTGGCTGACGAAACTACAGGTGCAACAATGCAAGACACATGGCCTGCATTAAGTGAAATATTCTTCAGTGGCAAGTGGTACTTTGCAAAAAGCCTGATGAGTAGCTACGGTCAGAACCTGTGGACGTCGGCCATCAAAAAACTTTATGCAGATCCTAGTGGTTATTATGATATTTACTGGGCTCATATGGGAGTTTACTCTGGCTTGTACGGATTCTGTTTCGCACCGCTTGATACTCCTTCCACATTTGCAAGATCCATTATTTCTTATAAATATGGTACTGTAGACGACAATCAGATTTGGCTACAATTGGAAGGTAGAACAGATCAGATTGGAATTACTTATGTTAATGCCGGCGTAAGCGAAATCTTAAAAATGATTGGTTCATTAGGTGGAGAAAAGAAAACATTCACACTGACAGCGGATAATCCGAAGAACCCAACTGTAATACAATTGCAGGATAATGATATATCTGCAAATAGTTTTATGCTGGTTCCATTCGAGGTTCGTTGGCCATACGAGCAATAATTTTATAGAAAGCAAGCGAGCTTGTTCTTTTACTAAATTCTGATATTCCTCTATTATAATAGAAATCAGGATTTACTTTACATTAATTATTTTTAAACGAGGATGCGTCAATTGACACACCCTCGTTTTTTATTAGTAAAAACTGTCTTATGGTTATTGCTCATGGTGTTGTATGCTAGAAACTTATCATACTTATTTTTCTATTTATTTCGGGATATCTCTCATTATATTTGATCTATCTTTCACTATTGTCACCTTATATTAAACACTTGAATTGAGAGCGTAAAGTTCAATTAAGCGTAGATTCGTATCTTAAATTGCTGTAGTTGATATGCTTATCTACCTACATTTGTGTGTTAACCTACTGACATACTCATCGTTCCACCCAGGTGAACAGGCTAGCGCACTTGGGTAAACAGATCGTGCTATCTTTGTGAAACGATCGGTTCGCAAGGGTGGCACGATGAGGATGATAGTAAGATGTGGCATCAATGTGTTATGGATAATGGCTTAAGTTAAGGGACTTAACATGAGAAGTAACGGTAGATAACTTCTGATGTATGGTTCATTAGGATGAAAATGCAAGTGTTCGTGAAAACAATGAGAGATACAAGTGATGGTAGGTATCTCTCATTCACTAAAACGCTGATTATCTATTGCTTGATTCAAAAGAGTGAGACCGTGAGACTAAAATATTTTTTTTCTTTTCTCTGAAGTCTGAGATCTTAAACTTTTAAATTAAGGGTGTAATCTTGCGGAGTCAACAGCGTGAGTTGGGTACGTTAAACCAAGGGCAGTTTTATGAATGGTTTCAATGAGATGAATTAATCTCGAAAAGACTACTAGTAGAAAATGGGTATATCATATATGGCGGATAAATTTAATTCTTTGGTGCTTGGAAAATATGATTAGTACAATTGGATCTTAGCATTAAACGATCAGCAGATAATACTACTTATATTAGTGGATCGGACAGTTAAATTTCGGTAGCAAAAGCGGTTGCTAAAGGCTGTTTGAGGGATCATATTCGGTTATTGATTGGTGTGGTATTCTTGCTAAGTAGCATCTTTCCTATAATCGAGATGACGATATGAATCAGCTGTTATTCCAGGATTTTAGTTTTCGAAAGGAGAAGTATGCTTTGTGAGACTTCTGGAGCATATATAAGCAATGTACTATGATCTCACTGTTGAATTCGCGATACGCTAAGAAAGAAGTAAATGTTGATAAAAATTTGCTTTTACTTATTAGTTCTTGCAGAACTTGGTACATTGTTTATCGTGAACTTTCCGTCGATGTCGGTGACCGTTCCCATTGTTGTACCCTTCACTAATACAGATGCTCCCACAACAGGCTCATTGTCTTCTTCCGAAGTAACAATACCCGTTACCTTTCTAGGTGTTTGAGCAATCACTAAGCCTATTCCTGTTAACAGGCAGACTAATAACAGCGCTAGTTTTCTTTTCATAAATATGCTCTCATTCTAAAATTAAACGACCAAAGAATAGTTGTTTTTTTTCTATAACATTTTGCAAAATTAAGCATATATTTATGAAATCAAAATAAAATCAGAAAATAATTGAAAAAAGTATTGTTTTAATAAAAATATTATTTCTTCCTGTTTTATTGTATTATATTGATGCTAAAATGCTATGATAAGCTTTTGATAGGATGGTTTAGATCGGCTTTGTGTAAAATGATGTCTCTGCTTGTGACTAGATTAAAGCTAATAATATGTTAAATACATATTCACAATGAGAAACACTTTTGCTCGTTCTGTTTTACCGTTTCACTAGCGGTTGTCAAGTCACTTTTCGAGAATGATAAACAACTGAAATCTGTTTTTTATTCCTTTTATGTATGAAATATCTTCATTTGTGTATACTCAACTTCCATTCGGGTATCATTTACTTCCGTTTATGTATATATATTTATACTTTTTAATTTTGATATTTTTATTCATTTCGCAGTATGAGAGTAGTAGGGAAGAATTTCGTAATACCAAGTTCTGCAAGAACTCTGCAAATCAGCTATATTGGTATGCGGACGCAAGAGGTTACTATTAAAACGACTCTTTTGAAAGTGGTCTTGAAACCGGATGCGGAAGTTCTACAGGAAGTTGTTGTAACAGGTATGCAGAGAATGGACAAACGTCTGTTTACGGGAGCGGCCAGTAAACTTACTGCCGAGAGTGTGAAGCTTGATGGTTTAGCTGATATTAGTCGTGGTTTGGAAGGGCGTGCGGCCGGTGTCTCGGTTCAGAATGTATCCGGTACATTTGGTACAGCTCCTAAAATTCGTGTTCGTGGTGCTACTTCTATTTATGGTAGTTCCAAGCCTTTATGGGTGGTAGACGGGGTAATTATGGAAGATGCTGTAGAGGTTAGTGCAGACCAGTTATCTTCCGGTGATGCTGAAACCTTGATCAGCTCTGCAATTGCAGGATTGAATGCTGACGATATCGAGAGTTTTCAAATACTGAAGGACGGTTCGGCTACTTCTATTTATGGTGCACGTGCTATGGCAGGTGTAATTGTTGTTACTACCAAAAAGGGTAGGGCAGGTGTTAGCAAGATTAGCTATACTGGCGAATTTACGACCCGATTAATTCCTAGTTATAATGATTTTAATATCATGAACTCGCAGGAACAGATGGGCGCCTATAAAGAAATGATGGAAAAGGGATGGCTCAATTTTTCTGAGACATCGCGTAATGCCGAGAGCGGTGTATATGGAAAGATGTATCAATTGCTTAATACATATGATCCGCTTACCGGACGTTATATGCTGGACAATACGGATGCGGCTAAAAACGGTTATTTGCGCGCTGCTGAGATGAGAAATACAAATTGGTTCTCGCAACTTTTCTCTAACTCTCTTAGTCAGAACCATTCGGTTAGTATTAGTACCGGTACAGATAAATCTTCATTTTATGCTTCTTTGAGTGCAATGCACGATCCGGGGTGGTATAAACAAAGTTCTGTAGATCGTTATACTGCTAATCTGAATACAACGTATAATATACTGAAAAATCTGAATATCAACTTAATTTCCAGTGCTTCTTATCGTAAACAGAAAGCTCCGGGGACATTGGGACAGGATATAGACGTTGTAAGCGGGCAGGTGAAACGTGATTTTGATATCAACCCGTATTCATATGCTCTTAATACTTCGCGCACATTGGACCCTAATGAATATTATACAAGTAATTATTCTCCTTTCAACATCTTGAATGAATTGGAGAATAACTATATGGACTTGAATATCGCAGACGTGAAGTTCCAGGGAGAGTTGAAGTGGAAAGTGATTCCAAGTCTGGAGCTGAGTGTATTAGGAGCTGTGAAATATCAGGGAACATCGCAAGAACATAATATTAAGGACGATTCTAATCAGGCAGGAGCTTATCGTGCAGGTCTGGATGATAAAACAATCATGGATCGGAATCCTTTCCTGTATACTAATCCTGATAATCCGTATGCATTGCCTGTTTCTATTCTACCCGAAGGTGGTATTTATCAACACCGGGATTATAAGATGCTGGGATATGACTTCCGGGCTACCGCAAGTTGGAATCATGTATTTAAAGAGACTCATATCACGAACTTCTTTGCCGGTATGGAAACTAATTCTACCGATCGTTCCAGAAGTTATTTCCAAGGTTGGGGAATGCAGTATAGCATGGGTGAAATACCTTACTATGTTTATGAATTCTTTAAAAAAGGGATCGAAGACGGTAGTAATTACTATTCTCTGAATCGTACGCGTAGCCGGAGTGCAGCTTTCTTTGCCAATGCAACTTATTCTTATAAGGGAAAATATACGCTGAATGCTACTGGACGTTATGAGGGTACCAACCGTATGGGTAGAAGTCGTTCTTCCCGATGGTTGCCTACATGGAATGTATCCGGGGCTTGGAATGCACACGAAGAGGCTTTCTTGGAATCATTAAAGCCTGCGCTTTCTCACTTCACGTTGAAAGCTTCTTATTCGTTGACTGCCGACCGTGGTCCGGCAGATGTGACCAATTCACAGGCAATCATCACAAGTTATTCTCCCTATCGTCCGTTTACTGATATTCAAGAAGCAGGATTGTATCTGAAGGAGTTGGAAAATAGTGAGTTGACTTATGAGAAGAAGCATGAATTGAATATCGGCGCTGATATGGGATTCCTTGATAACCGAATAAATTTTGCTGTTGACTGGTATACGCGTAACAACTACGACCTGATCGGTATTGTCAATACTCAAGGCGTAGGCGGACAGATTCTGAAGTTTGCCAATATTGCTACGATGAAATCTCATGGTATTGAATTCACTGTTTCCAGCCGGAATATCCAGAATAAGGACTTCCGTTGGAATACTGACTTTATTTTCTCGTACACAAAGAATGAAGTGACTGATTTGCAGCAAAATTCTAACGTGATGGATCTTATTTCCGGTAATGGTTTTGCCAAACAGGGATATCCGGTACGCGGTCTGTTCTCCATACCTTTCAAAGGACTGGACGAGAATGGTGTTCCTATGGTACTCAATGAGAAGGGAGTGGTAACAAGCACGGACATCAACTTCCAGGAACGCCAAAATACAGATTACCTGGTATATGAGGGACCTACTGATCCTACTTTTACGGGCAGTTTGGGTAATATGTTTACTTACAAGGGTTTCCGTCTGAATGTATTCGTAACTTATTCATTCGGCAATGTAATTCGCTTGAATCCGGTGTTCAGTGCAAGATATTCGGATTTGTCCTCTATGACTCGTGAGTTTAAGAATCGTTGGACTTTACCTGGTGATGAGAATAAAACCAATATCCCGGCTATCCTGAATAAACGCGATTATGACAGCAATACCAATTTGCGTTATGCTTATAATGCATATAATTATTCAACAGAGCGCATTGCTAAAGGTGATTTTATCCGTATGAAAGAGATTTCGCTTTCTTATGACTTCCCGAAATCGTGGATCTCGAACCTGAAACTCTCGGATTTGTCCCTTAAGCTACAGGCTACCAATCTGTTCTTGATTTATGCAGATAAAAAGCTGAATGGTCAGGACCCTGAGTTCTTTAATGCCGGTGGTGTAGCTTCTCCGGTTCCCCGTCAGTTTACATTGACTTTGAGATTAGGACTTTAACTAAAAAACAAGAATGAAAATGAAGAAATATATTATATTGGCAAGTATAGCCACAGCATTCATATTCGGTCTGTCATCTTGTTCGGACTTTCTGGATGAACTACCTGATAACCGTACGGAGCTGACACCGGACAATGTAAGTAAGATATTGTTGGCAGCATATCCGACTACAGCGATTTGTGAGATGGCCGAAATGGCATCTGATAATACGGATGCTTATCCGAATAACTTTTCTGCATTCAACCGCTTGCAGGAAGATCTTTATAAGTGGGAAGATTCTTCCGAACGGGAAGATGACTCTCCAAGTGCATTGTGGGAGTCGTGTTACATTGCGATAGCGGCGTGTAATCAAGCTTTGAAAGTAGTGGAAGATGCAGGGAGTCCGGCTTCTTTGGACCCTGTGAAAGGAGAGGCACTGGTATGCCGGGCTTATGCTCATTTCCAGTTGGCGAATATCTTCTGTAAAGCATATAGTAGTGCTACAGCAAAAACAGATTTGGGTATCCCTTACATGAAAGACGTTGAAACTACGGTGCTTCCGAGCTATGACCGTGGCACTTTGGAAGATGTCTATAAAAATATTGAAGCGGATTTATTGGCTGGCATGGATTTGATCAGGGATGATGTATATTCAGTGCCTAAATATCACTTTACCAGAAAAGCTGCTTATGCATTTGCTGCCCGTTTTTATCTGTATTATGTTCAGCCGGATCTTTCAAATTATGATGAGGTGATTAGATTTGCTGATAGAGTGCTTGGAAATAACGCTTCAGCCGTGGTACGTGACTGGGAATCGTTGGGAGCACTTGATTTGAATGGAGATGTGGCGCCTAATGCTTATGTGGATGCTAGTAACAGTGCTAATCTGTTGCTTGTAAGCGCACACTCTTATTGGGGATATGTGCATGCTCCTTATGGATTGGGCGAACGTTATGCGCATGGCCCGTTGGCTGCTATGGAAACTTGCCGCTCCAGCGGTCTTTGGGGAGATTATTCTTCAAATAAGGCTGCAAGTGTTTATTATCTGTATCCGTGGAGTAACTCCAGTGCATTGCCTACTAAAGTAATATTGCAGAAGGTTGCTCAGTATAAGGAAATGGTGGACCCTGTTGCGGGAACGATTAACGGGCATATTATTAATGCTGCTTTTACTACGGACGAGACGCTGCTTTGCCGTGCGGAAGCGTACATAATGAAAGGTTCCGGATTTTATCAGCAGGCTATTGCTGACCTGAATGTTTGGCAATCAGCTTTTACTCGTAGCACTACTCCCCTTACTGTAGAGGCTATTGATACTTATTATGGGAATATGCCATACTATACCCTTCCAGCGCCGACTGTGAAAAAAGAACTGCACCCTGCTTTCACTATTGCAGACAGAACACAGGAAAATCTCATTCACTGTTTGCTCCATGCACGACGCGTAATGACTTTGCACGAAGGCTTACGGTGGCTGGATATCAAGCGTTTTGGTATTGTTATATACCGTCGCTATATTACTAGCTCAGGTATGTTTGGGGCATCAGATGTGTTGGCGACTGATGATCCGCGGCGTGCCATACAAATTCCGAGTGATGTAATTTCTGCGGGAATGAAACCTAATCCAAGAAACAAATAAAAACGAAAGAAGTTATGAAGAAGTATTTTATTTATGCATGCTTGCTGCTTGTTGCCGGATGCTTCGTTTCGTGCAACAATGATGAAGATATTGATACGAAAAACAGTATTTTCGGCTCTACGGAAGAAGGCGTTACCGGATTTGACGAATGGCTTCTCAGCAATTATATATATCCTTATAATGTCCAGGTGAAGTATCGTCTGGATGATACGGAAACAGAAGTGACGTACGACCTTGTTCCTGCCGATTATGACAGATCGGTAGCGTTGATGAAGATTGTGAAACATGTGTGGATGGAGGCCTATGACGAAATATGGGGGATTGATATGACCAGAACCTATGTTCCGAAGCTTATCCAGCTAATTGGTAACGTTGCATATACGGAGTCCGGAATGATTTTGGGACAAGCCGAAGGCGGATTGAAAGTAACTCTTTTCCGAGTGAATGAAATCAATGTGGGTAGTATCAGTGCTGCCCAGTTGAATGAGTTTTATTTTAAGACGATGCACCACGAGTTTACGCATATCCTGAATCAGAAAAAGGCGTATGATCCCGCTTATGACCGAATCAGTGAGTCGGATTATGTAGGGTCCAGCTGGTATCAGGTGAGGCTGAATGACGCTTTGGCAAAAGGTTGTATTTCCCCTTATGCGATGGATCGCGCTACGGAAGACTTTGCAGAAATGATGTCGATTTATGTGACAAATACGGCTGCCGCCTGGGAGAGCCGGTTGGCTACCGCAGGAGCGACAGGACGCCCTATTCTGGAAAAGAAGTTTGAAATCGTATATAACTATATGCTGGATTCTTGGGGAGTTGATCTGGATAAACTTCGTGAGATAGTTCAACGACGTCAGAATGAGATATCGAAATTAGATTTGAGTACACTTTAAATAATGAAGGTATATGAAGAATATAAAAATATATAGCCTACTGGCATGTTTATGCCTGCTGACGCAATCTTGTTTGTTTAGCGAAGATGATGTGTTTGATGACTCTTCGGCACAGCGGGCAATGGCTTCTGTAGATGAATGCCATGCAGCACTGCAAAGTGCATCCAATGGCTGGCTGATGGAGTATTATCCCGGTGACGGACCGGAGTTCGGGGGATATAATCTGATTGCGAAGTTTGGTGATGATTATGTGGAATTAGCTTCGGAGATGACTACCGATAATTATGCGGCAGGTGAAGTATGTACTACTTTGTATAAAGTGGTATCTTTCCAGGGAACGGAGTTGAGTTTTGACTCCCACAACGAACTGATTCACATGTTTTGTGAGCCTAATGGTTATAATGATCCGGGATATGCGGGTGATTATGAGTTTATTTTCAGAAGTGTGTCAAAAGAAAAAATCGTATTGACGGGAAAGAAGCGGGGTAATACGCTGGTGATGACTCCTTTGTCGGCAGATACTGACTGGAAAGATTTTCTGAATGGCATTAACCGGATTAAGGATGACGCTCCTTACGCTACTTATAAGCTGAAGATTGGCGGGACAGAGGTGGTTAACATGTTCCGTTCGGAGCATGCACTGACTGTGACTAGCGTTGATGATAGAGGGCAGGCAACCACGGTGCGCTATCCGTATATTTACACAGAAGAAGGTATCAAGATGTTTGAACCGATGGAAATAAATGGGACGGTCATGACGCAATTTGTCTGGGATAGTGCGAAGCGTACTTTTGTATGTACGGATGAGGGAGTGAGTGCTTCTGTCGAGTTTTATTGTCCTGCAAACTATCCGAACTATGTGGGCACCTATCGGATGAGATATGGCAGTTCACAATCTACTGTTACTATTTCTCAAAAGATCGAGGGAGTAAGTTATACGCTTCGCGGACTTCCACAGTTCGATATTGAGGTAAGCTTTAATTTTGATACGGAGTGTATTGACCTGCTTTACCAATATCTGGGGAAATATGGTAGTTATCAAGTTTATCTCTGTCCTTGGGATGCCGCTGCAGGATATCTGACTTGGTCGGAGGGAACAGGACTATCCGGATATATCACTTCACAAGGGACTGATCCGATGACTATCGAATTTGAAGATAATGGAGTATATGGGTCGGCCAGTTCGCTTTTATATTATGCCTTTACTGGTTCCCCAAGTAGCGATACCGCTGCTGGAAGTTTATTGCAGATACCTTATCCGACTCTGCAGAAAATAAGTAATTAATAGCTTAAAAAATACGATTATGAAGAAGTTTATAAATATATTTATGCTATTGTTATGTGTATGCATCGTCTCTTGCGACGATTCTAATGACAATGATGCAGGACTTGAAATAGTGAAACGGGATGCAACTGCTACAGCTACCGGAGGAGATTTAACTGTAACTCTGTCTGCAGAAGGAGATAAAGCGGTTTCAGATCAGGCCTGGTGTACTGTCAGCCTCTCCGGAAAGGTAGTAAAAGCAACTCTTGAAGCTAATACGACTTTAGAGGGACGTACCGCACTGATAACAGTGATAAAGGGTGCGAACAGTCTCTCATTTCCTATTACACAGCCGGGAAACCTGATACCGGCTGCCGAGGATAATAATATAGCATTCGATGCTCATGGAGGAACTCAGCGAATCCATGTAAGTAATTCTTTGCCTTTTACTGCTACGCCTGCGAATTCCTGGCTTTCCGCTCAGGTAGACGGGAATACTTTGGTGCTTACGGCTCAGACAAACTATACTAACAATAATCTTACAACGAAGGTTAAACTGGTCAGTGGCAGTCTGGAATCAGAAATAACGGTGACGCAATCGGGGATTCAGCTTATTCCTGAAAAGACTACTCAGGTTATGTATTACACCGGTGATGAGGTCAATATTAAAGTAAACAGTACACTGCCTTTCACGGCTGAGTCTGATGAAGATTGGCTGACGGTGGCATACGATGAAAGTTCTCTCACTCTAACAGCTACGGATAACAGCGGACAGCCCAATCGAACTGCAACTGTTACTCTTACTTCTGAAACCTTGACTGCCACTATAGCCGTCACGCAAAGACTCCCTGTTTACACTGATTATTTGGGAAGCTGGACACTAGCAGGAATGAACAATGGTGCTCAATTTACTTATGATCTTACCATTGAACAGGCTACAGCCAATTCAACTTATAATCTGGCGGGTTGGGGAAAATCTGTTTTGGGTGCTAGTGCTGAATATGCGATACGAGCTAACTTTGATGTGACTAGCGGATTGATTTATATTACTGCCCAAGAGGATATAGCTGTATATATTGATACTGACGACATACCATATAATGTGATGTTCTACGGACAAATAGAAATAGGTGGTAGTGTTTATTACGTTGGTGGTAGCGGATACATTTGTTATATAGGTATGCTTCAGCGCGACGGTAGTGTACAGTGGATGAATGGCCTGGTGACGCTTCAAGGGGGAGCTCAATATGAAGTGGTCGGAGGTAAATACTACATTGAGTCTCAGGAAGATGGTAGTATGCTCAGCTTTAATGCAGATACGCCATTCATGAGAGAGCCTGTTATGACGAAGGTGGGTACTTCTGCCAGAACCAGGAGTTTTATGCAAGTTGGGAAAGGAATGACGATTGAAACAAGTAAATTGCATGCCCGATAATCACAAAAGAATGTAGCTCATCGTTTTACAGGACAAAAGCTGGTGGTTGACTGGCGGCTGTAAGTGGATGAAGTTGAAATAAGGATGGTATAAGTCTATACGGTAAGTTGATTTATACCATCTTGATTTGTTCTAAATGCTTGATTTTAATGTTATATGGCTATTTCGATAATAGTTATTCAAATTTAATAGTTTGGAGAGCATTTCTTTGGAAGTGCAATAGCTAATATGAAAAAGATGAATGAATCGCCTGAATATTACGTATCAGTCCATTATACTTGGCTCTTTTCACCGCACTACCCTTGAAAACGTTTTTATATTGCTCTTCGCTCAGCGAATGCCAATCGTCCTTTCTCATACTCAACAAAGAAGGGGATGGTTGAAATTCCACCGTCCTGCAAGGACGGGCGAAACGATTCCAAGGACAAGCTTTCAGGCACTCGTCGCAGCCATATATCTTATTCCCCATTTTTTTGCCCGTTTCGGGCTTTAAATCCCCGCGGTATTCGATGGTAAGATACGAAAGACATCTTTCGGAATTGAGTCTGAAAGGTCCTTCTAATGCTTTTGTCGGGCAAGCATCCAGACAACGTGTACACGAGCCGCATTGGTTGCGCTGTGGAGAGTCATAGCTGTCAGCTTCCAGATCAATGATAATTTCTCCCAAAAAGAAGAAGGAACCGGAGCGGGGGATGATGAGCTGGGTATTCTTTCCTATCCAGCCTAAGCCGGAGCGCCATGCCCAATAACGTTCCAGTATAGGAGCTGTATCGCAGAATATACGACCTTGAACCGGTGGTGTGGTAATCTCAGCTTCGGAGGATGAAACTTCTTTCTGTATAAACTCGAAAAGTTCCTTCAGTTTAACCTTCATGACATCGTGATAATCTTTTCCATATGCGTACCATGCTATCTGATACTCGCCTTCGGGAATCTTCGTTGCCGGATAATAATTAAGCGCAACGCTGATAACCGTACGTGCCCCTTCCACCAACAAGCGCGGATCGAGCCGTTTATCCTCATAATTCTGCATATACGCCATCTCTGCCTGGCAGCCGTCCGCCAGCCATTGGCGGAAGGCGGTAGCCACAGTTTCATCCACAGCTTCGGCAGGCGCCAGTCCACAGGCGGAAAAGCCGAGACGTAGTGCTTCGGCTTTAATTCGGTCTGAGGAGAGGAGCTTTTTCATAATGGATATGAACGAAAACCTTATCGGTAATTAAAATACTTTGAACGTATACCCTTCCGCTTTCAGAAACTCGATGGCACGGGGGAGGGCATATTGCAGGTTCCCGTTGTTCCATGATTTCAAGGAGTCGTGGAAAGTGATGATAGAGCCGTTGCGTACGTAACGTTTTACGTTGTTCAGTACCTGTTCCGGGCGCATTCGCTTACTGTAATCACGGGTTACGAGATCCCACATGATGATACGGTAATGGTGGCGAAGGGTGTAATATTGCCGGAATCCCATGTGCCCGTGTGGTGGACGGAACAGGTCTGAGTGGATCATTTCGTCTACTTTTCTGGTGTTTGCCAGATAATCCGGATTCGAGTATTCAAAGCCGCGGATGTGGTTGAAGGTATGGTTGCCGATGCGGTGTCCGTGTTCTACCACCATCCGGTATTCGTCCGGGTGTTTGCGGATATTGTCACCTACCATAAAGAAAGTAGCTTTAATATCGTGTTTCTTCAGTAGCTCCAGTACCCAAGGGGTAACTTCCGGTATAGGGCCGTCGTCAAAAGTCAGGTAGACTGCCCGTTCGTTCGGGTCCATCCGGAAGATGGCTTGTGGATACAGCGCTCGGAAGAACCAAGGTGGTTGTTCTATAAACATGCTGTTGATAGATAGTTAATTATAAAAATGTTGAGAACTTTTTAAATACGGATGACGCGGATAACGCGGACTTTTTCTGATGTAGAATCCGTGTTATCCGCGTCATTCGCGATTAAGAGATGGGCATAGACTTCTGATACATGCTTATCCTCAACGTTAGTTATTTCCCTTTCATTCTCGCAACGTACTCGCTGTATAGCTGGTCGAGTTGTTCCGAGTAATGTTTTGCCAGATCTTCTGATTTGTATTTCTCCATCAGGCGTACTTCCGCGTCGAGCAGTCCTGCATTGTACATGAAGTTTTCGCTGGCGATGGAAAGCTGATAATCAGTCAGGCTGAGATACCAGACCATGTATTCGAGAGACTTGTTGGCAAGCTCGTCGATGATCTTGTTCGCTTTCTCGTTTTGTCCTAGCTGGTAGTAGGCTTCCGCCATTTGGAAAGCACCGTTTGCCCAGTCGTATGGTACGTTGTATGACGGAATCATCTTCTCGGCGTAGTCGAGGGCGGCGAGTGCCTTGTCCTTCTTGCCTTCCTTGATGAGTTGTCCTACAAGTTGTGTGAAGATGCGGCGGTGTGTGTAGCACATACGCATCACGTTTTCGTCGATATAGATGCCCGGTTTCTCGATGCCGCCAAACTTGAACTTGTTCATCAGGTTGTCGTACATCTTTTCGCTGTCGATCTTGCTGTTCAGCTTATCCGTATCGAACGGAGTGAAGCGGTATGCCAGTCCTTCCTGCATGAAGTGGTTGTCCATGCCGAGATGGTTTTCGCTGCCTACGGTGATGGCCATGTAGATAGGACGTTCCCAGTTGGCATTGGCAAGCATTTCGAGCATCATCAGTTCGCTCTTGTAGAGGGCGCGTTTCGGGCTGCCGTTGGCGTCTCTCAGCAAGATAGTCATGTATTCGGGGATGGAGTCGCCCAGTGCTTCCGGTATTTTCATGCCGGAACGGCGGACAGCTTCCTTGTCGATCTTCATTACGATGCTGTCGGTAGGGATGACACGCAATCCTTCCTTATCCGAGCGTACCCAGTATTTGAGGATATTCTTCAGTTCGTACGGGTTTTCTCCGAACTGTTCTTTCAGTTCGTTCATTACTTCCGGATTTCCGTTTTCGAGCGCGCTGTCTGCTTGCGCATACATCTGGTCGATGTTCTTTTTTACTTCCGGACGGATGGGGATGTATTCGTTCTGTCCCTCCACGTATTCCACACGATCCCAGGTGATCGGGAGCGAAGGAGAGTCGTAGGCCGGACGTTTCATCTGGTCGATGTACCAGTCGGTCTGCAAGTAACTGAGGTTACAGGTACGTGCGTCGGTACGGAAACCTTCTGTTTCCTGATTGTACCACAACGGGAAAGTATCGTTGTCACCGTTGGTGAAGATGATCGGATTCCCTTCTTCCTGCAATGTCATCAGGTAGTTCTGACCGAAGTCACGGGCTACGAAGCGACCGCTGCGGTCGTGATCGTCCCACGTTTGTCCTGCCATCTGAATGGGAACAAGCAGGCAGAGTACTGATGCGAGTGCGGCAGCCGGAACCTCTTTCATCTTGCAGTAATCCTGCAGAAGACGGATGATACCCGCGACTCCCATACCGACCCAGATGGCGAAGGCATAGAACGAGCCGGCATATGCGTAGTCACGTTCGCGCGGCTGTGCAGGTGTCTGGTTGAGGTAGAGCACGATGGCGATGCCTGTCATAAAGAACAGGAAGAATACGACCCAGAACTGCTGGATACCCCGTTGGCTGTGGTAGGCTTGCCAGAAGAGTCCGATCAAGCCGAGCAGCAGAGGCAGGCAGTAGAATACGTTGTGTCCTTTGTTGTTTTTGAGATCCTGCGGAAGCAGTTCCTGATTGCCCACCAGCAGGTTGTCGATAAACGGGATTCCGGTGATCCAGTTGCCGTGTTCTATTTCTCCGCTGCTCTGGATATCGTTTTGTCGTCCGGCAAAGTTCCACATGAAGTAGCGCCAGTACATGAAGTTGAGCTGGTAGGAGAAGAAGAATTTGATGTTTTCCCATTGGTTTGGTACGTTGACCATTACCATTTCACCGCATTGGTCGTAGGGTACGTCATGCCCTTTGATGTCTACCCACTGCTTGTAGAGGGAAGAGTGTGCCGAGCTGTACATACGTGGGAAAAGCATATTCTGAGCGTATTCGTATTCGATACGTCCCGGAAGTTCGATGTATGAGTCTTTTTCGTCCGGTGAAGTCTTTTCTTTGCGGACGTATTTGCTTCCCGTCTGTGATTGGCGGGGAACGCAGTATCCGTCTTTCACGTCAAGCGCTACCTTCGAAGAGAAAGCGGGACCGTAGAAAAGGGGACGGGTTCCGTATTGTTCACGGCCCAGATATTCGCCCAGCGTGAAGATATCTTCTGGAGAGTTCTGGTCCATCGGAGTATTGGCGGTAGAACGGATCACGATCAGTGCATAAGAAGAGTAACCGATCACGATCATCATCGTACACAGCAGTGCTGTATTCATGGTACGGGCAGAAATGCGCCATTTCTCTTTGATCTTTTCCTGTACCTGCGGTGCAAGGTAAATGCCTAATAAGGCGATAACTACAATACCGATCAGAATACTGCTCACTCCATGACCGTAGAACGGAATACCCAGCAGGGCAATGGTCAGGATGAAGGAGATCGCCATACGGAGTCTGCTCTTTTCGGTGTAGCTTTCGTACACACTCCAGATAAGGATTGCGGCAAGCAGAATGATATATACCACTACGCCTGAGTTGAACGACATACCCAGTCCGTTGACGAATAGCAGTTCGAACCAGCCGCCCACTTTTACGATACCCGGCACGATGCCATAAAGCACGGCAGCAACGAGTACACCCGATCCGAGGAGGGCGAGCAAGGAGCCTTTAGCGGTGGCGTTCGGCGTTTTCTTGTAGTAGTAAACCAGTACGATTGCCGGCAGGCAGAGGAGGTTCAGCAGGTGGACACCGATACTCAATCCGGTCAGATATGCGATCAGAATCAGCCAACGGTCGCTGTGGGGCTGATTGGCTACGTCTTCCCATTTCAGAATCAGCCAGAATACAACGGCTGTGAACAGGGAGGAGAAAGCATATACTTCGCCTTCTACGGCAGAGAACCAGAAGGTATCGCTGAATGTATAGACCAATGCGCCGACCAGTCCGCTACCCATCACTGTGATAAGCTGGCCTGTCGTGATATTGTTTTCGTCGGTGATCACCAGTTTGCGAACCAGATGGGTGATGCTCCAGAAAAGGAACAGGATACAGGCACCGCTCATGAGGGCACTCATGTAGTTTACCATCTTCGCTACGGTGGTTACATCGGAGGCGAATTGAGAAAAGAGATTCGCTACCAACATAAAGAAGGGTGCGCCGGGCGGGTGTCCTACTTCCAGTTTATAACCGGTAGTTATAAACTCGGGACAATCCCAAAAACTGGCAGTAGGTTCTATCGTCAGGCAGTAGACCGTTGCCGCAATAATGAAGGTAATCCAACCTACAAGGTTGTTTATAGTTCTGTACTGTTTCATTAGCACTATCGTCGATTTTTCGTTAAAAACAGATTACGTGGGCGCAAAGATAGTGATTTGTAAGGATAATGAGGCAGAAAGTAAGAAATATTAAGTAACAGAAAGGTGATTTACTTTATCTTATGTCCTTTTAGTGAAATTGGAGAATCAACAAGAGGATGTCCTGCCTATGGGGTATTAAGGGTGACATCCTCTTTGGGAGGTGGGTCGGCAGGGCAACTTTCACAAGCCATCCTGCAGTCTGATGCCTCCATATTTAGTCTGGTTCGGATTATAGAATTGTTCTTTTGATGAAGTGATATTCTTCATTTCTGTACAAATTTGGCTCCAACTAGCATCAGGAATGGCTGTTTGTTGGGGATATCGTTCCAACGTGCAGGACATATAGATCCAGCGTGCAGCATGTATAGATCCAATATGCAGGCCATATATAGCCTGTATATTGGATGTTATACTTCTCTCGGTGACTTATTGTGCATTCATTCCTGATTTGTTTTGATCTTTTTCTTAGCATTATCAGAAAAATCGTAGCTTTGCAATAACTTAAAAAAGAGACTGATATGGAACAACAGGACAGATATATACGTTTTGATTGGGCAGTGAAAGTAATCAGCAGACCATTGATGATAAGTTCAACCGTGTGGACATCAAAGCCAGAAATAGTAAAGATGAAATAATCATTGTAGAGATTCAGAATACCCGTGAGTTATATTATCTGGAACGCATCCTTTACGGAGTGGCGAAAGTGATTATGGAACATATTTCTTTGGGTGAACGCTACTACGAGGTGAAAAAGATTTATTCTATAAGTATCCTCTACTTCGATATCGGCAAAGGGGACGATTATTTGTATCATGGTCAGAATAACTTTACGGGAGTACACACCGGAGATCGGCTCGAAATAACCACTAAAGAAAAGGATGCCCTCGTCCGTAAACTTCCCGCAGAAGTTTTTCCGGAGTATTTCCTGATTCGTGTGAATGAATTCAATAAAGTAGCCGTTACTTCACTGGAAGAATGGATTGAGTACCTGAAGAAATTCAGAGATTGTAAGAAGTCATTATTTTATATGATATTGTTTCGTCCCATTTCTTTTCTGTTTTGGAAGGAAGTGGGACGAAATGTTTGTATATGTTCCCTTTTCAATATAGTACAGTAGTTCCTGGACGTACATTTTACAGTGAATGTTTAGTGATGATGGTGATGTTCACCGAGAACGCGGTGTGGCAACGTGCCGTGTCCTAACAGTTCGATGGGGCAGTTGAAGTTCTTTTCCAGCCATTCTGTAGAGACGCCCGTATCGGGGTGGTAGTCCAGTGTTTCGTTGACGCAGGCGATGGACTTTACTTGTTGCAGTACGGTGCCGATGTCATGGCTGACGAGGATGATGGCGCATTCCTTGTTTATTTCAGCCAACAGTTCGTAGAGGCGGGCTTCAAAACGTTTGTCGATGTACGTGCTGGGTTCGTCGAGAATCAGTACCGAAGGATCGGAGATAATGGCGCGTCCGAGCAGTGCACGCTGTAGTTGTCCGCCGCTAAGCTGGCCGATGGAACGGTGCTCGAGTCCTTCGAGTCCCATGCGGACGATGATTTGTTTGCCTTTCTCCTTCTGTTCGGGAGTGAAGCGGGAAGTCAGTGATTTCTGGATACTTAGTCCGGAGAGAATCACTTCCTCCACCGAAATCGGAAACTTCCGGTCGATGGTGCTGTACTGTGGCAGATAGCCGAGGGAAGTCTGAGCACCGGAAGTGACGGTTTGGGGCGTGCCGGATGGTTCTGTAGGAGTGTGGAAGATGATTTCTCCGGCAGTCGGTTTCAGCAGACCGAGGATGCACTTGATCAGTGTCGTCTTGCCGCCTCCGTTCGGACCGATGATGCCCAGAAAGTCCCGTTCGTAAACGTTCAGGTCTACGTCGTGGAGTACAGTACGACCGTCGTATCCGGCAGCAAGGTTCTTTATTTCGATAATCGGTTTCATATTTGGAGAGTTACTTCGTTTATGTATGATTCGGTCGTTCATTCTATAGAGTCCCGTTTTTATTCGGGGTCCATAGGGGTGAGTGCTTTGGCTACGTTCAGCATTTCTGTCTCCCAGTCATAACTTAACGGGTTGATGGGGACTACCTTTGTGCCGGTTTGCTGCGCGATGGTCTCTGCGTTGCGCTTGTCGAACTCCGGTTGTACGAAGATGACACCTACTTTTTCCGATTTGCACAAGTCTATCAGTTCTTTCAGATGGGCAGGTGAAGGTTCTTTACCGCCTTCCTCGATTGAAATCTGATGCAGTCCGTAGTCGCGGGCGAAGTAGGAGAGAGCCGGATGGTAAATCATAAAGGATTTGGCCGATTTCGGGGCGGAAAGTTGCCGGCGGATGAGGCTGTCGGTATGTTGGATACGACGGCAGAGGGAGTCGTAGCGTGCCAGATAATAGGCCTCGTTGGGCTTGTCGAGCATGCAAAGTGCCTTAAAGGTGTTTCCGGCAAGTATCAGGGCGTTGGTGGTAGAGTTCCATATATGTGGTTCTACGGCATGATTGTGCCCGTCGTGGTCATGATGTCCGGCTGTGTGTTCCTGTTCGTTGTTGTTCAGAATTAGGTCTACACCTTTTGAGGTGTCGAATACTTGGATGTGCGGAGTGTTATTCATCAGCCGGTCCATCCAGGTCTGCTCAAAGCCGATGTAGCCGATGCGGAGGTATGCTTTGCTGTCTCCCAGGGATACCAGTTGTTGAGGAATCGGGTCGTATGTCTCCGGACTGGAACCTTTCGGGACCATGCTCACTACCGTAAACTTGTCACCGGCAATCGCTTCCGTGAAGTAGCGTTGCGGTTCAATGGTGACGGTAATGACCGGTTTTGCTTCTTCGTTGCCGCTTGCTTTGGACGTTCGGCCCGTGCAGGCTGCCAACAGGAGGCAGGAGCCAAGAAGAAGGAGTGTTTTCAGATCTTTTAGTTGTTGTTTCATGACTATTGTATTAATATCGGGGGTTGCTACTTTTTCCTTGTATCTCTGTATTTCTATATTTCAGCTTCTTGCTTTTCTTTCGGCTTCAGGGCACGTAGTATTTCCCGCTTTCCTCCCGGAGGACCGGGAAGGCGCTCTACGGTAAAGCCTGCTGCCTGCAACATGCGCCGGATGACTCCTTTGGCGCAATAAGTGGTGAGGATGCCTCCTTCATTTAATAAAACATATAAACGGTTAAATAGTTCCTGCGACCACATTTCCGGTTGCTTTTCTGGAGCGAAGGCATCGAAATAGATAACGTCAAATGATAATGGAGAATGGATAATGGACAATGGAGAATGGCTGTGCTGTGTAATGGTACGGTTTATTGCCCATTGTTCATTATTCATTATCCATTTATTAACGTCGGCTTGTATTTTACAGAGAGTGAAGTGTGGGGTAAAGGATATTTCTTCTTCCCACGGTGATGTATGAATGCCTCTGAATAGATCGATGGCTGCTTGTTGTCCGCTATTGATCGCTGAATGCTCATCATTCTCTTTCCCTATATATCCCAGTTGCTCCACCATCTGCCATTCCAACGGGTAGAGTTCGAGGCCTGTATAGTGTACGTTGCGTCCGCTTCTTTCTGCTTCTTCAAGGGTAAGCCAGGCATTCAGTCCTGTTCCGAAACCGATCTCCAAGATATGTGGGGAGGGGGAATCGGATGCTTTCAGTCCCATATTGATGAAAATATGCTGCGACTCCGTACGTGCTCCTTTGGTCGAATGATAATGTTCATTCAATTCCGGAACAAATAGGGTAGCACTCCCGTCGTCAGTCTTTTCAATTACTCTTTTCATCCTGCAACAACATTCCATGCGCTTTCCAGCACGTATAAAAGTAAGATGTAGCGTATCAGTTTCCCGGCAAACATGGAAGCGGTGGTAAGCCATACATTGCTTCGCATAAATCCCAGTGCGATGGAGATTACTTCTCCGACAGCTGGCAGGAAGGCGAAAAATGCCATCAATGCTCCCTTTCCTTGCAGGAACTTCATCATTTTGTCTACTTTCTCTTTCTTTACTTTGAAGTATTTTTCAATCCAGCTTATTTTGCCCAGACGCCCCATATAATAACAGGTCATTCCGCCTGCGGTGTTGCCGAGCGCGGCAGCTAATATACAGGCGGTAGGGTTCAGACCGAGTTTCACCAGTGCTACCAGCACCAGTTCGGAACTGAACGGTATGATACTCCCTGCAAGTAGAGCCGAGATAAACAATCCCGGAAGTCCCCATTCGATGAGGAGTTGTATTGTTGAGTCTATAAAAGCGTCCATACGTTAAAACCGAATAAGAGGATGAGGCAGACCACAGAAACAATGAAAAATACATTCGATGTTTTGCTGTTGGTCAGCACGAAAAGGTGTCCGATCAGTATGCTGCTGCTTATCATAAGCAACGGCAGAAGGTTGCTGCATTGCGACGGCTGCAGCGCAATCAGTACGAAGAGGAAGAGCGTCAGGTCTATGAGAAATTGTAAATAGGCACGTGTACGTATCTTGTCTTCGAATCCGGCAACGACGCAATGGGCGGCGCTGACGATGAATAGCACAAACAGGTAACCGAGTGTTGCCAGTTCCCAAGACTGGAGTACCTGCAGGTTGAGTAAATCTCCAAAAGTAGCCAGTTCCCTGAATGGGTGATAGAACAGCTCCATCTGATCGTAGAAGAAAGCATGTCCGAACAGCATCCAGTAGGGCATCGTCCATCCTATTAATGCGCCGCAGAAACTGCGGAACGTAAGCGACTGGAAACGGTATGCTTCAAACAGCCAGAGCACCGAAAAGAAGGTGAGCTGGGGAAAGAAAATGCTTCCTGCACCGATAAAGAGGAAGGAATAGAACAAATATCCTGCCGCCTGCGACTGTTGATAACTCTTGAACAGAAAATAGATGGAGAATAAAAAGGCAATGGCAGCCACGTCTCCTGCGTACAGCAGGTGCATTTCCGGGCAGACTGTGACCAGCAGAAAATAAATGGCCGTTTGTACGGAAGCCCGCATACGAATGATGCCGAACCGGTTGTTCAGCTCAATCAGGAAATAGCCGGCAGCTGCGTAGATAAGAAAACTGACAAGGTGTTCTGCCCATGTGGGAAGCAACAGCGTGCGGGCGGACTGCCAGAGGACGGAACCGCCTTCTTTGCCCGCCGGCATGGTGAGTCCCGGCAATAGGACAGAGGTCAGCACCCAACAAAGGGTGCAGATGAAAATGGCAGCAGGGAGTGTCCACCGCCCTGCTGTGACCTGACCTTGTAGTCTCTTGTTTCTCATTATAAGTCGAATCCGATATCGTGACGGAAATACTTCTTGTCAAAGTTGATCATGTCTGCCACTTTATAGCTCTGTGCCAGTGCTTCTTCCTTCGTGGCTCCGTAAGAGCAGACAGCGATCACGCGTCCTCCGTTCGTTACGATTTGTCCGTCCTTCATGGCTGTTCCGGCATGGAAGATGATGCTTTCGGTAGCGGCAGCCTGTTCCAGACCGCTGATAGGGAAGCCTTTTTCGTATGCTTCGGGGTAACCGCCGCTCACGAGGATAACACAGCCTGCCGAACGCGGGTCTATCACCAGCGTCTTTTCGTCGAGGTTGCCTGCGGCTGTGCCTTCCAGCAATTCCACAAAGTCGCTTTGGATGCGGAGCATGACGCTTTCTGTCTCCGGATCGCCCATGCGGACGTTATATTCGATTACCATCGGTTCGCCTTTCACTCGGATCAGTCCGAGGAAGATGAAGCCTTTGTAGACGATGTTTTCTTCTTTCAGCCCGTTGATGGTCGGTTCGATGATGCGGGTGCGTACTTTCTCCATGTATTCTTCGTCGGCAAACGGAACCGGAGTCACACTGCCCATACCGCCTGTGTTGAGCCCTTTGTCTCCTTCGCCGATGCGCTTGTAGTCTTTCGCTACGGGGAGTACTTTGTAGTGTTCGCCGTCGGTAAGCACGAATACGGAACATTCGATGCCGCTCAGAAACTCTTCAATAACGACTGTTGCCGATGCGGAGCCGAACATGCCGCCAAGCATTTCCTTCAGTTCTTTCTTGGCTTCGTCCAGTGTAGGGAGAATCAGAACGCCTTTTCCGGCACAGAGTCCGTCTGCTTTCAGTACGTAAGGAGCTTCCAGCGTTTCGAGGAAAGCCAGCCCTTCTTCAAGGTTTTCGGCTGTGATACTTTTATATCGGGCTGTCGGGATTTGGTGACGCATCATGAAGCCTTTGGCAAACTCCTTGCTGCCCTCCAGCTGTGCTCCGTTGGCGGACGGACCGATAACGGCAATATGCTTCAGTTCGGGACGATTCTGGAAATAGTCGTAGATGCCTTCTACCAATGGATCTTCGGGACCTACTACCACCATTTCGATGTTCTCTTTCAGAGCGAAAGCGCTGATCGCTTCAAAGTCGGTAGCTTTGATGTTGACATTCTCGCCTACGGCGGTTGTTCCGGCGTTTCCCGGAGCGATGTACAGCTTTTCAACTTTCGGACTTTGGGCAATTTTCCATGCCAGTGCATGTTCGCGGCCACCCGAGCCTAGTAATAATATTTTCATAATGAGTATTGGGTTATGAGTTTTTAGTTATGGGCTTTTCGGTATGGTACTGTGAGCTGTCGGTCTTTATAGGTTCTGCTCAAAGTACCGGGTGATTTTCTCGTGCAGATGTACGCGGTCGCGGCCTGATACGTTGTGCTTGTGGCACGGGTAAATAAACAGGTCGGGATAAGTGCGGGCGTCTACACAGGCTTTCATAAACGAAAGTGTGTGTTGCGGTACGCAGGTGTCGTCGTGGTCGTCATGGATAATGAGCAGATGACCTTTTAACTGTCCGGCAAGGTTCTTCAGGTCACATTCTTTGTAGCCTTCCGGGTTGCTTTCCGGAGTATCCATGTAGCGTTCGCCGTACATCACTTCGTAGTATCCCCAGTCGATGACAGGTCCGCCGGCCACGCCTACCTTGAATATTTCCGGGTAGCGGAGCAGCAGGGCAGTGGTCATGTGACCTCCGAAACTCCATCCGTGCACGCCGATGCGGTTTCCGTCTATGTAGGGGAGAGATTTCAGAAATTCAATTCCCTTCACCTGGTCTTTGCCTTCTTCAATGCCGAGCCGGCGGAAGGTGGCGTTTTCAAATTCCAGTCCCCGGTTGGCACTGCCCCGGTTGTCGAGGGTGAACATGATATAGCCTTTGTTGGCCATGTAGATGTCCCATCCGCGGGAACCGTTCAGCCAGCCGCCGGTGACGAGTTGCGCGTGTGGCCCGCCGTATACGTAGACGATGACCGGATACTTCTTGTTCGGGTCGAAGTCTGAGGGTTTGGTGAGGCGGTAATATAGGTCGGTGGTTCCGTCTGCAGCTTTAATGGTGCCGGTTTCGATGGTGGGCATCTGATACCCCTCATACGGGTTTGGGGCGGTCAGCAGGTTGACTGTTTTCAGACTTTTGGTATCCACGATGTCAATGCAGCGCGGAAGGGTAGGAGTCGAATAACGGTCGATGAGATAGGTTCCCGATGCGCTGAGCGTTCCGTTGTGTTCTCCTTCGGTGGTAGAACGGAAACTGAACGGGAGACTTCGTTTTCCTGTGTTTACATTCACCGCAAAGTTATTGCAGCCTTTGCCGTCTACTGCCTGGAAGATGACTTCCTTCCGCTTTGCGTTGAAGCCCAGAATGTCGCCTACCAGCCATTTACCTTCGGTCAGTTGTTTCACCGGGATGTATTCGATATGCTTGCCGCCTGCGGCTTCGCTTTTCCAGTCGCCTTTGAGGCTGGTGGTGATGTCGCATAGGTATAGGTGATTGTATCCGTCGCGCTGGCTTTGGTAGATGAATTTACTGTTATCCCACGGTAAGAATACGATGGGGTGCTGAGGCTCTACATATTTAGGGTGCGTTTCTTCCAGCAGTTTGCCCGTCAGTTTGCCTGTCGTTGCATCATATTGGCAAAGTACGGCGTGGTTCTGGTCGCGGTTCAGCTCGATAAGGTAGAGGTTTTTTTCGTCCGGCGACCAGCTGATATTGGTGAAATAACGGTCGGTCGGATCGCCTGCATCCAGATAGATCGTCTTTCCGGTAGCAGGGTTGTAGATGCCTACTTTTACTTGGTGGCTGGTCATTCCCGCCATTGGATAACGGATGTTGTTCACTTCTCCTACGCGTGCGGTGATGTCTACAAGCGGATATTGCGTGACCATGCTTTCGTCCATGCGGTAGAAAGCGAGCAAGTTTCCTTTCGGGCTCCAGAAAGTGCCTTTGTTGATGCCGAACTCATTGCGGTGTACGGACTGACCGCAGACAATGCCTTCGGGCTCGTTAGTGATGGCCTGTTCGTTCACATACAGGTTATTGTTTACTGTGTAGGCTACGTTTCCGTTGGCTGCGCAATAGTCCTCGTTAGCTGCTTTCTCCTTCAGTTTCAGTGTGCTGACAATCCGGTTGTTCTTGAAATCGTATACGATGAACTTGCCGGATACTTTCAGTAGCATTTGCGGCTTGTCTGCCCATGGGTAAAGAATAGAATACGGGGTCGACAGTTTCCCTGCTTTATGGTCTGCAAGTACTTTGTTGATTTGTTCAAGGGTAGTGAGTACCGCCTCTTTCCCCGTTTGGGGCTGGACGGTGTAGATGGTGTCGGTACTTGGTTTGATACACACATCTCCCCACCATTGCAGGCCGTACAGGTTTTCTGCATAGCGGTAGGTTTCGCCACCCGGAATCAAATCTTCCAGTGTCAGCTTTTTAGTTTCCTGTGCCATAACATTGATTACGATTGGTAGTGCCAGCAATATCAAGATGGCTCTTTTTCCAATTTTACTCATTGCTTTTTACTTTATTTGTTTTTAAATCCTTCTATTTTTACCCTGTCCAAGGAGGTTGTCTTTACTTGAATGGCAGACCTTTTCCTGTCGGATGATAGGTCTTTTCCAAATATTGATAAGGTCGCATTTTGCGACCTTATATTGATAGTCAATGAAGGAATGAAATTACTCTTCTTCCTTCTTCGGAATTCTGGGCTCCCGATTTCCTCTGAACTCTCTCGGAGCTCTCGAATCTCTTTCTCCCCGGAACTCGCCTCTCGGCTTTCTGTCCCTGTCATCCCGTGTAAAGCTTCCTTCTTCTCGTTTCGGTTTGAAGTCACCCTCCCGACGTGGTTTGTACTCTCCTTCGCGGCGTGGTTTATATTCACCTTCTCTGCGTGGCTTGAATTCCCCTTCGCGACGCGGTTTGAACTCACCTTCCCGTCTGGGTCTGAATTCTCCTTCCCCACGTGGCTTGAATTCTTTTCTTTCCCGGGGTTTCGAAGCATCATAGCCTCCTTCTGTCTCTTTTTTCTCTTCTCCTTCTCCCTCCTGACTCTTGAACTCTTTATATTTTCCGTCGAAAATCTCATATTTGCGGAACTCGCATTCCAGTGCACCATTGAATAACGGTACTTTCTGACTTGCTTTCAGGCCAATCTGATCGAAACATTCTTCGCGGTAAGAGAGTACCCAGGCTTCGTTTCCTACAAACGCATGCTTCAGACGCTCACCAATCATCTGGTACAATCCGAGCAAGTCATTGGTGGAGATACGTTCACCATAAGGGGGATTCATGACGATAATGGACTTTTCCTGCGGTTGCTCAAACTGCTGGAACGGTTGCAGTTTCAGTGTCACATCCTTGGATACGCCTGCCGCTTTTATATTATGTGTTGCTATTTCATTCGCTTTCGGACTGTTGTCATATCCATAAATCTTATGCGTAAACTCGCGCTCCTGGCTATCATCATTGTAAATCTCGTCGAACATTTCCGAATCGAAATCCACCCATTTCTCAAATGCGAATCCTTTGCGGAATACTCCCGGAGCGATGTTTCTTGCTATCAGTGCTGCTTCCACAGGAATCGTTCCCGAACCGCACATCGGGTCAATCAGGTCACATTCGCCGCGCCATCCTGTCATCAGAACCATACCAGCAGCCAATACTTCGTTCAGCGGAGCTTCTACCTGTTCCTGACGGTATCCGCGACGATGAAGCGATTCTCCGGAAGAGTCCAGCGACAACGTACAAGTGGTATGTGCAATGTGAATATTGAGCAGTACATCTGGATTATTGATGCGTACCGACGGACGTTTGCCTGTCTTTTCGCGGAAATAATCCACAATAGCATCCTTCACCTTATACGATACAAACTTGGAATGACGGAATTCCTCGCTGAATACAACTGCATCTATCGCAAACGTCTTGTTTACATCAAGATACTCTTCCCATGGAATAGCCTGTATCTGGTTGTAAACTTCATCAGCATCCTTTGCCGTAAAATTCTTGATCGGTTTTAGAATGCGGATAGCAGTACGGAGGCAGAAATTTGCCTTGTACATCATACGCTTGTCTCCTGTAAATGAAACCATGCGGCGTCCTATCTGGATATCGTTGGCTCCCAGTGTTGTAAGTTCTTCAGCAAGGATCTCTTCCAGTCCCTGGAAGGTCTTGGCTATCATCTCGAATTGTTCGCTCATATATAGTTAATTGATTTTATTTCTTTGCTTTTGTTTGTACTATTTTCGCTCCGGCGGGGATGTTCTCTGTTACCCAGATATTACCTCCTACGGTGGCGTCTCTTCCGATAGTAATTCTTCCTAAGATAGTAGCATTGGAGTAGACAATGACATTGTCCTCCAGAATCGGGTGGCGGGGAATGCCCTTGATCGGTTTTCCGTCGGCATCCAGCGGGAAGCTTTTCGCTCCCAGGGTGACACCCTGATATAATTTGACATTATTTCCGATGATGCTTGTTGCACCGATCACGACACCCGTTCCGTGGTCTATGGTAAAGTGACTGCCTATTTTCGCTCCCGGATGAATGTCGATTCCCGTTTCGCTATGTGCCATTTCCGTAATCATGCGCGGAATTAGGGGAACACCCAGTTCCAGCAGTTCGTGTGCAATACGATAATTGCTGATCGCTTTGATAGCGGGATAACAGAAAATAACTTCACCGTAGCTCTTGGCAGCAGGGTCGCCGTTGTAGGCGGCTTCTACATCCGTTGCCAGTATTCTTCTCATAGCGGGTAGTTTACTGATAAACTTCGCGGCTAGTCGGGCAGCTTCTTCTCTTCTCGACTCCGAGCAGACGTTGCATTTTCCTTCTGTCGTTCCGAAACATAATCCGGCAAGGATTTGCTCTGTGAGCAAGTCAAATAACTTTTCGATATTTACACCGATGTGATAATTGATTGTCCGGCTGTTGATGGTGGAATTTCCGTAGTATCCGGGGAAGAGAATGGCACGTGAAAGCTCGATAATTTCATACAAAACTTTAGCAGAGGGCAATGGTTCGCCATCTTTATGTTGATGAAACAGCCCTTTGTAAGATTCGCTTTCCGATAGCTCATCGACTGCCTGTGTCAGAATGTGGGTAAAGTTCAATGGACTCATTAGGTCAGTTACTCATGTTTATATGGGCGCAAAGGTATTAAAAAAATAATAAATTTCGTTGAGATTCAATATAATTAATGTATTTTTGTGGCATTCAAAATTAGACACGGACGAGGGGACGAAATAAAGCGAAATCTGCTATGAAGCTATTTGGGTTGATAGGGTTGGTGATATGGTTGAGCTGCAGTTGTGTGGATAAGCATCGCAGTCACTCTTTGTGTGAGCAATCATTTATTGATTCTTTGGAAGTCCGTGCACAGGATTCTCTGTTCTCTAACTTGCCTTATTCGCGTTCTTTATTGCGTAATGCACTCCATCAGACGCAGGATTCGATGACATATTACCGCTTGATGGCATTGTATGGAAAGACTTTTTTCGTATCGTCTGATTTTGATTCTATCCTCTATTATAACCGCCCTGTGAAAGAGTATGACAAGCGTGCAACTGCCTGCCCGCGCTGGAATGATGTGCTTTCGGATGTATATAACATCGAGGGAAATGTCTGGATGCAACTCAGTCAGCCCGATTCGGCAGTTGCCTATTATGAGAAATCCTACGCTTATCGTCTGAAAGGAGACAAGGCGCATCTTCTATCGGATATTTGTATGAATCTGGCTGATGCTCATCTGCATCGTGGGGAACTGGCACATACCGCTTCTTATTATCGGAAGGCATTGTTTATCTGCGACTCCCTGCATCTGTCGGAACATGCCAAGTTTCCGGTTTATTGCGGATTAGGACAGACTTACATGGATTTGCGCGACTTTGATTTGTCAAATCATTATTACGAGCTGGCAGGGCAGTTTTTTGATGAAATGACTGTCAGTGAGAAGTGGGTGTATCTCAATAATCGGGGAAATCATTACTATTACAAGAAAGATTATCAGGAAGCACTGGTTTATATGCGGCAGGCGGCTGATATGATAGCGAATTATCCGCAAATGGTATTTGAAAGTAATCTCTCGAAAGTCAATCTGGGCGATCTTTATCTGCTGACTAACCGTTTGGATTCTGCTGAAAACAATCTGAATGAAGGTTATCGTTATTTTTCGGAGATAAAGAATAACTCCGCCATGCACTATATTGAGACACTGATGATTGAGCTTTCCTTGAAAAAAGGAAATATCGCACGTGCCAGGGAGATGATTGCACGGACTGCTTCTACCGGCCATGTGGATGCCAATATGCTCACTATACGCAACCAATATCTGCAGCATTATTATGAAAAGGCCGGCGACTACCGCAATGCATATAAATATCTGAAGCGTGATTACCAACTGAATGACTCTATCCGTAGCGAGCGGATTCGTACTCGTGTGGCCGAACTGGATATGCGTTACCGTCAGGATACGATCGTATTGCGCAAAGAAATGCAGATTCAACGGCAGGCTGGTGAGGTACGGGTTTTGAGGCTGAGCATGTATATCTGGGTGCTTGTCTGCCTGTTGCTCGCAGCCGGAACGGTAGTGATCATCTGGTATATGAGGAAAAAGAGAGAGTTTCTCCGCGAACGTTTCTTTCAGCAGATCAATCGTGTCCGTATGGAGAACTTGCGGAGCCGGATTTCTCCTCATTTCACTTTCAATGTGCTGGGACGGGAGATTAATCAGTTCAATGGGTCGGAGGAAGTGAAGAATAATTTGATGGAACTGGTCAAATATCTCCGTCGGAGCCTTGAACTGACTGAAAAGTTAAGCGTATCTTTGCAGGACGAACTGGATTTCGTGCAGTCGTATATCAGCCTCGAAAGCGGTCGTATCGGCGAAGGCTTTACAGCGTCGGTGATAGTAGAGGAGGGACTGGATGCAAAACGTATCATGATTCCTTCCATGATTGTTCAGATTCCGGTAGAGAATGCGATTAAGCACGGACTGGCTGGAAAAGATGGAGAAAAGGAGTTGTCTGTCCGTGTTTCCCGTGAAGGAAAAGGAATCCGTATCTTGGTTTGTGACAATGGACGAGGGTATCTTCCGCAAGTTGTTTCTTCGACTAAAGGGACGGGAACCGGACTGAAAGTGCTCTATCAAACGGTCCAGCTGCTTAATACAAAGAATAAAAACGAGAAAATGCGTTTTGACATAACCAACCGAAACGATGGTCAGACCGGTACACAAGTGTCTGTGTATATACCGTTTCATTTTTCTTATGAATTATGATGAATGTAGAAGATAAATATAAAGTTGTTATTGTGGATGATGAGCGTACTGCGATTGATGCTTTGCGCAGGGAGCTGGGCGCTTATCAGGAGTTTGAAATAAAAGGAACAGCAAGCAATGGAGCAAAAGGGAAAAAGATGATAATGGAACTGCGTCCGGACCTGTTGTTCTTGGATGTGGAGCTTCCGGATGTGCTGGGGCTTAACCTGTTGAGTGAGATACGCGATGAAGTGCTGTGGGATATGAAAGTTGTTTTTTATACTTCATATGATAAATATCTGCTTCAGGCTCTGCGTGAGTCCGCTTTTGATTTCTTGTTGAAACCTTTTGAGACGGAAGATCTGAAGATCGTTATAGAACGCTACCGGAAAGATGTCGCTTCGATACCGGTGGCTCCTTCGTCCTCTTTTGCTTCTTCTGTCAGTGCCCTGATGCCGCAACAGGGAATGTTTATGATCAGTACGGTGACCGGTTTCAAGCTTTTGCGGCTGGAAGAGATCGGGTATTTCGAATATCTGAAAGACAAGCGCCAGTGGCAGGTAGCTCTGTTCAATCAGACCCGGTTGAACTTGAAGCGAAATACAAAAGCCGAAGATATCATTGGTTACTCACAAGCTTTTATTCAGATTAGCCAGTCAGCTATTGTCAATGTTAATTATCTTGCAATGATTGATGGGAAATGTTGCCAGCTCTATCCGCCTTTTCATGATAAAAGCGATCTGATAATCTCCCGAAGTTTTCTGAAAGGTCTGCAGGATCGGTTCTTTGTGCTATAAATCTACACTTTTGCGAATATACGCGAAAACGCCGTTTCTTCATCAGGAACGGCGCTTTCTTTTTGTTAGAATATTAGAATGAGAGAGTATATTGTTAAAAAAATGCTGTTACAAATTAGTATTGTCCATGGTTACTGTCATCTCCGGAACTAATACGTAAGCACGTTTCTTGGTGTTCCATTTATAGTAATTGGTCGTTACAGTTTTTCCCTTATAAGCATATTGGATACGGAGATCTTTTTCCCATTCTTCTTTAGTACTGTTCCATTTCAAGGTCTCGCTTTCAATCATGCGCTTATTGTCGTCGTACTTATAGTTGTATTTCATATAGTTGGCAAGTGTGTTTCCGTTCATCTTGTAAACAGTCTGACCTACCATTACTCCATTTTCTTCTACCGGATTATAAACCAGCTGACCATCATAACTACGTGCAGAAGCAACAAAAGAGGTTATCAGAAGAACTACAGATAGAACATACATTTTTAAAGATACTTTTGTTTTCATGGCTATTTGATTTTAGAATTATACTTTCATTTGTCTATTAATACTCTTGTATTATGCTGCAAAGTTATATATTTATCCGGTATTTATGCAAATATAAAGCTGAAATAATATCAAAATGTCAGATGTCGACTGGAAAACTATCTTGCTTTTTGCCAAGATTGGTGACAAAAAAATATCCGGCAGTCAACCTGCCGGATATAGAACGGAGCACTTCGTTGAGGAAGTGAACCTTTTTCTTGCTTTCTGGATAATGGGTTAAATAATGTTATAACTCATTCTTTCCTTTATTTGGCTGTTCAGCCCTGCTTTGCTATAGTAGGATAAACATTGTTTTAGTGTGCTTCGAGCCAGTTTTTGCCCCATCCGCAATCTGCTTTCAGGGGGACATGCATGCGGTATGCATTTTCCATTTCCTCAATGACGATCTCTTCTACCCGTTCTTTTTCGTTCACCGGTACACTGAAGTTCAATTCATCATGCACTTGGAGTATCATTTTGGCCTGTATGCCTTCTGTCTGGAAACGCTGATAAATACGTGCCATTGCTACTTTTATGATATCTGCGGCACTTCCCTGAATTGGTGCGTTGATGGCATTTCGTTCTGCATAGCCGCGTACAACTGCATTTCGTGAGTTGATATCGGGCAAGAAGCGTTTCCGGTGGAAAATCGTTTCTACATACCCTTTTTCCTGAGCTACCTGGATGCTTTTATCCATATAAGCCTTGACGCTTGGATAAGTTTCGAAGTAACCGTCGATCAGTTCCTTGGCTTCTTTCCGGTCTACGTTCATACGTTCGGCAAGTCCGAATACGGAGATGCCGTAGATGATACCGAAGTTGGCGGTTTTCGCCTTGCGGCGCATGTCAGAGTCGACGTCTTTCAGGTCTATCTTATATATTTTGGCAGCTGTTGCCGCATGGATATCATGATTGCTGAGGAAGGCATCGATCATATTTTTGTCTTCGCTGAGATGTGCCATGATACGGAGTTCTATCTGCGAATAGTCGGCAGAGAAGAAAAGACAGCCTTCGTCCGGAATGAATGCCTTGCGGATTTCTTTGCCGTTCTCGTCGCGGATAGGAATATTCTGCAGGTTCGGGTTGCTCGAACTGAGGCGTCCGGTAGAGGTTACAGTCTGGTTGAAGGATGTGTGTACCCGTCCCGTACGTGGGTTAATCAGTTGGGGAAGTGCATCTATATACGTTCCCAGCAGTTTTTTCAATCCGCGATGTTCCAGTATTTTTTCTACTACGGGATGTTTGTGCCGGAGACTTTCGAGCACTTCTTCCGAGGTGACGTACTGACCGGTTTTGGTCTTCTTTGCTTTTTCTATGATCTTCAGTTTGTCAAACAGTACCTCGCCGACTTGTTTGGGCGAAGCGATATTGAAGGTTTCGCCCGCCAGTTCGTAAATCTCTTGTTCGATGCGCTGCATCTGGGCGGTGAAATGGACAGACGATTGTTTGAGCGCATCTGTATCCAGCAACACTCCGTTTCGTTCTATGTTGACCAATACCGGTACGAGCGGCATTTCGATATCGTAAAACAAACGTTCGGCATCGTTCTCTTTCAGTTCCTTCTCCAGCACATTTTTAAGTTTCAGCGTTACGTCTGCATCTTCGCATGCGTAACGGTAGACATCCTTCGGGTCGAGATCGCGCATGTTTTTCTGATTCTTTCCTTTCGGACCTATCAGTTCGTCGATGTGAATAGTCTGATAGTGAAGATAGATTTCTGCCAGATAGTCCATTCCGTGACGAAGTTCCGGTTGAAGAACATAGTGGGCGATCATCGTATCGAAGAGTGCACCTTTCACCTGCACTCCGTAATTTTCAAGAACGATCATGTCGTACTTGATATTTTGTCCGACTTTCAGGGAATTCTCATTTTCGAAGACCGGTCGAAACTCATTGACTATTTTTAACGCTTCATCACGATTGTCGGGGACCGGAACATAAAAGGCCTGATTTTCGGTTATAGAGAAACTCATTCCGACCAGTTCGGCATCCATTGGTTCTGTTCCTGTGGTCTCCGTGTCTAACGAGAGAATTTTCGATGTAAGTAACTTTTGAATAATTTCGCTTCTTTTCTTCTCTGTATCAA
The DNA here is from genome assembly GCF_900106755.1 of Bacteroides faecis MAJ27. Lineage (GTDB taxonomy): Bacteria > Bacteroidota > Bacteroidia > Bacteroidales > Bacteroidaceae > Bacteroides > Bacteroides faecis. Next base: position 48,419 of record NZ_FNNN01000010.1, read on the forward strand.
TGAGTTGGTAATTGCAGTTAAGTGTTTCTAACGTCTCTAGATTCGATTTTTTCGCTTCGCCTGCCTCGTTGCCCGTAAAATTCGCAAATAAATCGCCTTGGATGGCTCCTCCTTCTTCGGGAAAAAGAGGAAGAGGAGAGGGGGCACTTTGAGGGGTTACCGTTTTGTTTCCGGTGGGCATAGTTACTCCACCTTTTGAACTTTCCTTTTTCAGTACCCGGTCGATAAGTGTCCGGAATTCCAGTTCTTCAAAAATCCGGCGGAGTGAATCCTCGTCTGCTTGTTCGCGGACGAGCTTGTCCATTTCTAGTTGGATGGGAACATCGATCTTGATCGTGGCGAGGAATTTGGAAAAAGTGATCAGTTCCTTGTTTGTTTCCACTTTGGTTTTCAACGCTCCTTTCAGTTGGTCGGTATGTTCCAGCAGATTCTCGATGCTTCCGAATTCGGCGATTAGTTTTTGAGCGGTCTTTTCACCGACACCGGGGCAGCCCGGGATATTGTCGGAAGAGTCGCCCATCAGTCCGAGCATATCGATCACTTGTGCGGGTGACTGGATATCGAATTTCGCTTTCACTTCTTCGATGCCCATCACTTCAAAGCCTCCCGTATGTTTGGGGCGGTACATGAATACATTGTCTGTCACCAGCTGACCGTAGTCCTTGTCAGGGGTCATCATATAAGTAGTGATGCCTTGGCGCCCGGCTTCTGTGGCGAGGGTCCCGATCACGTCATCGGCCTCGTAGCCTGCCACTTCCAGAATCGGGATGCGGTAAGCGTGTATGATCTCCTTTATAATAGGTACGGAGAGGCGGATGGCTTCCGGTGTTTCTTCGCGCTGGGCTTTATATTGTTCGAAAGCTTCGTGGCGGAAAGTAGGGCCGGAGGGGTCGAAGGCTACTCCTATATGTGACGGGTTCTCTTTTTTCAGCACCTCTTCGAGGGTATTGACAAAGCCGAGAATGGCTGAAGTATTGAACCCTTTGGAGTTGATTCTGGGATTCTTGATAAAGGCGTAATAAGCCCGATATATCAGTGCATAAGCGTCTAAAAGAAATAATTTATTGTCTGACTCCATAGATTTAATTAATTTTTCATGGTAAAAGTACAAAAAAATACCGTATTAAGCGTTTTATTATTACTTTTGTGCTCAAATAGTGTTATGAATGGATAGTATCTCACTTATCAAAACCCCGATTGAAGCGGAGCTGGAGGATTTTAAGGATCTTTTTGATAGCCCTCTTTCTGATTCGAACGCATTGCTCGATAGCGTAATAACTCATATACGCAAGAGGAATGGTAAGATGATGCGTCCTATTCTTGTCCTATTGGTGGCACGTCTTTATAGTGCTGTTTCTCCTGCTACTCTTCATGCGGCAGTCTCTTTGGAGTTGCTTCATACGGCCAGTCTGGTGCACGACGACGTAGTCGACGAGAGCACCGAACGTCGCGGCCAGCTTTCGGTGAATGCTGTTTTCAATAATAAGGTATCTGTACTGGCGGGTGATTATCTTTTGGCTACCAGTCTGGTGCATGCCGAGCAGACCAATAATTATAAGATTATCCGTCTGGTATCCTCGCTGGGGCAGAAGCTTGCTGAAGGAGAGTTGCTTCAACTTTCGAATGTAAGTAATCATAGCTTCTCGGAGGAAGTTTATTTTGATGTAATACGTAAAAAAACGGCGGCACTTTTCGCTGCTTGTGCCGAGGCGGCTGCCCTGTCGGTAGAGGTGGGGGAAGAAGAAGTTGCTTTTGCCCGTCTGCTGGGTGAATATATCGGCATCTGCTTCCAGATTAAAGATGATATTTTCGACTACTTTGATAGCAAGAAAATCGGTAAGCCGACCGGTAATGACATGCTTGAAGGTAAGCTGACGCTGCCTGTCCTGTATGCATTGAATACTACGAAAGATGAATGGGCGGAGCAAACAGCGTTGAAGGTGAAGGAAGGTACGGCTACTCCCGATGAAATTGTTCGTCTGATTCAATTTACCAAGGAGAATGGCGGTATTGAATATGCCTGTCGGATCATAGAACAATATAAAAAGAAAGCATTTGATTTGCTGGCTTCTCTGCCTGAATCCAATATCTGTGTGGCCCTCCGGACTTATCTGGACTATGTGGTCGACCGTGAGAAATAACTACTCTCTGCTGTTTCTGAGAAGAGAGTAGCATAGGATTAATTCCTCCCAATCTTCTATTTTATTCGATTTCATCGCTCCTCCGATGAGGAAACTCTTGTCTATTTCTTCCGGTGTGCGGAGGATTTCGGCACACGCTGCGCTTGCTTGTTCGATGTATTCCCAAGCTTGTTCTCTGGAGATGTAACCGCAGTCTTTGGCAGCCCGTGCCAGCCCGACTACTTGTGCCATATCCCATCCGATAACCCCTCTCTCCAAGTCATTAATCCATACAATCGGATCTCCTCTTTCTTCTATATACTCTTTGAAATTGTATAGATTTCTGCCTTGCTGAATGAAGCGGTCTATTCCATAGAAGCGTTCGCGGATGGTGTTTTCAAACTGCTGTAAGTTCTCTGTAGAGAGCAAATAGGGGAGCATGATAGCGTATGAAGACCTGTTTCCTTCGTTGATGAGAAACAGAAATAACTGGCTGGAAGAAATGGTGTCTATACAATGGAATTTCTCCGATAGCAGTTGGGCTAGTTGCTGCGGATGTACTCCGGTTTTTATGCAGTTGAGATAGAAGCCGTTTAATGCAGCTTCCATATAGCCGATGCGCAGTCCTTGTTTTCTTCTGGCACCGAGTATCAGGTTTAAGGGGTTATGGTTAAAACGTAAACTCTTTGTGTGTAACTTCATTTTATACTCTTTATCACTTATGGTTAACTAAAAAAAGCGTGAGAACTGCTGCAATATGTCTTTTCCTGGGGTTTCGGCAAACCGTTATGACGACATATAAGCAACAGTCTCACGCTCCGTTCGATATATAACAAAAGTATATACATGAAGGTGCGTGAGACCCGTTTGCTTATTACCATTCATAACTTTGAATTTTGCCGAATTCCAGGAATCAGGTAATAAAAGAAACGTTCTCTAATACAGTAGGTTAGCTATATTACTATAGCTACCTTTATGACAAAGGTAATGAAAATAATGATTTTTCCCTATAAGTATCTTTAGTTTTTATTAGATAAAAAATACCGCACTTCTTCCCGTATGAACGGAAAATGAAGCGCGGTAAGGCATATTTGATTGCTAATGTAATTCCTTAGAAGAACTTGATCTCTTCGCCCTTGATGTCAGAAAGGAGAAGATTTGCCAGGCGGCTGGTTCCCAGACGGAACAGTCGGTTGTTCAGCCATTCTTCGCCTAATATTTCTTTCACGATAGTGTAATAAATAATGGCATCATTGACTGTATTGATTCCTCCTGCCGGTTTGAAACCGATCTTGTTATTTATTTTCTGATAGTATTCCTTGATTGCTTCGCACATTACATAAGCGGCTTCCGGAGTGGCGGCAGGCTGCTGCTTTCCGGTCGATGTCTTGATGAAATCCGCGCCTGAATACATGGATAGGATAGAGGCTTTCTTGATGTTGGAAGCTGTTTTCAAAGCTCCTGTTTCGAGGATAACTTTGAGGTGGCGTTCCTTGCAGACTTCCTTTAATTCCTGGATTTCTTCGCACATTGTTTCGTAGTCACCGCTCAGGAATTTGCCTATCGAGATCACGATATCTATTTCGTCTGCACCGTCGGCGATAGCCAGTGCTGTTTCCGCTACTTTCACCTCAATGAAAGTCTGCGAGGAAGGGAATCCGCCCGAAACGCAAGCGATGTTGATGCCGTCTACTTGCAGCGTATTTTTTACAATATCCGCAAAATTGGGATATACGCAGATAGCGGCAACGTTCTTCATATCGGGAAATTCATTGTCGAACTCATTCACTTTTTCAGTGAAATGCATCACGCTTTCATCGCTGTCCGTGCTGTTCAGTGTAGTCAGGTCGATACAGTTGAACAGGAGTTTTTTGACTTCTTCCGTATTGTTCTCCGGCACTTTCTTTTCAATCAGGTCAGCCACCCGAGCCTGTATGTCTGCATCGCTCAGATTGGTGTTATACTTTGCCAATGCGGCATCATACTTGTTGGATTGTGAGCTATTCTCTTCCATGATCGTTCAGTTTTGGGTTATTGATATGTCTTTTATTATCTCGTTTCGTTTTCTTTTCCAGACTTTCCCGGAAGGCTTTGGTGACGTCTACCCCTGTCTGGTTGGCGATGCATAGGAGCACCCATAAGATGTCAGCTATTTCTTCGTCAAGGTTGTCTTTTTCGCCTGCTTTGAAGGACTGGTCGCCGTATTTGCGGGCCATGACGCGGGCCAGTTCTCCGACTTCTTCGGTCAGTACAGCCATATTGGTCAATTCGCTGAAGTAGCGGACGCCGTATGTCTTTATCCATTTGTCTACCTCTTTTTGAGCTTCTTCCAGAGTCATAATTGCTGTTGATTTATGATTATTTGTTTGATAATTGAGTAAGGTTTCACTCTTTATTCTTGGTATCCATGCATATAGTAACAGGGCCATCATTTAAAAGTTCAACTTTCATGTCGGCTCCGAACGTTCCTGTGCCTATTTCTTTGCCCAATGCCCCGCTCAGGTCTTTGCAGAACTGTTCGTAGAGTGGGATAGAGATCTCCGGTTTGGCAGCTTTGATGTATGACGGACGGTTACCTTTCTTGGTAGAGGCATGCAATGTGAACTGGCTGATCACCAGAATTTCGCCTCCATCTTCCAGAATGGATTTATTCATTACTCCGTTTTCATCGTCAAAAATGCGCAGATTTACTATCTTTTTGCAGAGCCAGTCTATATCTTCCTGCCCGTCGGATTCTTCAATTCCGACCAATATCAGCATTCCTTTCCCAATGGAGGACTTGCAGTGTCCTTCGATGGTTACTGATGCGTGACTTACTCTTTGTACAACTATTCTCATTGATATTTTCTCTATTTTATTGAATGTTACGAAAGGCAAATTTACGAAATTAAGAAGAGAAAACGATGGATTGAAGGGAAATATTATAGGATAAGTATTAGGTATTAACCGTAGTTGTCATTCAGCGTGTCTATTTGTTGTGCAGAAGCATGTCTATCTGTCATTCAGACGATCTGTGGGAGGAAGAATCTCCTCTTTGTGCGCACAGGAGAAGAAGTATAACATCCAATGCACACACTATATATGCCCTGTACATTGGATCTATATACGCTGTACATTGGATCTATATGTCCTGCACGTTGGAACTATATCCCCAACAACCAGTCATTCCTGATGCTTGTCACGGTGACTTATTGTGCATTCATTCTTGTACAGTGATGAGGACTCAGAATGACAGCTACGGTTAATACCTAATACTTATTACAGCCCTTCTTTTACGGTCTGAGCCTTCGCCTCTCCTATGACCTTTGCGATCTCCTCAAGGGATGCCTCTTTGATTCGTTTTACGCTCTTAAACTCCTTTAATAGGGCTGTTTTGGTCTTTTCTCCAATGCCTTTTATCGTGTCCAGAGCCGATGCAACCTGCCGTTTACTGCGCTTATCACGGTGGAAAGTAATCGCAAAGCGGTGTACTTCATCTTGAATCTGCGTCAGCAGACGGAATAAAGAACTTTGCTGCTTAATTCCAATCGTCTGTGCGGGAAATCCGAAAAGCAGTTCTGACGTGCGATGCTTATTATCCTTAGCCAAACCTGCAATTGGAATATTCAGATGCAATTCATCCTCGATCACCTCTCTGACGACCTCCATTTGTCCTTTACCACCATCGGTAATAATCAGGTCGGGGAGAGGAGAACTCTCTTCGATAGCGCGCTGATAACGGCGCCTGACCACCTCTTTCATCGAAGCATAATCATCGGGTCCTACAACCGTCTTGATATTGTATTTGCGGTAATCTTTCTTCGATGGCTTCGCCTTTTTGAATACCACGCAGGCCGCTACGGCATCTGATCCCTGTATATTCGAGTTATCGAAACACTCGATCTGCAAAGGCGGCTTGTCCAAATGCAGTTCACTCTGTATCTCCTTCAGCAGACGCATGCTGCGCTGTTCGGGATTCAGTTTCTCAGCCTGTTTCAATCGGTCGGCCTTATATTGCTTCACGTTTAAGATAGAAAGATCGAGCAATTTCTTCTTGTCTCCCCGTTGAGGAACGGTGAAAACGACATTATTCAACTCCAGATCGAGCTCAAAAGGAACAATAATCTCTCGTGAATGACTCTTATAACGTTCCCGCATCTCAATAATGCCCAACGTCAGCAACTCTTCTTTCGATTCATTCAGCTTCTTCTTATACTCAAAAGTGAATGCCTGATTGATGGCACCATTCGTAATATGCAGATAGTTGACGAACGCCGAATTTGAATCGTCCTCTTCGATGGAGAAAACGTCGATATTGTGTAGCACCGAACTTACCACCTCGGACTTAGCCCGATAATTTTCTATCAACAGATACTTCTCCTTAATCTTCTGGGCCTCCTCAAATTTCATCTCACCAGCCAGTTCCTGCATCTTCTCCAGCAGCATACGGCTGATATCCTGAGTATTTCCCTTTAAAATCTCCTTGATTTCATCGATGTTTTTAAGATAATCGTCTTGGGACTGTAGTCCGACGCATGGACCTGCGCACTTCTTGATATGATATTCCAGGCAAACCTTGAACTTTCCCGCCCGTATATTCTCCGGAGAGAGATTCAGAGTGCAGGTACGCAGCGGATATAGATGCTTAATCAGATCGAGCAGTGCGTACATGGAGGGAATGTGACTGTATGGACCATAATAAGAAGAACCGTTTCTGATGATCTTCCGGGTTCTGAAAACCCGGGGAAAGTACTCGTTCTGCACACAAATGGAGGGGTAGGTCTTGTCATCCTTCAGCAGTACGTTGTAGCGGGGTTTGTATTTCTTGATCAGGTTGTTTTCCAGCAATAACGCATCTTCCTCGGTGTTGACTACGATGTAGCGGATATCGGCAATCTTGCTGACCAATACCCGTGTCTTTCCGGGTTCATGCTCTTTGCTGAAGTACGAATAAACCCTTTTCTTCAGGTTTTTAGCCTTTCCAACGTATATAATCGTGCCTTCGGTGTTCAGATACTGATAGACTCCCGGCTTTTCAGGCAGGTTGCTTACAATACCTTTCAGATATTCATTCGTCTTGGTCTCCGGTTTTGTATTCATAATCGTTATAGATGAAATAGCGGGAAATAAAAAGGGCGTAGTTTTTCTACGCCCTGCAAATATAAGCAATTTGTTTATAAAGTCAATACGGATTCTACTTCTACGTCATCTCCGAACATGGATTTACCGTTTAAGTCTTTTAGCTCGATGATGAAGTTTACATATACCTTTTTAGGCTTCAATTTTTTCACGAGTTCGCAGGCTGCTTTCATTGTTCCTCCTGTTGCCAGCAGATCGTCGTGTAGTAAAACAACGTCGTTTTCATCGAGTGCATCCTTGTGTATCTGCACCGTGTCCTTACCGTATTCTTTGTCGTAACTTTCCTCGATTACCTCTGCGGGAAGTTTGCCCGGTTTACGGATGGGGATAAAACCCGCGTTCAGTCGGGTAGCCAGGATAGGGCCCATGATGAATCCCCTTGACTCTATACCTACTACTTTGGTGATACCTTTATCCTTGTACATCTCAAACATAATGTTTGATAATTCTTGCAAGCACCAAGGGTCTTTAAACAGAGTGGTGACATCGTAGAAAAGGATTCCGGGAATCGGAAAATCCGGAATTTCCCGGATGCTTTTAATTAGCGTTTCTTTGCTCATAATCATTGATTTATCTCGTTTCTTTAAATGCTTTGTTTCACGTGAAACGTTGCCGCTTATCGTCCGCAAAGTACCAGTAACACGTTGATGTCGCTAGGCGATACTCCCGGAATCCGGCTCGCTTGCGCGATGGTTTCCGGATCAATCTTCACTAGCTTTTGACGAGCTTCCGTGGATAGCGACTGAATGGAAGCATAATCAAATTTGCCTTTGATCTTGATGCTTTCGAGGCGTGCCAGCTTTTCTGCTATCATTCGTTCTCTGTCAATATAGCCTTGATATTTGATCAGTATTTCTGCCGCTTCCAGAATCTCTTCTTTGCGGTCGGAATCTGCAGCGGTTGCTTTTTCTAATTCTCGTTGGAAGGCGGGGACATGTTCTGCGATATTCTCAATCGTAATTTGCGGACGGTTGAGGACTTCGATCAATTTGCATCCTTGGCGTAGGGGAGTCGTTCCTAACTTTTCGAGTGCATCATTAATTAATGCCGGTTTCATCGAATAGTTTTTTGCGAAATCTACAATCTGATCCAATGCCTCCTTTTTGCTTTTCATCAGCTGGTAACGATCCTCCTTAGCCAGTCCGAGGCGGTAAGCCCTTTCGGTCAGTCTCATGTCAGCGTCATCCATGCGGAGAAGAATGCGGTATTCGGCACGCGAGGTGAACATACGGTAAGGTTCGTCTACTCCTTTTGTTACCAGGTCGTCAATTAATACACCGATATATGCTTCATCACGTGCCAGCGTGAAGGCTTCTCCGCCGTGGCAGTTGATGTGGGCATTGATTCCGGCAATCAGTCCTTGGCCTCCGGCTTCTTCGTAACCGGTCGTTCCGTTCACTTGTCCGGCAAAGAACAGATTTCTGATAATCTTCGATTCCAGCGAATGTTTTAATTGCGTAGGGTCGAAGTAGTCATATTCAATTGCATATCCGGGGCGATAGATGACGATGTCCCTGAATGCCGGAATCTTTTTCAATGCGGCTATCTGAATATCCATCGGAAGAGAAGAAGAGAATCCGTTCAGGTATAATTCCTGTGTTGTTTCTCCTTCGGGTTCGAGGAATAGCTGATGTTGTTCTTTATCGGGGAAGGTGACAATCTTGGTTTCGATGCTGGGGCAATAGCGGGGGCCGATGCTTTGAATTTGTCCGTTGAACAGGGGTGAATCCGGAAGTCCTTCGCGCAGAATCCGGTGTACCTCTTCGTTGGTATAGCAGGTCCAGCATTGCAGTTGCTTCAGATGACGCGTACTGGTATTCATGAATGAGAACTTATGGAAGTCACATTCTCCGTCCTGCGTATCCATCAGATCGAAATGGACGCTGCGGGCGTCGATTCGTACCGGTGTACCGGTTTTCATTCTTCCGTAGGCAATGCCATGTCGGGCGATGGATTCTGTCAGTTGGTAAGAGGCGGGTTCTGCCATTCTGCCGCCCGGTAGTTGGTGACGACCTACGTGCATCAGTCCGTTCAGGAAAGTTCCTGCCGTCAGTACGATGCATTTCGCTTTGAATGTGACACCCCAGAGGGTAACGAGGCCGGTTACTTCGCCGTTCTCGACGAGCAGTTCGCTCACAGTGTCCTGCCAGATATGAAGGTTGGGGGTGTTTTCCAGCCTTTCACGCCATGACCAGATAAACTTGGCACGGTCGCATTGAGCGCGGGGGCTCCACATGGCCGGTCCTTTCGAACGGTTCAGGATTCGGAACTGTATGGCGGTTTCGTCCGTCACCAATCCCATCTGTCCGCCCAGTGCATCTATTTCACGTACTATTTGTCCTTTGGCGATTCCTCCTACTGCGGGGTTGCAACTCATCTGCCCGATCTTGTTCATGTCCATCGTGATGAGGCAAGTCTTGGAACCTAAATTTGCAGCAGCGGCTGCTGCTTCGCAACCGGCATGTCCGCCACCAATTACAATAACGTCGTACTTAAAATCCATTCTACCTTATTTATTATCAAACGCTGCAAAGTTACGGAAAAGTTGCGAGAAATGTGTCTTCTGCCTGTTTTTGCTTCCGAAATTTCGGGGAGGAGGCGGAGATGATTCTAAAAAACGCCGTAATTTTGAATTAGAAATATGCAGAATGTATTGTAATCTGGCTTGTATGTGGTGCGATGAGTCTGTGAATTCTTTCAAAATGCTAAGTATGTGCTTTGCTTTGATGCGTCAGACTTTCTTTTTGTCACATGAAAACGTGCAGGATTATTTGACGAAATAGAATGTGAAATGATTGTTCCGGCAAAAATAGTGTAAAACTTGTGGTCAGATATGTCTTTTGCATTCGATCTTCCCCCTTCTTCTTGACATAAGTCAAAAAAACAAGGGAAAAGATGTTTTTTAGCATAAAAGTTCTTGTTGTTTTCCAAAACACCTCTACCTTTGCATCGTAGTTGTGGAACTACTTATATTTTTAGGTATTAGAAAAAAGGTAATAACAAAAGGAAAAGAGTAGTTTTAGTTTATAGAATTAGGTATTAGATTATTTTTTTAAGGTATTAATTAGAAGATTAGTTTTTAGGAAAAAGATTGTTTGATTAGGTATTAGGAAAAAAGTAGTTTTTAGGTAACAAGTAAATTGAGATGCAGAAAAAAGAATCCCATTTATGGGGGATTCTTTAAGGGTGGGGCGGAATTATTCGCTCTTTTTTTATTTTATCCCCCTTTAATTCTGTTTTTTTATGTGTGGGTGTGAACTGACATTCTGAAAAAACAGATATATTTGTGGATTCTATATGCTATAACCAGTTTTTTGCAATAATCTAGGGAGAGTCGTATTCATGTTGATGAATAATGTTGTGTGGACATATGAATGGTAAAGATGATTTTATAGTGCTAGGAGTCAACCAGAAAGACAAGAAGATCTGGAGGGACTTTTATGATCGCTATTATGCTGCTTTGTGCTCTTATGTCAGCAAATTCTTATCCGTATCCGATGCTGTGGAAGATCTGGTGCAAGAAGTTTTTATTTCAGTGTGGGAAGGTAAGCGTATCTTCTCCGATTCCAAAGAACTGACTAATTATCTTTATCGTGCATGCTATAACAATGCATTACTCTATATCCGTAACAATCAGATTCGTGATTCTATACTAAGCTCCCTGCCTTCGGAAGAAGACTTTGAAGACGAGGAAATGATCTATGCGCTGACTGTAAAAGAGGAGGCCATCCGGCAACTCTATTTCTATATTGAAGAACTTCCTGCCGAACAACGCCGTATCATCTTGTTGAGAATTGAAGGTCATTCCTGGGATGAGATTGCATCTAAATTAGGTGTGAGTATCAATACGGTTAAAACCCAAAAGAGCCGCAGCTATAAATTCTTGCGTGAAAAGCTGGGCAATTCAACTTATTCCGTCCTGCTTTCTTTGATTTTTTAAGATACTATCCGGATAATTCTTTCATATTTACTCTCTATTGTTCGAAGATAAGAACCGTAATACAGCAGGTTTAATGCTGCAAGGTGGCGACATTAGTATGTAGCAAAGGCTTGATTAATGTGCTTGCTATATAGCATATTCTTGTTTCATGTACGTGGTTCGTTGAGCTTACGTACGTGATCCCGTCGCTCTATGTGCGTGAACCGATGGGACCACGTACGTGAACTGAAGTTTTGTTACTATGTGAAAATGTTAATTGAGGCTTCGTAACACATTGATGAACGGAAGGCTGACTATTAAATCCGGCATCTTTTATGGGGTTGTATGTGTTATTTGGGGGAGTATATTGTCTTTTGTTGATAGGAGCATCTTTGGGTAAAAGTGACAATAGAAAACTGAATATTTCTTATTGTCACTCTATTATCACCTCTTATTGTCACTTTTTAATTGTTGTATATCAGCCTACTAAGTCTTAAAAGTGATAAGTGACAATAGAAAAGTGTTTTTTGATTCTCCTGAAGAAGTTAAATATTGGATGAATTTAATAGCGGCAACCAAAAAAACAAATATTTTCTAAGATGTCTAATTGTCGTTCTTTAGTGCTTTTTATTTGCTATGCTGTAGTGACATTATTGTTAAAACACTCTGAATTGCCTGTGTTTAGTGATAAAATGATAGGATTTTCCTCTGTAAAGTCTTCGATAGGAATGCTTCATCTAAAAAATAATCATCTTTTTGTCACCCATTTATAGACGTTATGTATAACTATAGTAAAGCAAAGATAAAAATCTCACTAGAAATAGATAAAATTATGAAAAAGTTAGAAAACACATATCAGGATGCCTCTTTGATAAAAAAGGCTCTTTTGGGAGATGCAAGCGACGAAGAGCAGCTGGTGTTGGAACAACGTTTATCTGAGCACCCGGAACTGAAAACGGTGTATGAGAAATTGCAGGATAGTGAGGAACTGAAAGACTCTTTTAATAAGTATAAAGAATATTCATCGGAAAAGGCTTACGAGCATTTCCTTCAACAAATTCAACAAAAAGAAAATCCGTCTGACGGAAAGATACGTCGTATCCGGACGTGGTGGTATGCTGCTGCGGCTATGGTAGTATTGGCTGTGGGAATTTCTTTTTATGCCGTGAATCATTATCAGGCAATGGAGGACAACAAGGCACGTATTGCACTAATCGAGCCGGGTAGCAAACAGGCAGTGCTGACCTTACCCGATGGGAGCACAATTGATGTACAAAAGAAAGATATAAATGTAATAGTAGATGGCGTCCAAGTAAAATATAATAAAGGGGTGCTATCGTATCGACCGACCGTCACAACACAACAACACGCAGAAAAAAACGTCGATGAAAGTCCGGCCAAGTCAAATGAACTGGTTATACCGCGGGGAGGAGAGAATACTGTCCTTCTTGCTGATGGAACCACCGTTCATTTGAATGCCGGTTCTAAATTGATCTACCCGGCCCGTTTTGTCGGAAAACGCAGAATTGTAACGTTGGAAGGAGAGGCTTATTTTGATGTGAGGAAAGACGAGGAACATCCGTTCGTTGTCCGGACGCGCTTTGGAGAAGTAACGGTGCTCGGTACTGCATTTAATGTCAATGCATACAATGATGCGGACGCATGTTATACCACTCTTGTATATGGAAAAGTAAACTTCTCCACACCTGATCAGAAAATCATTACGTTGGCACCGGGTGAACAGGCTGTTGCTTCTTCCCGTGGAATTGAAAAGCGGGCAGTCGATGTAGATGAATATATCGGTTGGGCAAGAGGTGTGTATGTTTTCAATAACAAGCGACTGGGAGATATCATGAAAACCTTTGAGCGCTGGTATGATGTCCATGTCTATTATGAGGATGCATCTTTATGCGACTTGACATATAGTGGCGACTTACAGCGATATGGCACGATCAACACTTTCCTGGATGCTTTAGAACTAACCGGCGATATCTACTATAGAATAAACGGCAGAAATATATTGATATATAAGAATGAGTAATATTGAGTTTTGATTAAAAATTATGGAGAAAAGAAGAGTCTTTATGTTATGTCTGTTTGCATTGAGCATGATTCTCAGTGCATGGGCACTTCCACCTGATGAGAAGAAAGTGACACTTGATTTGAAGGATGTGCCGATGGAGACATTTTTAAACACGGTAAAACAGAAAGCTGGAATCAACATGCTTTATAACTCGAAGATGTTTAAAGGAGTTGAACCGGTGACTGTAAAAGCTACTAACGAGCCTTGGAGAGAATTGCTGGACCGCGTTCTTTCACCTAAAGGTTTCACTTATGCCACCAAAGATGGTATTGTAGTCATCAAGAAGAAAGATCAGAAAACACGTGTTTTGGAAGGTAGAGTGGTTGATGATATGGGTGGTGAACTGCCGGGAGTTACAGTTTTGATACTCGGAAAAGAGAGAAACATCGGAACCATGACAGATGCAGACGGTGCCTTTTCATTGGGACTCCCTGACGGAGACGCTACGATTCGTCTTTCTTTTGTGGGTATGCAATCTTTGGAAATACATACAGGTAAGTTGAATCTCGATAAAGTTCATACCTTTAAGTTGAAACCGGATTCCAAGCAGCTGGAAGAGGTGGTGGTAACCGGATATGCGAAAATTAGCAAGAATAGCTTTACGGGTACTTCAGTGACGGTTACGGCAGATCAGTTGATGTCGGTTTCCAAAACGAATGTATTGGGAGCTTTGCAAACGTTCGACCCCTCTTTTCGTATTGCAGAGAATAATTTAGCCGGGTCGAATCCGAATAATGTTCCAGAGTTATATATTCGTGGACGTTCAGGCATCGGAACCACTCAGTTGGATGCTCAAAGTCTTTCTAAAACATCATTGAAGAATAATCCTAACCTTCCGACTTTTATAATGGATGGTTTTGAGATCAGTGTGCAGAAATTGTATGATATGGACCCTAGCCGTATTGCAAGTATTACAATTTTGAAAGATGCTGCCGCTACTGCTATGTATGGTTCTCGTGCAGCAAATGGTGTAGTTATTATTACAACAGTTACTCCGAAAGCTGGTAAGGTTAATATTGATTATAATTTTACTGGAACGTTGGAATATCCTGATTTGACTGATTATAATATGATGAATGCGCGGGAAAAGCTTGAAACGGAGGTTGCAGCTGGTTTATTTAAGGCGGATTCAGAACAGGATTTTAATGAACAAAGTCGTTTGGATGCACTTTATAACCAAAAACTGAACAATGTAGTTCGTGGTGTTGATACTTATTGGTTATCCAAACCCCTTCGTACAGTATTCAATCACAAACATAGTTTGTATCTAGATGGCGGTACGGAGGATTTGCGCTGGGGAGCAGACTTTTCTTATAATAGTGGAGAAGGCGTTATGAAAGGTTCTTATCGCGATCGTATGGCTGGTGGGCTGTCTTTATCTTATCGGCTTGGAGCTTTTCAGGTAAGAAACTATTTCTCATATACTTATACTAAATCTCAGGAGTCTCCTTATGGAAGCTTTTCCGACTATACTTCAAAATTGCCATATGATGAATATATGGATGAGAATGGAAGATATTTGGAGACAACTTATCCTTGGACTGGAGGTTCAGGAGAAGTAAATCCTTTGTATGAAGCTACATTGAAGAATTATGATCGTAGTAAGTCTTGGGAATTGATTAATAATACAGAATTGTTGTGGAATATCGACAGTTACTGGTTATTAAAAGGACAATTTAGTGTTACGAAGTCAAATTCGGATGCACGTACTTTTCTTGATCCGCGTTCAAAGAAGAATGATGATTTGTTAGGTTTAAATAATGTGGTTTCAGGACAATTGGATATTGTTACTTCCAATAGTCTAAGTTGGGATGCTACTGCTACTTTATCTTATAATAGAAATATAAAGAAGCACAATCTGAATTTTTTGGTAGGTATTAATGCTACTTCAAGTACTGGTGATAGCTTTGGTATTACTTACAAAGGATTTCCTTCTGGCGAATTGTCTTCTCCAGGCTATGGTAATAAAGTCTCTGGATTGCCTTCAAATTCGGATAGTAAAAGTCGTCTTTTTGGTGCATTAGGGACATTCAATTATTCATTTGATAATATTTATTTGGCGGACGTTTCTGTACGCTTCGACGGAAACTCAGAGTTTGGTGCTGATCAACGTTTTGCACCTTTCTTTTCTGGTGGTCTTGGTTTGAACTTGCATAATTATAAGTTCATGAAACAGTTTGATTGGATGGACCGTCTAAAGATTCGTGGAACTTACGGTATTACTGGTAAGGTTGACTTCTCTCCCTATGAAGCGCAGACTATTTATAAAGTGGTAACAGATAACTGGTTTAAAACAGGTCTAGGAGCTTCATTGATGGCATTGGGAAATAATGGATTGGGTTGGGAAAAGACTCATAACATGGATTTAGGTCTAGATGTTGATATGTTTAAAGGACTACTCCAGATGAATTTTTCATATTATCGTAAGAAAACGGTGGACTTGGTTAATAGTGTTACATTACCTAGTTCTACAGGTTTTACTTCTTATAAAGATAATATCGGTGAGGTGATGAATAAGGGTGTTGAGATTCAATTGAGAAGTAATATATTGAATACTAAGGATTGGTTTGTTGCAGTTTTTGCGAATATGGCTCATAATGAGAATAAAATAACTAAGATCTCAGATAGTCTGAAAGAATACAATAAGCGCGTACAAGAAAAGTATGCGAAATATGATTCAGGAAAAGGAGATTCAAAATATAGTGAGACTTACTTGCAGTATGTAGAAGGTGGTTCGCTGACATCTATTTTTGGTGTTAGATCATTAGGCATCAATCCTGCAGATGGTAAGGAAATTTATCTTCGTCCTGACGGTACAATAACATATGATTGGAATGCGGCTGACCAAGTTGTAGTTGGAAACGAAGAGCCAAAACTCCAGGGTACTTTTGGATTTAACCTTCGTTGGAAGCAATTTTCTCTTTATTCTACCTTTATGTATGAATTTGGTGGACAACGTTATAATTCTACATTGGTAAGTAAAGTTGAGAATGCACATATTCAAAGTAGTAATGTAGACCGTCGTGTATTAACAGGGCGCTGGCAAAAGCCTGGAGATTGTACTCCTTATGGACGTTTGCAGACTGATGGGGTAGTTGCAGTAACTCGTCCTACTAGTCGTTTTATTCAGGATTATAATGTATTGACATTTAACTCTCTTACTTTAGGATATGATTTTAATGCTGAATGGTTGAAGAAAGCACATATCGGTCTGTTACGTGTAGAACTTTCAGGAAATGATTTATTCCGTGTTGCTACTGTACGTGCTGAACGTGGATTGGACTATCCGTATTCACGGTCTTTTGCAGCTTCGGTGAAAATGAGTTTTTAACAGTTTAAAGTAGATGAATAATATGAAGAAATTATATACGATATTACTGTTGGCTACAAGCCTGTTTACTACAAGTTGTAGTGATTGGCTGGATGTAGCACCGAGTAATCAGGTGAATGGGGATAAGCTTTTTGAAGTAGGAGATGGATATCGAAATGCTTTGAATGGAATATATTTGAATTTGGGGACTTCTTCCATGTATGGACGAGCAATGTCATGGGGATTTATGGATGCTATTGCTCAATATTATCAAACAGATAATAATTTTATACCTAAAAATTCAGCTTATTATAAATCGGCTAAGTTTCAATTTGATGATTCGGATGTGAAAACTTTTATTTCCAATATATGGTCTATTGGTTATAATAATATAGCTAATTGTAATAATTTGATTCTCAATGTTAGCAAAGCTAGTCCTTCTGTTTTCAAAGAGGGAGAATTTGAGAAAAATATGATTTGGGGAGAAGCATTGGCACTACGAGCTTTTATACATTTTGATTTACTTCGTTTATTTGCTCCCGCCATATCGAAAGATGATGGAAAGTCTTATATTCCCTATGTAGAGGTATATCCTACCATTATTCCTCCATATGAGAGTAGTAGAGAGATTCTTTCTAAAATAATTAGAGATTTAAAAGCTGCGAAAGAGATGTTAGCTAAATGTGATATAACTGATGAACATAAAATTTGGATGAGCACAAGTTATCGTATGTTGGCATCAAGCATGCTTTCTAACGATATAGCTTCTAGTGATGTATTCTTCGCTTATAGAGGATATCGTATGAATTATTATGCTATAGTAGCGACATTAGCACGTGTATATTATTGGGAAGGAGAATATGAACAGGCTTATAAAGAAGCAAAAGAGGTTGTAGAAGCGACTTATCCATATGGAAGCAAGCCTGAATCCTGTTTTAATTTTGTGGAATATTCAAGTTTAGGTACGAATCTCAAAGACTATAATAGCATTATTATGTGTTTTTTTAATAAAACATTACAAGAAGATTATATACCTTATATAACAAGAGGAAATCAAACACTGTTTATCCTTGACAGTGATAATATCTTTGCTGATAATAAAGAACAGGATCGTCGTTTCCTTCTACAGACAGGTTCTTATAATTCTAATGCATATTCCTTAAAATATGATATTAAGTTGGGACAGGATGGTTCAGATATGGTTCCAGGTATACGCTTGAGTGAGATGTATTATATCATGGGTGAGTACTTTGCTCGTAAAGGTGAATATTCTCAAGCTGGCAAAATGCTGGATGAAGTACGTTATGCGAGAGGAATTCTGACTACTAATATGGAGAACAGTATTGGGTCATTGGAAGGATTTCATACAGAGTTATTGAAGGATATGCGTAAGGAATTTGTAGGAGAAGGACAAATGTTTTTTCAATACAAACGTATGGATAAGAAACCGGTAGATAATGCAATTTTTGTATTTGATAAACCGGATAATGAGGATATTTAATGTGTGATAATCAACGAAAAAGAAAGATGAAAAAAAATATTCTATTTGCTTTAATATCTCTTTGTTTTTGGGGATGTTCGGAAGATGAGATAAAACCCTATCATGGTGGACAATATCTTTATTTTAGCCAATTGAAGGAATTTGGTGATGAGGATTTCGAAGTATCTTTCAATAACTATCCTACTAGTGATGCTATTATTGTGAAGATTGGTCTGGGGCTAGTCGGAAAACCGTTTTCAACAGATACACCTTACGAAGTAAGTGTGGTTGCGGAAGATGAGAGTGAAGATAAGATAAAGAATGCTGATCAGAAAAATTATCATTTGCCTGATAATCCAATGTTTAAAGCTGGATTATCTAATGATACATTGGAGGTTGTGTTGTTAAAAACGGAAGATTTGAAAGAGAATGTGAAGTTGTGTTTGAAAATTCTTCCAAATGAGTATTTCGAAGGATCAATACCGGAATACGAACAAATTAAAATTGTATTTAATAATATTATTAGTAAACCTTTATGGTGGACCAATGATGTCACGAAGTTGTATTTAGGTACATATTCTAGAAAGAAATATGAAGAGTTTGTAAAATGCACTAATATCTCAGATTTTGGAAAACTAAGTACTGCCGAAAAACGGCAATATGCATTGACATTCAAGTATTACATTGCAGTAAACAATGTAATGGATAAAAATGATACAACTGGTGAGGAGTTTCCGATGACTGTACCTATTAACTAATTAGAATAGAAATTGAAATATGAAAATGAAGATATTATTTGTTGTAATGTTCCTTTTGATCATCACGTCTTGTTATGAGGATAAGGGAAATTATGATTATAGAGAAATGAACGATATCGAGATTTCTGTAGAGACTGAAAGTTCTTCGTATGCGTTAGGAGATAAAGTGATATCAAAACCAAAATTAGTTTTCACTTTAGGAAAAGAACCTTCTGATTTATCATATGAATGGACGTTTGATGGACATGTCATAGCTGATACTAGAGACCTGGAGTGGATAGCGGATACAATTGCTAGTACTAAAGAACTTCGGTTGGCTGTGATGGATAATAACACAGGAGTTACCTATTTTGGTTCTACGTACATTTCTGTTTCTTCTGCTTATGCCTCTAACGGCTGGGTAGTACTCTCCGAGAAAGAAGGTATCAGTACTTTAGCTTTTTTGAGAGAACAGACTGAAGAGGGAATATTAAAACCTGTTGTTACACGTGATATTTATCAAATGATTAATGGTGTACCGATGGGAACACAGCCTGTTTCTATGTATCCTCACTGGACAGAACGCTGGGATGGAGAAGATAAAACCAGTTGGCTATGGGTAGCACAGAAGGGTGGCCAAGGAGCTATTGATATATCAGGTAGCAGTTATAAGCAGGAAGGGATATTGTCTCAAATGTTCCTTAGTAAATCATATCCAGAAGGATTTGTTCCGGTAGGTGTTATTGATATGCAGTTTCTTACAATGGCAATTGGTGAAGATGGAATTATTTATACCCGCGTTAAAGATAGCAATTTATTGTTTAACTCTAGTAATTTCCTTGACCGACCATTAACATCAGATGAAGAAGGTAAAATAAAGGTGGATGGTAGCATGATTGCTTATGCTCCTTTTGATGAACATGGAGGTATGGTTCTTTATGATAAAAATTCTTCGCAATATTTGCATATTGCTGATTATAAGAGTTGGCAAGGTTATAACTATTCTGGCAAGGTGCTACCTTTGAAGGTGGAGGAGTATGAGTATGGTCCTTCTGATGCTAGGCTAGATAACATGAAGGATTATTCTGTATACTTTGTAGGTGCTAGTTTGGTTGACTGGGGAGATGTCTCTTATATGTCTATTATTAAAGATAAGGCTGGCAAGTTCTATATACAGAAATTTACGGTAGAAGCTTATGGAGGGGGTAGTTCTGTCACCAAAGTTGGCGCTAGTTTTACATCTCAAAGTGAGATTGAGGGGCTAAGTTCAGTAATTGACGGAACGTCCAAAAACTGTTTTTATCTTTGTCGGAATCAGGATAAAGCTCCTTATCTGTTTATAAGTAAAGGGGAGACTCTCTATTTTTATTATACAGATGGGAATAAGTTATACACATGTGCTCAATTTGATTCTCCTATTGCTTCTATTGATGCCGAATGCTTTAATAATAAATATATTATAGTAGGTTTGGAAAATGGAGATGTCTATATTCTGAAAGGGGATGATGATAATTCGGATTATACTCTTAAGAAATATGTAATCCAACAGAATAAGGTAATTCAGGTGAATGATGCTGAAAATAAATTTGTATTGTTCCATGAAAAAGATTTTGGGCGGATTATTCAGGTTCGTTATAAATGGAAAGAATCTTGGAATGAATCATTTAGTTAAAACTTAAAAACGATAAAACTTTGAAAAAACTGTATTTACTTCTTCTAGTCGTACTATGCGGGGCTATGACTAACCCCGCTGTGGCTAAGAAGAAAAACAAGAAGAAAGCTTCTACCGAAGCGACTACGAAGAAAGAGAAGAAGGAAACCAAGTATGACAAACTGTTTAAAGACAAGAAGGTCACCACAGCTAAAGGTTTCATCACTCTTCATAAGTTGGACAATAAGATCTATTTTGAGTTACCGATTAAGGTGATGAATCGGGATATCCTGCTCGGTTCTACTATTGCTGAAACTACCGATAACCAGTTCGGTTGTGTAGGAGAGAAGTCCGGTGATCCGTTCCTGATCCGTTTCGTACAGCGTGATTCTACTATTACGTTGCGCCGCGTGCAGGCAGGACAGTTTTCTGAGGACCGTGAGATCAAGAAACGGTTGACAAGCAGTACAATGCCGGCTATCGCCGAAACATTCGAAATTAAGGCTTATAACAATGATAGCACAGCAGTCGTATTCGATATGACAGACTACTTGTTGAGCGACCAGAAACTTCTTTCTCCTTTCTCTCCTTATTCAATGATGGAGATGATGGGAGCGGATATCGATAAAGATTTCGAGAAAGAAAGTTCCTTTATCCAAGGAATCAAAGGATTTGAAGATAATATCAGCGTACGTTCTTTGCTGACCTATAAAATCAGTGTAGGGGTGAAAGGAAACTACGCCGTGAAGAAAATGCCGTTTACAGCAGTCATGAACCGTAGTTTCATTCTGTTGCCCGAGCAGCCGATGCGTCCTCGCTATGCTGATCCACGTATCGGTATTTTCGAGCATTCGGTAGTGGAGTTTGCTTCCGAAGGACGTGGATTACGCACTCGTCACATTGCTCACAGATGGAATCTGGAGCCATCTGACTCTGCTGCTTATCTTCGTGGTGAACTGGTGGAGCCCAAGAAGCCCATCGTTTTCTATATTGATGATGCGTTCCCTTTGAACTGGAACAAATATATCCACAAAGGAGTTGAAGTATGGCAGAAAGCATTCGAAAAGATTGGTTTCAAGAATGCTATTGTAGCTAAAGACTTCCCGAAAGACGACCCGAATTTTGATCCCGAGAATATTAAGTATTCTTGTATCCGTTACGCACCGTCTACGGTAGCCAATGCGATGGGACCATCCTGGATTGATCCGCGTTCCGGAGAGATTATCAATGCATCTGTGACTGTATTCCACAACATCGTGCAACTCGTTCAGTACTGGCGCTTCTTGCAGACTGCCCCTGCTGATAAAGATGTTCGCGATATCGTATTGCGTGAGGACTTGTTGGGCGATTGCATCGCTTACGTACTTTCTCATGAAGTAGGTCATACATTGTCATTGATGCACAATATGGCCGGTTCTTCCTCTATTCCTGTAGAGTCATTGCGTGATCCGAAGTTTACTCAGGAGTTCGGAACTACTTATTCTATCATGGACTATGCACGTAATAACTATGTAGCGCAACCGGGTGATAAAGAGAAAGGCGTACGTCTGACTCCGCCGGAATTGGGAGCTTATGATTACTATGCTATTGCCTGGCTGTACACCCCGATATTTGAGGCTAAAACAGCTGAAGAAGAAATTCCTATACTGGACAAATGGATCAGCGAAAAGTCAGGAGATGATAAATATCGTTATGGTAAACAACAATTCAAACGCCGCTTTGACCCGAGTTCTGTAGAAGAGGATTTGGGAGACGATCCGGTGAAAGCTTCTGAATACGGACGCCGTAACCTGCAATATCTGCTGAAACATATCAACGACTGGGTAGCAGATAAGGATAAGGATTTTGAGTTCCGTAGTGCGGTTTATGACGAAGTGGTGTATGCTTATGTACGTTATCTGAGTTTCGTATTGGGAGATATCGGTGGTATCTATTTGAATGAACGCTATGACGGTGACCAGCGTCCGAGCTATAAAACGGTATCTAAGCAACAGCAGAAGAAGGCACTGAACTTCCTGTTGAACGAGTTGAAAGACCTTTCCTGGCTGGATGCCCGCGAGACATTGAAAGAGTTCCCGATTCGTACTTCTGTTGCTATGCAGATGGAAGATGCTATTATAGATGGTATTCTGTCCCGTTGTGGTGCAGTAGCTATTTGTTCGGACAAAGCTACATCGTCTCCTTACACTCAGAAAGAATATCTGGCTGATATCGAACGTTTCGTATGGGCTCCTACACGTGCCGGCAGAAATCTGACTGAAACGGAAATGCGCTTGCAGATGAATTACCTGACTAAATTGATTGAAGGTTCGGTAGCCGGAGTTACCAAGAATGCCAGCCGCAGAGGAATTGCAGATATGTATGCTTACATTGAAGTTCCCGAATGGTTGAAATCGGCTTCCCGCGAACGTTTCGGTATTATTTCGGAAGAGTTTATGGGATGTTTCAATAACAAACCTCGTGAAATGCAGGCTGCCCGTCTCGAAGAGATCAGCGGTTTTGATGATGATGTGGATTTGAAAGCACCGATTGAACCGATGGAACACGTTTACTACGGTGAGTTGAAGAAAGTTCGTAGCCTGGTTGCGGCCAATGCTTCTACTGGCTCTGCTGATACCCAGCGCCACTACCGCTTATTGTTGTACAAGATTGATCAGGCATTAAAATGATAGGAAGTATGAGAAATAGATATAGTAAGATACTTTGTTTATTACTTCTTTTTGCCTGTTGCCTGCCACAGGAAGGAAATGCTTTCTGGCCTTTTAAAAAGAAGAAAAAAGAAGATAAGAAGGAAAACCTGACACCTTACCAGAAGTTGTTCAAGAACAAAAAGGTGCAGACAGCACATGGCCTGATGACCATTCACAAAGTGGAAGGAAAGATATATGTGGAATTTCCGATCGATATGTTAGGACGCGAAATGCTGTTTACTTCTTCTATCGAGAATACAAGCGACGGCGGTGAGGGTGCTCCGGGACAGCTGGGCGGTACGGATGTACGTTTCCGCTTTGAGATGATCGACTCTACACTGGTGGCACGTATGCCCTTGCTGAGCAAACCGGTGAATACGAGCGGTGACAGTTATATCGCCCGTGCACTGGACAATTCGCACAATCCGGGTATTTTCAAAAGCTTTAAAGTACTGGCTTGTACACCGGACAGTTCTGCGCTTGTAGTGGATATGAAGGGACTGTTTATGGAAGGATCTGCATTTACCAAGCCTTTCCCTTCTACTTCTGCCAACGGTTATTACGGATTCGTTTCACGTGATCACTCCCTGCAGTCTGATAAGTCGGCTATCCTTGGAGTATCGGCTACAGAGAATAATATAGCTGTACGTGAAGAACTGTCTTACAAGGTTGACCACACACTGATGGGCGCTTACAGCATGTATAAGGATGTGCCTCTGACAGCTGTGGTCAATAAAATGTTGTGCATCTTGCCGGAGGAACCGATGGCTCCCCGTCTGGCTGATTCGCGCTTGGGAATGACAACGCAGCTGAAAAGTGACTTTGCGGGAGCTACTCAGGAAGTGAAAAGCATACGTTATGCAAAGCGCTGGCGTATCGAACCGTCTGACTCTGCTGCTCATCGTCGTGGAGAATTGGTTCAACCTAAAAAGCAGCTGGTCTTTTATATCGACAGCCTGATGCCTGCAAAATGGAATCCATATATCAAAGCCGGTGCAGAATCATGGAATAAGGCGTTTGAGAAGATAGGATTTAAAGATGTTATCTGTGTGAAGGAGTTTCCGAAGAACGATACATTGTTCAATGCAAACAGTCTTGATTGTATGACCGTACGTTATTCTGCTTCCTGGATGAATTCCGCGCAGACTACGATACACTCTGATTCACGTACAGGTGAGATTCTGAATGCTTCTATCCTGATCAATGCAAACATGATCAGTGTGCAGTATGCTGACCGTGTCGGAGCAACTGTAGCTATCGACCCTCGTGTACGTACTACTGTTTTCCCGGAAGATATACAAGGTGAGTTGATCGAGGCTGCTATCGCTCAGGCGGTAGGTACCGGTCTGGGATTGACTATGAACTGGGGGGCTTCCTGTGCTTATCCGGTAGATTCGTTGCGTTCGGTAGGCTTTACACAGAAGTACGGACTGGCTTCTTCCGTTATGGGAGGAGTAGTGATCAATGATGTGGCTACGGAAGACGATGTACGCAAAGGAGTATGCCTGGTTAATACCAAGCCCGGTCCTTACGACGAACTGGTGATTAAATATTTATATCAGCCTATTTATGCTTCTTCATTGCAGGAAGAGAAAGATACGCTGGACAGCTGGATTCGTGAACATACAGGAGATCCGCATTATGCCTATATCCGCAATCAGTCCCGTTTCGATTCCGATCCCCGTAACAGCCGTGGAAGTTTGGGAGATGATCATTTGAAATCATTCGACTATATGCTTCCCAATGTCCGCAAAGGATTTGAGAACTATTATAACTGGTTTGCCAAGGATGACCGTGATTTCTTAATGCGCAGACGTGTACACTCTGCCCTAAGTGAAAGGCTGAGCGGACGTATTTACGCTGTTCTGAGTTATATTGGGGGTATTTACCTGAATGATATTCGTGAGAAGGATGCGATACCGAGCTACTCAATGGTAGATCGGGAGAAGCAGAAAGCAGCATTGGATAAGGCACTGGAACTGGCGAAGAATTTGGAGTGGGTGGATGATGATGCTCATGCCAAGGAATTCGAGATTGCAGATGAGAAGGCAGATCGTCTTCGTCTGGATATCTTCAATGGAATTTTCGGACGTCTGCCTTATGTCGAAGTTTGTACGGAACGTTTCCCCGATGCGGCTTACACGGCTTCGGAATATCTGGATGATATTTACGGAGTTGTCTGGGAAGGCGTATTGAAACACCGTCCGTTGAAAGACTTTGAAAGAGCTTTGCAGACTGCATTCCTGGAAAGTATCATTTCGACATCGACAGCCACTTCGCCTGTCGGTAGTTTCAAAGCTTCTAAAACTGCATTTGCAGCTTCCGGCAAGCCGGAGATTAATCTGGCTGCTCTGAGAAACGGAGAAAGAGTGGATATGAAGATGCAACTCCTGCAGAATCCGGAAGAGATAGCAGGTTTTTCTTCAGTACCGCCGATCTACACTAATCAGACGAAAATTGCTGCGTATTATTTCGACTTGTTGATGAAGACGAAAGATATGCTCGAAAAAGCTGTATCAGCAGCTCCCGAAGCAGATCGTTCTCATTACGACTTGTTGATCTACCGCATCAAGAAGGCTATAGAAATTGAATAAATCTCTATTACATAAACTCTCTCTTAATTAATTTGTCTCTATGAAAACAATATTGTAAGAGGTATTTTTAAGGATTTCTTCTATGCAATATTGAGCATTTTTCACCTGGGTTTACATTGTCGAATGTAAATCCGGGTGAATCTTTTATAGGCGGATATCTTTTGGAAAGTACCATACAACTAGATTGTCCGAGAGAAAAATATCAGTCTTTCTGTATAGAACATTATTATTTAATTTGTATTTTTGGCGCAAAACTCCCGAAATGACTAACAATGAGATTTCCATAGAACAAATTAATAAGTTGGATGCGGCTGCTTTCCGACTGCTTTATAAGAATTATTATAAAGCATTGGTTTGCTATGCAATAACAATTGTCGGAGATTCAGAATCTGCAGAAGATATTGTCCAGGAGTTATTCTCCACTATTTGGGAGAAGAAGATGCTTTTCCGGTCTCTGGCTTCATTTAGGGCTTATCTGTATAATTCTGTCAGAAATGCTTCCCTGGATTATTTGAAACATAAGGATGTGGAAGGTAGCTATCTTCAGAAGATGCTTGATAGCCACTCCACTACATTTAGGATGGAAGAAGAGGAAGAAGGGTTCTTTAGTGAAGAAGTCTATCGCCAGTTACTTCAGACAATTGATGCTTTGCCAGATCGATGCCGGGAAGTTTTTTTGATGTATATGGAAGGTAAGAAGAACGAGGAGATTGCTACTGCACTCCATGTTTCTCTTGAAACTGTGAAGACTCAAAAGAAGAGAGCAATGTCCTTCCTTAGAAAAAAATTAGGCTCCTATCATTTTCTATTATTGCAAATGTTACTTCCCTAAAAAGAAGCATAACACTCAATCCACTTTACTTGTTAACACCTGTTTGCAATGAACAAAATGTTCGTTGTTTTTCTTGATTATTGTACAAAAAGAACGGTCTTCTAAATAAATAAAGTATCTTTTGAATAAAAAAACTTCAGAATCCTGTCCCCCATTTCTTCTTCTTAGTCGTCTTTACTATAAATAACCTGAAATAATATGATAAAGCGTAAAAGAAGTATAAATTCTATCATCCATGATCAGTTGCTGGGATACGCTTCGGAAGAAGATAAAAAACAGTTGCAGTCATGGCTTGATAGTTCTCAAGAAAATAGAGAGAACTATGATCGTCTGATGCGTGAGGCTTGTTTGATTGACAGGTATAAACAGTTTGCCCAGGTAGATGAAGAACGTGCTTGGGAAAGGTTTCAGAAAAAGCATTTCTCTATTCGCTCTGCTCGTTGGGTCAAAATAGGACGCTATGCTGCAATCTTCTTATTGCCGATAATCGGTTTTGCAATATGGTTTTGGACTTTGCGGCTGATGGATTCTCAGCCGGTGATTTCGGATGAAGTTCGTATTGCTATGATCCGGTCGGAGAAGATGGGTAAACAAAAGGCAACACTGGTTCTGGCAAATGGACAGAAGATGGATTTAAAATCAGTGCCTGCTAAGCCATTACAGGATTCGGTGGAACAAGTTCCTGTTGCTCAGCCGTCAGTTCCTAAGACTGATATGAATGAATCGGAAGAGGTCTCTGTTGTAGAAAATAATAAGTTGAGTACTTATGATGACAGTGAATTCTGGATGACGTTTGAAGACGGGACCAGGGTGCATCTGAATTATAATACGACATTGAAATATCCACCACATTTCGGTACTACCACTCGCACGGTCTATTTGGATGGGGAGGCTTATTTTCAGGTAGCCAAGGATAGCAAACGCCCTTTCCGTGTCATTACGGCGAATGGAGTGGTCAAGCAGTACGGGACAACTTTCAATGTAAATACACATGTGCCCGGAATAACGAAAGTAGTGCTGGTGAAAGGTTCTGTAAGTGTGCTTCCTAATCAGGGAGGGGAATATAAAATAAAACCGGGGGAATTGGCGGTTCTTCAGGCTGATACGCAAGATGTACAAATTAGCGTAGTGGATATCGAGCCGTATATCGCATGGAACAGTGGACGCTTCGTTTTTGATAACTGTTCTTTGGAGAGTCTGATGAATGTAATATCACGTTGGTACAACAAAGATATCGTATTCGAATCGGAAGATACCAAGAAGATACGTTTTACAGGAGATATTGATCGCTACGGCTCAATAGAGCCCATATTGAAAGCGATACAGCGGGTGACTCATCTGGAAATGGAAATACAGGGGAAGACCATAATTATAAAGAAATAAACATATTAACTACTATTAAAAAAGGAGGACGACATGCAAAAAAAGAGAGCTCGAGAACGCATTATCATGTTTCTCTGTATTATTTCCTTGTTGTTTACACCGGTGTTGGCTGCATCGCAATCTAATGCAATGAGGGTATCCTTAGATCTTAAATCTGCAACAGTTAAAGAATTTTTTGATGCTGTAAAAGTACAGACTGGCCTGAACTTTATTTATAGTACGGAGCAAGTGAAGAATATGCCTCGTATCACTATTCAGAGCAATAGTCAGCCTATCAGTGAGGTGTTGAACAAAGTGCTGGCAAATACCGGATACAGTTATGAAATAGAAGGAAATATTGTAACCATTGTATATCAGCAACCTAAAGAGAATGTCCGCACGGCTACGGGCGTTGTGGTTGATGAGGGAGGGTTGCCCTTGCCGGGAGCTTATATAAAACTCTCTAAAACGGAACATTCGACGATAACTGATAATGAAGGTAAGTTTTCTATTAATTTATTCCGTCAGAAAGAGCCTGTCCTGATTGTCTCGTATTTGGGAATGATTGTACAGGAAGTAAAAGTTGCCGGTACTAAACCTATGACAATCGTGATGAAATCGGATGTGAAGTCAATCGATGAAGTTGTAGTGACAGGTTATCAGGAGATTGACAGACGCAAGTTGGCAAGCTCCATATCCTCTATAAAGGGAGCTGATCTGATTGGTGGGGAGTATCTGTCTATCGACAAAATGTTGCAGGGACGCCTGCCGGGTGTTGCTGTGATGAATATGTCATCTACTCCGGGAGCTGCTCCTAAGATTAGAATTAGGGGATCTTCCTCTATTACAGGAAATAGAGAACCGGTATGGGTAGTCGATGGGATTATTCTGGAAGAACCTGTCAATATCTCTACAGAAGAGTTGAATAGTCCGGATAAGATAAACTTGATCGGAAATGCCATCGGTTCGGTCAATCCGGAAGATATTGAACGTGTGGATATTCTGAAAGATGCCAGCGCTACTGCTATCTATGGCATCAAAGCGGCCAATGGAGTTATTGTGGTCACTACCAAGCAAGGAAAAAAACAGAAACCGAGTATCACGTATACCGCTACATTGGGGATAACAGCTCCTCCTACTTACGATAAAATGTTTCGGATGAATTCTGCCGACAGAATTGATATGTCTATCGAAATGCAGGAGAGGGGATTATCTTTCGGAAGTTACAAACCTTCGGATATTGGCTATGAAGGAGCATTGCAACATCTGTGGAATAAAGATATTACCTATCAGGAATTCTTAAACCAAGTAAAGATATTGAAAGGACTGAATACCGATTGGTATGACTTGCTGTTCCGTACAGCATTTACACATCAGCATTCGGTATCCATTACAGGTGGAAATGAGCGGAGCAATTATTATATGTCCATAGGATATGCGAATAATAACAGTGTGACTACCAAGGAAGGACTGGAGCGCTATAACGTACTGGCTAAAATAAATACTAGAATCAACCGGAATATACATTTGGGACTGAAGGTAAGCGGCTCTCTTTCTAAAGCAGAACATCCTCATACTTCCATTGATGTGTATGAATATGCTTATAATACTTCACGAGCTATTCCTTTGCGGACGGCTTCTGATGAGTTGTATTTTTATGCGAATGAGGCAGGACACAATGGGATTCTGCCTTATAATATTATGAATGAACTGAACCATACAGGTAACAAAAATGATAATTCTTCGATAGATGTAGCTATAAACTTAGATTGGAATGTGGCTTCATGGATAAAATTCTCATCGATATTGGGAGCATCTAGAAGTAACGTAACGCAGGAGAACTGGGCGGATGAACAATCATATTATATTTCATCTATGCGGCAAAGCCCTTATGGAAAGAAACTACCGGATCTAACGGAAGATCCCAAATTTGTAGAAGAATACTGTCTACTTCCATTTGGAGGAGAATTAGCGACGACCAATACCCGTAACACTTCTTATACCTGGAGAAATAGTCTGGCTTTGATGCAAAGTTTTGGAAAACATGAAATCTCAGGAAGTATTGGACAGGAAGTCAGATCTTCCAAATATGATGGATTAAAATCCACACAATATGGATATTTGCCGGAAAGAGGTAAAAAGTTTGTAGATATTGATCCGACGATATGGAAAAGGTATGCCGCTTTGGTTAAGAATCATCCGGATGTAGTGACCGATACAAAGAATAATGTGATTTCGTTGTACGCTACTGCTTCTTATGTGTATGATAGCCGATATATTCTGAACTTTAATATACGAACTGATGGTTCCAATAAATTCGGTCAGAGCAAGAGCGTGCGTTTTCTGCCGATATGGTCTGTATCTACCCGATGGAATGTTATCAATGAGAAATTTATGAAAAACGTCAGTTTCCTGAATGATTTGGCAATCCGTGCTTCATACGGTATACAAGGTAACGTACATCCGGACCAGACTCCTAATCTGATTGCCAGTCTGGGAACGCTGGAATCGTTGCCACAGGAATATGTGTCAACTCTTTATAAATTGCCGAATAATAAGCTGAAATGGGAAAAGACCAACTCTTACAATATTGCAATTGACTGGGCATTTTGGAATAACAGAGTTTATGGCTCTCTCGATGTGTATTACAAAAAGGGCGTTGATCAGGTTGTTACGAAAAACGTAGCTCCTTCTACGGGAGCATCGAGTGTTTCTATTAATGATGGAGATGTTGAAAATAGAGGCTGGGATTTGGCTGTATCTTTTGTTCCTGTCCAGACTCGGAACTGGATGTGGAGTATATCATTTAATACAGGTAAGAACTATAATAAAGTATTGAATGCTGGAAACTCGGCTGTTACCTGGCAAGATTATATTGCAGGAACATTGGTGAGTAATGGTAATGCGATTAACAGTTTCTATTCTTACAAGTTTGATAAACTGGATGCACAGGGATATCCTACCTTTAAGGATGTTAACGAGAAGGATGAAGAGGGTAATGCTGTCGTTCATTCGCAGCAAGAGATGTATGACCGTGCCTTTGTCCTTTCCGGAAAACGTGAGCCGGACCTGACGGGCGGATTCTCTACTTATTTGAAATACAAGAATATTACATTCAATGCATTGTTCTCGTTTAGTTTTGGCAATAAGATACGTTTGAACGATTTGTATGAGTCATCTGGACAACGGCTTCCTTATCCAGACCAGAACATGTCCAGTGAGTTCGTGAATCGTTGGAGAGAACCGGGTGACGAGGACAGAACTATTATACCGGTTTTGTCGGATAAAAGTTTGCAGATCAATGATAAGGCTGTGACTTATCGTATTGCAGATAATGGATGGGATATGTATAATAAAAGTGATATTCGGGTAGTTTCAGGTAGTTTTCTCAGATGCCGTTCGATGTCTGTCCGTTATGATTTCAAATGTGAATGGTTGAAACCGATCTATCTCAAAGGAGCTAGTGTCAGTTTTGATGCTGGTAATGTTTTTGTCATCAAAGATAAAAGTTTGAAAGGGAGAGATCCTGAACAAATCGGATTTGGTTCGAGAAGCATACCGCCACAGCGTTCTTATTCGCTTCGCTTTAGTCTTACTCTTTAATAATGAAAATGACGATGAAAAAGTATAATTTATATCTCTTATTGCTAATAGTCATATTGTCATCATGTAGTGACTTCCTGGAGGAAAGTTCGCAGGATTTGATGATCCCGAAGTCGGTTAAAGACTATAAAGAATTACTCTTCGGTGAAATATTGAAGAATGGTGAAGTTTTACATCCTTATCTGGAGTATATGACAGATGATGTGAAAGACCAGTGCTATTACGGAACTAATCCGGGTGTAATCTCGAATGATTTTAGGGAAAGTGTATGGGCGTATTATACTTGGCAGGCTAATCCTGAAGTCGGAAAACTGAATGAATTTACTGCTGATAATGCATGGGTTTCTTATTTCCATAAGATTTTGATGACTAATATTATTTTGGATAACCTACCTAAAATGACGGGAACAGATATCGAACGTCAGGATTTGGCTGGAGAAGCCTATTTCATGCGTGCTTTTTCGTACTTTATGCTTGCAAACCTCTATGGGCAGCCTTATCATCCCGCTACTGCTGACCAGGATCTCTGTGTGCCGGTAAATAATGAGATCAGTCTGTCGGACAAAATGATGAGGCGAGCTACTAATTCTGTGGTTTATGCACAAATGGAAAAAGATATAAATCGGGCTATCCAATGTTTTAAAATGGTAGGGGGAGAAAAGAGTATTTACCGTCCGAATTTGCCTGGCGCCTATTTATTAGCATCGCGTATTGCTCTTTTTCAGGAGAAATATGATCAAACGATTTTGTATTGTGATTCGGTATTTAAAGTGTCTTCCCATGCTCTTTATAAGCTAAAAGAGAAAGACGATAATTATTTCTTTTCTCTTGCCAATAAAGAAATATTGTTTTCTTATGGAACTACAACCCTTGAATCATACATGAGGGAAGACTTCAGATATGCAGGCGAATTGGTTGTATCTGATGATCTACTGAAACAGTATTCTGCAGACGATTTGCGAGTGACTAACTTCTTTAAGCATACGAAAGGTTCGCAGAGGAGGCCTGTCGCGAAAGAATATAATATCTATACCCCTATTAAATGGAGTAGGAATTCTGCTACTGTTTATTCCAATGCTTTCCGTATTTCGGAAGCTTATCTGAATCGTGCTGAGGCTTTTGCTGAACTTGGCAATACGAACAAGGCTCTTGCTGACTTAAATGAGCTCCGTGAAAATCGTATGAAACCGGGAACTCCGCCGTTAGCTGTCGATGAAGACGGAATTGTAGCAACCGTACGTAAGGAACGCCGTAGAGAACTGGCATTTGAAGGATTCCGCTGGTTTGATTTGCGCAGGTATGGCTGCCCTCCTTTGAAGCATACTTACAGTTCAAAGGAGAACGAAGGAGCAGGGGATGTCTTCGAACTGAAAGAGAAAGGCTCATACGTGTTGCCGATTCCTAAGAGCGAAAGAGAGAGAAATACGGAAATAGAAATATTCGACCGTCCGAATAGTGAACCTGTTAATAATTGATCGATTATGAAGAAACTTATATTATTAATTTGTATGCTGGCAGGTATGTCTTCTTGTTATCATGAAGATGCGTTAATCGTTCCTGATCAACCGGATAAGTATAACATTCTGACAGATGACCTGTCAGATCCGACACAGCATTTTATATACCAGTTTTATCAGAAATATCAGACTGTGATTATAACCAATCCGACTGAGGCTGATTATAAATTCAACTTTACGGCGAATAACGGAATTAAAATAACTGCTCCCGAACAAAAGCAGGAGATTATTGATGAAGGGATTGAGTTTTTGCAAAAGGTATTATTGAATTTGTATTCGGATAGTTTTTTAAAGAAGAATTTACCTTTTTCTATATTGTTATCTGAAGAGGTCCGGATGGCCTCTTATGGTGAGACAACCATCATGAATTGCTATGCTAGTAGCAGCTTTATAGCCTTAGGTAATGTATCATCTTCTCTGAAAACAATGACCGATGAGGAGTTTGTGAAAATCAGAGCAGATGTGAATGCCAGCTTTTGGGCAAAGTATATGTCGGAAGTCAGAGGATTGTTTACTATTTCAGATGCTTTTTATGAAGCTAGTGAAGAAGTTGAACCGAAATTGTACGACCCGAACTGGTATCGTTTTAAAGGAACGGACCCTAATGAAATCGATTTTTATAAGTATGGGGTGATTACTTATTCTGAGAACTCCTATATTGATGAAGATTGGCCGGATTTTAATTCCATTTATGCTCCTTTAAAGAGTGAAGACCTTGCGCAATGGATGAATTTCGTCTTTGAGAAAACTCCTGCCGAGATTCAGGAAATCTGCGATAAATATCCGGTAATGAAGAAGAAGTATGATGTGATTCGGGAAGCTATGCTTGAAAACGGATTCGATCTGTCCAAACTGGAACTATAGAACTTAAAAACAACATGATATGAACAAAATTTTCACTTTATTACTTGTAGGAGCATTAACTGCCGGAGCGGTAACTGCTAATGCCGAAAGTCAGATTTTTAAAAAGAAAAAAAAGAAAGCAAAAGCGGA
Organism: Bacteroides faecis MAJ27; assembly: GCF_900106755.1. Lineage (GTDB taxonomy): Bacteria > Bacteroidota > Bacteroidia > Bacteroidales > Bacteroidaceae > Bacteroides > Bacteroides faecis. The sequence continues at coordinate 82,428 of NZ_FNNN01000010.1, forward strand.
AACAGAGCAGTCGGCGGCAAAAGATTCCACGAAGAGTAGTATGACCGAATACAAAAAACTGCTGAAAGGAGCCAAGACGATTGATGGTATGTTTAAGATACACATCGTTAAGGATAAGTATTATTTCGAAATACCTAAAGACTTGATGGGGCGGGATTTTATGATTGCGTCCAGAGTATCGAGTACCAGTAATAATAAAGATATAGCTGCCGGACAAATGCCCCGAAATCCGGTACTGGTAACCTTCTCAGCAGATAAAAAGAAAATCTACATGCACAAAAAGATGGTGCGCAATTTGTGTGACACTACTTCCAATATGTACGCTGCTTTTCAGCGCAACTTCTCGGATCCTATTTGGGAAGCATATAAGATAGAAAGTCTTTCACCGGACTCTTCGGCATATGTCATCGATATGAGTTCGCTTTTTATAACGGATGTACCGGAATTCAGCCCATTTCGTTCGGAGAATATAATGGATGTATTGATGAAGAGAAAAGCATTGAAGGGAAGTCTTGTTTCTTCCAAGTCGGCTATCCTGGGAATGAAGTCTTTTCCGTTGAATATAAACATCAAGACGCTGATGAGTTATACTGTTGACGGAGGACCGTTCACTGTAACTATGACGCGTAATATTATTTTGCTGCCGGAGGAAATTATGCGTCCCCGTTATGGAGACTCGCGTATCGGTTATTTTGATGAAAGCAAGAGGTTTTATACTGAAAAGAAAGATGGTTTGCAAGAACTTACTTACATCAACCGATGGGATTTGCAACCAAAACCAGAAGATTTGGAACGTTATAAGCAAGGTGAGTTGGTGGAACCTCAGAAGCCGATTGTATATTACGTTGATACTGCTATCCCTGACAAGTGGAGAGATTACATAAAGAAAGGAATAGAAGACTGGCAGGTTGCGTTTGAGGAAATTGGATTTAAGAATGCGATTGTAGCGAAAGACTATCCGAAGGATGATCCGAACTTTGATCCGGATGATATTCGTTATAGCTGCTACCGAATGATTACCACTCCGATACAAAATTCAATGGGACCTTCCTGTGCCGATCCTCGTTCGGGTGAAATCATTCAGGGAGACGTCTTGTTTTATTCAAATATCATTAAGCTGTTGCATAACTGGCGGTTTGTTCAGACTGCTACTGTTGACCCCAAAGTACGCAAGGCAGTGTTTGATGACGAGACGATGGGAAGTTCGTTACGTTATGTAGCAGCGCACGAGATCGGACATACCCTGGGACTGATGCATAACTTCGGTGCATCTTATTCGTATCCGGTGGACTCGCTCCGTTCGGCCACTTTCACTCAGAAGTATGGTACAACTCCGTCCATCATGGACTATACGCGCTATAATTATGTAGCTCAGCCGGAAGACAAAGGAGTTGCTCTGACTCCTCCGCTTTTGGGTGTATATGATAAGTTTGCCATCAAATGGGGATATAAACCTATATTTGATGCGGCATCTCCTGAAGATGAGAAAGCTACTTTGAACAAGTGGATCAAAGAGAAAGAGAATGATCCGATGTACAAATACGGTCCGCAGCCTTTTATTAATGAGGTCGATCCTTCTTGTAAATCTGAGGATTTGGGTGATAATGCCGTGAAGGCAGGAAGATATGGCTTAAAGAATCTGAAACTTATCATGAAAAACCTGCCGGAATGGACCTGTGAAGATGATCATCAATATGAACGCCTGACAGAATCATATCAGGAAGTGATTATGCAGATGCAACGCTACTTACTGCATGCCATGGTGTCCATCGGTGGAATTTATTTTGATGAGCCGAGACGGGACAGCGAAAAGCCTGTTATCCGTTTTGTGTCGAAAGCAGAACAGAAGGAGGCATTGAAGTTTGTTATGGAAACCATGATGGAACTCCCCGAATGGGTACTTGACAAGAAGGTGATTGAGTATACCGGTCCGACTTATTCGCCAAGTACTTTGCAGTCAATCATTATGAATCGTTTGTTCTTCACATACATTACATCCAGTCTTGTTTTGTACGAGGAGTTATATCCCAAACAGGCTTATACTTTTGCTGAGTATATGGATGATATTTATGATTTTGTGTGGAAGAAAACTATATCCGGTGCCCGGTTGAATATGTACGACCGTAACCTGCAAATTACTTATGTGGAAAAGTTGTTGAAAGAAGGAGGAATGCTGAAACAAAAATCTTCTCCATTCTCATTTAAAGACTTGAATGAAGTGGAGAAACAACTGCTTACGGATAATGTCGATTGGACGAAAGCCGGCTTTGAACTCAACCCGCTCGGAAGTGTGGATATGGTTAAGAATCCGGCTATTCATCAGAAGGTAATGGATAGCTATAGTTTGCTGCGAAGCAAAGTAAATACGGGTGATGCTACTACCCGGGCACATTATCAAAGTCTTGTCTTTAAAATAAAGCAAGCGTTAACGGAACAATAACTATCTCTCTTAGATACTTGGGGGCACCTCGTCGCAGTGATTGTGGCGGGGTGCTAGTTTTATCCGGTCAATGGCTTTTTATTGCATCGCCAACTATCGCATTGCCAACGCCTTATTCTCCGCCTCTTCCATGATTTCCCTTTCCCCGGGACCTTTGTCATTGATACCGCAGAGATGAAGAATACCGTGAATAATAACCCGGTGTAGTTCATCATCATAAGCTGCCCCGAATTGCTCGGCATTGGTGCGTATCGTATCCAGACTGATGAACAGGTCGCCCGACAGACGATCACCTTCGCAATAATCGAAAGTAATGATATCCGTGTAATAATCGTGTTGCAGATATTGTCGGTTTACCTCCAGAATCTTTTCATCGGAGCAGAAGATATAAGCGATTTCACCGAGTCTTTTTCCATAAGAGGCAGCTACATTCTTTATCCATTCTGTAGTTTCCCGTTTTTTGATATCAGGCATCTTGACGCCTTCGGTTTGATAAGTTACAGCCATAATTGAGTCTATGCTTTAAAAGAAAAATAAATAACTGATTAAGATGGCGGCTATAATACCGGAGAAATCCGCTATTAAGCCGCAGGTCACTGCATTCCGGGTTTTACTGATCCCAACGCTGCCGAAGTAAACGGCAAGGATATAGAAGGTAGTATCCGAAGCTCCGCGTACAACACAGCTCATTCGTCCTACAAATGAGTCGGGGCCCATCTCTTTCATTGTGTCGATCATCAGGCCGTTGGCACCACTGCCGCTGAGAGACTTCATCAGCGCTGTCGGCAATGCTCCCACAAAACTGGTATCCACTCCGCACAGACCGACTACATAACCAATGCCCCCCACAAGGAAATCCATCGCTCCCGAAGTACGGAATACGGCAATGCCTACAAGGAAGGCAACCAAGTACGGAATGATTCGTACGGCTGTCGTGAAGCCTTCTTTGGCACCTTCTACAAAAGAATCATATACGTTAATCTTCTTCCGGACTCCTGTCAGAATAAACAGGATGATCACCCCGAACAGAAGAATATTTGCTATCAGCGTAGAGTAAGTACCCATTTCCTCACGCGAAATATTCAGAAACAGATAAATCAATCCGGAGAAGAAAAGGCAGATAACGCCCATCAATATCAGGATAGGCTTGTTGATCAGATTGATCTTCTGGGCGATACTGACAGCTATGACGCCGACCAGAGTCGAGATAAAAGTACTCAGCAGGATAGGGATAAACACATCCGTAGGTTGGGCAGCCCCCATCTGCGCACGGTATACCATGATACTGATCGGGATAATGATGAGCCCGGAGGTGTTGATTACTAGAAACATGATCATCGGATTGGAAGCCGTATCTTTCTTCGGGTTCAGTTCCTGCAGTTCTTTCATTGCTTTGAGCCCCAATGGGGTGGCAGCATTGTCGAGTCCGAGCATGTTGGCGGACATATTCATAAAGATGGAACCCAATACCGGATGCCCTTTGGGAATGTCCGGAAACAGGCGGCAGAGTACCGGACTCAGAAAGCGGGCGAGTGCATTAATCAGTCCGCTATTCTCGCCGATTTTCATGATACCCAGCCAAAGAGCTAATACTCCGGTCAGTCCCAGAGATATCTCGAAAGCGGTTTTCGAAGAGTCGAAAGTTGAGTTCATGATAGCTGTAAATATCTCCGTGTCTCCCAGAAAAATTACTTTTATCAGGGCGATAACGAAGGCGATGATGAAGAATGCTATCCAGATGTAATTTAGAACCATAGTCGATGATGTGTATATAGATGATGCAAAAGTAGTTATTACGTTTTAAATAAACCTCCTTTCTTATGCTGAAAATAAAGGTAATTCTCTATCTTTGTCTCCTACTTTTCAAGAAGAAAATGGAACAAGAAGATTTTAACATACGCGAACATCAGCTGACTTCAAGGGAGCGGGATTTCGAAAATGCGCTCCGTCCGTTAAGCTTTGAAGACTTTAGCGGGCAGGATAAGGTGGTGGAAAACCTTCGCATCTTTGTGAAGGCGGCACGGTTACGTGGCGAAGCGCTCGACCACGTTCTGCTGCACGGACCTCCGGGATTGGGTAAAACAACGCTTTCAAATATTATAGCTAACGAATTGGGAGTAGGCTTTAAAGTAACCTCCGGTCCGGTGCTCGACAAACCGGGCGATCTGGCAGGAGTTTTGACCAGCCTCGAACCGAACGATGTGCTCTTTATCGATGAAATTCACCGTTTATCGCCGGTGGTAGAAGAATATCTCTATTCGGCCATGGAAGATTACCGGATAGATATCATGATTGATAAGGGACCTTCGGCACGTAGCATTCAGATTGACCTGAATCCGTTTACGCTGGTCGGTGCAACTACCCGTAGCGGATTGCTGACGGCTCCACTTCGTGCCCGTTTTGGTATTAATCTGCATTTAGAGTACTATGACGATGATATTCTGAGTAATATCATCCGACGTTCAGCATCCATACTGGACGTGCCTTGTTCGGTGCGGGCGGCATCGGAGATTGCATCCCGAAGTCGTGGTACGCCCCGTATTGCCAATGCTTTGCTTCGTCGCGTACGCGATTTTGCGCAGGTGAAAGGTTCCGGCTCTATCGATACGGAAATAGCTCAGTTTGCACTGGAAGCGTTGAATATCGACAGGTATGGTTTGGATGAGATAGACAACAAGATACTTTGCACCATCATAGACAAGTTTAAAGGCGGTCCTGTCGGTTTGACAACCATTGCTACCTCTTTGGGCGAAGATGCGGGCACTATTGAGGAAGTGTATGAACCTTTCCTGATCAAAGAAGGTTTTATGAAACGGACTCCTCGTGGACGTGAAGTGACGGAGCTTGCCTATAAGCATTTGGGAAGGAGCCTCTATAGCAGTCAGAAAACCTTGTTTAATGACTGATAGTTTGATCTGGTGGCTGTCGGAATGGAGAGTGTTGGCGACAATTAAAAGCAGGCTTTTTGAGGAACGTTTAAACAGATAACTGATTTTATTGAATGATTGGAGTATGAAGCAGTGGAGTATCTTACTTGTATTTCTCTCTTTGAGTCTGTCATTATCAGCTCAACAAGGTTATGAGAAGGACGTATTTGTCTCTTCCACAGGAGATTCTTTGCCTTATCGGATGATTCGTCCCGAGCCAATGAAGGCGGGGAAGAAATATCCGCTGGTCCTGTTCCTGCATGGAGCCGGTGAGCGTGGAAATGACAATGAAAGACAACTGACGCATGGCGGACAGATGTTTCTGAATCCTGTCAACAGAGAGAAGTATCCGGCTTTCGTACTTGTTCCTCAATGTCCGGCAGGTAGCTACTGGGCTTATACGGAACGTCCGAAATCACTGTTTCCGGCAGATATGCCTGCAGGACAGGAGATGAGTTCTCTTATCCGGACTCTCAAACAATTGTTGGACACTTATCTGGTCATGCCCGAAGTCGATAAAAAACGGATATATATTGTCGGATTGTCAATGGGAGCGATGGGGACGTATGATTTGGTGGTCCGTTATCCGGAGATTTTTGCGGCTGCCGTTCCCATTTGCGGATCGGTGAATCCGGACCGTTTGCCGGCTGCCAAAGAAGTGAAGTTCCGTATATTTCATGGGGATGCCGATGATGTGGTAACAGTTGAAGGGTCGCGTGAAGCGTACAAAGCACTGAAAGCTGCCGGAGCAAAGGTGGAATATATCGAATTCCCCGGTTGCAATCATGGCAGCTGGAATCCTGCATTCAATTATCCGGGCTTCATGGAGTGGCTGTTCAAACAAAAGAAATAATATTATTCATTGATAATAAAGAGATCTAAATAAACATGGCAGAATTAAAGTCATTGGCAAAGGACACTGCGATTTATGGTGCCAGCAGTATTATTGGTAAGTTTCTGAATTATTTTCTGGTACCGATTTATACTTTTTCGCTTCCTGCTGCTTCCGGAGGATACGGAGTGATCACCAAGATGTATGCTATTGTGGCGTTATTGCTTGTGGTGCTTACCTTCGGAATGGAAACCGGCTTTTTCCGTTTTGCCAATAAAGGAGATGACGATCCGAAGAAAGTATATTCTGTTTCGTTATTGATGGTCGGGGGCGTATCGCTCATATTCTTGCTGTTGTGTCTGGTCTTCCTCAATCCTATTGCGGGATTAATGGGTTATGGTGAACATCCATGGTATTTGGGTATGATGCTGATTGTATTGGCTATGGATGCCATTCAGGCTATTCCGTTTGCTTATCTTCGTTATAAGAAACGCCCTATCAAGTTTGCCGGACTGAAACTCTTATTCATATTTGTCAGTATCCTGCTGAATATCCTCTATTTTGTGGTCATGAAAGGTGATGATGTGGGAGTGGCTTTTCTTATTAATCTGATCTGTTCTTTTGTTGTAATGCTCGGACTGATACCTGAGTTCCGTGAATTCCGCTATTGTCCTGACCGTTTATTGATGAAGCGGATGTTATATTATTCATTTCCTATTCTGATATTGGGGGTGGCAGGCATTGTGAATCAGGTCGGGGATAAGATTATTTTCCCTTTTGTATACCCTAATAAGGTGGAAGCGGATGTACAGTTAGGTATTTACAGTGCGGCTACTAAGATAGCGATGATTATGGCAATGATCACGCAGGCTTTCCGTTTTGCTTATGAACCTTTTGTCTTTGGTAAAAGTAAGGATAAGGATAACAAGCAAATCTATGCGCAGGCAATGAAGTTTTTCATTATCTTTACGCTGCTGGCTTTTCTGGCAGTCATGTTTTATCTGGATATTCTGCGTTATATCATTGCCAAGGATTATTGGGAAGGACTTAGGGTAGTCCCCATCGTGATGATTGCAGAGATGTTTATGGGAATCTATTTTAATCTTTCTTTTTGGTATAAACTGACGGATGACACGAAATGGGGAGCTTATTTTTCGATAATAGCCTGTCTGATTGTTGTTCTGATGAATATCTTCCTGATTCCTGTATATGGGTATGTAGCTTGCGCATGGGCAGGTTTTACCGGCTATGCCATCGCTATGTTACTATCTTATTTGGTAGGTCAGAAGAAGTATCCTATTGCTTATGATTTGCGTGGAATAGGTTGTTATGTAGGATTAGCCATTATTCTGTATCTGATTGGTGAATGGATGCCGATTCATAACACAGTTTTGCTTCTGGCCTTACGTACAGTGCTTCTGTTGCTGTTTGTTGCCTATATTATCAAACGGGATTTGCCATTGCAGCAGATTCCTGTTATTAACCGAATTATAAAAAAGAAGAAATGACTATGAAGACAGATGAACGTAATAAGTTTGCTATCAAGTCGTTCTTAGGTGAATACCTGGACTTGAAAAAGGATAAAGACAACGAACTGGAAACAGTAGATTCTATCCGTAAAGGAGTGGAATTCAAAGGAGCCAATTTGTGGATTCTTATTTTTGCCATCTTCATGGCGTCACTTGGATTGAATGTCAACTCTACAGCGGTTATTATCGGTGCCATGTTGATTTCTCCATTAATGGGACCTATCATGGGCGTCGGTTTATCTGTCGGTCTGAATGACTTTGAACTGATGAAACGTTCGTTGAAGAGCTTTCTGATAACGACTGCTTTCAGTGTGACAACGGCCACTATATTTTTTCTTTTTACTCCTATTGCAGAAGCGCAATCAGAATTGCTGGCACGAACTTCACCAACGATTTATGACGTATTCATCGCACTCTTCGGTGGTTTGGCAGGCGTTGTCGCTCTTTCTACCAAGGAGAAAGGAAATGTGATTCCGGGAGTTGCCATTGCTACGGCGTTGATGCCTCCGCTTTGTACGGCAGGCTATGGATTGGCTTCGGGCAATCTGGTTTACTTTTTGGGTGCTTTCTATCTCTATTTCATCAACTCCGTATTTATCAGTCTGGCTACTTTTATCGGTGTGCGGGTGATGCATTTTCAACGTAAAGAATTTGTTGATAAGGCACGTGAGAAGATGGTGCGTAAATATATCATTCTGATTGTTGTACTAACGATGTGTCCGGCTGTTTATCTGACATTTGGTATTATTAAAAGTACTTTTTACGAGACAGCAGCCAACCGGTTTATCAACGAGCAGCTGAACTTTGAAAATACGCAGGTACTTGATAAGAAGATCAGCTATGAACATAAAGATATCCGTGTGGTTCTGATTGGTCCTGAAGTGCCGGATGCTTCTATCTCCATTGCTCGTAGCAAACTGAAAGAATATAAGTTGGAAGAAACAAAGCTGACAGTGCTGCAAGGAATGAATAATGAGGCGGTGGACGTTTCCTCCATTCGTGCTATGGTGATGGAAGACTTTTATAAAAACAGTGAACAACGCTTGCAGGAACAGCAGAAAAAGATCACCCGACTGGAAGAAAATCTTGCTCAATATAAAGAGTACGATACGATGGGACGTACATTAGTGCCTGAGTTGAAGGTACTTTATCCTTCTATCACTTCGCTTTCAATTGCTCACTCGCTGGAAACACGGGTAGACTCGATGAAGACGGATACAGTGACGCTGGCTGTTTTGAAATTTGGCAAACACCCGTCAGTTGCCGAGAAGGAGAAAATCAGTGCATGGCTGAAAGCACGGGTGGGAGCGAAGAAGTTGAGGCTCATTACCGAATAATGAGTCCGGATTGAACATATAAATCTAAAAATAATAGCATGAAACTCAGACTAACCGCAATGATTCTCCTCTCTTTTTGTCTGTCGCAGGCATTTGCTGACGAGGGAATGTGGCTATTGGGGAACCTTCGCAAGAACAAACAGGCAGAACGGGTGATGAAGGAACTCGGTTTGCAGATGCCTGTAAGCAAATTATATAATCCGAAGAAACCGGCTTTGGCAAATGCTGTTGTCAGCTTCGGAGGATTCTGTTCGGGAGTGGTGGTTTCCGAAGATGGTCTGGTATTTACCAATCATCACTGTGGTTTCAGCAGTATCCAGCAGCATTCTTCCGTAGAACATGATTATCTGAAAGATGGTTTTGTTGCCCGTAACCTAGATGAAGAACTGCCGAATCCCGAATTATATGTCCGCTTCCTCCTTCGTACGGAGGATGTGACCAAGCGCGTACTTTCGGCTGCCAAGCATGTTCGCACAGAAAGTGAGCGTCGGGTAGTTGTTGACTCTATCATGAATGTAATTGGCATGGAGGTATCGGAAAAGGATTCTACGTTGACGGGAATTGTCGATGCTTATTATGCCGGAAATGAGTTCTGGCTTTCTGTCTATCGTGATTATAACGATGTCCGGCTGGTTTTTGCTCCTCCTTCTTCTGTCGGTAAGTTCGGATGGGATACGGATAACTGGATGTGGCCTCGCCATACAGGTGATTTCAGTGTTTTTCGTATTTATGCCAACAAACAGAATGGCCCGGCGGATTATTCACCTGAAAATGTCCCTTATCGCCCTGAATACGTGGTTCCTATTTCGCTGGACGGATACAAGGAAGGCTCTTTTTGTATGACTTTGGGTTATCCGGGCAGTACGGAGCGTTATCTCTCTTCTTATGGTATCGAAGAAATGATGAACGGAATTAACCGGGCAATGATTGATGTACGTGGGGTAAAGCAGGCTATCTGGAAACGGGAGATGGACCGTCGTCCCGATATTCGTATTAAATACGCTTCTAAGTACGATGAAAGCTCCAATTACTGGAAGAACAGTATCGGAACTAATAAAGCTATCCAGCATTTGAAAGTCTTGGAAAAGAAGCGTGTCGCGGAAGCTGCACTTCGTGAATGGATTCAGGCTAATCCGGAGGAAAGAGAGAAACTGATTCGCTTGTTTTCGTCTCTGGAGCTGAATTATAATAATCGCAGTGAAACTAACCATGCATTGGCTTACTTCGGTGAGTCGTTTATCAACGGTCCCGAGCTTGTACAGCTTGCACTGGAAATTCTGAACTTTGATTTTGAAGCCGAAGAGAAGCAGGTGGTTACCCGAATGAAAAAGTTATTGGAGAAATACGATAATCTTGATTTAAATATTGATAAGGAAGTATTTGCCGCTATGTTGAAGGAATATCAGACGAAAGTTGACAAGAAATATCTTCCGGCGATGTATGCCCAGATAGACACCTTGTATAATGGTAATATTCAAGCTTATGTGGATTCTTTGTATGCAACGTCTCATATTACTTCTCCAAGGGGGCTTAAACGTTTCCTGGAACGGGATACGACTTATAATCTGATTGAAGATCCTGCTATTTCTCTCAGCCTCGATCTGATAGTGAAATATTATGAAATGAATCAGAGCATTTCAGAGGCTTCCGAACAAATAGAGCAGGATGAGCGCTTGTTCAATGCAGCTATGCGTCGCATGTATGCAGATCGTAATTTCTATCCCGATGCTAACTCTACGATGCGTCTTAGCTTCGGAACTATTTGTGGTTATTCTCCTTTCGATGGAGCTGTTTATGACTATTTTACGACTGCAAAAGGAATTTTTGAGAAGGTGAAAGAACATGACGGGGATATTGATTTTGCTGTTCAGCCGGAGCTTTTAAATATACTTTCCTCCGGTGACTTCGGCAGATATGCCAATGAAGAAGGAGATATGAGTGTTTGTTTTATCTCGAACAATGACATTACGGGAGGAAACTCCGGGAGTGCCATGTTCAATGCAAAGGGAGAACTTCTTGGACTGGCTTTCGACGGCAATTGGGAAGCAATGAGCAGCGATATTGTCTTTGAACCCGAATTACAACGTTGTATCGGGGTGGATATCCGCTACGTACTTTTTATCATGGAAAAGTACGGAAAGGCTGCTAACCTGATTGAAGAACTGAAGATAAACCGATGAAAAGGCTGATTTTATCGTTTTAATATAATAACCATTACCGCAGCAATAATCAGTGCGATACCTACACCGATACTGGTGGTAAAAGCTTCTCCGAAAAGGAAGATACCTACACATACGGCAGTTACCGGCTCCATAGCTCCCAGCACAGAGGCGAGTGTGGAGCCGATGCTTTTTACGGCTCTCACCAGTGCAAGGTTGGAGACAACCGTAGGGATAAGTGCCAGTAATATCAGGTTGCCGGCAGTATGCCATTCGCTGATAGGTTGCAGTTGGCTGACTGTTCCTATTCCGATGAAAAGGAGGATACCCCCGAAGAGGAATACATAGAAAGTAAGCAGTAATCCCTTCATTCGTCCTATCTTTAGCTGACTCATTGTGACAAGATAGAGTGCATAACCAAGTGCTGACAGCAGGACAATGAAAAGACCGGAAAACGAGATACTTCCAGTTTCCGTATTTCCGCCGGACAAGAAGTAGACACCGGTTATGGCAGATACGATGGCAGCCATTCTCCAACCGGACTTTTTTTCTTTAAAGAAAAGCATCATGATTAAAGTAGTGAGCACCGGATACATAAAATGAATCGTAGTAGCAACTCCGCTTGCCATGAACTTATATCCCCAGAATAAAAAGACGGCAGACATCAGATAAAGGAGAGCGAGAAGGAGCAGTGAAGGTATATCCCGTCGGCTGATCCGGAAAGATTGACCGTCAATCAGCAGAATTCCACCCAATGCCATACATGCAAACATGAAACGATAGAAAAGTATCGATTCGAAATGCATACCCGCCTGCATGGCAGGGATGGTAAAAAGGGGAATAAGCCCAAAAGAGGCTGATGAAAGCAGCCCATACAGGAAACCATTAACTTTATTCATAGTCAAGTATATATTCGGAGTGCAAAGATACAGTTTTTTGAGCTATTTACCGAAGAATGTCGGTTAACGTCGTATATGGGTATAATAATGTCACGAATAAATGAGGAATAATCATTGAAACGCACTATTTTTGTAAGCGAAAGTTGACAGAACTATTATTACGAGAAAACATGGAATTACCTAATAACTAACTAATCCTATTTATGAGAAGAAAAATCATGCCCGGTGTAATGGCGGCATTTCTGTTTGTGCCATTATCCGCTTTTACTCAAACGACAGAACAACCCGAATGGTGCAATGAGTATGTATCGGGAGTAAACAAGGAACAAGCCTGCCAGATAGCTATTCCTTTTGCTGATGAACAGCAGGCAATGAATTTGGCGATTGAAGAATCCACTTATTACAAAACGTTGAACGGTACATGGAAGTTCCATTGGGTACCCGATCCGAAAGACCGGCCCCAGGATTTCTGCAAACCCGAATATGATGTAAGCCAGTGGGATGATATCAAGGTTCCTGCCACGTGGCAGATTGAGGCGGTACGTCACCACAAGAACTGGGACAAACCATTGTATTGCAATGTTATTTATCCTTTCTGCGAATGGGATTGGAAAAAGATACAGTGGCCGAATGTGATTCAGCCACGTCCCTCCAATTATACCTTTGCAACAATGCCTAATCCTGTAGGAAGTTATCGCCGGGAGTTTACCATCCCCGAATCGTGGAAGGGGCGCGACGTCTTTATTCGTTTCAACGGAGTGGAGGCTGGATTCTATATCTGGCTAAACGGCAAGAAGGTAGGTTACTCGGAAGATAGTTACCTGCCTGCTGAGTTCAACCTGACTCCCTATTTGCAAGCGGGGAAGAACGTACTTGCAGTTGAGGTCTATCGTTTCACGGACGGCAGTTTCCTGGAGTGTCAGGACTTCTGGCGGTTCAGTGGTATATTCAGGGATGTTTTTCTGTGGTCGGCTCCCAAAACGCAGATCAGAGATTTCTTCTTTCGTACGGACTTGGATGGAGAGTATAAAAATGCATCTGTTTCTTTGGACGTAGAAGTTACGGGAAAGAAGAGTAACTGTGAGATACAGGCAAGGTTGACAGACCTGGAAGGTAATGAAGTCGGTACACAAAGCATGCGTGCCCAGATGGGTGCGAATAATCTCCAGTTTGAAGTGATGAATCCTTTGAAATGGACAGCAGAGACTCCTGATCTTTATAATCTGACTGTTGTATTGAAACAGAAAGGGAAAACTGTAGATATTCGTAGCGTAAAGGTTGGTTTTCGTAAGATTGAGCTTGCCAAAGATGGCAGAATGCTGGTTAACGGAAAATCTACTTTATTTAAAGGGGTAGACAGACACGATCACAGCTCGCTGAATGGACGTACGGTATCCAAGGAAGAAATGGAAAAAGATGTGCAACTGATGAAGTTGCTGAACATAAATGCTGTACGTACTTCTCACTATCCTAATAATCCTTATTTCTATGATTTATGTGATAGATACGGTATCTATGTGCTTTCTGAGGCCAACGTGGAATGTCACGGACTGATGGCGTTATCCAACGAGCCTTCGTGGGTGAAAGCATTTACGGAACGTAGCGAGAATATGGTAAGACGTTATAAAAATCATCCTTCTATTGTAATGTGGTCATTGGGAAATGAGTCTGGTAATGGCATTAACTTTAAGTCAGCAGCAGAGGCTGTTAAGAAACTCGACAATACCCGTCCTACTCATTATGAAGGAAATAGCTCTTATTGTGATGTAACCAGCTCTATGTATCCCGATGTGCAGTGGTTGGAGAGTGTAGGTAAGGAACGGTTGCAGAAATCGCAGAATGGAGAAACTGTGAAACCTCATGTAGTCTGTGAGTATGCCCATGCAATGGGAAATGCAATTGGAAACTTTAAGGAATATTGGGAGACTTATGAACGTTATCCGGCACTTGTCGGCGGTTTTATCTGGGATTGGGTAGATCAAAGTATTAAGATGCCTACTCCGGACGGTTCCGATTATTATATGGCCTTCGGAGGAGATTTCGGCGATACTCCGAATGACGGCAACTTCTGCACGAATGGTGTTATATTCTCCGACCGTACGTATTCTGCCAAGGCTTATGAAGTAAAGAAAATGCATCAGCCTGTATGGGTTGAGGCTATGGGAAGTGGAAAATATAAGCTGACTAATAAAAGATTCCATGCAGGGCTGGATGACCTCTATGGAAGATATGAGATTGAAGAGGACGGAAGAGTCGTGTTCTCGGGCAATTTGGAAGAATTGTCACTGGATGCGCAAAGCAGTAAGGTTATTACTATAGATGATAGCCGGATAAAGAGACTTCCCGGAGCCGAATACTTCATTAAGTTCAGCTTCTGCCAGAAGCAAGATACTGAATGGGCAGAGGCAGGGTATGAAGTAGCATCGGAACAATTTAAGCTCTCTGATAGTGCGAAGCCAATTTTTAAATCAGAAAAAGGCAGTATTGAACTGGTGGAAACCAGTGACGCATATCTGGTAAAAGGATTACAGTTTGAAGCAACCTTCTCAAAGCAGGAAGGTACTATTTCTGCTTATACATTGAACGAAGTGCCGATGATAAGCAAGGGACTGGAATTGAACGTTTTCCGTGCTCCTACCGACAATGACAAACAAGTGGACGGAGACTGGTTCCAAAATGGACTGAATCGTATGCTTCTTGAAGCCGGACACTGGGAGGTGCATAAAGAAGACGGTAAAGTGAGATTGCAGATAGAAAATCTGTATCGGGGACAATCAGGTTTCGATTATCGGACGAATATAGAATATACAGTTGGTGCAGATGGCTCTATCATGGTGAATAGTACCATAATTCCCGGAACAAAGGGAGCGGTTATCCCTCGTGTGGGGTATCGCATGGAAATGCCGGAAGGATTTGAACGGATGCGCTGGTATGGACGTGGTCCATGGGAGAATTATGTAGATCGTAAAGATGCTACGTATGTAGGCGTCTATGATGATTTGGTGTCTAATCAGTGGGTGAATTATGTGAGAGCTCAGGAGATGGGCAATCATGAAGATGTACGTTGGATTTCAATAACCAACCCCGATGGTATAGGCTTTGTTTTTGTTGCAGGAGATAAGATGTCTGCCTCAGCATTGCATGCTAGGGCACAGGATATGGTTGATCCTGCTAATCGTCGTAGATTGCTTCATAAATATGAAGTGCCGATGCGAAAAGAAACTGTTCTTTGTTTGGATGCACAGGTGCGCCCACTTGGTAATGCAAGCTGTGGACCTGGTCCGATGCAAAAGTATGAACTTCGTTCACAGCCTACTGTTTTCAGCTTTATCATGCTGCCTTTGGAGAGAAGTTATTCAAAAGAGGAACTTGTAAAGAAAGCACGGGTACAGATGCCTGTATGTATGCCTGTACTGATAGAAAGAGATAACAACGGCTACCTGAATTTGCAGACTAGTACCCCGGGAGCGACTATTCATTATAGCTTGAATGGCGGAGAAGATAAAATATATGACGGGCCATTTGAATTAATTTCTGGTGGTAACGTAGAAGCATATGCTATTTCAGAACAATTGGCGAAAAGCGTAAAGTCTTCTGCTAAGTTACCGATCTATGTAGATCGTTCTACCTGGAAGATTGTTTCAGTTAGTAGTGAGAATGGAGGTGAAGAAGCCCGGAATGCAATCGACGGAGACTTGAATACGATCTGGCACAGCCGTTGGAACGATCCGGTGGCAAAACATCCGCATGAGATAGTAGTGGATATGTCTTCTTTGCTTGAAATAGATAAGTTTATCTATCAGCCGCGTAATTCTGAAAATGGACGCATCAAGGATTATGAACTTTATTTTAGCCAGGATGGAAAGAACTGGGGGAATAAGATGAAAGGTAGCTTTGAAAATTCGGCTTCTGCACAGTTCGTTACATTGGAAAAGCCTATTGTAACCCGCTATTTCAAACTGATAGCTTTGTCTGAGATTTATGGCAGAGATTGGGCTTCGGCTGCTGAACTTAATGTAAACGCCATACGGAATTTGTCAGGTGTGTCCGGAGGCAGACAAAAAGTGGTGTATGTAGACAGTGATGCAGACGGAAGTATGAAATTGGCTGCTGATGGTGATATGAATACATATTGGCATACGGTACATAATCAGTTCTATCTGGCACCTTATCCTCATGAAATACAAATAGGCTTAACCAAAGAAACGGTAGTAAAGGGAATCAAATATACTCCCCGACAGGATGCTGCCGAAGGTCGGATAGCTAAATATGAAGTGTATGTCAGTCGTGATGGAAAAGAGTGGGGAAAGGCAGTAACCTCCGGTACGTTCGCTGATTCCAAAGAAGTGCAGACGATTGAATTTACTCCGTGCAAGGCACGCTATGTGAAACTTCAGGCTTTGTCTTCCGTCGTGAAGGATGGTAAAATGGCTGCTGTAGCAGAGTTGGAGGTACTTTTAGATGAATAGGAGCTTGTAAGGTTTTCAATAAAAAGGACTGTCCCAACTACAAGAGTGGGGCAGTTTCTCTTTGAAAATAAGCATTGATCCTATAAAAGAGTAAATATAGGAGGTGCTTTTTTGATGGTTGTGAAAATAAATAATCTACTCATCAACATTCTTTTTAAAGTTGATGAGTAGATTATTTATTTTAAACGAATTAGTTGAATTATCGTTTTTCGGACATAGATGGAGGGAGTTCTCCTTCTTTTGACCATTTTGAAGGTTTAGGTCCCATTACAAATTCTAATATACCTCCTTCACATATGTCTTTATGACGGAACCAGTTTTTGTTAAGTGGTTTGCCATTTAAGGTAGCTGATTGAATGTAGATGTTTTTATCGTTATTCTTTTTTGCTATAACCTTCAAGGTTTTACCATTTTCAAGATGTATAGTAACTGTATTAAACACAGGGCTTGAGATAAGATATGTATCCTGTCCTGCATTAGGGTAGAATCCTATAGAATGGAAAATATACCAGGCAGACATAGAACCGGAATCATCGTTACCCGGGATACCGTCACGTGTTGTTTTATATCTATTTTTTAAAATATACCGTACAATCTCGGCTGTTTTGTCTTGTCTGTTTACATAATTGTATAATGACGGAATTAAGAAACCTGGTTCATTGGCTATTTGAAATAATCCTATATGATAACGTTGATCCCATATCTTGTGAGTAAAAAAGGTATCTAGTCTCTGCGTAAAAATATCTTCTCCACCGCATTTTTGGATTAAACTTTTCATATCATGTGGTACATAGAATGACAACTCAAAAGAGAAGGTCTCATAAGTAGGCTCTCCCCAATTACCGCCTTTCAAGGTGCTGAAATGCTCTTTATCCCAGTACTTACCTTCTTCGTTTCTTGGCCATGCAAAGCCCGAAAATCCCAAACTTGTTATCTTATCATTCCATGTATTTTGCCAGTTAGATGCATTTTTATAGTATTTGTTGGCAATATCTTGTTTCCCTAAACGATCGGCTACTGTAGCAATAGCGAAATCACAATTAGAGTATTCAAAAGTACGTGTCAAGCATCTTTCATAAGCTGATGAAACATAACCTAATGAATTATAGTCTGCTAAACCTCCACGGCCTTCTTTTCTTTCATTTCCTCCAGGAGCTACTTCTGCATTCTTCAACATAGCTTGTAAGCCTGCTTCATAATCAATTCCTTGCAGATTCTTTACCATTGCATCGGCAATCAGAATATCACAATTACTTCCTCCTTGAACCCGGCCATTATCATTTCCACTACGTGCATCAGGCATGTATCCTTCATTGCGATAAATGTCAATGAGTGAACGTATCATGTTCGACTGGACGGAAGGGGTAAGCAAAGTAAATAATGGATGGGTAGCACGGAATGTATCCCAAATGGCATAGAAATCATCAAAGTTCGGTTCTGTTGATATCCATTTCGGATTTTCTCCGGTTTTGTCTACTGGCTGAAGATAACAATGATATAAAGCTGTATATAGTTTAATTTTGTCTTCTTCATTTCCTGCGACTTCAATTTTATCTAAGATATTATTCCATTCAGACACAGCTTGAGTATGTACTTTGTTGAAGTCCCAGGTTGTTATCTGCTTCAGATTTTCTTTAGCTTTGCCGCAACTGATATAGGAGATGCCGACACGTACGTTTATTTTTTGGTTTTCAGAAGTCGAATAACTCAAATAAGCACCTGTTTTTTCGCCTGAATCGAATTGTTCGTTAGTATTCGGCATTAAAGTATTTCCCTTCCATGTACCGAAGCTTTCTGCTGGTGTATCTGTTTCTGCATAGAAATAGACTGTATAGGCTTCTCCTTCATTCCAGCCTCCGCGTACACGGGTATATCCTTCTATTGTTGAGTTGGAAAGTATGCGTACTTCCGAACCTACAATCGTTTGAGTTTCGCATACTTGTAGGGCTAGGCAACTACCTAAATCAAAAAGAATTTTGGAGTCTTTGCCGGAAGGGAAAGTATATTCATGAAAACCGGTTTTGCTTAATGCTGTCAGTCGGGCTGCGGTGTGGTAGCGCGGCAACTCAACTTTGTATTCGCCTAAAACGATTTTTTCGTTGGCACGGGGGGAAGAATAGTCTTCCAGATGTATATCTCCGGTCAGAGGTAGCATCAATACATTGCCATATTTGCATCCTCCGCCTGTTCCGCTTACATGGGTATGGCTGAAACCGTGTATATTGCCGTCGGGATTCCATCCGGCATTCCAATCTTTATTGCCACAATCGGGACCTAATTTTACCATTCCAAATGGAGTACATACTCCCGGAAAGACATTGCCACCTCCGTCTACGCCAATGAAAGGATCTACATAGCGAGCGTTGCCTGTCACGATTTGGGCTCCGGCACTTGTTACTGCCATCCATGCAGCAATACAAATTAAAAATTTTGTTTTTAACATATCTTTTCGCTTTTGATTATACTCAAATTATAATAAGTCAGCCTGGTCTTTGCCAGACTCCCAAGTAGCCAAAAGGGCATATAACTCAACGAGTGCTCCTTGTTTCAGAATCTGCCATTTGTTCATCGAAACGGCTCCGCTTAAGTCCTCGTCATTGATTAAACCACTGATGTGATGTGCCTTGCCAAACCATGCGTGTAACATTGTGTTGCGCACGTCTTCCAGATATGAAGGATTCTTATCAATAGAATAGAGTTCAAAGAATCCGCGACACATGACAGTGTTGAACCAAGCATCTCCTGGTGCCAGAATATTAAAGTCACGTTGCAGAACTTCTGAATGATAGGAAGTGAACCACTTTTTGTGACAGGCTTCCGCAATTTGATGTGCTGCTGCCAAATACGACTCATTCTTGGTTATTTTATAAAGAAGACAGGCTAATTGCAATGGTTGTCCCGAATTATAAGAATATTTATTCGTCTCCATACGTCCTGGTTGGGTGGGATCTTCTGTATCAGGAGAAACATTGTCGTAATACAGATGGTCGCTAGGGTCCTGCATATAGGTTTGCAGCCAGTTGAAGCATTCAATAGCTTTATCCAGATATTTCTGCTCATGGGTTAGTTGGTATAGTTTACAACTCAGTACACCCGTTGGGGCGGTGGAACAAGTATGTTTTGACTTGCTTGGTTCATTCAGTTCTTTCCAATGAACTCCGCCGCCACAGGTATTGTCCCATCCATACTGTGACAGATAGTTCCAAACGGCTTTAGCTTGATTTAAATAGCGTATATTTTTAGATATGGCATACCATTTTGCCATATCTAGTCCTATCCATACATTATCATCATAAAAACGGTCATTTCCTGAATCTGGATATACACTATATGCAGTGCGCCCATGATCTGTTACCCAAAAATGCTGGATTCCGTTGAACATATCATCTTCTAAAGAACGATAATATTCTTCCTGTTCCGTGTCTACGGATGCTTCTCTCAAGGCAACAAATGCGGATAATCCTCCCCCTTGCCCCCATACGACTGCATCTCCGTCCCAATATCCTTGTTCTTTGGGATAATATGTTTGCCAGCATGTTCTGGGTCCTTTATGGTAATAGTATTTTATGACATATGTCATCATAGAGTGGGCGCAGTCGAACATACTTGTCTTTACGTACTCGAATGTGCTTGCGATTTGGCTTTTGCTTTCTGAACGTAGCTCATTGGCTCCTATCAAGGTGATTGCAACCTCATATGTTCCTTCCGCAGGAACTTGCAATAAATAATTTCCTCCATATTTATAGTTGTCACCATTTAGCATAATAGCAGTCCATTCTCCGGTTTCTTCAGCCCCCATATTCCGATAAGCTATTTCTATCTGTGTGTCTTTCACATAACTTGTTCTTACAAATTTCACCAGAATTTCTTTTTCCCGGTTTGTTTTGTATACTTCCAATTGTCCCACCGGATCGATCTTCTGGATATCTTTGCTTTCCACAGGGTCATCATTGCAAGATAGTGCTATACATGCCATGGTTAATAAAGATATAAAAATGATGTTTAATTTCTTCATAAACAGATTTTTTTACCATAGGATTGCCTGGTCCTGATCTGGTATTGTTATATTAATCTTACGTTCCATAGTTAATGAACCTTCCGCTCGATAAGAAGTAGGTACATTTGATGTAGTTATGTCATCATATGTATATTTGATATATAATACATAATAACGATGCATCAGGTAAGGTTGATTGGTATCCATTTCATCCCAAATCTCGTAGGTAGGATGCTCTGTGAGCTGGAAGTTTATTGAAGAATTTGCTGGCTGTATCGTCAAGCTTCCTTTCTTTTTAGTTTCAGTAACCTCTGAAGGTTCTTCAAATTTTACATTGATTTTATAAGTTTCTCTATCTATTGCATTGTCTTCTTTTGTACCTGCATAGAAGAACACTGTGTTTTCGTCTACGACATGTGCTCGACGATTGTCTACTACCAATGGATCATCGCTCGAATCGGCAAAATAGATATTCATGGCAGTTGCCGAGTAATTTCCGGAATAATCATTGAATGGCAATACATGAAGCAGGGCTTTCCGCCATCCTTTTCGTTTATTGGTAATGTAAGAGGGATCTTCCTCAATTGTCAACGGCAACACCCACTCCTTCGAAAGGTTCATTTCTGAAAATTTAAACTTGATGGGGAATAGTTCCTTCCTCGAACCTGCCGGAATATGGCAGGTGGTGGAAGGAAATTCGTAATTTTCCTGTGGTAGTAGGTTATACCATAAGTCTTTTCTGAGTTCGTGAAAATTGGCTTCATTCATGGCGTTCAATGTATCCGGGTCTACAGCGATTCGTACATCAAGATCCTTGTCCAATGGAGTAGAACCGCTGACTAGTACCGGAAGGTTGTAGATAACCTCACCATTAGGCTTGTAGCGGACGTAGATGTTTGAAACCTCTCCATCATTGATTGGAGCTTTTAGTGAAACCATGTGAACATACAGTTCGTCTTTCCATTCGTCATTGCATGCACTGAACGAAAACAATGCGATGAATAATGTGGCTATATAAATATGTCTTCTTTTCATTTTTATGTATAATTTTAGATTAATCGAAAGTTTCCCATCCCGGAGCTTGTGTCATTTTACGGTTCCGTTTTAATTCATCTTGTGGCATTGGCCAAAAGTACATCTTACGTGAGAAATTTGCTTGCAGATTTTCTACTCGTATACGTTCATAAAAACGATCTTTCTTGCTTTCAGTCATCAGTACATTGTAGCCATAGATTTGTTCGGACTCTTCTACCGGAGCAAGCTTCCAGCGACGAAGGTCGTAGTAGCGTTGATTTTCGCCCATGAATTCTACCTGACGTTCGTGTATTAGTTTCTTGCGGAACAATGTTTGGTCATTATATGTCTCCTCGTTGTAATCAGGAACTCCGGCACGCATTCTGACAGGCAAGACAGCTTTACGGATATCTTCAGTATTTCGCGAAACTGTAATTGGTTCTCCTTCCCAAGTTGTAACTTCGTAGTTACTACTTGGAGTCAGCTCGTTTAGGGCTTCCGCATACATCAGCAGGATGTCGGTATAGCGAAGTGGTATGTCTACTTTATCATAGATTCTTCCATTGTTCGTGTTGCAGTCATTGGGACTGACAAATTTCATGATACCGATTCCTGTAGGAATCCAATAGTCGGAACTATTTTTTCTTCCGTTATCGCTACCTCTGTAGTACCATACCTGTTGATTACGCCTATCTCCATCCTGGGCGCTTGCCAATGCCCAAAAAGCACCGTTGAATGCTACGCTGGCATAGAAACGCGGTTCGCGGTTCGCATATTCTTTCCATACTCTCGGACGTATCTGCGGATAAAGTCCGCGGTTGTGTTCATCTTCCGAGACGAAACGTTTGTCTACCTCACAAGTGTCTAGGAATGTATCTAGATTGAAGCTACTTCCGTCTGCCATATCATAGGCATCACATTGTTTGATAGTCAGTCCGTGGCGGTTTCTTCCTCCCGCATTTGTGGGTAAATGATCGAGAACGAGATCTCTGACTTGATCATTTAACGCATTGTTTCCTCTCGTAAATATCAATTCGGGATTCTCGGTAGCATACAAGTCTCCATTGAAAATAGAGCGATAAGAGGCGAACGGGTCAATATCAGCCCATCCTTCCGGGAAATTTTTGTTGGAGTATACCGGGTGATAGGGAGGTCTTACGGTTGCCGGATAAGCGTTATCTCCTTTAGACTGATAAGGAGCAGTGTAGAGTTTGTATACACCAGTTGTATTGGCTAAGTCAATGACATCTTTAGCCGCTGCTGCTGCTCTGGCCCATTTGCTTTCGTCATACGTCTGAGACATTAGCATGCGTCCTTGCCAATCTGTAAAATCAGAGAACTTATCGGAGTCACCGGGGCGTGGATTATTTATCGGGCTTGCAGTATATAATAGTACTTTTGCGCGTACGGCCAAGGCGGCTCCTTTCGTACAGCGGTTGACATTCTGTCTGTCTCTCTTCTCAGGCAGCGATTGGGCGGCGAGTACCATTTCCTCACTGATGTAGTTTACTACTTCATCGTAGCTGTTGCGTGGATAGGACATGTCTATATAATCTTCATCAATGCTGATTGTTTCTTCAGGAATTAGAGGAACTGGTCCGTATTTTCTTAATAACAACCAATAAAAATAGCTTCTTAAAAAGCGGGCCTGTGCTTTATAGTCTGCTATTTCTTCTGCTGACAGTTCTTCATTAATATCTACATTGTTGATTAAGATAGAAGCTTGACGGATGCCTTCGTAGCAACGGATATATGAGTTGTTTGTCCAAGTATTGTCATATTGTCCGAATTTGAAAGCATTGTAAGTTACCGCTCCGTCGCTTTCATTAAAAATCATATCATCTGCAAAATTAGTAGTGGAATAGCCGATACGTGTGATTTCCAAATTTGTTTCTAACAGACAGTTGTAGCATTTGGCTAGCCATTGTTCCGTAAAATTCTTGCTCTTGAAAATTTTCTCTTCACTTTGACGATCTTTAAAAAAACGTTCCACGCTCAAATAGTCTGAACAGGAAGAAATTCCCAGCCCGATGACTAAAATGGTTACTACGGATAATATATGTTTTTTCATCTGTTTTAATTTAAATGTTAATTGTAAGTCCTAAGGTATATGATCTTGATAATGGATAAGCCTGACCGTTGGTGCTGCCCAGCTCCGGATCCCATAACTTAAAATTGGAGAATGTTATCAAGTTAGTTCCCATGAAGTATAAGCGAACATTGTTCAGATGGATCTTATTGATAAGGCTCTTCGGAATATTGTATCCGATTTCGAGGTTTTTCAAGCGCAGATAGGAACCGTTACGAAGCCAATATGTGGATGGGCGATAGTTGTTACTGTTGCCTCCGTAGCTTAGACGTGGGTATTCTGCATTCGGATCTTCATTTTCGCCTAATATCCAGCGATTGGAGTTTGCCATATCGGTGAGAATATTTCCCCAATCACCGTCCTTGAAGGGATATACAGTAGGACCTTCGATACAAAAAGTTGATTTGCCTGCACCCTGGAAGAGGACGTTGATGTCAAATCCTTTCCATTCTGCGGAAACACCAAAACCATAAATAAGGTTCGGGCGATTGGTTGCACCGATGGGAACTTCGTCATTTTCATCTATCTTTCCGTCACCGTTGACATCCGCATACTTGATATCACCCGGCATTACGTCACCCCAGCTCTGTTTAGGACTGTCACGGATGTCATCATAATCTTTGAATAATCCCAGTGAAATAAGTCCGCGGGTTTGATTTACACGGAAACCTTGTTGACTTTTATAAGGGTAATTACTAAATTCTTCGTCATATTTCAGAATTTCACTCTTACTGTATGTAAAATTACCTCGCAATGTCAGATTGACATCTCCGATACGTTGTTTATATCCCAAGTTACCGTCGAATCCTTTGGAAACCACCGAACCTATATTGGTAGATAGTTTCATGCCTGTTCCTGTACCATACATTCCAACGGAGAGGGGGATATAGTTACGTTCTTGGTAAATACCGTCACGTTGTTCGTGAAAGTAGTCAATTGTACCGGTCAGCTTGTCATTGAACAATGAGAAGTCGACGCCTACGTCATGCTTGGTTGCTATTTCCCAAGTAACGGCATTAGTTGCGTAGTAAGTATAGGTCAATCCATCGAACTGATAGTTTTGTCCCAGGTCTGCATAGTTGTAGTTATTGCTTGCTCCGAAAGTAGACAAGTAAGGAAAGCGTCTTTCCATATTGTCATTACCTACCTTACCATAAGAGTAGCGTACTTTAAACATATTGATCCATGGTGATTTTTCTTTGATAAAAGACTCTTCTGCCATGTTCCAAGCTATAGAGTAAGCGGGGAAGAAACCGAACTGATGACCTGCTGCAAAATTCTCGGACCCATTGTAACCAAAGTTAAAGTCAACGAAGTATCGGTACTTCCAACCGTAGGTAAAACGTCCGGAAAGTCCTTGATGGCGTCTGTCAATGCCTTGCATAATGTCATCTTCCTTTTTTACAGAGGCATTGATGGTCTTATCTTGTGTATATTTCATTACAGCTCCCACCATGTGATTACCAAAGGTACGGTCGTAGTGCAGCTCTGCTTCTAAATATTCTTTTCGTTCGCCGGTTGAATTGGCTTCTTGTGACATCAATTGTTCATCTCTGATTTTTCTCATCACAAGACTACCGTCAGAAGCACGATTCTGTTCCGCTCTCCATAATTCTGGTATTTTTTTGCGGTTGATCCACTGGTAATTGTTGGTATCGAATCCATAACGTCCGATGAACTTTAGACCTTTGGTGATAAAACTGAAGTCTTGCTCGAGAGTGATATTGGTCTGTAATTTATTATTCCATGTTTCTTGATAGCCGGTTTGCGTAGCAATGGTCCAAGGATTGATTTGTTCATCGTTCGAACCGAAAGCGGGCGTATATCCATTGGAATACATGATTGGTACTGAAACTGGGTTATAATTCATAGCAGAAGCCCAAATATTGCTTGACATACCCGGCTCGTTCTTTTTGTCCAGCGAACCGGATACACCTACTTTTAGCAGTGTAGTTTTGGTGATATCCATATCCACGTTCAGACGGTAGTTCCAGCGACGATAATTGGCATTGGTATTATAGTCTTTTAGTCCTTTGTCTACTTTATACATACCGCCTTCGTCTACATAGCTTGCAGATACATAATAGCGTGCCAATGAACCACCGCCATTCATGTTGATAGTGGCACGATAAGTAGGCGCTCCTTTTTTCAAGAGTACATCCATCCAGTCTACATTGGGATATAAGTCCTGATCCAGTCCGTTACGGAGTATATACAATTTGTCTTCAGGGAAGAAAGGTTCTTGGTTGCGAGTAGTACGTGCTTCATTCATCATTGAAGCATACGTATATCCGTCAATGAGGTCTGGGGTTATGGTACGTGTGTTGTAGGTTGTTTCTACCTTTGCATCGATTTGTACCTTTCCTCCTTTACCACGTTTAGTTGTTATCAATACTACACCGTTAGCACCACGCGAACCGTAGATTGCTGTGGCAGAAGCATCTTTTAGTACAGTGAAGGATTCTATATCCTCAATATTGAGCTCGTTCATACTGCGTTCAAATCCGTCGACCAAAATCAAGGCACTTGAACCGGCTCCGAATGTCGAGATACCGCGAATCCAGAATTCGGATATGTTGTTGCCGGGCTGTCCGGATGTTTGACGAGCCATTACACCTGCTATGTTACCTGCCAGCGCATTGGTAATGCTTGATGTGGAAGTCTTCAGTGTATTTACATCCACATTGGTAACGGCACCGGTCATCGTTATTTTCTTCTGTGCACCGGTACCCGTTACCACTACTTCATCCAAAGCAGTGGCAGTAGCTTCTTTCATAATGACCCTGATTGTTTTTTGTTCTTTTATCAGGATCTCCTGATTTTCGAAACCGATGAAGGAGAAAACCAGTCTGTGGTAAGGTTCCATCTTGATTTTGAACTTACCGTCTATGTCGGTGATGGCGCCTAACCCCGGGATGTCTTTGATGATTACGTTGACACCAATTAATGGTTCTTTATACTCGTCTGTCACGAGACCTTCAACCTCTATTTTGTTTGTCTGTACCTCTACCGAACTGTTTTGGGCATACAGGCTGAATGTGCAACAGAACAGGAGAAATAAGTTAAAAATATATCTTTTCATTCGGAATGCGTTTTTAATAGTTATTCTATAGAAATGGTACGGATACTGTGATTTTCTTTATCGGCGATGTAGAAAGTCTGTGTTTCTTCATCATAAGCGATACCGCATGGGTTATCAAAACGTGCTTCTGTTTTTAATTCTCCGTCAATATTGCCATGTACCTTGTTGTCGGAAGAGACACTGCCTCTTCCTGCAAAAAGAGATACGTTACCGTCGGGAGTGATTTTAAAGATACAATGGTTTCCTCTGTCGCATATATAATAATCATAAATGTTTCCGTCCGGACGAGGATTTTTTATGTATTCTTCATTTTTTACAAACGTACCCTGGTAAGGTTCCTGAAAACGGGCGCTTGGACCGGGGGATGGGCTGTAGCCGGGTTCTCCTTCTCTACCGGCAAATGTGGTCGGCTTCTGAAATTCATTGGTTGCTTTATTATATTGGGATACCAAGATACAGTTACGTCCTGTGATATACATAAATCTTCCGTCCGGATGGATACACATAAAAGTACCGGAATCGCTGTTTTCGTATACACCAAATAATTCTACTCCTTTTTTACCGCCGGTTGCAGGATCGTGGACAGCCTTTTGAAGTCCTCCTTTCCAATAAGTGTTGTAGTAAAGTGATTTATTTAGGGCACAGTAAACATTGTTATATCCTGTGCGGTCATAAACATAGGGGTGAGCTTTTCTGAATTCTTCAGATCGCAGAATGTAAGCAATTTCACGGTTGTCTTTATTATTTTGTCCATGATCATCTGATACGAAAAGCGTGTCTCCGGTTGTATCAAAAGACATGTATTGCATATTTCTAAATCCTCCCTGTCCGTTGGTAAGAAGAGTTGAAACTTCTTTTGTTTCTAGATTGATTCGACGTATAGGACCGCCTTGACCATTAATAATTAAGCATTTCTCAATACCAAATGTGTCCATTAATAACCATTGAGGATTTCCGAATCTTGCTTTCTCAAAATTCCCGTCTACGTCAGATGAATTTCCATTTTCATCTTCGCTACCAACAAGCGTACTTACTGAAGGCTGTAGAGTATAATTAAACTTCTTTTCAAATTCATATTCTATAGGAGCGGTTTTCCCGTCGGCACTTTCGATTGTTATTTTAATATTACCTTCGAAAGCTTTCGGTGGGACTATACAGTAAATTTCGGTGTTGGTACAGCCGATAGTTGTCGTGTATTGTCCACCTATTGTGATGTGGATTTTAGAGGGATCAGTCCCGAAATTATCTCCATAGATATGGATTTGAGTACGAAGACTCCCATGATCGGGAGTAAAATCTGAGAAAACAACCGGCTTAGACGGGTCGTATCCATTGGAACTAATTTTGTCGTCCTGACAGCCGATAAGGCATACGGTCAGAATCAACACCAGTGCCTTATACCAATAGAGGCATCTTTTTTCATGTGTTTTTCTTTTCATATAGTTTTTTTAATTAAGAATAAAATATTGATATTTTTTATATTAAGACTTACGCAATGAGTGCGCGCTAGTTTATAATTTCACTTCGATACCTTCCACAAGACTGCCACTAGCTTGGCAAACGCCTTGGTCTGTGATCACTTTGACGATAGCCATATTTTTGTTTTCTGTTTTAAATTTGCCTTTTTCGCTAGTCAGTTTTACTATAACTTTGTCGCCTTGTTTTTCGGCTTTGAAGACTTGTTGGCTATAATCTCCTTTCTTGAATGCCCAACCATCTCCTGCATCCCAGTACATTGATCCATCGGCCTTTCCTTGTTCATCCAGACAAACTAGTAATGTAAGCGGGTCTAATGAATTTTCTGTAGTATTTTGAATGATCTTTCCGGTAGGAATAATCGAACCGCCACGTATCTTTATCTTTGCTTGATATTTCTCACTATTGTCGCCTTTAACAAGTGACAGTTCTTTCCAAATGCCTTTCGGCAATGCAGGTTGCTTAGCGTATGCCGGTATAATAAGCAGATTATCACCAATCAAGAATGCTTCTTCTTCGGCACGCAACGACAAGTCTTTAGGATCGGCGAAAAAAACAGGTCGCATGATGGGCATACCATTTGTTGAGGCTTCGTGCAGCAGCGTATAATAATAGGGGAGAAGCATGTATCGACGTTCTAATGCTATCCGTGCAGCATTTTCTACTTCTTGTCCAAATGCCCATGGCTCTTTGTTGTTTGTTCCTGCACAAGCGTGACCACGTGAGAATGGGTAGAAAGCGCCAACACCAATCCAGTTACCGAATAAGTCGGCATCAGCGTTAAATAGAAAGCCGCCGATATCCGAACCGCTAAATGGTTGACCGGACAATCCCAAGGTTAAAGACATGGGGATTGACATTTTCAGATGATCCCACCAAGAGCCGTTATCGCCGGTCCATGTGGCCGCATAGCGCTGACCACCTAAGAAGTTGGAACGAGTAAGAATAAACGGTCGTCTTTCAGGTCGGGCTTCCATTATGCCTTCTCTGGATGCTTTAACCATTAGAAAACCATAAACATTGTGATATTGCAGATGTGTTCCTGCAGGCAATTTTCCGCCTCCACGATGGAGATTATCTTCCGGCATTGTTTTGTTGGGAGTATCATTGATTTGTGGTTCATTTACATCGTTCCAAACGCCGTCTACCCCTTGTGCCATGAAGTCTTTATATAAATTTCTCCACCATTTATTTACTTTAGGACATGTGAAGTCTGGGAACGCTGCTGCTCCCGGCCAAGCATCACCATGGAAATTCTTACCGTCTGCAGTTTTTACCCAAACGTCATTTTCGGTTCCAGATTTATAAACGAAGTAGTT
Organism: Bacteroides faecis MAJ27; assembly: GCF_900106755.1. GTDB lineage: Bacteria > Bacteroidota > Bacteroidia > Bacteroidales > Bacteroidaceae > Bacteroides > Bacteroides faecis. Next base: position 111,997 of record NZ_FNNN01000010.1, read on the forward strand.
GGGGTCAACTTTGGCTCCCGGGTCAATCATCCATGCGGAATGGAAGCCGCGTATATGCAAATCACGATTAACAGCCTTAGGATTGGGGAAATCTTGCGGATTGAATGTGAAAATGCGGTATCCGTCCATATAGTCAATGTCCATCCAGATAACATCACACGGTATTCTCTTGTGTCTGAAAGTGTCTGCAATCTCAATCACGCGGCTGTCTGGTGAATAAGAGAATCGGCTTTGTTGATAACCTAATGCCCAGCGGGGAATCATTGGCATAGTACCTGTTAGTTCCGATAGTCCGCGAACTACAGCTTGTGGAGATTCTCTGTCAATGATAAACACCCGGAAAGGTGCCCCTTCACTTCTTAGTTCAATCTTTTCATCTGTACTACTTAATTCAGCTTTCCATGTGGTGTCGAATAAAATACCGAAGGCTGTTCCGTCTTTTCTAACTCCCATCATCCAGGGATGTGATTGATATAGTCGTGTACCATTATCTACACCGTAAGCACCAGAATCTGTATTCCAGAGCTTAATTGTTTTACCATTTCTTAGGAGAGAGCCGGTCACTTCTCCTCCTCCATAGATGCTTGTGCCTTCCGGTATTGTCAGTGATGCATTCGCTTTACCATCTGTGAGGGAGAATTCGGGAATAAGTATCCAATTGGTAGGAAGCGTACCTTTCTCACGTGGTTCTTTTTCAATAGCGAATGAAGGTATTTTCTTTGCGTCAAAACCTTCTGGGATAAATTTGGCGATGCCGTCTCCAACCAATACGCTTTGTTTGATGGATACTTTCTGTGTTGCTGCGTTTGCCAATAGAGGCAAAGCAGTGAGCAAATATATTGCTACTGTTTTAATAAGAGGATATTTCATGTTTTAGTGATTTGAATATTAAATGTTTTTTCGGGAGTAGATGATTGCCTACTGAATACTGTTAAGTAACTCTAGTTTTCCTCCGTTAACTAATTTGAGGATAAGTTCTCCGAATAATGTATTCTGCCATGCAAACCAGGCGCGTGTGAATTTTTTCGGGTTATCTTTATGAAAAGATTCGTGCATGAACCCTGTATTTGCATCGGTATCAATCAGCATCTTGATGCATTCCTTTATTTCCTGATCGTCCTGACTCGTAAATGCTTTCATCATAATGCTCATTGGCCATATCATATCATAACCGATATGTGGACCTCCAATACCTTCACCAGCCTTCCCTTTGAAGAAGTACGGATTGTCTTCACTCCATACGAAGCGACGGGTATTTTGATAAATAGGGTCATTTACGTCTATATCACCGAGATAGGGCATTGCCAGTAGACTTGGTACATTTGCATCATCCATCAGGAGATGATTGCCGAATCCGTCCACTTCAAATGCATAGATTGTTCCATACTTAGGATGGTTGTAAGTAGCATATTGTTTCAAGGCAGTCTCTACTTCTTGTGCCAGTTCAGTGCATTGTACCGCAAGTTCGGTCTGTTGATTAACTGTTTTCAGTATTTCAGCTGCTTTTCTTAGCGAGGTTACTGCGAAGAAATTTGAAGGGACCAGAAATTGCAGGGTAGTAGCGTCGTCTGAAGGACGGAAAGACGAGACGATTAATCCTGTGGGATTGACAGGAGCACCGAGTCCATCATTGTTTAATGTATCGAGAGCACGTTCCGTTTTTCTCTGGAACTTATAAGGACCGACTCCTTCTTTTCTCTGCTGTTCTTTGAATGTTTTTAAGATATTGATAATAGCCTGTATCCATTCATTGTCGAAAATGCTAGCATCTCCTGTTTCTTTCCAATATTGGTAAGCCAGGCGGATAGGATAACAAAGAGAATCAATTTCCCATTTGCGCTCATGAAGTTCCGGCTTCATATCGGTTAGGTCTGTCATCCAGTCTCCTCCTTTTGCACCATCGTTGAAAGCATTTGCATAAGGGTCGATATTGATACATTTGAACTGACGGCGAATAACGCCTTCAAGCATTTTTTTTAATTTAGGGTCTTTGAATGCCAGTTGGACATAAGGCCATACTTGCGCTCCTGAATCACGAAGCCACATAGCATGAATGTCGCCTGTGTAGACAAAAGTATCCGGTTTGCCGTCGATGGTGCGATAATGTACAGTAGTTTCCAGCGTATTGGGAAAACAGTTTTCGAACATCCAGGCAAGTTTGCTGTTTGTCAGCAGTTTTTTTACTCTTACGATTTCTGTTTCTACTGCTTCGGAAATAAATAATCGTTCTTTTAGAGCAGGACGTTGACTTTTATATTTTTCGGCAACTGATGCTGGGCTGATAATCATTGTATTGTCTTTGGAACAGACGAGGTTAAAGGCATTCATGTAACCTCCTCCGATAAGCAATGCTGCTGTAATTGTACAAAGGCGCATATTTTTCATTATCTTGGTGTTTTTATTTTTAGTTGTCGTTTTTTCTAATAATATTATTGGATAGTGGCAAGGCGGGCGTACATTTCTACCATGGCAGCTTGTGTCAGCAACCATTTTCTCTCATCTTTGCTTTTGCCGCTTAAGTCTGTATTGAACAATCCTTTTTCATCGCGTGCATTATCCCATGCATAGGACAAACTCTTGTTAAAAGCATTAATATAAGTTTTATCCTTATCTATCTGGTAAAGTTCGATAAATCCTCTCAGCATAACGGCAGTAAACCAGATATCTCCTTTTTTAAGCATTCTGAAAGCCTCTTCATTGGTTGCAGGGGTAAAGTCTGTAAAGAAATAGTTGAAGCATTCTTTGGCAATATTTTGAGCATCCTTCAGATAGATAGGATTCTTTGTCAACTGATAGAGCAGGGCAGCCGATTGCATCATTTGCCCGCTGTTATAAGCGAATTTGGCTTTTCCTATTTTACCGTCGAGGCGAATATTATCAAAGTAGAGATAGTCTGCGGAGTCCTGTAGGTTTCTTTGGGTCCATTCATACAGTTTCTTTCCTTTTTCAAAATAGCTGCTGTCGTTGGTTGCTTTGAATAGTTTGAGTGCCAGAACCGATCCCGGAGCATTTGAACAAGTATTTTTGGATTCTTTCTTTTGTTCACACCAGTAGATACCACCTCCCAATATACTGTCAGTTCCACTTTCGATAAATTTCCATATTAGTTGGGCTTTATCCAGGTACTTTTGTTCTTGGGTCATTTGATATGTATCGGTAAAGTCGATACCTAACCATACATTATCATCGTAAAACCGATCGGAAGCTGGAGCAGTCCGGATATATGACGAATAGGCATTGGGTACCCGTTGGGTATCGAAATATTCTTCTAATCCCGGTAATACCCGGCTATCTAATAGTTTCTTATACTTTTTATCATGTGTGGCTTCGAACAGTGCATTGACTGCGGAGAATGTTCCCGAATACGGCCATAAATAAGAGAATTGGTTGGGAATATTAGCCTGTTCTTCTGATGCCAGATAAGTGACGGTATGTTGTTCGTCGAAGGGATAGTTTTCTCGGAGTAAAGATGAGTTGTCTACAGAATAATTTAGGTAGAGAGAGTCCAGTGTTTGCCGGGCTCTGTCCAAGTTTGAGTTAGGTTCTACTTGGGCGGAGGATACACAACCTGTTAATGAGGCTATGCAGGTTATACCTAATAAGAAATGTAATGATTTCATTTTATATAGTATTATATTCATTATTAACTAAAACGTTGATCTCCAATTTACAGGTAGCTGGGAAGCTACCTGTTTTTGGGTTACCTATTTCAAACTACCATCCTTTTATTTTGCTTTTTACCTCATTTTGTCGTTTGATGTTACAAAGGTACCAGGGTTGGTATAAGATTGTGTACGGACTTGTGTCATTTGTGTCTACTTGTGATGGAATGGCGCAAAAATAGATATATATGTCTTAAATGCGTACTCTTGTTTTGTTAAATTTCAGATGTCTTGAATGTTTTCTGTGCAGTTCTTGGACGTTTTCCTGATTTTCTATATCTTTCCGTCGATTTTTATGGCGTGATTTAAAATAAAGAAATGCTATATGGAAAGACACAGTGAATGGACGAAAAAAACTTCTTTTCTTAAACGAATCCTATTTCTGATAGCTTCTTGCCTTTTGATAGGGGCAGAGGCAAATGCTTCTTATAGTTTGCGGCAATTCTCCAGTAAGAACGGATTGTCCAATAGCGCTATTCTCTCTCTTTGTCAGGATAGACACGGAGTGATATGGATCGGTTCGTGTGACGGGCTGAATGTTTATGATGGCAATTATCTGGGATTATACAAACCTACGAATCTTCAGAATAGCTTTTCCGGCAATCTGATAGAACGGATTATTGAAGCCGATAATGATGTACTTTGGATACAGACTAATTATGGACTTGACCGCTTCGATACACAAAGGCAGACTATACAAAGTTTCAAGGATTTTAAGTATATCAACCGTATGGCGAGAAGTCCGGAAGACGATTTCTTTATAATAAAGGATGACGGCTATATTTATTATTATCAACCGGAGTTGAAAGAATTCTGCAAACTGGACGTGAAGAAAATACATTTTGAGGAAGTACAGCAGATGTCTATTGATAATTCCGGCGTTCTCTGGATTTTCTCTTCGGACAATGATAACCGGAGCTATGTGATAGAAAAGAATGAAAATCAGATCAAGCTGGTTCCCTGCAATCATTTAAATCATTCGGAAAAGCTTCTGTGGACATTTGTAGATGGAGATTTAATCTATTTTGTAGATAGTACCTATGCGTTTTATGAGTACGATCTGAATAGCCATAATAAATATTTTATAGCGGATCTGGAAGAGGAGATTCAGCATCGTGGCGATATCTCATCTATCATTAAGCAGAAAAACGATTATTATATTGGTTTTAAAAGCAGCGGACTGATTCAGCTGAAATATTTGCCGGATTCGAAGGTGAAGTATGCTATACAGTCCATTAATATTCAGTCGGGCATCTTCTGCCTGATGAAAGACCGGTTTCAGGATATTATCTGGGTAGGGGCTGACGGACAAGGCATATATATGTATTTTACGGATGAATTTTCTATTGAAAATGTGTTGCTGGACGTACCGGAATATCGGGTAAATAACCCTGTCCGGGCATTGTTCCTTGATCATGAACAGACCTTGTGGATAGGCACAAAGGGGGGAGGCATTCTAAGGATGATGGACTTTCATCCTGACAGGGAGACATTGCCGCAGGCAGAGAGAATTCTGGCGAACAATAGTGCATTGATGGATAACTCAGTCTATAGTTTTGCTCCGGGCAGACGAAATTCATTATGGATTGGTACGGAAGACGGACTGAACTATTATTCTTACCTCACGAGAAGGATAGAAGAATTTCCGGTTATAGCGGATGGTAAAAAAGTGAAGTATGTGCATTCCATCTGTGAGACGAATGATAGTACATTATGGGTTGTTTCGGCAGGTGAGGGCATTGTGAAAATCACTTTAGAGGCTTCTTCGTCCTTGCCGAAAGTGAAGTCGGCACAACGTTTTACTTTGGATGGAGGAAAGAGAAACTCTAATTATTTCTTTGTCTCCTATCAGGAGAATGATTCGACTATCTGGTTTGGTAATCGCGGATATGGTGCATATAAGATGAATACACGCACCAATCAACTAACCCCTTGCCGCATTGACGATGTGGTGAAGAATCAGACGGTGAATGATATTTTTGCCATTCATAAAAATGACGAAGGATACTGGTTTGGCACGAGCTTCGGATTAACCCGGCTTTATCAGGGTGAATACAGGGTATATAACGAGACTGACGGCTTCCCCAACAATACGATTCATGGTATATTGGAAGGAAGGGATAATAATTTGTGGCTCAGTACCAATCAGGGGATGGTGCGGTTCAATGTTCGCGAGAATACAGTACAGACCTACCGCCAGCAAGGTGACCTAGAAGTGATTGAGTTCAGTGATGGTGCTTTCTTTAAGGACCAGCAGACAGGTACGCTATTCTTTGGCGGGACAAACGGATTCATTACAATTACCGAGAACGATCATATGTCAGAAGAATATATGCCTCCTTTGCATTTCAACCGTTTGTCTATTTTTGGTAAAGAATGTAATATCTATGATTTCCTGCAAGGACCCAAGCAAGAGACTCTGGTGCTTGACTATAGCCAGAACTTCTTCAATCTGTCTTTTCTGGCAGTCGATTATATCAATGGCAATAATTATACTTACTCTTATAAGATAGATGGATTGAGTGACAGCTGGATTGAGAACGGACTTTCTACAGTAGCTGTTTTTTCCAATCTGTCACCGGGAGAATACACCTTACTGGTGAAATACCGGAGCAATATAACCGGACAGGAGAGTGAACCTTTTTCATTGCTCATTCGTATCATTCCCCCCTGGTATATGACTACCTGGGCCTACGCTTTTTATTTCCTGCTGTTTATTCTGTTGATTCTCGAGTCTGTCTGGATGATAATAAGGCATTATCGTAGAAAGCGGAATGTGATGATTGAACAGATGAACCGCCAGCAACGCGAGGAGTTGTACGAATCAAAACTACGCTTCTTTACGAACATAACACATGAATTCTGTACCCCACTGACATTAATTAATGGTCCGTGTGAAAAGATTCTTTCCTATAGCAGGGTAGATGGTTATGTGCGTAAGTATGCTACGATGATTCAGCAGAATGCATTGAAACTGAATGCGCTGATTCTGGAACTGATCGAATTCCGTCGGCTGGAAACGGGAAATAAAGTCCTGAAGATTAAGCCGGTTCCTGTCACAGAACAGATACGCACCATTGCGGAATCATTCGGAGAACTGGCTGAAAGCCGGAAACTGAATTATCGTTTGCAGATTGAGAACGGAGTGTATTGGAATACAGACATCAGCTGTCTGAGCAAGATTGTCAATAACCTGATTTCTAATGCTTTCAAGTATACTCCGGAAAATGGTACCATAACGGTGATGCAGACAGTGGAGAATGACCGGCTTTGCATTCGCGTGTCTAACACCGGAAAAGGTATCAAGGCGGCTGATCTTACAAAGATATTTGACCGCTACAAGATTCTGGATAATTTCGAAGTACAAAACAAAGATGGCATTGCTCCGCGAAATGGTTTAGGGCTGGCTATTTGTCACAGTATGGTGAATTTATTGAATGGTCAGATTCATGTTTCCAGCACTCCTAATGAGATAACTACGTTTGAAGTGTTGCTTCCCACGATGGAGGTTACGGTCGATAATGAAGACGAAAAAGTGGTGGAAGAGTTACCGCCGGTACCGGACGAGCGGTCTGTTGAACTCCGGAACTCATCGACCGAATATGATAAAAACAAGCAAACGATAATGATCATTGACGATGATCCTTCTATGCTATGGTTTGTGACGGAAATTTTTGTGGGACCCTATAATGTGGTGCCATTGAGTAGTGCGGAGGAGGCTTTAAAACAATTGGGCATTCAATTGCCCGATTTGATTATTTCGGATGTGATGATGCCCGGAATGGATGGAATGTCATTTGCCAAGAAGATCAAATCAGATAAGCTGTTGAGCCGTATTCCCCTTATCCTGCTTTCTGCTCTGAATAATATCGATGAGCAGACAAGAGGAATTGAGTCCGGAGCAGAGGCGTATATTACCAAACCGTTTAACGTGGAATATCTGGAGAAGGTAGTGAGAAGGCTGTTGCAACGTGAGGAAGACCTGAAAGAGTATTATAGTTCTGTTCTGAGCGCTTTTGAACTGGATGACGGGCATTTCCTGCATAAAGAAGATAAATCTTTCTTTGAGAAGATGATGCAGATTATCGATAGTCATATTCAGGATACGGAGTTGTCTGTTGAATTGTTGAGTAATTCACTTGGATATAGTACCCGCCAGTTCTATCGAAAACTGAAGAATATCACGGACAAGACTCCTGCCGACATTATCAGGGAATATCGTCTGACTATTGTCGAGCGTTTGCTGCTGACAACACAGCTTTCAATCGAAGAGATCATGGATAAAACCGGATTCTCGAACAGAGGAACTTTCTATAAGGCATTTGCACAGCGGTTTGAAATGACGCCTAAACAGTATAGAAAGATAAAAGCGAAGGACGTGCAGGAGAGTTCCGAAGAAGGAGCCCCCGAATAAATGCCGGAATACCTTGGGAGATAACAATCGTTCGTTTCCGATAAGACATGGGTTAATAATTCTTTTTTTAGACATAAGAACAAAAGAACAAATAAGTTATAAAAGCTATAGGAAATATGTTCTTTTGTTCTTATGTCTAAAGTTGATTCAAAACCGTACGGAAATGAATTAAATTATAAATTAAGGATTAGGCACGGATTACACGGATTTCACGGTTTTAGTGCTATGATTAATTACGTAAAACAACCGTGTTCATCCGTGTAATCCGTGCCTAAATATATTCTTTTCGGTACAGTATGGAGCTTAAACTCGGTTTTCGGACTGACCCAGTAATTCTTCATTTCAAACTTCTTCATAATGATTAAAACAGATGTTTTATTGTCATCTGTCAGCTTTTAGTAGGCAAACTGTTTATAATGAGATAATTATCTCCTGACAATACACCCTGATAATACAGCTGACAATAGCAATCGTCCATTCTATTGTCAGCCGTATCATGCTGTTATTCCAGTTTGACTATTTGATAAAGAGTCCCTTGGTAAGTATGCTTTGCTCGTGCCACGCCTTTGGCATGCTTGTGCCACGCCTTTGGCACGACTGTGCCATCGCAGTGGCACAAGCATGCCAAAGGCGTGGCACGAGCATTTCAGAGGTTGGGCACAATCGTTTCCATAGGTGGCACAACTGTTCTGATAGCTTGTCACAAACCGTATGGATACTTGAACGGGAAACGACGAAAGGAGAGATGTTGGTGACAGTATGAAATGAAGGCTGATATATCGGAAGCTTCCCTCACTCCATAAGCTGACAGTAAAATGGAATTTTTGCTATTATCAGCTTATTGTCAGGGCTTATTGTCATGAGGTAATCTGTTTGTTATGAGGTTATTATATATGAAAAGCTGACAGATGACAATAGAAATCGATATTTAATCATTATGTAGAAAATGCGGGAAAATTATTTCTCCGGTCATTTCCTGTTTATATTTGAAAAATAGTATCTTTGCAGTGACTATCATTTTTTCACTAAGACGCAGGGAATCCTGCTTTTGACGAGTTGCAGGCATTTTTGCCTGTGGCTCTTCTCATAGGCGGTTTCGTACCCCCGTGGGGAGTATATAATGTACCTCCAGCGTCTTAGTGATGTGATAGTCAACGGGAAAGGCGAAACCGTTCTTTTTTTGCCCCTTTATTAATACTTTTATCTTATGGAAACTGAAAACGCTTTGACTATCGCGGAAGAAAGTCTCAATGAACTCTTTTTTGAAGAAGAAGCCCGTCTTTGGGCAGAGGTGTACGGCAAGCAATCTGATAAGCCGGACCTTGAATCTCTTCAACGCATGTTGGAGAATATGAACCATTTGCTGCTTAGCTTAGAACTTCCGTGGGAACGCTTTATCCCTATCCTGTACCGAAGTTTTGCTCTTTACATGCGTCATCCGGACGAAAATACCAATAACCGGAAAACTTATCAGCTTTCTGCCCAACTCATGGACGCTGTTGTCTTTCTGTCGAAGAATACGAGCTTCATTCATTCTGTGCACCTTTTCTGTAACGTGCAGATTGCTGCGTTTAAAAAGCTACAGGATAAAGAAGCAGAAGTGAACTCAATTTAAATAAAGGATCAGGCACGGATGACGCGGATTAACACGGTTGTTTTATGTAATCATAGCATTAAAACCGTGAAATCCGCGTCATCCGTGCCTGAATATATTCAAATCCGTTCGGGATTAAGCCTGACGAGGAAATAAACCGAAGGTTATGGGAGGGAGTTAAGTTTGCTGTGATTGCTGCATAAAAGTTAATTGAATGTTCTTGTGAGGGTGTGTTAAAACCCTTATAAATAAAAAATCATCCTCGCTACAACTATCTGAACTGCACTCCTAAAGTTTTGTGTCCAACTTTTGGGGTGCAGTTCAATCTGTAGCGAGGGTGATTTGGTTGAAAGGGGAGTTTTGACACATCCCCATAAATTCGTATAGATACGATCTTGGCAACTTACTGAGTTTCGTAGCCGCTTATTATTTCTTTTTCGGCTTTCTGCGTGCCCATCCTTCTTCGCTGAAGTCAGGCTCTTTATCTTTGAAGAACTGCTGCCAGTCATCTGTCTTTTTCGGCCCCCGTGCTCCGTAGCCGCGTTCTTCGCGACTGGGCTTCTCACTTCTTTTTTTCTTGTCGGTCTTGTCATTACCCCCTTTGGATGATCTGTCACTCTTTGTTCCTCTTTCTGACTTTTCAGAACGTGAGCCGCGACCATTGTCGCTACGTCTCTCCGAAGAAGTACCGAAAGGACGTTTACCACCCCGACGTTCGGATGAGCCACCATTTCTGCGACCTTCTCCGTTTTCTTCACCGGCAATCTCAACAGATACCTTGCGTCCGTTCCAATTGGCCCGGTTCAACGCTTTAACAACGTTCTGCACCTCTTTTTCTTCTACTTCGAAGAAAGAGAAGTTCTTCATCAGGTCAATGCGTCCCAGCTCAATGCGTCCGCGTGTATTGTTATTCAGTAGAGTAATTAGCTCACTAGGGAAGAAACCGTCCATCTTTCCCAGGTTGATAAACAGGCGGGTAAAGCCCGGTGCGGCCTTCCGGACGCCTCTTTCACGGCTGTCGCGTGTGTTGCGTTCTCCACGGCTGTCGGTAGGAACTTCAATTTCTTCGCGATCACGGTAGTAATCCAGAAAGCGGTTAAACTCATGAGATACCATGCGTTTGATCAGGTCCTCTTTGCTCAACCATTCCAGTTTACGGTAAATCTCGGGCATGAAGTCAGTGATTTCTTCCTCGTTTACCTTCACCTTTTCCAGTTCGTCGATCACTTTGATAAGCTGTTTCTCGCAGATCTGCTTGCCTGTCGGCATCTCTCCGGGGATGAACTTCTTGCCGATAATGCGTTCGATTTCGCGCAGCTTGCCTTTTTCTCTCAGGTTGATGATGGCGATGGAAGTACCTGTCTTTCCTGCACGTCCGGTACGTCCGCTGCGGTGCGTATAGCTTTCCGTATCATCCGGCAAACCGTAGTTGATTACATGCGTCAGATCGTCTACGTCGAGCCCGCGTGCGGCAACATCCGTAGCTACGAGCAATTGCAGGTTGCGGATGCGGAACTTCTGCATCACTGCATCACGTTGGGCTTGTGACAATTCTCCGTGAAGTGAATCGGCGTTATAGCCTTCCTGCATCAGTTTATCGGCAATCTCCTGTGTCTCTTTACGGGTACGGCAGAAGATGATACCATATATCTGTGGGTAATAGTCGACGATGCGTTTCAGTGCAGCATATTTGTCTTTTGCCTGCACCGTATAAGCTACGTGTTTTACGTTGCTTGTGCTTTCGTTCTTGCGTCCGATGGTTATTTCTTTGGCATTGTTCAGGTAGTTCTTGGAAATGCGTGAAATCTCCGGGCTCATCGTTGCCGAGAAGAGCAATGTATTGCGTTCTTTGGGTACATCGGCCAAAATAGCATTGATGCTATCGGTGAATCCCATATTCAGCATTTCATCTGCTTCGTCCATCACGATGTTGTGGATGGTTGAGAGGGAAACCGTTTTGCGTTCCATCAGGTCGAGCAGACGTCCCGGGGTAGCAACGATGATATGTACACCGCGTTTCAGGCTGCGTATCTGACTGTCGATTGAGGAACCGCCATAAACGGGCAGCACTTTCAATCCGTCAATGTATTTCGAGTAATCATTCAAATCGCCCGCTATCTGGAGACAAAGCTCGCGTGTGGGGCAAAGGATAAGCGACTGGGGAACCCGGTTCTTTACGTCAATCTGTTGGAGCAGGGGCAGACCGAATGCGGCTGTTTTACCTGTGCCAGTTTGTGCAAGAGCTACTACATCATTATTTTCTCCTAAAAGGTACGGAATCACTTCCTCTTGTACCGGCATGGGATTCTCATATCCCATCTCTTCAATTGCTCTACGTATCTCCGGAGAAACGCCAAGCTCTTCAAATGTCTTCATTAAATCTCTGTATATCTTTTATTTCGGCTGCAAAGATAGAGAAAAATAATGGATAATGAATAATGGAAAAAGGATAATTATTGCTGCCTGCATGGCATTATCCATTTTCCATTATTCATTATCCATTAATAAAATGCTGCGGAGCTGTTCTATTTCTTCTGCAGAGAGTCCGAGACCTTTCTTCAGATATGCCTGTACGCTGCCGTACTCCGCTTCTATCTGCTCTTTGGCGGCATTCAGAAAATCTTCTTTGGCAGAGTAAATCGTGGTAATCGCCTCTTGCGAGTTGATGGGTAATTTATAAGCATATTTAGATGCTTTGGGGATATTGAAGTAATCATTGCTCAGTCGGTAATCTTCCATGATAACTTCTTCATTGACTCCCAGGGCCGCCAGCACCAATGCCGAAGCGATTCCCGTACGTCCTTTGCCTGAGGTGCAGTGGATGACGGCGGGATAGTTGTTACGGTCGAGCAAGATTGTGAAAAGCTCCTTAAATTCTTTCGTGTAGTCGCTGACCAGCTTGCGGTTCATTTCCTCCACCAGCCGGTAGACTGTATCTGTTTTTATCTTTTCCTCCTGTATTTTTTGCAGGATGGATTCCATGTTTCCGGTAGGGATGGAGATATGCACGATGTTGAACGCGTCATCATGGAGTTGAGGATAATTGTGGCGCTCTTCTTCCGAACGCATGTCGATAATGGTCCGTATGCCTATGTTCTTCAGTTCCCGGCGAGAGCAGAAAGGAATACTGTCAATCTGTGCGGAACGATATAACATTCCCCAGCGGGTTACCTTTCCTGTTTCGCTGGATTTGTATCCTCCCAGGTCACGGAAGTTCTGTATACCGGGGATATTAACGTTGCGTGCCGCTACCTTGACCCGGTATTTGTTGTTGAATACCATCAGATAGTAGTACCGTTGACTGGGATCATCGGTGACGATTGTTTTCTTTCCTTTGGAAATGTTGATGATGTCCACAGGGTTGTCTTCCGGGATAAAGTCGTGGGCGGTAGAAGCATATATCTTTACCTGTCCTTTCAGTATCGGGGCTGTTTCCCATTTGATAATGCAGTTGCCCACATTATTCTCCTCGCATACCACAGAAATAGTAGGAGAGGTGCCGGAACAGGACGGGAGCACCAGTAGGATGGTAAGCCAGCTTAACAGGTTCTTGTACATAGTTTCTTTGTCTGAGTGAATCATGTACTGCAAAGATAAGAATTACCCGCAGATGTGATCATTCCTTTGCGATAATTAGCCAAAGTTAATAGTAATTTACGGGTAGGAGAGTACCCGTAAACAGCCTATTTGGTATAATTTCGGGCAAACTCTACCGGAACCGAATTGCTGAAGCTGCGACAGACTTCTGCTGCAAAGTCTTTTCCGCACTGAATGACTTTGTCCCATATTTCCTCGTTCAAGTTGTTCAGGTCACGGTAGCGGACATCGTATTTGAGCAGCCCGTAGATCAATCCGGCATTGAAGTTATCTCCGGCTCCGATGGTGCTGACTGCATCCAACGGCTCTATCGGATATTCTTTGCTCACTTGATTGGTACGGAGCGATACTTTATCGCCGCCTGCCGTGCAGATAAATCGGGGACAATAGAACTTGATCTTGTCCTTATAGATTTTGTCTGCATCCTGCATTCCGTACATATAGAAGAAGTCCTCCAGTGATCCGCGTACAATATCCGCATACTCCAGATTCTCGATGATTGTAGGAGCAAGTTTCATTGCTTCGTTCTTATGAGAGGAACGGAAGTTCGGGTCATAATAGATAATTGCCTTTTTGTCCCGTGCCTGATCAAGCAGTTCCAGTATCTTTTCCCGGAGTACAGGATTCAGTGCATAGTAAGAGCCTACCATGACAATATCATCCTCTTCCAGTTTGGGGAACAGAACATCCAGACGTTGCTTGGGGTAATCTTTATAAAAGATATACTCGGCGTCACTCTTTTCGTTGAGGAAAGCCAGCGACACAGGCGACTTGCCGTCAGGGAACACATTCACATGATCAGTCGGGATATGATTCTCGCGCATAAATTGCAGGATGATATTCCCTACGTGGTCATTTCCCGTTTCGCTGATGAATCCCACTTGGACTCCCATTCGTGCCAGGGATACGATGCCGTTGAATACAGAGCCTCCCGGTACGGCTGCGGAAGGCTGGTCGCCCCGGAAGATTATATCGAGGATTGTTTCTCCGATGCCGATTACTTTTCGCATAGTGACCTTGATTTTTCTCCCAGATAACCTCCGTGATGGCGTTTTGAGTATTCGGCGATCGTGAATCCTGTTTCCTTCATGGTTTGTACTACCAGTATATCACCGATAACGGTCATGGCGGTAGTCGAAGTAGTGGGGGTCATCCCCAGCGTACACACTTCGGCAGGTTTGCCGGTACTCAGACAGACGTCCGATTCATGTGCCAGCGGGCTGTCAGGATTACCGGTGATAACGATAAACTTCAGTTCCGGGTCCAGATTATGGGCCAGTTGTGTTAATTCAACAATCTCGCGTGTCTTGCCGGAGTTGGAGATAAGCAGCAGCAAATCGTTTCTTTGTAAAATTCCCAGGTCTCCGTGTTGTGCTTCGCTAGGATGCAGAAAGACTGAGGGAATGCCTGTGGAACAGAAAGTGGTAGCGATGTTCATTGCAATCTGTCCGGCTTTTCCCATACCGGAAGTTACCAGTTTTCCCTTTTTCTGATGTATCTGTTCTACAATCAGTTTCACAGCTTTCTCGTAAGCGTCTGTTACAGGGATGTTGAGCACTGCTTGTGCTTCCTGTTGCAATAGTTGTTTGATGGAGTCTATCATATGATCAGTATATTTTTTCTTTTAATTCTTCCAGAGTGTTTGCTACTTCGTAGTATGTAGAGAAGGGCTTCCGGGCGAATCCTTTGCTTTCCAGTGTGCCGAGTGCCTTCAGCAGTTCGTCGTAAAATCCATATTCATTGTAGAAGATGACTTTTTTCTGGTGGTATCCGATGGAAGCGGCGGCTATTACATGGAATATTTCGTCGAGTGTACCCACACCGCCGGGTAGTGCCACCAGTATGTCCGACTTTTCCGTCATCACATCCTTACGGTCACTCAGATTGAAGGTGTGGATTATTTCGTCCGGTTGTGTGCTTACGCTGTTTTTCTCTTCCAGCAGGGTCGGGACTACTCCGATAACTTTTCCACCGTTTTCTTTTACGGCACGGGCCACGCATTCCATCAGCCCGAGACTAGCTCCTCCATAAATCAACGTTTTGCCTGTCTGCCCTATCCATTCGCCTATTTGGCGGGCACTGTCGAAGTACATTTTGTCAATGCTTTCCGAGGCAGAACAGAATATTCCTATCTTTTTCATACACGTTGTAACTGTTATAGTCCACAAATATCTGCAATTTTCTATAAACGACAATAAGTTTTATTGTATTTTTGCGGCATTAATTCAATAAGGAAGTAGAAAACAATGCAATATAACGAATATACATTGCCGAATGGCCTGCGTATCATCCACGAACCGACTCTGTCGAAAGTGTCTTATTGTGGTTTTGCCATCGATGCCGGAACACGTGATGAAGCGGAGAATGAGCAGGGGATGGCTCATTTCGTAGAGCATCTTATTTTCAAGGGGACGGAGAAACGGAAAGCCTGGCATATCCTCAACCGGATGGAGAATGTGGGGGGCGACCTGAACGCTTATACAAATAAAGAAGAGACGGTAGTCTATGCCGCCTTTCTGACCGAGCATCTGGAGCGTGCCCTCGAACTGTTGGGGGATATTGTGTTTCATTCTACTTTCCCTCAGCATGAGATAGAGAAAGAGACAGAAGTGATCATCGACGAAATCCAGTCATACGAGGACAATCCTTCGGAACTGATTTTCGATGATTTCGAAGATATGATCTTCCGCAATCATCCGTTGGGAAGGAATATTCTCGGTAAACCGGATTTGCTGCGGAGTTTCCGCACAGAAGATGTCCTTTCGTTTACCAGGCGATTCTATCAGCCGGGGAATATGGTATTCTTTGTTCAGGGGCAATATGATTTCAAGAAGATTGTCCGTCTGGCGGAGAAGCATCTTGCCGATGTTCCGGCAGTAACGGTAGATAATCAGCGTGTGCCTCCTCCTCTGTATGTGCCCGAACGTCTGGTAGTGTCTAAAGATACTCATCAGGCACATGTGATGATCGGCAGCCGTGGATATAATGCGTATGACGACAAGCGTACGGCCCTTTATCTCCTGAATAACATTCTTGGCGGTCCGGGCATGAACAGTAAGCTGAACGTGTCGCTTCGCGAACGTCGCGGACTGGTCTACAATGTAGAATCCAATCTGACTTCTTATACGGATACCGGTGCCTTCTGCATCTATTTCGGAACGGATATTGAAGATATGGATACCTGTCTGAAACTCACCTACAAGGAATTGAAACGGATGAGGGATGTGAAGATGACATCTTCGCAACTGGCAGCAGCCAAAAAGCAGCTGATCGGGCAGATCGGAGTGGCATCGGACAATTTTGAGAACAATGCGCTAGGAATGGCGAAAACATACCTGCATTATCACAAATACGAGTCATCGGAGGTGGTATTCAAGCGTATCGAGACGTTGACAGCAGAGCAACTGATGGAAGTTGCCAATGAGATGTTTGCCGAAGAGTACTTATCGACATTGATTTACAAGTGATTTATTATATTTGAGCAGGACTGTACGAATGGTAACTAATTAGCTTTATTATACTTTGTTGCTACTTCCCGAAGAAGACCTGCCTATCTATTATAGGCGGGTCGGTTTCTTTAATACCAGCAGACTTTCCGGTCCCATATTGAAAAGCAGGTCGATAATACTCAGATTGGGAAGAAAACCGAGTTTGGATTCGAAGACCTGGTAATATGGTTGCGGGCTAAATTCCGGATCAGTTGTGCGGAAGTCTTTCTTGGGATGAATGCTTTCACGGAAATCAGTCTCTTCCGCACTGAATTCCATTTTATATGCTGAAGTCCGTTCTATATTGGGCTGAATGTCTATCAACTGACAAACCAAACGGCATATTTCTTCGTTGAAATCGATCAAAAACTCGTATTTCTTTTCGTAAAAGGGGCGGAAATCATCTTTATAATATTCGAAGAAAGGAGTGTTGTTATACGCTGATTCAATGGCGTTCCAGTGCAGATGGCGCCAGTTGCCGTGATCGGAGATGCGTATATCTTTCATCGGACATTTCAATGTATCAGGTTTGACAGTCGGGATGGAGAGTGCCAATTCACCGTCGGGACCGGCAATCGTACAACGGTTGCGGTAAGTTTGCTTGATGTAGTGGTCGTGCTGTTCGATGTATATTTTATCATATTCCAGCAATTTGGTGTAATATTCTACTGGAGCGAGGTAGGCGGATGATAAATAAGCTATTCTCATTATTTGATGTGTAGATGTTATGTTGAAAACTATGTATATGGATTATTTCACCGATTGAAAGAAGCGGTTCCAGCGGTACCCGTCCAGTATTCCCGTTCCTTTTTCCTTGGAGAACCAGATCAGCGACGCTTTCCCGATCATATGATCTTGCGGAACGAATCCGAACAGACGCGAGTCGGACAGGTTGACGCTGTTGTTGGAAGCCATCCAGTAGTAATCTTTGGTGAAGAAACAATGCTGTGTAGGTTTTCCGTCGATATAAAGCGTATCATTCTTTATTTCCGCCTGTTTGCCTTCGTGCATCACGAGGGTATTTCGCAGTAGCGTGATATTCCACGGATATACTCGTAGTGCTTTCCCTTTGCTGGGGACGATAAGCGGTTTCAGTTCCTTGTCTTGTTTTTCCGTTAGAGGCCGAATCCAGTTCCGGTCGCCGATGGCCTGTTCCAGCAGATAATATTCATATCGGCTGAAACTGCGGACATGAGTACTGTCATCGCTTCCCATCAGTCCGTCGTTGGTGATGGAGAGCGTCCGGATAAGGGATGTGATCAGATTCTCTTTGGAGGCAGGGTAGGTATAAAGTCTCTTTTTATCGGGGTTGAACTGCGCTTCGGGAGAAGAGACGGAAAAGAGAGAATCGACAAGTAACGTATCGCCCGGAGTACCGATGCAACGGCTGATATAGATTTCCCGTCGGTCAATCGTAGGTTGCTGAATGCCGGCAGGATTGTTGAATACTACGATGTCCCGCTTCTGTACGGGGCGTTCGCGCCAGCGATGATAGGAAAATGCCGACATCAGCGGGAGGCGCAGACCGTAACTCCATTTGTTTACCAGAATACGTTCACCCTGAAAGAGAGAGTTCTCCATGCCGGTGGAAGGGATAAGGCAGGATGTAAAAGCAAATCCCCGGAGCAGAAGCACAATGACTATTGCTCCGACGAATGCTAGTATCCATTTGAATTTACGAATGTTCATCAACTTTTATCACCTTATCGCACTATGATGTTCGTATCTTATCAGTCTACCCACTTGAAGATGCGGTTCCAACGGATCTTTCCGTCAAACCATCCGCGGTCTTTGTCAAGTGATAGCCATACAACGATCGGTTTACCCACTACGTGATCTTCGGGAACAAATCCCCAGTAACGGGAGTCTGCCGAATTGTGGCGGTTGTCACCCATCATCCAGTAGTAGTCCATCTTGAAGGTATATTGGTCGGTTTTCTCGCCGTTGATGTAGATTCCGTCCGGCTTGATCTCCAGTTTGTTACCTTCGTAGGCCACAATACAGCGCTCATAGATAGGCAGATTGTCCTCGGTCAGAGTAATGGTAGCACCTTTGGCAGGTATCCAGATCGGACCGTAGTTGTTGCGGTTCCACTTGGTGTATAAGTTCAGCGGGTACATTTGTCCGGCATACTCTTCCGGTTCCATCACGATCTTGCTGATCAGCTTTTTATTGCCGGACAGCGTATCGTACATTTTCTTCGTCAGCGGCAGATGATAGATAGGAGCCATCTTGCCCTGTGCGTTATGATTGTTTAGTCCGATCTGCGCAAAGGTTTCTTCCCATGTGGGGTCATCATACAATGCCTGGTCGTCTTTGCTGATTCCTAATTCGCGGAACATATCTTCCGGGATATACGGGCCTGTGGTCTGTACAAAGTAGTTGAATTGCAGGTTCTCCGGATTCTCAATGGCCTTGCTGTCAATCATCACCTGACCGTCTACAATCTGGAGTGTATCACCGGGCAGGCCGACGCAGCGTTTTACATAATTCTCACGACGGTCTACCGGACGGTAAACCACCTTGCCGTAATTGCGTGGATTCGACAGAATCTGTTGGCGACCGGCATTATAATACAAGTCATAAACAGCGCGTTGTTGCTCGCGTGTCAGGCTGTCCATCTCTATCTGCTTGGGGTACAGGCGCTGACCTTCACCATAAGCTATCGAGTAGAAATCTCTCTGCTGATCGTTGAGTGCTACTGTGTCACCGGCAGGAAAGTTGAAAACGACGATATCGTTCAGTTTCACTTTTCCGAATCCGGGAACTCTTTTATATTTCCACTGAGGCCATTCGATGTATGATTTGGTATTTAAAACAGGCAACGTATGCTGAGCCAGCGGCATAGATAGCGGCGTATTGGGCACGCGTGGTCCGTAACTCATCTTGCTGACGTATAGAAAGTCGCCTACCAGCAATGACTTTTCCAGTGAGGAAGAAGGAATCTGATAATTCTGGAAAATGTAGATATTGACAAAGTAGACAGCAACCAAAGCGAAAACAATGGCATCTACCCAGCTCATGATGCTACGGACGGTAGGATTCTTCGATTTCTTCCAGAATGACCAGGGTATTTTCTTGGTGATATAGATATCGAAGATAAAAGGAACGACAATCAGCCCCCACCAGCTGCGTACCCAGATGAGGAAGGCGAGATAAAGGAGAATAGCAATGGTGCATTTGATCCATTGTGTGCGTGTGGCTTGTCTCATAATCTAAAATTCGTTTGATAGTGGCTTTGAAGCCTTATTCGTTTAAGAATGGGAATAAATCACTCATACCCAGATATCCCTCATGCTGGGCGGTGTATTCGGCAGCCAGTATGGCTCCCAGTACAAAGCCGCCGCGATTTTTGGCATCGTGCGTGATTGAGATACTGTCTACGTCAGATTCGTAACGGATGGTATGAATACCGAAAACCTCCCCTTCACGGATCGAGTCGATAGGAAGCTCGTTGGAAGCGCAGGCGTCAGTGCCGCTGACAGTGCCGTCCGGTGCAAGGAGCGTTCCTTTTACCCATTTGTCTTTGCGGTTCATATTCTCCAGTATTCCTTCTGCCAGCGTGATGGCGGTTCCGCTGGGCGCATCCATCTTATGGATATGATGAGTCTCGCTCATAGTGACGTCATAAGCGGGAAATTGATTCATTATCTTTGCCAGATGCTTGTTGACAGCTGAGAAAATAGCGACTCCCAGACTGAAGTTGGACGACCAGAAAAGAGTCTTTCCGCCTTCGGTACACAGTTTCTTGATTTCTTCGCCATGCTCTGCCATCCATCCTGTGCTGCCCGATACTAACTTGACTCCGGCTTTGAAAGCTTTCATATAATTGTTGTAGGCTACCATCGGATTGGTAAATTCAATGGCTACATCGGCGGACTTGAATGCTTCCGACTCAAAATCTTCCTGATTATCTACATCAATAATGCAGACTATTTCGTGTCCGCGACTAAGGGCTGCCTTTTCAAGTTCCTTGCCCATTTTTCCATAACCGATCAACGCTATTTTCATTGTTTTCTGACTTATATTCAAAATAATAGTCGCAAAGATAAGATTTTTATTACATTTGCAGTGCACATTAACTTTCTGTTAACATGGAACACCTTCTCCACTATGTGTGGAAACATAAATTATTCCCTCTCCAAATACTGCAAACCACTGAAGGCTTACGGGTAGAAGTAATCGATTCCGGACTGCAAAACTCCGATGCCGGTCCCGACTTTTTTAATGCAAAGCTGAAGATCGACGGCACATTGTGGGTGGGAAACATAGAAATACATACTCACTCTTCAGACTGGTACCGTCACGGACACAACAATGACAAGGCATACGATTCGGTGATTCTGCACGTCGTGGAAGAAGCGGATACCGAAGTAACCCGTTCCGACGGAGAGACAATTCCCCAGCTGCGCTTGACT
The DNA here is from genome assembly GCF_900106755.1 of Bacteroides faecis MAJ27. Taxonomy (GTDB): domain Bacteria; phylum Bacteroidota; class Bacteroidia; order Bacteroidales; family Bacteroidaceae; genus Bacteroides; species Bacteroides faecis. The sequence goes on from NZ_FNNN01000010.1 coordinate 133,170, forward strand.
TGTCCCGAGAATATACAAACCCATTATCACGAACTTTGCAGGGCCGATCAATATCCTGCCTGCTATTCCATCATAGGGTTCTTATCCAAATTAACAATTCATTCCTGGCTGACAGCGCTCCAAACCGAACGTCTGGAACAAAAGGCGAAGCAGATTACCGACCGGCTGGAACGGTGCAATCATCATTGGGAAGATGCTTTCTTTATCACTCTTGCCCATAATTTCGGTTTCGGGCTGAATGGCGATGCTTTTGAGACGTGGGCAGGACTGCTTCCGTTCCGGGCGATAGACAAGCATCGGAATGATCTGTTTCAGATAGAAGCTTTTTTCTTCGGACAGGCCGGTTTGCTGGAGGAGGCGTTTTTGAAGAAGGAGCAGGAGGACGAATATAGCCTCCGGCTCCGTAAGGAGTTTCGCTATCTGCAACGTAAGTTTGAGATGACGCAGGTAATGGATGCCGGTTTATGGCGTTTTCTGAGGCTTCGTCCGGAAAACTTTCCTCATATCCGGCTGGCTCAGTTGGCTTATCTGTATCAGAAAGTAGACAAACTCTTTTCGCAGATAATGGAGGCGGAGACTTTGCCGGAAGTGCGCCAGTTACTGTCCACGCATGCTTCTGCCTATTGGGATCATCATTATATATTCGGGCGGACTTCTCCGCAAAGAGAGAAACAGATGGGAGAGAAGTCGCAGAACCTGATTGTGATTAATACCGTTGTTCCTTTCTTATATACGTATGGCTTGCATAGATCCGACGACCGTATGTGTGACCGTGCCGGACGTTTTCTGGAAGAACTAAAAGCGGAGGACAATCATATCATCCGGTCGTGGAGGGATGCCGGGCTACCGGTCGGTTCGGCGGCAGATAGCCAGGCATTGATACAGCTCCGCAAGGAGTATTGTGATAAACGGAAATGTTTATATTGCCGTTTCGGATACGAGTATTTGCGGAAGAAGTGAATAGTTTATTTCTCTAATAACTTATAGACTGCATTAAGAAGATCATCGGACATATAAGGTCTGGGAGCTTTCCGGTTCACAATGTTTCCTTCCTTGTCTATCAGCATATAGGTTGGGAAAGAGTGGACGTCAAGATATTTTTCAATGGCATCTTGTTGTTGGTCGGGCAAATTGTAGTGGACCGCACTTTTGCTTGCCAGACCATATTCTTTGATGATGTTTTTCCATGATTTATCCGAAGAATGATTGCATAGATACAAGAATATGACGTCTTTTCCGGCAAATAGTTTTTTACTCGCTTTTGCATATTGCATCATGTTTTTGCAGGGACCGCACCAAGTGCCCCATACGTCGAGATAAATCACTTTCCCCTTATAAGGTTCGATGATTTTACGGAACAGTTGTTCTCCATCGGTGATTTCCGCCAGAGGTTCGTTGGGCATCAGGCTTTCAGGATGTTCAATCGTCTTATTCGATAATTTCTCATATTTCTGTTGCTGAGATAGTATGTAGACTTGCAGGGAAGGATTGGAAACTTCCTTCTTATATTGCTCGATAAGTGTATGTGGCAACTCATTGTGCCTGTTTTGCAACATTTCATAATAGTATTGGGTCTTGAGTATCTCTCTTAAGTTTGTATCCATTTGCAGGGAGTCGATGATTGACAATTTACGATTGGCGGAATTTTTAGCCAGCTGCTCTTGTACATAATTGGTGAGCAGGTTATCTTTGTTTACCAGTTGCTGCACTGTTTCTATGATTGGTTTTAGTTTTTCAGTGTAAGCTATTACTTCCAGCGAGTCTGCCTTGGATGCTTGCAGTTCATTAACCTTATCCTGATATACACAGAAATTGCGTAGTGCATTTTTCTCTTCCTGAGTTAATTTAATCTTTCCTTTGGCATCAAATTCAGAATAAATTCTTTCCAATTCCTGTGGTGTCAGATTTACGTTCGGATTGGATGGCGGCAGGATATCGTCGATATATCCGGTATAGTCTCTCATAAAAGAAGAATAGTCTCTGAGAAGCGTATACGGCTGTACGGGATTTGGATAAAAGGCGGAGTCTACGTAAGCCATAAATCCTTTTTCCAGTTGCTCTTGTTTATTACGATCGACTGAGAAACGGCGTTGCATCAAACCGTATGCTGCGCCATAGCGGATTTGATTCTCTGTGTAGTAACGGTATTTGTTGGAGAGTAACGGATGTTCCCGAAGTATCTTTTCCCGGTATTCCGATTTGTGTCGGGTAATTTCCTGTGTTTTGTGCAAATAATCTAAATTGCTCATTTCCTTTCCTTCGTCGTAATCGATATATTCTCTGAGTTCTTCATAACTCACCAGCTCGTTGAGCGCGCGCGCCTTGTCGCCCATAAAGAATCTTTTTCTTTCGTTATAGTCTACATACAGGAAATAAGTTTCGCCCGGTTCTACTGTCGAACAGATAGTAGTACGTCCCCAGTCGATAAATACATTGTGGGTGTTCAATACGGGAAAGCGGATGATGAATCGTCCCAGAGAATCGATATCAGTGTAATATTTCTCTTCGTTTTGAGTGACCATATCGGGCACCGTCACTTCGAAAGGTCTGTCGGAAGGTAGGTTACGCAGATATCCGACGAGGGTTACACTATCCGTGTGATATCCGTTGTCGATGTAGGGTGTATGATCGGGAGATGGATAATCGGGTATGCAATAATGGTTGCAGAGAAAATAAGGTTGTGATTTTCCTTTTCCGATAGCCAGAGAGCAGGAATCTTTGCCTTCTTCCCGTTCCAGTTTTACAGTCAATCGTTCTGTACCGTTTTTCAGGGAGACGGTAGTCTTGTTTTTTTGAGTACGTATCGACTCGTAATCCCAGAATTGACATTGGTAGACAGCGAAGTGTTCGAAGAAGCCAATGGTCCAGTCGCCGGTCGCTTTATTGATCCAACATCCCGTGATGGGGTATACTTCGGGGTGGGAAGCCATAGGGGTTACTGTTTCGTTTTGTAGCTCGGATGCTACTTTCAGTGTACCTGTAAGGGGGAAACTGAGATAAACCAGCTTGTAGAGTTCTCCGCTTTTGGCGAGCAGGCGATATTCTTTATTGAGGAAATATCCGGCGGATAGGATATCCCATGTTTTCCCGTCATAGAGCATTTTGCCGTCCCGGGTGAATTCGTAGATTACTTTTCCGGTGAGTCCTTTCACCCATTTCCGATAAAGGATGTCGGGCAATGTGGTCGGAGTAAGCAGTTCCGTATGGTCGGGGACTTGCTTGCGGATGCAGTTCCTCGGTTCTTTCCAGCCTTTGTACCAGAGGATGGCGGTGTCATTGAATACGGGAGTGATCCGGAACTCCGTCGTGTCTCCCTTTTGATTGCGTAAATGGAAGAAGTAACTTCCGTCGGCTTCCTGCTCCATTTGTTCGACATAAAAAACGGTGTAGAAATTTTCTACGAAGTTCTCTCCGATAAGCGGACCATTCCAGTCGGATACATTGTCTGTTTTAAATTGCCAGTAACCTCTCAGTGATTCGGGGATTGTTAGTGACGCGGTGGATTGGGCGAAGGTGATTGTCTGTGTGCAGCACAACAGCAATAAGCTTACCATAAGAAAGCTGTGGGGGTGTTTCATAGGTGTGTTTTTATTTAAAGTTAATATGGTTGTAAAGGTATCGTAATATTGAGGCCGTTATATGTGGTACATCTATTATTTATAGATGTTTAACTGTGAAGAAACCACCGTCGGTTTCATCAGCCGCTTTTTTCTTTCTGTTTCGTATCAAGATATTGAACTTGTCATTATCTTTGCAGCGTCATTTTAAACTCTTAATTTATATCGTGTTATGAGAGCTAAAAAGTTTGCATGCTGTTTGTTGGTCATGTCGTTGCTGGCAGGTATTTCATTTATTTCCTGTGGCAATAGCTCCAGGGCGAAAGCGGAAAGAGAAGCGGCACAGGCAGGAGAGGATTTCAAGTCGTTTCTGGAAAAGTTTACTTCCAGTGCAGCGTTCCAGTACACTCGTGTCAAGTTTCCGTTGAAGACTCCGGTCACTTTGCTGGCGGATGACGGGGAGACGGAGAAGACATTCCCTTTTACTAAGGAGAAGTGGCCGCTGCTGGATAGTGAGACCTTGAGGGAAGAACGTATCACACAAGAAGAGGGCGGTGTTTATGTATCCAAGTTTACATTGAACGAGCCGGCACATAAAGTGTTTGAGGCAGGATACGAGGAATCGGAGGTTGATTTGCGTGTTGAGTTCGAGTTGCTGCCGGATGGAAAGTGGTATGTGGTGGACTGCTATACGGGCTGGTACGGATACGACCTGCCGATTGCAGAACTGAAACAAACGATTCAGCATGTGCAGGAAGAAAATGCTGCCTTTAAAGAATTGCATCCTTAGGAGAAGACAGGGTATCTTTTTTTTCCTGAATACATAATTTGAGGTATTTTGTACGATTTGAACCCCTCTTTTTCCGGAAAGAGGGGTTTCTTTGTACCCGGAAATAAACGATCTTTAAACTAATACCCTGAATGATGAAGCAATTCCTTACCCAGTCAGTGACTTTGTTGATATTGTCTTTTCTCAGTCCGGCATTCCTCCATGCGCAGATAGTTACGGACGAGCGGATGTTCTCTTTTGAAGAGCCGCAGCTGCCTGCCTGTGTGACAGGTGTGCGGTCGCAGTTGAACAGATCCGGTGCACATTATAAAGACGGAAAATATTCGCTGGAATGGACCTTTGAACCGAACGGCGTATTGGAACTCAGGAAAGACCTGAAGTTCGAAAAGAAAGACCCGACAGGGAAGGACCTGTATCTTTCCGCTTTCATCGTATGGATATACAATGAACAGCCTCAGGATGCTGCTATCGAGTTTGAGTTTCTGAAAGACGGCAGAAAGTGTACCTCTTTTCCTTTCGGCATCAATTTCAAAGGATGGCGTGCGGCATGGGTCTGCTATGAACGCGATATGCAAGGGACGCCGGAAGAGGGAATGAACGGGCTCCGTATCGTGGCTCCCAATGCAAAAGGGCGCCTTTTCATCGATCATCTGATCACTGCGACAAAGGTAGATGCCCGCCAGCAGACGGCGGACCTGCAAGTGCCGTTTGTCAATGCCGGCACCACCAATCACTGGCTGGTGCTTTACAAACACTCCCTGCTGAAACCGGACATCGAACTGACGCCCGTAAGCGACAGCCAACGGCAGGAAATGCGTCTGCTGGAACGGCGTTTCCGTGATATGATCTATACCAAAGGGAAGATTACGGAGAAGGAAGTGGAAGCCATCCGTAAGAAATATGATCTCTACCGGATTACCTATAAGGACGGGCAAGTTACCGGAGTGCCCGTTTTCATGGTGCGTGCGTCCGAAGCCTACGAGCGGATGATTCCGGACTGGGACAAAGATATGCTGACCAAGATGGGAATCGAGATGCGTGCTTATTTTGATTTGATGAAACGGATTGCGGTAGCTTACCATAACAGTGAGGCGGATTCTCCGACCCGTGAGGAAATGAAGCGGAAATTTATGGCGATGTATGACCATATCACCGATCAGGGAGTGGCTTACGGCAGTTGCTGGGGCAATATCCACCATTACGGATATAGCGTGCGCGGACTTTATCCGGCTTACTTCCTGATGAAAGATGTACTGCGTGACGAAGGAAAGCTGCTTGAAGCGGAACGGACGTTGCGCTGGTATGCTATCACCAATGAGGTATATCCCAAGCCGGAAGGTAACGGCATCGACATGGACTCCTTCAATACACAAACGACCGGTCGCATTGCGAGCATTCTGATGATGGAAGACACCCCCGAGAAACTGCAATATCTGAAATCCTTCTCCCGATGGATTGACTACGGCTGTCGTCCCGCACCGGGGCTTTCCGGTTCCTTCAAAGCAGACGGAGGAGCTTTTCATCACCGCAATAACTATCCCGCTTATGCTGTTGGCGGACTGGACGGGGCGACCAATATGATTTATCTTTTCAGCCGGACAAGCCTTGCTGTCTCCGAATTGGCACATCGGACGGTAAAGAACGTCCTGCTTGCCATGCGTTTCTATTGTAATAAACTGAATTTCCCCTTATCCATGTCAGGCCGTCATCCCGACGGGAAGGGAAAGCTGGTTCCTATGCACTATGCCTTGATGGCAGTAGCCGGAACTCCCGATGGAAAGGACGATTTTGATAAAGAGATGGCATCTGCCTACCTGCGCCTCGTGTCTTCCGATTCTTCGGTTGCGGAGCAGGAACCGGAGTATATGCCGAAAGTATCGAACGCACAGGAACGCAGGATTGCCGAACGATTGGTCAGAAATGGCTTTCGTGCAGAACCCGACCCGCAAGGGAACCTGTCGCTGGGCTATGGCTGTGTGTCCGTACAACGGCGCGGAAACTGGTCGGCTGTGGCACGCGGACATTCGCGGTATCTTTGGGCAGCCGAACATTATCTGGGACATAATCTCTATGGACGCTATCTGGCACACGGAAGCCTCCAGATTCTGACAGCTCCTCCGGGACAAACAGTGACTCCCGCCACCAGCGGATGGCAGCAGGAAGGTTTCGACTGGAACCGTATTCCGGGAGTGACTTCCATCCATCTGCCGCTGGATCTGCTCAAGGCCAACGTTCTGAATGTAGACACTTTCTCCGGAATGGAAGAGATGCTTTATTCGGATGAAGCATTTGCCGGCGGTTTGTCACAACAGAAGATGAACGGCAACTTCGGAATGAAACTGCACGAGCATGATAAGTATAACGGAACGCATCGTGCGCGAAAATCCTTCCATTTCATCGGTGGAATGATTGTTTGTCTGGGATCGGATATCGAGAACTCCCATACGGAGTATCCTACGGAAACCACCATTTTCCAACTGGCGGTGACAGATCAAGCGGCGCATGACTATTGGAAGAAGGAAGCGGGTGGGGGAAAAGTCTGGATGGATCATCTGGGTACCGGGTATTATGTGCCGGTTGCTGCAAGATTCGAGAAGAACTTTCCTCAATATTCCCGGATGCAAGATACGGGCAAAGAAACGAAAGGAGACTGGGTATCATTGATTATCGATCATGGGAAAGCCCCGAAAGCGGGAAGTTACGAATATGCGATTCTGCCGGGAACCGACCGGAAGACGATGACTGCCTTTGCAAAGAAGCCCGCTTACAGTGTATTGCAGCGAGACCGTAATGCGCATATCATAGAATCGCCCTCTGACGGAATAACTTCCTATGTGCTTTTCGAAACTCCCCGGTCAGTGCTTCCCGGTGGATTGTTGCAGCGTACGGATACTTCCTGTCTGGCAATGGTTCGCAAGGAATCTGCTGATAAAGTTTTATTGACTATAGCTCAACCGGATTTGGCTTTGTATCGGGGGCCGAGTGATGAGGCTTTCGATAAAGACGGAAAACGTATCGAACGCAGTATCTATTCCCGTCCGTGGATTGGTAATGAAAGCGGTGAGATTCCTGTGACGGTAACTTTGAAAGGCATGTGGAATGTAGTGGAAACTCCTTTCTGTAAAGTGCTGTCAAAGGATAAGAAACAAACGGTGCTCCGCTTTCTCTGTAAGGATGGAGCCAGCTATGAGGTAGAACTGGAGAAATAATTTCTTCCTTTCCGGTAAAAGAACTTCTGCCTTCTCGTTGAGATTTCGGAATTAATACATATCTTTGCATACACCTTTCTCCTCCGTCAGCGTGACGTGAATGTAGGGGAAAGGTGTTTTAATACTTATAGGAATATACGTATTACTTCCCTGAGTAGAAAAGTTGGCTACTTAAATTCAAGAGGAAGTGATGCAACAGATATTCCATGCCGATTGTTATATAGCATTCCTATATATAGGATTGGCATGGATGTCTGTTGTTTATCACTAGTCTTGAAGGGTTAGCCAACGCCTCTACTCAGATAGTGAGATGACAACAGCGTCCATGCCTTTCTCTTTTTTACCCCAAACCCCACATCTTTTTTTAGGGAGAGTGCATGGACGCCTAGTTGTTTTTCTGAAAGACAACCAAAACAACGAAAGCGATATGGACTTAGAAGAGGTGATGGCACAAAAGAAAAAGAATCTTGAAATGCTTATCCGAAACAAGGATGAAGCTATCCGGAAAGAGATGCTCCAATACGAGGAAGCGGAACTTTACATTCGTTTGCAGAGCGAATGTTTCAACCTGTATCCGGTAGTGATAAAGGCGATGGCATTGTTGATTGCTGATGATAGAAGGCGTGCCATCTTCTGCTCCATCGTAAAAGGGCACCGGCTGGAAAAACTGGCTGCCGCCCATAATATGACACCGGAAGAAGCTGTGCGTGAGTTCCGTTCTGTGGTATGTGATCTGAATAGTCGGATAAAACACGGGGCATTCACTGCCAAAGAATCCGTCAATCTTCAGTTGATGCTGGAACGTAATTCGCTAAAAGAGAGGTTGCGAAGCTATGACCTATTGTTGCAACAGTTGCAGCAGGAAAACAAGGAATTGCGTGAGCAGCTCGATACGCTTCAAAATGAAGTGAGAGCAGAAAGCGAGGCGGTAATGACGCTCGAGAAGGAATGGGCTATAAGAGAGGAAATAAAGAAAGAACTACAGGAGAAAATGTGGATGGAGCTGAAAAGACTGATGGAGGAATCCAAGGCAATAACAACAATGAAGTCTACAGATCGGGTATCTTTCTTTGTAAGATCTCTCCGGTGGTTGAAAAGGAAACTCAGGTTAGGCTTAGCTAGGACTCAGCCTCCTGTGAATTAAACATGAGTTTTGCTCCCATGCTCTCATTTTCTCCCTGTATCGCTTTATCCATCGTGGTTACAGATATGGTAGCAAGTGTGGTGGCAAGTATGAGGGCAAGTGGTTGCTCTCACTCCGCTATATCGTATTATATATTGTTTTTCTAATGTTATTAATTGATTTATAGGATGTTAATGTCTGATGTGTCAGCTGTTAACAGTTGACACGTCAGTTATTAATAATTGAGAAATCAGGTGTTAATAGCTGAGAGGTCATCCATTATTGACTGATAAATGAGGTAATGCTTTTCGAACGAACAGGTCAATTGCAACAATTGATGTGGTCAAGTCAATCCAATCGGGTGGTCAAGTCAGCCTAATCGAGTACTTCTCCGATTGGTTTCATGGGACGAAACTTTTAGTTTCATGCCTTGAAACCTTTAGTTTCAAGCAATGAAACTAAAAGTTTTAAACGTCTGAGGGTAGTCCGAAAACCTGGTTTGAACCCCATACTGTACGGAAAAGAATATATTTAGGCACGGATTACACGGATTAACACGGTTTTAGTGCTATGATTACGTAAAACAACCGTGTTAATCCGTGTAATCCGTGCCTAATCCTCAATTTATAATTTAGTTCATTTCCGTACAGAAAGAAACAAACTGATAACTGGGTTTTCGGATTGATTCAAAGAAAGGGGTATATTACAATTATAAAGAAGGTGTGTCAATACTAACTGGACTCTGACACACCCTCGACAATATGGGAATTGAATATATAGTTTCAGTTGAATGATTTACTGTAACTTAGAACATGAACATAGCGACTGCTACGATACGGTTATTGCTAACAGAATGAGTATCTATGATCTTGCCCTCCGATTTGTCCAGCTTTCCGTACCATGCCGAACTTAATGTATATTCAACTCCGAACTTCCAGTGAGGAACATTGTAGGTCAGTTCAGCTCCGGCAGTGATCAGTTTGTCAAGGTTGGTTCCTGTTCCATAGAGTTGGTCGGAGACTAATTCGTCGCTTGTACCTAAGTTTTTGGCGTATCCTACAAAGATTCCCGGTTTCCATTTCTGTCCGTAAACTACATTCAGCCAGGAGCTGGAGAAGCGTATCGGAGTGTATTCCTGCTCTTTTGTCTTGTTGTCTATGTGCTTGATTCCGAATCCTCCCAAGCCGGATGCTTGCGTCAGGTTGGAACCTAGTACGCTTTTGGCTCCGATAAACCAATTCTTATTCGTGTATTTTACATGAGCCTCATAAGACAAGGTGGTGATACGTTCGTCTACTTTGCAGATACGTGTGGTAAGTATGGTACTATTGGTGCCCGGATCATACGTAGGATCTTCCCACGAGGATTGTGTACGTGGCTTCAATGAAATCATTTCAATGCCGACACCAGCCAGTAAGCCTCCATTTTTATAATCAGCTCCGATATAAATCTCTGGAATATTGCTCTTCTTTATATATTCCTGACTTTTTCCGGCAGGTCCCTGCGACAGATATTGAGACTGCCATACCAATGCTCCGGTTAACTGGAACTTCTTATCTGTGAAGCGATAACGAATCTGCGGTGCACGGCTGAATGGCTGGAACGGTGCTCCTACGGAAAGATTAAGTATCTGAGGAGAAACATCGCCGAACAACGGATGCCACGTCTGACCTACCAGTACAGCCGACTTTCCCCAGTCCAGATTAAAGTAAGCATGACGGAGGCGTATGGTAGAATAGGAGGTTCCCGAACCACGGAAATCCACTTCCACTTTGGCGGAAGTCTTGGCTGTTCCCAGCTTCGGTCCTGCCACGTCCAGCCCCAGACGGGAGTATAATGTATAGAAGTTGCTGTTCGATGTAGCGTTCAGGTCTTCGCCATTGCCGTCGAGCATTTCATCTTTGGGGTACATGTAGAACAACCCGTCTACCGTTTCCTCGTTGGCACGGCTGTTATAGTAGAAGTCCGTACGAATCTGTCCGTAGAATTTGAATTTAAAATCCTTCAATTGTGCGAAACTGCTTGATAGTGTAATCAAGCTGAGAGATAATAGAATGTATTTTTTCATAATGTGCTTGTTAATAAACGGGCGCAAAATTATATAAAAACGATGGAATAAACGAATAAAAAAGAGAGGAATGGCACTAAATGATTTGGACTGAAAGTCAATTCTACTTTAACAATTTTCTCTTCCCATCATCCTCCAATATACGCATTTGCTGAATAGCTATTTGGTTTAACTTTATGAGTCGCTCACCTTGTGGAATACCTTGGTCAATAAACACGGCATTTAAGTTCTCCATGTTAGAAAGACAAATCAGTTCATTGATAGAGGCATAGTCACGAATGTTGCCTTTCAGTTCGGGGTTCTGTTCATGCCATATTTTTAATTGTACCGAATTCGGTACAATTAAAACTTGGATTGTACAACATTTCCCATTCCCCGATATACTCAAGGGTACTTTTCAAACTAAGCCATCGAAAAATGATATGCTCTTGCATCTGACTGCGAGCCATATCAGTTAGTGAAATATAATCGTTGTCGTTATATGCAACGACCGTAATCTCCGTATTCTGCACTTTAATCTTCGCCATATTTGTATCATTTGGTTTCAAGTTTTCAAAGGTACAGTGAAATATTGAAGAATAGATGCTTTATTCAGAATACTTTCCATTAATGAGAACGGTTAGCAAATCATTAACTCAAAATCGGTCAGCCTATCGTTGATTAAAAAAGGCTTCGGTAGCCTGATAATATTTGCTGATGCCTGTGCTTTTGTGGATTGCTTTTAATATCTTCCTGTCGACTAGGGGTTCCATATATTCCCAAAAGGCTTTCATTTTGTTCAGCAACTGTCCGTTTCCTCCTGTCAATAGTATGTCGTAATCGTCGAACACGTCTCTGTGCATGGATTTCAGTCTTTTCCTTATTTCATCGGGCGCGAGCGTACGGTTTTCTTTGTATTCCAAAGCTAAGGCCGGATTTGCCAGCAGTCCCCGTCCTATCATGATTCCCGCCAGTGAAGGGAATTGCTTGCTGATGCGTTGGATGTCTTTCACAAGATGAATATCACCATTGTAGACAAGCGGAAGCCGGCAGACCTCCCGGAAAGCTGAGAAGCCTTCCAAGTCTACTTCTCCTTTGTATCCTTGTTTGCCCAGACGGGGATGCATGGTGATTTGGCGCAAAGGCAGGTCGTTCAATATAGGAGCCAGAGCCAGGCATTCGTCCGGCTGTTCCCATCCCAGTCTCATTTTGACGGAGAAGCTGATTTGCGGATATCGGGTGACAATGCTGAGCAATGCTTTCACCTCTTCGGGATAAGGAAGGATGCCGGAGCCATTGTGGCGTCTCGCCAGAAGAGGGAACGGACAGCCTAAGTTTATGTCTGCTTCCCGGTATCCTTTCTCGATGAAAAGGGATAAAATCACTTCTGCTTTCTCTGCCGATGAGGCTATCAGCTGAGGTATCAGGTGGGGGACCTTATTCTCCTCAGGTTCGATTCCCCGGACATCTCTGCGACGGGGATCTCCTCTTTCCAGTCGTACGAACGGAGTATAATAAGTGTCTACGCCGCCGAAATACTTAGCGTGTGCGTTGCGGTAAAATGCTTCGGTGTAACCTTGCAGCGGAGCAAAATGAATAGGTAATGTATCTTGCATATCTTTTATTTTGCTGCAAAGATACAGAAAAGTAAAAGAGAGGAACCTCACGGCCCCTCTCTTTTGGGTGTTAAATTGATTAAAGTCTGATTTTCATATACGTTTTTAACGAAAGGTTAGAAAAATCGTGTGTGTGGGGATGCTTTTTATTTAAGTGCATTCAGCCATCCGGGCACGTAGCCCAGACGTTCACGCAATTGTGCCTCGTACAAAGATTCGGGGGATACCTTTGCACCGGTACTCTCTTCATAGGTGACCTGTTGCCGGTCCGTACCTGCGAATTGTACCTTCGTACCGTGTACACCGACTACGATAGGCGGGAAAATCTTCCACCATTTGTCGCTGTCGCTCCACCATTCGAAGTTGGAGGCATGAGAGTCCGTTCCGGTCACGTTCAGGTTCCACAGGGTGAGGTCGCTCAGATGATTGGGGGCTTCGTTTTCATCACCTCCCGCACGGTAGTACACAAGGCCTCCCCGACAGTTGTCTATCAGCGTAGCACGAGGCTGTGTGGCATGGGATTCGAAGCAGGCGTCATTGCCCCAGGTTACGTTCCATAATACGGTTCCTACACTTGGCTTCGATACGCCGCAGCCGTGGAACTGTCCTTGGCAACTCTTGCCGTATACGTCATTTCCTGCGCTTTCATCGCGGACTTTACCGATAAAGACACGTGAGGAACCTTGCGAGCGTACGGCTGAATGTCCGCGTTTTCCACTGATGCGGATGTTGTAAGCCGAGCTGTTGGCAGATTCGGCAAACGTAAGCGCTTCGCTGACACTCTCAAAGTGGACGTTGCGTACCCATGAATTGACTACACGTTGTAAGAGCAACGGTTTGTAGGCTCCGTCGTATTGCCAGCCTACCTTAGCTTGTTCGGCATGGCCTTCTCCGTGGTGGGCGTAGCCGTCCAATGCATTTCCTACAAAGCTGAGGTCTTCTACACCGACATTTTCCAGGTACTTGTATGTGCGGATTTCCCATCCTTCGGTATCGTTATACTTGATGTCGATATCGTGCATGATCGGTTCGTAGAAAGTGATCTTGCCGTTTGCGGCGGATTTCACTTGATGGAACTCGGTGATTTTGACTCCGTACTGGTCGTCAGCGTTCTGGTTGATGGAGATAGGGGCTTTCGCTATCGCCCAGTTCTCATTGAGGGCAATCGGGCCGATCTCTTTTTTCACCAACTCCCTGTCTCCGCTGCGCAGACGTAACTGCACCCACTGGCCGGAAGAAATCCCGGTGGTCCCGCTGACTTTTACGGTGAAGTCTCCGCGTTGTGCATTCTCGGTGACGGAAGCAAGTTGGGGAGAGTTGCCGGCGTTGTTCGGACCGTTCGTGTGCTTGATTGCCAGCAGAACAGGCGATGAACTGAGGTTGCTGATGCTTGTCGGCAGATGAGGTGTCTCCATAATCAGCCGTGTTTTGTCGGGACCGTCACCTTTGATTACAAAGTTACCGCCATAGATTTCAATGCCGTTGCTGACATTGTTGTTTTTCGAGTCTACGGCATCTTTCTGCTTGCTTTCGTCGCGCGTATTGTCGTCGTCGTTGTGAAGAACGTAGTCTCCTGCGGGGAAGTAGATCACAATCTTCGCGTTGGCATTCATCTTGTTGGTTCCGTTCACTTTCGTCATGTTATTCTCCTGCAGGATGTTGATCAGCGCTTCGCGGGCAGTCATGTTTTTGGAAGTCATGCGTTCCTTTACGTTGATCACTTGGTATCCTAAAGAAAATGCGCCTTGCGGCGCACTTTCTCCATGATTATATCCGGCATACGAATAGTCGAGCAGCACATTGTTTTCTCCCTGTTTGAAGCGTTGCCAGGCTAAAGCCGAGCTGGCATCTATTTCCGTAGTCAGCAGTTTCACCGGAAGCTTCACTACCCGGCAGTAGCCTTCTTTCGAGAATATCTTGATGTAAATCTGTTCCTCGTATACTTTTCCTTGTACATTCGTTTTAGGTGCGGTGACAATCAGTTTGTTTTCTGTCAGTTTCACGCCCCATGTCTGGTTTTCGATGGTGGCTGTTTCCACGTTGGCTTGTTCTACCACGAATTCCTGCTTTTGTCCCAGACCGAAAGTGGCTGTACCTTCGTATTCGATGGTCAGGTAGAAGTCTTTTCCGTAGATAGGAACCTTCACCTGGCTGTTGTCGGCACGTATGGTAAAGGTGATCTGTCCGGTAGCTTCGTCAATGGTTACATTGCTGAACAGCGAGCTTGCGTTGGCAACGGCTTGCGTTCCGTCGGCGATCTGGTTGTTGCCCAGTTTGTTCCAGGTGCTTCCGTTATCGACAGAAATCAGCCAGAAGCCGTTTGCATCTACTTTCAGCTTCGGAGTTACCCCTGCTGTTCCTGTTTCGGGGATGGCGCTTACCGGTTTGTCGTTTACAAGCAGCTCGGTGGTCATGCCGTTGATGGTATACGCCCAGTGGCCTGATGCGTTGACGCTGAACAAAGGCATGTCGTTCATGTCTACTTTGCCGCTGTATATGGTTACGGTTTCGCCGTTGCTCAGTTCGATGGTATAGTTGTCCTGCTCATCTTTACTGTACCCCACCACCAGAATTTTCCCTTCAACCATCTGCTGATAGTTGCTGATGTCCGAGTTCATCTGTTCTATGCTCGCTTCCAGGTTGGCCACCCGTTCTGTCAGGTCGTCAATGTCGGAGCGTAGATCATCCCGTTCGTCGCACGAGTAAAGTGCGACGAGGAGGGTGATACATATGATTGATATTACTTTTTTCATACGTTAGTCAATATTAGTTGGTTGCACCGTATTCGGCATATTCTGCATTCGGAACGAAAATACCGTTGGCGAGGTCGAAGGTGCCGCCGTCGAACGGATTGGCTTCTAGTATATTAAGTTGCTCCATGCTTTCAAATGGAGCTTTACCTCCATAGAACATCTGCCAGTTGAATGTCATTGTCTTATAAACAATGTTGTTTACACAAGTCGTTCCGGAAGGGGATGTTGTAACAGGGCGGAAAATAATGCAGGCATTTGCTCCTGCTGTATTTGTCCAGAAGATATTGTTCTTTACAGAAATGTCAGCCAGCTTATCTACATATACCATTCCCGTTGTTGCAGTTTCCAAATTGACAAATGTGTTGTTTTCAAGTACACAGTTAGCTATACCGGCTTTACTTCCGACAAATAGGCCAAACTGATTGACCTTTCCTTCAGGACAATAGAATACATTGTTTTTGAATACAATATTCTTGTAGTCCTGACTAGTGCTCGCTCCGAGGCTGATGATATACTTCTGATTGGCTGATTCAGATTTGAAGGTAGAATTTTCCATACTGAAGTTTTCTATGCTACGGGTGTTGGAACTCAAGTACAGGATGTGTTTCCCTGCGGAAGGAGTTATCTGACATTGGTCAAAAGCTACATATTTAAACGGATTATTATCTGTATTATATGTGAATATCTGATTGTTCAAGGTACTGGTTCCTACTAATGCGATGTTCTTGCATAAGAAATGTCCTTCACCTGAAGTCTGTACCAGTTTGATTTGAACATCAACATTGACTGTGCTGCTTTTCTGTGAGTTGTCGCCAATGAAGATCAGGTTTTGGACACTGCCTGTACCTGTATAATTTATTGTGACTCCTTCCTTGATAAAGTAAATTCCTTCTTTGGTCACTGCCTGATTGGATTCAATATAAGTTGCATCCGGGAATTTAGTTTGGTTTACTTCAATACCATTGATCGTAATATTTCCTCCTGCATTGTATACGGCATAGTAGCTGTCAACCACCTCTACAGCCTTCACCTGAATCTTGGCAACTGCCCAGCTGGCACCCTTATTCACTTGCACGGTTACGTCCGCTCCATTGTCCGCTGTTGCACGTGTATTGGCAACGGCACTTGCCGGAGCTGTGATGCTCAATGTAGCTACATTAGTGCTTTCATCCGCTTCGCTTACGGTAGCCACCCAGCCGGCGGGAGCAGTAACGATGACGTTTTCACCTTTCACTTTCACAGTCGTAGTAGCAGTCTTGCCATAGCCGATTTCCCAGTATCCGTTCTTCATTCCGGTTTCCGGTTCGGTGATTTCGCACAACAGGTCTTTCACGATAGGTATAGAGATGGCTTCCGTCTGTCCTTTCAGTTTGATCACGAAGAATTCTCCGGTTGAGTCTACATATACTTCCTCAAAGAAAGAGTCTGCACTGCTTCCTCCGGAACCATCGCTGACAGCGGATACCTTTTGTCCGTCTGTATCGAGTACATCTTCCCAGTTCGCTCCGTTATCATAGCTCACCTGCCAGAAGCTTCCTTCGTCCGTAATCCGGAACTTGGGAGCTATACCGTCTTTACCGGGAGTTCCTACAGCCTGAACAGGTGTACCGTTCTGCATCAGCACTTCACCGTTCACTACCCATTGGCCTTCGTCATTGACGGTAATTTCAGGATAAGCCACTTCTCCCTTTGAGCCTTGTGTCAGTGAGATGGTTTCTCCGTTGCTCAGTTTCAGTTTATATGTACCGTCTGTATTTGTCACTTCTGTAATAGTCTGACCACCTTCAAGCAATCGCTTGATAGCTGTCATGTTATCGTTCAATAGACTGACTTGTGCTTCCAGAGACGCTACACGGTCTTTCAGATTGTCAACATCGTCTCTCAAGTCGTCTGTATCGCACGCTGCCAATGCAAACAGCGCAAATGCGGTTAACATGATTGATTTAAAGTAATTCATAGATATAATGTATTAGTTATTATTTTATTCGTTGATTGTTATTCTACTACGTTCACAACCATGTGGTAGGTAGTAGTAGATGAGTGGTCGATATTGGCATTTCTGGCGAGGAACGTTACGTTGTAAATACCAATCTCGTTGTACGTATATGTATAGGAGCTCAGACTCTGAGTGATATCCTTCACCTTTGTTCCCTGATCGGGGCTGCAAGAGTTGACGGTGATCAGGTCAGAGACCAGCCAGCTGTATTTCAGCGGATCATTTGCATTGGTACTATGGATGAAGAAGGAGCCACCGCCTACACCTGTCAGGTTCCAGATACCGGATGTGTTGTTTGTAACCGTTCCGTATTCACGGTCATTGGTCATGCCTGTCTGATCTTTCAGGTTCCATTTGTTCTTCATGTTGACCGGAGTGAAACCGAAAGAACCGGCAGAATATTCAGTTTCCTGTCCGCTGGTCATCACATTGTTGATGCGCATCTGCTCAAAGTACATCTTTGACTGTGCTACGGTATTGTCAATACCCCGGTAGCAAATGGCGATGGCAATTCGTTTGCCCATGTACTCTTTCATATCGAAACTGTATGGAGTGGCAAGATCAGCATTACCTACCGCCGCTGTGGGGAAGGAGGATTGTGGAACCAGTTCTTTCCATTTACCGTCCTTCTCGAATTGCTCTACAAGCAAAGAGTCGGCTTCGAAATTATCCTTGTATAATCCGGTGAATTCGTCGGATATATACACGTGTTTCTCTAATGTCGTGCTTGGGTTTCCATACTGGAACCAGATAGAGAAGTTCAGTGTGGACGACTTGATCTGTGAAGGATCAACCGTTTCGCGTTCGCGATACTCGTATTTGCTGCCTGCTTCTCCACTGAAGAAGGTCAGGAAATCCGGATCGCCCGAAAGGATGAACTCTATCGGAGTGCCCTTCTTGGCAGTAATGATCTGTCCGTCGAAACTTACATTTTCGTTGGTTGCTACTTTTACGTGCAAGCCTACCGCTTCGTCCAGCCCGTCGCTGCAAGCCCCGAAGAAGAGGCTCGCTATACAGATGGCTATGAGTTTATATGTTTTCATAATCTATGATGCTTTTATGGATGAATACTTTGATTACCAACCCGGATTGTTCTGTGTGATATCTTTGTTCACACTCATTTCCGCATCCGGAATCGGGAAGTAGTTGTATGTGCTGGAGATATTGAAGTATGTATATACGTTGGTCGGTCCCTGCGTCCAGTTATTACCGGATTGTGCTTCGGTCACCAGTGCTCTCATGTTCTTTACATACTCACCCCAGCGGATCAGGTCGAAACGGCGGGTGTATTCGAAACAAAGTTCCATGGCACGTTCATCTTTTACGGTCTGGCGGAATTCTGCCTGCGTCATGTCGGAAAGCTCGCTCAGACCAGCGCGGTCTCTTACTTCCTTCAGACATTGGTAAGCCAGTGCGGTAGGACCGTCATTCGCTTCGTTTTCCGCTTCTGCGATCATCAGCAGTACGTCTGCATAGCGCAGGATGGGGAAGTTGATAGCCGTATAGTTCTTGTCTTTCTTGTCCGCTTCGTATTCACGGCGGTACTTGCCGCACATACGGCTGTAGTTCTTGGTGGCTGTGGTCTTTTCTGTGTCACCTGCGTACTGGTAAGTTCCGCGTTCCTGACCGTATTGAGACATTACTTCAGCAAGTTTGCCCTGCTCAAATTCACGATGGGTTACCCCTGTATTCTTACCTCCGGCTTCTTTGTATTCAAACGGTGCGATGCTCCAGTTGAAACGCTTGGTGTCACCGTTGTTCACATAAAGGTTGTACAGTTTCGGAGTGCTGTAGATGAAGGCATAAGCATATCCGGGGTCTTTTGATCCTACCACGTCGCTTTTGGAAGACATATCGGGGCCGGCAAGTCCGATGATGTTACCGATACGGCCTTCCGCCTGCGTATCCGAAATGTTGTTGCCGGCGAATTCGGCTTCCCAGATACTTTCGTTGGCAGTGGTATTATACTTGTCGGAACACATATCGATGAAAGGGTCCCAGTAGTTGGCAGCCAGTTTGTGTCCGGCAGTCATTACTTTCTGGGCGTAGAAGCTGGCTCTTTCGAAATAGTCCTTCTTCTCGGCCTGTGTGGCATTGCGGTCTTCGCGGTAGTGCTCGCCTGCACGGAACAGATAGACACGTGCCAGTATGCCCCATGCGGTAGACTGGGAGATACGTCCCGGCTTATAAGCAAGGTCGGCTGCTGACTTCAGACCGGTCTCAGCCGCATCCGCCATTTCGGAGACGATGAAGTCGTAGATTTCCTGTTTGTCTGTACGCGGGATGTTTAGGTTGGTAACGCTTTGCGTAGAAACCGTTTTGAAAGGAACATCTCCCCAGCACTCCACCAGGTTGAAATAGTAGAATGCACGCAGGAAACGGGCTTCGGCGATGTATTGCTCTTTGACGCCTGAGTCGAAACCGGTTACTTTGTCGATGTTTTCGAGGAACATGTTGGCACGGTTGATACCTGAATAGAGGGCATACCAGAAGGCAGTCACGGCATTGTCACTGGTAGTGGCATTGTTACAGATCAGTCCGGTAGAGGCAGGACCGCGTCCGCTGCCTCCGTAGTGGGATAAGTCGTCACCGGCTACGAGATACATATAGTCACCGCCGTAGAAAGTGGGTTGCGACAGTATGGCATAGACGCCTGTCAGGAATGAGTTGGCTTCAGCGGGGGTGTTGAAGTAGTTCTCCGGCGTCAGTTTGGTAGGTTCTTTGTCCAGAAAGTCACAGGATGCCATGCTGAAACCTGCCAATAGAGCTATGATTGTTATTTTTAATGCTTTCATAATCGAATTCTTTTTTCTAACTGTTACTATCTTATCCATTTAGAATCCCAGACTTACACCAAAGCTGACAGAGTATGCTCTCGGATAGGAAGAGTAGTCCAGGCCGGGAGTCAGTGCGCTGTTGCGTACAGATACTTCCGGGTCATAACCGGAATAGCCGGTGCATGTCCACAGGTTTTGTGCGGCAACATAGACACGCGCTTTGTCTATTTTCCATTTCTTCACCAGCTTGGAGGGGAAGGTATAGCCTATGGTCACATTCTTCAGGCGGAGGTACGAACCGTCCTCGATGATGCGTGAAGAAATGACACGGTTGGAAGAGGAGTTGGTAGCCGCGGGAATATCACTGGTCGGGTTGTCGGCTGTCCAACGGTTGGCATAGCTGGCGAACTGGTTCAGTTCGCGTGATCTGTTGTTGGAACTTTCAAAGAACAGACGGTTGGCATTCATGATATCGTTGCCGTAAGACCACTGGAAGAAAATGCTCAGATCGATACCTTTGTATTCAAAGTTGTTGGTGAAACCACCGGTATGTATCGGAAGTCCGCGTCCGATAATCGTACGGTCGTTGGAGTCAACTACTCCGTCGCCGTTAAGGTCGGCGTATTTGGGCATACCCGGCTGAGTGTTGGTCTCAGTAGAGTAGTGGGCTACTCCCGGCTTCAGGCTGTATGAATTACCCGATTTGTTGAAGTCGTCATACTTGTATGTGCCTTCGTAAACGTAGCCGTACATCAGTCCCATCGGCAGACCGATTTTGGCGATGTAGCTGGATTGACCGTTGTAGTTCTGGTCGAACTGGGCGGCAGTCAGCAAGGCTGTCTGATTTTCCGACAGGGCCAGTACTTCGTTCTTATTGAAAGAAATGTTGAAGTTAGTCGTCCACTTGAAGGCGCGTGTCTGGAAGTTAACTGTGTTCAGACTGAGTTCCAGACCGTCGTTGCGTACTTTACCGATGTTCTTCGTAGCGCTGTAATAACCCGAAGAGTAGGGTAGAGAAGCATCCAGCAACAGGTCGCGGGTAGTCTTCCGGTAGATATCCATCGTTATTCCGATGCGTTCGTCGAAGAATCCGAGGTCGAGACCTGCATTCCATTGTTCGGTTGTTTCCCATTTCAGGTCTTTGTTGGGCAAAGAAGTAGGAACGACACCTGCATTGGTTGCATCATTGTCGAACGGATAAACACCGCTTGGAAGGGAGTTTGTCGATGTATACGAGCCGACTCTGGATTTCAATACGGCCAGCAGTGCATAATAATCGTACTCACCGATACGGTTGTTACCCGTGAGTCCCCAGCTCAGACGAATCTTGCCGCTGGACAGTACGCTTTTCAATGGTTTCATGAACTCTTCTTCTGTGAAGCTCCATGCCAGTGATGCGGAAGGGAAGTATCCGTAACGGTTGGCCTTGTTGAACTTGGAAGAACCGTCGGCACGGAAAGAAGCGGTGGCGTAATACTTGGACATATAGTTGTAAGTCACGCGTCCGAGGTACGACAACATCGCCCATGAGGATTTTGCCGAAGTGGTAGTACCTGCCTGTCCTTCGCTCATGCCCGCCATTCCGAGTGACTCGTTGGGGATGTGCGTTGTGCGGAATGAATAAATCTCGTAGTCCGAGTTCTGGAAAGTGATACCTCCCAATACGTTGAGGAAGTGTTTCTTTTTGATGTTGGTCTGATAAGTCAGCGTGTTTTCATTCAGCCATGTCAGACGTTCCTGACGGGTCACCTGAGCGTTCACCTTATCTGTAGAAGTCGGTCCTCCGTAGCGGGTATTCGAGTTGTTGAACTGATCCTGCTTACGTGAGTCGTAGGTATATCCGGCGGAAACTTTCAGTTTCAGACCTTTCAGTACTTCGTACTCTGCGAATCCGTTCATCTGCAGATTGTTGGTATAGCTTTTCCGGTATTCGTTCTTCTGCGATTTGATCGGGTTGAAACGGTAGTCATTACTTGAATCTACGGCGTTGTCCGTTGCGCTGTCCATCAGGAAGCTGAGCGGAGTGTCGGGAGAAGTCACCGGACGGTAACCCCATACGCTATAGAAAAGGTTGTTCATACCACTGTAGGAAGTAGAAGACGGAGTACTGCCTGTCTGGATAGAACGTGAGTAGTTGGTAGTCAGGCTCATGTTCAGTTTGCCGCGGCGGACTACGGTGTTCATACGTCCCTGCATGCGCTTGTAACCGGTCTCTATCAGTGTACCGTCCTGATCGAAGTAAGACAGGGAGGCGTTGTAACGTACCCCTTCCGTACCTCCGGCAAGTCTGATTGTGTGATTCTGCTGCCAGGCTGTTTTGAATATCTCGTCCTGCCAGTTATATTGTTCGATGTTCCGATAGTCGTCAAGTGTCCATTGCTTGCCTTCATAGTTCATCAGGTACGAACCGGCCACTACGGTGGGATACATTTCATTCTGCAGTTTGACAAACTCGTAAGCATCCATCATCGGAATAGTGCGGGTGACATGCTGCACACCGAAACTGCCGTCGTAAGATAGCTGTGCCCGTCCTACTTTACCTTTCTTGGTGGTAATGATGACAACACCGTTGGCACCGCGCGCACCGTAGATCGCTGTAGCCGACGCGTCTTTCAGGAAATCGAGCGATTCGATATCGGAAGGATTCAGTGTGCTGGCTGCCGACGAGTCTTCTATCGGGAAGCCGTCGATAACGAACAGCGGTGAGTTCTCCTGTGTCAGTGAGTTGTTACCACGAATCACAATGCTCATGTTGCCGCCCGGCATACCTTCACCCGAAGTCACGTTTACTCCGGCGATACGTCCTCCGAGGGCCTGATCGAATGAGGCGACGGGAGCGGTGAGCACATCTGTCATATTGGCTTTCGCTACAGAACCGGTGAGGTCGCGGCGACGCACTTCCTGATAACCGACAACAACGACTTCGTCCAATGTTTTAGTATCTTCTTTCAGGGTGATTACCATCGGCTTCTGCGAGTCTGCTTTTACTTCGACAGTCATATAGCCAATAAAGGAAATGACCAGAGTAGCATTCTTTTGGGGGATGTTGAGCGAAAATTTACCGTCAAGGTCGGTGATCGTTCCCTGCGAAGTGCCTTTTACCTGAACACTGGCTCCGGGAACACCTTCTCCTAAGTTATCCTTCACAGTACCTTTGACAAGTACCTGTGCAAGCACAAATGGAACAGAAAGCAGGAGTATCCCTATCATAGAGAACATCCTTTTTCTAGTCTGGTTGGATAGATGTTTTTTCATATATTAAAAATTAAGTGATTTTGTTGAGTTTACGATGGCAAAGATATACGCATTGATTGTTCTCATATGGATAGAATTATTCAAGATTGATACAAAATAATACAAATCTGCTATTCTCATAAGTTATCTTGTTTTTACCGATTTAAGTAGCTCAGACAGCTTTCTGACGGCCTCCGGATGCAGTTTCGCCACATTGTTTTTCTCCGATGGATCGGAGGATAAATCGTACAGTTGGGGTTGCCTGTCGTTGCCAAGTTCCATTCTTGTCCAGTATTCGATGGCGGGTGCGTCACTCGGTTCGATGTACTTCCATTGTCCTTTCACGATGGCGAGCGTATTATTGAGATTTTGCTGTACGATGTATTCACGGTTGGCGTCGTCTTTTCCCAAAAGAGTGTTCAGATGTTCCTGACTGTCAGGAGCCGCACCTTTCGGCAGCGGTTGTTTCAGTAGGGCGGCAAGCGATGCGTACACGTCTATCTGTGAGAAGAGAGCCTGCTGCTTGTTCGGTTTCACTTTGGCAGGCCAGCGGAGGATAAACGGAATGCGGGTTCCGGCTTCGTAGGCGCTGTACTTTCCACCTCTGTAAATGCCCATTGGGGTATGTCCGTTGAGCAGCTCGAAAGCTTGGTCCTGATAACCGTCGTCGATGACGGGACCGTTGTCGCTGGTGAATATAAAGATGGTATTGTCCGTCAGCTGGAGGCTGTCGAGGGTGTTCATGATTTCTCCGATTGTCCAGTCGAGTTGCAGGATCACGTCGCCACGGGTTCCCAGACCGCTCTTTCCGGCAAAGCGGGGATGTGGTACACGCGGTACGTGTACGTCTTGTGTACCCATATATAAGAAGAAAGGTTCTTCTTTGTGGGAAGCGATGAAGTTCTTTGCTTTATCGGTGATGATGTCGGCGATGTCCTCGTCTTTCCAAAGGGCGGACTTGCCTCCGGTCATCCAGCCGATGCGGGGGATACCGTTGATAATCGTGTTGTTATGTCCCTGACTGGGCTTTAATTTCACGAGTTCCGGATTTTCTTCTCCCGTAGGCCAGTTGCCTACTTTGTGGTCATAGTTCACGGTAATCGGGTCGTTCGGGTCGAGCCCTGCCACGTGCCCGTTCTCTACGAATACGCAGGGGACACGGTCTACGGTTGCCGGAATCACAAACTCGTAGTCGAAGCCGATACTCTGGGCGTTGGGGGTAATTCGTCCGTTGAAGTCGGTTCCTCCCTTCGGACCGAGTCCGAGATGCCATTTGCCGACAACTCCGGTAGCGTAGCCTGCTTCTTTCAGCATATCGGCCATTGTGACGCAGGCGGTGTCGATAATCAGTTCCGAGTTTCCGGGGGCGATACCGGTATTTTCTTGTCGCCACGGATACATTCCGGTGAGCAGCCCGAAGCGGGACGGGGTGCTGGTGGCGGAGGTTGCGTAAGCGTTGGTGAATTGTACTCCCTGTCCGGCAAGGCGGTCGATATGCGGGGTACTGACCTTTGTTGCTCCGTAGCAGCTAAGGTCGCCTATGCCGAGGTCGTCCGCGAATATATAAATAATGTTGGGCTTTGGGGAGTTTTGTCTATTGTCTTTTTGTACTTTCTGATTGCATCCGGTCAGCAAGGCCATACCGGGCAATAGCGGCAGTAAACGTGAGACATTCTTCATAATGTTGTTTTTTTATGGAGTGATTACTGAACACAAAGATAAGAGGATTGGCGGAAATGACTGAGCAGGAATGTACAGGTGAGATACAAAATAGTCCATTCTAAAGATAGAGGTTAAATGTTCCGGGGCTACGGATGCCTTTCCCTGACATCGTAGCCCGGAGCTTGTGCCACGCTGTTGGCACAGCTGTGCCACTACGATGGCACGGTCGTGCCAACGGCGTGGCACAAGTGTGCCAATAGGCGGGAACTACTTTGGCATAGGTTCTCCCGTTTCAAATGCTACTTGCTTACCTGTTTACAGGTTATTGGTCCGTTTCTTCGTCTCCTTCTTCTTCTTTTTCTTCACCCTTGCGGTAGGCAAGCGGACTGACATGGTAAATCTCCTTAAAGCATTTACTGAAATAGCGGGAAGAAGAGAAACCGATCCGGTCGGAAATTTCCGTAATGTTCAGCTCCGGATTGTTCCGCAGCATGACGGCTCCTTTCTTGAGACGGATACTTAATATAAAGTCGTTCGGTGTCTGGCCGGTGACGGCTTTCAGTTTCGTGAACAGATTGGTACGTGCCATGCCCATTTCCCGTGCGAAGATGTTCACATTGAAGTCTGTGTTGTCCAGATGACGTTCGATGATAGCCATGGCACGGTCCAGCATTTCTTTATCCATTGGGTTGGTAGCGAGCATTTGGGCAAATGCTTGTGGCTGTTTGCTGAATTTCTCTTGCAGCAGTCGGCGTGAGTTCACCAGATTGTTGCAACGGGAAATCAGCAGGTTGGTGTTGAACGGTTTGGTGATATAATCGTCCGCACCGATTTTCAGTCCTTCAATGTTGTGTTCTACTGCCGTGCGTGCCGTCAGCAACACCACAGGTATGTGGCAGGTATTGAAATCCGTCTTAATCTGCTTGCAGAGTTCCGTACCCGACATACGCGGCATGACAACATCACTTAGTATGATGCTGGGCATGTCTTTCTGTATCAGTTCCATGGCTTCTTCTCCATCAGAAGCGGTAGTGACCTGATAGAAAGTCTCGAAGATGCTTACTAACATCTGTTTGATGGATTCGTTGTCTTCTACTATCAGCATTTTGGCATCCTCGATGCGTTTGTTTTCTTCCTCCTTCCATCCGGAGTCGGGCAGTATTTCTACTGACGGCACAAAGGTTTCCGGTTGTTGCCGGATGCTGTCATCCGTAGATTCCTGCACTATTTGCTCATCGGTGAAGTGCTTGTTGCCCAGTTTGAGGGTGATAATGAAACTGCTGCCTTTGTCCGGTTCGCTTTCTACCCGAATGGTGCCGTGATGGAGTTCGATAATACCTTTGGTCAATGCCAGTCCGATACCGGTTCCGGTTCCCGTATTCAGGGAGTCCAGACGTTCGGTCTGATAGAAACGGTCGAATATCTTATCTATTTCAGCGGCAGCGATGCCCGTGCCCGTATCTTTTATTTCGATAATGACAGAGTGGTTCTCCTGCGATACGTTGATGGAGATGGTGTCTTCCGCCTTTGTATGCTTCAATGCGTTCGACAGCAGATTGTTCACTACCTTCTGCATTTGCTTCTGGTCGTACCATACTTCAATATCATCCGACTGTTTGTTGAACTTGAAGTTGATTTGCTTGCTGCTGGCGTATTCCAGAAATAACAGATAATTCTCGTACAGGAAGTTTACCAGATTGTGCCGGCTGACTTTAATCTTCATGTGTCCCTGTTCCTGTTTGCGGAAGTCGAGCAATTCCGTAATCAGTTCACGCAGTTGGAGGCTGTTTTTGTATATGCCTAATATCTTATTATATATATTAGGCGTGAATGTCTGCACCTGTAACAGCGTCTCTACCTGCCCTACGATCAGTGTCAACGGAGTACGGAACTCGTGGGAGATATTGGTGAAGAAGCGCAGCTTCGACTGGTTCAGTGCTTCGAGGTCTTCGATATGCTTCTTCTCGTACTTCAGTGACTCACGCAGTTTGATGCGGGAATTGTAGTTCTGAATGAGATACCACAGCAGACTGACAGTGCAAATGGTATAAATCAGATAAGCCCACCACGTCTCATACCAGGGCGGCAATACGCGGATCAGGAGTCGGGCAGCTTCGATGCCGTCTCCGTCCGATTTGATGACGAGCGTATATTTGCCCGGGTTCAGGTTGGTATAAGTGATAAGCGTCTGTTTGCGGTCAGTATGATTCCATTCGTCAGAGAAGCCTTCGAGGCGGTAAACGATTTCATTCCTGTTGGCAGGGATGAAGTTGGAAGTGGCATATTCTATGCTAAACATGGACTGGTCGGCTTTCAGACTGATTTCCGATGTATAGGCGATGGACTGGTTCAGAATACCGGTGTTGTCTCCGGCGGTGATTTCCTTTCCGTTGACCAGCAGACGGGAAAGGATGATGCTGTAAGACTTGGGGGTAAAGTGCAGTTTCTTTTCCCAGAAAGAGATCATTCCCTGGATACCGCCGAGGAATACTTCTCCGTCATGTGTCACGAACAATGCGTTCTCGTTGACGGCAGTCAGCGGGAATCCGTTCTCGGTACCGTAGTTGTAGAACTTCTTCTGTGGGTAGTCAAACTGGGAGAATCCCTGATTCGTAATCAGCAGCAGGTCTCCTTTCTGTATGGATGACTCGAATACTTCATAGATACAATCGCTGGATAGCCCGTCTTTCTGTACGTCGAAATTCTCAAAGTCGTTGCTTTCCTTGCGGTAACGGTCGAGCCCGCTTCCGGAAGTGGAGAACCACAGATTGCCGTTACTGTCTTGCATGATGCTGTTGACATTGTTGTTGCTGAGGCTGTTCGGATTGGCGGGATTGTGCGCATAATGGGTGAGCTTGCCGGTGTCGAAGCGGTAGGAATATACACCCTCTCCGGTAGCGGAAATCCATAGCGTTCCGTCTTTATCGATATAGAGGCTGGCTACCATGCTGATATTTCTGCCTTCTTTGGTGTCTTTGAAAAGATGTTCGCAGGTGCCTGTTGCCGGATGGAAGAGGCATACTCCGTTTTGTGTGGCGATAATCAGTTTGTCCTCGTAAGGTACAATATCACGGACAATGTCCGAGGGCAGTGTGCTCAGATCGCCCGCTTTCATCCGGTAGACGGTGAAACGGTTCGTGCGCAGGTCGAGTTTGTTTAGTCCTCCCAAGTGCGTACCGATCCACATAATCTCCTGTGCCCGGTCGTAATAGATTGCTTTGACATTGTTGTGCGAGATACTGTTTTTGCCTTCTTCGTGGCGATACCAGCGGTAGGTATTGTTTTTCCGGTTGTAGACATTTACTCCGCCGCCTTCGGTACAAATCCATAAGTTACCGTCTTTATCTTCCGTCATTCTGCCGACGATGGGGCTGCTCAGTCCTTCTTTCTCTGTGTCTCCCACTTTATAGCGGGTATAGATCTCATATTCCGGATTGAAATAGTTGACACCGCCGAAATAAGTCCCCAGCCACAGTGTACCCTGTTCGTCTTTCACGATGCACCAGATGGAAGAGTGGGTAAGTCCGTCGGGCTTGTTGTCATTGGCGGTATAAAGCTGGAACTGTCCCGTGCTTTTGTCGTAACGGTTTAGTCCGTGGAAGGTTCCGATCCATAGATTACCCAGATTGTCTTCGCAGCAACTTCTGACGAAGTCGGAGCATATACTGTTCGGGTTCTTCGGGTCGTGGCGGAAGTTTTCGATGGCGCCATTGGTCCGGATACGGTATAATCCCTCTTCCCAGCTACCTATCCATAGCTCCTTGGAGGAGTCTTCGTAGATGCTTGCTATGTTTCCTTTCGTGATAGGCTGAGAGAGTTGTTTGTCTTCCGACAGGCAGTAAACGCCGTTGCTGGTGGTTCCCATCCATAAGTTTTTCTTCTTGTCCAGATGGAGGCAGGATAGTGCGATGTCTTTGCCGGCGAGGTGGTAGTAAAGGTCGAAGTTGTTCGTGTTTTCGTTGAATACGAATACTTCCTCCCTCTTTCCGATGTATAGCTTCTCGTTGTAGTAGATAGCGTCCACATTGCCTTGAAGCAATGTCCTGAACCTTTGAGTGGTCATATCAAATTCGGCTACTCCGTCGGTGCAAAGCAGATAAACTTTGCCGTTCTTGTTGCCTGTGATACGGAGCACGGTATTGCTGAACAAGCTGTTCGGATCATTCTTTTTGAGCTTGAAGCTTTTGATGTCGTTACCGTTATAACGGTTCAGCCCTTCGCGCGTACCTGCCCATATAATGCCCCGTTCGTCAATATATAGGCTGTTGACAGAAAACTGAGAAAGTCCGTCGTCTGTGGTCAAATGGCTGAAAGTAATATTTTGTCCTAACGTGCGGACAGCAGTTACGCTTAGAAATAACAGAAATAAAAGGATTACTTTTCTCACTAATTCGGCTGTTTAAGGTATTACTAATGGCAAATATATTGTTTTTATTTGGTTTTCGGGAACCTTATTAGGAGAAAGTAACTATATTTGTATCCTCCAAACGAAAGATATATGAAAGTAAAGAAAATTAGTTCTGCTAATGTAGAGGCTTGTTCGCTTCCTAAATTATTTGATGAGGAAAAGATAGATTTCCAGTCGGTTCAGTGCGTCAATTGGGCTGAATATCCCTATAAACCCAAGGTAAGTTTCCGGATTGCCCACACTAAAGATTCTATTCTGTTGCATTTCAAAGTCAGAGAAGAGAGTGTGCGCGCCAAATATGGAGAAGATAATGGCTCTGTATGGACTGATTCTTGTGTGGAGTTCTTTTCCATTCCGGCAGGCGACGGAATCTATTACAATATAGAATGCAATTGCATCGGAACGATTCTGATTGGTGCCGGACCGGCCCGTAACGGTCGGGAGCATGCTCCGAAAGAAATAACGGGGCTTGTACAGCGGTGGTCCAGTCTGGGCAATGAGCCTTTCGAAGAACGTGTGGAGGATACGAGTTGGGAAGTCGCTCTGATTATTCCTTATAAGGTGTTCTTTAAGCATCAGATTGAGTCTCTGGACGGAAAAGAAGTGAAAGCTAATTTCTATAAATGCGGTGATGAGCTGCAAACTCCTCATTTCTTGTCATGGAACCCGATAAAGATAGAGAAACCAGATTTTCACCGTCCCGATTTCTTCGGCTCGCTGGAGTTCGAATAAGCCGGTAGCATAAGTCTGAATAGAAAGATATAGTAGCGTCATCCTCTATAAAAAAGTAGGGTGACGCCTTTTTATTGGTGTCACCCTTCCTTATAATATAATCTGCGAAAGTTTCTTCGTCTATTTCACGATTCCTCGTTCAGAGCCTCTCACGAAGTTAACGATGTTTTCAATCTCTTCACTCATCGGAACCTGGTCTACGATCTTCTGCACAGCATCCTGAACGCTGAAGTTACCTTGATAAATCAGGCGGTAGGCATTGGCAATATGACGGAGGATTCTTTCCGATGTATTGTGGTGCTGTGAAAGTACCACAGCATTCACCCCATGATAGGCAACAGGATTGCCGGACATGATTACATAAGGAGGAACGTCTTTCGAGATGCGGCATCCGCTCTGTACCAGTGTCCAGCTACCGATGTGGCAGTACTGATGCAAGGTAACGTTACCACTCAGGATCACACAGTCGTCCAGTACACATTCACCTGCAATCGTTGTACCGATTCCCACTACACAGTTGTTGCTGATCTGCACGTCATGGCAAAGGTGTACTTTATCCATCAGGTAGTTGCCGTTTCCGATTCTGGTTGCATTGCCTGCAAATGTGGCGCGGCTGATTACTACATTTTCGCGGATATCGTTATTATCTCCGATAATCAGGCTGCTTTCTTCTCCTGTATAGTGAAAGTCTTGCGGCTCTGCTCCCAGGACAGCATTCTGATGTATCTTGTTTCCTTTTCCCATTTTAGTACCTTTCAGGATACTGGCGTATGACATGATAGTGCAGTCATCCCCGATTTCCACATCTTTCTCGATATAAGCAAAAGGCAGGACAGTTACATTCTTGCCTAATTTCGCCTCGGGGTCTACGTAAGCTAACGGACTAATCATAATAGTATATGTTTAAAGTTAATCTTCTCTTCCACCACCTAATGCCTGGTAAAGGCTGACTACAGCCTGCATCTTGTCGAAACAATCGGAAACCTGAGAAATCTGTGCGCTCAGGTAAGATTGCTGTGCTGACAAAACCTCCAGATAGGTTGACGTCCCTAAGTTAAACAATTCTTTTGTATCTTCCGAAGCTTTTTTGGCAGATTCTACCTGCATTTGGCGAGATTCGGCCTTTTTACTGGTATTTTGGTATAAACTTAGTGCATTGCTGACTTCACTTCCGGCATTAAATAGCGTTTGCTGGAAAGTTAACTTCGCTTGTTCTTCCTGTGCTTTCGCTGCTTTCAGACGGGCGATATTCGTACCACGGTAGAATAAAGGCTGAGTCAGTGAACCAACAGCGGATGCCAGTAACTTACCCGGATTGATGATGGCGGAACCTGCACTGTTCGTCCATCCGGCGGAACCGCTGAGGGTGATCTGCGGATAGAAAGCGGCACGGGCGGAGTTCGTATTATAATAGCAGCTTGCCAGAGACATTTCGGCTGCTTTTACGTCCGGACGGTTGGATAACAATTGCAAGGGAATACCTGCGGAAAGTTCCGTAGGAAGTACTTGCGCTTCCAGTACTCCACGTTTGATGGCATGCGGAGCTTCTCCCAGGAAAGTAGACAAGGCGTTTTCCGTTTCGCGGATGCTTTGCTCGATGTCGGGAATAGAAGCTACCACCTGTGCATAGGCAGCTTTGCTTTGTGCTAAGGCAGCAGACGTGTATGTCGATCTCTCCGAAAGAGCCTGTACAGTTTCAGTATTACGTTTCAGTACTTCAGCCGTTGCCTGGGTGATTTCCAGCTGGCGGTCGAGCATCAGCAGGGTATAATACATATTGGCGATGTTGGAGATCACCTGTGTCTGCACAGCCTGACGGTAAGCCTTTGTTTGTTTCAGCGTCACTTGTGCGTTCCGCTTGGAGTTCAGCAGTTGTCCGAACAGGTCAACCTGCCAACTGGCAGTAACTGGCAGTGAGTATGTTTTGGTTGCTGCATTCTTGTCGAAACTACTGATTGTTCCCTGTGGAGACAAACCTATGGACGGCGCGTAAGCCAGTCGGGCTGACATCAGAGAAGCTTCTGCTGCTTTGACGTTCTGGGCAGCTGAAAGGAGATCTGTGTTTTGTTTCAGTCCCTGCTCGATGAGAGACTGGAGCTGTGGGTCGGTGAAGACTTCTCTCCACGGCAGATTACCGAAGTTAGTGGTATCCGAAACCAGTGTGTCGTTCTCCGATGCCGGATCACGATACAGTCCGGAAGTGGTAATGTCTTCGGGTCTGTCATACGACTTATAGATGTGGCAGCTGCTCAGGAGAGCAGTTGCACACAACATATATAGAATCTGTTTCTTCATATCGAATTTCATTATTTAGCGTATTGTTCAATCTCAGTTACGGCATCTGCATTGTCGATGTCTTCCCATTCCATTGGTTTAACCTTCTCCTGCAAGTACTGGAAGATTACGAACAGGGCAGGAACGATAAAAATCTGGCAGATCATACCGATCAACATACCACCGATAGAAGCTGTACCCAGTGTACGGTTACCGTGGGCACCTACACCGAAGGCAAACATCAACGGAAGCAGACCGACTACCATGGCAAGGGAGGTCATCAAGATCGGGCGGAGACGGGCACCGGCACCTAATACGGCTGCCCAGGTAATGCTCATACCCATCTTACGACGGTCGAGGGCAAATTCTACAATCAAGATCGCATTCTTTGCCAACAGACCCATCAACATGATCAAAGCGATCTGCATATAGATGTTGTTGGACATGGTACCGAGTATCATCTTCAACGATGATATACTACCGATAGCACTCATTCCGTTGACGAACAGGAAGCTGCCCAACAAACCGAACGGAATAGACAGCAATACGGCAAGCGGAAGGATGTAACTTTCGTACTGTGCACTCAGCAGCAGATAGACGAACACGAAGCAAAGGATAAAAATCAAACCTGTGGTACTGCCGCTGCTCTGTGCTTCTTCACGCGCCATACCTCCCAGCTCATAAGTATAACCTGCAGGAAGATTTTCCTGTGCTACTTCTGCCAGAGCAGCCAGTGCCTGACCGGAAGTATATCCGGAAGCCGGAGCAACCATCACCTTCATGGAAGTATACAAGTTGAAACGGCTGATGATATCAGGTCCGTATACTTTCTCTACAGAGATAAACTGAGCGATTGGAGCCATCTCACCCTGGTTATTACGAACCTTGACATTCTTCAATGATTCCAGGTTCTTACGTGATAACGGGTCTGACTGGATCATTACACGGTACATCTTACCGAAACGGTTGAAGTTGGATGCATACAGACCTCCGTAGTATCCCTGCATGGTGCTTAGGATATCACTCGGACTGATACCTGCTTTCTTACATGCTGCCGCGTCAATATCAATCATGTATTGCGGGAAGTTCGGGTTGAAAGATGTTTTTGCCGAGTTGATTTCCGGACGTGCTTCCAGTGCTTGTGTATAGTCGTTGACTACATCAAAGAACTTGTTCAACTCACCACCGGTTTTATCCTGCATGTTCACCTCGATATCCGTAGATGCCGAATAACCCGGAATCATAGGAGGAGCGAAGAACAGCACCTGTGCTTCTTTGATGATTTTTTGTGCACGCATATATAAGGATGCGACAACGATATCGGAATTCTGTACGGCAGAACGTTCGTCCCAGTCTTTCAGCTTGATGATGAATGAACCGTAAGAAGGTCCCTGACCACCGATGAAGCTAAATCCGGAGATCATAGTACGTGAGGAAACGGCAGGATCGGCAGCGATCAAACTGTCTACACGAGCCAGAATCTGTTCCGAACGGTCTTGTGATGTTCCCGGAGGTAATGTTACTGCTCCCATCAGTGTACCGGTATCTTCATTAGGCACCATACCTGTCGGAGTGGTATTCATGAAGAATATAAGCAACACGATAGAAATGACCACTAATCCCATTGACAGCCATTTTTTCTGAATGAAGAACAATACACGTTTCTTATACTTTTTCAGGATAGAATCATAAGCTGCATTGAAAGAGGTGTGGAAGCGGTCCACCAAAGTCTGTTTCTTGTTTCCGTGATCGGTATTATGCGGCTTCAGGAAGATGGCGCACAGTGCCGGACTTAACGTAAGAGCGTTTAGTGCGGACAAACCGATCGCGATAGCCATTGTCATACCAAACTGACGGTAGAAAGTACCGGCTGTACCACCCATGAAGCTAACGGGAACAAACACAGCCATCATCACCAGCGTGATGGATACGATAGCACCACCCAACTCGTGCATTGCATCGATAGATGCCAGGCGGGCAGATGTGTATCCCTGGTCTAGCTTGGCATGCACACCCTCGACGACCACAATCGCGTCATCGACCACAATCGCAATGGCAAGCACAAGGGCACATAGTGTCAGCAAGTTCAAACTGAACCCGATCAGAGACAATACAAAGAAGGTACCGATCAAGGCTACCGGAATGGCGATAGTCGGAATCAATGTAGAACGTAAATCCTGCAAGAAGATATATACTACGATAAATACCAGGATAAATGCTTCAATCAATGTCTTCAAGACTTCGTGGATAGAAGCGAACAAGAAGTCATTGGCATTCATTGAAATGTTAAGCTTCAATCCGGCTGGCAATGACGTTGAAGCTTCATTCAGTAAGTTTTCGATATCACTGATAGTCTGTGTCGCATTCGTTCCTGCCATCTGATAAACGATACAAGTTACTGCCTTGTGTCCGTTTACCCGGTTGGTAAAGTTGTATCCCAAACGGTCTAATTGAATTTCTGCAATATCATTCAGACGAAGCACTTCGCCGTTCGGCAAAGACTTGATGACGATATTCTCAAATTCTTCCGGTTGCTGCAAACGTCCTTTGTAGCGGATTGTATATTGGAAGGTCTGGTTGCTGCGTTCACCGAACTGTCCCGGAGCAGCTTCTATGTTCTGTTCAGCCAAGGCTGTCGATACGTCGCTCGGTATCAGTTTGTACTGTGCCATAACGTCTGGCTTCAGCCAGATACGCATAGAATAGTCCTGGCCCATCACATTGGCATCACCCACACCCTGTACACGTTGAACCTGAGGAATCAAGTTGATCTTTGCATAGTTTTCGATGAATGCGTCTGTATAGGTGTCGGTTTCGTCGTAAAGAGAGAATACGACCAGCATGGAAGTCTGGCGCTTCTGAGTCGTTACACCGACTTTGGTTACTTCGGCAGGCAGCAATCCCTGTGCCATGGAAACACGGTTCTGTACGTTGACGGCAGCCATGTCCGGGTCAGTTCCCTGCTTGAAGTAGATGGAGATATCACCGGAACCTGTATTGGATGCAGTTGAAGTCATATACATCATGTTCTCTACACCATTGATTTGCTCTTCCAGTGGGGCAATCACGGAGTTCAATACGGTTGATGCACTGGCACCCGTATATGTGGCTCTTACCGATACGGTAGGAGGCGCAATGTCCGGGTACTGGGTGATAGGCAGTGTTGCCAATCCGATAGCACCAAGGATGACTATCAGGATGGAAATAACCGTTGATAGTACCGGACGGTTAATAAAGTTATCTAATTTCATACGATTACCTAAGTTATTAGTTGAAAGCTGTAGCCAGATTTCCGTCGTGCTGGTCTTTCAAATGCTGTTGATAGTTCGCTTCTTTCTGGGCTGGTGTGATCGGTTGTATCTTCTGACCGTCTTTGAGAGTTTGCACACCTTCGACCACGATTTTGTCTCCTGCATTCAATCCGGAAGTAACAAGATATTCTTTTCCGTTATCCAGATTGAAAATGCTGATTTCTGTATATTTCACGGTGTTGTCCGGCTGTAGAACGTAGACGAACTTTTTGTCTTGAATTTCCTGAGTTGCAGCTTGTGGTATGCTGATCATGTTGTCCATGGTATAAGGGATCAGGACATTGGCTGTACCACCACTACGCAGGATGTGTTCTTTGTTCGGGAAGATAGCACGCATGCTTACAGAACCGGTTGACTGGTCGATCACTCCTGTGATAGCGTCTACTTTTCCTTCTACATCGTATGTTGTATCGTCGATCAATTGTAGTTTGATGGCCGGTATCTTGCTGATCTCTTCTTTGATGGTCCCTCCGGTTTTGGTCATAGCCAACAGTTCTTTTTCTGTCATAGAGAAATATACATATACCTCGTCTATTTCAGATACCGTAGTCATTGGCGTAGCCATAGAAGGGCTTACGAGTGCTCCCAGACGATAAGGAATATCGTTGATCACACCGTCCGAAGGACTCTTTACTTGTGTAAAGGAGTAATTCTGCTGTGCTGTAGTCAGCTGTGCTTTAGCCTGGGCAAGTTGCGCCTGAGCCTGTGCCAGTGAATTCTTTGCCATTGACAAGTCATAGTCGCTGATGATCTGTTTTTTGTTCAGCTCAATCTTATTGTCAACAGTCATCTGCTGAGTATTCACAGCTGCTTCTGCTGTTGCAACCGCTGCTTTTGCTGTACGTACTGCTGCTTCGTACTGAGTAGGATCTACGATGAATAAGAGCTGTCCTTTGCGAACGGTTGCTCCTTCATCTACGCATAGCTTTGTGATGAAGCCCGATACCTGCGGGCGAATTTCTACGTCTTGTCTACCTTTGATGGTAGCCGGATAAGCTTTCATTAGGTCTGCAGTTGTCTTCTGTAATTCCTGTACTGCATATTCTGGGACTTTTCCCGTGTCATTGCCCTTATTGCCACAACTAGACAAGAGGGCTAAGCAAAATGCAAATAAAACAATTCTACTTTTCATACTTTATATTTATCTGTTTTTTAAAATTGTGCGTTCGTCGCAGTGTGTATTCATTGTATGGATAGATGATCCAAGGAAGAAAAGCCGGAAACTTATTCTATGAAATAAGTTTCCGGCTGCAAAAGTACTTTAAATTCGGTATTCTTGTATTCTGATACCGTGTTTTTTAACTATGTTTTTTACTTTAGTTTATGATATATAGGATTCATAATAAAACTAAACTCGTAATCTTGATAGGGAAGACGGTATTTTTCTAAAGGAATAGCCCCCCAACTGTTGACACAGGCAAGCCCCGTTTGTGCTTTATCAATACAGAAGTTTGTGAAGTTGGCTTTTTCTACTTCCGGTGAATGGCGTTGGTCTTTGCCGGCACCGTCATCCAGTGATTCGATTGTATAGTTCAGTGCAGAAGCGGAAAACGGTGCATCAGCTACAAACTGCAATCCATTACCACTGATATTGAGCAGGTTCCACCAACGGACGTCTGTTTTCGTTCCGGTTTCCTGCGGGCGGATGTATGGATAGAATTGCTCTTCTACAGTTTGGCGATATTTGCCGATCATTGCACCATGGTTACGGTCTGCATAGTTTTCGCCCGGTCCGCGTCCATAATATTCTACTTCATTGAATGTGACAGGCATGCGAAGTTGCATTCCGAAACGGAACATTTCAGAGATTTTCTTGCTTTTGTCTGCTTCCATTTTCTGAGTAACTTTTACAGCTCCCTTATTATTAATGATGTATGTCAGGAATAACTTTCCTCCTATAGACTTCATATCATATTCTGCACGGATAACTGCTTGTTCATTTTCAATATCATGCTTCAGTGAGGTCAGTTTCAATTCCGGATGTTTCCAGGCGCCATATCTGTGTTGTAATCCTGCACCAAAGTCATTGTCGGTCGGAGCGCGCCAGAAGTTAGGAGTCAGGGCGGTTCCATCTTCCATTAGTTGTATACCATTGACATCATAGCGGCAGAGATAACCGTTGTGTTTGTTGAATTCGAGCGTAAAGTCTTCGCCGGAAACGATCAGGTAATTATAATCATTGGTCTGGAAGGTAGGTACTACTACTGCGATATTAGAGGACTGCTTGTTTTCCAGTTTGAGTTCCGGTGCTTTGTAATCGCGGATGCTCATTTGGTCATAAGCGATCGTCTCTCCTGCCGGGAGCAGTGTCTCAGCTGCTTTTAGTTTGTAGCTGACGTTCAGCAACAGTTCCTTGCAAGG
Organism: Bacteroides faecis MAJ27; assembly: GCF_900106755.1. Lineage (GTDB taxonomy): Bacteria > Bacteroidota > Bacteroidia > Bacteroidales > Bacteroidaceae > Bacteroides > Bacteroides faecis. The sequence goes on from NZ_FNNN01000010.1 coordinate 171,020, forward strand.
ACAAATATTCTTGGTGTCAAATGGCAACTGTAGCTTTACTGTTTGTTGCGGAGCTACGTTCAAGTCTGATACGATACCGTTTTGAACAACTTCTCCATTAGCCAGCAACTGCCATTCCAGATAGTATGTAGACAGATCGCGGAAGAAGTTCTCATTATAGATATTGATTTCACCTTTGGAAAGGTCGGCTGGTGTGGTCCAGATGTTCTGGTAGAAATATCCTACTTCATAAGCATGCGGATTGGGTACCCGGTCGGGGCTGATTAAGCCGTTGTCGTTGAAGTTATTGTCCGAAGCGTCGTATTTGTTGAAGTCGCCTCCATAACCATAGATGGCTATACCGTCTTTATTTTTCCAATGGCAAGACTGGTCAACAAAGTCCCAGATAAATCCACCTTGATATTTCGGATACTTACGGATGATGTCCCAGTATTCTTTGAATCCACCCATGGAGTTACCCATCGCATGCGCGTATTCGCATTGGATAAGCGGTTTGTCGATATTGCCTTCACAATATTTGATACATTGGTTATAATCATAGTACATCGGGCAGAAAATGTCGGTGAATTCACTCGTTCTTGCCTGCTCGTACTGTACGGCACGTGTCTTGTCTTCGTTCTTGATCCAAGTGTAGCAATGTTCGAAGTTCGGTCCCATACCTGCCTCATTTCCTAATGACCAGAAAATGATAGACGGGTGGTTATAACTGCGTTGCACATTACGCTGGTTGCGTTCCATGTGTGCTTTTGCATAAATCGGGTTTTTAGCCAGTGTTTTGTCACCATATCCCATTCCGTGAGATTCAACATTGGCTTCGGCTACTACATACAAACCGTATTCGTCGCAAAGATCATACCAGCGGTTGTCATCCGGGTAGTGGCAGGTACGTACCGCGTTGATATTAAGCTGTTTCATCACCTTGATGTCTTGTATCATACGTTCGAGGGAAACGACATAGCCACCGTCCGGGTCCATTTCATGACGATCGGCTCCTTTGAAGAGTACAGGCTGTCCGTTGACGAGTATTTGTCCGCCTTTCAGTTCGATTTTACGGAAACCTACCTTGATGGGAATCACTTCTGTAATGTTGTTCCCGTTTTTCAGAGTGGCGGTCAATGTGTAGAGGTTGGGTGTTTCAGCAGTCCATTTTGCGGGGTTGGCTATGTTGAAAGTTGTATTTAGTTTGCCGGAACCTTTCAGGTCGGCTGTTGCTACGCTCTTTCCTTGTGCATCTGTAAGATCGAGAGCTACTGTGCCACTGCCTTTCAGGTCGATGGCTATGTTTAGTGTACCGTCCTTATACTGGTTGTCCAGGTCGGGAGTAACACGGATATCTTGAATATGCTTTTTGTCACGTGCATACAGGTAGCAATCACGTCCCACACCGGAATAGCGGAAGAAGTCCTGATCTTCCAGATAACTGCCGTCGCACCAGCGGAATACTTGGAAGGCAATCAGGTTTTTCCCGGGTTTCAGGTAATTGGTCAGATTAAATTCGGCTTCCAGCTTGCTGTCTTCGCTATAACCTACATAACGGCCATTTACCCAGAGGTACATATTGGAAGTTACGGAGCCGAAGTGGGCAAAAATATCTTTCCCTTTCCAGTCGGCAGGAAGAATGATTTCTTTCCGGTAAGAACCTACGTGGTTGTTTTCTGTGGGTACGAGGGGAGGGTTGTGCTGGAATTGGTTTCTCCAGGCATAACCGACATTTACATAGATCGGATCACCATAACCATTCAGTTCCCATACAGCGGGCACTTTAATGTTGTCCCATCCTTTGTCGTTAAAACTAGTCTGATAGAAGTCAGTCGGGCGCGCGTCTGCATTTCTTACCCAGTTAAATTTCCAGAGACCGTTCAGAGTCATAAAATTCTTTGAGTCCTCTTTGCTGCCCGCTTTAGCTTCATCAGCCGATGCATAGGCAAAATAATTAGTGTGCATTGCGGAGCGGTTTACGGAATTCACTTCCGGGTCTTTCCACTCATTAAAGTTCTGTGCTTGGATGGCTGTTGTTAGTCCTAGTGCAGCCAAACAGCAGGAAAGTAGTTGTTTCTTCATGGGTTTTTTGTATTAGGTTTGAATTTCGGGAGTCAAAGATAGGGATTTATTAACAAGATAAGGACCAATAATCATTCATTTAAGGCTACTTTTTAATAAATTAGCTAGAAAGTGTAGTGTTTATTGGTGAAGAACGTTTATTTTTGCAGCATGTTACAATTTGAGAATCAAAAGATAAAACATATCGTGCGTAAAGCTTTTCCGGTAGTAGTACTGGCGGCTATACTGTACTCCTGTGCCAGCATTGGGCGACCGGAAGGCGGACCTAAGGATTATGATCCTCCGCGTTTCGTCGGCAGTACTCCTGTTGCAGGTGCTATTAATAATAAGAGAACGAAAGTTTCTCTCCAGTTTGATGAGTTTATTAAGCTAGAGAAAGCGACCGAGAAGGTGGTTGTTTCTCCTCCTCAGATACAACAACCGGAAATCAAGGCATCAGGAAAGAGAATACAGGTGAATCTGCTTGATTCGCTGAAGCCTAATACTACCTATACTATAGATTTCTCGGATGCTATCGTTGACAATAATGAAGGTAATCCTTTAGGTAATTTTGCATTTACTTTTTCTACCGGTGCACAGATTGATACTATGGAAGTATCAGGAACGGTACTTGACGCTTCCAATCTGGAGCCTATTAAAGGAATACTGGTCGGATTGCATGCTAACCTGAATGATACAGCTTTTACCAAACTCCCTTTCGACCGTGTGGCTCGTACTGACAGTCGTGGACGCTTTTCCATCCGTGGGGTAGCTCCCGGTAAGTATCGTATCTTTGGACTGATGGATTCTGACCAAAACTTTGCTTTTACTCAAAAAAGTGAAGTCATTGCTTTTAATGATTCATTGATCATTCCGCGTATGGAGGAAAGACTTCGTATGGATACAGCTTGGGTGGATTCTTTGACTTATGATACGATTGTTGAGAAGAAATACATGCATTATCTGCCCGATGATGTGATTCTCCGCGCTTTTAAAGAGTTAAACTATTCGCAGTACCTGATTAAGTCCGAGCGGTTGGTTCCTCAGAAATTCACACTCTATTTTGCAGGTAAAGCAGATACTTTGCCTGTGCTGAAAGGCTTGAACTTCGAAGATAAGGACGCTTTTATCATAGAAAAGAACCAACGGAACGATACGATTCATTACTGGGTGAAGGACTCTTTGCTTTATAAACAGGATACCCTTGCTCTTAGCCTTACCTATCTTTATACAGATACGTTGAATCAATTAATTCCTCGTACAGATACGTTGAAGTTGGTATCCAAACAAAAGACTTTGACTAAAGAAGAGCCCGAGAAGAAGAAAAAGAAGAAAAAGAAAGATGAAGAAGATGAGCCGATACCTACCAAATTCTTACCGGTGAATGTGAATGCACCTTCATCTATGGATGTGTATGGTTATATCTCTTTGAACTTTGAGGAACCGATTGCTAGTTTTGATACTGCGGCCATTCATTTGCGGCAAAAGGTGGATACGATTTGGAAGGATGTCCCTTTCGAATTCGAACAAGACTCATTGAATTTGCGGCGGTTTAATCTGTATCCTGGAAATGATTGGGAAGCTACAATGGAATATGAGTTCTCGGTGGACTCGACAGCTTTTCATGGCATTTATGGTTTGTTTACCGATAAGATAAAACAATCGTTTAAAGTACGTAGTGAGGATGAATATTTTACTCTTCATTTCAATGTTACGGGAGCGGACCCGATGGCATTTGTAGAGTTGTTGGATGCTCAGGATAAAGTGGTACGTAAACGGAGGATTGACAAAGGAATGGCTGATTTTTATTTCCTGAATCCTGGAAAATATGGTGCCAGACTAATTAATGACACTAATGGAAACGGAGAGTGGGATACAGGTGATTATGCAAAAGGACAGCAGCCGGAAGCTGTCTACTATTACCCGAATATATTGGAGTATAAAGCTTTATGGGATACAACCCAAAATTGGGATATCCATGCAACTCCTGTAGACAAGCAGAAGCCGGATGAACTTAAAAAACAAAAACCAGATGAAGACAAAAGAAAGAAAGATAGGGAACAAGATAACCAAAACCGCAGGCGCCGCTAGTTTGCGCCGTAATCTAGTTATAGGCTTAGTAGCATTGTTTATAGGGTGTTTTGCACTTCCTGCCAATGCACAGTGTGAAGCAAAGAACGATGCTTTCCAATCTGGAGAGCATGTGATGTACGACTTGTACTTCAACTGGAAATTCGTTTGGGTGAAAGCGGGTATAGCCAGTCTGACAACCAATGCGACTACTTATCACTCAGAACCTGCATACCGTGTCAATCTGCTTGCTTTAGGCAGTAAGCGTGCCGATTTCTTTTTCAAGATGCGTGATACATTAACTTGCGTCATGGGAGAAAAGCTGGAGCCTCGTTACTTTCGTAAAGGTGCCGAAGAAGGAAAACGCTATACGGTAGATGAGGCTTGGTTCTCTTATAAAGACGGTCTTTGTTTTGCTAAGCAAAAACGTACGTTCCGTGACGGAGAAGTTCAGGAATCAGAAGAAAGTGATAGCCGCTGTATCTATGATATGCTGACTATTCTTGCTCAGGCGCGTTCTTATGATCCTGCTGATTATAAGGTAGGCGATAAAATCAAATTCCCGATGGCTACCGGACGTAAAGTAGAAGAACAGACGCTGATTTATCGGGGAAAAGAGAATGTGAAAGCTGAAAATGGAGTAACCTATCGCTGCCTGATCTTTTCATTGGTTGAGTATGATAAGAAAGGGAAAGAAAAGGAGGTGATTACCTTCTTTGTGACAGATGATAAGAATCATCTTCCTGTCCGTTTGGATATGTTTTTGAATTTTGGTTCTGCCAAAGCTTTCTTAAATGATGTCAGAGGTAATCGTCATCCGTTGACTTCTATCGTTAAATAGTGCGTCAGCGAATCTGGCGCACTTCGTTTCCTGTCATTACAGCGTAAAAGGAACTTTCTGGTCTTTTCTGAAAACACTTGATTCGAATGTAGCAATCAAGTCCCCGTTTTGGTTGGTTACATCTACCTGATAGCAACCGGTACTTCGACCGATATAGCGTTCGCGCGCTTCGGCATAAAGGGTATCGCCCGGACCGCTTGCACGTAGAAAAGTGATTGTGGATGAGAGGGAAAAGGACAGCGTACCATGAGAATTGGCGGCTGCTGCAAGTGCAAGATCTGCCAATGTAAAGATAGCTCCTCCTTGAGTTCGTGCGCCGGCATTAAGATGTTCGGGTTTTATTTCCAGCTTGGCTTTGCTATATCCTTCGCGTACTTCAAGCAATATTACACCTGCATTTTCGGCGAATAAATCATTTTTAAAAAACTCTTGTGGGGTCATAATGGTTAATTTTGAATTACTAATTTGAAACTTCTAATAATGGGGCTATGAGCTTTGGATTAAACTATAATTCAAAACTCATACCCCATCATTAAAGATTCTCCTGCAAATGTAATAAATTTATTTCCATATGCGGTTACCAGATCTTTACCTTTTTACCATTCAATTGCTTGATCCTCATCTGGAATCAATGGATTGATTTGTCGTTCCATTGTCATGGAGCCTTTTACTTCATAAGTCATCGGATAATCTGGATTAGAAGTGACATCCGTGTACTTGTAACTCAACTCTAGCGTAGTAAGATGGCGTTCCATATATTTGATGGTTTCGTGTTGAATGATTCGTTTTTCATACTTACACTCTCCCAGTGGTTGAATATTGATTTCTGATTCACTTGCGTCGCCGTATAGTTTCAACGTTCCTTTAACAGTACCTTCCTCGTCCTCTGTTGCTTCTCCAAACTCCACAAATACTTTATATCTGGAGCGGTTTTCGTCTTCCACCCAAGTTGAACCGGCATAGAAGAAAATGGTATTTTCGTCCACTACACGGGCTACACGTGTATCTACCTTAGCGGGATCTGATGTTGTTCCTTCGATGTAAATATTCATCAGTGTGGTATTATAAGTACCAGAATAGTCATTGAACAGATTGACTCCCAGTAGCGCTTTATAACGTCCCTTATATTTATTTTGTATATAAGAGGGGTCTTCTTCAATTGTCAACGGAAGTACATATTTCTCATCCAGTTCCAACCCGTTAAAGTTGAAATGGATGGGATAGAGCTGTATGTTTTCTCCTGCAGGAATGTGGCAAATATTTGATTCAAAAGAATAATGTTGTTTTGCAAGGGGGACATACCAAAGATCTTGACGGCCTACAGGGAATTTCTCCTGATTAAGTATTCGGAGCGTGTCCTCATCTACGGCTATTTTCACGTCTATATTTCGATCGTTATTCTTCGAACCACTGACAATGACCGGCAACTGGTATATTCCCATTCCATCCGGCTGATAGCGTACATAAATTTCATTCAGACTATTGTCTCCCAAAGGAGCCTTGAAAGAAATCATCTGCGTGTAAAGTTCCTCCTTCCATTCGTCATTGCACGCACTGAATGTTGCGCACATTGCCAATATCATTCCTAAAATATATAATTTTCTCATATTGATTTTTTAGTTTATAATGTTAATACTAATCATAGTACTGCCATCCGGGAGCTTGTGACAGATTCTTGTTCCGTTTCAGTTCATCGAAGCTGATAGGCCAGAAATATTGTTTACGAGAGAAAGACGTCTGTAGCTCGGCTACTCTGACCGGCAGATAATACATGTCTTTGTATTCTTCGTTCATTAGTGTGTTGCAACCGTAGATTTGCTCACTTTCATGCTCTTCGACGATCTTCCAACGGCGCAGGTCATAGAAGCGCTGGGTTTCTGCAAAGAATTCGATTTGCCGTTCATGGACTATTTTTTCAAAGAACTTTTTCGGATTCTCATATATCTCATCACTATAATCGGGTACTCCGGCACGCATACGGACAGGTTTTACTCCGCGGCGCATCTGTTCTTTGTCACGGGAGATGTCGTAAGTCTGGTTTCCGTCCCATGAGGCTATTTGATAGTGTGCCCCTTCAGAAATATTATTTAGTGCTTCTGCATACATCAGTAATATGTCGGCGTAACGAAGTGTAGGTTCCACTTTCTGATAGATGGAGCCTCCCCATTTGGCACAATCGTTCGGGTTTACATATTTCATAATGCCGATACCGGTGATACACCAGTTATCAGAACCGTTTATACGTCCGTCGGTCGCTCCCCGATAATACCAGATTTGTTTGTTTCGTGAATCTTTCCCTCCTTCTTCCTTGATGCTTAGTGCATTCCAAATTGCTCCGTTGAAAGCTACGGAGGCATAGAAACGAGGTTCACGGTTGGTATATCCCCACCATACATTATTTTTTACGTGGTCGTACTTGTGTTCATCTTTGTTTTCATCGTTTGTGAACTTTCCTTTCCACAAGGTGTAGTATTCTTTGCTAAAAGGTTTACCATCTGCCATGTCATAAGCTTCACTTTGTTTCAGAGTTATTCCGTGTACATTATATCCTCCAAACGTTCCGGGTAGTTGATGCTTAACGAAATCTACCATGGTGTTGTCTGTTTTTAAGTCATTGCTGTCTCCATTGGTTCCTCGGGTGAAAATAAGTTCTTGATTCTCTGCAGCATAGATGTCACCATTAAAAATAGAACGATAAGACTCAAAAGGATCTATATTGGCCCATCCTTCTGGAAAGGGCTTGTTGCTGTATTCCTCATGATAGGGCGGTTCAATCGTAGTTGGATAAGCTTCGTCTGTACTAACCGGACGTCTTTCAAAAGTATAAAGTTTGTAAAGTCCGCTTGCTTCCGAGTAATCAATCATATCTCTGGCAGCAGCAGCGGCTTTTGCCCACTTCTCTTCATTGTATTCTTGCGGAATCAGTTGTTTGCCGTCCTTGTTGGTGAAGTCTGCCATTTCCGTATTTCCGTTAACCAGCGGACTAGCGGCATAGAGAAAAACTTTGGCGCGTACAGCCAGTGCAGCTCCTTTGGTTGGGCGGGCAATGTTCAAGTTATCACGTTTTTCGAATAGTTCGGTAGCTGCAATTTCCAATTCAGAGGTAATGAATTGCACACATTCGTCATAGGTGTTGCGTGGATACGCCAACTCATCATATGATTTTGTATAATCGGCTCCTTCCGGTGGTAGGATGGGGATCGGACCGAATTTTCTCAGAAGCATCCAGTAGAAATAGGCACGCAGAAAACGGGCCTGTCCTCGTACATCTGTCACTTCCTCCGGAGTGAGATCCTGATTCTCATGTAATTCATTCAGTAGGATGGAAGCTTGATAGATTCCGTCATATGACCATTTCCATGCATTCTGACCGCCTGTGGAATTTAAATATTCGCCACGCTTGAATTTGGCAAAACGGTCTCCACGCTCGTTGAATACTTGGTCATCTGAGAAGTTGAAAGGACATACGTCGCTGTGTCCTACTTCCAGATTATCTCCCTGCAAGCGGCTGTAGCAGAATGATAGCCATTGGAGTGTATAGTCTTTGTCTGAGAAAATGCGTTCTGTAGACTGTTGATCTCTGAAATAGCGATCTACATTTAGATAATCGGAACAGGAAGTGAGTCCTAACCCGAGCGCTACCGCTCCCAATAAGATGTATTTATTTCTTTTCATAATTTTTCTTTTCATAATTGTTTTAGATTCCCACCGTCAGTCCGATGGTAACAGTTTTAGATAGGGGATACTGTTGTCCGTTAGAACTACCCAGTTCCGGATCCCAAAGTTTAAAGTCGGAGAAAGTCAGTAGGTTTGTTCCCATCAGGTACAAACGCACACGGTCCAGATGGAGTTTATTGACAAACCGTTTCGGGATACTGTAACCTAGTTCCACATTTTTCAAACGGATGTATGAACCGTTTCGTAACCAATAAGTTGAAGCGCGATAATTGTTATCATTGCCTCCATAACTCAGACGTGGATATCTGGCATTCGGGTCCTCGTTGGTCCCCAACGACCAGTAGTTTCCGACTACATCTGTCAGAATGTTTCCCCAGGACTTCTCTTTGAAGGGATATACGGTGAATCCGTCTATGAAGAAGGATGATTTTCCGGCTCCTTGGAAGTGAACGTTGATGTCAAATCCTTTCCATTGCGCAGATACACCGAATCCGTAAATCAAGTTAGGGCGAGTCGTTGCGCCGATGGGCACTTCGTCGTCTCCGTTAATGACTCCGTCACCGTTTACGTCTTTGTATTTGATATCGCCTGGCATGATGCCTGACCCCTGTGATGGCCTGTTACGAATTTCTTCATAGTCTTTAAATAATCCTTCAGCTATCAGACCACGCGCCTGGTCTACACGGAATCCGTACTTCATCTTATACGGGTAGCGACTATTCTCTTCGTCATATTCCTTGATCTCATTTTTACTATAGGTCATGTTGGCACGTACCGTAAGGTCTACCTCACCTACCTTCTGCTTATAAGCAATATTTCCGTCAAAGCCTTCGGACAAGACAGAGCCTACGTTAGCATAAGGTTTTGTTGTGATGTGATTCAGACCGATAATCTGAGGAAGATAACTACGCAACATATAAATACCGTTGCGCTGTTCGTGGAAGTAGTCAATGCTGCCACTGAACTTATCATTGAACATAGAGAAGTCAAGTCCGAGGTCATGTTTCTTGGCTACCTCCCAAGTGATGCTGTTTGATGCAATTCTCGAATAGGTCAGTCCGGTATAATAATAATTACTGGTGCCGATATCACCGTAATAGTAACCGTCTTCATCCCATGTTCCGAATTTCTCTACGTATGGGAAGCGGGTTCCCACATTGTCGTTACCTACCTTACCGTATGAGTAGCGCAGCTTAAACATGTTCAACCATTTGAGATGTTTCTTGATGATTGACTCTTCAGCGATGTTCCATGCCACAGAATAGGCGGGAAAAAATCCAAACTGCTGACCTGAGGCAAAGTTCTCGGAACCGTTGTAACCGAAATTGAAGTCAAAGAAGTAGCGGTATTTCCATCCATAGGCGAAACGTCCTGCAAATCCCTGATGACGATTTTGAATACTCTGCACAATCTTCTCGTAGCTATCTGTATTGCCGTTGTGAGATGTATTGGTAGTCTTGTCCTGAGAATACTTTAAAACGGCTCCTAGCATGTGGTCACCAAACGTACGGTTATAGTGTAGCTCTGCCTCCAGATATTCCTTCCGTTGTCCACTTGAATACATCGTTCCGTCCATCAGTTTCTGCGTCTCTATTCTTCTGAATTGCAGCTCTCCGTCGGAGGTACGTTGCCGTTCTGCTAACCAACTTTCCGGCCATTTGAAACGGTTGTCACCGTTATCTGTATAAGTATCGAAGCCGAAGCGCCCATAGAATTTTAATCCCTTTGTAATAAATTTCAGATCTTGTTCAAGGTTAACTGTAGTCTGGATTTTATTCTTCCATGTTTCCTGATACCCTTGCTGGGTAGTCAGCACCCACGGATTTCTTCGTCCCTCATTACCGACTGCTGCCCATTTTCCGTCACTATATTGTACTGGTGAAGCGATGGGACTGTATCCCATCAGTGAGTGCCATATTTCATGATATTGGCTTCCCGGCAGGTTCTGTTTGTCCAAAGACCCCGATACACCTACTTTTAGTAGCGTAGTTTTTGTCAGGTCTATGTCTACATTCATGCGGTAGTTCCAGCGATGGTAGTTGGCATTGGTGTTATAGTCCGTCATAGCACGATCTGTCTCGTACATACCACCTTCATTTACATAACTGGCAGAAATAAAATAACGGGCCACCGTACCACCTCCGGTCAAGTCTACGGTTGCACGATAAGTGGGGGCGCCGTCTTTCAGTATTAAGTTCATCCAGTCCACATTCGGGAAAAGATCCTGATCCAACCCGTTTGCAAACAGTTTCAAGTCACTTTCGCTATAGGCTGGAGCTTGACTACGACTAATTAAGGCTTCGTTCATCATGCGGGCATACGTTGGACCGTCTACAAATTCCGGAGTTCTGGTGCGTGTATTATACGAGGTTTCTACTTTGGCATTAACGCGGGTCTTTCCTTCTTTTCCGCGTTTGGTCGTGATCAAGACAACTCCATTTGCACCGCGTGAACCGTAAATTGCTGTTGCAGAGGCATCCTTCAACACTGAGAAGTCCTGGATATCTTCCACATTGATCTCATTCATATCACGCTCGAAACCATCGACCAGCACCAATGCACTGCCGCCGGCGCCGAAAGTGGAGATACCGCGTATCCAAAACTCGGAGATATTACTCCCCGGCTGTCCGGAAGTTTGGCGAGCGAGTATACCGGCCACATTACCTGCAAGAGCGTTCGTTATACTTGCTGTCGGAGTACGTAGCTGAGAAACGTCGACTGTGGTAACGGCACCTGTCACAGTTACCTTCTTCTGAGTGCCGGTTCCTGTGACAACAACTTCGTCGATGACCGTTTCTTTCGTCTCTACCATAACGACGTTAATGATTTTTTTGTCTTTGATAAAGACTTCCTGTTTTGTAAATCCCACATAAGAGAAGATCAAGTAAGAATAATTGGGAACCTTGATCTTATAACGTCCGTTTATGTCGGTTATCGCGCCGAAGCCCGGTATGTTTTTCGCTGTAACGTTTACACCTACTAAAGGTTCGTTCTTTGGATCTGTGACGATTCCTGTCACTTCAATCGTCTCTTGTTCATTTTGGGCATAGACTGTAGTTGTCCAGCCTACTATCAAGAAAAATAGTAAGATTATATTTCTCATATTCATTTGTGTTTTAAATAGTATTATTCCGTTGTCATATAACGAATTCCTTTATTGTCGATATCTCCGATATAGAACATATCTGTATCAGGATCGTAGGCAAGGCCGGCAGGCTGATTGAAACGTGCTTCATGTAACGGATTACCGTCTACATATCCCCAAATTTTGCCGTCGGCATTTTCGTTACTTCGTCCGGCTGCGAGAGAGGCTACTCCATGTGGGTCCAGCTTCCAGATGCAGTGATTTTCTCTGTCACAAAAATAGAAGTCATATTGGTCTTTGTCAGGACCGATTCCTTCTCCGTATTTTTCGTTTTTAACAAATACACCGAACTGTGGTTTGTTAAACCGGGCGCTACCTCCTGTTCCTTCTTTGAAACTTTTATCGTTCATGTTTCCGGCAATGATGCTGGGATTACCGAATGTTTTTGCCACCGGATCATAATCGGCTCTGAACACTGCGCCAAAATTGTCGGAAAGCATGTACATAAATTTATTGGACGGGTGCTTGAATAATATCGTGTGTGAACCGCCCACTGCTGATATCTGACTCAGACTAAAGGCAACTTCCGCATTCTCGTCGATATTGGGAATAGCTCCATTGCGTATCATTTTGTAGACTTTTCCTTCCCACCAGGTGGTGTAAAAGATGGTTCCGTCATCCATATACACTAAGCTATATGCTGTCCTGCCATAGTTGTAAGGACGAATTCGTCGAAAATTCTCACGACGGAGAGAATAATAGATATTTGCCCGGGTAGTGTTGTCCTGACCGTGATCATCGGTAAACAGCAACGTGTCTCCGTCAGCGCTGAATGTGAAAGAGTACATTGTGCTATATCCTGTTCTTGGAAAGAGACGTTTTACAGTCCGCTCTGTCAGGTCTATTAGATGGAGACCGTCAGAATGGTTTGAAGAAAAAAGTAACCGGTTGTCTCCGTCTTTGTACTTGGGATCGAACACCATGCAATCATTGGAAGGAATAGAAGCTCCTTCATCGAACGAACCCTCTTGAAATGCGGAATTATTATCCTCATCTACTTTACGTAGCAAGGTGCCTACAACCGTTGCAGGAGTGTACTTGAATTCTTCTTCAAATGTATGTTCTGCAATCGGTTTGCCATCCGGTCCATCTATGCGAACATTGATTATTCCATCAAAAGCCTTGGAAGGAACCATGCAATAAATGTTTTTTCCATCAGCTCCGATGGTTTTCGTTTTTTCTCCACCGATCGTGATATGAATTTTGGTAGGGTCACTTCCAAAGTTACTGCCTTCAATGTACAGGCGGGTTCGCATACCTCCCTCTTTAGGATTAAAATCTGTAAATACTACCGGTTGAGATGGATCGTACTGATCGGGATCAACCTTATCATCTTTGCAACCGATGAGGAGTAAACAGCAGGCAAGTACTGTTATTAGGTGCTTTTTCATAAATATAAATTAATTAAATGGTTAAAATGTAGCTGAACAATAAATATTTTATTGCTTACAGCGTTTGCTTATCTCATATTATAAGCGCAGTATATATCATTGTATTTGACGGCTTGCTGAATTCTTCAGAAGAGAAATATAGGCAGCATCACATTCATAATTTTCGTCATGTGATTTTATTGGATATATTTCTAACAGAATAAATTTGGATAGCTGCGTCTTTTCTGTCTTCTTTATTCTATACTGAAATCCCAAATGGAACAATTGGAAGAGGAGCTAATGCATATAAATTAATTTGGATTTTCATGTTTATAGATATCAGAAAGGTCTAATTATAAGGCTAGCTAAAAAGATTCAAGACTTGTCTTACTTTTGATACAGATAGATCTGTAGAAGAGGGGGATGTAAATTCTATCTTTTTGGCTAGCCTCATGGATTACTGCGATCAGTCCAGAACCTTCACGCGGATATTACGGAACCAAACATCGTCACCGTGATCCTGCATTCCGATGAATCCTTCATGGTTTTCACCACCGCAGTTATTCAGCAGTTCGAAAGCCAGCGGCCATTTGTCTTCGCTGAATTTGCTGGCCTGCAACATTTCCGTCCATTGTTTTGTCCACAGGTGATATTCAAGAACATTCTCGTCATTCTGTCCGTGAACAACGGTGCCTTTGTAAACCATGATCTTGGCCTTGTTCCATTCGCCGGAAGGTTTCGCATTCTGGGGAACAGCCGGAATCATGTCATACAAAGAAGCTGACTGACGGTTATTGTCCTTACCCAGTTTGGCATCCGGATGATTGTCATTGTCCAATACCTGGTATTCGGGAGCGGAGATATAGATCGGTTCGAGTACATCGTTGCCATCCTTGTCCTTGGAAGTCACTTCCTGAGCCAGATAGAAGATACCGGAGTTACCGCCCTTGGAAATCTTCCATTCCATTTCCAGTTCGAAGTTCTTGAATTTGTGAGCGAAGATCAAATCTCCGCCGTCACCGTCCTGCGCTTCACCGCCGCCGGAACCGTTGAACTTGATACATCCGTCCTCGATAGTCCACTTGGAAGGCACTCTGTCCTTACCGTAACCACGCCATCCGTTGAATGTTTTTCCGTCAAAGATGGTGATGTAACCATCCGCATCTACCGGTAATTGCAGGCTGTCCGTCTCTGCCGCTTTTAATGATTTTGAATATGACAATGCTACTTCGTTTGCCGACTGCTCTTCCTGAGCTGTTCCGGCTTTCTTCTGACCACTGCAGGAAACCAGAACTCCCGCTGCAAGACAACAAGCTAATGGATAAAATACTTTCTTCATAATAATTGCTATTTATTTTTTAATCTTTAATTCCTAACTTACTTTTATCGTGTTATCGTGGCATATCGGGCAGTCTCCAGCCTTCACGATAATTATGTTTCACCAGTTCGGCTGCGAATTGTTTCGCGTTGATCGGATCTGTCCAGG
>NZ_FNNN01000070.1 GCF_900106755.1 Bacteroides faecis MAJ27
TTTTACCAAGTTCTCGTAGGACTAGTTAACACCTTGACCACCGTCCTGGCGCTTGTCATCATCGACAAAGTGGGACGTAAGAAACTGGTTTACTACGGCGTATCGGGCATGGTCTTTTCCCTTCTCCTGATCGGTGCTTACTTTCTTTTCGGCGAAAGCCTGGGAGTATCCAGCCTCTTCCTGCTCGTTTTCTTCCTGTTCTATGTATTCTGCTGTGCCGTTTCCATCTGCGCCGTGGTATTCGTGCTCCTCTCGGAGATGTATCCCACCAAGGTGCGCGGACTGGCCATGTCCATTGCAGGATTTGCCTTGTGGATCGGGACGTACCTGATCGGACAGCTCACTCCATGGATGCTCCAGAACCTTACCCCCGCCGGAACATTCTTCCTGTTCGCCGTCATGTGCGTGCCTTATATGCTGATTGTCTGGAAACTTGTGCCGGAAACCACCGGAAAGTCGCTGGAAGAAATTGAAAGATACTGGACCGGTTCGGAACAGCGGGAAAAAAGACCTTAATAACAATAAACTAACAACTGAGAAGTATAGAGGGGCCACAGGCGGTTTTTGTATGGCCATTCAAAAAAACGTTTCCCTGCCTGCCGTGCCTCTGTACCTATCTATAATAAAAACAATATTATGGATTTTAAGAAATTAGCGAATCAATACCGGGATGAGCTGCTGGAAAACGTCCTTCCTTTCTGGCTCGACCATTCCCAGGATCATGAGTCTGGCGGTTATTTCAGCTGCCTGGACCGTGAAGGGAAGGTTTTCGATACGGATAAGTTCATCTGGTTGCAGGGACGTGAGGTGTGGATGTTCTCCATGCTTTACAACAAAGTAGAGAAACGACAGGAATGGCTCGATTGTGCCGTTCAGGGTGGTGAGTTTTTAAAGAAATACGGACATGACGGGCAGTTTAACTGGTATTTTTCACTGGACCGTTCGGGTAGACCACTGGTAGAACCGTATAATATTTTTTCATATACGTTTGCCACGATGGCCTTTGGCCAGTTAAGTCTTGCCACGGGAAATCAGGAGTATGCAGACATAGCCAAGAAGACTTTTGAGATTATCCTTTCCAAAGTTGACAACCCTAAAGGCAAATGGAACAAGCTCCATCCGGGCACACGTAATCTGAAGAACTTCGCACTCCCGATGATTCTCTGTAATCTGGCATTGGAGATTGAGCATCTGCTGCCTGCCGGTTATCTGGAGCAGACAATGGAGACCTGTATTCATGAGGTGATGGACGTGTTCTGCCGTCCGGAGCTGGGTGGCATCATCGTTGAGAATGTGGATGTGGACGGTAATCTGGTTGACTGCTTCGAAGGCCGTCAGGTAACTCCCGGACATGCTATTGAGGCGATGTGGTTTATCATGGATCTGGGGCAACGGCTGAACCGACCGGAGCTGGTACAACAAGCAATGTTAACCACCTTAACAATGCTTGATTATGGTTGGGACAAGCAATGTGGCGGCATCTATTACTTTATGGACCGTAACGGTTGTCCTCCCCAGCAGTTGGAATGGGATCAGAAACTCTGGTGGGTGCATATCGAGACACTGATCTCCTTACTGAAAGGTTACCGGTTGACCGGAGATAAAAGATGTCTGGAATGGTTTGAGAAGGTGCATGACTATACATGGACACATTTCAAAGACTCGGAATATCCGGAATGGTTCGGTTATCTGAATCGGCAAGGTGAAGTGTTGCTGCCACT
>NZ_FNNN01000043.1 GCF_900106755.1 Bacteroides faecis MAJ27
TGAGGTATTTCTTGAGGTATCTGGACAAACGAGTGAGGACACCTCTAATTCCAGAGGAATTATGGAAAGACGCCAAACATGCAACCTTTTCCGCCGGGTTCCTCCTGTCAGGGGAGTTTTGATAGTCACGGTAACGGAACGTGATGTTCTCGTCCTCTATCACCGTGATTTTATATTAGCTCAGGCACGCCCTTTTGGAATACCGCCCGATATATTGTATCACTTGTTCGGGCATTTCCAGAGGTGGCTCCAGATGGACAATCCACTGCTTCTTGTTTACCACATGTTTGATAAAGCTCATGAACTCCATGCGGTTGCGGAAGTCATGTTTGAGCTTTCCGTTGTCGAACAACTCTATCAGAGCCTTATCGAACGTGTGTTTGAATATGCTTCTGATGAAAGCGTCATTCACCTTTGACCTTTCCGGAACGACAATCCTCCCGTTCCCGTCAATGCCGCCCCATGACAGGATCATGTGCGTGTGGACATGGTACTGCTTGGTTTCTCCATAGGTATGCAGTACGGCTATCACGCCCATTTTCAACCCGAAAGCCTTCATCATCCAGATTTTCAACGCTTCCGCCGACGTGCGCATCATGATGTTGAGTATTTCTTTCTTGTTGCGCTTCACCAAGTCAAGCAACACATGGGGCAGGGTCATCACCACGTGGCGGTGAGGGACACGCAACAGCTTGTCTTTCATGCGTACCGCCCATTTGAGCGTGTCACGTCAGCCGCATGTGGGGCAGAAACGGTTCTTGCAGCTATGATAGACTTCCCGGATTTCGCCACCTTCGGGACAGGCATAAGTATCTATCCCCAAAGCGGCGGTATGGCATACACGGATGGCGTTTGCCGCCTTGTATTGTTCGGGGGTGATATACTCTGCCGGATGCTGGGCGTACTCGTCCCACCAACGGTTGAAATAGTCCGCCAAACGGTACTTCTTTTCAGTGCCGCAGCCTTCCGATTGTTCCGATATGTCGAGTAAATCTATCATTTATTGTTTTTGTAACTCTTTGTTATACAGTTTAATAGTGACTTTAAGGCCTTGAACGTATAGCTAACAAACATATTATCGGCTTTCAGCAATAATGTTTCGTTAAGGTAACTCGGCATACGTGTTAAAGCCTTAATAATTAATTGTGCGTCATCTCGTTTTAGTTGTTTGGAAGTAACTGTAAAAACAGTCCTGTATTCCCCAATTTCCTGTTACAATATAAATTCTTTGTAAAAATTATCTATTATACAATAAGTTTTGCAACTTTAGGTTCTGAGAATATAGTGGCAATCGCTTAAATGCTATAATCAATTACTACAAAATTATTTTTTTTGATGTTATATTCCTAATTAACAATATATTATATTTATTTCATATCAACAAATGTTAGTTAAGTAAAGCGTTTGTATTATGAATGATAATTTTTCATTTGATTTGGGATTGGCAAGAATTATTATTTTCTCATTATTTCCAATAGGCATAGATTGTTTTAAAAAACAAGCAAGTTAATGCTTACATAAAAAGTCGTTTTATTTTATATTATATTATTGGTTTCTTGCTCCTGATTTCTATTTGGTTTATTGGAAATGAATTTATTCAATGTGGATATCTATGATTATCTCATTATTTGTAACATATCATTAGTGCCTCATTAAGATTGGGACAAATTAAACATTAAATAAACTTGGTCCATTTGGTCCAAATCGTTCTTTTTCATGTTGAAATTTAGTTTTATTAAAGAGATCTTTCAGATGAGTTTTATCTGTCAATGAGATACTAAATATTTGTAGCACTTCGTATGTACTTCTATCCAGTTTCATATCGTGTTGAATGATTGCCACCAAAAAACAGTAAGTGCATATTGCAGCATATATCTGTATTCGAACAGCATTCTCTGTAGTCCCCTAAAATTTTTTGATTTTAAGATGCTGCTTTAGCCATTTGAAAAACAGCTCTACCTGCCAGCGATTTTTATAAAGTTCAGCAACTTGCAGTGCAGATATATGCGTGGCATTGGTTATGAATGTAAATTCTCGCTCTTGTTCTTCATCCCTATATTTAACCAGTCTAAGCGGCTCCAGATAATATTGTTTATGATGGAATCCGGTCGGAAGTATGCTTGCGTCTGAAAGTACGTTCGTAGGCAACCTACGTTTCCATTTGATGAATTTTTGCTCTGACAATGAAATAGGCTTCAATCTGATGAATCTTATACAGCATCTTGAAGTTGTTATAACCTCGGTCAAAGATGTAATAAGAACCCGGTTCATAAGGAATTTCAATCATAGCTTTAGAATCGTGTACGGATGCTTCCGTGATACGAAAGAAGACAGGGATTTGTGTTTCTACATTATATAATGTATGCACCTTGATACCCCCTTTCTTCTTGCGGAATTTAACCTATCAAAAAACAGAAAGACACAGGTCAATAGTTGTCGAGTCGAAAACATAAGCGTTACCGCCAAGTTTGAAAATGTGATTAACACGCTTTTGTCGTGCTTCACTAACAAGGTAGTAAACGTATTCTTCAAAGATATGATAGTCTCTATCTTGATTTGCTCGTGCCAGCGATGATTTTGATACGTTTTTACCCATTCCTAAATGATAACATTTGGAATGATGTGCTTCAAGCGCAACTATTAAATCTCGCAGACTTTCACGATTAGAAAGTTGACTGAACATCAGAGCAAGTAGTTGATTCCAGCAGGTAAAATGCTTCACATATTTGTTACTATCATACTTGGCTACAATGCGGTTAAACTTACTTCAATTCAGAAACGAAGCCAATTGAGCAAAAACGTATTTGTCTTGGAACATATACTATCAAATTTATCAGATGCAAAGCTACAAATTCAAGTTCGTTCGCTCGAAAGTCATCTGTAACTAACTAAATTTCAAATATTTCAAAGAACTATTTTAGATTTTAATGGGACAGCAATGACTTAGCATCATAAATAAAAAATAACTTTCATTAGCAGCAACGCTTTTCATACTTGACAGAATTTCTTAAGCTGAACCAAACAAAAAGATATTGCACATTTCTTTAGTCTTTTACCTTGGAATACTAGCCACATTCGCCCTATACGTCTTTTTTTATCTGAGATTGACTGTAAATCTGGAAACATCCACAATACCGGATTGGAATTCTTCTTGTAGTAAGCAGAAAGAGTAGTTCTCATCAGCCTATATTTATGTTATATTTGTTGTTTAATAATTATTAACTATTTGTACCAAGATACAGGTTTTTAATATAAAATATGATTAAGAGTAAGCAATAGTGTATCCCAACCTACAAAATACTTCTTTCTAATTGACAAAAAGAAATTTTTGCAGTGCGTAAAGTTTAAAACATTTTTTATGTTTTTATTTTGTACGGTTAATAATCAAAATAATACTATAAATTTGCACATCTTTTTTAATATAAACTAAAATGAAATAATGAGTCATTTTATTGAATATTCTAATAATATATTTGATGTTACGTTGACTGTTTGGAGAAACGTTAAACGAAGAGACAAGATGTAACAAGTGTGTTCATCCATTTTTCGCATACTATAGTAATATAACATGAAAAGAATTATATACATTTAAAAACAATCCATTTATATCATTAACTTAAAAATCAGAGATGAAAAGAGTAATTCTTTTGTTCGTTTCTCTTGTTGTGATGGCATTCCAATTGCTTTTCGCCCAAAGTTTTACGGTTAAAGGTAAAGTCATTGCCGAGGAAGGCAATGAACCGTTGATTGGAGTGGCCATCATGCAAGAGGGTACTAATAATGGTGTGATTACCGACATAGACGGTAATTACTCCATTGAGATCAAAGGTGTTGCGCAGGCTACTTTGGTATATTCGTACATTGGTATGCAGCAGCAACAGCACGTAGTGACTCCACAGACACACAAGCTGGACATCACGCTGAAAAGCGATGCACAGCTGGTGGACGAAGTAGTGGTAGTGGCCTACGGAGTTCGTAAAAAAGGAACGGTAACCGGTTCTGTTTCTACAGTGAAATCAGAGAAAATAGAAAGCGTACCGACTGCCGGTTTTGACCAAGCATTGCAGGGACAGACTCCAGGCTTGATGGTTATGTCCAACTCGGGTGAGCCCAGCAAAGCTGCCACTTTCCAACTCCGTGGTACCAACTCCATCAACTCAGGAACTTCGCCCTTGTTCATTCTGGACGGTGTACCTATCTCCAGCAACGACTTTAACACCATCAGCCCGAGCGACATTGAAAGCATCTCGGTGCTGAAAGATGCGTCTTCAACGTCAATCTACGGTGCCCGTGCTGCCAACGGTGTGGTGGTGATAACCACTAAACGCGGTAGAGCCATGGATAAGGCACACGTCACGTTGCGCACCCAGTGGGGTATCTCCCAGCTGGCCAAAGGCGAATGGAATTTGATGAACACTGCTGAACGCATTCAGTTTGAAAAAGAAGTGGGTTTGGACTCCGGACAGGATTACGACCTGCTGAGCAAGACCGATGTTAACTGGAGAGACATGGTGTTCAACGACAATGCCATGCTGCAGAACTACGACCTTTCTATCAGCCGCGCTACCGAGAAATTGAACTACTTCGTTTCAGGAAGCTTCTACGACCAGGACGGTATTGCCCAAGGTTCTATCTTCAGTCGCTACTCTATCCGTGCTAATGCCGAGGTTAAGGCCAGTAACTGGCTGAAAGTGGGTACCAACTCCATGGTTGCTTATGAAGAAGTGGAGCAGGCCGATGCTGGTTCTTACAGCCTGTCATCACCGATTTCTGCCTGCCGCTTCATGCTTCCCTACTGGAATCCTTATAATTCGGATGGCTCATTGGCTACCAATGCCAACGGTGGATGGACCGGTACTACTGTGAACCCTATCGAATGGATGGACAATAACCCGGTTACTAATAAGAAATATAAGGTATTGAGTGTGCTCTTTGCCGAAGTGACTCCGATAGAAAATCTGACCTACCGCATACAGTTCGGTGCAGACTTTACGCACTCCACCGGATTCATGCAGTCATTCCCCAGCTATCAGCTGAACAACGGTCTGGGTGCAGCCGGACGTCAGTCGAACGACATTCTGAACTTGACCATCACCAATACGCTGAACTACAAGTTCGATATCAACTGCGACCACCACTTCAACGTGATGCTGGGTCAGGAAGGTATCGACTACCGGGCAGAAGGATTCACCCTGACCACCCGCAACCAGAACAACGACTACCTGACCAACATCAGTTCCGGTACACGGGCATCGAGTTGGCAGGATAGCAGTTCAGCTTATTCGTATGTATCTGTCTTCGGCCGTGCCGAATATAATTATGCCGACCGTTACTATGCCGACCTGAGTCTCCGTGCCGATGCTTCTTCCCGTTTCGGCAAGGATCACCGCTGGGGACAGTTCTGGTCAGTAGGTTTAATGTGGAACGCCAAGAAAGAGCTCTTCCTGAAAGATGTGAAGTGGCTGCATAATGCACAGGTGTCGTTCAGTACAGGAACTTCCGGTAACTCTGAAATCCCGAATTTCGACCATCTGGCACTTGTGAGTGGCGGACGGACCTATATGGACACAGCCGGTATCGCACCGCAGCAGAAAGGGAACGAAAAACTGAGCTGGGAAACTACCTGGACCACCAACCTGGGATTCCACCTAGGATTCTTCGACCGTGTAAACGTGGACTTGGAGCTCTATCACAAACGCACCAGCGACATTCTAATGGAAGTACCTCAGTCCTATTCTGAAGGCAACAACGGCTACCGCTGGGACAACATCGGTGTGATGACCAACCAGGGTGTGGAGCTGTCCGTGAATGCCGACGTGCTGCGTCTGAGAGACTTTGTGTGGAACGTCAATGCCAACGTGTCGTACAACAAGAATGAAATCAAGGAACTCTATAACGGTGTGCAGGAGTATGAATTGCCCAACACCTCTACCAAATGGGTAGTGGGCCATCCGTACGGAGAATTCTTCATCAACCGTTATGTCGGCGTGAACCCTGCCAACGGCGACCCGCTGTGGTATGACAAAGACGGCAACATCACCACCGAATTCCGCGAATCGGACAAAGTGATGGTGGGTAAGAACTACCTGGCTCCCTGGCAAGGCGGCTTCGGCAGCACCCTGACCTGGAAAGGCATCTCGGTAAACGCACAGTTCAGTTGGGTGGCCGACCGCTGGATGTTCAACAACGACCGCTTCTTTGAAGAAAGTAACGGACTCTATACCGGTTATAACCAGTCCAAGCGTCTGCTCTACGACCGCTGGAAGAAACCGGGCGACGTGACCGACATCCCCCGCTGGGGTGTAACGCCGCAGATGGACTCCCGCTTCCTGGAAGATGCTTCTTTCCTGCGTCTGAAGAACCTGATGATCAGCTATACCTTTCCGCAAAGCTGGATGAAAAAGACGAACTTCTTTACCAACGCACGTATCTATGCGCAGGGGCAGAACCTGCTGACTTTCACCAAGTTCAGCGGACTTGACCCGGAAGCGTTCACCAACATGTATCAGGCACAATATCCCATGTCTCGCCAATACTCGTTCGGTCTGGAACTCTCTTTCTAATCTTTTAATTAATGAAACAACGAAAAATGAAAAATATAAAAACATATCTGCTCATGGCCGCTATGGCATTCAGCACCACTGCCTGCCTGGACAAGTATCCGGATGATATGGTACCGACTGACAAGGCTATCACCACTGTGGATGAAGTAGACCAGGCCGTGATTGGCATCTACTCTTCCTGGCTGAACGGAGCGTTATACAGTGGCTACCTCACCTTGCTGCCCGATATCCAGGTAGACCTGGCTTACGCGGTGAACGGCTACTCCAACCAGTTCGGTAACACCTGGCGCTGGAATATCCTTTCTACCGAACCGGAATATGAATCGGTCTATGCCGGACTCTACACCGTCATTACCCGCTGTAATTTTATGCTGGACAATGTGGACCGCGTACGCCAGAATACCACCAACGATGATGACCTGGACCGTCTGGACCAATACTGCGGAGAAGCATACTTTGCCCGCGCACTGGCTTATTCAGAATTGATTAAACTCTTCTGTAAGGCTTACGACCCGGCTACAGCAGCCAACGAACTGGGTGTGGTACTGAAGTCACACTACGATGGTGACGAACCTACCCTCCGTTCATCACTGGAAGCCTCTTATCAGTTTATCCTGGATGATCTGGAAAGAGCAGCTGGGTACCTGAAGCTGGAAGATGATTTCGATGGGGTTCTCTACAGTACACCTTACTTCTGCGAATACACCATCTATGCACTCCGTGCACGTGTGGCTCTCTACATGCAGAACTGGAAGGACGCTGAGAAATACGCTTCCAAGGTGATCGACAGCAAATACTACAAACTGTCTAGTGTGAACGATATGATAACCAGCTCACAGAACGCTTATCAGTATATGTGGTCGAACGACGAGAGTACCGAGATTATCTGGAAAGTGGGAATGACAGTCAGCAACTACGGAGGCGCCTTGGGGCAGGTCTTCTT
Source organism: Bacteroides faecis MAJ27 (assembly GCF_900106755.1). Taxonomy (GTDB): domain Bacteria; phylum Bacteroidota; class Bacteroidia; order Bacteroidales; family Bacteroidaceae; genus Bacteroides; species Bacteroides faecis. Next base: position 7,507 of record NZ_FNNN01000043.1, read on the forward strand.
CAACTACGACTTTCAAAGCTTTAAGCCCGACTATGTACCGGCAACTTGGGTACTGAACCTCTATTCAGAACAAGACCTGCGCTTTGCAGCCAACTTCGTGACACAGCCTACCGGTTATCCGCATGGATTGCAGTGGCCGTTGGTAGCCAAATACTTCGGAAATGAATCCTTTATGGCTCAGAACATGTTGCATGTCTGTATGCCGAAAGTGTTCCGTCTGTCAGAGCAATACCTGATCCGTGCAGAGGCCCGCGCCAATCAGAAGAATTACAGCGGTGCCGGCAAAGATCTTAGCGATTTACGTCGTGCTCGTTTCCAAGGCGGTAACGGAAACATCTCTGTAAGCGAACAGAATTGGCTGGAAATTATCGAAGAAGAACGTGTACGCGAATTGTATATGGAAGGCTTCCGCCTGCAAGACCTGAAACGCTGGCACAAAGGCTTCGAACGCAAACCGCAGGAACAATCACTGGCCAACGGTAGCTCGTTGAAGATTGAAGCAGATGATGTACGCTTTGTATGGCCCATTCCGAAACACGAGCTGGAATCACCGGGTAGCCAGATTCAGCCTAACGAGAGCAATAAATAAGAATAGATTCATCATTTATAAAGTATAAGTATAACAATGAGAAAGATAAACTACGGACTGATGAGCATGCTGGCACTGCTGATGTGCGCCATCACCAGTTGCGGCGATGCAGAGCGCCCCAGCTACGACGGTCCAAACTATATCCTGTTCTCGGATACGCTCACTGTACTGGCCGTACAGAACAATGAAGAAGTCTTCGACATTCCTGTGGCCGCTACAGAAGCCTGCAGCTATGACCGCACGGTAGCCGTGGAGGTTATAGACAAAAAGAGCAATGCCATTGAGGGAAAACACTACACCATTGAATCAAACACCATCACTATCAAGGCCGGTGAACGGGCTGCCAACGTACGCATCCGCGGTAATTACGATGCCATCGCAGCTACTGACTCGCTGGGGCTTACCCTGCGCTTGCTCACACAGAAAGCTGACCAATGGGATTTGTATGACAAGAGCTATGAAGCCAAGGTAATCCTGCAGAAATGCTGTCCGTTCGATATCAACCTCTTCAACGGATATGCCGTGCTTACTTCTACATATATGCAGGAATTTATGCCTAACGTAGACAACCGTTTGATTAAGGCAGTCATCGATCCCGAAGAAGAAAACACCGTTATTATGAAGGACTTCTTCTACGACGGCTACGATGTGAAAATCCGCTTCACTACAAACGACATTCTGAATCCGCTGATTGAAATGGATGAACAGACCTTTGCCTCTACAGCCGAAGCTTTCGGTACCAATTATGGCGACGGCTATCTTCACCTCTATCAGCCTAGCAGCGGTGTATCTTACTACAGCACCTGCGAACAGTTCATCTTCCAGTACTTCACGCTGTATGTACCGGGCATGGCTGGTAACAATGTAGTAGGCACCTTTGCCAGCGCTATCGAATGGGTAAGCGCAGACGAAGCCAAGAGACTTTATCTGGAAGGCAGCATACTGGTATCTGAAACGGTGAAAACAGATTTTGAGAAGAAATAATATACTAGAAACAAAAAACATAGAATAAGATGAAAAAGAACAAATTTACGTTGGGATGGTTCTTCATCAGTCTGCTGATGGCTTTTGCCGTAACAGCTTGCGATGACGATGATGACAACGTGGCAAACGTTAGTTTTCCTGAAAAGCAAACGATTGGCGGTGTTGTAAGTGAAACGAAGAATTTGACATTTGATGCTGTAGCCGACTGGACACTAACATCTTCCAGTACATGGTGCTATTTTATTACGGAAGAAATCCCAGCTACCAAAGCTGCAGAGGGTGTGAAGGAATATTCCATTTCGGGCAGGGCGGGTAAACAAACCGTAACCATCGGTATCTCTGACGAAGGTCAGGACTATGATAATGCAACCGTTGCTTCCATCATCATCAACATGAACGGACAGGAAGCTGTGTTGGCTGAAGTAACCCGTAATGCAGCCGGACGCACGTTCAAACTCTATAAAAAAGGTGAAGGCGATGAATGGGTAGAAGTATCTGCAGAAGAAGGTATCGAAGCCGGTTACAGTGACTTCAATACATATAAAGCAATAGCAAACTTCCGTTTTTCAGCTACTAACCGTCCTGAATGGCTATCTATCGAAGGAGGTTCCATAGTAGGCTCTGCCAATCAGGAGGTAGAATTCGGTATCAAGGTAGTAGAAAATCGCCCGGACTTCAGTAAATATGCACAGGTAGGCAATATCAACTTTCAGGATGAAGAAGGTAAGTGCGTATTTACCTATTCTGTAAATTACAAGGGTATGAATCCGGAAGCGATGAACTATGAAGGTCCGAAGCCTTGGAATTGGGAAGTTTCACTTGATGGTAAAACCTTCATTCAAACTAACCAAGGCATCTCTGGCAACAGCGAATCTAATAGCTATAATAAATTTGTTGAATTCACTATTATAGCTTTCAATGACGAGTTCTATCCTATTTATGTTGAAGAATATGCGGATTGGCAAGGCAATGCCGGTTATGAATATTTTTTAGCTGACGATGAAGATGCTTGGATGAACCTTGAGGTTAAAGATCCTAAAACAGGTAAAGCTAGAGTTACTGTTCATCCTTTAGATCCGGAGGAAAGTGATATTGAAGAACGCACAGGCTATGTATTTGTGTTCCCCAAAGCGTTATATGATAAAATTGCAGAGGATCCTGAAAACGAAGATTTCGGATTGTTTGTAAGCAATGCTTCTAGTGAAGAAGGTATACCGGCTCAGAAAGAGTTGAGGTATGAATATACAGAAAGCAACTTACTGATGAATTTCATCCAGAAAAAGCAGAAGGAATCAGGCGGTGGGGAAGAAGAAAAGGCTATAGAAATCATCAGTCAGCACTGGGAAAGCTATGGTCAAACAGTAGAATGTACAGAAATAACAGGTGATGAAGCTGAGCCCTACAAAAGTGAATGGCAAGCAGCAAAAGTATTCACTGTAAAAGCCAGTACATGTCGATCTGTAAGAATAAACGTTCCTTTTGACGTTGATTCATTTGCAGCAGAATTAAATAAACAAGATGTTACAGATACATATTGCGCTGCTACAGAAGATGGTACTACAACAGCTATTGATCTTTGGAATTGTCAAGACATCGAAAGTGAACTTACCGTAGTAATTAGAGATGCTATGTGGCAAAAAGTTACCGTACTGCTAGTTCGTCCGTAAAATGAAAAAATAAAAAAATAAATGAACAAATATATTTCATTCTTTAAAACGTTCTTTGCTCCGTTGTTTATTTGCCTGATAGCAATGACAACGGTATTCACCGGTTGCTCTGATGACGATGACGAATTGCAGCAAACCGCCTTCGGCTATGTGCAGTTCAAAATTTACAAGAGCGCATCGGCTGCTACCAAGGGAATAGAGACGAGAGGCACCGACATGCTGGATAAGCTGGATGATGCCAAGAAAATCAAGGTGGTGATGCTGTATGACGGAAACACCATTGAACAAACCTTGATGCTCAACAGCTATAGTGCTGAAAATGCGGAGTTTGGCCTGCGCAGTGACAAACTGGAACTGCTGGCAGGTAACTATAAACTGATTGGTTATTATCTGTACGACAAACTGGATAACGAGATTTATGCCGGTACACCCAGCAATTATAAGTTTAACGTAGTGGCTGGCGGACTGAAAGTACAGGAACTGTTTGCCGATGCTGTAGCTCGCGGATTGGTCAACTTTAAACTTATTAAACACGGCTTGCCGGAAACTGAAGCAGCATCTCGCGCCAACGGTTATGAAGATTATCCGTTCTCTAATATCAAGGGTATCAACATCACGGTAAAGAACCTCTTTACACAAGAACTGACTACCATTGAAAAAGTGGAAGTGAAGTATGTGGAAAATTTGAAAGACGGTTATGCTCTCTGTGACACAACCGTGTGGTTGAAAACAGGCAGCTACCAGATTAGCTCTTATTCTACTTACTCTGATAAGAAGTGCGATTCCGGCAAATTGCTGGAAATAGCTACCGTGCCTACTTCAGAAACTTTCTTCGTGAAAGATAACGAAGAGTCAGAAGCCACTGTACCCATCCAGTTGAGTGCAACAGCTGAATATTTGAAGGACTACATGGCACTGAAAGAGATCTGGGAAAAACTGAACGGACCCAACTGGAAATACTACGGTGAAGCAGCTCCTATGGGTTGTAACTGGAACTTCGATAAGGAAATCGATATGTGGGGTGACCAGCCGGGCGTACAGTTACTGGACAACGGTCGTGTGGCATCACTCGTAATTTCCGGATTCGGTGCCGAAGGTGTAGTGCCCGATGCTATCGGACAGCTGACTGAACTGCGTATTCTGAACCTCGGTGCTCACGATGAACTCATCGGTGGACACCTGTTTGAAGGCGTAGGAACTTCAATGACCCCGGAACAGCGTCAAAGAATCCGCATGGATTATGAACAGAAATTCCTGTATCGCGACATCCGCGAGAATCTTTCACAAATTCTGATTGACGGTATTAATGCCAACCCTAACTTCAAACCTATCAAGAAGAGCAACCGCATTGACAAGAAGGACGTACAGTTCGGTAACCTGACCAACAACATCAGAGGTATCTCTAAAGCCCTGATGCGCTGCACCAAGCTGGAGAATTTTTTCATTGCCAACTCACCGATTGTGGTAGATAACTTCTGCGAAAAATTGCTGGATGAGGAAACTTCTGTTTACCGCAAAGCTTTTGAAGAAGAAGAAACTGCGTGGAGCTGGAATAACTTTACCATGCTGACCGATATGGAAATCTACAACTGCTCACAGCTGACCTCGCTGCCGATGAACATGCTAACAGAGTTGCCGGAATTGCAGATGTTGAACGTGGCTTGCAACCAAAGTATTGAAGGTGACAATTTGCTGGAAAACTGGAATAACTTCATCGACGGAAAGAGCGGCGAGAAAATTCAGGTGCTCTATTTGGGGTACAACAAACTGACTGAAATGCCCGAACATGAACAGTTGAAGAAGATGGTGAAATTGGGCTTGATTGACTTAACCAACAATTTCATCACAAAGGCAAACGCTTTCGGTAAGGAAATTAATCTGACCAAGGTTTATCTGGACTACAACCAAATCACTGAAATCGAGGCGGTAGATGGTTACTTCTGCGGATATTATGACATGGAATCATTCACTTGTACTTACAACAAGCTGACCGAAATGCCTGATATTTTCAACGCAAAATCCAAGTATGTCATCGGCTCTGTCAGCTTTGCACACAATGAAATAACCGGTATGCAAAACGGTGACAACCACCGTGGTGTGAACACCAACAATCTGGATTTGTCGTACAACCACCTGGAAAAATTCCCTGGAGTGATCATCAAAAAAGGTTCTCCGCTGGGCATCTTGATTCTGCAGGCCAACGGTATGAATACTATTAAGGAAGGTGACCTGGTAGGGCCGAACTCTCACCTGCTGACCAGTCTCGACTTCCAGTTCAACAAACTGAAAGAGATTCCTTTTGAAGATTTCGTACCGGAAAACATGCCTTATATCTATGGTATAGAATTCAGCTACAACCGGTTCGCTGAATTCCCGGTTGCTCCGCTGAACTGTAAAGGCCTGACCGTATTTGGTATCCGCCATCAACGTGATGAAAACGGTAATCGCTGCTTAAGCCAATGGCCTACCGGCTTGTATACTTGCCCCAGCCTGATGGCCTTCTTTATCGGTTCTAACGACTTGCGCAAGATTGAAGATACCATTTCACCGTATATCCGTATCTTTGAAATCAAGGACAATCCGAACATTTCTATTGATTTGACTCAGGTATGTCCGTATATCCAAGCAGGTCAATACCAATTGATTTATGACAAGACGCAGAACATTCAGGGATGCGATTACTTATTGGATTAAATAAAAAAAGGAAAATGAAACATTTACTTAAAATAGCATTAGGATTAGTCCTCTGTCTGTGTGTGTGCACCGCTTGCGATGACGACAACGACAATGCAGCTGTCAGCGGCTTCAGCCTGAGCAAGACTGAAGTGGCTGCCAATGCAGAAGGAGGCAAGGAGACGGTCTCCGTAAGCTCGGAAGGCGAATGGGTGGCCAAATCATCCGAACCATGGCTGAACATTTCGCCGGCTAACGGTTTCGGCAACACAGAGTGTGTCATCACCATTGACGAGGCTCTGAAGAACGAAGTGCGTGAAGCAGAAATCCGCTTCATACCGAAAGGACAAGCTCCCAAGGTAATCACAGTAACCCAGTTGGGTTATGGCAAGATGATTCACGTTAAAGAGACGGAAGTTAGCCTTAAAGCTTCAGACGTGTATGCCAAGCGATATTTTGAAGCTATCATCACCGCCAACGTTTCTTTCAAGATTGACTACGAATGGCTCACTACAACAGCAGGAGGTGTGAAACTGGAAAACTGGATTTCTCTGGAAAAGAAGAATGAACCGGTATTTAATCTGGAAAGCGCCCGCCCTCAAACTTACAAGGTACGCTTTGACTGGAAGATGAACCCGGAATGGATAGAGCGTCAGGCTAAAATTAACTTCATTCCTATGGAGCAGGACGGAAAATCAGCCGATGAGGTAGCGATTACTCCGATTCTGGTAACTCAGGCTGCTTCGCCGGTAATTACTGACGACCGTGCCGGAGACTCACTGGCTATCCTAACCATCCACGAACGTCTGGCTTCGGATATCGCCATCAATTCCAGCGAAAATATGATGTATTGGGATAACGTGACCTTATGGAAACGGACAGACAAGGGACTGCCGGGGCCGGAAGCTGTAGACCGCGTTCGTTCAGTGAACTTCGGTACCGTTACCATCAAAGAATCCCTTCCGCAAGAAGTAAGATACCTGAAATACCTGGAAACATTCCAAGTATACGGTAATGCCAACACCATGCTGCTGAGCATCGACTTGGAAAATCATATCTGCGAACTGGAATACCTGAAGAACCTGCAGATTGGCGGTTATGGTCTGGTGTCACTACCTGAAGATTTCAACAGACTGGGAAATTCATTGGAAAGCCTGGATTTGAGCGCCAACAACTTCACCGGTGTACCCGCTGTATTGACTCAAGACAACTTCCCAAAGCTGAAAAGTCTGATATTGAGCGGTAACCGCCGCTGGACAGTAAGCAATCTGAAAGATTCTCAATATAACAAAGATACAGAACTGGGCTTCCATATTAACATGAACGAGGATCCAACAGAAATAGACCAACTATTCTTGTGGGATAATCTGGAAGAACTGGTACTTTCTTATAATTATTTGGAAGGTACTCTGCCTACTTACGAAGGCAGACCAGGCTGGCAGGCAGATGATCTGAAACAATACGGAGATACGTTGAACTATCTGTTGAATGACGGCAAAAACATTCCAAAGATTCTGCCGAACATGAAGAGACTGACACTGAACCTGAACTTCTTTACCGGCAAAATACCCAATTGGTTGCGCTACCATCCGCACCTGTTAGATTGGTTCCCTGAAGTACTGATTTTCAACCAGCAGGAAATGGGAATCGACTCTAAGGGAACACCGGTGAAATTCAGCGATGAACCGACCAACTTTGAATATTACTTCGATGCTTATCCTAAATACAGAGAGAAATATGAAGTGGAAGGTGAAGACGAAACAATAAAACCAGAAGAACAAAAGAAGTAACCTATGAAGAAAGTATATATCTATGCACTTGCATATGCCCTGACGGCTGTTTCTTGCCAGGACAACGAATGGGGGGCCGATAGCGCAACTCCGCAGGCTCCTGAAATTGAAATTCCGATGGGAGCAGCAGACGGCGAACTGCTCATCAAGTTCGTCCCTGAAATGAGTGATATCCTGGACCAAACGCTGACGCGTGTTGGCGGGGTAGCCACCCGCTCGGGTATTCCTTCTACCGATGAGGTGCTCAACATCCTGGGTGCCTATCATTTTGAAAGAGTATTTCCGGTAGATCCCAAAACAGAAAAACGTACCCGCGAAGCAGGTATGCACCTGTGGTATATCGTTCGCTTTGACAAAGACGCTGACTTGAAAGAAGCTGCCCGACAGCTCAGAAAGTTGGGGGAAATTTCCAAAATTCAAAGTAATCCTACCCTCCAACGTGCTTACGACCCGAAGAAAAAAACGTTGTATCTCTCGGCCAGTGACTTGCAACATGTGATTCGTACCAGCGAAGGACTGACCTTCAACGACCCGGGATTGAAACACCAATGGCATTACCGGAACGCGGGTAACTACGACTTCGTGAAAAAAGACCGTGCCGAAGCTATTGCCGGTGCAGACGTAAATTGCGGCGAAGCCTGGGAACTGTGTAAAGGAGACCCATCTATCATTGTAGCAGTACTCGATGAAGGTGTGATGTGGAGCCACCCGGATTTGATTGCCAATATGTGGACCAATGAAGCCGAAGAAATCGGTTCTACTGAAGACAAAGACGGAAACGGCTACAAAGGTGACCGTTACGGTTACAACTTTGTGAAGAATACGGGTGTCATCAGCTGGACATCAGCTGATGACACCGGTCACGGAACTCACGTAGCCGGAACTATTGCTGCTGAAAATGGCAATAGTATAGGAGTGAGCGGTATTGCCGGTGGTGACGGTAATACCGGAAGCGGTGTGAAAATCATGACTTGTCAGCTGTTTGATGGTCAGTATGGTGCCACCTTGGCTGCTGAAGCGAAAGCCATTAAATATGCTGCCGACAACGGTGCGGTGGTTCTGCAATGTAGCTGGGGGTACAACTCTCCGGATGCCAACGAAGCACTGGGATATGTACCGGGACCGAAAAATGAACAGGATTGGGAAAACCAATATCCCCTGGAAAAAGAAGCACTGGATTACTTCATCCACAATGCTGGCTCGCCCAACGGTGTGATAGACGGTGGTTTGGCTATCTTTGCATCAGGTAACGAATATGCGCCTTCTTCTTCATTTCCTGCAGGCTATTCCAAATGTATTTCTGTCAGTGCCATCGCTGCCGACTATACTCCGTCTAGCTATACCAACTATGGTGCAGAAATTACACTTTGCGCACCGGGCGGTGACGGCGATTATTACGGAACGCCTGGAGTAGCAGATGACGAGTTTGCCTGGGAAGGGAAAACACAAGGTCTGATACTCTCCACTGCTATTAAAAACGGTCAGTATGCTTATGCCTATATGGAAGGTACGTCTATGGCTTGTCCGCATGTATCAGGGGTAGCGGCCTTGGGACTGTCCTATGCTGTGAAGCAACGTCGCCACTTCAAGGCCGAAGAATTCATAGAACTGATGAAAATTACAGCCAGAGACGATTTCTATCAGACATATGATGAAAAAGTAGAAAAACTGTATTATTACAATCACACGACTTTTGGCGCCCCTCCAACTTTGATGAATCTGATAGAACGTAAAGGGAAAATGGGTAGGCTGGTAGATGCCGGTGCATTGCTCAAGGCTATTGGTAATCACGGTTCAGACATGATTGTACCAAATGTATATCTGGCAACGGGGAAAAGTACATCTATTGATCTGGCTCGTTATTTTATAGATGGAGAAAGCCTGAGTTACAGTTGTACCGTTGCCAATGAAAATATTGCAACTATAAGTGTAGACAAGACGATACTGTCTATAAATGGCATTGCAGACGGTAGTACGACTGTGACTATCCAGGCTGGCAGTAAATCACAGACAATAACGGTTACTGTTCGTAAAAATGCTGGTGGTAGTGGCTGGTTATAATTGAGAGATTAAATGGACATGAAGAAGCGACAATTGATGATACTGACAGTCTTTGTGGGCGGATTAACCGGTTCCATTCCTGTAATAAAAGCGCAGGAATGGCGGTTAATGTCCCGTGAAGAGATAGAAGCCAAGGTACATCCTGTTTTGTTGGAGCAAGCCGGGGAATTTCTTCATTTTGATACGTGCCGCCTGTCAGTAGGTACCATAAATGAACAAAGTCAACCCAAAACCGTATACTTCCATTTTCAGAATGTAAGTCAGCAAACCATTACGTTGAACAAAGTTACCACTACGTGCGGTTGTACTGTTGCCGGATTCTGCAAAAAGCCATTGGCACCCAATGAGGAAAGTATTATTAGCCTGACTTTTCATCCCAGGAACAGACCAGGCACAGTTGATGCAGAAGCATTGGTATATACCAATCTGTCTGATTTTTCACCTGTGGCACGATTGTCACTATGTGGCTATGTCAGTGCGTCTGATGAATGGAATCACCTGCCTCAAAATATGGGACATCTACGACTTGCCCGCAAGCAGGTGTCATTCAGTAAAGCAGGAAAGACGACCATTGAACGCATAGCATGTGCCAATAGTGGAGATCACCCACTCAAACTGAATGCGTTACTGCTGCCTTCATGCCTAAAATTCCATACCGAACCTGCAGTACTTGCTCCCGGGCAGGAAGGTGATCTTGTGATTACACTTGATAAGGAAAAATTGCCCAGTTTCCATACTGAGGAGAAACATCTTTCTCTCATTATAGATGGTGTGATAGGCAAACCTTCGGAAAAAACAATTGAAGTAATTATTAAAAACTAAAAAATAAAAACAAGAAATATGAAACCCTTATTCAGAATAATGACACTTTTCTTGACGCTTTTCTGTTTCGCAGGCTGTGACGATGATGAGGAAGTACTGTCTACATTGAACGTTACAGCTGCTAATCTGGACGGGACTTGGAAATTGGTGGAATGGAACGGCGCTCCCCTGCAAGCAGGCAGTTACTGCTACATTACATTCAACCGTAAGAATAAGACTTATAAAATGTATGATAAGTTTGACAGTATGTACCCCAGTCTCAAAACGGGTAGTTTTGAGATTGAAAAAGAAAAGAATTTAGGCTATATCATTAGTGGGGACTATGATTTCGGCAATGGTGAATGGGCCAATTCCTATATCATAACCGATCTTTTGCCCACTTCCATGATTTGGACTATAAAAGATATTTCATCAGATGTACAAAAATTTGAACGCTGCGATAAGGTTCCCGAAGAAATAGAAAATGAAGTTCGAGACTTTTAGGAAGGTCTCAAAGTTCTTTAGTAATAACGAACGTTATCCGTAGAGGGAGTCAAAAACTCTTTTCTTGAAAAATTATCCCTACTACAGCTATGTGAAAAGAGTAGTTTCCATATTCAAGATGTTTTGGCACCTCATTTGACAATATAAAATTCTCAAAATAAATTCTATAACCTCTTCTATTTTAAGAGAGGAGTAATTAAAGTTTAACAACATTTAGAGGGCATGTCTGTGAAGATATAGCCCTTTTTTAGAAATGAGAGCACTGTCTTTGGAACAATGAAGAAAGTTTTTCTTTTCCAAAAAATAAACAATATTCAATGAGACAATGTGAATTACGATGTACACCCTTCCGTCTTTAATGTAACATATCAGATCACTAGTGTCCCATTAAAACTGGGACGAATTAAAAATAAAATAAACTTGGCCCATTTGGTCCTAATCGGACTATAGCTTTGGCCACAATTGCTTTTGCTTGATTTTGTATGCTACTGTATATCAATGATGTATGTGTAAATTGTATCTTTTTATAGCACATAAAATCTTGTACGCTCAAAAAGGGGGTACCTGCTATTGTAGACGGTTGTACATGCTTTAGCCTCTCTCCTTATAAATATTTACCAAGAGCAAAAATTAGCAGGTTGGTCAAGTTTTACCAGGCAAATGAATATCTGTCTTCCCACGTTCCTTCTCCAGGTCTTTTCACTATCAACTCCGTTGGGTAACCATTGGAATTTAACGTCCATTTAAAATCATAGTCACTAAAATAAAATCCCTGTGAGTCATGTGCATAGGGAGCATGCATCCTAAGCGGCAGATGCTTTGTAGCCGTACCGAGCAGCATACCTCCATAGTAAGCATATATCATCTCGTCCATATCCACATCCAGTAGTTCGTCAAACAGCATCAGACATCCCTTGTTTTCTATAGGAGTTGTAATCTCATCTGTTGTATAGTAGATTTCAGTGTCAGGCCATATGTAGTTATTATCAATTTTCCCATCGCCATTTATATCCTCGCCATCATAATCCAAAAAAGATTGGGTGGAAGTAGCCACGACATTACCATCCTTATAAGTAATCTTCGTTAACTCACCATCGCTTTCGGAACATCTCATTTCAATTAAATGTCCCTCGGTATCGTATTCCATCTCCCAAGTAAACTCATCGGTGTCGGGAATACCAGCGTGGTCTATTGATTTGCAGTATTTTACATAGCCATCACTGTTGAGCTGCAAGTTCAGTTCAGTCATATCACCGTTTTCGTCCGTCACTGTTATTCTGGCTGAATTTATTGAAGCCTCCGCTCGTGTACCAGGAAAATATTCGAAGACGGCCTTTTTGCCCTCATCAGTTGTAATGCTTGTTACCAGTCCATCTTTATTCTGAGAAATAAACATGCCTGAAACAGATTTTGGGAGTCCGCCTGTAAAAACTTTCGCTGGGTTTACTACAATAGAAGTATTTACACTGTCATCATTTTCATCATTATCATCACAAGCTATAAAGCCCAGACATAAACTCATGCTGACAATGATAGGGGTGATTTTGTTAAAAAAAATTATGGTTATAAAATGATTGTTAAATATAAATAAAATGTAATTATAATAAGAAACTGTTTAAAAATTATCCAATAATTTTGTTAAACATGATTTTACAGAAAGCAAGTTGAACCATTGTTTCGGCAGTGTCGGCATGATACTCATAGTCAATAGTGAGTCTTCTGAAGTTTTCCAGCCACGCGAATGACCTTTCAACTATCCACCGCTTGGGGATTACCTTGAATTTGGACGGGCATTCATCTGAACTGAGGACAACTACCAGCTCCCATCCGAACTTATCAAGTACCCAATCAGCGAGGTTTCCTCTATAGCCACCATCCGCAAGGATTTTGGCGAGACGAGGGAATTTGTAAGACAGTTTTTCAATAACCTCCGGTGCTCCCTTGCTGTCATGGACATTGGCTTCATGTACGGCTATAGCCATCAGATTGCCCTGAGTATCAACTATAATATGCTGTTTTCTGCCCTTAATCTTCTTGTTTCCATCAAGCCCTCTGTCAGAATCCACATGGTGAGATGTCTTGACACTACGGGAATCAATGATGCCAAGACTGGGGCTCTTCTCACGACCGGACTTTGTGCGAACTTGTGAACGGATGTTATCCAAAAGGTCTTCAATAACACCTTCGTTCTTCCATTTGCTGAAGTAGTAGTATACACTCTCCCAAGGTGCAAAGTCCTTTGGAATCATGCGCCACTGACAGCCTGTCTTGAGAAGATATAGAATCGCATTCATGATGTTTCTGAGAGAATATTTTCGCTTTCTTTCTTGCGGATTGATGATTTTTTCAATAACTTGCCACTGTTTATCAGTAAGGTTGGTTGAGTATTGTTCCATGACCTTAATTGATTGATACTCATAAAGTTATGAAATATATTTCGATTAACCAACTGATATTCAATTTATTATATATTCATATAACATTATTTTTCTACTAATTTTAAACAGCTTCTAATATTGCAAAGTTTCAAGTTTGCCAAAAATAGAAGTATAAATTATATTAAATAATACTCCTCAGATTTTGTTTGGTGAGAAAGCCGATCATATTCTCACGAATCAATATGTAAATTTTGCAGAACTAGTAATTTGTGTGACTGATAGAAATATAGAGTTGATATTTCTTCTCTGTTGTGTTCTTCAATTAATGCTTTATAATAACAAATTTAATCACTTTTCAGTAAACTTGGTCATTAATATTTTTACTGTAATAAGATGTTTTTTCTGTTTTATGAAATATTGATTAAATATGTCAACAAAAAAACGTGAAAATATGATAATGTTGCTTTGTCTTTCATATTTTTGCATTTGGAGAGAGCAACTCCCTCCAAGACATATTAGAATTTGAAGAAGCGTTATGCTTATCTTGTGAATTGGAAACATAGGAAATTTCACAATTACACACAAGGATGGCATAGTGGTTCTCACGCATATAGCGTGGGCTGCTATTACTGCATTCGTGTGTAAAGGTTATTCCTACGACCTCCAATTTAGAATGTAGCATAGGCATCCCACGTATTCTTATATTTAAATTGTTGATTTCAAGGGATTGCGAAATCATGTAGTATTAAGTAGTATCAATATGAAAGCAAAAATGATGTACATGTTCGGACTACTGGCAGCCTTTACACTGACTGCATGCTCGGACAATGAGAGTGAACCGTCTATAGTAACGGTGGAAAGTATCAGTATTTCACCTTTAAGTATCAGTTTGGAACGTGACAAGACCTATCAACTGCAAGCAGAAGTAACTCCCAAAGAAGCTACGGAGAAAAAGGTATCATGGAGTTCCTCGGACACACAAGTGGCAACTGTATCAGAAAATGGATTGGTGACAGGAGTGAATAGGGGCACCGCTACCGTCACAGCCACGGCAGGCGGCAAGAGTGCCACGTGCCAAGTGACGGTAACATGGGAGGTACAGTCCGTAACGGTATCGCCCGCTACCTTGACAATGACCAAAGTCGGCGAAACGGTCCAACTCACGGCTACGGTTGCTCCCGAAGGTGCCGGTGAAGCGGTTTGGAGTTCATCGGACGAGGCTGTTGCCACTGTCTCATCGGAAGGTCTGGTGACTGCTGTCGGCCAAGGCAACGCTATCATTACAGCCACAGCGGGCGAAAAGACTGCCACCTGCGAAGTGACCGTAGAGATTTCGATAGTCGAAGTGGAGGATGGACAAGCCACCGTGCAACTGGGGGGAGGTTCGCAGGAAGAATTGGCCGAGGCTGTCAGCAAAGCCGCCCAGGAAGGTGTCACCCGTTTCGTGCTTGTCGGCGACTATTCGGGAGTGGGACGATGGACGACCAATATATTCAATGGCATCAAGGCGGAAGTGATTGATTTTTCCGGCGTGACGGACTGGCCAGTGAATGAGGACGGGTTAGCCAGCGTTGATGCGAATGCATTCTATACTTACGAAGGCCCCGACTTCACGGGCATCCAAAAGGTCGTGCTTCCGAAAGAGGTGCAAGCCATAGGGGGGTATGCTTTCTACAAGTGTACCGGCCTGAAGTCGGTAATAGCACCGGGCGTGCAGGTAGTAGACCAAGGCGCATTCTCCGGCTGTAGTAGTTTAACGGAAGTAGAAATGCCGGGCGTGCAGAAAGTTGGTGTCGTTGCTTTTTCGTCTTGTTCCCAACTCACAAAGGTAAATATGCCTGAACTTACAGAAATAGGCAATAGTGGTTTTTCGTACACTTCCTTGACAAAAGTCGATTTACCCAATGTGACAACGGTGGGAGGCTCTGCTTTCTCAACGTGCAAACAGTTGACGGAAGTAAACCTTCCGAAAGTAACAACGATAGGGGAGATTGCAGACGAAGATGCCACCTCACGGATAGGCGGCACCTTTAACTACTGCTCGAAGCTGGAGAAAGTGTATTTGCCTGAAGTGACAACGCTGGGCGATATGGCTTTTAGTGGTTGTAAAGCATTGAAGGAGATAGAACTTCCGGAAGCTACTGAAATCGGCTTGTCGGCTCTGATGAATTGTAGTTCGCTGGTTAGTGTCCGGCTTCCGAAAGCTACTTATTTCGGTCGCGACGTATTTACAAGTTGTGAAGCTCTCTCCCAACTCTATCTGCTGGCAGAGGGAGGGATTAGTGTCCAAAACACGACTTTCGGTTCTGCCGACTCAATAGCCAAGAACGTAGACCTTACGCTGAATGCTAACAAAAAGGGGGAGACTTGGAATGAATTCTGGCAAAGGGAAGAATGGAAAGGCCATGCGTGGAAAAGCATCTCTTTTGCCGAAAACTAAAATTATGATATGTAATAGTCAAAACCGAACCTAAGTTTACGAAAACACGTACAATCTCTATATTGTCAAGATTTTATATTACCAACAAGAAGGGTGGTGCTGGCAAAAAGAAAATAAAATAGCTTTTTGCCAGCATATTTTGCTACTTTTGCTATGTGGTGAATAGATGAAAATAAGACTAAAGAAGTTACATTATTTTTTATTTCTGAATTGGTATTTTGACACTTCTGTTTTCTTAATCCCGCCTCATTTATATGCAAATTGTATGTTTTTAAATATAAATAATTGAGGTTTCAAATTTCGTAATGCACTTATTGTAAATATATTAATATTTATAATATATTTAATTTTAACATTTTGTTGCTAGGATTTGTCCGCATTATGGAAGAACCATACCAATCAACCAGACACACAATATTATTTTGTAATAACCGGCAGCTTGTTTTTGTAGTGTAATACTCCGATATAGTTTTATATGTGCAAAGGTTAGAAAGCCCCCAGCGAGCTATCGCCAGAGGCTTGTTGTTAGAAATACACGTTTAGCATAAGATGGAAAATATAAAGTCACTTGACCCATTATTATAAAAGTCACCTGACCCACCTTTATAACCGAAACTGATCCACTTGGATTATAACCAAAACTGA
>NZ_FNNN01000022.1 GCF_900106755.1 Bacteroides faecis MAJ27
TCAGTTTTGGTTATAATCCAAGTGGATCAGTTTCGGTTATAAAGGTGGGTCAGGTGACTTTTATAATAATGGGTCAAGTGACTTTATATTTTCCACCAGTCCTTTTTCGGTAAATATGTAAAGACGCATCTGGGAACCTCTCCGGCTCATTACCGGAATGCGAAAGAGGAATGAGGCAGCTCAATTGTACGGATGAAGCCCGATTGTACGGATACAGCCAAGACCGGGAAATGAGTCTGTTATTGGGAAATGATCTCCTGAAAAGCTTTCAGGTAGCGTTTGCTGACCGTTTCCATATTAATCTTTTCCCGGATGATCCGTTCCGATTCTTTTCCCATTTCTCTGCAACGTTCGGGAGATTCGAACATCTCTCTGATTCTTTCTGCCAGGCTGTCGGCATCTCCGTCCTTAAAGAAGTATCCGTTTCTGCCTTCCATGACCAGGTCGCGTTCCGTGCTGTCGCATACGGCACAAAGAACAGGCATCCCGTACGTCATGGCGTCATTGATCGAAAGTCCTCCCATACCCGCCAGCACATAGATACTCGATTCGTTCATATAAGCTCCCAGCATCTTCGGATCGTAGACGGCTCCGATAAAGCGGATACGGTCTGCCAATTGCAAGTCGCTTGCCTGTTGCTTGAGGCGGTCCAGCTCCGGTCCGTCGCCTACGATCACCAGTTCCGCTTCCGGATAGTCGGCGGCTACTTTCCGGAAAGCCTCTATCAGTAAATCCACCCGTTTCCATTTTACCAGCCGTCCGATGTGCAGCAGGCGGCGGTCGCACGGCGGAAGGATGGAGGGAGAAGCCAGTACGGATTCTTTTTCTTTGAGAAGCGCATCCGTATCGGTCGAATTGTAGGTGACGTGTATCTGTTCTTTCTTTACTCCGTAAGAAGGAAGGATATCGTAGGCGGCTGTCGAGTAGTTCAGCGTTCCGGCAGCCTTGGCGTAGCAGTACTTACGTATCTGGGTCGTTACCCATTGTCTCAGATAAAATCCGGTACCCTTGCTGAGCAGACGCATACCTTCGTCGTGCATCGGGTTGGCCTTGAAATATTCCCTGATCTTTCCGTAAGGCGGAGTCTGGAAGGGGATTTCGCGAATCACCAGTCTGGCGTTGCAAGACTTGATCGCTTTTCTCAGTGCAGGCTGGAAGAAAACTTGCAGGAAGTAGGGCCATCCTACCACTACTATATCCGGTTTTTCTTCCGCAATGATTTCGGGGAGTGCGGGAAAAGCGCTTTTTCCGTAGAACATCTTCTTTTCCGGCGTTGTCAGATGCTTGTAGGCGCCTCCTTCTACCATTTTCACCCCTTTGCCAATCGTTGTGTTTCCTTTTTGGGGGCTGACGACGGTTATTTCGATTCCTTTTGCCTGTAGTCTGTTGAGCATGGCATTCAGGTAGTGGGGGATTCCTCCGAATGTAAAAAGTACTTTCATTGTATATGCTTGCTGATTTGATTAAAACATGTGATTAGTTTCTCCACAGTGTGTTCGTGGGCGTATCGGTCGAAAGCGTGGAGGGGTGTCTTTGCTTCGGTACACAGCGAACGGATAGCTGCGCTGCATTCTCCGGCATTGTCTTCTCCGGTGGTCTGGCCTGTGCCGTACTGTTCCACTCTTTGTCCCATGCAGAAGCCACGGCTGACGATGACCGGTTTGCGGAAGGCGGCTGCTTTGGTCAGCAGGTTACTGCTGCCGGTGAACTGCTTGTATGCGGCAAAGATAAGATCGCTCTCCGCTATCAGGGCATTGAAGCAGCTTTCATCGGGAATCTTCTCTAAAGAAAACAGACAATTACTTCTTGACTTTTCAAAAGTCTGCAGATCGTTTTCCTGTTGTGCGGTGAGAGAAGATTTTCCGGCAATCAGGAAGAAGTAGTCTTCTTCGGGCAGTAAAGGGATGCTTTCCAGCAACAGTTTTATTCCCTTGCGGAAATTGATTGAACCGAGCAATGATACGACTTTCCTTCCTTGAGCCTTCTCTTTCAGTTCCTGTAGCAACGGGTAAGTGGTGGCGGGAGCCGAAAGATCGGCAAAGTCAGGAAACAGCAGAATGTTGCCCTGAAATGCTTTCAGGTCTTTTGCCGAGTATTCGTTCAGTATACCTGTCCCCACGCAATTCTTGCTGCGCAGGAAAGGCCGTGTATCGGGCATCCCCGGCTGGTAGGGCGGCAGGGCTGACTGAACAAGCAGCCCGCTCCACTGATAAGGCAACAGAAGATTGAACAGCCATAATGGAGCCAGGGTAGGCAACATATCGTCGAGGCAGGCGAAGAATACCAGATCGGGATGCTGCCGTTTAAGGCTCCGGCGCAGCCTGTATAAGTTTTGCAAACGAATCATTGCATTACGCAATACAACCAGCTTCTTCTGCAACGGTTTCCCGGCAGGAAGCGGCAGCAGCGGATGCGCCGAAATGGGCTGAAAGGTGACCGTAGCCTGTATATGTTTCCCGTCGGGAGCGATGAGCGACGTTTCGTTACCCATGCCGGCCCAAGTGTGGGCAAACTGTTTATAGTACGTCTCCCGATGGCCTGATACTGAACAATCAATGACGGTAACTTTCATGATTTCAATGCTTCTGAATAAACTTGCAGTAACTTCTGTCCCGCCAACTGAAAATCGAAACGGTTGACAATGGACTGACGGATTTTCTTTTTGTCGAACTGCTCATAGGTATCGTACAATGCTTTCATTTTCCCGGCGAGGGCCTCCACATCTCCCGGCTGAATGAGAAAGCCGCTTTCGGGAGTGATGATATTTTCCGGTCCTCCGCATTCGGTGCCGATAGCTGGCAGACCTGTTGCCATCGCTTCGATAAAGACAATGCCGAACGTCTCTGCATAGGAGGCCAGTACAAAAGCGTCGCAAGTGCCCAGCAGTTCGGACAGTTCTTCCCGTGACAGGCGACCGGTCAGCTTTACCTGCCCTTGCAACTGAAGAGACTGAATCTGCTCCGTGAGTGACTGCATTTCTTCTCCGTCTCCGGCAATAAGCAAAGAGACATGCGGCATATCCTTGAAGGTCCGGTGAAAGGCAATCAGCAAATCCCGGAATCCTTTCCGTTTATTCAGGTTTCCGGTACTGATGAAGGTGAAATGCTTCTCTTTCTCCGTCTGATGGAGGCTGAACTTGAAGGTGCTCGTATCTACAAAGTTAGGTATAACCGTCACTTTATCTAGGTCGTTGATATAAGGGTAGAGGCTTCGTTTCAGTTTTGTGCCGACGCAGATAATCTTTCGTGCTTCGCTGTATGACTTCTTTAAGATCACTTCCTGCGACGGAGTTGTCTGATTACCATTAATGGAAGATGCGTGCTCCGTGATGACGTAGGGAATCTTGTACCATTTGTAAATCAGCCGGGCGGTATACCCCGCCCACGTGGCAAAATGTGCGTGAATCAGGTCGGGACGCCCCTGTGTGCGGATGTACTTCCGTACTAGCAGGACGGTCAGTAATGACCAGATGATTCCTCCTGTACGGGTGCTTAGCTTCGGGTTCCAGGCATGCATGCGCATGGTGACGAAACTGCCGTTATCTTCCGCCGAAATCTGAAAATGGCTTTCTTTGCGGAACCGTTTCCATGTGAAGTTTTTCAGGGGTCTTTGCTCTGTAAAGGCAAGCCCTGTCTTGCAGCCCGATTTAACCAGTTGCATAGCCTGCTCGAAGAACATATATCCCCGGTGTGGAGAGGAATCCTTCTCAGGATAGTACATAGGAAGTATCAGTATATGCATTTGTCTTTTATTTTTAGAAGAAGAATGGTGTAGAAGTCACGGATACGTTTCCCCAGAGTAACGGTGGGCACGCCGGTGTAAGCGGAAGCTTTCTTGCGGAATGCCTCTTCATCGTCGAAAGCGGGGTGGTTCACAAAGTGTTTGTACAGCAGATACAATCCCCTTTTCTTCTCATAGGGAAGGTGCCACACTGCCAGTTGCTCGTCTCCTTTTTCTACCGTATTGTATTTGGGATAGGTCCAGAGACGTTTGACGTATTGATTGGCGATATTATTGTGGATGTGGAGCTTTGTCGCCACTACGCTCAGGAAGTGGGCTTCCTCGTTCAGCTTGGGTCGGTTGGCGGCAAAGCGTTCGAGGTTGTAATTCCACAGGGCGGGATATGCTTCATTGATTTGTGCCACTACATCTCCCCGCAGCGAGATAAATTCTCCCCCGTAGTAATGGACAAGTTCCTCTTTTATTTCTGGATTCTTCGCTTCTCCGTAACAGTCGTTATAGATGTCCGTCATTTCCTTTAGCGTGATTCCGTTTACGCTGAGGTCCGGTCGGTCGGATGCGTCGTACAGGGCGGAGCCATGTTTCCGGGTATCGCTGAAAAGCTGCTCCAGCGGACGCATGCAGAGACAGTCCGCGTCGCAGACGAGCAATGTATCGTCTGCCTGCATTCTTTTCTCCATATAGCGCAGGATGTCATACAGGTAGAACTGGTTTCTCCATGCTCCGTACCATCCCTCGGGCGGGATGCAGAGGTAGGGCAAACAGACGGTTTCAATCTGTAACTCCTTGAATAGCCGCTCCAGATAATCGGGAAACTGATCCAGATTGCTGAAGAAAAGCAGCTTGTCATTCGGATGATAATGCCTGAAGGTGGTGAAAAACGGTACTTGTATCTGCATATATATGGAATGGACGAGGGCGGAATCTCCCCGTTTGCCTGCCTGCGGATAGAAACTGGCATCTTCTTTGGATTCTTTGTAGAACCAAGTCGCTATGTAATTGGTAGGTGTCGTCATGATATCTTTTTCTTTTTAATGAACTGAATACATTCATTGAAAATGACTGATTGCATTTTCCACAAAACAAGTGCGTATAGAGAAGCCACGAAAACAACTTTGATGGCAAGTGACAGATACAGGCTGGTGATGCCCAGCGTAATGTAATGGGCGGCGATGGTCAGCGAAGCTGCCAGCAGAAAGTACGGAGCGATATCTTTCAGTATGCTCCACAGGGTCAGCGGAATTTCCCTTCGGGCAAAGAGGTACCAGACGAACATCCACAGGATATTGATAGCGACAAACAGATAAATCATGGTAGTGATGCCATAAGGATAGCTGATGCAGGCAGTGATCAGTTGCAGTACGCTTAGTGCGATACTGTTGAACATGAAGACGGAAGAACGTCCGCGGCTGACCAGTAATAAAGAGAACAGATTGTTGACCGGGATAAAAGCTCCCCATATACAGAGCAGCTGCATGATCCGGGCGGAAGCGAGCCATTTGTCCGTGATGGTAATCAGAATAAATTCTTTGGCAATAAGGCTGAGCCCGAACATGGCGGGGAAAGAGATAAAGGCTGTGAATCGCAGCATCTTATGGAATACAGCCGCCTGACGCTGCGGATCATTGGCTACACTTGCCAGTACAGGCTGGGTGACTCCGTTGATCATTCCGGTGATGAGGGCGTGCCCCTTATTGTTCCAGTTGTTGGCCTGGCTAAAGTCTCCGACCTCTTGTTTGGTATAGAACTTACCTAGCAGGACCGAGAACAGGTTTTGATTAATGATGATAAAAATTTGGGTAATCAGCATTTTGCTGCTGAATCCGAACATCTCTTTGATAGGCGAGAAGTCGATGCGGAAACTGGGTTTCCAGTGGGCAAAGTACCAGTTGAGCATAGTGCCTATGAGGACAAAAACCATCGTTTGTATCGCTATGCCCCAATAGGCGAATCCGTTCGCGGCAAGAATGATGGCGACCATTCCGGAGACGAACAGGCTTGAAAGGGAAATGATGGTATTTTCTTTCACTTTCAGGTTGCGGAAGAGGATAGCTCGCGGAGCAATTCCGAAACTGGCTATAAAAAAGCTGAGGAAAGAAAAACGGGCCAGTGACGTTAGCTCCGGGGTGTCGTAAAAGTCAGCAATCAGAGGAGCCGAGAAATAGAGCAGGACGTACAGGGTGGCGCCACAGGAGATACTGAACCAGAATACAGCATTGTAGTCTTTATCGCTGACCTTCTCGCGGTTGGCCAGCGCTGCCACAAGACCGCTTTCCTGTAGAGCGGAAGCGATGGCAGGAAAGATGGCCAGCATGCCGATCATACCATAATCGGAACGGTCCAGTAATCTTCCCAGTACTATTCCGAAAAGAAGTCCTAATAGTTGCTGTATGCTGCTGCTAAGTCCTCCCCAAAATAGCCCTTTGGCTGTCTTTTGTTTCAGTGACTGTTCTTCACTCATATTATTATAATCGGTGAAGGAGGGTGTGCCAAAAGTCAGTGACACATCCCATCCTTCCATTCCTCATTTGTTGATGGTGTATTAGCTTATCGCTTATTTTACTTCGCTACCCGGCTTCACCTCTTTCTGAGGCATGATCACTGCCAGGCTACCGTCGTTGTTTTCGGCACTCAGAATCATGCCTTCACTGACGATACCTTTCAGCTTGCGCGGTGCGAGGTTGGCGATAAAGCAAACCTGTTTGCCTACCAGTTCTTCTGGCTGGTAATGCTTTGCGATACCCGATACGATGGTACGTGTTTCCAGTCCGTCGTCAATCTTGAATTGCAGCAGCTTGTCGGCTTTCGGCACTTTCTGGCATTCGAGGATGGTACCTACGCGGATATCCAGTTTCATGAAGTCGTCAAATTCGATGTTCGGACGAATCGGATTTGCCTTGTAGTTGGCTTCTTCGTTGGCTTTCTTGGTATCGAGCAGTTTCTGTACCTGTGCTTCGATCACGCTATCTTCTATTTTTTCAAACAGGAGTTCCGCCTTGTTCAGTTGATGGCCTACCGGTAGCAGGTCGTTTCTGCCCAGTTCTGCCCATTCGAAAGTTTCCATGTTCAGCATCTTGCGGAGTTTCTCCGAGCTGAAAGGCAGGAACGGTTCGAAAGCGATGGCAAGGTTGGCAACCAGTTGCAGCGAGATGTTCAGGATGGTGCCTACACGTTCCATGTCGGTCTTAGCCAGTTTCCAAGGTTCGGTGTCGGCAAGGTACTTGTTGCCGATGCGTGCCAGATTCATCGCTTCTTTCTGCGCATCGCGGAATTTGAATACGTCGAGCAGTTTTTCTACTTCTGCTTTCACGTCGGCAAATTCTTTCAGCGTTTCTTTGTCGTACTCTGTCAAATTGCCTTGTGCGGGTACTTTGCTGTCGAAGTATTTCTGGGTCAGTACCATGGCACGGTTTACGAAGTTGCCGTATACGGCTACCAGTTCATTGTTGTTGCGTGCCTGGAAGTCTTTCCAGGTAAAGTCGTTGTCTTTCGTTTCCGGGGCATTGGCAGTCAGCACATAACGGAGCACGTCTTGCTTGCCGGGGAAGTCTTCCAGATATTCGTGCAACCATACTGCCCAGTTGCGGGAAGTCGAAATCTTGTCTCCTTCCAGATTCAGGAATTCGTTGCTCGGAACGTTGTCCGGCAGGATATAGCTGCCTTCTGCTTTCAGCATGGCAGGGAATACGATGCAGTGGAACACGATGTTGTCTTTTCCGATGAAATGGAGCAGGCGGGTTTCGGGATCTTTCCACCATGTTTCCCAACTGTCGGGAAGCAGTTCCTTTGTATTGGAGATATATCCGATAGGAGCATCGAACCATACATACAGCACCTTTCCTTCAGCGCCTTCAACGGGCACAGGAATACCCCAGTCGAGGTCGCGGCTTACGGCACGTGGCTGCAATCCCATATCGAGCCAGCTTTTGCACTGTCCGTATACGTTGGGACGCCATTCTTTGTGATCTTCCAGAATCCATTGGCGCAACCAGCCTTCGTGTTTGTCGAGAGGAAGATACCAGTGCTTGGTCTCCTTCATGACAGGCTTGCTGCCGCTGATGGCGCTTTTGGGGTTGATCAGGTCGGTGGGCGACAGGGAAGTTCCGCATTTCTCGCATTGGTCGCCATAAGCGCCTTCCGAATGGCAGTGAGGACATTCTCCGGTGATATAGCGGTCGGCAAGGAACGTTTTCGCTTCTTCGTCGTAATATTGTTCGGAAGTTTTTTCGATAAACTCTCCTTTGTTGTATAATGTCTTAAAGAAATCCGAAGCCAGCTGGTGGTGCGTCTTCGAAGTGGTGCGGCTGTATACGTCGAATGAAATGCCGAATTCTTCGAACGACTTCTTTATCAGATAGTGGTAACGGTCTACTACATCCTGCGGGGTGACTCCTTCTTTCTTTGCACGAATCGTGATGGGTACTCCGTGTTCGTCCGAACCTCCGATAAATAATACATCTTCTTTTTTCAGTCGCAGATAACGCACGTAGATATCTGCCGGTACATATACACCGGCCAGGTGACCGATATGTACAGGTCCGTTCGCATACGGCAGTGCCGATGTGACGGTGGTTCTCTTGAATTTCTTTTCCATTGATATAGAGTGATTTTATGATTTTACTGCTTGCAATGTGCAATGATACGGTTTGCAACGTGCAAAGATAATGCTTTCCGCAGATTTCAGGAAGAAATGTGACAGGAAATCTGCGGAAAAGGCCTGTTTATCCTGTTCCGTTTTACATCATCATATTTTTCCTTATCGAGAACTTGACTATGGCCATATCCTGAATGGTGTCTACCGGCAAGTCCATGGGCTCATGATGCGGATTGTAGCTTACGAGTTTGACATATCCTTCTTTCTCTGACCGGTTGACGTATTTCACCGTCAGATACTGGTCGCCGTCGAGGTGAAATGCTACAATATACATTTCTCCGTAAATCACATTGCTGAAGTTGTTGATCCCCTTGAATCCGATGATGTCTCCTGACTTAAGAATATGAAATTGTTTGTTGTTATATTGTTGGCTTTGATATGTTTAGATGTACTATTATGGTTCTTGATATTTTATACTAAAGAGCCTGTTGTTTTTGATGGTCTTACTAATCTTTTTATTGTAATATTTATATCTGTCATTAATGTTGCTATTGGATCTATATGTGTTAAAAAAGAGAATCGATTATTCATTGTGGTAGTTATTATGGATTTTTTATTTGATAAGTATTCCGAGGTTATAGATAAAATGTTATATCAAAAATGGGAGTTTAGTATAAAGGATGGAATTGGAAATTATGGAATTGTAACTACAAATAAGGATAGTATATTTTTCCATGGTGAAGATTCAAGTTTCTTTTTTATCCAGCATAATTACTTATATAATTATGCTAGTACTAAAATAATATTACCCTAATACCTGTTAGAAAAATGAATGAAAATTATAAGTCATTGTTGAGGATAAATATTTAGTAATGGATAAATATAATTGGTTGTTTCTTTGAAAAATATGATTGTAGTAGAGTAGTGTTTATTTCCCCTGATTATGTGTGGTTCAATAGCGCTTATCTTTCTCTGAGGAATCAAAATTATGGGGTAGAGAATGAACATGAACTGACCAAAAAGTTAGCTTATAGTTGAATAAACCAAGTGTTATTCTCTGTTTCCCAAAACTTCCACCTATAATTCTCTTCTTTTTCTTTCTTTTTTCTCACAGGAAAGAATATATTTGTATCCTAGTTAAATGTAAACCAGTGTATGATATGATAACAACCCAGTTGCTTCGTCCCGAAAGTATAGTTGTAGTAGGGGCTTCGAATAATGTACATAAGCCGGGTGGCGCTATATTGAAAAATCTGATAAACGGAGGTTATCAGGGAGAGCTTCGGGCAGTGAATCCGAAGGAGACAGAAGTGCAGGGAGTTCCTGCTTTTGCAGACGTAAAAGAACTGCCGGATACCGATTTGGCGGTGTTGGCTGTTCCTGCTGTTATGTGTCCGGATATTGTAGAGACACTGGCAAGTGAAAAGCAGACGCGGGCGTTTATCATACTCTCTGCTGGATTTGGTGAAGAGACTCACGAAGGGGCACTGCTGGAAGAACGTATATTGGAAACTGTCAATAAATACGGTGCTTCTCTGATTGGTCCGAACTGCATCGGACTGATGAATACATGGCACCACAGTGTTTTCAGTCAGCCTATTCCGAATTTAAACCCGAAAGGAGTCGACCTGATCTCCAGTTCCGGTGCTACGGCGGTCTTTATTCTTGAAAGTGCGGTGACAAAAGGCTTGCAGTTTAACTCAGTCTGGTCGGTGGGAAATGCCAAGCAGATTGGAGTGGAAGATGTACTGCAATTTATGGATGAGAATTTTGATCCGGAGAAAGACTCCCGTATCAAACTGCTTTATATTGAAAGTATACACAATCCGGACAGATTGCTTTTCCATGCTTCTTCATTGATCAGAAAAGGCTGTAAGATTGCAGCGATAAAAGCAGGTAGCTCAGAAAGCGGAAGCCGTGCTGCTTCTTCTCATACCGGGGCGATTGCCAGTTCCGATTCGGCTGTAGAAGCACTGTTCCGTAAGGCTGGGATTGTGCGTTGTTTCTCTCGTGAAGAATTGACTACCGTGGGCTGTGTATTCACCCTTCCCGAATTGAAAGGAAAGAACTTTGCCATTATCACACATGCCGGAGGTCCGGGAGTGATGCTGACGGATGCTCTGAGTAAGGGAGGCCTGAACGTACCTAAACTGGAAGGCGAACTGGCGGAAGAACTGAAAGCACAACTCTTTCCCGGAGCTTCCGTAGGAAACCCTATTGATATTTTAGCCACCGGCACACCGGATCATTTACGTATTTGCATTGACTATTGCGAAGAGAAATTAGAGAATGTAGATGCTATTATGGCCATTTTTGGTACTCCCGGACTGGTGACTATGTTTGAAATGTATGATGTCCTTCATGAAAAGATGCAGACCTGCTGCAAGCCTATATTCCCGGTTCTCCCTTCCATCAATACAGCCGGAGCGGAAGTGGCGGCATTTCTTGCCAAAGGACACGTGAACTTTTCCGATGAAGTGACTTTAGGAACAGCTCTTTCCCGTATTGTCAACGCTCCGAGACCGGCGGTTCCTGAGATTGAACTGTTTGGAGTCGATGTGCCGAGAATCCGTCGTATCATTGATTCTATCCCGGAAAATGGTTATATTGAACCTCATTATGTACAGGCTTTGCTGCATGCAGCCGGTATTCCATTGGTTGATGAATTTGTTTCCAATAAGAAAGAAGAGGTCGTGGATTTTGCCCGGCGATGCGGATTTCCGGTAGTAGCTAAGGTGGTGGGGCCGGTGCATAAATCAGATGTAGGTGGAGTGGTGCTGAATATTAAAGGTGAGCAGCATCTGGCTCTCGAATTTGACCGCATGATGCAGATTCCCGATGCGAAAGCGATTATGGTTCAGCCTATGCTTAAAGGAACAGAACTGTTTATTGGTGCAAAATATGAAGAGAAGTTCGGACACGTGGTGCTTTGCGGTTTGGGCGGTATCTTTGTGGAGGTATTGAAAGATGTATCTTCCGGTCTGGCACCTCTTTCTTATGAAGAGGCTTATTCAATGATCCATTCATTGCGTGCCTATAAAATTATTCAGGGAACACGCGGACAAAAGGGAGTGAATGAGGATAAATTTGCTGAAATTATTGTTCGTTTATCTACTTTACTCCGGTTTGCAACAGAAATAAAAGAAATGGATATAAACCCGCTTCTGGCCACTGAGAAGGCTGTTATAGCGGTCGATGCACGTATCCGAATAGAAAAATAAGACTATTCTTTTATTCATTGGGACATATTTTCTATCTTTAGGCAGTATTTTTGCCTACATTTGATAACTCAAAACAAAAGGTAGAAAACAAACATCGTATGAAGAAAGCTTTAGTACTCTTTATAGGTTTTATATGCTATCAAATCATCTGTCATGCACAAGTGATGGATGAGCATTACTATTTCAAAAACCTAAGTGTACAGAATGGATTATCCCAGAATACGGTCAATGCTATTTTGCAGGATAAACAAGGGTTTATGTGGTTTGGAACAAAAGATGGACTGAATCGGTATGACGGTTTATCATTCCGGAAATTTAAACACGATGGCCGTAGTCAGCAAAGCATTGGTAATAGTTTCATAACAGCGCTTTATGAGGATGCGGAAGGAAATATCTGGGTTGGTACGGATGTGGGGCTTTATATCTATTATCCGGAACATGATTCATTCCGGCATTTTGAAGAATTGAGTGTGGAAGACACAAAGATAGAGCATACTGTAACAGCGATTGTGGGAGATGACCAAGGATGTGTTTGGATTGCGGTAGAGTCTCAGGGACTCTTTTGTTATGATTTGGAGAAAGAGCAACTTCAAAATTATACCTTGAAGAACTTCCCTTTTATTTCTACTAATGTTCAGTCTTTTGTTTTTGATAATAGTGGAACTCTTTGGATAGGTTGCTATGGTGACGGGCTCTTTTATTCAAAAGACCGTTTGAAAACACTTCAACCTTATATCTCTCCTGTTGATAATAAGGAAACTTTCGAGAATGATGTTGTAACTACTCTTGTAAAAGGTGCCTATAACTGTCTGTACATCGGTTCTTTGAGAGGTGGTGCAAAAGAACTGAATTTAACTTCTAATAAATTACATGATCTGCTTTCCGTTGATGAAAATGAAGAGCCTGTTCTTTGCCGTAATTTGCTGGTTGCTTCTGATAATGAATTGTGGATTGGGGCAGAATCGGGGATTTATATCTATAATCTCCGGATGGGTAAATATGTCCATCTTCGTAGTTCAATCAATGATCCTTATTCTCTTTCAGATAATGCCATCTATTCATTGTGTAAAGATCGCGAAGGAGGAATTTGGATCGGTTCTTATTTCGGAGGAGTGAACTACTATCCTCGTTTCCATACTTATTTTGAAAAATATTATCCGAAAGGTACAAATAATGGATTGCATGGAAAAAGAGTACGTGAATTCTGTCAGGACAATCAGGGGATTTTATGGATCGGTACGGAAGATGGTGGGTTAAATCGCTTTGATCCGAAAACCAAAACCTTCTCTTTTTTCACTCCAAGCACTGCTTTTACCAATGTTCATGGATTGTGTCTGGTTGGTGATCATCTTTGGGTAGGGACTTTTGCAAAAGGAGTGAAGGTGATTGATACACGCACGGGAGCGATTGTGAAAACGTATCAGAAGACGGATTCACCCCGTTCATTGATGGATAACAGCGTCTTTTCTATTTGCCGGACAACAACAGGAGATATTTATCTGGGAACTTTATTCGGTTTATTACGCTACAATAAGCAGACCGATGATTTTGACCGGATACCGGAACTGAACGGTAAATTTGTGTATGACATCAAGGAAGACTCTGGCAGCAATCTATGGCTTGCAACTTATGCAAATGGAGCCTATTGCTATAATGTGAATGAAAAGAAGTGGACCAATTATCTTCATGATGAGAAAGATCCGAAAAGTCTTCCGTATGATAAGGTATTGAGCATTTTTGAGGATTCTCATCGGCAAATATGGTTAACTACACAAGGTGGAGGCTTCTGTCTGTTCCATCCTGAAACGGAAACCTTTACCAGCTATGATTCTCGTAACGGCTTGCCGAATGATGTTGTATATCAGATTGTGGAAGATAAAGACGGGCTTATGTGGCTGACAACTAATAATGGGCTGGTATCTTTTCAGCCTGCTACAGGAGCCATGAAAGTATATACTACGGCTAATGGATTGCTAGGTGACCAGTTTAACTATCGTTCCAGTTTTCAGACAGAGGACGGGACAATCTATTTGGGAAGTATTGATGGCTTTGTCGCTTTCAATCCGAAAAATTTCTCCGAGAACAAGTCCCTTCCATCTATTGTGATAACCGACTTTTTATTATTTGGAAAAGAAGTATATGCTGGTGACCCCTCGTCTCCGTTGAAAAAAAGCATAAACTTTCTGGATGAGCTGGTTCTTCAGCCCAATCAGAATTCTTTCTCGTTTCGTGTTGCTGCTTTAGATTTCCAGGCACCACGAATGAATCGGATCATGTGTAAATTGGATGGCTTTGATGAGGAGTGGTTGCCGGTCGGCGAGAGTCCTGTGGTAACTTATTCCAATTTGTGGTATGGTGATTATACTTTCCGGGTGAAAGCAGCTAATAGCGATGGAGTATGGAACGAGAAAGAAGTAGCTTTGATAGTTCGTATACTTCCTCCTTTTTATCTCACTATTTGGGCCTATTGCGTTTATGTTTTGCTGATTATAGGTTGTTCTCTGTATGCAATATGGTATTTCAAGCAACGTAGCAGTTATAGGCATCGCAGGCAGATGGAGAAGTTTGAGCAGGAAAAAGAACGAGAAATATATCATGCGAAGATTGATTTCTTCACGAATGTTGCTCATGAAATACGTACTCCGCTGACTTTAATTAAAGGTCCGTTGGAAAATATTATCCTTAAGAAAAAAGTAGATGCGGAGACGCGTGAAGACTTGAATGTCATGAAGCAAAATACGGAACGTCTGCTAAATCTGACGAATCAGTTACTGGACTTCCGTAAGACAGAAAGCCAGGGATTCCGTTTGAACTTTGCTAAGTGTAATATTACGGAGGTATTGAAAGAAACCCATCTACGGTTTACTTCTCTTGCTAAGCAGAAAGGATTGGAATTTACCTTGCAGTTGCCCGAAGCGGATTTTTATGCCCATGTCAATCAGGAAGCATTTACAAAGATCATCAGTAACTTGCTCAATAATGCCGTGAAATACTCAGAACACTATATACATGTATTTCTGGAGGTGACAGAAGGAGGGGAAAATAAGGTATTCTGTATCCGCACAGTGAATGACGGAGTGATAATACCTCGTGAAATGAGAGAGGAAATATTCCAGCCTTTTGTCCGTTTCAATGAAGGAGATGACGGAAAGGTGACTACCGGAACAGGTATTGGATTGGCTCTTTCTCGGTCACTGGCTGAACTACATCAAGGAACATTGGCTATGGGAAAAGAAGAAGATAGTAATACCTTCTGCCTGACGTTACCTATTGTCCAGGATATGACAATCACGTTGACTCCGGAAACAGAAATGGAACCGGAAACTGTAAATGAACCTACGGTGGAAGTGGAGCAAGGAGAAATAAAAGATAATCGCCCCACTGTACTGGTAGTGGAGGATAATCCGGATATGCTTGCCTTTGTGGTCCGTCAGTTGTCGAAAGAGTATGCGGTACTGTCGGCTGCCAATGGTGCGGAAGCGTTGAAAATGCTGGATGGCAATTATGTGAATCTGGTGGTGAGCGATGTTGTCATGCCTGTTATGGATGGTTTTGAGTTGTGTAAGACGATTAAATCAGACCTGAATTATAGTCATATTCCTGTTATTCTGCTAACTGCGAAAACGAATATTCAGTCAAAGATAGAAGGCATGGAACTAGGTGCGGATGCTTATATTGAAAAACCTTTCTCTGTGGAATATTTGCAGGCTTGTGCCTCCAATCTTATTCAGAACAGAGAAAAATTGCGTCGGACTTTTGCTCAATCTCCTTTTGTGGCAGCCAACACCATGGCATTGACTAAGGCCGATGAGGACTTTATAAAGAGACTGAATGAAGTAATTCTGACGAACCTTAATAATCCGGAGTTTAGCATGGATGATATTGCGGATAGTTTGAATATGAGCCGCTCTAACTTTTATCGGAAGATAAAAGGAGTATTAGATCTGAGTCCGAATGAATATCTCCGTCTGGAACGTTTGAAAAAGGCTGCCCAGCTGTTAAAACAAGGAGAAGGACGGGTAACTGAAATCTGTTATATGGTCGGTTTTAACTCTCCATCCTATTTTGCCAAATGTTTTCAGAAACAGTTTGGAGTGTTACCAAAAGATTTTGTGGATTGAGTAGGTAGTAACCGGATACGGGAACTAAAATAAAATACGAGAAATTAATTAACTAAATAATGAAAGATACACCTATTAGTAGACGGGATTTTCTGAGAAATATGGGAATAGCTGGGGCTGGAGCGCTCCTAGCGGCAAGTCCTTGGCTTTCTGCTTTTTCAGAAATCATGAATACATCAAATGAAAAATGCCGGTTGGCGGTTATCGGTCCCGGTTCGCGAGGACGTTTTTTGATGAGCTTCTTGGTAAAGAATCCGAAGGTTGAAATCGTAGCGCTATGCGATATTTATCAGCCCTCCATTGACGAAGCATTGAAACTTGCTCCTAAGGCAAAAGTATACGGTAACTATCAGGAGGTGCTGGAAGATAAAAATGTGGATGCTATCTTGGTGGCTACTCCCCTCAGTGCACACTACAAAATAGTGATGGACGCTTTTGACGCAGGGAAACATATATTCTGCGAAAAGTCAATCGGCTATACGATGGAAGAATGTTACCACATGTACCAGAAGCATCGCAGCACCGGAAGAATCTTCTTTACTGGACAACAACGCCTGTTTGACCCACGCTACATCAAGGCTATGGAAATGATTCATGCCGGTACATTCGGCGAAATAAACGGAATCCATACATTCTGGAACCGAAATGGAGATTGGAGACGTTCTGTTCCTTCGCCAAACCTGGAGCGTCTGATAAACTGGCGACTCTATAAAGAGTTCTCGAAAGGGTTAATGACAGAACTAGCCTGTCATCAGCTCCAGATAGGAAGTTGGGCATTGCGGAAACTTCCAGAGAAAGTAATGGGGCATGGAGCCATCACTTATTGGAAGGACGGACGTGAGGTATATGATAATGTGAGTTGCATATACGTATTTGATGATGGTGTGAAGATGACATTCGATTCCATCATTTCCAATAAATTTTATGGTCTTGAAGAACAGATTATGGGTAATCTCGGGACTGTGGAACCTGAAAAGGGAAGATACTACTTTGAAAGTGTTGCTCCTGCTCCGGCATTTTTGCAACTGGTTAATGACTGGGAAAACAAGATGTTTGACTCACTGCCTTTTGCGGGTACAAGCTGGGCACCGGAGACAGCCAATGAAAACAAGGGTGAATTTATTATAGGTGAACGTCCGAAAAGTGACGGTACATCCTTACTGCTGGAAGCATTCGTAGAAGCTGTAATAACACAAAAACAGCCGGAAAGAATTGCTGAAGAAGGTTACTATGCAAGTATGCTCTGTCTGTTAGGACATCAGGCCATGGAGGAAGAAAAAACACTTTATTTCCCCGATGAATACAAAATTGACTATCTGAACCATCAATCTAAAACACCCGAAACAACATGAAAGATACAGTTTTGACCGCACGGCGGAAGAAAATAGAGATAATCACCTTACTCGTATGTTTTGTACTTGCCAATCTGGTGAATCTTTATGCAATTATCGCATATAACAGATCTATGATGGAAATGATAACCTCTATTTTCTATATAATCATATTTGCTTTTGTTCTCTATGCTTGCTGGACGCTTCTGCGCCTCCTTTTTTATGGAGTGAAGGCGTTATTGACAAAGAAGAAAAACAGACTGTGAGACAGAGCTAAATAAAATGTACCTAATCAATATCAATGATAAATTTATGACAACACGAAGAGATTTTCTAAAGACAATGTCACTGGCTTCTGCAGGATTGGCACTGGGATCTGGTGAGTTACTGAATGCTCAAACTATTTCATCTAAAAAGGGAAGAAATGAAAAGGTAAAGATAGCCTATATTGGCATTGGAAACCGTGGAGAGCAAATTATACAGGATTTTGCACGTACCGGTATGGTAGAAGTTGTAGCCCTGTGTGATGTAGACATGGGAGCTAAACATACACGAAAAGTAATGGGTATGTATCCTAAGGCGAAGCAGTTCAGAGATTTTCGCCAAATGTTTGATAAAGCCGGTAATGAGTTCGATGCTGTAGCAATTGCTACTCCTGATCACTCTCACTTCCCTATCAGCATGCTGGCTCTGGCTTCCGGCAAACATGTATATGTGGAGAAACCGTTGGCCCGTACTTTTTATGAGGCAGAACTATTGATGCAGGCTGCCCTTAAACGTCCCAACCTGGCTACTCAGGTGGGGAATCAGGGACACTCGGAAGCAAATTACTTCCAGTTTAAAGCTTGGATGGATGCGGGGATCATTAAGGATGTGACAGCTGTTACTGCTCATATGAATAATCCGCGTCGCTGGCATAAGTGGGATACGAACATTTATAAACTACCTTCAGGTCAGCAACTCCCGAAGGATTTGGATTGGAATACCTGGCTGGGAGCTGTTCCCTACCATGAATATTGTAATAAATATGATCAGGGTGAATGGCGTTGCTGGTATGACTTCGGTATGGGAGCCTTGGGTGACTGGGGGGCACATATATTGGATACTGTTCACGAGTTCCTTGAATTGGGGTTGCCTTATGAAGTGACTCTGACACATCAGGAAGGACACAATGATTACTTCTTCCCTTATTCTTCTACTATTCTTTTCCGCTTCCCGCAGCGTAAAGGAATGCCACCGGTAGATATTACCTGGTATGACGGTCTGGATAATCTTCCTCCTATCCCGGCAGGTTATGGCGTTTCCGGACTAGACCCGAACATTCCTAAAACCAATCAGGGAGATGTTCCTCCTGCTAAACTGAATCCGGGAAAGATTATCTATTCAAAAGAACTGACTTTCAAAGGGGGTAGCCACGGAAGTACCTTGTCTATTATTCCGGAAGAAAAGGCAAAGGAAATGGCAGATAAGTTGCCGAAAGTTCCTAAAAGTCCATCCAATCACTTCGAGAACTTCTTGTTGGCATGCAATGGTATTGAAAAGACACGTTCACCGTTCGAGATTAATGGCGTTTTGAGCCAGGTATTCTCATTGGGAGTAATGGCACAGCGTCTTAACACTCAGTTGTTCTTCGATCCTCGCACGAAGCAGATTACAAATAATGAATTTGCGAATTCAATGTTGGCCGGACTCCCACCGCGTAAAGGCTGGGATGAATTCTATAAATTATAAAAGCTGGTAGGGAATATAAAAACAGAATAAAGTTTGATTATAATAACAACATGAGTATGAAGAAAAATGTCGTATTGACTTTACTTTTATTCTGTGCTGCTTCTTTATCGGCACAGAACTGGGAACCTCTTTTTAATGGTAAAAACCTGAAAGGCTGGAAAAAACTGAATGGCAAAGCTGAGTATAAAATCGTAGACGATGCTATTGTAGGAGTATCAAAAATGGGAACTCCCAATACTTTTTTGGCAACCACCAAAAATTATGGAGACTTTATCCTTGAATTTGACTTTAAGATTGATGATGGTTTAAACTCGGGAGTGCAGATTCGTAGTGAGAGTAAAAAAGAATATAATAAAGGTCGCGTACATGGCTATCAGTTCGAAATTGATCCTTCCAAACGTGCTTGGTCCGGTGGTATCTATGATGAGGCTCGCAGAAACTGGATTTATTCTTTGAACTGGAATCCTTCGGCACGTACAGCTTTCAAGAACAATGCTTGGAACAAGGCTCGGATTGAAGCGATAGGTAACTCTATCCGTACTTGGATTAACGGAGTGCCTTGCGCTAATATCTGGGACGACATGACTCCTGTCGGATTTATAGCTTTACAGGTACACGCTATTGGTAATGCTGCTGACGAAGGAAAAACTGTGAGCTGGAAGAATATCCGTATTTGTACAGCAGACGTAGAGCGTTATCAGACACCGGAGTCTCAGGCTGCACCGGAAAGAAATCTGATTCCTAACACACTGTCTCCGCGTGAGAAGAAAGATGGCTGGGCTTTGTTGTGGGATGGCAAGACTAATGAAGGCTGGAGAGGAGCGAAACTGTCTACTTTCCCTGCAAAAGGCTGGAAGATGGAAGACGGCATTCTTAAGGTGATGAAGAGTGGTGGCGCTGAATCTGCCAATGGCGGTGATATTGTAACTACCCGCACATATAAGGACTTTATTCTGACCGTAGATTTCAAGATAACTGAAGGTGCAAATAGTGGAATCAAGTACTTCGTTAATCCGGAAATGAATAAGGGTGCTGGTTCTGCTATCGGTTGCGAGTTCCAGATTCTGGATGATGATAAACATCCTGATGCTAAACTTGGTGTAAAAGGTAACAGACAGTTAGGCTCATTGTATGATCTGATTCCGGCTCCTAAGAATAAACCTTTCCATAAGAAAGAGTTCAATACAGCTACTGTTATTGTTAAGGGCAATCATGTAGAACACTGGCTGAATGGAGAAAAGCTGATTGAGTACGACCGTAATAATGCGATGTGGAATGCATTAGTTGCTTATAGTAAGTATAAGAACTGGCCTAACTTCGGAAATATTATTGAAGGCAATATCCTTTTACAAGACCACGGAGATGAAGTTTGGTTCAAGAATGTGAAGATTAAGGAATTGAAATAAGAATATCCTGTATAAAAAAGAAGGAGTTGTGTCGAAAATCTTATTCTGCGAATGAATTTAGTTTCAGGCATAACTCCTTTTACTTTTGATAGATGAAAATAGCTATTCAACATTTGTACAGACCATCCCATGAGGGGGACGGATTACTTTACGCTTGGTTCTCTTCTATGCATACGCGTGTAGATATTCTTTTGTACAGTCAGAAGCCAGAAGAAGAATTGATGTCTGTGGTTGAACGCATACATGCAGCATTGAGTTATCTGGAAAAAATAGCTAATTATTATGACCCTGCCAGCGAGCTGGCTGTTATTAACCGGACCGCTTCTATATGTCCAGTGATTCTGAGCAGGCAACTTTATACAATGATTGATTTGTGCATGGAATATCATGGGAAAACGTCAGGATGCTTCGATGTCACAGTTCATTCAGAGAATTATAATCCGGACACCATTCATTCGGTGTATTTGTCAGCGGAAGAACGCAGTATCTTTTTCCAGCAACCGGGAATTACCATCAACCTTTCGGGATTCTTGAAAGGATATGCCCTGGAAACTGTCAGAGCTATATTGAACACCTGCTGTATAGAGAATGCCTTGATTAATATGGGCAACAGCTCTGTACTTGCCTTAGGTGATCATCCAGCCGGGACAGGGTGGAAAGTTAATTTTGGAAACCGCCTGGAAACAGATAAGATAGGTATGAAGCAGAGTGTTCTTCTTTGTAATGAATGCCTTACTACTTCCGGAAATGAATCGGATGGACGCAAACATATCATTTCTCCCCACGATGCCTCTTTTGTAGAGGGCATTAAACAGATAGCTGTTGTAACAAAGAACGGAGCTGTCGGAGAAATACTGTCTACCGCTCTGTTTGCCGCCAGTCCGGAACAACGCGAGGCTTTGCTTGTAAATCTTCGTCCTTTACTTATCGACTACTTCCTTATTGGTTATTAGACGACTGGATTTTTCCTTTTTGGGATGATAAAACGGACTTAGAGTAGCCTTTTGACCATATTATTCCATTTATCGGTCTATTTCTTTTATTACTTCTGTTGATTTTTGGTTTTCTTTGTACCATCGATTATCAATCTAACTTTTATATGAAAAATAAGATTTTATTAGCAGGGCTTTTTTGCTGTAGCCTTATTTCAACAGAAGCACAAGTATTACTGGATAAGAACGCTGGTAAAAACAGTTTCCCTATTGTTTCTCCGTCTGCCAATGTAGTGGTTTGTTTTGATGGAAAGGATGAGACTGTGGTTCGTAAAAGTGTGTCTTTATTTACAGATGATGTCCGTCGCGTGACAGGGCAGGATCTGAAAGCACAAGCAAGTAATCCGGGTGAGGTCTCGGCTCGTTATGCTATTATTGTAGGGACAGCCGGAAAAAGTGCTTGGATCGATGCGTTGACAGCTAAAAAGAAAATAGATATAACTCCTATCGCCGGTGGATGGGAACGGTATATGATAGAAACGGTTGATAATCCTGCACCGGGAATTAAAAAAGCCATTGTTGTAGCTGGTAGTGACAGACGTGGTACTGCTTACGGACTTCTTTCCATATCGAAAGCAATAGGAGTCTCTCCTTGGTATTGGTGGGCCGACGCTCCGATAAAACAGCAGAAAAAGCTGGCTGTCAATGTTCATAAATTCGTTTCAAAAGAACCTACTGTTAAATTCAGAGGTATTTTTATCAATGACGAAGATTGGGGACTTTACCGCTGGTCAAAGAACAATTATGAGAAGGAACGTGGAAACTTTGGACCGAAAACGTATGCACAAGTTTGTGAGTTATTGCTTCGCCTTCAGGCTAATTATCTCTGCCCGGCTATGCACGATGCGTCTATGGCATTCCACCGTATCCCTGAAAATAGATTGGTTGCAGATAGTTTTGCTATCGTTATGGGTTCCTCTCATTGTGAACCGCTGTTGTTCAATACGGCAAGCGAATGGAAACGTGATAAGATGGGGGAATGGGATTACATCAATAATAGGGCAGGGGTGGACAGTGTTCTGAGAGCTCGTGCAAACGAATGTGCTCCTTTTGAAAATGTATACACTCTGGCACTGCGTGGGTTGCACGATAGAGCGATGAACGCAAGCAATAACATGTCGGATAGAAAACAGATGCTTCAGGATGCGTTGATGGCACAACGAAAAATGTTGATCGATGCAACAGGTAAACGTGGAGAAGATATTCCGCAAGCTTTTACTCCATATAAGGAGGTATTGGATGTATATGATGAAGGTTTGGAACTGCCGGATGATGTAACGATTATATGGCCGGATGATAATTATGGATATATGAAGCGTTTGAGTAGCCCGAAAGAACAGAAACGTTCCGGACGTTCGGGGGTTTATTATCACTCTTCTTATCTGGGTAAGCCTCACGACCATCTT
The DNA here is from genome assembly GCF_900106755.1 of Bacteroides faecis MAJ27. GTDB lineage: Bacteria > Bacteroidota > Bacteroidia > Bacteroidales > Bacteroidaceae > Bacteroides > Bacteroides faecis. The sequence goes on from NZ_FNNN01000022.1 coordinate 22,544, forward strand.
TGGATGAATACTACTTCGCCCACATTGATGTATGAAGAGCTCCGCAAGGCCTACGATATGACAGCAGATCGGATCTGGTTACTCAATGCCGGTGATATCAAGGCGTGTGAGTTCGCTGTCGATTTTTTCCTGTCGATGGCATATGATATCGATTCTTTCAATTTTGACAGAGCGGCTGCTTATCGGACAGAATGGTTATGTGGTATGCTGGGCGACGAATACCGTAATGAATATCAAGATGTGCTCAATTCATTCTATAAACTGGCCTTCGCCCGCAGACCGGAATTTATGGGATGGGGCTATCAGTGGGCTACCGACAAGCATGGAAGAGAGCGGAATACAGATACTGATTTCTCCTTGACGAATTATAGAGAAGTAGATTCTCGCCTGAGTGAATATCGTCGAATCGGAAGTATTACAGAGGAAATTTTAAATAAATTACCGGAAGAGAAAAAGGCATGTTTTTATCAGTCAATGTATTATCCGGTGAAAGGATGTGAACTGTTGAACAGAATGATACTGGACGGACAGAGAAATCGTTGGTATTCCATTCAGCAAAGAGCAGCTACCGGAGAATTGGAAAAAACGGTGAAAGCCTGCTATGACAGTTTGCAAGTGATAACAAAAGGGTATAATTCGCTGCTTGGTGGTAAATGGAATCATGTAATGACTATGAAACAAGGATTCGCTGCTGCTTATTTTGAACTTCCGGCATTGAGAAAAGCTTCATTGGCACCTACTGCTGTGTTGGGAGTAATGGCAGAGGGAGAAGATGTGCTGAAGGGACTGAAGAGTTTCCATTCATTGCCTTGCTTCAATACTTATCTGCGTCAGTCTTATTATGTAGATGTTTTCAATAAAGGAGCAAGTCCGTTGAAATGGAAAGCATCTGTAACGGATAGCTGGATACTGTTGAGTAAGAAAGCGGGTGAGACTTCCACAGAGGAACGGATTGAAGTATCGATTGACTGGGAAAAGGTTCCGACCGGCGAAAAAGTATTTGGGGTACTGGAGATTACTTCCGCCCAAGGTGAGAAGGAAAATGTTTATGTTTCTGTATTTAATCCTTCCTCTCCTTCATTGGCCGAAATGGATACTTTATTTGTAGAACATAACGGATATGTTTCTATCGATGCGGCAAGCTTCCATCGGAAAGTGGAAAATAAAGCAATCAAAATGCGATCAATACCTAATCTGGGTATCGAAAATACGGCTATTCAGTTAGGTGATCCGACAGCTGCGCCGCAACGAACTGCAGGGCGTAGCACGCCACGTCTGGAATACGATTTCTATACTTTTGAGCAAGGTTCAGTTGATGTTTATACCTATGTGCTGCCTACATTTGTGACAAGTAAGGATAGAGGATATGCCGGACACGAAGCTACGAACATTGAAACTAAATATGGAGTGTGTATTGATGAGGGCCCTGTACTGAATCCGTCTACTTCTTCTTTTGAGTATGCGCAAATTTGGTATGAGAGTGTATTGAAAAACTGTAGAATCAATAAGACAACTTTGCATATTGACAAACCGGGTAAGCATACAGTGAAAATTATTTGTGGAGATGCCGGAACAGTACTGCAAAAGATTGTATTAGACTTTGGAGGAATGAAACGTTCCTATTTTGGGCCACAACCGACAAGGAAATAGAGTTGTTTGATTAATAGGTAGTTAAGGATTGCCATAGTTGTTATGATTATGGGTGATAGGGTTTGTATTCAATCTTTATTTACCAAGTTATGCGAATCAGTATTCAGTTGCTGATTCGCATATATCCTTTGCCAAATAATACCAAGATGAAAAAACACTTTTTACTTATACTCTTTTTGCTTTTGGCCACAGTTGTTGAGGCTAATCCGGTAAAGCAAATGTTGGAACGTTTCCAGAAAGGTCTTTCCAACCGATTTAAAATTGAAATCCGTTCTTCTTCTGATCAGGGCGATTACTTTGAGCTGTATGGTGGTGGGCGAAAAGTCACAGTCCGTGCTAATAATTATGTGAGTGCTGCTTTTGGCATTAATTGGTATCTGAAGTATTATTGCCATGCTCATGTGTCTTTTTGTGAGGACAGATTACCGGATTTACCTGTGGATCTGCCTCAGGTGAAAGAACGCCATGAAACGGTATTATCCGACAATTTCTATATGAATTATTGTACTTTTAGCTATACTACAGCTTTTTGGGACTGGAAACGTTGGGAACGCGAGATAGACCTGATGGCTCTAAGCGGCATTAACATGCCGATGGCCATGGTTGGGGCAGAAGTTGTGTGGCGGAATACATTGTTGAAGTTTGGATATACACTTCCTGAGGTGAAAGAGTTTTTGTGTGGTCCGGCTTATTTCGGTTGGTTGTTGATGGGGAATTTGGAGAATATCGGCGGTCCTCTGCCTGATGAATGGTTTAAGGAACAGACCGTTTTGCAGAAGAAAATACTTGCCCGTATGCGTGAGTATGGGATGAAACCCGTTTTTCAGGGATTCTTTGGAATGGTTCCGTCCTCATTGAAAGAAAAATATCCGGAAGCACATTTGGTAGAGCAAGGACTGTGGAATTCACTTCAACGCCCACCGGTACTCGATCCTGCTGATCCATTGTTTGAGCAGATGGCAAAGGTATGGTATACTGAATATGAGAAGCTTTATGGTAAAGCTGATTTGTTTGGCGGTGACCTTTTTCATGAAGGTGGGAAAACCGGGGGGATTGATGTTACGGATGCAGCCCGTCGGGTACAAACAGCTATGAAGCAATATAACCCGGATGCGACTTGGGTGATTCAGGCATGGTTGGGAAATCCGAAAAAAGAATTGTTGGCAGGGCTTGATAGAAAGCATACACTGATAGTTGATCTTGCTGCTGAGTTTTGGGATAACTGGCGGAAACGCAAGGGATTTGACGGGTTCCCTTGGTTATGGTCGCATATTTCCAATTATGGAGCTAATATTGGGCTACATGGACGTTTGGATGCTATAGCTACTGGTCCAATAGATGGTCGGAAAGACCCAGAGGCATCACCAAGTATGAAAGGAACCAGTTCTACACCGGAAGGAATAGAAGTGAATCCGGTGGTTTTTGATTTGTTGAATGAAATGCGCTGGCGTTCGGAATATTTGGATATTGATACTTGGCTGAAAGAGTATTCCGTACGTCGTTATGGGGCGGAAGATGAGAATTTGAAAAAGGCGTGGATCATTTTTCACCGTACAGCTTATGGAACTTATTCCGGTCATCGCCGTCCATCAGAGTCTGTATTTTGTGCACCTCCTAGTTTAAAAAGGGATAAAATTACGGCTTCTGCCTGGAGCCAATGCCGAATCTTTTATGATCCGGATCTTTTCGCCCAGGGAGTAGGACTATTCTTGCAGAGTGCAGATCATCTGAAGCAGACGTCAACTTATCAGTATGATGCAGTCGATTTCGTCCGTCAGTATCTTGCGGATTTAGGACGGGAAGCATATTACAATCTGGTGGATGCTTATCGGGCGAAAGATACGAAACAGTTTGATTACTGGTCGGAGAGGTTTCTGCAGCTGATTAAGGATCAAAATGAGTTACTGTCCACTCACAAATGCTTCTTCGTGGGACGCTGGCTGGATATGGCCCGTTCGAAGTCAAAGCAGCCTGAATTGCAGGATTTGTATGAGCACAATGCCCGTATGCTGATCGGGACATGGACGGAGACGCTTAGTCCGGTGCGCGACTATGCCCACAAGGAATGGGGCGGACTGTTGAAGGATTATTATCTGCCTCGCTGGACTAATTACATCGCTTATCTTAAAGGTACATTGGAAGGACGTTCACTTACTGTTCCGAACTCGTTTCAAGTGGAGAAGGCGTGGGTAAATGCACATAATAAGTATGTGCTTGAGACCGGTGTTGATCCAGTGGAGACAGCCAAGAGAATGTATCGTAAATATCATATTTAATCATTACTCAAAAATAGTATTATGAAAGGATTGTTGAAAACAGCTGTATTATTGGCTACATTCTGCGCTACAGCCATGGCTTGTGGAGGTGGTGGAGAGGATGCATTGGATCAAAAGGGAGGTGATGGTGGCGGAACTGGCAATAAGGGTGATAAAGAAGAATCGGAACAACCATTTGTTGCTCATATTACTCCTATAGACAAACTCAATCAAGGTGTCTCGGTGATTAATTCGCACGCTGATGTCACTTCGCATTCGTCCTTGAAGATGAACTTTCGGACGTATTCACAATTGGGAGAGAGTGTACTAAAATCTGCCAAACCTAATTATGTACGGGTTAAGAAATTGGCTAATGATGGTTATATCATGTTCTATCACAACAATCAGATTGGTGCCAGTTGTTCTTATGCGACCAGTACGGACTTTAAAACATGGAGTTATAAAGGCAAGTTGTTTGCCAATTACAGTATTATCGACAGTAAAGGTGAAAAGAATGACCGGCGTTATTCAAATTGTGATGGGCTAGTACTTTCCAACGGAGATATTTTGGCCGTAGCCTCCTATAGGGCTAATAATGGGTATAGAGACTTGCCTAAAGATGCAGGTATTGAAATGAGGCGTAGTACCGATAATGGCGTTACATGGAGTGAACCGGTCTCAGTGTATCAGGGTGTCAACTGGGAGCCGTATTTGCTGGAATTGTCTTCGGGAGAAATCCATTGCTATTTCACGGACAGTAGCCGTACGGGTATTGAAGGCAAAGACACCGGAACTGCAATGGTCATATCCAGAGATGGCGGTCAAACGTGGACGCCTTCATTTGGTAGTATCCCTTACTATGTGATACGGATGAAGTGGGAGCAAGACGGAAAAACATACTTCAATCATCAGATGCCGTCTGTTATTCAACTTAAAGGTAGCAATGAACTGGCGGCTGCTGTAGAAACTAATAACCGTGGAACATATTATATATCACTGGCTTATTCCGGTGAAGATGGTGAATGGGATCATCTTGATGCGGATCAGGAAGGACCGGCTGATAGCGACAATCTGTCTTTTTTAGGTAGCGCTCCATATTTATCTCAGTTTCCATCGGGTGAGACTGTGCTTTCGTATAACAAATCTTCTACTTTCTATATGAAAATGGGGGATGCCAAAGCGCGTAATTTTGGAAGTGCTTATTCACCATTTTCGGGTAAGGGATATTGGGGAACGCTGAATCTGGAAAATTCGCATCAATTGGTGGGAGCGATGCCTGATACTTCTAATGGAACAATCATGTTATCACAATTTATTCTTAATCATCGTATTGATGCAATATGCCGCAGTGTAAAGGTAGATGGCAACAATCAGGAATGGGCGAATACGGACCATGCGCTTTTTGTCGGAGAAAAATCGCAAGTGCAGGGAACTCTCCGCTGTTCGTGTGATGACAAGAATGTATATTTCCTGGTGGAAGTACTTGACCGGAGCTTACTGAGAGGTGATTATGCTACTGTTTATCTCTCTCCGGATGATAGTAAAAGTTTGGCGAACGGTGCTAAACGGATACAAGTATCAATGGATGGATTGAAAAGTACCGAAACTTATGCCGGTAAATGGAATAGCGCGGAAATGGGGGTAGAAGTAAAAACCTATGTGTGCAATGATACCAATGAAGATCGTATTGACAACTATGGTTACATTGCCGAAATATCTATTCCGCGTTCCAGTTTGACAATTTCTTCGGGACAGGTGCTGGTCAATTTCTCTATTACTGATAATAAAGAAGAGGAAGCGGTTAGTGATGTATCTTCCATAAGTCGCTGGATACCAGTGGCAGGACTATAATCTAATTATAACGTGAGTATTAACTATATGTAAACAATTAAAATGATGAAAAAGAATTATTACTTAATTTGTGTATTGTTGCTGGCTGCATTCTGTACGACCAATGTAGCTACTGCTCAAAATTATTTTGGAGATTTTCCTGTAAAGGCAGATCCTAAGACTGTTGGCAATAAATTAAGCAGACGCTTGATGGAAACCAAACATCAGCTATATTTTGATAAGGGAATACATTATGCTGAGGTATGTACATGGTATGGAGCTCTTCGTTTTGCAGAATTGACGAATAACAAAGAGCTGATCAAACTGTTGAGAAATCGTTTCGAGCTATTGTTCCACTTGGAAAAAGAACTCTTGCCTCCACCCATACACGTAGACCAGAATATGTTTGGTTGCTTGCCTCTTAGATTTTATAATATAACGAAGGACCAGCGTTATCTGGATCTGGGGTTGCCGTATGCTGATACTCAGTGGCAGCTGCCTGCCAATGCAAACGAAGAAGAACGCAAATGGGATAAAAAAGGGTATTCTTGGCAAACTCGTCTTTGGATCGATGACATGTATATGATTACTATTGTACAGTCTGAGGCTTATAAAGCCACAGGAGATCCTAAGTACATCAATAGAGCTGCCAAAGAAATGGTTCTATATCTGGATGAATTACAACATCCTAACGGGCTTTTCTATCATGCACCGGATGTTCCTTATTATTGGGGACGTGGAGATGGCTGGATGGCTGTAGGAATGACAGAGCTTCTGTTCAATCTGCCAAAAAATGATCCGAACAGAGACCGGATTATGAAAGGCTATCTTTTGATGATGAACAATCTGAAGAAATACGTGAATAAAGATGGACTGTGGAACCAATTGATTGACCAGCCTGATTTTTGGACTGAAACATCCGGATCGGCAATGTTTACTTATGCCATGATTTTAGGTGTTCAGAACGGCTGGTTGGATAAAGAAGAATTTGCTCCTATTGCACGCAGAGCTTGGTTGGGCCTATGCAATTACATAGACGATAAGAATGATCTTACCGAAGTTTGTATTGGAACGGGAAAGAAAAACAGTAAGCAATATTATATGGACCGTCCTCGTATTGCAGGGGATTACCATGGACAAGCACCGATGATATGGTGTGCCTACGCTTTGCTTAACAATAAATAAAATAGCGGAAAACTTTCGATAAATAAGAAAGAAAGGATGTCTCTTCGGGACATCCTTTCTTTTAATATAACATAATGAATAATTCTTTATACAGTTGGATCCGGTGCTTCATCACCGCCGTCATTACCGCCTTCATTTCCTCCACCTTCTTCTCCACCACCTGAAGGAGCAGAGCTGCTGGTTCTGTCAGCACCTAGTTTCTGAATACTGACAGATTTTATCATATTTTTTAGTAGATTCCCTGGAGTAAAGATAATTTTACGGTTTTTCAGTGTTTCTGCAGTGACTTCCTCTGCGTTTTCCTGGCTTTTGCATCCGAAGGAAGGACGAAAAGTTCCAAATTCTCCCAAATTGACGGATGCTCCGATTTCCATATACGTTATCAGAGAATCAATGAGTCCGTCGAGGACGGCTTTTACTGTACCGCGTGGAACAAATCCCACTTTGGTTACCTGATCGCACAGCATCTTAAAATCAACGTTGACTACATTGAACGGACGCGCTACATATTTTTCTGCTTTGGTATCGTCGAAACCAAAGGTCGTTTTTTTGACTACATATTTCAGTGCCATAATTTTAGTTTTTTAAATAGTTTATAAATCGAGTTTCTGTTTTGTGATCACGATGCAAAGATATGGCAACTGAAATTACTGTGCAAGTTATTTTTCGAAAGTGCGTTAAACAAATAATTAATAATCCGTATATTGCTGATAATGAACGTCGTTTTTCACTATGAGCTTGCTTGTAGTGTGATACTACTATTAGAAAAACTACTCCTTTAGATATACGACAGTTTTTCCTCCTCCATACTTCCGGATTATCTCTTCTTTCAAAAACTTATTGAGTAGTTCAATTGCTTTGTTGCGGCTGATTTCTGCCAATCTCATGAAATCGGTACGGGTGATACAGCCATGTTTGTCCAGATGTTGTATCAGGAGGGTACGGCATCTTTCTTCGTTGGAATCGTTATTAGTACGATAGGGTGACTCTATGCGTTCCAGTTGCAATGGTTCCAGACTCTCACGAAACTTTTTGTTAATGCGCAGGTTCACCTTATTTAAATGGATAGACGGAGAACGAATTTCTTTCTTCTCCATCACCGGACGGTTACATGTCAGTGATAGGGAGAAATGTCCGATTTCCCCGACTTCTACGGTCCAGCCTTGCGCGAGCCAGTGTTGTAGCTCATCACTGACGGCTTGCAGGCAACCTTCTATCGTGGCTGGACTGAAGCCGTTGGATTTGGATACTAGTTCAACGAACTTATCGGCATTAATGGTGCCTGACGGAATAACACGTGCATAAAGTGCCTGTTGCTCCTCCTTTTTCTGTGGATTACCACTCGTGTATAAATCGTAATAAACGCTCATAGTTACTTTATATTCTTCTTGTTCTACAGATAATTTCTTTCTCTTCATAAATTAATTCGTCCGCCTATAGCCGGACGCAAGTTTGCCTATAGGCGACGTTGCGTTTGCCTATAGCCGGACGAAAGAATGCCTATAGCCGGACGAATTAATTTATGCACTCAAAGGTATTACTTTTTTCGGAGAAGGGGCTTAGTTTTTTCAGTTGAAGACTTAAAGTTTGATAGATTACTTGGATACTTTAGGTTAGTCGTTTAGAAAGTGAAATATGCAGATGCTTATGTATCATTATTGTTATTGATAGGCAATGGTAGTATAATTATTTTTAATAGAAATAAAGAAGAATTCCGCGTCCACCTGTTGAAAGTATTAAATCTGTTTTAAATCATCTAGAGAGTGGCGTTTTTTATTTCCCAATGACATCTTATTTTGATGCAATTGGTTTATCCCGTTTCCAAAGTAATATGAAATTTTTACGAGAGTTTTATCCTTATAACTTCTTGGAAATGCTGTTGTAACGTACTTTCGTATTCTTATTTTTTTATTTAACTGATTTGGAGCTTTTTATGTTTATGAAAATTCTTCAAAACTTGTATAAATAGATATTTGTCCTTATATTTATAAATTGTTTAACTTTAAAACTAATTGTTATGAGACAGAATCTATTTCTAGGATGGGGCCTTCTTTGGGTGATGTTGTTTACGTTTTATTCATGTAGTAATGAAATGGATAGCGATTCTGAAAGTGATGAAGAGGCTGTGAATTTGAAATTGAGTGCGGACAGTGTATTAACAAGAGGTAATCTATGGGGTGAGGAGACTCCCATTGAGTGGGCGGAGACGGTAGAGGGAACAGGCCGTTTTGTACCAGGAGAAATCTTTTATTTTTATTTCGATAAAAAGCCTGAGTCTAAAAATGATGAGGATGCTGGTTACTATGCTTTTTTTGATTGGGGAGCAGGATTTGGTGCGGATGGTATTGGAGATGAGGTGGCACAAGAATATTATATGCAAATTCAATGGAGTCATACAGAATATTCACCTGAGTGGCATTATATCAATATGGCGGATAATAAGTATGGACTTGTTAAAATACTTCGTAGCGAACTACTTGATGATCTTCCTGCATATGCTTTTCCGTATAAGGTAAATGGAGAAACTATTTACTTGAGAATGCGTACAATTCATAAAGACTTTATAACATCCAGTCCAGTCCCAGAGGTTGAAAGTCAGTATCGGTATGATCGTAGTTTATATTCAAGTTGGAGTTATCCAAGTTATGCTGGTGAATATTGTAATTATTGGGGATATGGTAGACCACAGCCAGATCCGGATCTAGAGGAAGGTGATGATAATGAAGAGGAAATTCAAAATGGTACTATTGTTGTGAGAGTTTATTTACCTTATGAAATAGGTTATCCTAAGAAATATGCATATACATATGAGATAATGAATATGACTGGAGGCTATGTGCAGTATCTTACTGGTACACCTAATGCAGTAGGAGTCAGTAAATCTATAGCCGATGTGGTAGGGGAGAAAGGAGGAAGTATGGAAGTTTTTGCTACAAGGAGAGATAATTCGACAAATGAGAATGCTTATTCTAGTCAAATGATTAATTATGGTACAGGTGAAAGAGAAATTGAAGTTTCTTTTACGGAGTCTGATTTTGAACGTTGATGGATTCTTGTGCATTCAACTGAATAGAATAGCAGGTAGCCATTCAGCTACCTGCTATAATTACTTATATTTTTTTTATTCTATTAAGATTGATGATGTAGTATATGAGAATTTCTAGTACTTATTGTTATGTCTTTTGAGGTATGAAATAATTCATCAGATTGGTTTTATTATTAACTTGTTTGATTTGTTTGTACTAGGCAATGTAATTTCTAATAATCCTTGATGGTATATTCTACTTTCTACCACTTTCCCATTGAAAGTTACCTGGTAATCTTTTTCCGGATTCATGCAAACAAGAATTGTTCGCTGATGAGGAACTGTTGAATCATCAAAAGCTATTTCTGCCTGATACTGTGTATAATCATCATTGAAATGACTGTTGGAAATCCACACTTCGAAGCCGGTTGAAACTTTCCCTATCCGATAGTATGCAGCAAACCAGTTGAGTATGGGAGATGATAGACCGGAAAATTGATGCCATCCGGCTCCACGTTGTGAGGAGATTATAAAGTGTTCGAAGGTGTAATAACTCTCCTTACATTCTTTCTCCCATGTATTTAATGCTGTAGTTGCTACTTGATAGGCTTTTTCTCCTTCCCCAAGGTCCAGCAAGGCTTTCCACATCATCCATTGATGAGGAAACCAAACAGCTCCATTCCAATAACCGTCTGTACGATAATATGGAGCAGACTGGTCCACTGTAGAAATTCCTACTTCTGTCCACATCTCATCAGGAGAAAATACATGGTTTATCATCCTGCTTGTTTGCTCTTTGGAGGAGATGTTTGCAATAAGTGGGCTTACTCCGTCTAGTCCCTTATTAAAGTTAGAACCATCTTTATATCGATAGATGCCTTTAGGTTTGCCATCTTTGTCATGCATTACATATCCGAAATAACCGGTTTCCTCATCCCATGAATAGGTTTGTAATGCATTTGACAGTTGTTTGATGGTTTGCTCATACTCTTTTACATCTTTTTTAAGCCCTAGTTCTTTTGCTGCTAAACGTAAAATTTTAGCAGCTCTGATATAATAAGCCGAAGATACCACTGGAGTAACAGAAGCCTTGTCACGTAAAGCATGTTGAGGCGGATAATCATCCCATCCTCCTGAATTATAGAAATAATCCCATGTTCGTAGCAGACCAGAACCTTTCATTCGGGTTGTGGAGTAGGGATTCTTACCTGTCATAAAATCAAAGAACTGCTTCAGTCGCGGGTATAGAAATTGCAATGCTTCTTTTGACTGTGTATTATTCCATAAATCGTAATAGGCATACATCTGTATGGGCAATGGAGTGCCATGATGAATAAATGCAGATTCACTGCCTACAGGAGTTGTATAAGCTCTGATACACTCAAAAGCCTTAGTAATATCCACATCTATTAATCCCAGAGCTATGAAACCGGAATCCCATGTATAAAGGCTATTCCAATTTTTGCCGGGCGTAAAATGCCGGATATATTGCCCTTGGGTATGGACGGGATAAACAATGTTGGATAATAATGCTGATTGCAGCAAGCGATGTCCGAATTCATACTTCTTGCCATCTGCTAATATTCTGTCTTCAGAGTTATTCGAATCCTTTTGTATTAATGAAGTCAGAGTTTCCGGTGTGGAATGGAACTTCTGAATCTGTTCATTGACTTGTTGGGATGTTCCGGTACAGACTAAGGCGTATATTGTCTGTTCGGAGTGAGGTGCCAAGACAATCGGACGTAGAAAAGCATTAGAATAATGCCACTCTCTGTTTCCTATTAGTCTCGATGATACATGGTCGTGAGTCTTTTTGCGGAAGAAAGATTCTAGATTGTCATCCAGAACTTCCCGAATCTGAGATTCTTGGTAATTCCATGCTATTCCGTAATAGTTATCACATTCCGGATATTTTAAGATAAAATCTTGTTTCGTTTTTCCCGATTTAATTTCGGGAATAAAAGAAAGCTTCCTAGGTAGTATCTTGATTTGCTTTATATCTTCTTCGCTACCGATAAAGAAACCATCTAAATTAGTACTGTAAGTACCCTCTGATATTAATTCTAGCGTGTATTTTCCTGGTTCTTTGCAGGTATATGGGATTGAGGCTATGCTATATTCTCCAGTACCTTGTAATTCTAGGCGGTTTTCAGTTATTCCTTTTACTTGAAAAGTACTTGTTTTTCCTTTAGGAGTATTGTATCTGAATCCTATCATTCCTTTTTCTTTTTCAGGAAGAATATTTATTTCATAGCTCACTTTATCCCCTTTATTTTTCCCAAATCCTTTTCCTAGAACAAAACCACTGAGTGATTGAGAAGTTCGCATTTCGTTCCTTTTCCATCCATCGTATACTAAATTATACTGTGGAGATTTGTATATAGGTTCATTTGATATATAATCGGTTGCATTATGCCACTGTATATTTGCATCTTCAGGGATTTTGAACTGAGGTTGTTCTCCTTCATAATCGATATATGCCATCAAATTAAGAACGAGATTTTGATTAACAGCGGTATTATTGACACAATTCATGCCTACCAATATTCGTTGCTCATCTAATATATAATAGGTGACGTCAGTAAATACACGATCTTTCCACTCCATTTCATAGCGGTATGTGATACGGTTCATAGAGGGGTTGATGTCCCATGGATAATAAGATGATTCAAAAAGAACATGAGGAACTAGTTGACGATTGCGGTAATAGCTAGGCATTACGGAAAAGTCAAAGCGTATTCCAGCTTGCATATCGGGGATGTGAGAGATTCCGGCATAGCGTTTTGAATAAGGTCCCCAAGCTTGTAGCGAAGTGATGTCGTGACTATTGCTGAAACACGATGGAGAAATTATTGGCTGTCCTAATGTAGATGTTGTTCCCAAAACAACTATCAGGAACATTAATAAAGATTGCTTAGCTTTCATATTAGAATGTAAAATGGTTCATTATAACAAAGATATGACTTTTGATTTTCGTAAAAAGAAAAAAAGTGTTCAATAAAAAACATAAATTATTCATAATGCAAATAATTGGTCATTATAGTTTGCGAAACCCTTTCTTGTTAGTTGTTAAAAATGGTTTGGGACTAATTTTCCATTAATTGACCTGTTTTTATTACTATAAATACAATAGGTTTTCTACTTTTGTGTCGATAATAAGAACTACTATATTCGTTTTTATGTGAGCACATAATAAAAGAAAATAAATAAGGTAAAGAAAATGATGATTGGTTTTTTATATGGTTGAGAAGACTGCTTGAAGGATAACACATTTTATTTAAAATTTTTAAACTGTATGTAACACAAGGACTTGTATTGAGTCCAACTTAAATCTTATGTAATGAATAACAAACTGATTGAAAAAAGAAGTATCACTATGAGTGCACACCGCTTTATATATATGTTGGCGGGAATACTCTTACTCCTATCGTGCGGATCGGATAATAATGCTCCGATTGATGATCCTGGCAATACAACGAATCATTATCTACAATTACAACCAAATGGATTGAATGCAATCAAGGTTTCTTGTACAGAAGAAAACTTTGTATTTCCTTTCCAAATCAAGGCTGTAGGGAATGGAAGTAATCAAGGAGGAGAGGCCCAAATAAATTCATGGAGTGAGGATGAATTGAAAGCATATAATAATAAGGAGAAAACATCATATGTTCTTTTGCCATCATCATTGTACTCTCTTACTTCTACAGAAGTATCTTTTAAAGAAGGAATTTCCACTATGGATGTAGAGGTTAAGTTTAATCCATCTAAAGTGTTTGCAGAGTTTAGGGAAAAAACTGTTGAGTATGTCATTGCTTTGAAGCTGAGTAGCGATAAAATCCAAGTCAGAGATAGTCAGAGTAGAATACTACTTAGTATTTCTTTTGATTATCCAACAGTTGGTCTTGCTGCTTCTGCTGCAGAAGTTAGTGTGAATAAAGATTTGATTCCTGTATCTATTGGTGCAACACTTGATTATACGGTAGATGGAGTGTCTACGACCAATCCATGGGATTTCGTCTGTAGTTTCGCTGTACCATCTAATGCAGAAGAATTGGTTGCAGAATATAATAAAGTTTATAAGACTTCTTATCAACTTTTACCTGTTAGCAATTATGATTTAGGTGAAGGTGTGACTTTTAAGGCTGGTGAAAATCAAGCTAATGGAGAAATTACGATTAAACGTGAAGGAATGGCTGTTGTAAATTATTTGCTTCCTTTACAGTTAGGCCACTGCTCGAATGAAAGCATAATTTGTCGTGATGAGGTTTGTTATCTTCGGGTTGGAAGAACATACACAAATCCAATTATTTCGGATAAGAGTGTGCCTGATCCAAGTGTGATTCGTGCTAATGATGGATATTTTTATTTGTATGCTACACAAACTAAGACTTATTGGATGCCTGTTTATCGTTCAAAAGATTTAGTAAATTGGGAATATCAAGGTACAGCTTTTAATAAAGCGACCGAACCAGATTTGCCGGGAGGAGGGGCATTTTGGGCCCCGGAAATTCGTTTCCTTAATGGCAAATATGTACTTTATTACTCATGGGCTAAAATGAATGGTGCTGATATTAGTTACACGGCTGTAGCTGTAGGAGATACTCCTATGGGTCCTTTTCTAGATAGTAAAGAATTGATAGGGAATAAAGAATTTGGTTCTAATTGTATAGATCAGTTTTATTATGAAGAAGATGGAAAGAAATATATGTTCTTTGGAAGTTTTAAAGGTATTTATGTTACTGAATTGGAAGATGATGGGTTGACTGTTAAATTAGGACATGATGGAAAACCGACTTTGAAGAAACAAGTTTGTGGAGATGCTTTTGAGGGTACTAATATATATAAAAAAGGTAAATATTATTATTTGTTTGCTTCTATTGGTAGTTGTTGCAATGGCGTGAATGCTTCTTATCAAGTGGTAGTTGGGCGTTCGGAAAACCTTCTTGGTCCTTATGTTGATAAAGACGGGAAGGATATGCTTAAAAACAACTGGGAACTTGTGTTGGAAGGAGATGGGCAAAAATGGATAGGACCTGGACATAATTCTATCATTATTCAAGATGATGAAGGTACAGACTGGATGATCTATCATAGTTACCTGAAAAAGGATGGTGGAGTCGGGGGGCGTTTAGGAATGCTCGATCGCGTATTATGGACTGATGACGGGTGGCCTTATATCAGGAATTGTATCCCTTCTAATTCAGAATTAATTCCTGTATTTTATAATTAAAATTGAAAGTATATTTATTAACATTTAAAATCAATGTATTATGAGAATGAAAACAAAAAATCATGATTGGTTTCTCTTATGGGGATTGCTGATGTTGGTTAGTTTTTGCTTCATTGGTTGTAAGGATGATGATGGAGGTGAGAAAGGGACACCTTTTGATCCAAGCAAGCCAGTGGTAATTTCTGATTTTATTCCCAAGGAGGGAGGTTGGGGATCTCGTTTATTATTATATGGAAATAATTTTGGCGATGATCCAACTAAAGTGAAAGTAACTATCGGAGGGAAAGAAGCGAAGGTGATTACTGTGACGAATGATAATTTGTATTGTTTTGTGCCACGTGGTGCTGATGCAGGTAATATTGAAGTCACTGTTCTTGATGGGCGAGGAGAAGAACTTGCTTATGGAGAGATAGATGAAAAATTTGTTTATAAGAAGAAAATGCTGGTATCTACTTTGGTAGGAGAGACTGATCCTGAAATATTGGATGAGGATAAGAACTTTGAGATCATAGATGGGCCGTGGGGAAATTGTGGAGGATTAGAGAAAATGGAGTGGTTGGTCTTTGATCCGAACAACAAAGACCGTTTGTACGTCTGTGGAGGTGCCAAGACACATAGAATTGTTGATTTTGCCGAGGAGACACTGAGTTCAATTAAATTCACGGGTGAGGCATCTGCTGCAACTAATATTTTGAGTTTTACAAATGATGGACAGTTGATAGTTGTCTGTAATATAACGCAAGATAATAAAAACGGACTTTTCTTTTTTTCACCGGAGTCTAATTTTCAAACGCAGGTAAAAGCACTACCAGCTCGTGGTTGTAGAGCAGCGATTCCCCATCCTATAAATGGAGAAATTTATACTTCCAGATATGATAAAGGGTGGATTGGACGATATGATCCTGTAACGGGAGATTATAAAATGGACGAAATTCAAATGCCTTATGGCTCTTTAGATCTCTTTGTTGCTATTCATCCTAAAGGCTATTACATGTATATCATGGTGAGAAATAAACATGTAATTTATCGTGCGGATTATGATTTTGATGAAAAAACATTTACCACTCCTTATTTGGTGTGTGGAAAATATGATGATAAGGGCATTACAGATGGTGTTGGAGGCAATGTTCGCATGAATGAACCGCAACAAGGATGCTTTGTGAAAAACGAAGAGTATGCAGGACAGAAAGACGAATATGATTTTTATTTTGTAGATAAACAAAATCATTGCGTTCGTACTCTGACTCCTACAGGTCGTGTGAAGATATATGCTGGAAGACCTAATGGTGATGGAACAAAAGGGTTTAATGATGGAGATTTACGTAAAGAGGCTCGCTTTAATTATCCTGCTAGTATAGTGTGGGATGAAAAGAGAGAGTGCCTTTTGGTAGGAGACTCAAATAATCATCGTATCCGAAAAATTGCTATGGAAGACTAATAATGATAAACGCACTTATGATGAGAAATTTTTTATTAATATGTATGATGTTACTTGGATTCTCAATTCATGCTTCTGCGCAGAAAGAGATTGTAGTGACAGGTATCGTAACTGATACAAACAAAGAACCGTTGATAGGTGTCAATGTATCTATTGCGAATATGCCCGGTTTGGGTGCAATAACCGATATAAATGGTAAGTATTTGCTTAAAATGCCTCCTTACAATAAATTAGTTTTTACTTACATAGGATATGAACCAGTAGAAGTCTTGGTAAAAGAACAGCGGACGGTAAATGTAGCTATGGAGGAAGCTAAAGCTACTCTTATTGATGAGGTAGTGGTTACTGGAACTGGTGTGCAGAAGAAAATAGCTGTGACTGGTGCTGTAACCAATGTAGATATTGCAGAGTTGAAAACGACCCCTAGTACTTCTATGGCTGATGCATTAGCGGGTGTTGTTCCGGGAATTCAGGCTATGCAATCCAATGGTCGTCCGGGGGCAGTTTCTGAGTTCTGGGTACGAAGTATTTCTACTTTTGGTGCAAGTAATGCAGCATTGGTTTTAGTTGATGGATTTGAACGTGATTTAAATGAGATTAATGTGGAAGATGTTGAATCTTTTACAGTATTAAAGGATGCTTCTGCTACAGCAATTTATGGTAGTAAAGGTGCTAATGGTGTTATTTTGATTAATACTCGTCGTGGTAAAGAAGGTAAAATTAACATAAATGCTAAGGTTGAATCTTTTTATAGTATGTTTACTCAACTTCCTGAATTTGTAGACGGATATACTTATGCTTCTATGGCAAATGAGGCGAAAACTACTCGTAATCAAGAACCCTTATATCAGCCAGAAGAATTGGAATTGTTCCGTTTAGGACTTGATACGGACTTATATCCAGATGTGGATTGGATGGATTTGATGTTGCGTGATGGTGCATGGAGTACCCGTGCTTCATTGAATATGACTGGTGGTGGTAAAACAGCTCGCTATTATGTAGGTGGTAGTTACCAGGATCAGCAAGGTATGTATAAAACGGATAAGTCACTGAAGAATTATAATACTAATGCTAATTTTCGCAAATGGACATATCGTATGAATGTGGATATTGATATAACTAAAACAACCTTGTTGAAAGTTGGTGTTTCCGGTTCATTACGTAAACAGAATGATCCAGGTGTAGGAACTGATGCAATTTGGACAACATTAATGGGGTATAACTCTATAATGATGCCAGTGACATATTCAGATGGTAAAATAGCATCTTGGACTGGAAAGGAGGACAATATCAATCCATGGGTACAGGCTACTATGACTGGGTATAATGAGAGTTGGCAGAATAATATTCAAACAAATGTGACATTAGAACAGGAGTTGGACTTTATTACAAAAGGACTTAAATTTATCGGTCGTTTCGGATATGATACGGAGAACTCCAATTGGATAAAGCGAGTGAAGTGGCCAGAATTATATAAAGCAGAGCCTTATCGTGATGTAAATGGTGATTTGATTTTTACTCGACTTTCAGAAGAGAAGAAAATGACGCAAACTTCTGGTTCCAATGGAAAACGCAATGAGTTTTTCGAATGGGAATTGCATTATAATCGTGGATTTAAAGATCATCATGTAGGAGCAGTATTAAAGTATACACAATCTGCTAAGGTGGCTACTCAAGGGATTGGCTCAGATCTCAAAAATGGTATTTCACGGCGTAACCAAGGATTAGCAGGGCGTGCTAATTATAATTGGAAATATCGTTATTTTGTTGATTTTAACTTTGGATATACGGGATCGGAAAATTTCCATAAAGATAATCGTTTTGGTTTCTTTCCTGCTATTTCTGGTGCATGGAATGTAGCAGAAGAGTCTATTGTTAAAGATAATTTGAAATGGGTGGATATGTTTAAAATACGTTATTCGTATGGTAAAACCGGTAATGACAATTTAGGAGATACTCGTTTCCCATATTTATATAATCTTGAAACTCTGTGGGAAAGAGATAACTCAGGAAATGTGGTAAGTGGCAATAAGCCTGTTGGGGGCTATCAATTTGCAGATTTTGGCTATGATAGATATTATGGTGGTATGCGTTATACTTCAGTTGCTTCAACCAATGTGTCATGGGAAGTAGCTACAAAACAAGACTTAGGTATAGACTTTTCTTTTTTTAATGATAAATTGTCAGGATCTATTGATTATTTCCACGAACGTAGAGAAGGTATTTATATGGAACGTAAGTATTTGCCTTGGGTTGCCTCATTAGGCACGTGGACGGAATATAAAGATAATAAGGTTAATGAGAAGGATATTCATCCTTATGCAAATGTCGGAATTGTAGAAGCACGTGGATTTGATGGCAACTTTTCATTCCGCCATAAAATAGATAAGGTTGATTTAACTATACGTGGAAATATGACCTATAGTAAAAATGAGATTTTAGAGCGTGATGAAGAAAATACTATATACTGGTATAAGATGCAGGAAGGTCATCGGGTTAATCAAGCTATGGGGTTGGTTGCATTAGGTTTATTTAAAGATTATGAAGAAATTCGTAACTGGCCGAAACAATTTGGTGATGTTATGCCTGGTGATATTAAGTATAAAGATATTAATGGAGATGGTGTAATTGATGATAATGATAAAGTAGCAATCGGTGCAACGAAAAAACCGAACTTTACATATGGTTTCGGTGTATCTGCTAAATGGAAAGGCTTGGATGTAAATGTACATTTCCAAGGTGTGGGTAAATCTACTTATTTTATAGATGGTTCTACTGTTTATATGTTCTCCGGTGGTGACGGTTGGGGAAATGTACTGAAAGAGATGGCGGAAAGTAACCGTTGGATTTTGGGTGTAAATGAAGATCCGAATGCAGAATATCCTCGTTTGACTTATGGGAAGAATGATAATAATAACCGCGCTTCTACATATTGGCTTAGGAATGGAGCTTATCTTCGTTTGAAGACATTAGACGTTGGTTATACGCTTCCTAAAAGTATAGTTCGTAAAGCCCATATGAATACAGTTCGTATCTTCTTTACGGGTACCAACTTGCTGACTTTCTCTAAATTTAAACTTTGGGATCCAGAAATGGGAAGTTCAACAGGAAAAGCATATCCGCTTAATAAGACACTTTCTTTAGGGGTATCTGTTAATTTGTAAAAATAAAAAAACATATGAAAAAGATAATAACAATTTTGTCCTTCGCTGTGGGATTAACCTCTTTGGTAGGATGTTCAGATTACTTAGATTCTGATTATCTATTTGATGAGAGAATGACTATTGAAGATGTTTTCAGTAACCGGGATTACACAAATAGGTGGTTAGCAAGAGGATACTCTTATTTAAGTAATGGTTATCTACAAGATGTTTGTAGTAAGAGAGATTATCCTTTTAACTTTGCTGATGACATGTATTATGGAGATGGTGGCTACGATAAGTGGAAGAGTGGGCATTATAGTGAAAGCGGAGTTAATAACTCTAGCAGTGGTATTTGGAAGAATGCTTATTTAGGTATTCGTCAGGTAGCTATTTTTTTAAATAATATAGATAAGAACAAAGAGTTCACAGAGGAAGAGATCATAGATTTTAAGGGGCAGGCGCATTTTTTGCGAGCTTACTACTATTGGTTGATGCTCCGTGCATTTGGTCCAATACCTATTATACCAGATGAAGGAGTGGATTATACGAAAGAATATGATGAATTAGCTTACCCCAGAAATTCATATGACGAATGTGTGGAGTACATAACTGGTGAGCTCTTGAAAGCTGCAGGACAATTGCCATTACAACGTTCTGTACAGGAAGTTCTTCGCCCGACGAGAGGAGCTGCTTTGGCTTTGCGAGCTAAAATTCTTTTGTATGCGGCTAGTCCATTATTTAATGGGAAAGCTCCAGAAGTAGTATCTTCAGCCTTGGTAAATAAAGATGGAAAACGGTTGCTTCCAGAAACCTACGATGAGTCTAAGTGGGCAAAAGCAGCAGCTGCTGCTAAGGATGTGATGGATTTGAATATTTATGGCATACATGTGGCTTATTTCAATAGCAATGCTGGTGATATAGCATATCCGGCAACAATTGTTCCGCCACATGATGATGAATTTTCTGATCAGTCTTGGCCAAATGGTTGGAAAAATATTGATCCTTTTCAATCATATCGTGAAATGTTTGATGGCAGTATTATAGTAAGTCAGAATGAAGAGCTAATCTTTACTCGAGGCAAGAATCAAAGTCGTGAAAGTGTAGATATTATGGTTGTTCATCAACTTCCACGTAATGGCGCTGGTGGATATGGTTCGCAAGGTATGACCCAGAAGCAATGTGATGCTTATTACATGAACGATGGTACAAATTGTCCTGGTATGAATGACATGTATAAGGAGTTTGATGGATATAAAGGCCGTTATGATTCTCGCCCGAGGGCAGAGGGATATGTGAAAGCTGAGGAGTTGGCCAATTATCCAGAGTTGGGACCACTGGGAACAGGGGTTTCTAAACAATATGTACAACGTGAACCTCGATTTTATGCATCAGTAGGTTATAATGGAAGTACATGGCATTTGTTAAATGCGTTAAATGATAACAATCATGCCGAGGAGAAAAATATACAAGTATTTTATTATCGTGGTGGAAATAATGGATATGCTAATTCTTCTTATTGGCTTCGTACAGGTATCGGTATAAAGAAATATGTACATCCTAATGATATTAGTTATACGCAGAAAAATTCGTATGACGTTGAACGTATTGAACATAAAGCAGATCCGGCTATTCGTTACGCTGAAATATTATTGATTTATGCAGAGGCGTTAAATGAGTTGACTGGTTCATATGAAATTCCATCTTGGGATGGTAGTAAAGTCCATTCTGTAAAACGTGATGTAACTGAGATGAAGAAAGGAATTCGTCCGATCCGTATTCGTGCGGGATTACCGGATTATGACAATGTTCAAGGGCATGAAACAGCCTATGATGATCCGAACGAATTCCGGATGATGTTAAAACGGGAACGTCAGATTGAATTTTTTGCTGAAGGACATCGTTACTGGGATTTACGTCGTTGGCTAGATGCACCTGTAGAAGAAACCACTCCTATATATGGCTGTAATATGCTGGCTACTAAAGATATGGCGGAGCAGTTCCATACACCAATAATGTGTACTTCGCTGCCTACTATTTTTGCAGAAAAGATGTGGCTCTGTCCTATTGACCATACTGAATTGAAGCATAATATTAATTTGGTCCAGAATCCAGGTTGGACAAATCCGGAATAACCTTTTTAAATATTAAATAAAATGAGGAATATATATAATATAATTTGGGGTATTGTGCTAATTGTTTGTAGCACAGCCTGTAATAAAGAATGGGAAGATGAACAATATTTACATATGGCTTCTTTCAAAGCGAATGTTAATGATCAGGGAGTGACCACGACGTATGTTCGATTTAAGCCAGGTGGAGTGGTAAAATATGACCTTCCGGTTATTATGAGTGGATCTACTATGACTAGTCAATCTCATACAATTCATTTTGCTTTGGATCCTGATACTTTGGAACGGTTAAATATAGAACAATATGGACATCGTGAAGAACTTTATTTTCAACAGTTGCCAAGTAAGTATTATAGTATGCCGGAGTCTGTTGAAATGCCGGCTGGTGAATGTCTGACAACATTGCCGATTGAATTTAAATTGGATGAAACGCTTGATCAGGCAGATAAGTGGGTGTTACCCATACAGATATTGGGTGACCAATCTTATGATTATCAGATAAACCCGCGTAAATATTATCGTAGAGCTATGCTGCGTTTACTTCCGTTCAATGATTATTCAGGCACGTATGATGCGGCTCAATATCGAATATTTCTTAAGCCTGATGTGAAAAATCCTTTCACTATATCCTCGCAAAGAGCTTTTGTGGTAGATGATAGGACAATTTTTATCTATGCAGGTACAAGAGATATAGATTATCTTGATCGCAAACAGTACAAAGTGTTTATTCGTTTTCCGGAAAAAGGTACAGATTCTAAATTGTTAGAAGTGTGGTCTGATAATCCAGAGATTGAATTAGAACTTGATGAAAAAAAGGCGTGTACCTTTACAATGAATGAAGAGATGGATGAGTTAAAGCCTTATCTGAAGAAGATTTATATTACTCTTTATTTATATTACTCTTTTAAGGATTATACAACTGTCCCTGGTACAAAGCTTGAATACGTGGTAGAAGGTTCTTTGGCAATGCAGCGTAATTTGAATACTTTGATTCCTGACGAAGATCAGCAGATTCAGTGGTAAACTGAAGTTTGTTTAGTTCTTATAAATATTGGGGGGGATTCTATCTATGTGATAGGAAGGTTCTCCCCCTTTTTCTATTCTAATAAAACTTATAGGGAGAAGGTTGACATCTGTTTAAGTCTTCTCCTTTTTTAACCTAATTATTTACTTCTTTTAAAAGGAAAGGTATGAGAAAAAGAATACTCTTCAATATTTTGTTTATTATAGGGATGACATGCTTGGTGTCATGTAATGATGATAATGAAAAAGCATTGGATGAAGGAAAAAACACGGAAAGCGGAGATGTTCAGGAGGATAGCATGGATCCGATCACTGAGTTTACTGCTGTTGCCACATTAAAAGCTAACGAATTGCAACTGAAATGGAAAAATCCTTCAGATGCAGTATTAGTAGAGATTTCTTATGCTTTAGAAGTAGGTGGCG
Source organism: Bacteroides faecis MAJ27 (assembly GCF_900106755.1). Taxonomy (GTDB): domain Bacteria; phylum Bacteroidota; class Bacteroidia; order Bacteroidales; family Bacteroidaceae; genus Bacteroides; species Bacteroides faecis. Next base: position 45,875 of record NZ_FNNN01000022.1, read on the forward strand.
GAGGAACTCCATTGACTACTAATGTGCGTGTATATGGTGAGAAAAATAGCAAATATACACTCCAATTACCAGAATTTGGAACCTACCAAATTGCTGCTGTAGCCGTTGATAATTATGGTAAGCGTTCCGAGAAAGTGACGATTTCAGCTACTCCAGCCGAAAAAGACGCGATTGACCCGGATATAATAGCAGAGTATAAATTGCCGATTGCCGATCCTTTTGTGTTATACCATGAAGGTAAATACTATGCATATGGAACTCGTGTTAACGGATTCGAAGTGTATATCTCTGAAGATTTGAAGCAATGGAAGCGAAATGATATAAAGGCTTTGTCACCGGAAAATTCCTGGGGAACTAAATGGTATTGGGCTCCGGAAGTATATTATGTGAAATCAAAGAATTTGTTTTATATGTTCTATTCGGTGGAAGAACATATTTGTGTAGCTACTTCTACTAGCCCGGAAGGCCCCTTTATACAGAGGGAAAAGAAGCCTATTGTAGCAGATGAAAAAGGAATTGATACTTCGTTTTTTATAGATGATGATGGTACTCCTTATCTCTATTATGTACGATTTACCGGGGGAAACGTGATTTGGGTAGCAGAAATGAATGACGACTTGACCAGTATAAAAAAAGAAACATTGACTAAGTGTATAAGTGCTACTGAACCTTGGGAGAAGAAACAAGGGACGATTGCCGAAGGTCCTTCGTTGTTGAAGAAAGGGAATACTTATTACCTGATATATTCAGCAAACCACTATGAAAGTAAAGACTATGCTGTAGGATATGCAACGGCTAGTTCTCCTAAAGGACCTTGGACCAAGTATAGCGGAAATCCGATTCTCCGGAGAGACAAAGAGGCTGCTAAGTCTGTAGGGCTAGTCGGTACAGGACATGGAGCACCGTTTGTCTGTGCCAATGGAAGTTATAAATATATCTTTCATGCTCATGCAAGTGAGACAAGTGTAGGCCCCCGTACTTCCTATATCAGTAACTTTAATATCTCCGATAAAGGAGTAATTAGTATCACAGGAGAAACGATTGAACCAGTGAGAATAAAGTAACCCTATAAACTAGGAATATCATGAAAAATATCCGATTTAATATGCTGTTAGGAATCTGTTTCTTTCTCTTATTTGCATTATTAGGTGCATGCGGTGGGGGCGACTCGCCTATCACGGATGAAATAGATGATGGAAAGCAGGATGGACAGGGCCCAAAAACAGTACCTCCGGTTACCAATCTTGTGGCAGAGAAAACGGAGAGAGCGAATGAATTGCAAGTAAGCTGGACTAATCCTGTCGGAGCTATTTCTGTAGAGATCTCTTATTTGTTAGAGGGAGATAAACCTGAGAACACAGCAAAGAAAAACATACGTATTGCTACAGAAAAGGTTGGTTCACTGTTAATAGTTGTCTCTGAACCGGGAACATATATTGTGACTGCCGTCGCTGTCGATAATTATGGGAAACGCTCGGAGGAATTGACGGTCACTGCTACGCCGCTTCGTGAAGAAGAGGTAGTGAGAACCCGTTTCCTGGAAAGAGCTGACATCCTGATGACTTCGTTAATGAATCTTTGTTTCGGAAAGTCTGCACGTGACTGTTGGAATACAAGATATCCGCTTGCTACCGGACCTTATTGGGATGGAGATGCCGTAGTCTGGGATCAAGGAGCAGGGCTTTCTGGCTATGTAGCTTTGCGTGGAGCTTCAATCGGGGTATCTGCTTATGAAAAAAAGTATGCAGATTTGACTGACCGTATGTTTAACAGTATCAATCGTTTTATCACAACTGATAACAAGCGCAGCGCTTACGCAGTTTATCCGCAAAACGGAAATGAAAGGTATTATGACGATAATGTCTGGATAGGACTGGATATGGCGGAACTGTATGAACAGACAAAGGAAAATCGTTTCTTGGAGAAGGCGAAAATGGTTTGGGATTATTTGATGGTGGGAAACACCAGTTCATGTGGTGGCGGTATTCTTTGGAGGGAAATACCGGCATACAGTAATAAACATACATGTTCTACCGCACCGGCTGCAGTATTGGGATGTAAATTATATCAGATAACCAAAGAGCAGAAGTATCTGGATAAAGCTAAAGAATTTTATGCATGGTTGATACAATACATGCAAGATCCGAGTGATCACCTTTTCTATGATAATATTACTCCTTCGATGACTATAGGTAAAAGTAAGTACAGTTACAATTCCGGTCAGCCAATGCAGGCTGCTTGTTTATTGTACAATATAACAGGAGAACAACAATATCTGAATGAAGCGCAGCAGATTGCCCGTTCAGCCTACAGTAAGTGGTTTACCTTGTATGACTCAAAAGAACTGGGAGAAAAGTTCTATCGTATAAATGGAGATCATGTCTGGTTTTATTCTGTATTGTTTCGTGGTTTCCTTGAACTGTATAAGATTGATGGAAGAAGGGATTATGTCACTGCGTTCGAGAAGAGCATGTTGCAGGCTTGGATGTCAGAATGCCGGAATCAAACAACTAATCTGCTGAGTAATAATTATTTTATCGGTAAAACGAATTCTTCTTGGCAAGTCCTGCACGAAGGAGCTTTTGTCGAGATGCTGGCTCGTTTAGCTGTACTGGAACTAGAAGGAAAATAATGAAGAATAAGATGTATAAAATGAAAAATGATGGTTGGATACATGATATAGCGAAGGCACTGTGTTGCATATTCCTGATAATGACATCGGGTGGTATGCTTTATAGCTGTTCCAGTGAAAATGAAGACCCTGTGCCACCGGTTCAGGAAGGTACGGAAAATGACGAAAAGGAAAAATACACCTATGTGTATCAGTTGAAGGCAGATAATTATAATATGCCGACAGAGGGTACTATCTCTCCTGAGTATGATGACTCTCCTGAGGGAAAAGATATTAGTAGTTTGGTTGATGGAGACTGGACAACTTCTTTCTATACTCCTAATAATTCTGTCTCTATCATCTGGAAGGGAAAAGAACCGGTTGTAGCGCGTTATTATTCGGTTATGGCAACCGGAGATAAAGAAGGAAATGCACCTGGTGCGTGGTCTCTTTACGGATCGAATGACAATGTGAAGTGGGCCGAACTAGATAATAGAATTCGGCAGGAGTTTGAAAAAAGGGAGAAAAAGTTTTTGGAGTTGAGACATAAGGAGGCGTATCAGTATTATAAACTGACCATTCATCGGAATCAAGGCGGAAAAGGAATCGAAATTCAGGAATGGATGTTACAGACCAAGCGGACAATTGATACTCCCTTACTGACTGATTTTCCGGAAGGGAGTACTCCTAAGGAGATAGGGAAACGGTTGGGAAAACTTTTTGCAAAGGGGAAACATAATGGGAAAACTCTCAGTTATCCGGAAACTTTTACTTGGAACGGAGCATTGAAATATGCGGAAGTAGCGAAAGACAATGAACTGATCCGGTCCTTGAAAGATGGGTTTGAGTCTTTTTTTACTACTGATAGGCACTTTTTGCCTGGGATGGACCATGTTGACCGGAATATGTTCGGTAGTCTTCCTCTCACATTGTATCTGATCACTAAAGATGAACGATATCGGGAAATGGGTATACCTTACGCAGATACCCAATGGGAAGTACCGGAAAATGCAAGTGCAAGTGCGAAGTCATGGGCAGCGAAGGGATATAGCTGGCAAACTCGCTTGTGGATTGATGACATGTATATGATTCCTGTCATTCAAACGCATGCTTATAAAGTGACCGGTGAGTTGAAATACGTTGAGCGCGCTGCTAAAGAAATGGCGATGTATCTGGATGAGTTGCAACGTACGAATGGACTTTTCTATCATGCATCGGATGTACCCTATTTTTGGGGAAGAGGAAACGGATGGGTGGCGGCAGGGATGGCAGAAGTGCTTCGCTATCTGCCGGAATCGAGCCCATATCATTTGCCTATTGTAAGAGGTTTCCAAACTATGATGGCAAGTCTGAAAAATTATCAAACAGAAGAGGGTATGTGGAGACAGTTGATTGATAAACCGGACTGCTGGGTAGAAACATCGGGCTCGGCTATGTTTACTTACGCATTTATTATGGGAGTGAAATATGGATGGTTACCGGTAAAAGAGTATGGTGAAGCTGCTCGAAGAGCATGGTTGGCTATGCTTACTTATATAAACTCGAATGATAAAGTAAGAGAAGTGTGTGTCGGTACTAACAAAAAGAATGATATGCAGTATTATTATGATCGTCCCCGTAATACGGGGGATTATCATGGGCATGCACCTTATCTTTGGTGTACGGTTGCTCTTCTAGAAGAATAAACTTTTTATTATCTAATGACTAAAAATATCGTTATGTATAAAAGAATACTTTTTTTATTATGCATTTTGCCTTTTCAGCTATTAATGGCACAGAGCAAGTTGACGGATTTTCCTCAAGGGTATACTCCGGAAGAAGTCGGTAATCGCCTGGCATATCGTTTTATGGAGAAATATAGAATAAGCGATAGAAAAGGAATTGGTTATGCTGATACATTTAATTGGAGTGGTGCCCTTAAGTATGCAGCAATCGCCAAAGACGAAAGGCTGGTTAAGCTGTTGCAAAATAAGTTTGATTCGTTGTTTACGACAAAAAAGAATATTTTGCCTAAAAAGACGCATGTAGATTGGAATATGTTCGGCAGTCTATGTTTGGAACTGTACAAAATAACTAAAGATAAACGTTATTTGGACTTAGGAATCTCTTATGCTGATACGCAATGGGAACTTCCCGGGAATGCAAAAGCCAAAGAAAAGGAATGGGATGCGAAAGGATATTCTTGGCAAACTCGTCTATGGATTGACGATATGTATATGATTACCATTGTACAAACTCAGGCTTACAAAGTGACCGGAGACCGGAAATATATTGATCGTGCAGCCAAAGAAATGGTGCTTTATTTAGATGAGTTGCAACGCCCGAATGGGCTTTTCTACCATGCACCGGACGTTCCTTTTTATTGGGGACGTGGTAATGGATGGATGGCGGCAGGGATGGCAGAATTACTTCAATGTTTGCCTGAGGATAGTAAATATCGTCCGCGTATTTTGAAAGGTTATCGCAAAATGATGAAGAGTCTGAAAAAATATCAGACGTCCGATGGCTTGTGGAATCAGTTAATAGACCAGCCTGATTGTTGGGCTGAGACTTCGGGATCTGCTATGTTTACTTTTGCATTTATTACCGGAGTCAAGCAAGGATGGCTCAAGGCAAAAGAATATGGTCCGGCAGCCCGCAAAGCATGGATGGCTTTAGTACCGTATATTAATGAGAAGAATGATGTAAGAGAAGTGTGTGTGGGAACGAATAAAAAGAATAGTAAGCAGTATTATTATGATCGCCCTCGTCATACCGGTGATTATCACGGTCAGGCTCCTTATCTTTGGTGTACGGTTGCTCTTCTGGAAAAATAACGGTGAATACGGGCAATTATGTCCTTTATTAAAATAATTTGGGACTAAAATCTCATTTATTGACCTGTTTTTGGCAGGTTGAATAAAAGGAAACCTCTACTTTTGTTCCATGCCAAAAACCATTTAAAACTATAACATAAATATGCATAACTTTGTTAAGACCCTTTTTTCTGTTTTGCTACTATTTTTCAGTTCAGTATTGACTGCACAAAATAGGATGAATGACGCCAGAGATCCAAATCGTATTTGGCTTGATTCGGAAGTCACTCATCATGGAGATTATCAGTGGAAAATGATGAAAGCAGGCGATACCACAGATCCGGGTGAGAAGATATCTTCATCAGATTATCCGACTGAAAAATGGTTGCCAGCCATTGTTCCCGGTACAGTCTTAAATTCTTTAGTGTATAACCAAAAATACCCTGAACCTTATTATGGAGTTAATAATAAGATTGAATCGAAGCTGATTCCTGATATTTCTCAGGTCGGACGAGATTTTTATACTTATTGGTTCCGTACCGAGTTTGCAGTTCCTCAATCTTTTAAGGGGAAGAATGTTTGGTTACAGCTGGATGGAATCAATTATCGGGCAGAAGTATGGGTGAATGGGAATTTGCTTAGTACCATCAATGGTATGTTTATACAGGACTATATTAATGTGACCGATTTTGTAAAGATAGGGAAGAATAATGCACTGGCTGTAAAAGTGTATCCGGTTGATGTTCCCGGAAGTACTAAGCCGAAGTCTTGGGGGGCTGCGGGAGAATTCCATAATGGTGGTAACGGCAATATCGGATTGAATACTACGATGTTGATGACTGTAGGCTGGGACTTTACCTTTATGGATGGCATCCGTGACCGCAATACAGGTATCTGGAAAAACATTTCTATCTATGCTACCGGAAAGGTAGCTCTACGTCATCCGTTTATTAAGTCTGAATTGCGTAAACCGGATTATGACCAGGCACGTGAGACCGTATCTGTAGAAGTGATTAATTCGTCAACTAGCAATAGTGGAATTAATTGCAAAGTAAAGGGTGAGATTGTAGGTGAGAATATATCTTTTGAGAAATCATTCCGAGTGATTCGGGGAGAACAAAAACTGGTTACTTTTTCTCCGGAAGAGTTTCCGCAACTTGTGATGAATTCTCCTCGCTTGTGGTGGCCGGTCAACAAAGGACCGCAAAACTTATATGATTTGAAGTTGACAGTATCAGTTGATGGAGTGATCTGCGATTCTGTAAAGACAAGGTTTGGTATTCGTGAAATCACTTCCGATACTAAAACTCCTGACAAATCACGTGTCTTTTATGTGAATGGTAAACGGTTGTTTATCCGTGGTACGAACTGGATACCGGAAGCTATGTTGAGACACTCTGACGAACGTACTTATGCTGAATTGCGCTATACCCGCCAGTCGGGCGTCAACCTTCTGCGTATGTGGGGAGGTGGCATTGCCGAATCTGACTATTTCTTTCAGCTCTGTGATGAACTGGGTTTGCTGGTATGGCAGGAATTCTGGATGACAGGAGATACTCGTCATCCGCATGACAAGGCTCTCTATATGAGTAACGTGGAATCTACAGTGAAGCGTATTCGTAATCATCCGTCTCTGGCTTATTATGTTGCTTCCAATGAAAGCACAGAAATGACCGGTACTCCCGAACTGCTGAATCAGTTGGATGGTACACGCGGATATCAGATGCAGTCGGAGTGTGCTGGAGTACATGATGGCAGCCCTTATAAACAGGTGAATCCGATGCAGCATTATGAAAATACAGCTTCTCCCAGAGGGAGCCGTGTAGATGGCTTTAATCCTGAATATGGTGCACCGACTCTTCCTACAGTAGAAATACTCCGGGAAATGATGGATGAGAAAGACTTGTGGCCCATCAACAAAGAAGTGTGGGATTACCTGGATGGAAATGGTTTTCATCTGATGACTACGATGTATACGGACTTGGTGAATCATTATGGAAAGTCATCTTCGATTGATGAATTTGCTCAGAAGGGACAATTGCTGGGTGCAATAAACTCCAAAAGCATTTGGGAAGTATGGAACTATAATAAGCTGGATTACGGTGACCGTTTTTGTTCAGGTCTTTTGTTCTGGTATCATAACTGCTCGATGAGGCAGGTAGCTTCCCGTATGTGGGACTGGTCTCTTGAACCGACAGCTTCGCTTTATCATACGGCCAATTCTTTGGAACCTTTGCATGCTCAGTTCGATTATCTTAAGAATACGGTTTCTGTGGTGAATGATTTCTATCGTTCTTTCGATAACTATAAGGTTACGGCACAGGTGTATGATATAAATAGTCGGAAAGTGTTTGAAGAATCGGCTGCTGTTAATTTACCGGCAGATGGAGTAGCGAATGATGCATTGACCATTCGTTTTCCCGATGGCATCTCTCAGGTTCACTTTATCAAATTAATACTGAAAGATGAGAAGGGAAAAGAAATTTCTTCTAATTTCTACTGGCGTTCCAACGATAAGTACGAAGGAAAGACGACCTTGACCGGTCCGGCAGCCTCTGGATTTGAGGATTTGAGTAAACTTCGGGCTTCTAAAGTGAAACTGGCTTATAAAGTGAGGGAAGAAGGTGATAACTATTTTGTTGATATCACAATGAGAAATACATCCAATCAGATAGCTTTCTTCAATCAACTGCAATTTCTTAATGCAAAGATGAGTCCGATACGCCCATCATTCTATACGGATAATTTCTTCTCCCTGACTCCGGGTGAAAAGAAAACAGTAACGATTGAGACGGCAAAGGAAAAACTGAGCGAAGGAGCAATGCTGGTATTGAAAGGATGGAATATCGATAGCCAGAAATATAAACTTAAGTAAGATGAAACTTAAATTTATAGCTTCATTGATAGGCGGATTGTTTAATTGAGTTTTAGCGAATCGGACAAAGGAACTGATGTTCACCAAATGATAAAGAGAATACTATGACTTCTAGAAGAGAATTCTTAAAAAAGGCAGGGCTGTTGACCGCAGCTTTCACTGTACCTAGCCTCAATACGCAGGGAGGAACAACGCAATCCAGACTGAGTCTGAAGAATACAAAGATTGCCGTAGATGATCGGTGGGATGTTATTGTAGTTGGCGGAGGACCTGGTGGTTGTGCTGCCGCTATCTCGGCAGCACGCGAAGGGGCCAAGACTCTATTGATTGAAGCAATGGGCCAACTTGGCGGGATGGGGACAGCCGGTATGGTTCCGGCATGGTGTCCGTTTTCTGATGGTGAGAAAATCATTTATAGAGGTTTGGCAGAGAAAATCTTTGAAGCTTCGAGAAAAGGAGTACCGCATGAGAGAAAACAGAAAATGAATTGGGTGAGTATAAATCCCGAATATTTGATGACAGTTTATGATCAGATGGTTGCTGAATCGGGAGCCCGAGTACTCTTCTTTTCAAGAGTTGCCGCTGTAGAAAAAGTAGCCGATGAAACGGTAGATGCTATTATTGTTGCAAATAAATCCGGGCTTGTTGCTTTCAAGGCAAAAGTTTTTATTGATGCGACAGGTGATGGGGATTTGGCGGCATGGGCAGGCGCATCATTCAAAAGAGGAGATGATAGTGGGGTGGTACAGAGCTCATCTTTATGTTTCTCGTTTGCCAATGTCGATAGCTATAACTACAATCTGACGGGGCCTTCATTGCATACTAGCAATAAGAACAGCCCTGTTTATAAAGCGATTGAGTCTGGGAAATATCCATTGATAGATAAGCATTTTAATAGTAATTTTATTGGTCCGGATGTGGTACAGTTCAATGCCGGACATCTTGATAATGTCGATTCAACGGATCCTTGGGCTACTACGCAGGCAATGATGGTAGGTCGGCAAATTGCCGGACAATATTTGGAAGCAATGAAGGACGTTCAACCCAAAACTTTTGGTAGTGCTTTTTTGGTGAAGACTGCTTCTTTGCTTGGAGTCAGAGATAGCCGTCGGATTGAAGGTGATTATACTTTTACGGTAGAGGACTGGAAAGAACGTAGAACTTTTGAGGATGAAATCGGACGTAATTGCTATTATATAGATGTTCATAAACCAGGTCATAAAGAGACGCGTTATAAAAAAGGGGAGTCTCATGGAATACCTTATCGCTGCCTGACACCAAAAGGACTGAAAAATGTATTGACCGCAGGGCGCTGTATATCTACTGATGAAGAAGCATTCGGGAGTTTAAGGGTAATGCCTCCTTGTCTGGTGACTGGCGAAGCTGCCGGAATGGCTGCAGTACATGCTATAAAACAGGCAAGGAATGATGTCCACAAAATCGATACTGATTATCTGCGTAAAAGATTGAAAGAGGAGGGACAATATCTGTTGTAAAGGTAAATGATTTATTATGAATAAAGCAGGAAAATAAGATGAAACTAAAACTCGTAATTAGTCTGACCGGTATATTGATGTTATGTGGATTTACCATGAAACCTTCTACGGATACGACTACAGGTAAAGAGGATAACAGAAATTGGGTACTCGGTCCCTTCGTACGTCCTGAAGGTGCTAATCCCGTAATTTCACCTCAACCTACTTCTTTTTATTGTCCGATGCAGAAGCAGCAGGTGAAGTGGGAAGAGAGTGATACATTCAATCCGGCGGCTACCGTGAAAGACGGGAAAATAGTCGTACTTTACCGGGCGGAAGATAATTCAGCACAGGGCATCGGTAAAAGGACTTCACGTATCGGATATGCTGAGAGCACGGATGGAGTCACGATGACAAAGCTGGATACTCCAGTATTATTTCCAGCGGAAGATAACTTTAAAGGTATAGAATGGCCCGGTGGCTGTGAGGACCCGCGTGTAGCAATGACGGAAGACGGACTGTATGTGATGCTTTATACGGCATGGAACCGGAAGACACCGCGTATCGCTGTAGCCACTTCCCGGGATCTGAAAAACTGGACAAAACATGGACCCGCTTTTGAAAAGGCCTATGACGGACGTTTCACTAAAATAGCCAGTAAATCCGCTTCCATACTGACTAAAGTAAAGAAAGAAAAGCTTGTTATTGATAAAGTAGATGGCAAGTATTTCATGTACTGGGGAGAGTATGCTGTTCATGCAGCTACTTCTGACAATCTTGTGGACTGGTATCCAGTGCTGGACGAGAAGAATGAACTAAAGAAGTTGGCGAGACCGCGTAAAGGTCATTTTGACTGTCAGATGACAGAATGCGGACCTCCGGCAATACGGACTAAAAAGGGGATCGTACTTCTATATAATGGAAAAAATGCAGGAAAAGAGAGGGACACCGATTATCCGGTAGGAGCCTATTGTGCAGGACAACTCTTGTTTGATAATAATGATCCTTATAAAGTTTTGGATCGGTTAGATAAACCTTTCTTTGTACCTGAGGCCTCTTTTGAGAAAAGTGGGCAATACAAAGATGGAACGGTGTTTATTGAGGGATTGGCGTATTATAAGAAGAAATTATATCTCTATTATGGTTGCGCAGACTCGAGAATAGCAGTGGCTGTATGCGATAATGTAAGGAATCTGAAAGTTAGATGATTAGTTGTATATATTCTATAATTGTATAATAAATAAAAATAAGTCGTTATGTGTAAAAAACTACTTTTATTATTGCTTTTGCTACCTTTTCAACTATTATGTGCTCAGACTAAGTTGTTGACGGACTTTCCGGAGGGTTATACCCCTGAAGAGGTCGGCAAGCGTTTGGCATATCGCTTTATAGGTGAGAAGCACGCGCTTCATGCCGGTAAATGGATTGGGTATCCAGAGACGTTTTATTGGAATGGTGCACTAAAATATGCTGCGGTAACAAAAGATAAAGAGCTGATTAAACTTTTGCAGAATAAGTTTGAACCTCTGTTTACATCAGAGAAAGCATTGCAACCGATTATGAATCATGTTGATTTGAATATGTTTGGCAGCTTGCCACTGGAAATGTACCACGTGACAAAAGATAAGAAATACTGGTATCTGGGATTGCCTTATGCTGATTCTCAATGGGAAGTTCCTGCAAATGCCAAACCAAAAGAAAAAGAATGGGCTGAAAAAGGATATTCTTGGCAAACACGTTTGTGGATTGATGACATGTATATGATTACGATTGTGCAGACCCACGCATACAAAGTGACAAAAGACCGTAAATATATTGACCGGGCAGCGAAAGAAATGGTTATGTACTTGGACGAGCTGCAACGTCCGAATGGACTTTTCTATCATGCTCCGGATGTTCCTTACTATTGGGGACGTGGAAATGGATGGATGGCAGCGGGTATGTCGGAGTTGCTCCGGTGTTTGCCCAAAAAACATAAAGACCGTGCCCGTATCTTAGAAGGTTATCAGAAGATGATGAAAAGTTTGAAAGAATATCAGAATGCAGAGGGGTTGTGGAACCAACTGATTGATAAACCTGATTGCTGGACGGAATCATCAGGATCGGCTATGTTTACTTTCGCATTCATAATGGGGGTTAAGAATGGTTGGCTGGATGCTGACGAATATGCACCTGCTGCTCGAAAAGCGTGGCTGGCTTTAGTTCCATACGTTAACGAAAAGAATCAAGTAAAAGCTGTTTGTGTAGGAACAAATAAAAAGAATGACTTGCAGTATTATTATGATCGTCCTCGTCGTACGGGTGATTATCATGGACAGGGGCCCGTCCTTTGGTGTACTGTCGCTCTTTTAGAGAAATAACTGATTATTCCTTGTCCTTGTTTTATTGCTGAGTAAATCACAGTAAATCATATTCCGTAGTTTCCCTTTTTAGAGGGGAAACTGCGGTTCTTTTTATAATAATGGATATGGTTCTATGAAACAGAATATCTCTGATACCGGCAATGGATGGATGGAAAGAAGGACATTATATGTTCTGTTTTGGTATTATTTTATTCATTCTACGTACATTTAGAACGGATTCTTCTACTAATTGCTCAATTTGTTTTACTGAGATAGAGTGATCTTCGCTAATTTTGTACTCGTTGATAAGAGCCGGAATGGCTTGAAAATATATCTAAATAAAGTATTAACAGAATCAGAATTAGTTGCTGATTCATATAATTATGATGAGCTGTATGAACTTAAAATTCTTGCTTTGTGGAATAGCTACTGTACTATTGACCGGAACTGTTAAGGCTGTTGACTATACGCCGGAACAGGTGAATGCACATGTTTCTTTGAAAGTGCCTGGAAATAAGGCCAAGCAGTACCCTTTAATTTTGAAGAGAGTGCAGAATGATAATTCTACCTATCAGTTAGTTGCATCTGAAAGCATTCCGCTGACGATTTCTCAGAAGATCAAAGAAACTAATGGACGTCTACATATTGACATGTGTATTACAGCTCTGGAGGATGTGTACTTTAATTATGGACAGAAGGTAGTTACTGGTTTCCGCCATGACGATTGTTTGTTTTATATGCCCGGATTCTGGTATCGTCGCAATCTGCGTTCACCTAAAGAAGCTCCTTCGTTTCATACATCTGATAGTTGGGTAGTCCGTGAGGACAGGTTGAGTGCTCCACTGACCGGAATTTATAATGAAAAGGACAAGCGATATATGACGGTAAACCGGCTGGATAAGTTTACGACTGACGCTTTGACTACGCATAAAGAAGGTGAAGTAATTCTTTCCGGAAAAACATCTCTGGGCTTTACAGGTTTTGAGAACCAGAATGGAGTGGCTGCCCTTTCTTTCGGTTTTCCTTATCAGGAAGCTCCCAGAAGCTATATCCGTAAATTGACATTGGCTCCTAAGGTAGAAGCTTTTCAGTTATTGAAGAAAGGGGAAAACGTAATGTTAACTTGGGAAATCTCAGAAAGTAGTGCTGATGATTTCTCCGATTTTATACGTCAGACTTGGGAATATTCTTATGATACTTATGCTCCGAAACCTGTTGATACTCCTTATTCTATTCCGGAAATGAAGCAGACACTTAGTCATTACTTTGTGAATAGCTTGGTAAGTAGGCCGGAATTGACCTATAATTCGGGTGTAGGTTTGCGTACGGATGATTGTAAAAGTAATGGTGAGGCAGAAATAGGTTTTGTCGGGCGTGTTCTTTTGAATGCATTCAATGCATGGGAGTATGGCTGGGAGAATAATCGCGAAGAATTGAAAGACAATAGTCTAAAGATTTTTGATAGTTATTTGAAGAACGGTTTTACTCCGGCAGGTTTCTTTAAGGAGTTTGTTAACTTAAACCGTGGATTTGAGGAACCGGTGCATAGTATTCGACGTCAGTCTGAGGGAATTTATGCGATGCTTCATTTCCTGGCGTACGAAAAGGAGCAAGGGCGCAAACATCCGGAATGGGAACAGCGGGTAAAGCAAATGTTTGAGATGTTTCTGAAACTCCAAAATGCTGATGGAAGTTTCCCAAGAAAATTCCGTGATGATTTTACGATTGTTGATAAGAGCGGTGGTAGTACTCCTTCAGCTACATTGCCATTGGTGATGGGATATAAGTATTTCAAAGACAAGCGATATCTTGCCAGTGCCAGAAAAACAGCCGAGTATCTTGAAAAGGAGCTGATCTCCAAAGCTGATTATTTTTCTTCTACACTGGATGCAAACTGTGAAGATAAAGAAGCGTCGTTATATACAGCTACTGCTACGTATTATCTCTCACTGATAACGAAAGGTGAAGAACATAAACATTATGCTGATTTGACAAAGAAAGCCGCATATTTTGCTTTGTCCTGGTATTATTTATGGGATGTTCCGTTTGCTCCCGGACAAATGTTGGGAGATATCGGTATGAAGACTCGTGGTTGGGGAAATGTGTCAGTAGAAAATAATCATATCGACGTATTTATCTTCGAATTTGCTGACGTACTTCGTTGGTTATCTAAAGAGTATAAAGAGAACCGCTTGTCAGATTTTGCAGAGGTGATTTCGACCTCTATGCGTCAGTTGTTACCCCATGAAGGGCATATGTGTGGAATTGCCAAAGTGGGTTATTATCCGGAAGTAGTTCAGCACACTAACTGGGACTATGGAAAGAATGGTAAAGGATATTATAATGATATTTTTGCCCCAGGATGGACGGTTGCTTCTTTATGGGAACTTTATACTCCCGGACGCGCTGAAACTTTCCTGAAAAAATAAAGTGATGCAGGTTGTATCTGGAGAAATCTTTTAAATTATATCATGATGAAACAATTGATTATCTTATTAGTTGTATTTTTAAATTGTTCGTACTTGTCTGCCCAGTGGAAGCCTGCAGGAGAACGAATTAAAACAGAATGGGCTACCAAAATAGATGTTGAGAATGTGTTGCCCGAGTATCCCCGTCCAATTATGGAACGTCCGGATTGGATGAATCTGAATGGGTTATGGAATTATGCCATTGCTCCGGTAGGGCAGGCTGCTCCTCAAAAATATGATGGACAGATTTTGGTTCCTTTTGCGATAGAGTCTAGTTTGTCCGGTGTTGGAAAAAGGCTTGGAAAGGATAATGACTTGTGGTATCAACGCAAATTCTCTGTACCATCAAAATGGAAAGGTGAACGTGTATTGTTACATTTTGGAGCTGTTGACTGGAAGGCTGATATTTGGGTAAATCAAATCAAAATAGGACAACATACAGGAGGTTTTACTCCTTTCTCATTTGATATCACTCCTGCTTTAAAAAATGGAGAGAATGAACTGGTGGTAAAAGTTTGGGACCCTACTGATAATGGTACTCAGCCTAGAGGAAAACAAGTGAATAAACCGTCGGGTATCTGGTATACGCCGGTAAGTGGAATATGGCAGACGGTGTGGCTGGAATCTGTGCCTGCACAGTTTATTACGAACATCAAGACAACCCCTGATATCGACTTGAATAAGTTGGTGGTAGAGGTTGCTACTGATAAGAAGAAGCTTTCGAGCAAAATAGAAGTAAAGGTGTTCGATGGTAAGGAGTTGGTGGCTAAAGGGATTTCTATTAATGGTGTTCCTGTTGAAGTCTCTATGCCAGCTGATGTAAAGTTATGGTCACCGGATTCTCCTTCTCTATATGATTTGGAAATCAGTTTGTTTGAAGGGAATAAGCTGATGGATAAGGTTAAGAGTTATGCTGCTATGCGTAAGTTCTCTACCAAGAGAGATAAAAACGGTATTGTGCGTTTGCAGTTAAATAATAAAGATTTATTCCAGTTTGGTCCTTTAGACCAGGGATGGTGGCCTGACGGTTTGTATACAGCTCCTTCGGATGAAGCTTTGGTATATGATATTCAAAAGACGAAAGATTTTGGCTATAATATGATTCGCAAACATATCAAAGTGGAACCGGCTCGTTGGTATACGCATTGTGACCGTTTGGGAATTATTGTATGGCAGGATATGCCGAGCGGAGATAAAAATCCGGAATGGCAGATGCGTGAGTATTTTACAGGAACGGAAAGAAAGCGTTCTGCAGAATCGGAGGCAACCTATCGTAAAGAATGGAAAGAAATTATCGACTGTCTTTATTCTTATCCTTGTATCGGTACATGGGTGCCGTTTAATGAAGCTTGGGGACAGTTCAAGACTCCGGAAATTGCTGAATGGACAAAGCGATATGATCCTTCACGACTCGTGAATCCTGCTAGTGGTGGTAATCATTATACGTGCGGTGATATGCTTGATTTACATCATTATCCGGGTCCGGAAATGTTTTTGTATGATGCTCAACGTGCTACTGTGCTCGGAGAATATGGTGGTATCGGTTTGGTATTGAAAGAGCATCTTTGGGAACCGGATCGTAACTGGGGATATGTCCAATTCAATACTTCTAAAGAGGCCACTGATAAATACTTGGAGTATGCCAATGTGTTGAAAGATCTGATTCCTCGTGGATTCTCTGCCGCTGTTTATACACAGACTACAGATGTTGAGGTAGAAATAAACGGATTGCTAACTTATGACCGTAAGGTTATTAAACTGGACGAAAAGGCATTGAGGAAGATTAATAGGGAAATTTGTGATGCTCTGAAATAATTGGCTTCAATTATCACATAATATTTATCTGATTGTTGGTATGGGGCGGACTAAAACACTTTTTTAGCCCGCCCTTATAGGATTATCACTAGTTTTCTATCAAACATAATTAAGAATAGATACAATGACTTCAAAAAGAAATTTCTTAGAGAAGGCTGGTTTACTTACTGTTTCTGCTATTAATAATGCATAAAAGGATAGTAGTAGAATCTCTGGTTCCATATGTGATGTATACTTTGCTTACAAGGTGTAGTGATTTTGTACGAAAATATAGTAACTTTGCCTGCATCGTATAATTATAAACTTAAAAAGTCTGTCTATGATAAAGAAAGAGATGAGCGCTCTTTTACTTCTTTGTATCCTGTTGGTTTACAGTGGAAAAAGTAACGCAATGAATAAAGGAGAGAAGAATATTCCGAACAAAGAAGTGAGTGTTGAGTCAGATCGTCTGCCTATTGCTGATCCATATGTGATGCTCTACAATAATAAGTATTATGCCTATGGTACCGGTGGTACAACAGCAGGTGAAGGCTTCGCCTGCTTCTCCTCCGATGATTTGAAAAATTGGAAACGGGAAGGGCAAGCACTGTCGGCTGCAGATTCATATGGAGAGTGGGGCTTTTGGGCTCCGGAGGTTTACTATATTAAATCAAAAAAGAAGTTTTATATGTTCTATTCTGCGGAAGAGCATATCTGTGTAGCTACTTCTGATTCCCCGGCAGGTCCCTTCCGGCAAGAAGTAAAACATCCTATTTGGGAGGAAAAGAGCATTGATACCTCTCTCTTTATAGATGATGACGGTACTCCGTATCTTTATTTTGTACGCTTTACAGATGGAAATGTGATTTGGGTAGCTCAGATGACCGATGATTTGATGAAGATTAAGACGGAAACTTTGTCGGAGTGCATAAAAGCGGAGGAACCGTGGGAACTTTTGCAGGCTAAGGTTGCAGAGGGACCTTCAGTCTTGAAGAAGAATGGAACCTATTACTTGATTTATTCAGCCAACCACTATCAGAATAAAGGTTATGGAGTAGGTTATGCTACGTCTGAATCGCCAATGGGACCATGGATTAAATATAGTAAGAATCCGCTTTTACAAGGCGTTGAGGCGATAGGATTGGTAGGTACCGGTCATGGTGCACCTTTCCAATGTAAAGATGGTAGCTGGAAATATATTTTCCATGCCCATTGGAGCAAAGAGAAAATACATCCACGTACTTCCTTTTTTAAGAATTTTGCTATTTCAAACCAAGGAGTCGTTTCTATTAGTGGGAAGGTAATTGAGCCAAGAATCGTGAAATAACAACTCTGATAACTGAAAACGAATCGGGTACTTGACAAATGTTTTTAAATGTTGTATATTTGTAGTTCTAAACCTGAACAGAATCATTTAAGAACGGCAAATAAAATGAGAAAATTAGTATGGAATCATCTTCTATGGTGGTATAATATAGTAACAAATAGTGCTTGTCCCTTTGGTGTATATTAGGGGATAGGATGCTTTAATATAGGAAAAGGCTGCAAACTTTATGAGGTTTGCAGCCTTTTTGTCTTATAAATTCGAAGATTATTCTGTCGATTTCTACTTTAGAGTTTATAATAAACAACAGGGACGTTTATAATAAACGATCACAGTATTTATTATCAACCCGCCTGTCGTTTATGTGCTAAACTGTTGCTATTTTTTGTATGAGTAGAGTGCCCGTTCTCTGATGGTGGCTAGAAGTAGTAATTATAGCCACCATTGGAAGTCGGTAATCTAACGATATAAAGTCCTTAAGTACTTTATTTATGCATGGAGTTCCAGAATAAACCGGCATCCCTTTGTATAACCTGTATCCAACGTCAGGCTGCCATTCATTTTCGTAGCGATGAGTGAACAGATGGGTAATCCCAGGCCATCACCTGTTGTCAGGTCTTTTACCTGTGTGAATGGTTTGAAGAGATTTTCTTGTTGCTCTGCCGAAATGCCTGTACTTGTATCGGTTATGATAAACTGATGGGTGTGTGCGCCGCGTTTCTTGAAGTCAAGGCTGATACGTCCCTGTTCTGTGTAGAAAGCGGCATTTTTCAACAGGTAGAGAAGAATGCGTTCCAGTTGCTCTTTATTTGTTTTTACTTGGAGCTTGGGTGCGTTTACAGAAGGAGTGACGTCTGGTTTCATAAATTCTTTTGCCTTCTCCATCACGTTCTCGCAGAAAGTGCCTGCATTGACTTCTCCCATTTCATAAGGTTCAGTCAGTGAGTTCTCCAAAAGGGAAAGTTCCTGAATATCGTCGCTGAATTGCTTTAAGGCAGCTACTTGTGCCTGCATTTGCTCTGCTTGTTGAGGAGCTTTGGCAGAGAGATCCTTGGCGGAGGCTCCTAAAGTGTTCAGAGTCGGTTCCATCTGCGAGGATATATTCTGAATGAATTTAGTTTTCAAATCATTGTGCTCATTGGCTATGATCACACTCTTTTTAAGTTTGCGGTTACCGGTGATAAATCTCAATAATAAGATGGCGAGTACTATCAATGCGGCTATGAGGATGGCCACAAGTGTACAGAGTCCTATGATGATATATTGCTTGGCAGATAAGGTACTGTCTTTGTCTTGTATAGTCAGCAGGCTTTCATCATATTTCCTTTTCAGGACATTCAGTTCATCCTGAGCAGTCAGGGCTTTTACTGAGTCGGTCCAGACGATATAGCTTTCGTAGGTACGTTCCATTAGTGAAGCATTGTTAGCTTTACGTGCGATGCCGATTAAGGTCTTGTAGCAGTCGCTCACTTTGTCGTAATCCTTCTTTTCCTTGTATTGGTTGATGAGTTTGCGGAAACAGGCATCCCCTTGTGCATTTTGATTGAAAGTATAGTAATAGTTGGCTTTCGTGTAAAGCAGCACTTCCATTAAGGAGTCATTCTTGGCGAGCTTGGCCATCTCTTCCAGCTTGTCCAGTTGGTTTTTGGCTTGTGCAGGATTTTTCAGTGCAATGTACATCTGCAACCGTTCCTTGCTGATAGGGAACCGTAAATCATAAAAGACTTTTTTCTGTTTCTGTTCGCCTGTCCAAATGAATTGTTCCATGTCGCGGCATAGTTCGAAGCCTTCCTTGTAGAAGTTCTCTCTCACATATAAGGCGTTGGCCTGAATACCACACTCTATAGCCTGTGGATAGTTTTCGCGTGCAGCAAATGCCTCGTACGCTTTCTTGAACAGATAACGGGCTTTGATGTAATCTTTCTGCTTCAAGCTACTCAAAGCTTGTTCCTTTAGCTCTGCAGCTTTGTCTTGAGACGCTTGTGCATAAGCTGACAGGTAAAAACAAAATGTAATCAGGAAGGTTACAATGGACGTTTTCATATTGTTGCTTTTTTGTTTATCACAAATGTAAAACAAATATATGAATAAAAAGAGATTGGTGGCAAAAAAGTTTTTGCTGTCCATACGGAGACAGAGGATGTCAGCGTGTGGACAGCAGGAGAGGTTATCTTTCGAATGTGTAAATACTTCTGTGGAGATACTCTTCCCCCGGCATGAGCAGGCAGGAAGGAAAATGCGGATGCGAAGGGGTATCCGGGAAGTACTGCGTCTCCAGGCATACACCGATATCCGGTGTGGGAGCGAGATAGCCGGAGGTATATAATAAAACACCGGGTAAGTCAGTCCTGACAGTCAGCTTTCTACCGGAAAAAGGATCGGATAATACGGCGGCTGTCAATAACGTGTCGGACGATTCTTCTTTCAGGATATAGCAATGATTGTATCCCTTGTTCCAATGTAACTGTTCGTCATCATCGTAAAGATGCATTCCGATACTATGACTGATGGTAAAATCAAACGGACTGTCTTTTACGTCCTGCATGTGTCCGGTAGGAATAAACTGTGAGGTGGTTTCTAATATCCGGGTAACAGGTATCATGAGTTGGTGTTCCGTTATTTTTCGTTTATCGCCGGACAGATTGAAATAGGCGTGATTAGTCAGATTCAGATAAGTGGGGCGATCTGTGATTCCATAATAACTGATTGTCAGTTCATTGGTTTCTGTGAATTGATATTCTATTTTTACGTGTACATTGCCCGGATATCCTCCTTCCATATCCGGAGAGTGGAGAATGAAGCGGATACCGGAATCAATTTGCTCCCATTGCCATATCTTCTTGTGAAAACCGGATGCTCCGCCATGATTGGTGTTTTCTCCATCGTTTTTCTCCAACTGATAAGTAGTGTCTTTGATGGAAAAAGATGCCTGATGAATGCGGTTAGCGAACCGGCCTACAGTGGCTCCCATATAATAGGTGTCTTTTATATATCCTTCAGCGTTATCGTATCCCAACAGAATGTTTTCAAAAATGCCATGTTTATCGGGCATATGGGCTGAAACCCAGCTGGCTCCCAGATTGGTAAGTTCAATGGACGCTCCGGAAGCATTGGTCAACCGGAACAGATAAATGGATTCTCCCGATGGAGTATATCCCCAATGTGTAATAGCGGTATTCATGATTTACTTATTTGATGTGAATCTTTTGTTTACTATCCTTAACCTGCCCAGTTCTCTCTGTCCAAATTACGATAACTGATGGCTTCGGCCAAATGTGAAGGTTGAATCCACTCCATATTTTCCAGATCGGCAATAGTACGTGCCACTTTTAATATACGGTCGTACGCGCGTGCAGAGAGATTGAGACGTTCCATCGCGTTTCGTAGCAGAGAAAGTCCTTTGTCATCCGGATGTGCATAGATGGATAGTAGTTTGCTGCTCATCTGCGCATTACAGTAGATACCGGGGTAATCGGCATAACGCTGTTCCTGTATCCGGCGTGCCCGAATCACTCTTTCCCGAATGATGCTGCTTGCTTCTCCTTGCCGCTGGTCGGATATCTTATCAAAAGGTACAGGAACGATTTCTATCTGAATATCAATGCGGTCCAGTAATGGGCCGGATATTTTGTTCAGATACTTCTGCACCTGTCCGGGACTGCAAACACATGCTTTGGTCGGATGATTATAGTATCCGCACGGACATGGATTCATGGATGCGATGAGCATCAGATTGGCTGGATAACTGATGGTGCTCTTTATACGAGAGATGGTTATCTGCCGGTCTTCAAGTGGTTGGCGCAATACTTCCAGCACTCCTCTGTTAAATTCCGGTAGTTCATCCAAAAATAAAACTCCATTATGTGCCAGACTGATTTCTCCCGGCTGTGGAAAACTTCCGCCGCCGACCATGGCTACTTGCGATATCGTGTGATGAGGATCACGGAACGGGCGTTGGGAGATCAGTGAAGAACCCCGGTTTAGTTTTCCGGCAACAGAGTGTATCTTGGTCGTTTCCAGGCTCTCACCCAGGGAGAGAGGAGGAAGAATGGAGGGTAACCGTTTAGCCATCATAGATTTGCCACTGCCGGGAGCACCGATCATTAGTAGATTATGTCCTCCGGCAGCTGCTACCTCTAATGCTCTTTTTACATTTTCTTGTCCTTTTACATCTGCAAAGTCCAGGTCAAAGGCTGTCTGCTGTTGATAAAACTCTTCCCGTGTGTTGACTATTGTCTGCTCCAGTTCTTTTTCGTTATTGAAAAATTCTATGACTTCTTTGATATTGCTGACACCATATACCTTCAATTGATTAACGACCGCTGCTTCCCGTGCATTTTGCTGAGGAATAATGAGTCCCTCAAAACCTTCTTCGCGAGCTTTGATGGCAATAGGAAGTGCTCCTTTGATAGGCTGGATGCTCCCGTCAAGGCTAAGTTCTCCCATCATCAGATAACGGGAGAACTTCTCAGACGATATGGTTTCGCTGGCACCCAGCAAGCCGATAGCGAGAGGCAAATCATAAGCCGAACCTTCCTTGCGGATATCGGCAGGAGCCATATTTACGACCAGATTGCTGGTCGGCATCTTATAGCCATTGACTTGCAGTGCGGAGATAATACGTTGGTGACTTTCCTTAACCGCAGAATCCGGAAGACCGACGAGATAGAACATACAGCCACGTGAGCTGTTGACTTCGATTGTGATGAGTGTTGCATCAATCCCTTGAACAGCCGCTCCGAAAACTTTAATTAGCACGTTTGATGATCGTTTATTTTTTCTGTTTGTTTTTCTTTTCTTTTTCTGCCGATTCTTCGACAATCTTTTCTATTTTCTTTTTCAGTTCTTCCCCCTGAAGATTCTTGGCTACAATCTTTCCATCTGACGAGAGAAGTATGTTGGCAGGTATTTTCCAGACGGAATATTGCTTGGCAACTTCAGAATTGAGTCCGCCGAAATCACATACTTGTTCCCATTCCAGCGTATCACGCTTGATGGCGTCTTTCCATTGCTGTTTGTCTACATCCAGTGAAATACCGAGCATGCCTATATATTTGTTCTTCTTATACTTCTTGTAGATTTCTCTTAGTTCGCTATTGTTCTGTTTCCGGGAGATGCTATCGTTCCAGGAAGCCCAGAAGTTAATTAACAGGCTTTTTTGCTTGAATGCATCCGATGAACGGGTGATCTTTTCTCCTTTGGCATTGGGCAGGCTGAAGAAAGGCGCATATTTGCCAACCTCTGCTTTCTCCGCTTGAGTGATCGTTTCAGTCAACCGTTCGACATATGGTTTATCCTGTAATACACCTGTCATTACATTAACCAGCTTTTTGATTTTAGTGAAATCCGGTGATTCTTTCTGAACGAAGTATTTATCTAATAAGTAAAGGCTGACATAAGAGGAGTGGTGTTGCAGGATGAATTCTTCCGCTTTCTCTTCAGCAGTTTTTGTTTCCTCTACATTTTTTGTCTTATCAGTTGCTTCTTCACCAATCTTTTCCGAAGGATTGACCGGCCCTTTCAGTTCTTGCTGAAAGTCTGTAAACTCTTCGTTGTATATATTTCCAGTGACAGTCAAGAAATTAAGGTTGATTGTATCTCCTTTTATCTTGATCTTGTTTCCTTTGTCCAGGAAAATAGGATATTCTATTTGATTCTTGAGCAATAGATAGGCAGAAGTGATCGTATCTACATTGGTGGTGTAAGAGAACTTGTCATTCTCTGCATAAATGGTGTCTATCCGGTCGTAGAGTTCGTCCATGCCGTACAGATAAAGTGTATCAGTGCCGAGTCCTTTGATCTCTCCTGTGATGGTTGTCTCGTTGGAGCTCTTTTTGCATCCGGCCAGACAGATAAGTATGAGGATTAAAATGCTGCTCTTTTTCATTGCTTTGATTTCTTTTCTGCGAAAGTACGGTTTTTTACAGATAAAAAAAAGAATTGCCCGTCATTTGTAATGACGAGCAATTCTCAATATTTAAAATAGAGTGGTAATTCTCTTATTTAATGATGCTCATGAAATCTGCATTTGTGAAGAACTTAGAGAATTCCAAGTCTGTTGCAGCCTTCTTAGCCAACGCAGGTTCTTTAGCAATAGCGCTCTTCAAGCTGCTAGTTACCATAGAAGAATTGTTAGTTCTAGCACCCAGAACCGCCATCAGGTAGTCTGTGTAAGCATCAGGTTTTTCTACGCCTGCCAATGTGTTTTTAGCTTTGTTGTAGTCCTTAGCAAGGATCTGAGCCAAAGCAGCACTGTTAGTTTTAGCGTCACCGAATGAGTTAACTGCTCTTTCATACTGACCTTGAGCGATGTACAGGTTACCCATAGATTCGCCAAGTTCTTTTGTACCTGCAGCTTTACCGAAGTAAGCTTCAGCAGCAGCTTTGTCACCCTTGATCAAAGAGATCAAACCTAAGTTCATGTTAACTTCAGGAGTAGCGTTTACGCTGGCAGCTTTCTTCAAGTAAGATTCAGCTTTGTCAACGTTACCAGCCTGATAAGCCAGTTTACCAAGGTTGTTGTATCCACGGTAATCGTTAGGGAACTGTTTGGTAGCCTGAGTATAGATAGCTTCCTGTTTAGCAGGATCGTTAGTCAGTGTAGCAGCATACAGCAATTCTTCCACATTCAGTTCAGAAGGATTAGAAGAAGCAAGCTTAGCAATTTCTTCGTCAGACTTACCGATGATTTCGTAGTTCAAAGTCAAACGAGAACGACGCAGTTGAGGAAGGATATCGTCAGCCAGGTTCTTGTATACAGAAGAGATGTTCTTGATTTCCTGTTCTCTCTGTGCAGGGTCCTGATACATAGACAGTACGCGAAGGATCAGTTCTTTGTCCTGGATGTTAGATTTAGAAACCAGTTCCTGGAAGCCTTCCCAGTCCTGTGCAGTATATTTAGCGTCAACCGGAGCGTCGATCTTAGCTTTCTTCAAGTCTTTGTTCAGCATCTTGGTAGTGTTACTTTCACGGTTTTCTGCCAGAGTTGTATTCAGGCTTACACCACCATCAGGAGAAGCATAAGCAGAAACTTCGATGTTGCTGATCTTCTTGTTTTCAGCGCTGTTTACGTTAGCAACTTCCTGGTTGAATTCTTTTGCAGTCTTCAACTCGCTTGAACGGATGTTAGCTTGTTGGATCAAGAACATGATGTTGGCATCGTGCTTTTCCTTGATGATACGTTGGAAAGCATCTTCGCCCAATGCCGGGTTAGCGCTGCCCAATGTGTTGTTTACCAACTCAGAAGTAGAGATTACACCGTCAGCGATTTTTACTGCAGGAATAACAACTTCTTTGTTACCAACTTTAGCTTTAAATTCAAGCCACAGTTCAGATTTAGCCATTTCAGGAACATAGTCGAAAGACGTTTTCATCGTATAGCTACCACCTACTTTGTAAGAGATAGTCTGATCGTTTCCTTCTACTTTTTCTCCTTGGAATACAGCACTTTGCCCTTTAGCTTCACCGCCATTCCATTTCAAAACCGGAGTAACTTCTACTACAGCTTTTTTCTTGAAATACTTTTCAGGGAATTTACCGTTAATGGTAGCAGGAACTTTACCACCTACTGCTTCCAACACTTGTGGAGTAACAGTGAAGTAGTCCGCTGACAGGGGACCCATTTTCTTGCACGAAGAGAAAAGTGCAACAACAATTGCCATGAGTAAAGGCAAGTACAACTTCTTTGTCATTTTAGGTATAAATTAAATGTTTGTAATTGAAATATCGTCATATTTATAACCCCTTTTCAATCCTAATAAAGTAAAAACATCGCAAAGATATTAATTCTTAATATAATTATGTAGTTAGCAGGAGGTTTTTATCATAATTTAATGAAAACTTGACTCTTTTTCTTTCCGATACTTAATATTTCGGGGGTGATGCTCGATAATCTCGCTACGAAGCATGTTGCGGTCGATATGGGTATAAATTTCGGTCGTTGCGATGGACTCATGTCCGAGCATGCACTGGATGGCCCGTAGATTGGCGCCACCTTCCAGTAAATGAGTGGCAAAAGAGTGTCGGAAAGTGTGCGGACTGATGTTCTTGGTGATACCTGCATTTTGCGCTAATTCTTTTATCATGTGAAAGATCATGATTCGGGAAAGTGATTTGCCCCTTCGCTGGCTGACAAATACAAAATCCTCATAGTCTTTTTTAACTTCTATTTGGTTGCGGTCTGCGAAATAAAGTTTGATCTCGTTAATGGCACGGGGAGAGATAGGAACAAGGCGTTGCTTGCTTCCTTTGCCTTCTACTTTTATGAAACCCTCATCGAAGTAGAGGTCAGATAGCTTGAGATTGACAAGTTCGGATACGCGTAGTCCGCAGCTGTATAATGTTTCCAGGATGGCTCTGTTGCGTTGTCCTTCGGCCTTGCTGCGGTCTACGGCGGAGATGATGGTATCTATTTCCTCTACTGTCAGTACTTCGGGAAGTTTAAGTCCTATCTTAGGACCTTCCAGTAATTCGCTGGGGTCGGCTTCCAGATAATCCGCCATAATCAAAAAACGGAAGAAAGACTTGATGCCGGATAAAATGCGTGCCTGCGAGCGGGGATGGATGCCAATGTCATGTAAACCCGCAGCAAAGCGCTGGAGGTCCGACTGGCATACTTCGAGGACGTCTATCCCTTCCAGCGTCAGAAAACTCATCAGTTTATCCAGATCGGTCAGATAAGCGTCCAATGTATTGGGAGATAAAGACTTTTCCAGTTTGAGATACTGCCGATACTTTCTGATTATCAGTGCTTGTTGCTCCTTCTTCTTGTTTTTTTCGTTGATTTCCATTTCTTTTTTCTACCTTTGTAGCCTGAAATATTGTTCTTTGGATACAAAGGTATTAAAAAAGCAGGACTACGGCGATGAGAATACAAATTATTAATGGCCCGAACATCAATCTGTTGGGCAAGCGTGAACCTTCCATATACGGAAGTGTTACATTTGAAGACTATCTGGCTGAGCTTCGTAAAAGGTATGCTGATTTGGAGATCGACTATTTTCAATCGAACATTGAGGGAGAAATGATTGACTGCATTCAGCAGGTAGGTTTTGAGGCAGACGGCATCATTCTGAATGCCGGTGCTTATACGCATACATCCATCGCTTTGCAGGATGCCATTCGTTCTGTGACTTCTCCGGTGATCGAGGTTCATATCTCTAATATACATAGCCGCGAGTCTTTTCGGCATGTATCTATGATTGCCTGTGCGTGCAAAGGAGTCATCTGTGGTTTCGGGCTGAATTCGTATCGTTTGGCTCTGGAGGCTTTGTTAGATAATAAATAAGGTATTAATATATTAAATAGGTAAAAAGGCTATGTTACTGAAACAGACAAAAATCGTTGCATCCATTTCGGATAGACGTTGCGATGTGGACTTTATAAAACAGCTGTTTGAAGCTGGGATGAATGTAGTGCGTATGAATACGGCTCACGCTAGCCGTGAAGGTTTTGAAGCGTTGATTGCCAATGTTCGTTCCGTATCCAACCGGATTGCGATTCTGATGGATACCAAAGGACCGGAAGTACGTACGACTGCCAATGCGGAACCGATCCCCTATCAGATAGGTGATAAAGTGAAGATTGTCGGTAATCCTGATCAGGAGACGACTCGTGAATGCATTGCTGTTTCGTATCCGGATTTTGTGAACGATTTGAATATCGGAGGACTGGTGTTGATTGATGATGGTGATCTGGAACTGGAAGTGATCGACAAGACCGCCGATTATCTGCTTTGCGAAGTGAAAAACGATGCAACGCTGGGAAGCCGCAAGAGCGTGAACGTACCGGGTGTTCGTATCAATCTTCCTTCATTGACAGAAAAAGACCGCAATAATATACTTTATGCCATCGAAAAAGATATCGATTTCATCGCTCACTCTTTCGTGCGCAACCGTCAGGATGTGCTCGATATCCGTGAGATTCTGGATGCACACAACAGTGATATCCGCATTATTGCCAAGATTGAGAATCAGGAGGGCGTAGACAACATTGACGAGATCCTTGAAGTGGCGGATGGTGTGATGGTAGCCCGTGGTGACCTGGGTATCGAAGTTCCGCAGGAACGTATTCCGGGTATCCAGCGTGTGCTGATCCGCAAATGTATTCTGGCAAAGAAGCCGGTGATTGTTGCAACTCAGATGCTTCATACGATGATCAACAATCCCCGTCCGACTCGTGCGGAGGTGACTGATATTGCAAATGCAATCTATTATCGTACAGATGCTTTGATGCTGAGCGGTGAAACTGCTTATGGCAAATATCCGGTGGATGCAGTGAAGACAATGACTAAGATCGCAGCTCAGGCTGAAAAGGATAAGCTGGAAGAAAACGATATCCGTATTCCGTTGAACGAAAACAGCAACGACGTGACGGCATTCCTCGCTAAACAAGCGGTGAAAGCTACATCGAAACTGAAGATACGCGCTATCATTACAGATAGCTACAGTGGACGGACAGCCCGTAATCTGGCTGCTTTCCGTGGTAAATTCCCGGTGTTGGCTATCTGCTATAAGGAAAAAACGATGCGTCATCTGGCTCTTTCTTACGGTGTGGAAGCTATCTATATGCCGGAATTGGCCAACGGACAGGAATACTACTTTGCCGCTCTGCGCCGTCTTTTGAAAGAGGGACGCTTGCAGCCATCTGATATGGTGGGTTATTTAAGTAGCGGTAAGGCAGGTACGCAAACTTCCTTCCTTGAAATCAACGTTGTGGAAGATGCATTGAAGCATGCGGGAGAAACTGTATTGCCTAACAACAATCGTTATCTCTAACTGTTATTTATAAGACCGGGTTTTATGCAGGAGACTGAATCTATTGATGAATATATTTTGCAGCATATCGATGCTGAAAGTGACTATCTGAAGGCGCTCTATCGGGATACGCATGTGAAATTGCTTCGTCCCCGTATGGCTTCCGGGCACTTACAGGGGCGGATGCTGAAAATGTTCGTGGAAATGATTCGTCCCTGGCAAATACTGGAAATCGGAACGTATAGCGGTTATTCTGCCCTTTGTCTGGCGGAAGGACTCCGGGAGGGCGGAATGTTGCATACGTTTGAGATAAATGATGAACAAGAGGATTTCACCCGTCCCTGGCTGGAGAATTCTCCCTTTGCGGACAAGATCCGATTTTATATCGGAGATGCTCTGGAGCTTGTTCCTCAGTTAGGTATTACGTTCGATCTGGCTTTTGTTGACGGTGATAAACGGATGTACATCGATTATTATGAGATGGTTTTAAAACATCTTTCCGCAGGTGGGTATATTATTGCCGACAATACTTTGTGGGATGGGCATGTGCTGGAGCAACCTCGCAGCTCAGATACGCAGACTATCGGTATCAAGGCTTTTAATGATTTCATCGCTACGGATAGCCGGGTGGAAAAAGTAATTCTTCCTTTGCGTGACGGATTGACGATCATAAGGAAGAAAATTTGAATTATAAATCGTAAAATTGTAAATAAGTTTATGGAAACAACCAGACAGAATAAAATATCTCGCCTGTTACAGAAGGAGTTGAGCGAGATATTCCTGCTTCAAACAAAGGCAATGCCGGGTACATTGGTATCGGTCAGCGCTGTTCGTATCAGTCCCGATATGAGTATCGCCCGTGTTTACCTGAGCGTTTTCCCATCCGAGAAAGCTGAAGAAATAGTGAAGAATATCAATGAGAACATGAAAACCATTCGCTATGAGCTTGGTACTCGTGTACGTCATCAATTACGGATTATCCCCGAATTAAAGTTTTTCGTGGACGATTCGCTGGATTATATTGAGAAGATTGACTCTTTGCTGAAGTGAATTTCCCCTTCTACATAGCCCGGCGTTATCTTTTCTCGAAGAAGAAGCATAATGCTATCAACATTATATCCGGCGTGTCGGTATGCGGGGTAGCGCTTGCTACGCTTGCACTGGTCTGTACGCTTTCCGTCTTTAACGGATTTCAGGATATGGTAGCCAGCTTTTTCACGGCTTTTGATCCTCAACTGAAGATTACGGTCCGTGAAGGAAAAGTATTCGATGGGCAGAATGAAAAAATTCGTGCGGTCTGTGCGCTTCCCGAAGTATCGGTATCTACAGAGACTCTGGAAGAGAATGCGATGGTACAATATAAAGACCGTCAGGCCATGGTAGTGCTGAAAGGGGTAGAAGATAATTTTGAAGATTTAACTGAAATAGACAGCATTCTTTACGGAGCCGGTGAATTTATTCTTCATGATTCGATTGTGAATTATGGAGTGATGGGTGTGGAACTGGTTTCGACTTTGGGCACAGGACTGGCGTTTGTAGATCCTTTGCAGGTGTACCTTCCCAAGCGGAATGCCAAAGTGAATATGGCGAACCCCGGGGCTTCTTTCAATCGCGACTATCTTTATTCACCGGGTGTTGTGTTTGTGGTCAACCAACAGAAGTATGATGAAAGTTATATTCTCACTTCCCTTGATTTTCTTCGTAACTTATTGGACTATACGACAGAGGTTTCCGGCATTGAGCTGAAGCTGAAGCCAAACGCTAATGTGTCATCTGTACAATCTAAAATAGAGAAAATGCTGGGTGATGACTTTGTGGTACAGAACCGTTATCAGCAGCAAGCCGATGTCTTCCGTATCATGGAAATAGAGAAACTGATTTCTTATCTGTTTCTTACTTTTATTCTGATGATCGCCTGTTTCAATGTGATTGGTTCTCTTTCTATGTTGATTTTGGACAAGAAAGACGATGTCATTACATTGCGCAGCCTTGGTGCCAGTGACAAACTTATATCTCGTATCTTTTTATTTGAAGGCCGTCTGATTTCTTTGTTTGGAGCCATTTCCGGTATTATTCTGGGTTTGATATTATGTTTCATCCAGCAGAAGTATGGTCTGATTACCCTTGGCGGAGGGGGTGGTACTTTTGTGGTAGATGCTTATCCGGTGAGTGTCCATCTGTGGGATGTGGTACTTATTTTCATTACAGTGTTGGCAGTAGGATTCTTGTCTGTATGGTATCCGGTTCGCTATTTAAGCAAGCGTTGTATTTAAAAAAGACCGCCATACCGTGGGAAAGAAGGTAATGGCGGCTTCGCAATTAACTGGTTAGGTTAATGACATCTTCACAGATGCCTGGGGTAATTATTAAAATGAAAAGGGGAAATTTCATAGGGATCACAGCTCTGGTAATGATTCACGAATCGGTTCATCGTGCACTTATGCTTTAATCGTTTGTATTTGCAGGGATAAAAGCATTCAGCCCTTCAGTCGCTCTCGCAAACGCCCTGATGGAAGGAGATAGCGGCTGAAGGCTGTTTTTTATATCCCACCTCTGGCACGCTCTGAGAGGGGGGAGTGCTTTCAGCCCCTTCAGCCGGAAAAAATTGGTTCGAGCGCTAGCAAGTTCTGTTTCAATAGAGCCTGTATTTATCTTAAACAGAACCTCTATTGGAGACAAACAGAGCTTCTGTTTGAGGTAAACCGAACCTCTGTTTTTATGAATTATGAACAGTTTATTCATTTCAAATAAGCTGGTATACCATCCACTTTCACTTCGGGAGCGAGTAACCATTACCTCGGTGGTGAGTGGAGTTCAACTCGGTGGTGAGTGAAGTTCATCTCCGGGCTTACAGGATTCAGCCCATATGTCGAGTAACGATCAATTGTATGCAGAGTAGGCATAGCCAATAAACGATGGATTTATGTATGCCCAAGGCTGAAAGGGCTGAAAGCACTCCCTCTTCTCAGAAGGCGCCAGAGGCAGGGTATAAAAAAACAGCCTTCAGTCGCTATCTCCTTCTATCAGGACGTTTGCGAGAGAAACTGAAAAGGCTGAATGCGGTGAACGCTTGATAATATACAATAGAGTAAAGGTAGTACATCTTTCATTCCAATGTTGTACATCTTCGACCCGAACGTAGTACTAGAATCAGACAACTTAAGTACTTGTCCGGAGCAAGTCTTGTACTTATTGGGAAATACTTTAGTGCAAGTTTGCTTCATTCTTACATGGAGACTCGTTCATAAGTAATGAGTCGGGTGAGAATTAGTGAAAAAATGTGTGGTAAATGTATCTGTCCATTCAATTGCAAATGTATCCCTGCCATTCAGATGACTATCATTTCTCTTCATTATCGCTTATGTGGGAAAAGAAATGAAACGGAACAATAGTATATAAACAATCACATCATTTACAACTTCTGAATTTCTTCAGGTAGCAATCCCGTAGCTTTTTGGATTGCCGCTATGTCCAGTCCCATTGATTTCAGATTCCGAGCTATATCCATTCGTCCTTTTTCTATCCCTTTTTCCATTCCTTCCATGCGACCTTCCAATTTAGCCCCATCCAATACGTCATTTTGTATCATTATGGCGCTTAAGTGTTCATCATAAGCATGTCGTTCTTCCGGAGACATATTATAGTAAATCAGCTTTTTGCGGGCTTCTCCCAAGCCGGGAGCTGTAGTATCGTGACGAATACAACCGGTTTTCAGGTACTCAATCCATTCTTCCAGTGGAGTAACGGCTACTTTATTGAATTCATTCACACGAATCAGGAAATACTCCGGAAAAACTTCTGCGGGAAGTTTACGGACGAGGGCATCCTTTTCTTTAGTGGTTATTTCGAGCCGATCTCCGGTGTGTACTCCCGTAAAGTTATTCTGACCATGATACAAATAATCGTCCCCTTTGCCGATATCGAAGTAGAGGATACTTATAGAATAAATCTTTTTCACCTCGTAGTAGCATTCACTCAAAGAAATATGTTCCGTAATCGCTTTCGCCACTCCGTAAAGGATGCGTTCCAGATAATATAATTCACGGGTATTCTGAATCTCTACAATGATTATTTCATCTTTACTATTTCTGGCTTTGATGTTCACACGGTTGAACTTATCATCAATGGTCTGCTGATTACTTTCACTTTCCAACAGTTCGATGATTTTCACGTCTTCGCCCAAAAGCACAGTCAAGAAGCCCTCCAACACACCAAAATTTGCTTTTTGGCGGAGAAGGTACTTTCACTGCCCAATCAAAACGTATATATCTGTCCTGTTGTTCCATATCAGTCTCTTTTTTAAGTTATTGCAAAGCTACGATTTTTTTTTTGATACCGCACGGAAAAGCATTAAATGCTTCTAACTTTTTAGGCATGGATGACATTAAAACATGTTTTTTATTTTGCAGGATCGGAAAGTATTATATATCTTTGCGGCATGACAAAGACATTTAAATCGGATTTGGTTTTATAAACAATCTGTGCTTTTGATACAGATTGTCTCTTCGTTTACTCTCGGATAACTCCTTTCGAGAGTGATTCTTTATTTATTTAATTCAAGTTTAATCTGCGTGCAATGATGAAAGCGTTGTGATGCTTTCTGTGTATGCAAAATACATTACGATAATGAGTAACGAAAATAAAACTATTCATGAATTCGAACTTAATTTAATCTGTGACTTCTTTTCCAATATGGAGCGACAAGGGCCCGGAAGCCCTGAAGTGACACTGAAAGCATTGAGCTTCATAGATAATCTTACCGATAAATCCCTTATCGCCGACATCGGTTGCGGGACGGGCGGTCAGACAATGGTATTGGCGGAACATACGCCGGGACAGATTACCGGGCTGGACTTTCTTTCCGACTTTATTCATATTTTCAACCGTAACGTCCTGCAATCAGGTTTGCAGGACCGGGTAAAAGGTATTGTCGGCTCAATGGATGATCTTCCTTTTCAGAAGGAGGAACTGGATCTGATCTGGTCGGAAGGTGCCATTTATAATATCGGTTTTGAACGGGGACTGAATGAGTGGCGTCAGTATTTGAAACCGGGAGGGTATATTGCTGTTTCCGAAAGTTCGTGGTTTACAGACGAACGCCCCGCGGAAATCAATGACTTCTGGGTAGATGCGTATCCGGAAATAGATACGATTCCTAATCAGGTGGCCAAGATACACAAAGCCGGCTATCTTCCCGTCGCAACATTTATTCTGCCGGAAAACTGTTGGACAGAGCATTATTTTGCTCTGAAGGTTCCGGCGCAGGAGATTTTTCTTCGTAAGTATGCAGGAAATAAAATAGCCGAAGAATTCAGTGCGCTTCAATCGATGGAAGTAGAATTATACCGCAAGTATAAAGAGTTTTACGGTTATGTGTTCTTCATCGCAAAAAAGGTAGGACAATGAACCAGTTAGCTATTTATGGTTGGAATGATAAATTGGACCAGCTGAAACAGGAATCAACCTATAATGCGTTGCCTCATGGCAGGGTATCCGTCGTACATCGTACCTGCTACGAAGTAATTTCTGAAAACGGACAGTTTCAGTGTGAGCTGACAGGAAGTATGATGTATGGAAGATCGGACTTCGAACTGCCTTGTACGGGTGATTGGGTCATCTTTCAGCCGTTTGATGAAAATAAAGGAATCATCGTTGATATGCTTCCCCGTGAGCGGACATTGTATCGTAAGAAAAACGGTACAGTTGCTGATAAACAGGTGATTGCATCTTATGTCGATCAGGCGTTTATTGTACAAAGCCTTGATGATAACTTTAATGTCCGCAGGGCGGAGCGCTTTATGGTTCAGATGCAGGAGGAGAATATCAATGCCGCATGGGTGCTCAACAAAGCCGATTTAGACTTTGACAGACAGGAGATTGAAGAACAAATAAAGCATATATTCCGCCGGATACCGGTGTTTTTTACAAGTATTCGTCAGCCCGAAACGATTCTTCGGTTGCGGGAATCTATCCCGGAAGGCGAAACGGTGGTGTTTGTCGGTTCTTCGGGGGTCGGTAAAAGTTCTCTGGTGAATGCACTTTGTGGGAAATCGTTATTGCTTGCGTCTGATATAAGCCTGTCTACAGGGAAAGGACGGCACACTTCGACTCGACGGGAAATGGTGTTGATGGATGGATCGGGTGTGCTGATCGATACTCCGGGCGTCCGGGAGTTTGGGCTGGCTATGGACGGTGTTGATTCATTGGAAGAAGTGCTGGATATTTCCGATTATGCGAAGGCATGCCGCTTCAAGGACTGCAAGCATATCAATGAACCCGGCTGTGCCGTTTTGGAAGCGGTAAACAGTGGGCTATTGGATGCTAAAGTCTATGAGAGCTACCTGAAACTCCGGCGCGAAGCTTGGCATTTCTCCGCTTCCGAACATGAAAAGCGTAAAAAGGAGAAATCCTTTACGAAACTCGTGGAGGAAGTAAAGAAGCGTAAGGCGAACCGATGATTTGAAAATGAAAAAAGGCGTAGATAAGAGAATGATATCTCTTGTCTGCGCCTTCTCGTTTGCGGATGAAAAGCGAATTATTTCACTTCCCAAGTATCATTAGTCATCAACAGTTCCTGGAAGTTATGATATTTCTTCTTGCCTTTGATGTCTTCGATCTGCTCTGTTACGGCATCATTGTATGTAGGAGCTTCTACTTCGCGGATTACACCGAGTGCAATCGGGAAATCGGGACCCTCCATCAATGCCAGTTTTAACTGAAGCGTATTGTCTTGGCAGTGAGCATCATGAACGAGAATGTCTTTTTCTGTGATTCCATTTTCGCCAAGTTTCACTACTTTCAGTCCGAAACCTTCCTGCATCAAACCAAACTCTTTGTTTTCACCAAACAACATCGGTTTGCCGTGTTCCAGATAGATTGCGTTCTTCGCACGTCCTTCTTTCGTTGCAACGGAAGCATGAGTTCCGTCGTTAAAGATGACGCAGTTTTGCAGAACTTCTACTACAGATGCGCCTTTGTGATTGGCGGCTGCTTTCAATACTTCTACAGAAGCGGCGCCGTCTACTGCTATACAGCGGGCAAAGAAACGTCCGCGGGCACCGAAGGCAAGTTCTGCCGGGTGGAACGGATCTTCTACTGTTCCGTAAGGGGATGATTTGCTGACGAATCCGCGTTCCGAAGTCGGTGAGTATTGTCCTTTTGTCAATCCGTAGATGCGGTTGTTCAGTAGGATCATGTTCAGGTCGATGTTACGGCGAACAGCGTGGATGAAGTGGTTACCACCAATAGCCAGACCGTCACCGTCACCGGAGATCTGCCAGATCGTCAAATCCGGATTAGCTACCTTTGCACCTGTTGCAACAGCAGCAGCACGTCCGTGAATGGTGTGGAAGCCATATGTGTTCACATAATAAGGCAGACGGGAAGAACAACCGATACCCGAAATTACGGCGATGTTATGCGGAGCTACTCCCAGTTCAGCCATTGCCTTGTGCAGTGAGTTCAGGAAAGCGTGGTCACCGCATCCCGGACACCAGCGAGGTTGGCCTGATTTATAATCTTGTACGGTATATACTTTATCGCTCATCTCTTATTCCTCCAATAATTTAGTAAATGCATCTATCAATTCTCTCGTAACGAAAGGCTGGCCTTTCACTTGGTTGAACTGGCTGATGTTCAGTCCAGGTATTTTCATGCGCAGATATCCGGCAAATTGTCCCAGATTCTGTTCAGCTACTACAATCTTCTTGTATTTACGTAATACGTCTGCTGTGTTCTTAGGCAGCGGATTGATGTATTGGAAGTGTGCAAAGGCTACCTTCTTTCCATGATCGCGCATAAAGTCCATAGCCAGACGAAGATGTCCGTAGGTGCCACCCCAGCCAACAATCAGTAGGTCTGCGTCTTTATCGCCCAGCACTTCAAGTTCGGGAATATAGTCTGCAATCTTGTCTACTTTGGCCTGACGCAGGTGAACCATCTTGTTATGATTTTCGGGTTCGGTAGAGATGGCGCCGTTCTCGTTGCTCTTTTCAAGACCACCGATACGGTGCATAAATCCTTCTGTTCCCGGGATTGCCCAATAGCGTGCACCAGTTTCTGCATTACGTTGATATGGAGTCCAGTTACCAGCCATGTCCGGAGTTACATACGGAGGTTTGATAGCAGGATATTCGTCCAGATTAGGAAGTTTCCAGGCAGCAGAACCGTTGGCTACGAAAGCATCGGTGAGTAATACAACCGGAGTCATATGCTCCAAAGCAATCTTGGCAGCCATATAAGCAGCGTCAAAACAATTAGTGGGGGAAGTAGCAGCGATGACCGGCATCGGGCTTTCACCGTTACGTCCGTAAAGTGCTTGCAGCAAGTCTGTTTGTTCCGACTTGGTAGGCAGACCTGTAGATGGACCACCACGCTGTACGTTGACAATGACCAAAGGAAGTTCGCCGATTACAGCAAGATTCATCGCCTCACTTTTCAGACAAACACCCGGTCCGGAAGTAGTAGTTACTGCCAGAGCACCGGCAAAAGCGGCGCCAACTGCCGAAGCACATCCGGCAATTTCGTCTTCGCACTGTACGGTTTTTACACCCAGTGATTTATGTTTGGATAATTCGTGCAGAATATCTGTTGCCGGAGTGATAGGGTATGAACCCAGATAGAGTTCCAGACCGGCTTTTTCAGCGGCAGCAATCAATCCGTAAGATGTTGCTTTGTTGCCATTAATATCTGTATAAAGTCCTTTTGATTTCGGAGCTTTGCTTTCAATCTTATAAGTAGAGGTAGAAGCGTGAGTATTGGCACCATAGTTATAACCATCATTCAATACCTTTATATTTGCTTCTGCTATTTCGGGTTTCTTTGCGAATTTCTCGCGCAGCATCTTTTCTGCTGCTGCCAGGCTGCGGTTGAATAACCAGCAAACCAGTCCGAGAGCAAACATGTTCTTGCAACGGAGAATAGACTTGTTGTCCAGTCCGGAATCTTTCAGGCTTTCTTTGCACATAGAAGAAATGGGCACTTCCAACACTTCTTGTTTAACGCCTAATTCTTCGAAAGGATTGTCGGTCTTGAATTGTGCTTTTTCCAGGTCTCTGGCTTCGAACGAGTCGGAGTCGGTGATGATAAGTCCTTGCGGTTTACAGAATTTGATTTGTGTTTTCAGTGCGGAGGGGTTCATCGCTACTAATACGTGGCAACGGTCTCCTGGAGTGTACACCTGTCCTGCACCAATGTGAACCTGAAAACCGGAAACACCGGTCAGCGAACCTTGCGGAGCACGGATGTCTGCCGGATAGTCAGGGAATGTACAAATGTCATTTCCTACCGTAGCCGACACGTTCGAGAAGATGTTGCCTGCCAGCTGCATACCATCGCCGGAGTCGCCGGAGAAACGTACTACTACTTCCTCCAATTCTTTAACCATCATTTCGTCTGCCATAACTTTAATTACTATATTTAATTTAAAAACTGATTTTACTTTCAATTTGTGAGTGCAAAGGTCGGAAAGTTAATCGAATTATCAAAATAAATCGTACTTTATTGTCCTATTGACGCCAAATATTTGAAATTGCTGAAAGGAACCTGCATTTTTATTCTTGTTAAATCGACAGAAACCGTTATCTTTGCAACCAAAATAAAAGCGGCCTTGTAGTTCAACGGATAGAATAGAAGTTTCCTAAACTTTAGATAGGGGTTCGATTCCCCTCGGGGCTACTTAAGAAGATCTGTAGGGAGCTGTGTTGTTTGCTTTCATACTGTACAAGTTTAAAGTTTTACAATGGTCTCTTTTAAGATTAACGTCTTATAGCTTCTATTTGTTTTAATAATCAATAGAAAAAGCCTCTTCCGAATATTCGGAAGAGGCTTTTTCTATTTCTGGATTGTATTAATCTTCCGTAGTAGTTGTTACTACTTTTTTGCTCTTCATCATGTTGTATGCAATCGGAGATGCAATAAACAATGAAGATAAAGTACCGATCACAACACCGAGGATCATAGCGAATGCGAAGCTGCGAATTGAATCACCACCGAGGATGAAGATACACAGCAATACGATCAACGTACTCAATGAAGTATTGATGGTACGAGCCAGTGTCGTGTTCAGAGAGTCATTGAACAACTGACGTTTGTCGCGTTTCGGATACAAGCCGAAGAACTCACGTACACGGTCGAAGATTACCACCTTATCATTAATAGAGTAACCGATAGCTGTCAGGATAGCACCGATAAATGTCTGGTCGATTTCCAATGAGAACGGAACGAATCCCCACAACAGTGAGTAAGCACCGATAATCATGATCGTATCACAAGTCAGAGCTACGATAGAACCAATACTGTAAGCGATGTTGCGGAAACGGATCAAGATATACAGACCGATAGCGATCAGAGCCAGAACAACTGACCATACGGCACCTGTCTTGATATCGTCTGCGATACTCGGACCTACTTTCTGTGAACTTACGATACTACCACCTGTGTGATTGTCACGGTCGATGAAAGTAGCCAGTGTGATGTTCTGTGTCAGCAACGGCTTCAGTGTTTCGTATAAGTATGATTCGATCTCAGAGTCTACATTGTTACCTTCGTCTGCGATACGGTAGTTGGTACTGATACGTACTGTTTTCTTGTCTGTACCGATAGCGATCACATTTACATTTACATCTTCACCAAACTTGTCAGCGATCAGTTCACGAACTTGTTCCGGTTCTACCGGATTCTCGAATTGTACCTTGAAGTTACGTCCACCGGTGAAGTCAATACTTTGACTTAAACCACGTAATGCAAACGAACCAATACAAACAAGGATAATAGCGCTTACGATGATCAGTGACTTCTTATTGGTTCCCATGAAGTCGAAACGGGTATTTACCAGCAAGTTTCTGGAAATCTTGGAAGTAAATGTCAGGTTCAGCCACTTGTCTTTATTCATGAAGTGTTCGTAAACCAGACGAGTCATGAACACAGCAGTGAAGAAGGATACAAGGATACCGATAATCAATGTAGTGGCAAAACCACGGATAGGACCTGTACCGAAGTTGAACAGGATGATACCGGTGATGATAGATGTCAGGTTGGAGTCGAAGATAGCAGAGAAGGCATTTGAATAACCGTCAGCCAATGCTTTCTTCACACCCTTGCCGGCACGAAGCTCTTCTTTTGTACGTTCATAGATAAGTACGTTCGCATCCACCGCCATACCGAGTGACAACACCATACCGGCAATACCGGACATGGTCAGTGCCGCCTGGAAGGATGAAAGGATACCCAGCGTGAAGAAGAAGTTCAGGAACAATGCGCAGTTGGCAACCATACCCGGGATGAAGCCATACATGGAACACATATAGATCATCAACAGTATCAAAGCTACAACGAATGAGAAAATACCTGCGTTAATAGATTCCTGACCCAGAGACGGACCTACGATATCTTCCTGTACGATGTGAGCCGGAGCCGGCATCTTACCTGATTTCAATACGTTAGCTAAGTCCTTTGCCTGTTCCGGAGTGAAGTGACCTGTAATCTGTGAGCGTCCGCCTGTGATTTCAGAGTTTACGTTCGGAGCAGAATATACATAATTATCAAGAACGATAGCGATAGAACGACCGATGTTCTGCTTGGTCAACTGTGCCCAGCGGCGTGCACCGTCAGAGTTCATTGTCATGCTGACAGCCGGTTTACTGTATTGGTCGAATTCATCTTTTGCATCTGTTACTACGTCACCTTCCAACGGAGCTTTACCGTTACGTTCAGTAGATTTGATGGCATACAGTTCGAATGTCTGTCCTTTTTTATCGAATTCAGAAGGAGAAACGCCCCATTTCAGACGAAGATCCTTCGGAAGTTCTGACTGGATTTCGGGCATGCTCAGATATCTGTTGATATCAGCAGTATCCTTATAGTTAGCATAGCCGATAACCGGACCCTGACCGCTTGAATTCAACTGAAGAATAGCCAGCAACGGATATTGCTTTTTGATTTCTTCCATGTTTGCTCCAGCTTTTTCGTCTTTGGCATCTCCTTTCAGAGTAGCTGCGAGGCTGTCGGCAACGCTTACGGCTTTTTTGGCCGGAGTAGCTTCTGTCAGTTTGGCTGCAGGGATTGTGTCTGCTGTTGTGTTAGTAGCTGTAGAGTCAGCAGCCGTTTCCTGTGACAGGATAGCACGCAATTTTGAGTCAGCCGATTGCATAGCCGGAAGAATCTCTTTTGCAGTATATGTTTCCCAGAATTCGAGGTTAGCCGAACCTTGAAGAAGTTTTCTCACACGTTCCGGCTCCTTGATACCCGGAAGTTCCACCATGATACGGCCCATCTTATCTTCGAGGCTTTGGATGTTCGGCTGAACAACACCAAAGCGGTCGATACGGGTACGAAGCACGTTGTATGAGTTTTCAACGGCAGCCTTTACTTCTGCTCTCAATACTTTTTCTACTTCAGCATCTGATGATTTCTGGTTAACTTTATCTTTCAACTGTTGTGTCGCGAAGAGTTCAGAAAGTTTTGCGCCCGGAGCAGTCTTCTGGTATTCTCTGACGAACAAGGTAATGATGTCGTCCTGGCTGTTGACAGCTTGCTTTGCAGCTTCATTCAACGCTTTGTTGAAATTCTCATCTGGCTTGTTGTCAGCCAATGCTCTGATAACATCAGGCACAGAGACTTCAAGGATAACATTCATACCACCTTTTAGGTCCAAACCTAAACTGATCTCCATTTCACGACAATCTTTCAGCGTCCAGTTCCACAGCATTACTTTCTCATTGGAGAGAGAGTCAAGGTAGTCTTGTTCTACTTTCGGGTCACCGTTCGCAATCTCTTTCGCCTTATTTGTGTAATGGCGAGTTACGAAGGAGAAGGAGAGGTAGAACACGCATACCAGCGTGAGTAGTACCGCAAAAACCTTTACAAATCCTTTGTTTTGCATTTTACTTTTAATTTATGATGATTACTTTTTTAATTTAATTTTCAGTTAAATTCTGTCGTATACAAGTTCTTTTTGCCGCATACAAGGCTGCAAATATAGTTTTTTTTTCACATTCATATGTAATAAGCCCTCAAATATTTGATGTTTAAGGGCTTTTTTGCCGTTTTATTTCATTCCTCTGTTTTTCAGTAGCGGCTCCAGACTCGGTTCTGCACCGCGGAAATTCTTATAAAGTATCATCGGATCTTCGCTGTCTCCCTTCTCCAATACGTTGTAGCGGAACAGGTCGGCTGTATTTTTATCAAAGATTCCATGTTCTTTGAACG
This sequence comes from Bacteroides faecis MAJ27, assembly GCF_900106755.1. Classification (GTDB taxonomy): domain Bacteria; phylum Bacteroidota; class Bacteroidia; order Bacteroidales; family Bacteroidaceae; genus Bacteroides; species Bacteroides faecis. Next base: position 87,519 of record NZ_FNNN01000022.1, read on the forward strand.
CTTCAAAGGCATCATTGTCAAGTACATTCGCCCAAAGGTAACTGTAGTATCCGGCAGCGTATCCGCCAATGATATGATTGAAGTATGTGACACGGTAACGGGGAGCTATTTCGGGGATCAGTCCGAGCTTGTCCATCGCTTCTTTTTCGAAAGCGAGCATATCCAGATTATTTACATCTGTTATCATATGAAGGTTCATGTCGAGAATGGCGGCAGCCAGTAACTCGGTAGTCATGAATCCTTGGTTGAATGTTTTCTGTTTCAGAATCTTTTCGATGATTTCATCGGGGATTACTTCACCGGTTTGATAATGTTTCGCATACATTTTCAGTACTTCCGGTTCGGTGGCCCAGTGTTCGTTGATCTGAGAAGGAAGTTCAACAAAGTCGCGTACAACATTGGTACCGGAGGTTCCTTTGTATTCGCACTTTGTCAGCAAGCCATGCAGCGCATGACCGAACTCGTGGAATAAGGTCTCTACTTCGTCCATTGTCAACAAAGAAGGAGTGTCGCCGACAGGTTTGGTGAAACTGCATACGTTGCATACCAACGGACGGGTTGTTCCCTGCTGTTCGCGGTAATTGCTCATCCATGCGCCGCCGCTTTTTCCGGAACGGGGGAAATAGTCAACATAGAAAATACCCAGTTGGGAGCCGTCGGCGTCTTTCACTTCGAAGACTTCCACATCCGGATGGTAAGTTGGGATACCTTCCAGTTTGCTCAGAGTGATACCATATAATTTGTTGGCGACTGCAAAAGCTCCTTCGCGTACATTTTCCAGTTTGAAGTAAGGCTTGGTGTCTTCTTCGGAGAGGTTGTATTTCTCTTTGCGAAGTTTCTCGGTGTAATACCACCAGTCCCATGCTTCCAATTTCTCGCCTTTGCCTTCTTTATCCATTAACTGTTGGAGTTCTGTGGCTTCGACTTTCGCTTTCGGCAAGGCATAGCTCCAAAGGTCATTCAGCAGACTCATTACATTGCTGTCATTCTTTGCCATTGTTTCGTCCAGTACAAAGTTGGCATAGTTATTGAAACCTAATAAGTTAGCTTTTTCCAGACGGAGGGAGACAATCTTCCGGATGGTTTCTTTATTGTCATTCTTGTCGTTATTGTTTCCACGGTTGATGTATGCCTTATACATTTTCTCGCGGAGCGGGCGATTCTCTGAGTATTGCAGGAACGGCAGGCGGCTGGCATTGTGAAGGGTGAACAGCCACTTTCCGGATTGTCCGGCAGCTTTAGCCTCTTCGGCTGCACTTTGGCAGAACCATTCGGGCAATCCGGATAAATCTTCTTTTTTGTCTACGAAAAGTTGGAAGGCATTGTTTTCATTCAGAACATTATTGCTGAATGTAATACCCAAGGTAGAAAGTTCTTTGTTGATTTCGCGGAGACGCGCCTGTTTCTCTGTATCTAAATTAGCTCCCGAACGGACGAAACTTTTGTAGGTTTTATCCAGCAGACGTTTCTGTTCTGTGGTCAGATTCATTGAATCTTTCTGTTGGTATACAGCGTTTACACGTTTGAAAAGTTCTTGATTCAGAGAGATGTTATCTTCGTGCTCGGAAAGGACTGGTGCCATTTTGATAGAGAGCTCGGTCAGTTCATCGGTTGTTTCCGCATCCGTCATATTGAAGAAAATGGCACTTACACGGTCCAGAATGGGTGCGCTGTTGTCCAAAGCTACAATCGTGTTGTCGAAGGTAGGTACTTCCGGGCTTTCGATAATTGCCTGGATATTCTGGTTCTGTTCTTCAATACCTTTCAAAAAGGCGGGTTCGTAATGTTCCAGTTTGATTTTATCGAAGGAAGGAACACCATACTCTGTTTGAAATTCAGTGAAGAAAGGATTGCTTTCTGTTTTTGTTCCACAGGAGTACATCATACAACTTGCTGCTAAAATGGTTAAAGTTTTTCTAATCATCATGGTATTTATTAAAGTTTTTTCTGTTTTATTGCTTGCCTATATAGCACCAGATCGGGTAATGGTCCGAATCTTTAATCGAACGGTCTACGGTACAGTTATAGGCTTTCAGATTGGGACTGATCAGAATATTGTCTATCCGGAAATAGAATTTATTCAGATTATAGGAGATACCCAGTCCCCTGCCGGATTGTGTGAAAGCGTCATCCAGTTGTTGTGTAAGGATGCGATGGGTGTACGAAATGGAAGCGTCGTTGAAGTCGCCACAGGCAATAATAGTGGGATATTGGCTGTTTGCAATGATGCTGGCTACGGAATCCGCCTGTGAAGAACGGATGGCTGATGCTTCCGCCAGTTTCTTTATTAATTGTCGGAGCCCCGTTTTTACTTTCTTTGCGTCCGGGTCTTTTATCATATCCTCATAGATTACCTTGTCTTCTTTCGTCAGTTTGTTGGATTCTAGATGGTTGTTTATGAGGGTAATGGTGTCTTCATTTACTTTCAGAGTGTACTGCATTGATCCATTGTAAGTACTTTCATATTGGATGGGACGTGCCGAAAGTATGGGAAACTTAGAGAAGCAAGCTAACTGGCTGCCTCCTTTTTCCGGATTGTGGATAGAGCGGTAAGGATATGCCTTTAATGCTTTCCTAATGTCTTCTGCTGTCAGATATTTCTTGTTTCCAGTTGAATTGTACTCTTGAAGGCAGATGATATCAGCTTTGCTGTCGGCAAGGTAGGATAATATTGGATTTTTTTCGTCCTTCTTTTCTAAATTGTTAAACCCCATAACGTTGTAGGACAAGAACTTGATGCTGCCGTCCGGTATCGTTTCTACCGTAAAATTAATGGGGATATAGGTCCGTATTTGTGGGATACATACCAGAAACCCGATGATCGGCAGTAAGGCATAGCGATAGCTGATGATGGTCCAAAAGATAACAAAGCATAGGTTGATAGCCAGAAATATAGGGAAAGCAAGCCCCAGACAGGAAGCTATCGGATGTATTTTGGGTTGGAGATATGGGCTATAGGCACTCAAAATCAACATCCCTACAAAGAGGGCGTTGATTGCTAATATCAAATAAAGGACAAATTTGCCAATGTGTTCCATTCTTTTATCTTTTGCTTGCGTCGAACAAGCTCTTCTTCTCTTCCGTCGTCAGGCTTTCATAACCGGATTTTTTCAGCTTCTCCAAAATACGGTCTACCTCATCCGATTGTGCTTTCTTACGGGCATTATAATCATAATCTTTCTCGCGACTTGTATCGCTTCCATAGTGTACTTTCATTTTGGGTTTGCGTTTCCATGCCTTTTTCTGAAACAGGGAAGCGAAGCCGTCGATGAACCAGTTAATGCCGGAAGTCAGATCTTTTCCTTTGCTCAGGCTGGCTGCAAACCAGAGTCCGGCAAGTGCACCGCCTAAGTGTGCGATATGTCCTCCTGCATTATTGGAAGTAATAAAGAGTAAGTCTGTTCCGATAACGATCAGTGCCAGATACTTTAAACGAACGGCGCCAAAAAGGAAAAGCTGTACCCGATAGTTCGGTTCTCTGTAAGCGGTAGCTGCTACGATGGCCAGCACGGAGGCAGAAGCACCAACCAATGTAGCGTGCGGTAATACCTCGCTAAAATAAGGGAATATGTTATAAGCTGCCATGTAGAACAACCCTCCACAGATACCTCCTAATACATATACCCCCCGCAAGTGTTTTCCCGAGAAGAAATAGAGAAACAAACTTCCGAACCAGTATAGCCAGAGCATGTTGAACAAGATATGCAGGAAACCTGCATGCATAAACATGTAGGTAAGTAATGACCATGGCTGGATGATAAACCGGTGAAGGGAAGCCGGAAGGGCGAATAAATCGAATATCCCCGCTGCACTAAGGTTGAACAACTGCAATACTACACTAATTAACGTACCGATAACGAAGATTCCTACGTTAATATAAATCAGTCGGATGAAAGTGTTTCCTCTTCTGAATGTTTCTTTTAAATCAGCTATAATATGTCCCATTATTTCTACTTTTTTTTCTCCAATACATAATCAGGATAAATCCGAATATCATACCTCCCAAGTGGGCAAAGTGGGCTACATTATCTCCGGGATTATTAGCAAAGCCGGCATACAGTTCGATCAAAGCATAACCGATAACGAAGTATTTGGCTTTGATAGGGAAAGGCAGCGGAAAGATGAATAGCTGGTTGTTGGGGAACAACATACCGAATGCGAGCAAAATGGCATATACAGCTCCCGAAGCGCCCACGGTAGTCAGCATATTTAGAAAATCTCCCATGGGAATGATGCCTGTTCCTATATCCACCTGTGAATAGTGGCTGTAGTCCACTACATATTTAATGTATTGCACTCCTTCTTGGATAAGTCCTGCGCCGATACCACAGACGATATAATAAAAAAGGAAACGTTTCGGTCCCCAGGTCCGTTCAAGAACAGTTCCAAACATGAAAACAGCAAACATATTGAAAAAAATGTGGCTGAACCCGCCATGCATGAACATATAAGTGATAAGCTGTGCCGGATTGAAGTCACTGGCGAGGAAAAAATGTAATCCCAGATAATTAGTCAGATCGATACCGTATCGTTGAGCGACAAGTGTCCCGAAAAAGACTAGTACATTGATAATTATCAGGTTTTTAGTTACAGTTGGCATAATTTTATATTCTGAATATTTAAGTAATGAACGCAAAAGTACGAATAAATTCTGTTTTAAAGCATGGAAAAGCTTCCCTATTAGCTCTTTTTCAATAATTTGCTGCGTTTTTTTTATGTTTTTATTTGATATATTGTTTTGTTCATCTATATTTGTAAAGTCGTAATGGGAAATCTTTTGTGTAACATATATATTAATTAATCATTTTACGTATCATGAATAAGTCTGAACTTATTAGTGCAATGGCTGCTGAAGCTCAAATGAGTAAAGCCGATGCGAAGAAAGCTCTTGATGCTTTCATTTTTTCAGTTACTAACGCTATGAAAGCTGGTGATAAGGTAGCTTTGGTTGGTTTTGGAACGTTCTCTGTAAGTGAAAGAGCGGCAAGAACTGGTATTAATCCTTCTACAAAGGCGGCTATTACTATTCCTGCAAAGAAAGTAGCTAAGTTTAAAGCTGGTGCTGAATTGTCTGCAGCTGTTGAATAAACATATAGTTGAAAGAAATTAGAAGAGGGAGGCGCGATACGTCTCCTTTTTTTGTATCTTTGCGCGCAAGAAACAACTTGATTATGAAGATAGAAGATAAACTTGTAGCGTCCGTCATCAACGGACTAAAAGCACTTTACGGTCAGGAAGTCCCTGAGAAGATGGTGCAGTTGCAAAAAACCAAGAAGGAATTTGAAGGACATTTGACGCTGGTAGTGTTCCCTTTTCTGAAAATGTCAAGAAAAGGACCGGAACAGACAGCTCAGGAAATTGGTGAATATCTGAAGGCAAATGAATCTGCTGTAGCTGCTTTCAATGTAATAAAAGGCTTTTTGAATCTGACTATTGCGTCGGCTACCTGGATTGAGTTGCTGAATGAGATTCAATCAGATGAACAGTACGGTTTGGTAAAAGCTACCGAGGCTTCTCCGTTAGTTATGATTGAGTACTCTTCACCGAATACCAACAAGCCGCTTCATTTAGGGCATGTGCGTAACAATCTTTTAGGAAATGCGCTGGCTAACATCGTTGCTGCAAACGGAAACAGAGTGGTAAAGACGAATATAGTAAATGACCGTGGCATTCATATCTGTAAATCCATGCTGGCATGGAAGAAATATGGAAATGGAGAAACTCCTGAAAGTACAGGCAAGAAAGGTGACCATCTGGTTGGCGACTATTATGTGTCTTTTGACAAGCATTATAAAGCGGAACTTGCCGAACTGATGGAAAAAGGCATGACAAAAGAAGAAGCAGAAGCTGCTTCTCCGTTGATGCAGGAAGCCCGTGAAATGTTGGTGAAATGGGAAGCCGGCGATCCGGAAGTACGTTCTTTATGGGAAATGATGAACAGCTGGGTGTATGCCGGATTTGATGAGACTTACCAAAAGATGGGTGTCAGCTTCGATAAGATATATTATGAATCCAACACTTATCTTGAAGGAAAAGAGAAAGTGATGGAGGGACTGGAAAAAGGCTTTTTCTTTAAAAAAGAGGACGGGTCTGTTTGGGCTGACCTGACTGCTGAAGGGCTCGATCATAAACTGCTTCTTCGCGGCGACGGCACATCTGTTTATATGACTCAGGACATCGGTACAGCGAAACTTCGTTTTGCTGATTATCCGATTGATAAGATGATTTATGTTGTGGGTAACGAACAGAATTATCATTTCCAAGTACTTTCTATCCTGTTAGATAAACTGGGTTTTGAATGGGGAAAAGGTCTTGTACATTTCTCTTATGGTATGGTGGAACTGCCGGAAGGTAAGATGAAATCTCGTGAAGGTACAGTGGTTGATGCTGACGACCTGATGGAAGAGATGGTGTCAACAGCCAAAGAAACTTCGCAGGAATTGGGAAAACTGGATGGTCTGACACAGGAAGAGGCAGATGATATTGCCCGTATTGTTGGTCTGGGTGCTTTGAAATACTTTATTCTTAAAGTAGACGCCCGCAAGAATATGACTTTCAATCCGAAAGAGTCTATTGACTTCAATGGTAATACAGGACCGTTCATTCAATATACGTATGCCCGTATTCAGTCTGTGCTTCGTAAAGCTGCTGAGTCCGGTATTGTGATACCGGAACAGATTCCTGTCGGTATCGAACTGAGCGAGAAAGAGGAAGGACTGATCCAGATGGTGGCTGATTTTGCAGCAGTTGTAAAACAGGCCGGAGAAGACTACAGTCCGTCTATTATCGCAAATTATACGTATGATCTGGTGAAAGAATATAACCAGTTCTACCACGACTATAGTATTCTGCGTGAAGAGAATGAGGCGGTAAAAATATTCCGTATTGCTTTGTCTGCCAATGTGGCCAAAGTAGTTCGTTTGGGAATGAGCTTGCTGGGTATTGAGGTTCCTTCCAGAATGTAATACCTGCTCTGAACAAAATACTCTTTTACGGGGTTTCTTTAATAGGTATATTAAAGGAATCCCGTATGTTTTATTCACCTCATCCCTTGTTCAGAAAGAGAGAAACGGAAACAGCTACCGTATCTTATTCTGAGTTGTTGTTCGACCTGATTTATGTCTTTTGGGTCACATGCTTTTACATTGTTTTGCTTGGATAAGATTATTGAAAGTTTATTATTGAGTAATTACTTTCGAATTATCAGGGTCTTTCCACCAATATCCATTCGAAGCACCGAAGCTGGATGCCCAAGCTCCAAATTTAGGATACGCTTCCAATATACTTGTCTTTTCTATTGGTACAAGAAAGTCGGCGCTTCGCTTAGTTCCTACCCTGACACCGCTAATTTGTAGCCCGGTCGGCATATTCTCGCTATTTACGTAGTACAGTCCTTCATCTGGTTTGGATACATCACTGCCTGTGCCGAAATAAGAGAAGTTCATTTTACTGGTTGGAGGGAATTTTACAATATGTGCCTCTTTGTCACGTCCTGTGCCGGAAGAGATGATGATAAAAGGGTTCATATTAAATTTGCTGTACGTCTTTTCCCAATAATCGTTGTTAAAGAAAGGAATAAATGCGGTTTCTGTAAATTTTTCCTGAGTGACGTCTATTGTTACGGTAAACGTTTTGTTGATAGCTGTCTTTTGATTATCGAAAAGAATAATAGTGGGATAGTCCTGCCCTGGTTCCCTATCCTTTCCTTCCATAAACTGTGAAACTATTCCGCCGGATTCTATGGTTATTTTTTTTATATCACTATTTGATATACCTGTGAGCTGATAACCAAACCCATTCTGCCAGTTTGCACCATCATGTTTAGGTATAAATGTGTCTATAATCTTTTCAACTTTATTGGTTAGAATACTTTTGTGAATATCACGTTTGTATTCGACAATCATATCATTCATGTCATAATCCCCTTTGGATGGCCAGAAATCTTCAAATGATAATACACCTTTATAGGAAGTATGTATGTTCTCGATAGGTGCATCGGGGAGTTCTTCTACCCCGCCAGTTTCGATGGATGATCCATCTGAGAAATCAAGATAAAATACAGCATCTCCAAAGTTCCCTTTTCTGGTATTATCTGTTGGTTCGAAGTTAGTTGCATCTTCCATTCCGAACGCTACAACTTCCCCGGATTTGTTCTTTAGAGCAATGGTGCGGTGTTCTTTGCTCTTGTTCAAGTTGCGGATAGAATAGAAAGTGCGTTTGTTGTTGAGGACCTCCGAGGTCTTTTGATTAAAGGAAGATTCTATAAGAAACCATGCTATACTTACTCCCGCAGGGAATTCGTCCACGAACTTTGTACCATCCCAATATTTCAGCTCAACTCTGTCACCGGTATACATGCTCCCTGCTGTACTGCTGGAATTGCACACGGCGGTCGATATGCGTGGATAGGCAATAATCGGTGTAATTTGGTCTGCCTCAGTCGGCTTTTGATTGGTAGGATAGGTAAAATAGCCCACAGTATTTTGCTTGGTGCCTGTACTGTTAAGCATAACCAGCCCGATTTCTGTAGGTTTCTTGATATTGATTTCTATATTTACATTATCAGCTATATATTCAGGATAATGATCTTCCATCGCTGCGCTTCCACCCGGCTTAATGAAAACTTCGCGGATATTATATAAGAGTTGGCCATCTATCTCTGTGGGAGTGGAAGAAAGATAAGTAGGACATCCTATTACACTCCAGTCGCCTAGAACTTTAAAGCCTTCCGGGTATTTATAGCCGTTTTCTGTTACTCCTCTGCTTGTACTTTTGGCATTTCTTTTACTTTGTATAAAAGCTTTCTGGTCAAAAGATACTTTACCGTTCACAATCTGCAGCTGAATCGGACTGACTGTTCCCAGATAATCTGAATAGAGGTAAAGTTCTGTAAGATAAGACGGAATGGATATGAAATCATTGAAAATCCCTTTCTTATCGGTAGCCCCACGATAGACAGGCTCTTCTTTAGTTTTGATTATGTTTCCATCCGTATCTTCAGACAACGGATTTTCGGAATATAATTCAAAAACAACCTGATAATTTAAACCATAATTTAAATCAACTGTGCAACTGGAAGATGTTGTAAAGCCAAAATAGTTATCTGCAGTTTTTTCTTTTGGAGCTTCGTATAAATCCTTTTCCATACAACCGACTAACGAGAGTGCGCATAGTACCCCCACAAGGAGAAAATTGAATTTGTTTGTTTGCATAACTGTGTTCTGATAATTTGATTGTGATCTGCAAATATATGTATTTAATATATCAAAACAAAGCGTTTGAGAATAAATTGTTTAGAAAGAAATATATTGCATTGTAAATACAACGAAAGTCCGGTAACCAGTTGATATAGGTTACCGGACTTTTGATATCAGGGTTTGGTGCAAATATTATTTCTTCTTGGCAGTTCGTTTGCCTTTGGAAGAAGTGCTCGGACCTTTTTCGTCTTGTATTCTGACTAATTCCAGGCAGCTTTTCAGACTCAAATCCTGCGGAACAATATCTTTGGGAATCTTGTAATTATTGCCTTTGTAAGCAATGTAAGGTCCGTACCGGCCATTCAGAATCTCCATATCCGGTTCTTCATCAAACTTCTTGATGTGCCGTTCTGCTTCTTTTGCCCGTTTTTCCAGAATCAGTTGCTCTGCTTCTTCCAAAGTAACTTTCATCGGATCAAGTGTTTTCGGCAGTGATACATATACTTTGTTATGCTGGATATAAGGGCCAAAACGACCTATACCTACACTGACAGTCTTTCCTTCATATTCACCAATAGTACGTGGTAACTTGAACAGTTCCAATGCTTCCTCCAATGTAATTGTTTCCATGGACTGGCCTTTCTTCATTTGTGCGAAACGTGGCTTTTCTTCATCATCTACCGTACCGATTTGTACTACAGGGCCGAAACGACCGATTTTTACAGAAACAGTCTTTCCTGTGCCGGGTTCTTCTCCTAAAATACGTTCGCCAACTTTATGTTCTGTCTTTATAGATAATGTCTTTTCTACTGACGGGTGGAACTGATCATAGAAAGTCTTCATGATAGAAGTCCATTGTACTTCTCCTTCTGCAATCTCGTCAAATTCCTTTTCTACACTGGCGGTAAAGTTATAATCCAGAATGTCCGGGAAGTATTCGGTGAGGAAATCGTTTACTACTGTTCCGGTATCTGTAGGAAAGAGTTTGGACTTCTCCGCACCTGTAATTTCGCTATGATCTTCATCTTTGATCTGGCTGTCTTTCAGCGTCAGCACATTGAATGTACGTTCTTCGCCATCCTTGTTGCCCTTCTCTACATATTCACGTTGCTGAATAGTAGAAATGGTAGGCGCATAGGTTGAAGGACGACCGATACCCAATTCTTCCAGTTTGCGCACAAGGCTTGCTTCCGTATAACGCGGTGGACGTTGGGTGAAACGTTCGGTGGCAACAATCGGACCATATTCCAGTTTCTGCCCTTTCTTTAAAGGAGGTAACAGCCGGCTTTCATCCTCTTGTTCACTCTCGTCGTCATAAGATTCACGATATACACGCAGGAAACCATCAAACTTGATAACTTCACCGACAGCAGTGAATACTTCGCCGCTTTTACTTATAGATATGGTAGCAGTAGTCTTTTCCAGTTCCGCATCTGCCATTTGCGAGGCAATGGTGCGTTTCCAGATCAGGTCATACAATTTCTTTTCCTGTGCCGTACCATCGATGGATTGATTTTCCATGTAAGTCGGGCGAATTGCCTCGTGCGCTTCCTGTGCTCCCTTAGTCTTTGTTTCAAAGTGACGGGGATGTACATAACGCTCACCCATCATATGGATGATGGCATCCTTACTACTTGCTGTTGCATATTCCGACAGGTTGACGGAGTCTGTACGCATATAAGTGATGAATCCGGATTCGTACAAACGCTGTGCGATCATCATTGTTTGTGCTACAGTATATCCCAGTTTGCGGGCTGCTTCCTGTTGCAGGGTGGAAGTAGTAAACGGAGCCGGCGGTGTCTTCTTGACCGGACGGGTAGTTATATCTTCAATCGTGAAAGTCGCTCCCTGACATGCGTTCAGGAATGCTTTTGCTTCTTCTTTTGTTTTGATACGGCGGGATAGTTCAGCTTTCATTTCTACCAGTTTGCCGTCTGTATCGGGGACAAGAAATACAGCTATCACCCGGTAAGCAGCTTCTGATTTGAAGGCATGAATCTCTCGTTCACGTTCTACAATCAGACGGACAGCTACTGACTGTACACGACCAGCCGACAGAGAAGGCTTTACTTTTCTCCAGAGTACGGGAGATAACTCAAAACCTACAATTCTATCCAGAATCCGTCGTGCCTGTTGCGCATTTACGAGGTTGAGGTCGATATCGCGTGGTTGTTCGATTGCTTTTAAAATAGCGCCTTTAGTAATTTCGTGAAAGACGATTCGTTTTGTGTTTTCCGGTTTTAGTTTTAATACTTCATACAGATGCCAGGCGATCGCTTCTCCCTCGCGGTCCTCATCGGATGCGAGCCATACGGTTTCTGCCTCTTTCGCTTCTGCTTTCAGCGTGTTGACCAAAGCCTTTTTGTCTGCCGGAATTTCATAAGCGGGTTTAAAATTCTTATCTACGTCGATGCTGAATTCTTTCTTCTTCAGATCGCGTATATGTCCGTAACTAGAAAGGACTTTGAAATCTTTCCCGAGAAATTTTTCAATCGTTTTTGCTTTTGCCGGAGACTCGACAATGACAAGGTTTTTTTGCATAATTCTTTCTTTTATGATGGCTTGTACCATGATATTTCGGGGCAAAAGTAGAAAAAAAGATTCTCCCTACCTTATAATATAAGGAGAATCTAATATTTTTTTGGAAAAAAAAGATTTTACTTGAATTCGTGTTTCTTTTGTATGTGCAAGAATTATTGAGGAAATATTCCATAAAGCAGGAGATTTTAATATAAAACAGTTTTATTTAAATAGAATTTCCTATATTTACACCTCGATACAGTATTATGCGCTATGTATGAATAAGATTCTATTTAAAATATATCTATTGTCTTTCTTTATAGGAATTGCACAGCCTATCTGGAGCCAGTCTCCTTATTACTATTATAAACAACTCGGAATAAGGGAGGGGCTTTCACAGTCGAAAGTACAGAGTGTTCTGAATGACCACAGAGGTTATCTTTGGATTGGTACGGAGGCTGGTTTGAATTGTTATGACCGTGACCATCTGAAACAATACCTGCATCAGCCGGGAGACGAAAAGACGTTGCCTTCTAATAATATAACTTTTATTGCTGAGGACTCTTTGTGTAATCTCTGGGTAGCTACAATGGGAGGAATTTGTCTTTACGATAGAGAAAATGATAATTTTAGAACCTTATCGAATGGTGGCAAACCGATCTACGTTGCTTCCTATCTGTTGGTTGAAGGCGGTGTCTTGTTAAGTGGGTCGGGAGCGATCTATAAATATGCTTATGCCACTAACAAGCTCGAACCTCTGTATTATGCACAAGATCCGGCTTACTATACGCCTTTTTGGCAAATGATACGTTTTGATGATGAGAATATTCTGCTCAATTCGCGCTGGCATGGCATATACTCTTTCAATATGAGGACTTATGAGCTGAAGAAAATAGAGTCGTTTACAGAAAAAAACTATACCTGCATTTATCTGGACTCTTATCACCGTCTTTGGGTAAGCGTTTATGGCAGCGGATTGTATTGCTATCAAGACGATAAGCAGATCAAGCACTTTACGGCATCCAATTCTCCTTTGACATATGATGTCATTCATGACATCACTGAAAGAGAAAACAAACTCTGGGTGGCAACCGACGGTGGCGGGATCAATATTATTTCTTTAGATGATTTTTCATTTACCAATATTCAGCAAAAGCAGGATGATGTCCATTCATTTCCAGCCAATACGATCTACCGTCTCTATCTGGACCCTGCCAATAATATGTGGGCAGGCAGTATCCGGAGAGGATTGGTGGGTATAAAGGGGGTATATGCCTGTTCTTATCAGAATGTCCCTTTTGGCAATTTGTATGGATTAAGTAATCAGACGATAAATAGTTTTTTCCAGGATGACGACGGAATGATCTGGGTGGGAACTGATGGCGGCGGTATCAATCGTTTTGATCCGGCATCGGGAACTTTCCAACATTATCCTGCCACCAAATATGAGAAAGTTGTTTCTATCGTAGAGTATACTCCTGATGAGCTCCTGTTTTTTTCTTTTAATAAAGGGCTTTTCATCTTTCATAAGCAGACGGGACAGATACGCCCCTTTGTCTTGATTGATAAGGAAATGAATGATCAGACTTGTATCAATGGATTTTCTGTCAATATACAGCGGATTACGAAGAATAAGATTCTTTTTAGTGCCCAGCATATTTTTATATATGATATCGTTACCCGTAAGTTCGATATAGTGGCTACTATGGGAAAAGAATATGAACGGCAGTCTCCGCTGATTATAGCTACGGTAGGAACGAAAACATATCTTTCCGATCTGAAAAATATATGTGAGTATGATTCTTCCGAAGGCACTTTCAAGACGATTTATCAGGGGCAGCATATTATTAATGATGCTTCTATGGATAAGGATGGTGTCTTCTGGCTGGCTTCTACCGAAGGGCTGCTACGTTATGATCCACGCACCGGGAAGAGTGAACTGATACAAACAAGCCTGTTTCAGGATGTAGCCTCTGTCGTTGCTGATAACCAGTATCGTATCTGGATCGGAACGCGCCGTCATTTATTTGTTTATTCTTCCCATACTCATAACTTCGCCACTCTGGATGAGGTAGACGGTGTCCTTCCCAATGAATATATTTTTCATGCTACTCTTCTGGCCAAGAATGGAGATGTTTTTGTCGGTGGTACCACAGGTATGACGGTTGTAAACTCTGCCGTTCATTTTGATACAGATTCGGATTATACGGTTGAATTGCTGGATGTATTATTAAATGGTCTTCCTGTCTCATTATCCGAAGAGCAGCAACATGCAACGACCAGGACTATCCAGATTCCTTGGAACTTCTCTTCCCTGCAACTGAAAGTTTTGCTGAATGAAGGTGATGTATTCCGCAAGAATTTCTTTCGCTTCAATATTGAAGGCCTTCATCAGGAGCTGGCGAGTTCCAACTCGAATTCTCTGGTCATTAACTATTTGCCGATAGGCGAGTATACGATAACCGCTTCTTATTATGCCCGCAATGGGGGATGGAGCACGAAACAGCAGATTCTCCATGTCATTGTTACCCCGCCTTGGTGGAAGACAGGCTGGTTTTATATGCTGCTATATATATTGCTGGGGCTGGTGGCATATAGCATTGTCTACTACTTCTACCGTAAAAAGAAGGCCAAACAGAAACGGGAAATTATGCGTCTGAAAAATAAGATGTATGAGGAGAAGATTAATTTCCTGACGAATATCAGTCATGAGCTTCGTACTCCTCTTACGCTGATTTGTGCGCCATTGAAGCGTATCATAAATCAGGAGTCGGACAAGAAAGATGTGGAAAAGCTGTTGGTTCCGATTTATAAGCAGGCCTATCAGATGAAGAGTATCATTGATATGGTGCTGGATGTGAGAAAGTTGGAGGAAGGAAAAGATATGCTGCATATTCTGCCACATCCTTTGAATGAGTGGGTACGTTCGGTCGGAGATAAATTCGTCGGTGAATATCACGTGAAAGGCATTAAACTGCAATACGAGCTGGACGAAGAGATAAAAGACGTTCCTTTCGATAAGAACAAGTGTGAATTTGTTCTGTCCAACTTCTTGATGAATGCGCTGAAGTTTAGTGAGTCGGGTACGACCACTACATTGATTACCACTTTGTCGCCGGAAAAAGACAGGGTTCGGATCTCTGTCAAGGATCAGGGGATGGGACTGAATATGGTGGATACGGATTCTCTTTTCTCCAGTTTCTATCAAGGGGTACATGAGAAAGGAGGAAGTGGTATCGGATTATCCTATGCAAAGAGTCTTATTACTCATCATAAGGGAAAAGTAGGTGCTTCGAATGCCGATGGAAAAGGAGCGGTGTTCTATTTTGAGTTGCCATTATTCACAGATGCCTGTGGACAACTCGAACCGGTTTCTACAGAAACGTCTGCAGGCGTTGAAGTGAACGAACCCGATCAGGTTGATTATACCTTCTTAAAGAAATATTCGGTGATGGTGGTAGAAGATACTCCCGAACTGCGAAGTTATCTGAAAGAAACACTGAGCCATTACTTTGTTCGTGTATATGTCGCTAAGGATGGTAAAGAAGGATTGGAACAGATTAAGGACCGATTGCCGGATATCATAATCAGTGATGTTATGATGCCCCGTATGAATGGGTTTGAGCTTTGCCGGGAAGTGAAGACTAACTTGGATATCAGTCATATCCCTTTTATTTTGCTGACCGCTTATCACAATTCTCAGAATATGTATACCGGCTATAAGACCGGAGCAGATGCCTTCTTGCCGAAGCCTTTTGAGATAGACGGTTTGCTGGCATTGATTCATAATCAGTTGAGATTGCGCGAACAGATACGGGCGAGATACAAAGATGATAAGCTGCTGACACATAAAGAAGTGAGCTTTAGTAATGCGGATGAAACTTTTCTTTTGAAATTAAATTCATTGATTGCAGACAACATGAGTAATCCGGAACTGGATGTCGCATTTCTGGCCACCAATATGTGCATTAGCCGGTCATTATTGTTCAACAAAGTAAAAGCCATCACCGGTATGGGGATTGTAGATTATGTGAACAAGCAGCGTATTGAGCGGTCAATCGTGTTGCTTACTACTACCACCATGAATATTACTGAGATCTCCGAAGTGGTCGGCTTCTCTTCTTTGCGTTATTTCAGTAAAGTCTTCAAGTCTATTAAAGGCGAGATTCCTTCTGCATATAGAAAACAGGATAAATAAATCGCATCTGTAACTTGAATGCAGTGCATACTAGAAATAAAAAAATAAATATTAGTCTCATACTCTCATTCTATATGAGATAAATGGCATATAATCAGTGTGATATGTAATGAGAGATACTTCTTTTGCAAGGTATCTCTCATTGTTTTCTACATAAAAACAGTAAGCGTCTCGGCGATGCCGTGTTTTTCTTCAAAAAATCAGATAATCCTTTTCTTTTCAGATTCTACTTCTGTTTTCCTTCCATTTGTGTGGCA
>NZ_FNNN01000004.1 GCF_900106755.1 Bacteroides faecis MAJ27
ACAAAAACTTTGGGTAATAACAAAGCCCGGGCTTGTGAAAGTCTGGGCTTTGTGCATAAAAAAAGGTTGTGCCAGCGTTTTGACACAACCTCTTTGTGCAAAAAAAGGGATATGTCAGTTGTGACACATCCCACTCTATCCATATAATTTGGAAGAAAACCTAGTTTCTCAAACCGGATTATCCATTTACCTTTTTATAATCTTCCAGGAACTTTTTCAGTCCTGAATCAGTCAACGGATGATTCAACAGCCCTTTGATGGCACTCAACGGACATGTAGCCACATCTGCCCCCACTTCCACACATTCGATAATGTGTTTCGTATTGCGGATGGAAGCTGCCAATACCTGAGTCTTGTAATCATAGGTACGATACATACGTACTATATCGCCGACAAGCCCTACCCCATCTTCACAAATATCGTCCAGACGTCCGACAAAAGGAGAAACATAGGTAGCTCCGGCTTTTGCCGCCAGCAATGCCTGTCCTATGGAAAAGACCAGTGTACAGTTCGTCCGGATTCCTTTTTCTGTAAAGTACTTGATAGCTTTGATACCATCGGCAATGCAAGGCACTTTTACAACAATATGCGGATTTAGTGCGGCAAGCTCTTCCCCTTCGCGGATCATCCCTTCATAATCCGTTGCTATTACTTCCGCACTCACGTCAGCATTGACAATCTTGCATATCTTAATGTAATGTTCACGTTGATTCTCCGTACCTTTAATGCCTTCTTTCGCCATCAGCGAAGGATTGGTAGTCACTCCGTCAAGTACTCCGAGGTCATACGCCTCCTGAATCTGCTCCAAATTGGCTGTGTCAATAAAAAACTTCATAACTCTAATTTTTAATGGTTAACTATCTGGTAGTCAAAGATAAGAATTAATTCTTATCTTTCCTAGATCAGGCAATGGTTATTGCCGGATCGAGGTAAACATCCTGGATAGCGTTTAATAATTCAACACCTTTATTCATCGGCTTCTGGAAAGCCTTACGTCCACTGATCAATCCCATGCCACCGGCACGCTTATTGACAACAGCTGTTATGACCGCATCGCGCAAATCGGAAGCACCATGAGATTCACCGCCGGAATTGATCAATCCGACACGTCCCATATAACCGTTTGCCACCTGATAGCGACAGAGGTCAATCGGATGTTCCGTAGCAAGATCTGTATACATGCGTTCGTCTGTCTTACCGAAACCGATTGCTTTAAAACCACCATTATTAGTAGGAAGTTTTTGCTTTACAATATCTGCTTTGATCGTAACGCCAAGACGATTAGCCTGTCCGGTCAGGTCGGCAGCAGCGTGATAATCCACACCACCTTTTTTGAAGTCACTATTGCGCAGGTAACACCACAAAATGGTAACCATACCCAACTCATGAGCATACTCAAAAGCCTCCGCAATCTCTACCAACTGACGACGGCTCTGTTCGGAACCGAAATAAATGGTAGCACCTACAGCCGCAGCTCCCATATTCCAAGCTTCTTTGACCGTGCCGAACATGACCTGATCGTATGAATTAGGATAGGTCAGCAATTCGTTGTGATTCAGTTTAACTACAAAAGGAATCTTATGGGCATATTTGCGTGCAACTGACCCCAAAATGCCGAATGTAGAAGCGACCGCATTACAACCGCCTTCGATAGCCAACTTCACAATATTCTCCGGATCGAAATAAATAGGATTCGGAGCAAAAGATGCTCCGGCTGTATGCTCGATATCCTGATCGACAGGAAGAATGGACACATAACCGGTATTTGCCAGACGTCCGTGTCCAAGAATAGCCTGTAAGCTATTCAACACTTTGATATTGCGGTCCGAATCAATCCAGACTTTATCGATAGTATCCGGTGAGGGTATATAAATCAACGATTTATCAATGGTCTTACAGGTGTGGTCCAGATAATAACTGGTCTTATCTCCTAATAAATCAACTATTTTACTCATAACTTTATTTTTTTAAATGTATAACAATGATATGCAGGCACACAAAGCCTGCTATTTTTTCTTTCCCTGATTGGCTACCGCTTCCATCAGCTTACGGATCTCTTCCGGATTGCCCAGGAAGTAATCGTTGGAAACATTCTGGTTCTCGTCAAACTCGAATACATAAGGAATGGCAGTAGGAAGATTCAACTTGACGATGTCTTCGTCAGAGATATGTTTCAGATGCTTGATAATCCCCCGCAAACTATTGCCATGTGCCACGACCAACAGGGTGTGGGCATCTTTCAAAGCCGGGAATATATCCGATTCCCAATAGGGCATAATACGGTCGATGGTATCTTTCAATGATTCGGTACGCGGCAATTCCGCATCGGGTACTTCGTGGTAGCGGTAATCGAAACGCGGATTTCTCAAATCGGTTTCGGAAAGTGGATTGGGAGCTATATCATAGCTGCGTCGCCAGATCAGCACTTGTTCTTCTCCGTATTTCTCTGCTGTTTCCGCCTTATTGAGCCCTTGCAGATCACCGTAATGCTTCTCATTCAGACGCCAGCTCTTCTCAACGGGAATCCAGTCCAGATTCATTTTGTCAAGTACGCAGTTCAAGGTTTTGACTGCTCTTTTTAGATAAGAAGTGTAGGCTTTATCAAAGTTGAAGCCATATTCCCTCAATGTGACACCCGCCTTTTCAGCTTCAGCAACTCCCTTTTCTGTCAGGTCTACATCCGTCCAACCCGTGAAACGGTTTTCCTTGTTCCAGGCACTCTCTCCATGACGAAGTAATACTATCTTTTTCATTCTTAATGGTCTCCTTTCTTCTGTTTATATATACAACATTTTGCTTCTCTACAAAGTTCATGAAATAATCAGAAGGTATCAATACCTAAAAGTGATGGTTTATTGAAAACTATTCAATAGAAATGACTATTTTTACGAACTAAATAAATATTCAACCGCAGATAAAACAAGTAAACCATTGAAAACGAATAAACAGAAAGAATATACATTCCTGCAAAAATTGCTGAATAAAGCGAATATAGGATGGTGGGAAGCGGACTTAAAAACAGAAAGTTATGTATGTTCCGAGTTCATCTCCCGACTACTTGGGATAGACGAAGACGGGGTGATAAGTTTTGAGGATTTCAATAAGCGTATCTTGCGGGAGGACCAGCATCATACCACCAGCTACTCTTTTGACAAATTGCAACAAACGGTTGAAGAGGTATATCTACTCGACACTCCCCAAGGAGAGGTGTGGATTCGCAGTAAAAGATGTTTTCAGGAAACGGATGAGGAAGGAAACACCAAAATATATGGAATAGCAGAAACACAGGACAGCCCTCACATGGCTTCCGCCTACCGGGCACTGCACAACAGTGAACGTATTCTGCACAATATCTACAAAAACATCCCTGTCGGCATTGAACTATATAATAAAAACGGAGATCTGATTGACTTAAATAAGAAGGAACTGGAAATGTTCCATATTACTCATAAAGAAAAAATAATTGGCATTAACATTTTTGAGAATCCGGTTCTTCCGGAAGAGATAAAGCCGAAAATCAAAGAAAACGAAGATATTGAATTCACCTTCCAATATGATTTTTCAAAGATCAACGGATATTACGAATCGGAGAAATCATCCGGTTTCCTTAATCTGACAACAAGAATAACAACACTTTATGATCATGCTCGGCAGCCCATTAATTACCTGTTGATAAACGTAGACAAGACGGAAAACACCATCGCCTACAACAAAATTCAGGAATTCAAGAATTTCTTTGAACTGGTAGGCGATTATGCCAAAGTAGGATATGCTCATTTCGACGCATTAAGCCGCGATGGGTATGCCCTGAGCAGCTGGTATAAAAATGTAGGAGAAGAGGAAGGTACACCGTTACCTGAAATTATCGGCATCCATTCTCACTTCCATCCGGAGGACCGGGCTGTCATGCTCGACTTCCTGGCTAAGGTGATAAAAGGTGAAAGTTCGAAATTATGCAGGGATGTACGCATCCGCAGAGCTGACGGAAACTACACATGGACACGGGTGAATGTGCTGGTCCGTAACTATCGACCGCAGGACAACATCATTGAAATGCTGTGTATCAACTTTGACATTACGCAGCTAAAAGAGACCGAACAAATGCTGATCAAAGCCAAGGATAAAGCCGAAGAAGCGGACCGCTTAAAATCTGCCTTCCTTGCCAACATGAGCCATGAGATACGCACTCCGCTCAATGCGATAATCGGCTTTTCGAGTATGCTGGAAGAGGCGGAGGATCAGGAAGAAAAGCATCAGTACATCACGATCATAGAAGATAATAACAAGCTGTTACTTCAGCTTATTTCCGATATTCTCGACTTGTCGAAAATTGAAGCGGGAACTTTTGACATTATTCCCGAAAAAGTGAATGCAAAACAGCTTTGCAGCGATCTGTTTCAGGCTATGCAAATGAAAGCGACTCCACAAGTAGAACTCCGCCTGAAAGATGATTTGCCCGAACTGACCTTCACCAGTGACAAGAACAGATTATATCAGGTATTGCTGAACTTCGTGACGAATGCTTTTAAATTCACTTCCGAAGGAAGCATCACCATCGATTATCAGATAAATGGAAACGAAGTGAAATTCTCTGTTCAGGATACAGGAATGGGAGTAGAACCGGAAAAACAGAAAGCTATCTTCACCCGATTTGTAAAACTCAACAGCTTTATTCCCGGTACGGGACTCGGATTGCCTATCTGCCAGAGTATCGTGACACAACTGGGAGGGAAAATCGGCGTAGAATCAGAACCGGGAAAAGGTTCCTGTTTCTGGTTCACACATCCTATTAATTAAAGAAACAGGATATTCTTTTCAGTTACTCTGCCATTCTTTACCACGTTCAGAATAGCAGAGCGGAACATTGCTTTTCAGACAACCGTCTGTTTCTATCGGTTTCTCTTCAAGAAAAGACGGTCTGTAATAGTGCCCGGCAGTTCCGACTCGTAGTGAGTCACCATAATCATCGTCTTGTCTTTGCGATGGCAGAAGGCTTCAATAATCTTCTTTACCCGACGACGATTATAAGTATCCAGACCGTGAAGCGGTTCATCCAGAATCAGCAGCTCCGGATCTTTAACAAAGGCACGTGCCAGCAACGCCAGGCGTTGTTCTCCACTGGAAAGTTGCAGGAAAGGTTTATCTTTCAATTCGGCGATGCCAAATATATCCATCCACCATTCACAAATAGCCATTTGCTCCGGCTGGGGGCGTTTGTACAATCCGATACTGTCATGAAGACCACTGGCCACGATTTCAATAGCCGGCAGATTCTTGAGATAGGCACGGTGCATCTCCGGACTTACATATCCAATATGTTTTTTAATTTCCCAAATACTCTCTCCTGTTCCTCTCTTTCGTCCGAAAAGGCTGATATCACAAGCATAGGATTGTGGATTATCTGCACAGACAAGGCTTAACAGAGTGGATTTACCGGCTCCGTTTTCACCACTCAATGCCCATTTTTCACCACGGCGCACTGTCCAGTCGAGCTCTTTCAGAATAGTGCGGTCATCATAGCGGATACTGACTTTATTCAGTTTGACTACTTCATCGGAATCATAATTATTTCCATCATAAGGCAAATCAAGTATACGCTGCTGTAACCCATCAAAAGAAACCGCTATATCTCCGGAACGAAAAGCTTCCAGATAGGCATCACGCTCCATCTTAGGGTATACCGTCATTTTATCCACAGGAATCACATGCGTTATAAAGGAAGGGATATCGTCCAGCATCGACAATACCAGAATAATCTGCACGGATGACATCTTTGTCAAACGGTCGAGCAAAGAGAACAGCAACTCACGGGTAGGTGCGTCCAGCCCGATAAACGGATTGTCCATAATCAATACGCGAGGAGCCGTCAGCAGAGTTTTGGTCAGCTGGAATTTACGCAGTTCACCACTGGAAAGAAGGATGATCTTCTTATCGAGCATCGGCTCAATACGAAAGAGTTCAAACAGTTCTTGTTTCAGCTGTTCGTCTTTGATTTCTCCCAGCGTTTCGCGAACATCGGGTGCTTCGTCCTGATCGTGGGCATTCCAGCGTTGCTGATAGTAATAATTAGCATCGGCTGCTCCGTAAGTATCACGAAAAGCGATATATTTTACATTATCATAGACAGTCTGAGTGGCAGAAGGAGAAAAGTCATATTGCAACACTCCTTCACGCAGCGGATATTTCCCAATCAGAGTATCGACAAAAAGACTTTTTCCCCCTCCGTTAGGTCCTACGATTGCAATGTGTTCACCAACCGAAATGGTTGCCGTGATTGGAGTAGCTAAACGCACTAGCGGGTTGCGTGCCACGCCCCCCGCTATGTTGAATGTATTTTGAATCATATTCTTCTATTCTGTTAGAATTTACTTATATAAAATCAAAGCCGACTGACCGGGAATAATAACTTCCGGCCCGTTTTGTATGCCTAATCCACGCGTATCTATCACTCCGTCTTTACATACAACTGTATATTTACCAAGCGGAACAGCCAGTTTGGCAGGAGTAGGACGAGAATTAAATGCAACGATGATCTCTTCCCAAGGATCTCCATTTGCATGGTCTTTCAGACGGAAAGCAATCAGATTGCTTCCTTCCACGGGAAGAAATTCCAGATGTTTCCGGACCAGAGCGGCATCTCCCATACGGAAAGCCGGATGAGATTTACGCAGGTCGATCAATCGTTTATAGTAAATAAAAACATCACCGTTAGTTGTCTTACGCCGCCAGTCGATGGCATTTACCGCATCCGGACTTTTATAACTATTATCTATGCCTTGCTTGTCACGCATGATTTCCTCTCCGGCATAAATAAACGGAATGCCTTGTGAAGTAAAGACGACGGTCTGTGCCAGTTTATCAAGGCGAATTAGTTGTTCAGGAGTGATGGAGGGCATACTTGCTTTCAGCCGGTCTACCAGGCATAAACCATCGTGACAGGAGACATAACTAATCATTTGCACAGGCTGTTTTGCCCAGGGCTTTTTAGTATAATTTACCGAGTCACAATGTACTTGCGGATGCTCAATGGCTCCTGCTATACCGAACTTTACACTCATCTCTTCTCCCGGAATTCCGGCAAGAAAAGCTCCTTTATGCTTATCACCGACGGGGCCACAAAGTCCGTCACGCAACTCGTCAGAGAAAACAGCCACCTCGGGTATCTGTGCTATATTTCCTTTCATTGCCAGAGAATCAGCCGGATACTGGGGGGCTTCGGCTGCCCATCCTTCTCCATAAATGCAGATTGTGGGATCAATCATATTCACCGCCTTCCGGATCTCATTCATCGTTTCGATATCGTGAATTCCCATCAAGTCAAACCGGAAGCCGTCCACATGGTATTCCTTTATCCAATAGAGAACGGATTCCACCATAAACTTACGCATCATAGGGCGTTCGCTGGCAGTCTCATTGCCACATCCTGAACCATTAGCCAGCGATTTATCTTCTTTCTGGCGATAGAAATAACCGGGAACGGTACGTTCGAAATTACTCTCGTCCGTATTGAATGTATGATTGTACACTACATCCATAATCACACGGATACCTGCTTTATGCAATGCCTGTACCATCTGCTTGAACTCCTTCACACGAGTGGCAGGCTGGTAGGGATCGGTGGCATAGGAACCATCCGGCACGTTATAGTTTTGTGGGTCATAGCCCCAGTTATACGAATTTTCATTCAGCTTGGTTTCATCTACCGAAGCATAGTCAAAAGAAGGAAGCAGGTGTACATGTGTCACGCCCAGTTCTATCAGATGGTCGATTCCTGTCAGCAACTTGTCGGAATTCATCGTTCCATGTTCGGTCAGTGCCAGATATTTCCCTTTATGCTTCACACCTGAAGTGGAATCTACCGAAAAATCACGGTAGTGCATCTCATAAATAATCATATCGGCAGCCGACTTCAAAGGGGGACGGATGTCACTCTCCCAACCGTCCGGGTTGGTGGATTGCCAATCAATAATGGCAGCCCGTCTACCGTTCACTCCGACAGCACGAGCATTTATTCCAGGGGTGTCTCCTTTCCACTTGTCATCAATCTTCACATTAAAAGTATAGAACTTGCCGATGAGGTCCTTATTTACTACAGCCGACCACGTACCTTCTTCTCCCGGTTGCATCTTTACCGTTTCATAGGCGTGTCCGCCCTCACCTGCCTCATAAAGCATCAGGCGCACTTCATCTGCCGTAGGCGACCAAAGAGTAAACTTTGTTGCCTCCGGTGTATACTCCATTTCAATCAGATTTCCCGTACGAACCGGATATAATTCATAAGACATATATTCCTTTTTCGCAGTAGTACAACTCATTACTGTCGTCACCGTGGTCACCCCCAATATTGCTAAATAATTAGTTCCCATCTTCATACTAAACCTTCCCTGTGGTACTCACATTACCTACAACTTACTTGTTTATTACCTTACTCACTCCACTCCTGTTTCATCGCGAGTTTATTTCACCTTATCGGGATTCTTCGCAATAAAATCTTTCCAGCTACTATACCCTTTTTCCATTGTCGGGCATCCCATTTGCAGAAAATGACAATAGGCTGCCGCTAAACCGTCCGTTGCATCCATAAAGACAGGCATATCTTCTTTAGGAAAATGAAGCATTCGCTGCAACATGTCTGCCACTTGTTCTTTTGATGCCTGTCCGTTGCCAGTAATAGCCATCTTGATTTTCAAAGGAGCATATTCTGTGATCGGAATATCACGGCTCAATGCTACTGCCATCGCCACTCCCTGAGCACGTCCCAATTTCAGCATGGATTGTACGTTCTTGCCGAAAAACGGCGCTTCAATAGCCAGTTCGTCCGGCAGATAGCTTTCGATGATGCTCAATACCCGTTCGTGAATATGACGCAACTTCAAATAATGATTGGCAAATTTACGCAAATCGATAATACCCATCGCAATCATCTCAGGCTTGGTACCTTTCACACGCAGAATACCATATCCCATAATGGTCGTACCGGGGTCAATACCCAGAATAATCTTTTCTTTTACCGGCTGAATCACTCTACTATCTCCATCAATGTCGGAAATCCGACTACTTTATCCTTGAATATTTTCTTCAGTTCGTCATTCAGTCGTACTCCCTGTTCCATGTGCCAGCGATGCAGCAATCCACTACTTTCTACTTCCCATTGCAGAGAATAAGAACTTCCTTCGTCCCGATGACTCAATATCCGGCAAATACGTGGGGCCTTCAATGTTCCGTGCTTCTGCACTTCAGGTATATAGCTCTCTTTTATCCAAATCAAAAAATTATCGTGAACAGCATCGTCCACCTGAAAAGTTGTATTATAAATCAGCATATCATCGTCCTTTCAATATATTTATTTCCGCAAACATAGCAATTATTTCAGAATATTCCATTATATTTGCGCCAACAAAAGCAAAACGTTTACAAACGTTATGTCAGTTAAGAAAAAACGGGGCGTTAGCTCATCTGGCTAGAGTGCGACACTGGCAGTGTCGAGGTGATCGGTTCGAGTCCGATACGCTCCACAACTTAAAAAGAGTAACTTGTCACAAGTTACTCTTTTTAAGTTAGCCTCCAATCAGCTCCATTATTAATATTAAATTAATCCAAAACGCTTCAACACCTTACAAAGTCCATTATCATCTACCGTATCAGTAACAAAATCGGCAACAGATTTGACTTGTTCGGATGCATTGCCCATAGCTACTCCTATTCCGGCAGCTTTCAGCATAGGAATATCATTACCACCGTCACCACACGCCATTATTTCTAAAGGTTCAATTTTATAATAATCAGCAAATAATGAAAGACCGGCAGCCTTACTTGTTCCCGCAACATTAATATCAGCAAATAAAGGATGCCAGCGAGAGGAGGAAAGAGTGGGCAGAAGCGGCATCACTTTTCTCTCTGTTTCATCATCAAAATAAAAACAAAGCTGGCAGCACTCTTTCTTACCGAACATTTCTTCAATATCTACAACCGGCGGGACCGGATGTTCTACGATTCGGGCAATCTTCTCGACGATAGGGGTAAGACGATTGACAAATATCCCTTCATCCAACTCAAGAGCAACAGCAAAATCAAACTCCCGTGCAATCTCCATTGCTTTCTTAAAATCCTTATCCGGAATCGGACTTCTTCTTATCACAGTACCATCATGCAAAATGCAATCAGCTCCATTCAATGCAATTATTCCATCATACGGTACAGATTCTATTTCACGAAGATCACATGCCGACCTACCGGTAGCTATCACTATTTTTATTCCCCTATCATGAGCTTTCCTAAGAGCGTCAATAGAAGACTGGGATACCGCATGAGTCTCAAAACTCAATAAAGTACCATCTACATCAAGCAATAATGCCTTTATCATAAAATCTACATTTTTAGTTTCTTTCTTCAATTTGGAAACAATCAAAGCTAATAAAGTTCCCCATGTATCTATTAGCAACAAAATTACTAAAAAAAATTTCATAAAATGCAAGCCTATATCCAAAAGCTAACATAACAAGACGGAAACTGTCATTTTAATATGTTTTCATAGATTAAAAGCTTGTTCATTCATTAATAGCCCTATCTTTACCCTCGATTATTTATTATTAAAATTACATTATGAGAAAAGCAATTTTAGTTTTTGTTGCATCTGCATTTGTATCATTTACATATGCTCAGGATGCAAATTTCGATGTCTACAAAAGAATCGAATCGGATAAGGTGTTGAACCTGTCAGCCGACCAAATTGCAAAAATCAAGAAATTAAACCGGGAAGTTGGAGCTAAATTCAGAGCCATCGGAAAAAGTAATCTGCCGGGGTATGAAAAGGGACAAAGAAAAAGAGCTTTAGCCATTGAACACAAAGCCGCTATCAGGAAAATTCTCATGGAGAATCAAGTCAAGACCTGGGAAAGTCATTACGAAAGCATAGACTACAACGATGGAATGAAGAAAGCCATTAGTGACAGATATGACAATCGTCTAGAACAACTGGAAAAGAAGTTTGAACGGGAAAAAGAAGCTATCGAAGACAGTGACTCACCTAAAGATGTCAAAAAAGAAAAAATCAAAGTCCTCAAGAACAGATACAAGGCAGAAAAAGAACGTTTGAAACAGAAACGCAATGCTGCCAAACACTCAAAAGGGTGATGTGATAAAAAGAAAACCAAAAAGGACCTTTATTCAAGGTCCTTTTTTATTACTTCATCCATTTCTTTGATTCGCTTTTCACGATCCTTAACAGGACCCTCTTTCTTGTCTTTCTTAAAAACATTATCTGCACGGTCAGAAACTTCGTCACTCCATTCCTCAAACTCGTTTGTTGCCGGGCGACCATTCGGTTCGATGTTCTCTTCGGCAATCGAATCATGTCTGTTAATCATATCATCCATATCTTTTCTATTTTAAATTGGTTACGCTAATAATACAATATAAAATAAGAAAAGTTCCGGACTTTAATCTTTTTTGGACAAACCACGCTCACGTACCTGCTCTTTATACAGTCGAGGGCGGAAAGGCACATACAATGTATAAGTACTGTCAGCAGGCTTACCACCCACAAGCGCAGGAGTCCACTTCGGCATTTCCTTCACAATACGAAGAGCTTCTTCCGCAAACTCCGGATGGGTAGATTTCAGAATATGAGGACGAAGAATGACTCCTTCCTTATCTATGGTAAACTCACACAAGGCATATCCTGAAATATTCTTAGCCAACAAATCCGCAGGATAAACCATCCGGGCAGCAACATATTCATTCGGGCAACTATCGGGTAAGTGAGGTAATTCCTCTATCTCCTTGCCTGAAGGGCTCCTCTGCTTCACCCCCACCGAGTAAATACCTACATACACCGGCTTTTTATAAGCATCCGGTTGTTCTTTCGCACGAGTCTCCAATTCTTTCAACAGAGCATTGGCTTCCTCTGCCAACGCTTGTTCGGAGATATTTTCTCCCTGAGACAACATGTAAGCCGACTGGCACACCAACACAAGGCGCTCCATCAAAGTTCCTTTCATCGGCGACCACTTCCGCCCCATGATCTCTTTCCCTTTTGCATCTGTCGAAGAAAAGTAATAAACAACTCCATCCAACCCGGCTGTGGAACCGTCCATATCTTGTATCTGGCTTGTCACCAAACGGGCAATAGCTCCCAAAGACTGGTATAAAGACTGACTGATCGGCACTGATTTCGTTTCTACCTTCACCGTCCCTTTCTCTGCCTGCCAATAGGTGCGCGACAATGTATTTGCAATCAGCAGACAACGCCCGTTCTTCTTCTCTACCGACATTGCATACTCCGGCGAAAAAGAAGGAATTGCCACGTAACGCGCATAAGGAGGCTGTTGAAAACCTGTATTAAGCAAAGAAAATACATTCCGATAATACTCACCCAACTCACCAGTATAGGTAGTAAAAGGCTTCACCGGCTCCAGATAATCAATCTGAGCTGACAGGCGAAACGATAATGTCAATAGTAGAAGAGAAATAACAATCTTTTTCATATGTGCTCCCCGATTTTCGGTACATGTCGGCAACAAAGATACAAATTATTTCGATGGTTCGTGATAAAATTATATCTTTGCACGGTTTTTACTAAGAAACTGAATAACAATACATCAAAAATATGATAGCTAAGATTGAACAACTTCTGAAAGAGGTAGAAGTTTTGCACGCCTCCAATGCCGAAGAACTCGAAGCTCTCCGCATCAAATACCTGAGTAAGAAGGGAGCCATTAACGATTTGATGGCGGATTTCCGTAACGTAGCTGCCGAACAGAAAAAAGAAGTCGGCATGAGACTGAATGAACTGAAAACTAAAGCGCAGGACAAAATCAATGCGCTGAAAGAACAGTTCGAAAGTCAGGATAACAGTTGTGACGGCTTGGACCTGACCCGTTCGGCTTATCCGATAGAACTCGGTACACGTCATCCGATTACGATTGTAAAGAACGAAGTCATCGATATCTTCGCACGCCTGGGATTCAGTATTGCCGAAGGTCCCGAAATTGAAGACGACTGGCATGTATTCTCGGCTCTGAACTTTGCCGAAGATCATCCGGCACGCGATATGCAGGACACATTCTTCATCGAAGCTCATCCGGATGTTGTGCTCCGTACTCATACTTCTTCCGTACAAACCCGTGTGATGGAAACTTCAAAACCTCCTATCCGCATTATCTGTCCGGGACGTGTATACCGTAACGAAGCTATCAGCTACCGTGCACACTGTTTCTTCCATCAGGTAGAAGCATTGTATGTAGACAAAAACGTATCATTCACCGACTTAAAGCAAGTATTGCTGCTTTTCGCTAAAGAAATGTTTGGTGCGGATACTAAAATCCGTCTGCGTCCGTCTTACTTCCCATTTACAGAGCCAAGTGCCGAAATGGATATCAGCTGTAACATCTGTGGCGGTAAAGGTTGTCCGTTCTGCAAACATACCGGCTGGGTGGAAATCCTCGGCTGCGGTATGGTAGATCCGAACGTGCTCGAATCAAACGGCATCGACAGCAAAGTCTACAGTGGATATGCTCTCGGAATGGGTATCGAGCGCATCACTAACCTGAAGTATCAGGTGAAAGACCTTCGTATGTTCTCTGAAAATGATACACGCTTCTTAAAGGAATTCGAAGCGGCCTATTAAGTGCAAATCTACCAGTGTGCCAATGTCCGTGATAAAACCGTCAAACGGTAATCGGGACATTGGCATTCTATCAATATAACAATTACACTAACTGAAGACATTGACTGATTATCTTCATTAGTAAATTGAATGCTTATTATTATGGCAAAGGATAGACTCATTACTCCCGGTTATTGTTTCATCTTGGCAGCCAACTTCCTGCTCTACTTCGGTTTCTGGTTGCTGATTCCTGTTTTGCCGTTTTATTTATCCGAGTTTTTTCAGGCTGGAAATTCCACTATCGGCATCGTGCTTTCCTGTTATACGGTAGCTGCACTTTGTATTCGCCCGTTTTCTGGTTATCTGTTGGATACATTCGCCCGCAAGCCACTTTATCTCTTCGCTTATTTCATCTTTATGCTGATGTTTGCGGGATATCTTATTGCCGGTTCGCTCACCTTATTTATTATATTCCGAATTATTCATGGAGTCTCTTTCGGCATGGTCACGGTAGGCGGAAATACAGTAGTTATTGATATTATGCCTTCTTCCCGCAGAGGAGAGGGACTAGGATATTATGGACTGACCAATAATATCGCCATGTCCATCGGGCCGATGTTCGGGCTGTTCTTACATGACGGAGGAGTTTCTTTCGCCACTATATTTTGTTATGCGCTCGGTTCCTGTATGCTGGGATTCCTGTCTGCAAGTCTGGTAAAAACACCTTATAAACCGCCCGTGAAGCGAGAGCCGATTTCACTCGACCGTTTTATTTTATTGAAAGGAATGCCTGCGGGACTTAGCTTGCTGCTGCTCTCCATACCTTACGGAATGACCACCAACTACGTTGCCATGTATGCCCGGGAAATAGGAATTCATACACAAACAGGTTTCTTCTTTACCTTTATGGCGATTGGTATGGCGATTTCCCGAATATTTTCAGGCAAACTGGTAGACCGGGGAAAAATAACGCAAGTGATTGCCGCCGGACTTTATCTGGTTGTAGTCAGTTTCTTCCTGCTCGCATCCTGCGTGTACCTTATTCAATGGAATGATACAGCCTGTACCATACTGTTTTTCGGAATTGCCCTGCTCATGGGTATCGGATTCGGAATTATGTTTCCGGCATTCAACACCCTGTTCGTGAATCTTGCTCCCAACAACCAGCGGGGGACAGCCACTTCTACTTACCTGACCTCATGGGACGTAGGAATCGGTATCGGTATGTTGACCGGAGGGTATATAGCCGAAATCTGTTCGTTTGACAAAGCGTATCTTTTCGGTGCCTGCCTGACAGTCGTCTCCGCTGTTTATTTCAAATTAAAAGTAACGCCTCACTACCATAAAAACAAACTAAGATGAGAAAGAAAGAACGTTATGAAAAAGTTATTGCCTGGTTTCAGGAAAATGTACCTGTAGCCGAAACAGAATTACATTATAATGATCCGTATGAATTGCTGATCGCTGTCATTCTCTCTGCACAATGTACGGATAAACGAGTGAATATGATCACTCCCCCTCTCTACAGGGACTTCCCTACCCCGGAAGCTCTCGCTGCCAGTACTCCGGAAGTTATTTTCGAATATATCCGGAGCGTGTCTTATCCGAATAACAAGGCCAAACATCTGGTAGGGATGGCCAAAATGCTGGTTAATGACTTCAATAGCAAAGTACCCGACAACATGGAGGATCTGATTAAACTCCCCGGTGTAGGAAGAAAGACCGCCAATGTGATTCAGTCCGTTGTATTCAATAAAGCGGCAATGGCGGTAGATACACACGTTTTCCGTGTCAGTCACCGTATCGGTCTGGTGCCGGACAGCTGTACGACTCCGTTCAGCGTAGAGAAAGAACTGGTAAAGAATATTCCGGAAAACTTAATTCCCATAGCCCATCACTGGCTTATTTTACACGGTCGTTATGTTTGTCAGGCACGTACCCCGAAATGTGACACCTGCGGTTTGCAAATGATGTGCAAATATTTCTGTAACACTTATAAAGTTACAAAAGAGGCACCAAAAGCCAAGAATAAATAACGATTTAATAGCAAGGAACCGAAATAAATAGTAACTTTGCGGTCGATCAAAAAAGAGAATATTAAAAACACTTTTAAATAAAAATAGAGTATTATGCAGACAATTGACAAATTCAATTTTGCCGGTAAAAAGGCATTTGTTCGCGTGGACTTCAATGTACCCCTGGACGAAAACTTCAACATTACAGATGACACTCGTATGCGTGCAGCTCTTCCTACTTTGAAGAAGATTTTGGCTGACGGCGGTAGCATCATCATCGGTTCTCACTTGGGCCGTCCGAAAGGCGTTGCCGACAAATTCTCTTTGAAACATATCATCAAACATCTGTCTGAACTGCTGGGCGTTGAAGTTCAGTTCGCTAACGACTGCATGGGCGAAGAAGCTGCAGTAAAAGCTGCTGCTCTGCAACCGGGAGAAGTTCTGTTGCTCGAAAACCTTCGCTTCTATGCTGAAGAAGAAGGCAAGCCAAGAGGTTTGGCTGAAGATGCTACAGACGAAGAAAAAGCGGCTGCAAAGAAAGCTGTAAAAGAAAGCCAGAAAGAATTTACCAAGAAATTGGCTTCTTACGCTGACTGTTACGTAAACGACGCGTTCGGTACAGCTCACCGCGCACACGCTTCTACAGCTCTGATCGCTAAATACTTCGATACCAACAATAAGATGTTTGGTTACCTGATGGAAAAAGAAGTAAAAGCTGTTGATAAAGTATTGAACGACATCAAACGCCCGTTCACAGCTATCATGGGTGGTTCTAAAGTTTCTTCCAAAATCGAAATCATCGAAAACCTGTTGAACAAGGTAGACAACCTGATCATTGCAGGTGGTATGACTTATACATTTACTAAAGCAATGGGTGGTAAAATCGGTATCTCTATCTGTGAGGACGATAAACTTGACCTGGCTTTAGATCTGATCAAGAAAGCTAAAGAAAAAGGTGTAAACCTTGTATTGGCTGTTGACGCCAAGATCGCTGACGCTTTCTCTAACGACGCTAACACTCAGTTCTGTGCTGTTGACGAAATTCCTGACGGATGGGAAGGTCTTGACATCGGTCCTAAGACTGAAGAAATCTTCGCTAACGTAATCAAAGAATCCAAGACTATTCTTTGGAACGGTCCTACAGGCGTATTCGAATTCGAAAACTTCACTCACGGCTCACGTGCAGTAGGTGAAGCTATCGTTGAAGCAACTAAGAACGGTGCCTTCTCACTTGTGGGTGGTGGCGACTCTGTAGCTTGTGTCAACAAGTTTGGTCTGGCTAGCGGCGTATCTTATGTTTCTACAGGTGGTGGCGCATTGCTCGAAGCAATCGAAGGAAAAGTTCTTCCGGGTATCGCCGCTATTAATGAATAATGATTTAGTACTATTAAGTGTTACAAGGGCAGTTCTTTGTGAAAAGAGTTGCCCTTATTTATACCTTATCCATCCATTCAGGCATGAAGAGAGCGGCACTCATATTCTGTATCCTCCTTTTCTTCCTTTATTCTTGCCAAAGAAAAAAAGGAGAAAGTGTCTTTTTGCCTTCAACGGAATTGCAACCACTCACGCTGGGAATACTTCCGACGCTGGACGGACTTCCCTTTCACATAGCCAAAGCACAAGGAATCTACGACTCTTTGGGCTTGGATATAACCATTCTTCCTTTCAATTCCGCCAATGACCGCGACGCAGCTTTTCAAACCCAATCAATAGATGGCATGATTACTGACTATCTCAGTGCGGTAACTCAACAGGCTATCCACCATACCGACTTAGGAATCATACTGAAGAATGACGGTTATTTCTGTTTTATCGTCTCCAAAGAGAACGGCATCAACCAACTTCAAGAACTCAAAGAAAGAAATATTGCTGTCTCACGCAATACCATTATCGAATATGCAACCGAGCAGCTACTGAACAAAGCAGGAATCAGCCAAGCCGAAGTGAACAAACCGGAAATAGCCCAGCTTCCTCTCCGCCTGCAAATGCTTCAATACGATCAGATTGACGCATCTTTCCTCCCCGACCCGGCAGCCTCTATTGCAATGAATGCCCGGCACCGGTCTCTGATAAGTACACAGGAATTGGGAATTGACTTCACCACTACTGCCTTCTCCCGAAAAGCGATCAACGAAAAAAGAAAAGAAATCGAACTACTAATCACCGGATATAATCTGGGAATAGACTATATAAAAATGCACCCTCAAAAAGAATGGAAACAGGTATTGATAGAGATCGGTGTCCCGGAAAACCTGACCGGCCTCATCGCACTTCCTGTTTACAGAAAAGCGGAGCGGGCCTCAGCTGACGACCTAGATAAAGCAGTATCCTGGCTGAAAGCAAACAACCGGATATCTCAGACATATTCCGACCATCATCATCTGATAGATACAACTTTTATAAAAACAAATTCAACCACTATCAAATAACAACAAGTCACATGCGAAAAACACTCTTACAACTCTCAATGATCGCGTTCATTCTGTCCGGTATACAGAATACGCTCACAGCACAGGAGAAAACACCATTGAACCAAGTTGTCAATACGCTGAAAGAACGGATCAGTCTGGCCGGTTATGCACAACTGGGGTACACATACGATGACGCTGCCAATCCGGACAACACATTCGACATCAAACGGATCATCTTCATGGCACACGGTAAAATCACCGACAGATGGACATGCGATTTTATGTATGACTTCTACAATGGCGGCATGTTGCTCGAAGTATATACGGATTACCGGATTTTCTCCGGACTTACAGCACGTATCGGAGAATTTAAAGTACCTTATACCATTGAGAACGAGTTGTCTCCCACCACAGTAGAATTGATCAACTGTTATTCGCAGTCAGTCTGCTATCTGGCAGGAGTCAGCGGTAGTGACAAATGTTATGGGATGACTTCCGGACGAGACATTGGTATGATGATTCACGGAAAACTTTTTCATGATTTCCTGCAATACAAATTTGCCGTCATGAACGGACAGGGGCTAAATACCAAAGATAAAAACAGTCAGAAAGATGTAGTCGGCAATCTGATGGTGTATCCTAACAAATGGCTATCCGTAGGAGGATCTTTCATTCGGGGGACCGGGCATGCCATAGCCGACTCGCAATATTCAGGAATCAAAACAGGAGAAAATTACGCAAAGAAACGTATGAGCCTGGGAGGTGTCGTCACGACTTCCGCTTTCAATTTCCGTACGGAATATCTCGCAGGAAAAGACAAAAACGTAAAAAGTGAAGGATTCTATGCGACAGGCAGCGTACGTTTAGTACAAAATTTCGATTTCATTGCCTCTTTCGATTATTTCAATCCGAACAAGGCGGCTGATTTCAAACAAAATAATTACATTGCCGGACTACAATACTGGTTTTACCCCAGATGTCGTGTACAGGCACAATATACTTTTTGTGATAAAAAAGGAGACGGACAGAAGGATTCTAATATGATACAGGCACAGGTGCAAGTCAGATTCTAACTTTTTGGCATCCTTTTTGTTCTATTACATATAAATAATTGAACCATTATGAACGAAAAAACGATCAATGAACAATACGCCTATATACGCTCTCTACTAGAAGAAAAAAGACTTAAGGAAGCTCTGATGCAGTTGGAGTCCCTGCTCTGGCAATGTCCGGACTGGGATTTACGTAACCGTATGGAGCAGCTGCAAACCTCCTACAAGTATATGCTGGAGTATATGCGCCAGGGAGCGAATGACCCTGAACGCTGGAATGTATACAGAAAACTTGTGGCTGATACATGGGAAATAGCCGACCGTTCGCGCCTGCTCATGCTGGATAACGCCTCATCAAGATATTATCACGAGGTACGCCGTACTCCCCGATCGGAAGATTTGTCAGCATACACTCTAAAAAAACTGCTGCATATGCTGGAGTCATTCAATGACGACTTGGCAGTCAGCGGGCTGTTATCCGACGAGAAAATGGACGATGTACTGAAACGGCATGAAGATACACTCAAATTTATGTTTCTGCAAACATGGACCAACAGTTCATGGACTCCTGAAGAGGAAGAGGATGCACAATCCATGCTTATCTCCGAACTGTTGCCGGTGAACGACCTGTGCCTGTTTATCAGTGCTGTTACATTAAGTCTGATGGAATGCTTTGACTTGCGTAAAGTTATGTGGTTGCTAGACGCTTACCGCCACCCGGACGTCAATGCCAGCCAACGTGCACTGGTAGGTGTGATTTTCATTTTCCATATCTATAGAAACCGTCTTTCCCTCTACCCCGACCTGATCAAAAGGGTTGAGTTCATGGATGAGATTTCTTCCTTCCAAGAGGATGTGGCACGCATCTATCACCAGATGTTATTATGTCAGGAAACGGAAAAGATAGACAAGAAAATGAGAGAAGAAATCATTCCCGAGATGTTGAAGAATGTTTCGTCTATGCGAAACATGAGATTCGGCTTTGAGGAGAATGAGGAAGAGAATGATGACAAGAACCCGGATTGGGCGGATGCTTTCGAACAGTCGGGTCTGGGAGACAAATTGCGCGAAATGAATGAATTGCAACTGGAAGGGGCCGATGTATATATGAGTACATTTGCGGCACTCAAAAGCTATCCGTTTTTTCGGGAAGTACAGAATTGGTTTTACCCATTCAGTAAGCAACAGTCTGATGTCATCAAACAACTAAAACAGGAAGGAAACGAAAAAAACACATTACTGGATTTAATTCTCCAATCAGGATTTTTCAGTAACAGCGATAAATATTCACTCTTCTTTACGATCCGGCAGCTGCCTAAAGCTCAACAAGACATGATGCTGAGTCAACTTGGAGAGCAACAAGTGGCGGAACTGTCTGAAAAATCGAACGCGGAAACAATGAAGAAATTCAATGAACGACCGGGAACAGTCAGCAATCAATATCTGCACGATCTGTACCGTTTCTTCAAACTTAGCGTACGCCGTCATGAGTTCAGAGATATCTTCAAAGAGAAACTCGATTTGCATCACATTCCTGCACTTAATAACGTACTGTATAATGAATATATCCTATTCCCGATTGCTGATTTCTATTTAAAGAAAGAACGTTGGAATGAAGCGATAGAAGTGTATGAGGAAATGGAAACGATCGGAGCACTGAAAGGAAGAGGTGCGGAATATTATCAGAAACTGGGATATGCTCTGCAAAAAAACAAGAAGTATGCAGAAGCCATCGATGCTTATCTGAAAGCAGATACATTGAAACCGGATAATATTTGGAACAACCGCCATCTGGCTATCTGTTACCGGCTAAACCGAAATTATCAGGCAGCACTGAGCTACTATAAAAAGGTGGAAGAAGCTACACCGGAAAGCACCAATGTTATTTTCCACATCGGCAGTTGCCTGGCTGAACTCGGTCAATACGAAGAAGCAGCCAATTATTTTTTCAAACTGGATTTCATCGAAAGCAATTGTATAAAAGCATGGCGTGGTATCGGATGGTGTTCATTCATCAGCCGGAAGTACGAACAAGCAATGAAATATTACGAAAAAATCATCGGACAGAAGCCATTGGCCATCGACTATATGAACGCCGGACATGTCGCTTGGGCAATGGGAGATATCCAGAAAGCAGCCGCTTTATATGGTAAGTCAATTACGGCCAATGGAAACCGTGAACGCTTCCTGGAAATGTTCCGGAAAGACGAGGAAGCTCTTCTCAAACAAGGTATTCAAGAAGAGGATATCCCGTTAATGTTGGATTTATTATAATTTCTTCAGCTCCCCGTACAGTTTCTGTATGGGGAGTCCCATTATATTGTAGAAGCTGCCGGAAATAGACTTTACCCCTATATATCCGATCCATTCCTGCACCCCATAAGCTCCCGCTTTATCCATAGGCTGATACTTATCCACATAATACTGAATTTCTTCTTCGGACAAGGCATCAAATTCCACATCAGATGCAGCTGTAAAACTCTTCTGCCATTCAGTGGTCGTGAGACAAACACCGGTAAAAACCTGATGCGATTTACCGGATAAAGAACGAAGCATTTCAACGGCTCCTTCCCTGCCTTCCGGCTTTCCAAGTACTTTTCCATCCAGCCAGACAATGGTATCTGCCGTAATCAGCAGTTCTCCCGGTTGCATAATGGCCCGGTAAGCGTCTGCCTTTTCACGGGAAATATATGCCGGTATCTCAGCGCCGGACAGATCGGCAGGATATGATTCGTCCACATCCGGCAATGTTCTGACCACATAGTCTACCCCCAAGCCTGACATCAATTCTTTCCGACGGGGAGAGTTGGAGGCTAATATAATCTGATACTTATCTAAATTTTCAAGCATGTTTTCAGTTACAATTTAGTTATTTACCAACCGAAGGCATCTTCTGCCATCCATTTACCATGAGCTTTCAACACTTGCTCCACCACATCACGACCGCAACCACGACCGCCATCTGCATAAGATATATACTTTGCAACCGACTTTACCTCCGGAACAGCATCTTTAGGACAACAAGGCAGCCCGCACTCACACATCACTTCCATATCTGGTACATCATCACCCATATAGAGTATTTCGTCATCAGACAAGCCGTATTTATCACGGAAGTCACGGTAATCATGGATTTTAACGGCAGAGCCCATATACAAATCCTTTACTCCTAATGCTGCAAAACGGATACGTACCGCTTCTGTCCTCCCACCGGTAATGATAGCAATATGAAGCCCTTTCTTTACCGCCAGTTGGATGGCATAGCCGTCTTTGATATTTACTGTACGCATCGGTTCTCCGGAAGGATGCAGCGGAACTGTTGTCGAACTCAGGACCCCGTCCACATCAAAAGCCAGCGCTTTGATACGGGATAGATCATAATTGATGGTGCTCATGGATACTTTTACTCATTAATTTATAAATTTCCTGCAATGCCGGAGTGTCTTCCAGCATAGAAAGATGTTTATTGATCACATTCTCGTCGTAACGTACAGCCGGTCCGGTCTGCGCATCACAAGGAGGCAGTTCATGTACTTTACGTGCCGTCTCGTCAATCAGAGGAAGCATCACATCAAAAGGCAAATGATACTTTTCCAGCAGTTCGGCAGCGAGGGCATACATGTGATTCGTAAAGTTACAAGTAAAGACCGCAGCCAGATGAAGGCTCCTGCGCTGCTCGGAATCGGCTTCGTACACCTTTTCAGAGAGCGTACCGGCAACAGCTTTCAACAATTCGACGTCCTCCGGCCTTTTGGCCTCAATAAAGAAAGGTACTTCCCGAAAGTCAACCGCCCGTTGTTTGCTAAATGTCTGCATGGGATAAAATACTCCGTAACGCTCCGCATAACCTTCCCAAATGTTCATCGGGATACTGCCTGCTGTATGTACCAACAGTGCATGTTGTTTCCCTTCAGTTATTTGAGGCAAAAGTTCTACGAAAGCGGCATCTTTCAATGAAATAATATATAATCTTGCTTCTTTCGAAACCTCCTTTAAGTCGGTAATATATTCTGCTTCTACCTCATCGGCCAGGGTACGTGCCGATTCCTCTGTCCGACTGTATACCTGCACAATACGGAATCCTTTCCTGTAAAGTGCTTTTGCCAGATTAGTCGCCAGATTTCCGGCACCGAGAAACACAATAGGTGTATCTTCTATACTTCTTTTCATTGTTTCTTCAACGTTTTGAGACCCAAAATAAAATAATTCCGATGATCAATAATGCCAGTGGCAACAGATAGCCGGACAATGAACCCAGCAATGACATCACCAGACCGATATTCATCACCAACCAAAGTCCCAACAGCACAAAACCAACCGACTTATCGCGTTTGAATATCAAAAAACAAATAGAGGCATACAACAATAAATTGTCCTTATTCATCACCCAAGACAAACCGATAGAGGCGAAAGGAAGTAGTTTATTGATCAGAAAAAGAGTTCCGATGACAATAAAGGTGACGGCAGTTGCCTTATAAGTATCTTTATTATTATTGGCTTTGACAGCTCCCATCGTTATTTTCCTCCGAACTTATTGATATGAATTTTCTCCCATTGGAGATGTTCTTCGTTGAATGGTTTACGTTCCATCCCTTTATGCCCGATAGCAATTACGGAAAGAATCTGAAGCTGTAAAGGAATATCCAGAATTCCATGAATAAATTCATCTGAAGGCATTCCTGTAGCGGTGAAACGCTCGCGAACCTGCACCCAGCAGCTGCCCAATCCTAAATCTTCCGCCTGCAACTGTATCATGATGGAAGCAATAGAAGCATCTTCAATCCAGACATCACTCGCCAACGGATCTGCCATCACGACAATAGCCAAAGCAGCGTCTGCGATGAAAGAAGAGGCCTGTTCCTTGCAATGAGACAGTTCTTTCAGCATTTCTTTATCATCGACTACTACAAACTGCCAGCTATTACTGCGCTTGGAGCTAGGTGACATCAAGGCAGCCTTCATCAAAGCTACGACCTCATCCTGAGTCAACTCCTCATCAGTAAATTTGCGCATACTACGGCGATTCTTTATCAGTTCACTGAAATTTTCCATATTATTTCCGTTTTCATTTGATTTATGTATGCAAAGATAACGCAAACCAACCGTAATCAGAAATGAAATTGTATCTTTGCACTGAGAAATATATTCATTATGAAAAAACGAATTACACAAGACGATTACATTAAAGCGAATCGTAAAGCCAACCGTGAAGCAGAAATTAAAGAACACGGGCACCCCGTTTGTTACAAACGAGTGCATGAGTCAAAGAGAGTATATAACCGCAGAAAGATAAAGGCAGCCGATAAAAAGCTGCCTTATTTTTTTGTACTCAGGATAGTGACGCTATGAGGCAGACATAGTGACGCTATCCGACGCTTATAGTGACGGTATCACAACAGGATAGCGTCACCATAATCACAGGCCACTTTCAACGGAACCAGAACAATAACTTTCCTATACAATACGAGTTAATTCTCCGGTAGTAGAATCTATAATAAATCCATAAACCTTCACGTCTGACGGAATCAAAGGATGGCGTACGATAAAATCGACAGTACCCCTTACAGACTTTTCGGTATCTTCAAACCCATCCAGCCAACTGTGAAAATCGACTCCACAGAAACGCATCATATCAATATAATCAGCTTTAATGCCACGCGCCTTCATCTTTTCGAGCATTTCTTCGCTATGCATATGGCATGCACCACAGTCCGAATGAGCAATCACCATTATTTCTTCCACACCCAGCTCAAAGATGCCAACCAGTAAACTACGAATGACGCTGCCGAAAGGATGGGAAATAACACCTCCCGCATTTTTGATCATTTTCACGTCTCCGTTTTTAATGCCCAGTGCAGCAGGAAGCAATGCTGTCAAACGGGTATCCATACAAGATAAGATCGCTATTTTTTTATCAGGATATTTATTGGTAATATACTTTTCATATCCTTTGTTCTCAACGAACTGTTTGTTATAAGCAAGTATTTCATCTAACATAATCGTAACGCTTTTAGAAATGTTTTGTTGATACGCAAAAATAAGAAAAAGTATGCATAAATAATAAAGCCGGACAAGAATAATTCCTGTCCGGCTTTATTATTTATAATCGATTATTAAGTAATAGACTAATAACCAGGATTCTGACCAAACTCTGCCGGATTATTAATAGCCTCCAGATACTTGGTAGGAATAGGACGCAGATAGAAATCTTTCTTAAAGCTTTCAGCAGCACGTTTGTTGTAGCTAGCCAAGCGAGTTTCAAAAGCTCCGTTACGTTTCAGCAAATACCAACGGGAACACTCACCGCAAAGCTCACGGGCATACTCATCGAAAACATAATTCAGGTCAACCTGTGACTCACTTACAGTACCGGCACCGGCACGCGTACGGAGTACATTGATATATCCTGCAGCATCCCCCTTATTCAGACGAACAGACGCTTCGGCTGCAATCAGGTAAACCTCTGCCATACGCATTATCATCACATCAATCGTTTTTTTCTGAACATTTGCACCTACAAATTTATTACCCGGCATATTGAACTTTGAAAGAGCCGGATAGATAGACAACCACAATGAACTACCCGTACTAGGTTTATCATAAGTAGCACGTGCCGTACCATTCTCATCATATAAGTCATATACATTAAGAACCAAGCCCGGATATTGAGTTTTTTCCTCTTCTGTCAAAGTCTTCAAAGAACAATAAATGGCATATTGATGAGCCTCAGCCGGATCTAAAGGCAGGGCAGGATGAAGGATGTTACCTTCTGTTTTCTCCTGAGTAGTTTTAGCTGTTCCATCTGTATTCCAGATAGCCAACTGACAGTAATTAGCGTCATTTGTACTATTGGATTCTAAATTAAAATGAGGATACACTTTCTTGCCTATATTAGATGCCGGAATACCAAACTTAGTAGCAAGCGTGCTTGTGATTTCTTTAGCACACGCAGAACCTCCATACTCATAAGTGGCCCCCCATGCCGGTATGGAATAAGACGAGTAAGCAGAGATAAATGAATAACGAAAACGAGTGTCATTCATATCAGCCGCAAAACAGTCCATCAGGTATTTGGAAGGCAAGAAGATATTACTATTAGGACGACCATAAACAAAGTTTGAAGTTTTGTCTACCAATCCCAAATCCGTATACGTTCCTAAAGAAGGTAAGAAATGACGGAACATTTCACTCTGTGAGTAGTTACCATTAGTGTAAGCATCTGAATTTCTTTCAGCACCCGCAGCAATAAACAAGGCTTCTTTATTGTCACGATTATTATTCTCATTGAATACATCGGCAAAGGTGGGATGCATATACCACTCATAAGTCGCTTTGTTATTAATCATGGTTGTTGCTGTATCATAAGCTTTTTCCAGAAAGCTGACTCCATCGGTATCTTTCAAATCATAGCCGGCACCATTAATGTATGCACGGGCCAATAATCCCATAGCCGATTTCTTCGTAACACGACTATAGTAGTCACTGAAACTTACGGGTAAATTCTCTACGGCAAATTTCAAGTCTTCGATAATAGCAGCATAAATTTCGGGGACGGTGGAACGATGAGCCGCAAAAGAAATATTCTCACTGTCAGCAGCTTTCAACTGCAAATCGATATTGCCAAACTGTTCCACAAGATTCATATAATAGTAAGCACGCAGACATCTGGCCTGTGCCACACATTCTTTGATATCATTCTCATCTCCTGTTACATTCTCTGCTCCATCAATTACAATATTACAGCTATTAATGCACAGATAAGAATATTGCCACACTTTATAATAATAGCTATCATCGGTTTTCATGCCGTTATAACTATGGTAACGTTGATAACTGGAACCCGATTTCGGTTCTTCCCAAATATCAGTACCCGCTTCGGTACAAACCAGGTAATCACTACTTTGATAGATATTATTGATCAAGGCTGTATAACACGAGTTAGTAAATGCCTTATAAGTTTCCAATGTATAAGAACCATCGGAGAACTGCCCCGAGTTGTTGGGGTTCACTTCATCAAGACTGCAAGAGCCCC
Organism: Bacteroides faecis MAJ27; assembly: GCF_900106755.1. GTDB lineage: Bacteria > Bacteroidota > Bacteroidia > Bacteroidales > Bacteroidaceae > Bacteroides > Bacteroides faecis. Next base: position 27,117 of record NZ_FNNN01000004.1, read on the forward strand.
AAGAAAAAACTCCGGCAACAAGTAGAACTAAACTATATATCTTTTTCATATTGCTATTTTTTAGAAAGTTAAATTAAGACCAAATATGCAATCACGAGACAATGGGAAGTTAATGCTGCCGTTCATTTCCGGGTCGTAATTCTTCACATATTTGCTTGGCGAATAAGTAAACAGATTGGTCATTGTCGCATAAATTCTCAAGTTACTGATACCAAAACGTTTTGTAAGTTTACCAGGCAGCGTATAGCCTAATGTTACGTTTTTCAGTTTAAAGAATGAACCATCCACATAATACATAGAATCATATCCCTCATACGCACTTCTATCCTTAGTCTGGTCAATAGCATAGAACAAAACATTCTGATCTGCCTCGATTGTCTTATCATAGTAAGTAAAATAAGTAGGAATGTTATAATCCGGATTAGGTGAATATTTACCTATTACACTACCATAGTTCATCATCTGCCCCCAACGTGCGTAAAGGAAGATAGACAAATCAAAGTCTTTGTACCTGAAGTTGTTTTTGAAACCCAGCGTCCAGTCCGGAGTATTACGCCCTATTACCTGACGGTCATAATCCGCACGCACACTGTAGGGGTTTTCTGCAGTAATATCAACGCGCTCTCCTTCAGGATTCATATAGTAGTAACCATTTCCGTCTTTTTTCACACTAGGTAAATCCAGCTTAATATCACCCGGTTCGCACCCGAACAAAGCGGCAGTTTCTTTTTCGCTATACTGCCAAATACCAAGTACCTTATATTTATAGAAAGAACCGACTCCCTCACCTACTTTAAACACCATGTCCCCCTTCTTTGCATTGAACATCATATCCTGCCCATCAATCAAAGATTTTATTTTTTCTTTGTTAGCAGTAAATGTCACTGTTGAACTCCAAGTGAAGTCCTTCTTCACAATATTGCGGGTATTAAGAGCCATTTCAATACCACGATTTTCTGTTTCAGCAGCATTCTTATTCATTTTATAAGGAGTACTGCCGTTATAATTACCCATAATAGAAGTTGGCAATGCTTGCGAAAGAATAACATCCGTTGTCTTTGTCTTATATAAATCCAATGTCAGATCAATACGATTATTTAGAAAGCTGGCATCAATACCAATATTCAAGTCATGGGTCTTTTCCCAAGTTAGATTGCGGTTAGTAATATATTCCGTAAATTTAGCTGACGGAACAGTCATACCACCCAAAGAAGTAGTTACATTTTCCAAAGATGCCATTGAGCTATACTCAGCGATACCGGCAGTAGTTCCGGCAACACCATAACCGACACGCAATTTCAAGTTATCCAGCCAGTTCTTTGTTCCAGCCATGAATGCTTCATCTGAAATTCTCCAGCCTACGGAAACAGCAGGGAACAGATTCCATCTGTTGTCCTTTGACAAACGAGAATCTGCTTCATAACGACCGGAAGCAGAGAACAAGTATTTACCTTTATATGAGTAATTGACACGTCCGATAAAGCCCATTCCTTTGGACATCAGATATTTGCTGCTCAGTTTCTTATTATCAGCATTCTGTAATGCATACCACAACATATCATTCGTTGCCGGATTCTCACCATAGACATAATACTCCTCACTCTGATTATAATTCCAGGAGGTAACACCTGTCACAGTCAGATCATGATCTTTATTAAAAGTATTGTGGTAAGCAACGATATTTTCCCATTTATAATTATAACCTGTCTTATTGGTAGCTTCACCATACGCAACCGTACTACCTTTCAACACATTATAAGAACCTTCTCCCATAAATTTACCTGAACGGGATTGAGAATAACTGCCACCAAGTTGAGACTTAACAGATAAACCTTTTACCGGTTTCCATTCAAGATAAGCGTCAACATACGCCTTTCCTGCTTTTGTATTGTTCTTATAAACCCCATCCTGTTCATCTGCCAATGGATTCGGGTCTGATGATGAACCGGGAATCGGGAATTCTGTGATAGAACCATCTTCATTGTAAGGAACGCCCAAAGGTGTAGAGAACAACGCTCTTTCTAAAACCGCATTCCGCGAATTCTTGTTGGAGAAAGATGCCTGAACATTAATACCGGCATTAATCCACTTATTGATTTCCTGATCTATACGGACACGGGTAGAGTATACTTTGTAGTTATCATTTTCGTACATACTCTTCTCATCAGTGTAGTTTAGTGAGAAATAAGCTTTCGTCTTCTCAGTCCCCCCTGCTACAGAAATACTATAGTTCTGCTTCAAACCTGAATGTAAAACTTCATCTCCCCAATTTACCCATTGGTTATTTTTGATAGCATCATATCTTTCACCAAAAATTTCTTCCTCATTCGTAGTACCGACAGGCTTATATGAATCTTTTATATAATTAAGATATGAGTCACCTGTACGCATTTTAGGAACTCGGGCACCCAAAGTAGTTCCGGCATAAGCATTGAAATTGATGACCGGCTTTCCACTCTTAGCTCCTTTTGTTGTCACAATAATAACACCATTTGCACCACTTGAACCGTAGATAGCGGTAGAAGAAGCATCTTTCAATACTTCAATAGATTCAATATCATTGGGATTCAATGTAGCAATATCACCCGGCATGCCATCAATAATATAAGTCGGTTTGAATGCACTGGAAGAAATATTACCATCATCATCCAACTGTAAAGAACGGGTACCACGCAACTGAACTGTTGGTGACGAACCCGCCTGACCGGAAGAATTAGTGATGTCCAGACCTGCAATTTTACCTTGCAACGCATCCATCGGATTCACTCCCGGATTCATGGTAATATCTTCCGATTTTACAGAAGCCACAGCACCTGTCAAATCACGTTTCTTCACTGCACCATAACCAATAACTACGACCTCATCCAAAGCTTGTGTATCTGGCACCATCTTTAGATTCAGCGGTGCATTTCCGGTCACTGCAACAGTTTGCTCTTTATATCCTATATAAGAAACAACCAATTCTTTACTTCCAGCCGGAAGATTAATCGAAAATTTACCATCAAAATCAGTAATTGTACCTGTGCTCGTACCTTTCACCACAATAGAAACACCAATCAACGGTTCTCCATTTTCATCCAAGACAGTTCCTTTCACAGTCTTTGTTTGCATGACGGCTTGCACGGTAGTATCATTCACTCCATTTTCTGCATAAGCAGATATGGCAGAGGGGGCACACAATAAAGTCAACCCCAAAATCATGGAAACGCGTCTATGCTGTGTCTTCCAAGCTTCAACAAATGCATTCTCTCTCATTCGTCTTAATTTAAAGTTAATATTAATTTTCTTTGTTTAGTAAAATACAATTAGAGTAAATCTTTTACATAGACGTTTCCATTTTACTTCTGTACTCACAAAAAGATGGCAATAATACGAAAATTCGCTTTTCCAACTCCTTTTTTCCTCAAATATATGAAGAGAACAAAAAGACAAACTTTAGGGTAAACCAACAAAATCTCTTTTTTTTTGTTGAATGAAGAATAAAAAGTGTAAATTTGTAATTGGATGCCACTTAAACTAACGACATATTACCGCGGAAAAGATATTCCCGACTTACCGGGGAATAACACATTCCATTCCAAGGAGTTGTTTCAGATCTATGAATCGACTCCAGGGTACACTCCACTGCTGATAGTGGCGACAGAAAAAGGCAGACCGGTGGCACGTCTGCTTGCTGCCATACGCAAGACCAAAAAGTGGCTCCCCTCCTCCCTTGTCAAACAATGTGTAGTATATGGTGCAGGCGAATTTCTGAACAACTCTCTCCCGGCAAGTAAAGAGAAAGAAGAAGAAATTTTCGGTGAAATGCTGGAACATCTTACTCAGGAAGCGTCGCGCACCTGTATTCTTATTGAATTTCGCAATCTGGATAATTCAATGTTCGGCTATCGTTTTTTTCGGAAGAACGACTTTTTCCCGGTCAACTGGCTGCGTGTCCGCAATTCTCTGCACAGTACACAGAAAGCAGAAGATCGTTTCAGCCCGTCTCGTATCCGGCAAATCAAAAAGGGACTCAAAAACGGAGCGAAAGTAGAAGAAGCTCATACGGTGGAAGAAATTAAGGAATTCTCTCGAATGTTGCACAAGGTTTATTCTTCACGGATACGGAGATACTTCCCTGCCAATGACTTTTTCCGCCATATGAACAGCATGCTTATCAAAGGCAAGCAGGCAAAAATATTCATAGTAAAATACAAAGAAAAAATTATCGGTGGTTCCGTCTGCATATACTCCGGAGACAATGCCTTTATCTGGTTTTCGGGAGGAATGCGAAAGACATACGCACTGCAATCGCCCGGCATACTGGCCGTGTGGAAAGCACTTGAAGATGCCCATGAACGGGGATTCCGCCACATGGAGTTTATGGATGTAGGACTTCCTTTCCGCAAGCACGGTTATCGCGATTTTGTGCTCCGATTCGGAGGCAAACAAAGTAGTACCCGCCGTTGGTTCCGCATCAGCTGGACATGGCTGAATAATCTTTTGGTCAAATTTTATGTCTAAATGTAATCTCAAGATTACAAAACCCATCTTTAGCATCCATCCGGAGCATTTTTTATGCTTTATTCCCCAATAATTAAATGCTGAAATATTTCTTTATTAGACAAGAAATGTCTTTCTTTGTGCTGTTTTATGCCATATAAGCACATAATTAAACCATATAAAAAATATAGTTATGAAGATTTCACACATTGAGCATCTGGGCATTGCTGTTAAAAGCATCGAAGAAGCCCTTCCTTACTACGAGAACGTATTAGGTCTGAAATGTTACAACATCGAGACAGTAGAAGATCAAAAAGTAAGAACCGCTTTTTTAAAGGTAGGTGAAACAAAAATCGAATTGTTGGAACCGACTTGCCCCGAAAGTACCATTGCCAAATTTATTGAAAACAAAGGTGTAGGTGTTCATCACGTAGCATTTGCCGTAGAAGATGGCGTAGCTAATGCTTTGGCAGAAGCAGAAAGCAAAGAAATCCGCCTGATTGACAAGGCTCCCCGTAAAGGTGCCGAAGGTCTGAATATCGCTTTCCTTCACCCGAAATCAACACTGGGTGTGCTGACAGAACTCTGCGAACACTAATCATAAACTCTAAAAAAACAACAAGAACTCATGAGTAATCAACTTGAAAAAATTAAAGAGCTTATTGAACGCCGTGCCGTTGCACGCATCGGAGGCGGCGAAAAAGCAATTGCGAAGCAACATGAAAAAGGGAAATACACAGCGCGTGAGCGTATAGCCATGCTGTTGGATGAGGGTAGCTTCGAAGAAATGGACATGTTCGTTGAGCACAGATGCACGAACTTCGGCATGGAGAAAAAACACTATCCGGGTGATGGTGTAGTTACCGGTTGCGGTACTATCGAAGGTCGTCTCGTATATCTTTTTGCACAGGACTTTACCGTTACTGCAGGTTCACTGTCGGAAACTATGTCACTGAAGATCTGTAAGATTATGGATCAGGCAATGAAGATGGGTGCTCCTTGTATCGGTATCAACGACTCGGGTGGTGCACGTATCCAGGAAGGTATTAACGCTTTGGCAGGTTACGCAGAAATCTTCCAGCGCAATATCCTTGCTTCGGGTGTCATTCCACAGATTTCCGGTATCTTTGGTCCTTGTGCCGGTGGTGCCGTTTATTCTCCGGCACTGACTGACTTCACACTGATGATGGAAGGTACTTCCTACATGTTCCTTACAGGTCCGAAAGTAGTGAAAACTGTTACCGGTGAGGACGTAAGCCAGGAAAACCTCGGCGGAGCAAGCGTTCACTCTACCAAATCGGGCGTTACTCATTTCACTGCAAAAACAGAAGAAGAAGGTCTGGCATTGATCCGCACATTGCTAAGCTATATTCCTCAAAATAATCTTGAAGAAGCTCCATACGTGGATTGCACAGATCCAATCGATCGTCTGGAAGATTCTCTGAACGATATTATTCCTGATAGTCCTAACAAACCGTATGACATGTACGAAGTAATCAGCGCTATCGTGGACAATGGTGAATTCCTGGAAATCCAGAAAGATTACGCCAAAAATATTATTATCGGTTTTGCCCGTTTCAACGGCCAGTCGGTAGGTATCGTGGCTAATCAGCCTAAGTATCTTGCCGGTGTACTTGACAGTAACGCATCCCGTAAAGGCGCACGCTTCGTTCGTTTTTGCGATGCTTTCAATATTCCTATTGTATCGCTGGTAGACGTACCGGGATTCCTTCCGGGAACAGGCCAGGAATACAATGGCGTTATTCTTCATGGTGCTAAGTTGCTGTATGCTTATGGCGAAGCTACTGTACCTAAAGTAACTATCACATTGCGTAAATCCTATGGTGGTTCTCACATCGTAATGAGTTGTAAACAACTTCGTGGTGATATGAACTATGCATGGCCGACAGCAGAAATCGCTGTAATGGGTGGTGCCGGCGCAGTAGAAGTATTGTACGCACGTGAAGCAAAAGAACAGGAAAATCCGGCTCAGTTCCTTGCCGAAAAAGAAGCAGAATATACAAAACTGTTTGCTAACCCTTATAATGCTGCCAAATATGGTTACATTGATGATGTAATCGAACCACGTAACACTCGTTTCCGTGTTATCCGTGCTTTGCAGCAGTTACAGACAAAGAAACTGTCTAACCCAGCAAAGAAACATGGTAATATTCCGTTGTAATCTAACTTTTCACATTAAAACAAGAACGATTATGAACAAAACCAAAATCGGAATATTCTTTTCTTTACTGTTGCTGATTGGATTGACTTCCTGCGGTGAGCAAAAGTCAAACAATAAGCTAATGCTGAACGAAGTCCTGATAGACAATCAAAATAACTTTCAGGATGACTACGGTTTGCACAGTGCATGGATTGAAATATTCAACAGATCATACGGTAGTGCAGACTTGGCAGGTTGCTTGCTGAAGGTGAGCAGTCAGCCGGGTGATACAATTACCTATTTTATCCCGAAAGGTGATGTACTAACTTTGGTGAAACCACGCCAACACGCTCTGTTTTGGGCAGATGGCGAGCCCAATCGTGGTACTTTCCACACCAGCTTCAAACTGAATCCTGAAACAGCCAACTGGATCGGTCTTTTTGATTCCGGCAGAAATATAATTGACCAGATCGTAGTTCCGGCAAATGCACTGGGACCTGACCAATCTTACGCACGCGTAAGCGACGGAGTAGCTGACTGGGAAGTGAAAGGTGGAAGCAGTGATAAATATGTAACCCCGAGCACCAACAATAAGACTCTTAACAGCAATGCTAAGATGGAAAAATTCGAAGAACATGACTCTGCCGGCATTGGTATGTCTATTTCGGCCATGAGTGTAGTATTTTGCGGATTGATTCTTCTCTTCATTGCTTTCAAAGTTGTAGGTAAGGTTGCGGTCAATTTGAGCAAACGCAATGCGATGAAGGCTAAAGGCATCGACAAAGTCGAGGCGAAAGAGCTTTCACAAGCTCCGGGTGAAGTTTATGCTGCAATTTCTATGGCGCTACACGAGATGCAGGATGAGGTGCACGATGTAGAAGAAACGGTACTGACCATCACTCGCGTGAAACGCAGTTATTCACCGTGGAGCTCGAAGATTTACACCTTGCGTGAAAATCCTAACAGAAAGTAAATCATTCCCTAAAAAGATAAAACGATGAAAGAATATAAATATAAAATCAACGGTAACTCATATAAAGTAACCATCGGAGATATTGAAGATAATATCGCTCATGTAGAAGTGAACGGTACGCATTACAAAGTAGAAATGGAGAAACAACCGAAAACGACTCCCAAACCGGCAGTAGTGCGTCCTTTACCTAACTCACCGGCTGCACCGACTACCCAAGTAGTGAAACCAGCAGCTCCTTCTACCGGCAAATCGGGTGTCAAGTCCCCACTGCCAGGCGTTATCCTTGACATCAAAGTAAATGTAGGTGATACAGTGAAGAAAGGCCAAACTATCATTATATTGGAAGCCATGAAAATGGAAAACAATATCAATGCAGACAAAGACGGCAAAGTGACTGCCATCAATGTCAACAAGGGAGATTCTGTTCTTGAAGGTAATGACCTCGTAATTATTGAATAATATGGGAGATTTTATTAACTTTTTAGGAAATAACCTTGCCGACTTCTGGACTTATACGGGATTTGCCAATGCGACAATTGGCCATGTCGTGATGCTCCTCGTTGGTTTGTTCTTCATCTATTTGGCTATAGCCAAAGAGTTCGAACCGATGTTGTTAATTCCTATCGGATTCGGTATCCTGATCGGTAACATACCTTTCAATATGGATGCCGGACTAAAAGTCGGTATATATGAAGAAGGTTCTGTATTGAACATATTGTATCAGGGAGTAACATCCGGCTGGTATCCGCCGCTCATCTTCTTGGGCATCGGTGCTATGACTGACTTCTCGGCACTGATCTCCAATCCGAAGTTGATGCTGATCGGTGCAGCTGCTCAGTTTGGTATCTTCGGTGCATATATGATCGCATTGGAAATGGGCTTTGACCCGATGCAAGCCGGTGCTATTGGTATCATCGGTGGTGCAGACGGTCCGACGGCCATCTTCCTTTCGTCCAAACTTGCACCTAACTTAATGGGAGCCATTGCGGTATCCGCCTACTCTTATATGGCGTTAGTTCCGGTGATACAGCCACCTATCATGCGTCTGCTCACCACCAAACACGAACGTGTGATCCGCATGAGACCGCCACGTGCCGTTTCTCACACAGAGAAAGTGATTTTCCCGATTATCGGTCTGTTGCTGACTTGCTTCCTGGTTCCTTCCGGTCTGCCTCTGTTGGGTATGCTGTTCTTCGGTAACCTGTTGAAAGAAAGTGGTGTAACCCGTCGTCTGGCCAATACAGCCAGCGGTCCGTTGATTGATACGATCACTATCTTATTAGGTTTGACAGTAGGTGCTTCTACTCAGGCATCTGAGTTCCTGACACTCGATTCTATCAAGATCTTTGCTCTGGGTGCATTGTCATTTATCATTGCTACCGCTTCAGGCGTGTTGTTCGTTAAGATATTCAACATCTTCCTCAAGAAAGATAATAAGATCAATCCGTTGATCGGTAACGCAGGTGTATCTGCTGTTCCCGACTCTGCACGTATCTCACAAGTTATCGGTCTGGAATACGATCCTACCAACTACTTGTTGATGCATGCTATGGGTCCGAACGTAGCAGGTGTAATCGGTTCAGCTGTTGCCGCCGGTATCCTGTTAGGATTCTTAATGTAAGGAAGCAAGATAGTCCTGCCGGGTTTCCATTCGGAGACCGGGACAAAATACTGGATGCGGATATTGCATATAAAACGGCAATATCCGCATTTTTTATACGGTATACAATCCTTTATTCTGAGTTTCACTGTGTTATCTTCTCTTATCATTCCGTTAATCTATTCCAAAAACGCTACGAATAATTCGTAATTACAATATTTTTTAGCATCTTGCGTCTTTGTTACGACACACTAAAATAAAGATTTATGAAACGGATTATTCTTCTCACCCTCCTTTGTACCACCACCATATTGATGGCGCAACGTATAAATCATATTCAGGAAGCAATAGCAGACTACGATTATGAGACAGCACTCATTCTCATCGCCAAAGAAAAAACCACCATTCCCCTACTCTTGCAAAAAGGTAAAGCACAACGGGGACTTGGACTGAACGCGGAAGCACTTTCCACTTATCAGGAAATCATAGCCAACGATACAGCCAATACCCGTGCATACATTGAGGCAGCCGAATGCTGCCGGTCATTAGCCAAGAATCAACAAGCACTAAAATATTATGAGCAAGCACTCGATCTGAATCCGGAAAATAAATATGTACGTATTCAATACATCGGGTTATTATTATCTTTGCAGAAATTTCAAGAAGCTTTAGGAGAAAGTAGCCTGATGACAGAAAAAGACAGTTCCGCCATTGCCTTGCATCTGCAAGCGCAAAGTTTCGAAGGTATGGAAGAATTTTTGCCTGCTACAGGTTGCTACTATAATATACAAGAAAAATATCCCGACGACTATCTTGCTGCTGCCAAACTCGGCGCATTGAATATAGCCGGCTCTTATTTCGATGAAGCAATCGAAGCTACAGAAAAATATCGCCGGATTGACACGACCAATGTCGCCGTTAATCGCCAGAATGCACTGGCATATTGCCTGAATAAGGATTATCCCACTGCCATTCAACGTTATGAATATCTGGTGAGTCAAGGCGACAGTTCCTTCCATACCTGCTATTATCTGGGCATCAGTTATTATGCGGAAGAGAAATACTACGAAGCACATGACTTTCTGGAAGCCGCCCGAAAATATGATCCTGAAAACGTAAATCTACTCTATTATCTCGGGCGTGCCTGCGCCAAGACTTCATGGAAAAAGTCAGGTGTAGAGTATCTTGAGAAGGCAATTGACCTGAGCATTCCTAAAGACAGTAACATGACGCGGCTCTATATAGGCATGACCGACTGCTACAAAATGGCAGAGATGCCCAAAGAGCAGATTGAATCTATCAGAGAACGTTATCGGAAATACGACAAGCAAAATCATAAGTTATTGTATGATATGGCATTCATCTATTTCTATTCGCTGAAAGATAAGAAAAACACCGAACGCTGCCTGGAAACATTCTTAAAAACACGTCCGAAGGAAGAGAAGGAAGAAGAAGCGAAACTAAACGAAAAAGGTGAACTCGTCTTAGACACTAAGAATTACTACAATGCTGCTGCCAACTGGCTGAAAGACATTCAAAGTAAACAAAAGATAGAAGATTTCTTTTTGGGAGGAAATGTACCCGCTAAAAAAATGGAATAAACAAGTGAAAGCATAAAAAAGGCTGCAACCGTCAAACGATTGCAGCCTTTCTATTATATAAGGATAATCTCTGATTATTCAGCCAACTTATTGTCAGAACCCAGCACGTTAAGGATTTTGTGCTTGTACAGTTTTTCCATGTTGTCACGAGCCGGACCCAGATACTTACGTGGGTCGAATTCAGCCGGTTTTTCAGCGAAAGTCTTACGGATAGCAGCAGTCATAGCCAGACGAGAGTCTGAGTCGATGTTGATTTTGCAAACAGCAGACTTAGCAGCTTTACGCAATTCTTCTTCAGGAATACCAATAGCAGCTTTCAAAGCACCACCATATTTGTTGATCGTTTCCACTTCTTCTTCAGGAACTGAAGATGATCCGTGAAGTACGATAGGGAATCCCGGAAGTTTTTCCATTACAGCATCCAATACTTCGAAAGCCAATGGAGGAGGAACCATACGACCGGTAGCCGGGTCAATGTGACATTGTTCCGGAGTAAATTTGTAAGCACCGTGAGAAGTACCGATAGAGATAGCCAATGAATCGCAACCTGTACGAGTAGCGAAATCAATCACTTCTTCAGGGTCAGTATATGTGTGGTGGTCAGAAGAAACTTCATCTTCTACACCTGCCAATACACCAAGTTCACCTTCCACTGTTACGTCGAACTGATGAGCGTATTCAACAACCTTCTTAGTCAAAGCAACGTTTTCTTCATAAGGAAGATGAGAACCGTCGATCATAACTGAAGAGAAACCTGAATCGATGCAAGATTTGCAAGTTTCAAAAGTATCTCCGTGGTCAAGGTGAAGAACGATTTCAGGATGTGCGCAACCTAATTCTTTTGCGTATTCTACAGCACCCTGAGCCATGTAACGCAACAAAGTAGCGTTAGCATACTGACGAGCACCTTTAGAAACCTGAAGAATCACCGGAGATTTTGTTTCTACTGCAGCCTTGATGATAGCCTGCATCTGTTCCATATTGTTGAAGTTGAATGCTGGGATAGCGTATCCACCCTTAATAGCCTTAGCAAACATGTCTCTAGTGTTTACCAATCCTAAGTCTTTGTAATTAACCATTTTGTTTAAAGTTTATTGTTAGTGAATAAAAATTCTACGCAAAAGTAAGCATTATCCACCGAATAACGAACATCGGAAAGAAAAATATAATAGAAAAAGGTTTAAATCAATCAGCAAATATTCATCGACAAGCAGGTCTGACATTAGATTGTAATGTCCACCTAGCAAATAAACGACTAAAAGACAGTTATCTTCATCCTCTGATTATACATACCTTTATATATTATACAATCATTATAAAAACATGTATTATCAATAAAAAGCAGTAGTAATCTTGTTCCCGGAAATCACATAATTCATAAAAACAGTATAATTCACGGAAGTTTTTTCAGCAAAGCTTTTTCTATTTCAGAGAAATGTACTATCTTTGCGCTCTGAAAATGACCATTACACTATTTCTTACCAAAATAGTAACAGAATATAAATTAAAAAAACAGATACTGAAATGAAAAAAGGCCTTCATCCAGAATCATACCGTCCGGTAGTATTCAAAGATATGTCCAATGGTGACATGTTTTTGTCTAAATCAACTGTAGCAACTAAAGAAACCATCGAATTCGAAGGTGAAACTTATCCGTTGCTGAAGATTGAAATCTCAAACACTTCTCACCCGTTCTATACAGGTAAATCTACATTGGTAGATACTGCAGGTCGTGTTGATAAGTTCATGAGCCGTTACGGTGACCGTAAGAAGAAATAATTCAATCTTTCGTTAAGATGAAAAAAGAGGAGATTTCCAGCAGGAAATTTCCTCTTTTTCGTTTCATAGATAAACTAAAGGACCGTACCATTCTTCACAGAGTAGTGCGGTCCGTATATTAACTGGCTAAGGGGAACTATTACCAGGTAATATAAAAATGGTATAGTTAAGGGAATATACCATACCATTATATCATCTAATTTCCTGAAAATTATCGATTGTTAAATAGTACTATTCAGGAAAAATACTTCCTATTATCATATATAATATTCGGCAGGAAAAAAAGACGGTCCTGCTGACCCGTTGCACTACATATTACAGTCCACGAGGGATGAGATACAGTGGGCGCATTAACGCTCCACACGGGGGACAGAACCGTATATCTAAGGAAGCCACGAGCATATTCCCACATGCTCGTAGCTCAAATTCGAGAATTAAATTCTCATATCGCATTCCGCGACTGTAATACTAGTGCGGTGCAAAAGTGGGAATAATCTCTGATAAAATCAACAGAAAATGCATTTTTTATCTATAAACAATCATTTTCCTTTAATGTTGATACTAATTTCACATTTCTAATAAACCATTCTTTGCTGAACATAGTCAAGTGTCAAATTGTTTACTCCCCAAACAATGAACGACTTATGAAAAATATCTATGTGATTGCACTTGCAGCCATCCTATTGGAAGGCTGTGGACAAAAGAAAGAGATGACGGTACCCGCCACCCGACCTGTAAAAACAACCATTGTCGAGTCAAGGTCAGTGATCAGAAAAGATTTCTCCGGCATTGTAGAAGCAGTGGAGTACGTCAAGCTGGCATTCCGTGTCAGTGGACAGATCATCAACTTGCCTGTTATCGAAGGAGAGAAAGTAAAGAAGGGGCAGCTGATTGCAGCTATCGATCCCAGAGATATCGCGTTGCAGTATGCTGCCACCAAATCCGCTTACGAAACGGCTTCTGCACAAGTAGAGCGTAACAAGCGCCTGCTCTCCCGGCAAGCGATCTCTGTGCAGGAATATGAAATTAGTCTTTCCAATTACCAGAAAGCGAAATCGGAGTACGAACTGTCCACCAACAACATGCGTGATACCAAACTGACAGCTCCTTTCGACGGCTCTATCGAAAAACGTCTGGTAGAGAATTATCAGCGTGTCAATTCAGGAGAAGGGATCGTACAACTGGTCAACACCCAGAACCTGCGTATTAAATTTACCATACCGGATGTATATCTTTATCTCCTCCGTGCCAAAGATCCCCGTTTCCTTGTAGAGTTTGATACCTTCAAGGGGCATGTGTTCAAGGCTAAACTGGAGGAGTATCTGGATATATCAACCGAAGGAACTGGTATTCCGGTTAGCATTACTATTGACGATTCCTCTTTCGACCGGGATTTGTATGCCGTAAAACCCGGCTTCACTTGCAGCATCCGTTTCACAGCCGATGTAGGCCCATTGGTGCAGGATAGCTGGACAATCATACCGCTCAGTGCTGTTTTCGGCGAAAGTGACGGAAACAACATGTATGTCTGGGTAGTAGAGGACAACAAAGTGCACAAACGCAAAATCGTCGTCAATGCCCCCACAGGAGAGGCGCAAGTACTCGTGTCCGAAGGACTGAAACCCGGAGAACAAATCGTCATAGCAGGAGTATACCAGTTGGTAGAAGGAGAAAGTATTAAATCAATAGACAAATGAATTTAGCAAAATATTCACTGGATAACACGAAGATCATCTATTTCTTCCTTGCCGTGCTGCTGATTGGAGGCATTACTTCTTTTGGAAAGCTGGGCAAGAAGGAAGATGCTCCCTTCGTTATCAAATCAGCGGTCATCATGACGCGCTATCCGGGAGCCGAACCGGCAGAAGTAGAACGGCTGATCACAGAACCTATCTCCCGTGAGATACAAAGTATGGGCGGCGTGTACAAGATTAAATCAGAGTCTATGTACGGACTTTCCAAAATCACGTTTGAGCTGCAACCCTCGCTTTCCGCCAGTTCCATACCCCAGAAATGGGATGAGCTGCGACGCAAAGTACTCAATATTCAACCGCAGTTGCCTAGCGGTGCTTCCACTCCGACTGTCTCTGACGACTTCGGCGACGTATTCGGTATCTATTACGGACTGACGGCAGATGATGGCTTCACTTATGAAGAAATGCGCAACTGGGCTGAACGAATCAAGACACAAGTAGTCACTGCAGACGGTGTGATGAAAGTTGCACTGTTCGGAGTGCAGACAGAAGTAGTCAATATCTTCGTTTCTACCAACAAACTAGTGGGAATGGGCATTGATCCCAAGCAGCTGGCCAACCTGCTACAATCGCAGAATCAGATTATCAACACCGGAGAAATCCGTGCAGGCGTGCAGCAACTGCGGGTGACAGCCAACGGTATGTACACCACCATAGACGATATCCGCAATCAAGTCATCACTACCAAAGCCGGACAGGTGAAACTAGGCGATATAGCCGTTATCGAGAAAGGGTATCTCGACCCTCCTTCCAACATCATGCACGTGAACGGAAAACGGGCTATCGGTATCGGTGTATCCACCGACCCGCAAAGAGATGTAGTGCAGACGGGTGAGAACGTAAAAGTAAAACTGAACGAACTCCTCCCCCTCATGCCTGTAGGACTGCAACTGCAAAGCCTCTATCTGGAAAACGAAATCGCCAACGAGGCCAACAACGGATTTATCATCAATCTGATCGAATCCATCCTGATTGTGATCGTTATCATCATGCTAGTGATGGGACTCCGTGCCGGGTTGCTGATCGGTTCTTCATTGATTTTCTCTATTGGAGGCACACTGCTCATCATGTCTTTCTTTGGTGTCGGGCTCAACCGGACCTCACTGGCAGGATTTATCATCGCCATGGGTATGCTGGTGGACAACGCCATCGTAGTGACGGACAACGCCCAAATAGCCATTGCCCGAGGTGTAAACCGACGGAAAGCCCTGATAGACGGAGCAACCGGACCACAATGGGGCTTGCTCGGAGCAACTTTCATTGCCATCTGCTCCTTCCTGCCGCTTTACCTTGCTCCCTCTGCTGTAGCAGAAATCGTAAAACCGCTGTTTGTGGTACTTGCCATTTCACTAGGACTGAGCTGGGTACTTGCCCTGACGCAGACTACCGTATTCGGAAATTTCATTCTGAAAGCCAAAACAGGCGACAGCACGAAAGATCCATACGACAAGCCGTTCTATCATAAGTTCGCTTCCGTTCTCGGAGTATTGATCCGCAAGAAAGCAGTGACACTGGTATCCATGGTGATCCTCTTCATCATCTCGCTCATTATTATGGGAACGATGCCGCAGAACTTCTTCCCGTCGCTCGATAAGCCTTATTTCCGGGCGGATGTATTCTATCCAGACGGATACAGCATCAATGACGTAGTGAAAGAGATGAAATCGGTAGAAGAGCACCTGGCGAAGCAGCCGGAAGTAAAAAAGGTATCCATCACATTCGGCAGCACCCCGCTAAGGTATTACCTTGCCTCCACTTCCGTAGGTCCGAAACCGAATTTTGCCAATGTACTCGTCGAACTGACAGACAGTAAATATACGAAAGAATACGAAGAAGATTTTGACGGATATATGAAAGCCAATTATCCGAGTGCAATCACACGGACCAGCTTGTTCAAACTGTCCCCCGCAGTGGATGCGGCTATCGAAATCGGCTTTATCGGTCCGAATGTGGATACGCTTGTATCACTTACCAATCAGGCAATAGCCATTATGCAACAGAATCCGGATTTAATTAATATCCGCAATTCGTGGGGAAACAAAATACCCGTCTGGAAACCGGTTTACAGCCCGGAACGGGCACAACCGCTGGGTGTATCCCGACAGGGAATGGCACAGAGCATTCAGATCGGTACCACGGGAATGACTTTGGGAGAATACCGGCAGGGAGATCAGGTACTTCCTATCCTATTGAAAAATAACCAGCTGGATTCATTCCGGATCAATGATCTGCGCACATTGCCCGTATTCGGGACAGGCAACGAGACGACCAGTTTGGAACAGGTAGTATCTGAATTTGACTTCCAGTACCGGTTCTCGAACGTGAAAGACTATAACCGGCAGATGGTGATGATGGCACAATGCGACCCGCGTCGCGGGACCAATGCGATTTCCGCTTTCAACCAGGTATGGTCGCAGGTACAGCAGGAGATAAAAATACCGGAAGGATATACCATGAAGTATTTCGGTGAACAGGAAAGTCAGGTGGAATCGAATGAAGCGCTGGCCAAAAACTTACCGCTGACATTCTTCCTGATGTTTGTGACGCTGCTCTTCTTGTTCAAGACGTATCGCAAGCCGACCGTCATCCTGTTAATGCTGCCGCTGATCTTCATCGGTATCGTGCTGGGACTGCTCGTACTCGGCAAGTCGTTCGACTTCTTCTCCATATTGGGTCTGCTAGGTCTGATTGGTATGAACATCAAGAACGCTATCGTACTGGTAGACCAAATTGATTTGGAAACAGCAGCAGGCAAAAAACCGCTGGACGCAGTCATCAGTGCCACGACCAGTCGCATCATTCCGGTAGCGATGGCCTCCGGAACAACGATTCTGGGTATGTTACCGCTACTGTTTGACGCCATGTTCGGCGGAATGGCCGCCACCATCATGGGCGGACTGTTAGTAGCCTCGGCATTGACACTATTCGTCCTTCCTGTAGCCTATTGCGCCATCCACCGGATCAAAGGAGAACAATAATTATCCATTATCAACTATCCATTATCCATTAAAAGATTATCCATGAAAGAAATGAAAACTCAACTCATACTATTTTCACTGTTGCTCCTTGGCTCCACAGCCTGGGCGCAACAGCCCTGCCTGAGTCAGGAAGCCTACCGCGAAAAAGTGGAGGCTTACAGCCAGATATTGAAACAACAAAAACTAAAGACATTGGCCAGTTCGGAGGCGCGAAAGATAGCCCATACAGGTTTCCTGCCGAAAATCGACGTAAATGCAGACGGTACCCTGAACATGAGCGACCTTAGCGCATGGAACGAACCGGTGGGCGAATACCGCAACCATACCTACCAGGGAGTATTTGTCGTATCACAGCCACTCTACACAGGCGGTGCGCTCAATGCCCAACATCAGATAGCGAAGGCAGACGAAAAGCTGAACCAGCTGAACGAGGAACTCACGTTAGACCAGATTCACTATCAAAGCGATGCTGTCTACTGGAATGCCTCCGCTTCAAAAGCCATGCTACAAGCGGCCGACAAATACCAGAGCATTGTCAAACAGCAATATGACATTATTCAAGACCGTTTCGATGACGGAATGATCAGCCGTACAGATCTTCTGATGATTTCCACCCGGCTGAAAGAAGCGGAACTGCAGTATATCAAAGCGCGCCAGAATTATACATTAGCGCTGCAACAGCTGAATATTCTGATGGGAGAAGCGCCGAATACTCCTGTAGACAGCCTGTACAACATCGGAATGATCTCCGCTCCTGTCCGGATACTGCCTCTGGAAGATGTTTTGCAACGACGTGCCGATTATGCCAGTACGGAAGTAAACATCATGAAGAGCCAGGCACAACGTAAAGCGGCTCTCAGCCAGTTCAATCCCCAATTAAACATGTATTTCAGCGGTGGCTGGGCAACGGCCACACCCAACTTGGGATACGACGTATCTTTCAATCCCATCGTAGGAGTCAATCTGAATATTCCCATTTTCCGCTGGGGAGCCCGTTTCAAGACGAACCGGCAGCAGAAGGCATATATCGGAATACAAAAGTTGCAACAGAGTTATATGACGGACAATATCAACGAAGAACTGTCGGCAGCTCTCACCAAACTGACGGAAACAGAATCTCAGGTGAAAACAGCGAAAGAAAACATGAGTCTGGCAAATGAGAATCTGGATCTGGCCACTTTCTCCTACAATGAAGGAAAAGCGAGCATGGTAGATGTACTTTCCGCCCAGTTGTCATGGACGCAAGCACACACCAATCTGATCAATGCTTATCTGGCAGAGAAGATGGCTGTGGCTGAATACAAGAAGGTGACCAGCGAATAGATAAAAACAAAATTAGGCACGGATGACACGGATTTCACGGTTTTAAGAGTTGAGTAACTAAAAACCGTGTTTATCCGCGCAATCCGTGCCTAATTTTTATTGGTTGTTCTTTTTATTATGCAAGGAAGGAGATCAGTACACCCGCAGCTACTGCCGAGCCGATTACCCCTGAGATGTTACTTGCCATACAATACTGCAATACATGATTCTTCGGATCGTATTTCAACGCAATCTCATTCGCCACACGGCTTGCCATCGGAACGGCACTCAGTCCGGTAGCTCCGATCAGCGGATTAATCTTCTTCTTGGAGAATAGATTCACTAACTTCACAAAGAAGATACCACCGGTAATAGAAAGAGCAAATGCAAGGAAACCACCGATGACAATACCGATTGTCGTCCAGTTCAAGAAGGCTTCAGCCGTCATGGTTGCACCTACCGAAAGTCCGAGGAAGATAGTAGCGGCATTCA
Source organism: Bacteroides faecis MAJ27 (assembly GCF_900106755.1). Taxonomy (GTDB): domain Bacteria; phylum Bacteroidota; class Bacteroidia; order Bacteroidales; family Bacteroidaceae; genus Bacteroides; species Bacteroides faecis. The sequence goes on from NZ_FNNN01000004.1 coordinate 46,239, forward strand.
TGATACTGTTGGAAGCAGCATCGAACAGACGGAAAGTATTGCTTCCGATTTCTTTCACCAGATTACCGAACATCAGCATACCGATCAAAGGTACTGCACTCGGCACGAAGAGAGCTACAATCGTAGTCACTACAATCGGGAAAATAATCTTCAGTACACGCAGATTCTTGATTTCCGTCTTCGAAGGATATTTCTTTTCCTGTTCCTTCATGTTGATGCTCAGTTCTTTCTTAGTACAGAACAGCTTCACTACCAACGGAATGATCACAGGCACCAGTGCCATATAAGAATAAGCGGCAATAGCGATCGGACCCAGCAAATGCGGAGCCAGCTTGATCGTTGTAAAGATGGCTGTCGGTCCGTCCGCACCACCGATAATACCCAGTGAAGCAGCTTCTTGCGGAGTGAATCCCATCAGGATGGCTACCAGCAGAACAGTAAAGATACCTAACTGTGCAGCAGCTCCAAAGATGGAAAGATGCAGATTACGCAACATCGGTCCGAAGTCCGTCAACGCACCGACCCCCATAAAGATGATCGGAGGCAGGAAACCGGTCTTGATCAGCATATAATAGATGAAGTTCATAATTCCCAGTTCATGCGCAATGTCATGCAAAGGCATTTCCCAGATATTCTTCATCACACCGTTTATCATCACCATACCATTCTCATCTGCCTGTATCACTCCCATATCTCCTCCGGGGAAGTTGGCAAGCAACACACCGAAAGCAATCGGAACAAGCAGCAGCGGTTCGTACTGTTTCTTGATACCCAGATAAAGCAGGACGAACGCGATGGCATACATTATCAGGAACTGCGGTTCGGCAATGATATTGCTGAACGCAGTCATGTCATATAAGTTCTCAAATATCTCGTTCATTATCCTATCTTCATTAATACATCATCTTCTGAAACAGTGTCTCCCGGATTGGCGCAGATGGCAGTTACCGTACCGCTAAATTCAGCACGGATGGCGTTGTAAGTCTTCATAGCTTCCACATAGCAAAGCACATCACCCTCTTTTACCGCATCACCTACTTTCAAGGCAGCTTCCTGCGCATTCTTCACCAAGAAGAATTTACCTTCCAATGGAGAAAGGACATCCTGACCTTCCCCTGCCGGAGCCGCAGCCACAGGTGCAGCAGGCAGTTCGGCATCACCATAAGCTACTGTCACACGATAAGCCTGTCCGTCCACCTGTACAGTCAGTGTTTTTGGTTTTGCATCTTCTTCCGGCGATTTATCTTTCTCGGCACGACGTTTTACCACGTCTGCCAGGAAGTCTTCCTTCGCTTTTCCACTCTTGTAAGCCTCATACTGAGCCGGATGCATGGCATATTCGAAGAGTTCTTCGTCGTCCTCTCCCACTTCCCATTTGTTTTCCTTCATCAGCTTGCGATACTTGTCGAGTGAGTCGGGGTAATTGTCCTGCGGATTACCTTCGAAGAATTTACGTCCTTCACGTTCGGCTTTCTCGATGATTTCGGGAGCCAGTGTACCCGGCAGGCGTCCTGCTTTACCCAGCAGCATATCCCAGATATCGTCGGCAATCATTCCCCAGCGTTCCTTGCCTTTTTCCATTGCCATCACATTCATCATGGCAAGGTTCTTCACGTACTGGCTGAACGGAGTTACCAATGGAGGATAACCGACGCGGGGCCATACATACGCCACTTCGTTGAATAGCTTGATCAGCAACTGATCCTGTGTCATAAACGGCAGGTTATGTTTGGCTTTATACTTGTTGATAGATTCCAGATTCGATTCGAGGTCAGCCATCAGACTACCCATCATACCGCCAGGAAGTCCCGGACCGATCAGCAGCGAGTTCATCAGACGGTTCTTTGGGCTGATATACAAGCCAAGGAAGTCATCCATAAATTCCTGAATCAGCGCACGCACTTTCATGTAGGCTTCCATATTGATTTCCGGTACCTGATATCCGGCATCTTTCAGCATAGCCTGTACGCTGAGAAGATCGGCGTGTCCCGTACCCCATGAAAGCGGTTCCATACCTACGTCAATGTAGTCGCAACCGGCTTCGCATACTTCGAGGATGCTTGCCATGTTGAAACCGGGACCGGCATGACTATGATACTGAATAGGAATTTCAGGATGTGCCGCTTTGATATTGGCCACGATCTTGCCCAATGAAACGGGGCGGCCGATACCTGCCATGTCTTTGATGCAAATCTCGTCCGCCCCCAGCTTGATAAGTTCTAACGCCATATTGGTGTAGTACTCTACCGTGTGGATCGGCGAATGGGTGATGCAGAGTGAACACTGTGAGATCATGCCTGCCTCTTTGGCATACGTGATGGAAGGAGCGATATTGCGTACGTCGTTCAATCCGCAGAATGTACGGGTGATATCTGTGCCTTGTGCTTTCTTTACTTTGTAGAACAACTTGCGGACGTCTGCCGGAACGGGGCTCATACGGAGTCCGTTCAATGCACGGTCGAGCATGTGTGTCTGTATGCCGGCTTCGTGGAACGGCTTCGTCCATTCGCGCACGGCTCTATTCGGGTTTTCACCAAACAATAAATTCACTTGTTCAAAACCTCCGCCATTTGTTTCTACACGGGCGAAACAGCCCATTTCAATGATGGCAGGAGCTACCTTTACGAGTTGGTCTACACGAGGTACATATTTTCCGGCAGATTGCCACATATCTCGGAAAACCAGACTAAACTTAACTTCTCTTTTCATGTTTTTCTATGATATACTTTTGATAGGTTTATAACTTTTCTACTTTTGTAATCTTTCCTTTTCCTAATGTCACCACATTCACAGCTGCTGTGATAGCCGCCATTATATTACCCGGAATAGGCGCAGGACCTTGTAGCGCTTCCTTCTTCGCAGGAACCACTTCTTCGGGAGCATACTTGTTGACAAGAGTAATCAGTAACTTACCTAAATAAATCACAATCAGCAGAATAACAAATACGGTAGCCATGCCGACCACCATCAGCAGGATCGCTGTTTCGATATTTTCCATATAATAAACTATTAGTAATTCAAGTCGTTTGTCCAAAAAGCGTCCGAAAATACCAAATATTTGTGATAAAACAAATTAAGAGAGGAATAAAAAAGTATAAATCGTAAGATATCAAATATCATCCTGCCCCTTCTTGCACCGAATATAAAGTTTTGCCCACTCATTCACTTTCTCCAAAAACTCTTCTTCGGTGCGAGTCCTATAATAATATTCAAGAATACGCTCATAATGAATCAGATCTTTTTCTTCCCCTTTTTTACCTTTTGGTAAGTAGCAGGTCCCATATGTATCTCATGACACATTTTTGAAAGATTCACATGCGCTACTTTAAGCACCTCTTCAATAAACTCACCGAGTTTAGGATGCACAATTTTATTTTCCATTTTTCTTATTATTAGTTAAAAACACGTCTTATATATTAAACATTTTCACACTACTTCAGACATATCTGAACTCGACTTATTTTATTTGTCTTACTTTCGCACCATGCTTTGAAAGTCAAAGTCATTTATTAAACGCCCTAATAGAAGTATTCTATGCAAAACTTTTTCAGAATGTCTTATTTCATGCCCCCGATTGCTCCCATCAGGAACGAACAAGGACAAACCGTTACCCCCGCCACACTCACTCCCTTCTGCGAAGTCTCAGTAGAGCAAGTATATCAGATGATCACCTGCAATGAAAATCTCAAAGTACTGACCACACAGGTACGCAGTACCGGAGACCTGCGAATGGCAAAAGTCTCTTTACTCCCCTACGTAACCCCATGCGGCATATTCAGCCGCCGAAGTAGTAAATTCTTCACATCACCGTCCGGCCTCGTTGTGGTAGATATAGATAACCTCGACTCCTATCAGAAAGCCGTAGAAATGCGTCGTACACTGTTCGACGATCCTTTCCTCCGCCCTGTACTCGCATTTATCAGTCCCAGCAGCCGGGGTGTGAAAACATTCGTACCTTACAGCAAGCTGTACACAGACGATCAGAGCCGGAACGTAAGAGAGAGCATGAACTGGGCAATGCAATACGTAGAAATGACCTACGGATCAGAAATGAATAGCTCCATCGAAACAGTTCAAAAAGCCGTAGACACCTCCGGCAAAGACATCGTAAGAGCCTGCTTCCTCAGCCATGACCCACAAGCACTATTCAGAGAATATTAAACGATCCATCTTGAATAATCAACGATGAACTATCAATTATCCATTATCAATAAAAAAAATGACCGATATTGAATCCTTACGCCTCCTCACCGAAGCAGTTGAAACAGCAGGTGCCGACATTGCACCCACTTACGCCGAGTATGTACAATTAGCATTCGCCATCGCAACGGACTGTGGTGAAGCAGGACGGGAGTTTTTTCATCGCCTGTGCCGGATTTCCGCCAAGTATCAATCCGCCCATGCCGAACGAATGTTTTCCAATGCACTCACGAAACAGCAGGGAGCAATACATCTCGGAACGGCCTTTCACCTCGCTGAATCGACAGGAGTAAAAATCTGCAAGGAAGCCCGGAAGGAAGTTATGAACAACCGGACGGGTACAGTAGGTACAGAAAGTTCACCGCACAATTTTTCCACACACGCGCACGTGTATAATAAGGTGGAAGAAGAAAAGAGTGAATCAGAAGAACTGCTGGAAGGCAGCGACCCGCATCACCCATTACCCACTTTCACCTTAGAAGACTGGCCGAAGCTACTGCTGCGCATCATAAGTTATGGCACTACCGTCACTCAAAAAGACGTACTCTTGCTCGGAGCATTGACTGCTCTGGGCGCCACCATGGAACGATACGTGAGATGTCATTATGCCGGCAAATACCAATCGCCCTGTATGCAATCCTTCATTGTAGCTCCGGCAGCCTCGGGCAAGGGAGTACTATCACTCATCCGCCTGCTCGTTATGCCTATCCACGATGATATCCGCCAACAAGTGGAAAAAGAGATGAATGCCTACAAAAAGGCAAAAGTCGCCTACGAAATGATGGGCAAAGAGCGTGCCAAAGCGGAAATCCCCGAAATGCCTTTAAACAGAATGTTCCTCATTTCCGGCAACAATACCGGTACCGGTATCCTTCAAAATATTATGGATAACAACGGAACAGGCCTCATCTGCGAAACCGAGGCGGATACGATCTCTACCGCCATCGGTTCGGAATACGGTCACTGGAGTGAGACGCTTCGCAGAGCATTCGACCATGACTGGTTAGCATACAACCGACGTACCAATCAGGAGTACCGGGAAAACAAGAAAAGTTACCTCTCTCTCCTGCTTTCGGGGACACCCGCACAGGTGAAACCACTCATTCCTTCAGTAGAGAACGGACTTTTTTCACGCCAGCTGTTCTATTATATGCACGGTATCTATCAATGGATCAATCAGTTTGACGAAAACGAAATAGACTTGGAAGCCATCTTCACCGCCATTGGTCTGGAATGGAACAAGCTATTGAACTTACTCAAGGAACATGGTCTCCACACACTCCGGCTCACGGATGAACAGAAACAGGAGTTCAATGATCTCTTTTCCGAACTGTTCACCCGGTCAACGATTGCCAATGGCAGAGAAATGAACAGTTCCATCGCCCGAATGGCTGTCAACATCTGCCGTATCATGTCAGTAGTGGCCATGCTTCGTGCTCTTGAAAATCCTCAGCCGTATCAATACCAGGCATCTTCTCACCCCCTGCTTACACCGGACAAGGAAATCGCTGCTGATAATATCAAAGACGGTATCATTACCCGTTGGGATATGACAATCACTCCCGAAGATTTTAAGGCTGTGCTGAACCTTGTGAAACCACTCTATCAGCATGCCACGCATATCTTGTCTTTCCTTCCTCCTTCAGAAGTCAGCCATAGGGCCAATGCCGACCGTGACGCATTCTTTGAGGCACTGGGTATCCAATTTACCCGTGCACAGTTAGTGGAGCAGGCTACGACTATGGGAATCAAGCCCAACACTGCCCTCACCTGGCTGAAACGACTGGTAAAACAGGGACTGATTGTCAATCTTGACGGTAAAGGTACTTACGCGCACGCACGCGTGTGCGTGTGTTAGGGAAGGGCCGGAAAAGTGTACCTACTGTACCTGTTGATAACATCGTCTTTTATCGTTATTTTATGAAAATCAGAGTATAGCGTTTTGTATTAGCTAAAGCTAAGCTTTAGAACCCATAAAGCTTAGCTTTAGAAGTCGTAAAGCATAGCTTTAGCTAGGGTTCTCCCAACGCATCCACTATCACCCTTACCTCCAGCGGAGTGTAAGAACGGTGCTGCGGCTGATAGCCCAGATCGAGCAAACGTTCCTGAAGACCGGGGCAGCGAACAATCCATTTATTCATTTTGCGGTAAGCGGCAATGCCGGTAAGTTCGGGAGAATAAAGCTGTGCCAGTTCCATACGACCATAAGCACGTATTTTGAATTCTATCATGACAAATAAGTTTCTGTTTTACAGTCACAAAAGTAACAAAATATATTCACATTACCTACGTTTTATCAGGGAATAACAGACTATAACTGACAACAATTGCACATTACCGACTGTCACTGTACACAACCGATTTTTCCGAGTTACAGCATACTATCTTTGTGTCATCGAAAGGGAGAAATCCTCACGAAAGTATGTTTAACTCTTTAAAATTATTATTTTATGATTCGTTACAAAATTTATCAGAACCAACAGAAGAAAGGCTTGAATGCGGGCAAATGGTTCGCCCGGGCGGTAAGCGACGAGACATTCGACCTTGCCAAACTTGCGGAACACATGTCGAAACACAATTCACCGTATTCCAGTGGGGTGATCAAAGGCGTGCTCACTGATATGGTGGACTGCATCAAGGAACTGCTGCTCGACGGCAAAAGTGTGAAAATTGATGATCTAGCCATCTTCGGTGTAGGAATCCGCAGCAAGGCTGCCGAAACGCTGGAAGAGTTCTCGCTGGAGAAGAACATCACAGGTATGCGGCTCAAAGCACGTGCCACAGGAAACTTATCAACAACCAATCTGAAGCTCGACAGCCAGCTGAAACAGCAGGCGGAGTATCAGAAACCGACAACGCCCGGAGGAGGTTCCGGGTCAGGCAACACTCCCGATCCGAAACCTAATCCGGACGAAGGAGACGAAGAAGCACCGGACCCGACTGTTTAAGTCATAACCTGAACACTGGCAAAGTCTTTAGCTTATCACGGCTAAAGACTCATTAAAAATCAATATTTTTTTTCATTTAAAATCAAAACCTATGAGTAATTCATCATCACGATCCGTATGGAGTTTCATTATCAAAGTAATCATCACTGTCGCTACTGCCGTAGGTGGTTTGATAGGAGTACAAAGCTGTATGTAAACTTATGCGGACCATCACACTGATTATCATTCATTGCAGTGCCACGCCGGAGGGAAAATCCCTCTCGGCGGAGGCTTGCCGACAGGATCACATCCGACATCGGGGATTCCGTGATATTGGTTATCATTTCTACATCACACGTGATGGAGAAATACATCCGGGACGACCGTTAGAAAAGGTAGGAGCACATTGCCGGAATCATAACGCACATTCTATAGGAATCTGTTATGAAGGAGGACTGGATGCTGACGGACGGACTAAGGATACACGTACGCTAGAGCAACGGGGATCGTTGTTAGCTCTGCTCCGTGAGCTAAAGAAATATTTTCCAAAAGCGCTGATAGTGGGGCATCGTGATTTGAATCCTCTTAAGGAGTGCCCCTGCTACTCTTGTGTAGAGGAATATAAGGAGTTGTAATAAGAGTTATTTAAGACTTTGTAAGTCATTATCCGTGTTATTACTTGGTGCAGCTGTAAAATATCCTCATCGCAAATACGATAAATTTCATCATACCACTGTCACTCAACAAGAAAGAGTCCCGTATCAGCTCCAAGGTATGATAAGCAATCAGAGTGTCATACATAAATGCCCTCCTTTAGTATTTTTTCACGTAGAAATGAATCCATCTTGTCTCGCAAGCGAACAATATCGACTTTGCAACCTAACAGTTCTTCCAAATCCTGCTTTATACCAGCCAAAGCAAAGAATCCATGAAGTTGCCCTTCCACATAAACGTCAACATCACTAACATCTGTATGCTCGTTACGAGCTACAGAACCAAATATCCCCATACGCAAGATGCCATACTTAGATGCATTTTGTTGCATATAGCTTTGTAATAATGTGATATATTCCGGTAATGTTTTCATTTCTCTTCAGTTAGTATCATAAAGTAAAGCCTTTATCAGCAAATTTCCAGAAAATAATGCTTAATTACTCAAAACGAACTTACTTTTCTTGGCCATAACCATATCCGTATCCATAACGTTTACCATAGCCATAATGCTTGCCATACTTGCCATAGCCATAGTAGTAACCATATTTTCTCTTCTTCAGGTCTACGCCATTAATAATGGTACAAAGATTAGGCAACTTCTGTTCATGGAACAACTCATTAATCAGTGTGTATTCCGCTTTATGCGTATAATCGGCACGGCATACATACGCTGATAAATCCGCCACACGACCAATCAATAAAGTATCCGTTACCATACCGATAGGAGCAGTATCAAGGATGACATAATCAAAATTCTTCTTCAAAATCTCAATAGCCTTGTCCAGTCCATCCCGTGCCAATAGCTCCGTAGGATTGGGAGGAACGGTTCCACCCGGAAGAATATACAGATTCCTATTCACATCAGATAACTGTACCAAACTCATCAAGTCCATTTCCGGATTTGCCAGATATTGAGTAATCCCCTTCTCCTTGCTCGAAAGATTAAAAACTTTATTCAGTCCCGGTTTGCGAATATCAAGACCTACAATCACCACCTTCTTTCCCAATAAAGAAAGACTGATAGCCAAGTTGGCCGAAGTGAACGATTTACCTTCACCACTCACTGTTGAAGTCACGAGGATTACTTTCTTATTATTCTGAAGCATAAACTGGATATTCGTTCGAATGTTACGGAAAGTTTCGCTCATCAGGTTATTCTGATTCTCGAATACAGCAATAGAACCCTCCTTTGTATTCTTTTCATCCGTCAAAGGGATATCCCCCGCAATCGGAACACTAGTCAGTTTTTCCACATCAGCACGACCTTCGATCTTGAACTTCGTCAGATCAATCATATAAATAACAACAACAGGTATCGCAATACCTAAACACAATGCAGCCAAATAAATAATGCTTCGTTTAGGAGATACAGGAATAACATCGGCGATAGCATCATCTATAATCTTCGCATTGTTCGCAGTAGCAGCCAGCATAATGGCATTTTCCTCACGCTTTTGCAACAACATCAAGTACAATCCCGCCTTTATTTCCTGCTGACGGGCTATACTCACATACTGACGCTCTTGCCCCGGAGCATCACTGATACGACGCATATAACGTTTGGCTTCCCGATCAAGATCAGCTTTAGTGATAAACAATCCTTGTAATGTACCTTCCAAAGTAGCCTGAACATTCGCTTTCGTGGCACGAATACTGGTATCCAGATTGATGATGGCCGGATTATTCTCGGTGGAAGTACGAAGCAGGCGTTTACGTTCAATAAGCATTTCATTGTATCGGTCAATCTGTGCGGCAAGAGTAATATCTTTCAGACCAACATTGCTGGGCAATATCTCATATTCATTATGACCTAAATATTTCTTCAAATCTTCCACTAAGCTAATTTGCGTACGATTTTCAACCTGTTTCTTTTCATATTCAGCATTACCGGTCAGAGCGATCTGTGCATCACTACTCAAATCTGTGATTCCCGCATCACGTTTAAAAGTCTCCAGATCCGCTTCCGTACTTCCCAGCTCTTTTGAAATAATGCCAATTCGCTCATCGATAAACTCAGCCGTTTTCTGCGCTATTTCATTCTTGTCATTGTTGGTATTACGATTGTACATCTCGAGCAGCTGGTTGATAAAATCCTGCCCGCGCTGCAAACTGGAGTTTTTTAAAGAGACCGTTACTACAGAGGTAGTCTTCGAGGTAGGTTCAATAGATAGATTCTCGCAATATCTTCTGGCTACATTCATAGGCTGGCTAATGGTAGCTGTGATATGTCGCATATCTTGAACAGGAGAACCCACTTCTTCATTTTTCTTCGAAGATATAGAATCCGTAGTCTGAAAGAAAGAAAGTGTTCCCTGATTAGTAGGAAGGATGGCAGGCAGTTTTTCAAAATGCTTTTGAATTTCTTTATCCTCCATTTTCACATTTACATCCAAACTTCCTTGTGGGTGCAGTACCATTTCAATAACGACCTTTGTTTTCAATTTTTCCGCTTCTTGTGGAGTCATATTAACCTGTACAGGAGATGTCTTATACAACTCTTTCGAAGGAATTTGATCGTCATCCTGGTAAGTAACATATAAATTTAAGTAGTTGACTACTTCTTTCACCAGAGTTTTAGAACGCAACACTTCTATTTCATTGTCTATACTTTGCGAAGAAGTGATCAATCCACTAAGCCCCAATTCATCCAATCCGGCTACATTGTTTGAACTTCCTCCTTTCTTATCATCTTTGATCAGGACTGTAGCAGAAATGTTATATACAGGAGTAGCAACATATAAGTAAATATAAGCAGAAATCAAACATACTATCACTGCCCCTACAAACCAAGGCCAGTGAATCAGATATTTAAAAAGCAATTCCTGAATATCTATTTCTTTATCATCTGCTTCGCGCAGTTTTTCGTTTGTTAGTTCCTCTTTCATTGTTACGAATGTTATCTTAAGATATTATATAATAGACTGGCAATGGATATCAAAATAGAGGTGGCAGAGAACCACAAACTAGTACTACTTCCGATATCAGAGTTACGTGCTTTAGCTTTGTTAGGTGTTACATAGACTATATCATTCTGTTGCAGCCAATAATAGGGAGAAAGGATTGTCTCAGCCTTATTTAAGTCCAACGGAATAATCTCCTGTTTACCGTTAGCATCCTCTCTTATTAATTTTATGTCATTACGCAATCCATATACAGTCATATCACCTGCCATGGCCAATGCTTCCAGCAAGTTCACTTTTTCGTTCGAGATAGTAAAGGTACCGGGGCGGGCGACTTCTCCAATAACTGAAATTTTATAATTCACCATTCGTACGGTTACAATAGGAGTTTCCTTTATATAAGGCTTCAGTTTCTCTACAATCATTTGTTCAGTGCCCTTCTTGGTTAATCCTCCCACATGCAATTCACCCAAAACCGGGAAATTTATCTTACCTTCATTATCCACCAAATATTGTTGTAAAGCAGGTTGAGTGGTGGTATAATTCAAAGCAATATTATTTTGCGTGGCAACTGTCAGATTAAAAGGGGCCGCCAACTCCGGACTTGTACATGACACCACAATCGTCAACAAGTCTTTAGGCATGATCTTTGCATCATACAACTGTTCGTTCTGAACTCCATACAACACCACTTCCGCATCTTGTAAATAAGGTACTTTTTTGTAAGATTGACATGCTGCAAGTAGACAAAGCAGCAATAACAACCCCATCCATCTATTCACTTTTTTCATAATCATCATTTAAAAATATCTGTTTAATTCATTATATAGTTTTCATATGCTATTCTCTATTTTCGACACTTCGTATCTCTCACTCTACTCCACCATAAATTAAGGCCCATCCATACTACAACATCTCCTAATAGAATCAATGTATTATTCATGTATGAAACCAGGAGAATATTAATTCCACTAAATATACATGATATCAATAAAATTAGAATCATTGTCTGACGGGCATTAAATCCCATCGCCAGAAACTTATGATGAATATGATTTTTGTCTGGCTCAAAAGGATTTCTTTTATTACAAATGCGAACCATAACGACCCGAATTACATCAAATGAGGGGATAATCAAAGTACTAAAAGCAATCACTATGTCACCTTGTGTCGTAGGAATCAAATCCGTATTCTGACTATATTTTATTGCTAAAAAACTTAATATATATCCTAAAGTCAAACTCCCTGTATCCCCCATAAATATCTTTCGGGCATGTTCAGCACTACCAAAAACATTATAATAGAAGAAAGGAATCAATACTCCCAAGGTACTAAATGCAAGCATACTATAAATCCATAACCCTTTCTCGATAAATAAAAAGCCCAAAACCATGAGAGCAACACTGCTTAAGCCTGAAGCAAGCCCATCAATTCCATCAATAAGATTAATCGCATTAGTGATAAAAACAACAGTTAGTACAGTAAAAGGAAATCCAAACCAAACAGAAAGAGTACCACAGCCAAACAAACCATAGAAATCATTAATCCAGAGTCCGGCAAGAGGAAATAAACTGGCACAAATAATTTGAACCACAAACTTCTGGCGATAACGAACTCCCACAAGATCATCCGCAATACCTGTCAAATACAAAAGTACCATTCCACAAACTAAAGCTAAAAACTCAGGCAAAATATAGGTAGCTTGTAAAGCAGAAACGCTATATCCAGTCAAAGTACGAAGTACCAAAACCGCACAGCAGGAAAGTAATATTGTTGGAAAGAAAGAAACTCCACCTAAACGCGGAATTGCGCTTTTATGTAACTTACGCGCATCCGGAATATCAAAAAGTTTTTTTCGAAAGGAAATCAACAATATACGTGGAATAATAAGCCTGGCAATATAAGCAGAAATTACAAAAGCTAATATGATAAATGTAATATTCATATATTGGTAACAGTAAATAATGTTAGTATGCAGTTATTCTTCATCTTTCAGAACTATTACCTCAATACTTTCTTATAAAAGAAACATCGTAAGCTACTTGGCATCATATGAATAGAAAAACGAACGAAAATATTTCTAGAAAATGCATACACTCCAATTAGTCCCATTTTCCATATCTGCCATTGAAGTTTTATTTCACTTTTAACATACTTCCATCCCCCGCGTCTTGCAGCCATAGCAGCTCCGCCACGTACATTAACCAAGATATTTTGTATATTATAAAATTTACAGCCTTCATTAATCATTCTTGTCCATAGCCAATAGTCTTCCAATAAGTAAAAATGCTGATATCCACCAACTTTAAGAATATCTTCTTTACGAAACATAACAGTCATATGATTTACAGGACATTTTGATAAAAAAAAATGTTTTATCTCACAATCAAATTCAGGAACTTTCCGATAGGAGATTATTTGTTTCGGATTATTTTCAAATTCAGAAATCCATCCTCCAACAACAGATACTTCCAGATCCTTTTCGAATGCTTTCAATTGAGTTTCAAACCGATTAGGCAATGATAAATCATCACTATCCATACGTGCCACCAATCTATAGGTACATGCAGATAGACCCACATTAAGCGCATTGCCCAATCCCATATTCTTTGCCAAAGCAACAATTTTTAAACTCTTATAACGCTCTGCAAAACTAGCAATGACGGTTTCCAATTCTGTAGTCAAGGGACCATCTTTTACCAACACCACCTCAGAAGGCGGCACAGTTTGTTCAAACACGCTACGAAGTGCTTCTTCTAAATAAGTACTCTGCTCACGTGCGTAAACAGACATTAAAACACTAAATTTTTCCATTATATAAATCAGACTTTATTCGAGAAGGAGCTTAGTATATATAGCTAGATACCGACTGACAAAATTGTCGGGAGAATAAACATTTCCATATTTTAGCTTAGCATTACGGGATAGTTTCTCTTTTTCCAAGAAAGCACGTTCTATTGCATTTGGTACACTTTTCTCATCGTTCAAATCGAATATTGAGATTTCATCACCAGTAAATATTTCCTTAAACACACTAAGATTAGATGCAACAATCGATTTCCCATAGGCTGCCGCTTCAAGCATTGCCAAAGGAAAACCTTCACTATGACTAGGGATAGCATAGACATCAAAATAAGGTAAATATTTATACGCATCTTTCTTATAACCTAGAAAAAGCACACGGTCACTAACTTTTAGTTTTACAGATAGTTGTATTAAATCATTTTTTATTTTACCATCCCCAATAATACAAAATTTTGTTTGTGGAAGTTCCTGAAGGGCTTGGATTATCAAATCCAAGCCCTTCAGGGGCGAAAGCGCACAGCTGGTCCCGACCAGCCGTGCGCTTTCGCCCCGGAAGGCTAACAATTCACGTTCTTCCTCTGTGGACAATTTTTTCGAAAAATCACAAACTCGTGTATTATAAGCATAGGTCAATTTACAAGAAGGCAAAAATCTTGAGTAATAATGCTGTGCGTCCTTACTTAAAGCGACTATTTTATCAGCTCGTAAATTCACTAAGAGATATAATGTACCATAAATTAGCCCTCTGATTTTTCCATAAGTATAGCCAAAGTCACTAAACAAATAATTATGCATTGTAGTTACAAACCTTGTACTACTCTTATTCCATGATTTATGCAAGAAAACATAAAGCTGAGGACGATAACCATGTGTATGTACAATATCATAATCGCTAAAGTTTATCTTTTGTCTCATCGAAATCTGTACGACATCACAATTAAAACTAAGTTCTTCTACTTTATCAAAATAGCAAACACAACATTTGTGCCCACGCTTTATCAATAAATGAACTAAATCATAGACAACAATAACAGGACCTGCATTTTTCAATGAAGGAACAATAAATAAGACTCTCACTTTTTTCGAATATCCATATAATAGAATAACAAGCCCAAAGGATAGCAACAATAACTCCAACCAATAGGCGCCAGCTCTCCTGCTCTCTCTCCTTTATACTTTATAGTATAACGCCAATAATTGACAGCAGCGATCAAGCGTTTTTTCAGACCATTTCTTTTTTGCCGAATCATTTCATTATAAAAAAGCATTGTGCCCTTAGGACTATTACGATGATATTTTCTGATAGATCTCGTTAACCCATCTTCTAAATAATCACATATATATATTGGCTCATTAAAATATCTAAGTTTGTACTTATGTGCAATTCGACTCCAAACAATCCCTTCGGAAATAAACTTCTCATTTTCAAATTCAGGAAATGGGTAATTCTTAAGAATATCTGTTTCAAAGACCTCAGCCATATCACCTTTTACACGATATTTCTCACGAAAACTAATAGAATCTGTATCCAAAATTTTATAATTGGCTTCACCTCCTACCTTTCTCCCATTCGGATATATTTTCAATCCACAAACTCCTGCAAAGGTTTTATCATCTTCAATCTGTTTAGTATAAAAATATATTCGTTCAAGTGCATTATTATGTAAATAATCGTCACTATCTACAATGAAAAAATATTTCCCTTGAGCTAATATGACACCTTTATTAATAGCACGATGCTTTCCTCCGTTTTCAATCTTTAAATAATGAATATTTAATTTTTGTTCCGCAATAAAGGATTTAAAAAGTTCCTCCGTATCATCCGTACTTCCATCATCTATTACTAACCATTCAAAATCTTTATAACTTTGTAATATCAAACTATCATAAAGTTGTTTTATAATATACCCACGGTTATAAGTAGGAGTAAAAACTGTTATCATATCAATTTAATTGTTTTTTTAAATGTTATTCAAGGCATTAGAACAATAGTTCCAAACAGAATAAATATTTGAAAAGAAAACATCTGAATAATTGAAGTACTTTGGACCTGTTACAAATAAAAAGTCCCAATTACTTAACAAAAAACAAAATGGAAATAAGAATATAAAATTATTATAATGTACATCTCGCGTACATTGATAGTAATATGCAATAGGATAAATACATAGCCATTCAGCTATTAACCTGAAACGTACAGTAAAATCCCAAGAAGCTGATACCAAATTCAAAACAATTAGTCCCCATAAAGCCAAACATAATAAATTATAGTTTATGGAACTCAGTTTCTTCCTTCTACGATACTGAATATATAACAACCATAGCAAAGAAAGATACATTGGTAAATATAAATATTTTCCTAAATTATAAGAACTATTCATTGATTCATTTCTAGCTTCACTTAAATACGAACTAGAGCTAAATACATTTACCCCACAATACTTTAAAACATCGATATAATCAAAGAAAGAGAAGAAATATGTTATAATAAAAAGTATTAATAACAGCTTTATTTTAGGCCTAAAGAAATGATATATATAATAAGCAATAACAGGAACATAATACATATAATGAATCAATGGACAAATCAACAGTAAACACATATAACAATTTACCTTCCTACTGCATGCTATTTTCTTCACAAAAAAAATAAACCAAAAGGATGCAGTGAAAAAGCGCAGTACACTAAAATGAAATGCTGATATAAAAAAAACAGAACTTAATAAGAATAGAATTGAAATTATATTATTATTTATATACTTTATTAATTCACGAAGACATAAATACATAGCCGTATAATAAATAATAGACCAAAATATGTATACATAAATAGCAGATAAATTAAAATAAGAAAACAGCATAGCACTTCCCCAATAATATAGATCGATTTTTCCTAACCAATCTGTTCCACTTAAAAGTCTATTATATCCCTCAACATATCTATATATATCATCTTGTGGACGAAATATTACACACATGTTTAGATATATGCCAAATAAAATAAAAATGCAGTATCCATAAAATTTCGAAAAATATTTCATCGACAAAAGAAATGCCCCAAAAGGCATTATAGGATATAATAATAATGATATTATTTTCAAGATCATACTGATTTCTATATCGTATAAACACTAATAAATTTCTAATTACTATTTCAAAAGTTCAGTCCATTTATTAAATATCGCCCTCTTAGAAAAACGACATTCAAAATCTTTCCTAGCAGCTTCTCCATATTTTCTACGCAATTCCAGATCATCCATTAATAGTAATATCTTTTCTTTCATTTCATTACAATCATTCAAAGCTATTAAATTTCCGTCCATTCCATCACGAACAATATTTTTCGGTCCATGCGGACAATCAAAACAAACAATGGGCAAGCCAAAAGATTTAGCTTCAGCAAGAACCAATCCCCACGGTTCAAGGCGTGCTGCAGAAACATATATAGACGCATCTATATAATAATCTTCAATATTTTTCACAGTCGGAATCATTTGCACATTTTCTTCCAAATGTAACTCCTCTATTTTCTTTCGTAAGTTTTCCTTTTCTTCTCCGGAACCTACTATTTGAAGAATCCAATCACTATGCCTTTTAGAGATATCTCCCCATATATCCAAAAGAATATCAAATCCTTTGGTATGTACTAAGCGTCCTACACTAAGTACTTTCTTACTCATAAGATTAGACTTAAATTTTGCATCCATGACAAAATTTCCAATTACTCTAATCTTTTTCCTCAGTAACCTTGGATAGCTATTTCGATCTTGTTCTGTTAAAACAATCGTTTGGTGTGAAACAAATGCACTAAATATCCGAAAGAAAACACCCCATTGAGAACCGGCAAACAAAGTAAAATGATCCCAAGTAACAACCTTACCTTTCATTCCCAAACATTTGGCTAAAAAAGACACTTGCATCATAGGAACCGCCACGTTTATTACATAATCCGGCTTTATCTCATTTATGATCTTTTTTAAGTAAAAGGCAGCTTTCAGCTTATACTTATTTTCAAAAGGAATACCTATTAGCAATATTTTTATCTTATCATTAAGAGGAAAAGCGGAAGTTTTATCCGTTCCAAATAACACAATAACCACTTGATACCCCCTATCAGCCAATTCATTCATCACACCTGTTGATATGCGCTCCGTTCCGGCAGCTGCCCGTAACTGCTCCTGAAGAAAAACAACACTTGGTTTCATCGTAATATATCCTCCCATTTTTTCATCACATGGTCTATAGAAAAACGTTTTATATTCTCTTTAGCTTTTTCTCCCATTTCAACACGCTTTTTCGGATGTTCAATTAGATACAGCATCGCATCTGACAATCCTTTTATATCTCCCACTTCATCAACCAGTATTCCATCTTCACTATGACGAATGATTTCACTAGGACCACAGTTACAATTATACGAGACACAAGGAAGACCGCACGACATTGCTTCTCCTAAAGTTAACGGGAACCCTTCATACCGGGAAGACATGACATAAAAAGCAGAATCTAAATATTTATTTCGAATGTCTTTTACCGGAGCACAAATCTTCACAGATTCTTCTACTCCATTTTTTTGAATTAACTCATTATAATATTCCTCGCGTCCATAGCCGTACCCATAAATTTCCAAACTCCAGTCAGGATATTTAGAAGATACCATAGCCCATGCCTGAAATAAATAATCAAATCCCTTTTCTATAGAAAGGCGTCCCACAGCAATGACTTTTCGAGATTCTGCAACAGGCATAGAATCCGACGACTCGATAGTTATAAAATTAGGAATCACAATCATGTTAGGTATATTACCTCGCATTAATCTATCTTTCTCCGTTAGAACTATAAATTTATCATAGCGTCTACAAATGCGTTCCTGATAATACATTCCCAAGTCGTAAACCAAATTGTAGAAAAACGAATTCAACTGATGAAATTCGATTTTTGCCTGACTTGAAAAATGTATCTCAAAATACTTCTTGCTACCATCCTTTAGTTTGGGAATAAAGCCTCTATTTACCAATGTTATGAAATAATCACAAGAATGTGACTCTAAGTATTTTTCGACTTTCCTCTTATGATCTATCCGGCTTCTTATACTATAGTACACACTTTTCAAGGCCCCCCACAAATTACGTTTCTCATCATATACACTCCCTTGAAAAACATCCAAAGCTTCCATTTTGACTTTAGATGACAGAGGGAAAAAAGATTCCACCAAACTACTCATTGAGAGCATTGTCACTTGATAACCATGTTCAGCCAACCAGTTCGCTTTCAAAACAATAATACGTTCCATCCCCCCGGGACGGCTTATATCACCAATATGATAAATTATTCTTTTAGGCATTTATTTTTTGTTTATTCTGACAAGAATCCAATAAGGACAAAAGATTCTCTAATTGAGAAATATTCTTCTCATTACATATTTTACATAAATCATAGAAAGGACGCAACAAAAAAGTAAACTTCATCTCTGGAAAAAGATAACCATTATACATAGCTGTGGAAGAAAAGAACGTCACAATTTCCTTAAATTTCATATATTGTAAATAGTACTCGACTGGTATATTCATCTGAGCAGACAATATATGAAAAGCTAAATGATATTTTTCCGCTATCCTGATTACTGCCTTTCGCTCTTCTTCTTGTTCACGAGGATGAAATTTGATAAATAAAATCGAAGTACTATCCAATGTCGAAAAATAGCCTTCAACAACCTGTAAATACAAATTCAGATTACCTAACGACTCATAAATATTCTGAGACATAAACAAAATACTACTTTCTATATCTGAAAATTTGGAAACCTCACTATCCAAAAATTGTATCAAATCATTAGAAAACAATCTTTCTATACGTATTTGCTTATCAAAATCCTCATGATAATATGGTACCACGCTATAACGAAGGTCAATCGGTAATTCTGAAAATGGTAAATCTTTCAAAAAGCAATAAGTAGCAAAACGAAAATGATAAATAGGCAAATAATAAAAACAATCGAAAAAGATTGCTAATAATTTATTCAATAAATAACCACCCTTTCTCGGATGAATATGAAAATTATAATGACTTGCCCCCTCCTCAAAAAAGACAATCCTATATCCTTTTTTCTTAAATAACTTTGCCCCAAATTTACAGGAAAAATTATTCATATCACCTAGAAATAAAGTATCAATTCGATATACCTTTAATAGAGAACATATTTCTTTATATCTTCGGAATGCACGTAGTGCCGTTTTTAATAAATGACGTTTTTCTATTGCAGCCCATCCTGCAACATCCGGCATAAGAACTCTTTCCATCCACATAGATGAAATGATAGTCAAACGATAAATATCAAGAAAATGCTTATTACCTCCTACATAGCCACACAACATTACATTATCAGTCAGCTTTTCCTGATTGATAATTTGCTGTGCTATTAATAATTCGAGAGGAGTATGAACAAAAAAAAGATTTGCCATAAGAAATTACAATGATTTTATAAAAGGCAATTTAAGCACATATTTCTTTACATAATTCCGTTCTATCAAATTCAATCCTAACCAATAAATACATAGAGCAGAAGAAATGCAAGATGTAATACATACTACGATTAAACGATAAAAGTCATCCTCCATCATTACATAACATATTAATGGTGGCAATGAAGCTATTATTAAGACACGATAACTGACAAAAACAACTTTCCATAAGTACTGACGCACAGGTAATGCTATAAATTTGCGAACAAAGTACAACCTAGGAAAAAAGCAAAGTATTGAAACAAGCATGGAAATAACAAAAGGTATCTCTGGATATTCTGCAACTTTTAATGCTAAATACGACAATGGAACAATCAAAAGCAACAAAGAGCTTACCCATATTTGAAATTGACGAACTCGTCCGGAAGCACCTAAAGCATTATCCAAAGGATTATTGAATATGTCAATAGTTAATTCTATGATAACCAAACGCGTAAACAAAATGCTATATTCAGGAACTGTTCCTAACCATAAGTGTAGTATATAAGGAGTTTCTATTAGCATGGGAATAGAAAAAAACATAATCAAAAAAAATGCCAGCTTAGAACTCATAAACACTAAATCCATCATTTCTTCATGATGCTCAGAAGAATACAATTTAGTAACTCGGGGAGATACAGCATTATAGAAATTCACCCTCAAGCCATTCACTGCGGCTTGCATTTGAAAGGCAATACCTCGAGCGGCATTTATAGCTGGATTAAAAAAAAGATTGATTAACACATTCAAACCTTGACTTCTCATAGCGCCCGCCAAAGTCCCCATCATACTCCACATTGAAAACGAGAGAATCTCTTCCATTTTTAACTTATCCCAATAAAAAGATAACCGACATTCCTTAAAGTGCTTTCTGCTATAAAAAACATAAAAACTGCTAATAGTAACTTGTGAAAAGAACATCAGTAAAGCATACATTTTCAATTTATCATAATAGATTATTCCCAATAAATATACAACAAATAATTTCAATGAAACTTCAATTATAGCGACGTAGCCATACACCGTCATTTTTTCATTAGAAAAAATAGCCGATATATAAGGAGTAGCAAGAATAGACACTATAAAAGAAAAAATAGCTGATTGATATACCCAATTAGCAGCAGATATTCTTTCGCTGGATATTGTCATTTGAGTATTCAAAAACCATAATCCGATGGTTTCACATATTATCAACGCTAAAAAAGCAACTCCTATATATGCATATACTGATAAATTAAAAATACCTTTTAATGCACCATGGTCTCCACTACCTAACTCAAAAGAAAGATATCTCTGAGAAGCAGATGCCATCGAATTGACAACAAACGATAATAGAGAAACGGTGCCGCCTACTACATTATATATTCCATAATCTTCTACACCTAATATTTTTAATACCATCCTAACAGTATATAATCCCACCCCTAAGGTTAGAACCATACGAAGATACAGGACGATCGTATTTTTAGCAATCTGTTTATTTTGAGATGTAGAAGGCATCATCAACAGTGAAATAAACCAACATTTACAAACCTTTGACTATTTACTATTCGAGACTATTATTAATCTTATCCGTAGACCTATCTTTTCCCTTTTCTCTATATTTATATTCACCTTATTATTTTAGATGAATTCCAAATTCAGACTTCATAGAATGAAGATACTGTGCTACTAACTCAAATCCCCGAAGTCTGAGCCTAATGTCCTTGAGCCAAATTTCATCATGACAAAGGAACTTTCAAGACACATAAATTAGGACAAGATTTTGGCCAAAAAAATAAGACTACTTCCAAGTATCCAAACAGTAATTAACCTACATATTATAATTTAATATCATTTCAGCAAATTCACGTACTACCCCATCTCCACCTTTATTCATCAATACGTTTACAGATGGAATATTTTTAATTTGTTCCATTGCATTTAGTGGGCAAGCAGCCATCCCTACATTAGACAACAATTCATAACAATTAATGTCATCGCCTATATAAGCCACTTCATTTAGTGTAATTCCTTCTTGTTCACAAATCTCTTTGGCAGCTAACAATTTACCTCCTTCACATTTACTTTGATACAAGTAATCTACTTTTAGTTTTCTTGCACGACTCTCCACTATTTGCGTATTTTCTGAAGTTATTATACCTGTCTTTATACCTTTTTCATGAAGTAACCGAAAAGCCATCCCATCACGAGTATTGAATTTTTTCAATTCATCTCCTTTCTCTGAATAATACATACCTCCATCTGTCAACACCCCATCAACATCTGATAAAAACAGTTTAATTTTCTTTTTACCGTTTGCAGACCTAGAAAGCATATGCCTTTGCATTAAGTGTTCCAAGATAATCCAATCATCAGGCTCATCGATTTCTGTTGCAGTGTACTCAGGCATAACATACAACCCGATTTTACCACTTAAACGGTTTCTGAGAGAAACTATATTTCGCACACTATTAATATACAAAGCTCCATTTTCCATTAATTCACCAGCAAAATTCTGCCTTCGTGGACGATTCTTATAATCATAATTTCTTGAAGTACCATCTTCATTCCAAAAAAAACGATAGCTACGGACACAAGTCAATATTGAATCATACTTACGACTAAAATATAATTCCAAAGCTTCTTGAATATGAATTGTCTCAGTCAATGGAGAGGTAGCTTGCACCAGTACAAAGATGTCATTATCATCAAGTTTAGCATATTGAATATATTCCAACATTACACTCTCAGTACTAGCCGTATCACATGCATTTTCAGACGAACGATGATAAATTTTCACCTTTGAAAAACAAAAAGAAGTAACTACTTGCTCTATTTGTCTAGAATCCGTTGCAACAATAATTTCATCTATGGCAGCTGTATGTTGTAAAGCCGATACACTCCAATAAACTAAAGGTTTACCACAAAATAATTTTATATTTTTCAAAGGAATGGATTTACTCCCTCCCCGTACAGGAACAAACGCAACTGTTTTCATATTTTATAATTTACACAAAATAATCAATCTGATATTAACTTTAATAGATAATGATGAAAGCATTAATCCCCATATCAAACATGTTTTTTCCGTTCTACTTTATTCCAATCAGCAACAATGAAGATATAAAAGAAAACAAAAACATAATGAAATAAGACAACCTTGCCAACATCAATTACAATTAAAACTTAATAAGAATGAATATAGAAATAACCTAGGGACAAAAAAATTAGAAAAACTTTTATGCCTGACCTGCATGTATAACTTCAATAAGTCCAAACCATTATCAGGTACTTTAACGTTCTATAATTACCATTTCACCTGATTTTTTTTCAATTTATCTCTTTGTACTTTTTCAATCTCCAAAATATCTTGCTGTTTATAAACCAAAGCCTTTGCAATTGCACGGCAATCACGACCTAGTTTTCTTAAACCATCCGGTTCCAGAGAAGCAGCGTGATCTGTACCTTTCCAAGTTCTATCAAGAGTAAAATGCCGTTCAATCCATTCAGCTCCTAATGCAACTGCAGCAGAATCCACTGCTATCCCTAAATGATGACCTGAAAAACCTACACTTTTCACACGTTTACCAAATACCTTATTTATGCGTGATATTTCCAATAAGCAAATATCTTCAAAAGGCACAGGATAACCAGAAGTACAAGCATAAATGACTAAATCTTTATTGCGGCCTTTATTTTCAAAAAATGAAACTATATTTTCTTCTTCTTCTCGCAAAGTCATGCCAAATGAGAGATGAATTTCGCCTTCATAATTATCACATAAATACTCCAACAACCTTTTATTCAAATTACAAGCTGAAGGGACTTTAATCAAGGATGGATGTAATGTACAAATCTCTTTTGCTGAAGTCACATCCCACACAGAAGTCGAATATTCTATACCAAATTCCGTGCACCATTCCTGTAATTGTCGATGTTGCTCTAACGTAAATTCCAAAAACTCACGATGTTCTCCATACGTTCTACCATATGAATTCTCCGGATGAGGATGCGGAGCATTATATTCCTCAGAAGTCAACAACTCTCGAACAGATCTCTTCTGAAACTTAACGATATCTGCCTTACAATAACTAGCAGCAGTCAATATCATCTCTTTTGCAATTGTCATATCACCTTTGTGATTACAACCTATTTCTGCTATAATTTTAGGTACTTTCATTTTTCTACTCCATTTTTATACGGTTGAATACTCTTTGCAAACTGTAAGCAAATCATCTTTCAAAGGTGAAGGAGGAAGACTTGTCAGAAGCTCCAAAGAACGGGCAAGAATATTGTCCCTTTTCAAATCATCTTCCCAACCGGCATACATACTTACACTATATCCCAACAGCAGGGCAAGACATAAAGAAGCATCTTGCTCCAATGTGTTGCCACGCAGAGGATATAATTCATTCATTTCATCGTGGATATCTTTATTTAATTGGGATAAGTCATCGGCATACAAATAACTGCCGGAACATTCGATGTGAAGTAAACGATGAGCCAAATTATGAAGATGAATTATTTTATCCTGTAATTCCATTATAGAAATATGATCCAGACTCGTCAGACTACGGTTTTTACAGGTTCAACATACCCGATAGGCATATCTACACATGCACACCCCAGCATATTCAAACGAACGGCAATCTTACTTTTACCATCCACATTAACCAGTTCACCAACTAATCCGGTCAGAGGACCTTTGATCACACGGACCTGTTCGCCACGAGCCAAAGGGGAACTGTTCATGCTAACTGATTCCGTGGAATAATCAAGCATGAAACGGAAACGAGCCATCTGCTCGTCAGGAATTACAGCAGGACTACTCTCACCGCGCATCACCATGTAACGGCTGACAGTAGAAAAACTCAGAACTTCCATGCGTTCCTTTGGGTCTACATGTACAAAGACCATCATCGGAAGTAAAACAGAGGTGATCATCTTACGACGGTCGCTCCATTGGTGGAGTTCTTGTTGAACAGGAATGAAATTCTCGATTCCCATCTTGTCCAGACGTTCGGAAACCTTCTTTTCATGGTGCATCCGAACCAAAGCTACATACCAGCGTTTTGAGTGTGCTACGCCTTCCCCTGTCCCATAAATAGGCCCAGCATTAAGTGATTTCTCTTTTCTTAAAATCATGTTTTTTTACCCCATGTTTTTCCGTTACTTCTTAGGTAACTCACAAACAGAGGGCAAGCAAAACAGGGAACTTTTTTCAACGAAACTATGAGAAGATGACTATTATCTTGGAAATAGAGCAGATGTGAAGGTGTTTTTCAAAAATTAGAATAAAAAAAAGACATAACACGAATATTGCAATATTCGCCAGTTATGCCTGCATTTGATTCATTTTCCGAAAATAATTTCATTTTTGTTTGCGTATTTTCATAAATATGTCCATCTTTGCGCCATAAATCATTCCGTTACCTAAGAAGTAACACACACAGACAAACACTGTATATCAACAGTTTAAATCATTTCATCCTATCTAAACAACATTTTTTAGCGTAAGATTAATTCTTCGATTTACTTCCGTCCGATCTTTCAACTCAAACCCTTTCAGGTAAATCTGCGTCGTCTTGATCGATTTATGTCCCAGTGACTCACTGATCATCTCGATAGGAACCCCGCGATACTTGGCAGTAGTGGCCCACGAATGACGAAGCGTGTAAGACGTGACGGGAGATTTCAAGTGCAGAGCCTTCGCTAACCCCTTCAGGCAATAATTGAACTTCCGGAGAGCAGACTGATATTCACGATAAGCACGCTCATCTTTCCGTTTTTTATCACCGCGAAGAATCCCGAACAGATAATCCGGGCAATTCGGACGGGACTCCTGCCTGTTCCGAAGCTGGTCCAGCATCTCCTTAGCACTATCCAATACCTCAACACTGATAGGAGTCTTCGTTTTGATACGATTATAGCGCAGCACACCACTGTCCAAAGCCGATTTTTCCAGATGCGCCAAATCAGCGAAAGACATCCCACAAAACTGGAACATCAGGGTAGCAATAGACTGCGTACGACGTAAACGCTCCGATTGAGGGTCGTCATACAGAAGCTTATGCAACTCCGACATAGGTAAAGCCCTTTTCTGCCGTACGTCCACTCCCGTATAAACATCGCGAAACAGATACGGGACATAAGGCGCACTCCCCGCCTCTACCCCATGGTTGTAAACACTACGCAGCATACGCATATACGTAGAAATCGTATTTGGCTTCAAGCCACATTCGTAAAGATGCTGCTCATAACGCCGCAAACGCTCACGCGTCACTTGCCTGAACGACACACTATACCCTCCACAAAACTTGGTAAAAGAAAGAAGGGCATTCTGATAAACATGCGCCGTAGAATAGCGCCCCTCCTTTCGCAAACGACCGATGTACAGTTCCCCACACCGGCTAAATCCATTTTTACTCATCATTTGCATCACTAGTTATTTTATATATAATACCATTTGGCAAAGAACAAAAAAACATCGCTTTTTATAAGTCCCCCCATCGTTGGTACAACGTTTATTAACATTTTGTTTTTTTAAATATATATAAATTAGTTAACATGAAGAAAAAATCATCCCCCGAAAAGGAAAAGATGCAACCATCAGAATGCGATGCTTGCAAGAGATGCAAACTCAATGTAAATCAACAGAATGAAGAGTTTATCAGCAAAGAGGAACTGCACAAAAGAAATGGCATCGCCGAAGGAAAAAATGACTACTTTACTTTGTACCTGCAGCTGTTTTTCAAAGGAATCATTATTCATGGACACTCCAGATCCATCCGGCAACACGGACATGCCATGATTGCTTTCCACAAGCAAGACGGAACTTCCTGCCTGGAACAAGGAACGCTGGTAGGATATGAAAAATTCTTCCATCGGATATACCGCATCACACAGGAACAGGAATCAATCGTTTACTGGAACATGGAACAACATGCGTGGAGAAGATTTATGATTGAGAATCTGCTGGAATGGAAAGCAACCGTATAACATCAAAAAATAAATATATACATAATATGAGCCTAGAATATACGGGGATACCTTATTTCCCCTTGACATCCAACTTCTTTGAAGAAGATGTACCCGAACTGCTGGAAGCCAAATTTGGCATCAAAGCTTCATACCTGTTAATCAGACTGCTCTCCAAAATCTACAAAGAAGGATATTAC
This sequence comes from Bacteroides faecis MAJ27, assembly GCF_900106755.1. Classification (GTDB taxonomy): domain Bacteria; phylum Bacteroidota; class Bacteroidia; order Bacteroidales; family Bacteroidaceae; genus Bacteroides; species Bacteroides faecis. Next base: position 73,445 of record NZ_FNNN01000004.1, read on the forward strand.
ATCACCTGAGGTGAAGAACAATGCATCATTTTTCTTCGCAAAGTACCATAAGGTCAGCAACCTCAAAGAGATGCAAAGCATTCTGCGCTTGTCTGATTATGGAAAAAAGGGAACCTCCGTATGGAAATTGCTGTCAAACACCAACTGGAATAAAATAGAAGCTCCGGGAAGGTATATCATTGCCGCGCTGACAGCAGGAAGAAGAAAACCGGCAGATTAAAGCCTGCATATTTTTCAACAGCAATGCGGGAGAAACCCCTCCGGTTTTCTCCCGCATTTGGAAAACAATAAAATTAAACTCACTTAATAATCCGCCAATTCGTTCGCTATTGCTTTCTTGAAAGACTAATTGGCATCATTCTTCGTTTTTTCCATGAGACATGTCCTCTTAAGCAATTTAATTCTTAACCTAATTATTAATTCAGTCCCCTTCACATTCTGTCTGATCATTGACAGTTCATCCACCTACTAACTATTGTCTGTTTATAAATCGTTCCTTATATTTATAAGAGGAGCTTTCTTTCCTTTTTTACCAAGAAAAATAAAAGAAAAAACAGATTTAATTTAAAAACGCCCTTCAGAGTACTCTGAAGGGCGTTTTTAAATGGAAGTTTTTTTCGCTCCGTCTATTCCAAAATGACTTTCTGCCCATTCAACTGATAACTGATTCCCAAAGAACCAAATACTCTTTTCAATGTTTCATGCAGATCTTTCGTCAGGATGGTTCCGTTATAGTACAGTTCATTATATTTTTCACACCCTACCACTTCCACATCAAATATATGCTGAATATCCGCTACTACATTGACCAGCGGATCATCTTCATAACCGAGCACTTCGGGCAGTTCTTCTTTTTCCTGAACAGGGCCGATCTCATTTTCATCACAGCGTACACTTTCGCCTGCCTTCAATGTCTGCTCGCCAATCGGTGTTTCCACTTTGACACTTCCCTCTTCACAATTGACAGTGATCGTTTTTCCTTCCTGCTCAACCAAAAATTTTGTACCTAACACTGTAACATCTCCGGCTTCTGTTCGTACAGTAAACGTCTTGCCCGGAGTCACATCGAAGAAGGCCGATCCGAGCAGATTCAGTTTACGCCCCCAAAGCCAGCTCACTTTGTTATAAGACAAAGTTGAGTTTTGCATCAGTTTCACAGAACTACCATCCGGTAGCCTGTAATCGACAGCTACCGCTTCAGACGTAATCTTCTCTTCCGAAGCAAAATAACAGGTACCTGTTCCAAAAAGAAGAATAAACATAGCCGCTATTCCCCAATAGACACGATTACTCCTGCGGAGTATCCATTTCTGTCCTCCCACAGTGTTCTGTCTGCTTGTTAATGCATCCGCACGTTTTTTTTCACGAAATTCTTCTAACTTCCCACCAACTACAGACTTCCGTACAAACAACTCACCTTTCAGAGGGAGTTTACCGTCCTCCATATATTGTTCCAGAAGTTCTTTCCTATTCTCCATATCCTCACCTCAATTAAAAATCCATAAATTAGCAGCTACAGTCAATAAGAAAGACTTACTCAATCGCTCTCTCAGTCTGGATATTGCCATGTGGGTAGTATTGTAAACAGTACGGGAAGTCAGTCCCATCACTTCGGCTATTTCGTCCGAATCCAGTTTTTTATAATACTTCAGGTACAATACCTCTCTCTGCTGCTTTGTCAAGCCATTTATTTCTTTCTGCAGCACTTCCAGCTGCTCTCTTTCTAGTTCGGAACGGACAATCGCTGTTTCTATATCTATCTCCAAATCGAATCTATATTCGCTTGAATTGACTTCGTCCAATGATGTGAATACGCCATTAGCAGTTTTCTTCAACTCATTCAGCAGCATGCGCTTCAGTGCCACACACAGGTAAGCTGATACGGACTGAGGCTCGGAACAACTCTGCCTCTTCTCATACAGATAAACGAATAATGACTGAATGGATTCAGTCACCAGGTCATCGTCACCGACAATCTTCATCCCATATCCGTAAAGTAAATCCGAATATTCACTGTAGAGTTGCCGGAATGCTTCTTCATCCCCCTGCTGGATTTTCTCCCAAAATGTTGTATTCATTTCTCCTTCCCTTATTTACAAGTAACATAATTCTTCCCCTTTTACCAATTATTTCTGTTAAATTCCATCAAGCAGACTAAAATTCACTTGTGAAGTGGAATTTAATATGCTTGAAATCCATTTGTGCCATCTGAAGCACATAGCCCGAATCGGCAAGGAACACATCGCGTCCTTCCCTGTCCTTCGCCATATATTGGTATTTACGTTTTTTGAAAGCTTCCAGTTCAGCAGGATCATCGCTTTCTACCCAACAAGCCTTGTACAAACTTACCGGTTCCCAACGGCAAGAAGCATTATACTCGTTCAGCAGACGATATTGGATGACCTCAAACTGCAACTGTCCGACTGTACCGATAATCTTGCGACCGTTGAACTGATTGACAAACAACTGCGCCACACCTTCATCCATCAGCTGGTCGATACCTTTTGCCAACTGTTTCTGCTTCATCGGATCGGCATTCTCAATATACTTGAACATCTCCGGCGAGAAGCTGGGCAATCCGCGGAAATGGAGCAATTCTCCTTCTGTCAGTGTATCTCCGATCTTAAAAGTGCCATTATCCGGCAAGCCGATAATATCTCCTGCATAGGCTTCGTCAATGGTCGTCTTCCGCTGTGCCATAAACTGGGTAGGCGATGAAAAACGCATGGTCTTGCCATGGCGGACATGCTGATAGGGTGCATTACGCACAAATTTACCCGAACATATCTTACAGAAAGCTACGCACGAACGGTGATTCGGATCGATATTGGCAGTAATCTTAAAGATGAATCCGGTAAATTTCGGTTCATCCGGCTTCACTTCACGCTCTTCCGCCTGTACGGGACGAGGACTGGGAGCAATCTCCACAAAGCAATTCAACAATTCCTGCACACCAAAATTATTCAGGGCAGAACCAAAGAATACAGGTGCACAATCTCCTGCCAGATAAGATTCTACATCCAGTTCGGGATAAACGCCTTCAATCAGCTCGAGGTCACCACGCAACTTATCTGCCAACGGTTTACCGATCTGCTGATCCAGTTCTTCCGTATGAATATCAACTGCCACCTTCTCTGTCACCACCTGCTTGGAAGGCTGGTACAAGTCCAGTTTATTCTCATAAATATTATAGACTCCTTTGAAACGGGCTCCTTGTTCGATAGGCCATGACAACGGACGTACCTGAATCATCAGTTCTTCTTCCAGCTCATCCAGCAAATCAAACGGGTCTTTTCCCTCACGGTCCATTTTGTTGACGAAGATAATCACCGGAGTTTTTCTCATGCGGCACACTTCCATCAATTTACGGGTTTGTGTTTCCACACCCTTTGCACCGTCTACTACGATGATAACGCTGTCTACAGCTGTCAGCGTACGGTATGTGTCTTCGGCAAAGTCCTGGTGGCCCGGAGTATCGAGGATATTGATCTTGTAGTCCCGATAGTCAAATTCCATCACGGAAGTTGTCACCGAGATACCACGCTGCTTCTCGATTTCCATCCAGTCAGAAGTAGCCGTTTTCTTGATTTTATTACTCTTTACCGCACCGGCTACCTGAATCTGACCACCAAAAAGCAATAGTTTCTCGGTCAAAGAAGTCTTACCGGCATCCGGATGCGCAATAATGGCGAATGTTCGCCGTCTCTGTATTTCTGTATTATCTGCCATACGTTTATATTTTTTTAAATGAAGAATGAATTTAATTCATTTTCTTCATCCATTCGTCCAAGCTCTCCTCCCAATGAGGAATTTCGATGCCGAACGTTGTTTTTATTTTTGTTTTATCAAGTACGGAATAAGCAGGACGGTTCGCTTTTGCCGGATATTCGGCTGTATGCAGCGGTTTCACTTTGCACGAGGTTATTCCTGCCAGGCGATGGATCGCTACCGTGAAATCGTACCAGGAGCAAACGCCTTCGTTGCTGAAATGATAGACTCCACGAACGATTCCTTTATTGATAATAGTATAGATAGCACGTGCCAGATCATTGGCATAAGTCGGAGTGCCTATCTGATCGAAAACAACTCCCAGACTGTCACGCTCTTTACCTAACCGGATCATTGTCTTCACAAAGTTATTGCCGAATGTAGAATAAAGCCATGCAGTACGGATCACTGCCGATTTCTCACAATTATTCAATACAGCATATTCCCCTTCGAGCTTTGTGGTGCCATATACCGAATTCGGACATGGATCGCATTCTTCTGTATAAGGAGTATGGGCGGTGCCGTCAAAAACATAATCTGTAGAAACCTGAATCATTGCAGCGTCATGAAACTGTGCAGCACGTGCCAACTCTTTCGGTGCCTCACAATTCAGTTTATATGCCAGTTCCGGATCATCTTCCGCCTTATCCACAGCCGTATAAGCCGCGCAGTTTACAATCATCTCAATCCGTTTCTCACTGATGTAAGCCCACACTGCCTCTTTGTTACAAATATCGAGTTCCCGGACATCTGTAAAATAATACGTGTGTTGCGGATTCTCTTTTGCAAGTACCTGCATTTCGTTGCCAAGCTGACCATTGGCACCCGTCACTAAAATTCTCATTTATTCATCAAGTTTTAATTCACCTTTCCGGTCTTTATCATAATAGTTTGCCAGCATGGAAAGAAAGCTGCTGATCGCTTCAATCGCTTTCAGCGTACCCTCGCTGATCGTTTTCTTTTGCAGACGGAGCAGGAATACACCATACAGTGCCTCAAAGCAAGTCTCCAGTTCCGGTTCCTCTTTTTTGCCCCCTTTGTTCCGCAATTCTACTATAAAGGGCAACGCTTTGAAATAAGCGGCACTGTAGAAAGGAAATTTAGGAGAAGAAGACAGTAAATTATGAAGTTCCGTCAGATTGATTATGATATTCTTATTGATCTGCAAATGGCCTTTTTCGCGTACCCCTTCCTCGCTCATCATCGTGATCAGATTGCCGTACCATTCTCTCATGGCAGGACGCTGGTCTTCCGGATAGCGGGCAATTACATTAGCCTCCATCTCTTCCATCTCACAATGATTAGCGCGAATCAGGTCTTCTTCTTGCCACATATATATAAGGTATTCGGCAATATTCTTCTCTTTAAGCTTTTGTGCTATCTGATTCATAGTTTTTTTCTTAATAAAGTGATTCTCCCAGCAACGTATAGATCAGCCCTGCCACAGACACCAGCATCACAATGCTTCCGATGACACGGTTCAATATCCAGATACCCCGCAGATTGAACTTTGTACGTACCTTATTCACAAAATAAGTGATTCCAAGCCACCACACCAACGCTCCGGAAGCGATGGCAAGATACCCTGTAATTTCCTCGAACACCACGACTCCCGGCTGCACAAAGGCAAAACGGGCAAAAAGACCGATGAAAAGGAATATAATCAGGGGATTGGATAGCGTAACGAAAAAGGCGGTGATGAAATTGTGGAAATAAGAACCTTTGTTGGACGAAGCCGGGCGAATGGACTGCACCGGATTGCTGCGAAAGGTGTAGATTCCGAAAAGAAGCAGCATAATGCTGCCCAGCAACTGCAAATAGAAAATATTCTTGTTAATATAATCAAACACAAAGCTCATACCATAACCTGTCAACAGAGCATATGCTATGTCGCTTAAAGAGGCTCCCAAACCTGTCACAAATCCATACCAACGACCTTTATTCAGCGTTCTCTGAATGCAGAGAACTCCCACCGGGCCGAGAGGTGCGGACACAACAACGCCAATAATAAAGCCTTTAACTATTATATCGAATATTGTCTCAATCTGAATCATGCCGCAAATATCGCACTTTTTTATGAGACGAGGATAGGATATTAACGTTTTTTCCACACAAGAATCACTATATATAGCGATAACAAGTAAAACGCAGATGGAAAACAAACATATTAAATAAGATAAAGGAATTTATTCTCTATTTTTTTCCTGCGACGAACGAAATTGCTTATCTTTGCGCCACAGAAAAATCGTAAAATCAAAAAATAAACATGATTCTTTTTTTCAGAACCCCTTCCAAGAGCGTGATTGCCGTAGAGAGCAACCATCAGCTCACCCCGGACGAAAGTAATAAACTCTGCTGGCTTTTTGGAGAAGCCGTGACGGAAAGTGAAGAAAACCTGAAAGGCTGTTTCGTTGGTCCACGCCGCGAAATGATTACCCCTTGGAGTACAAACGCAGTAGAAATCACCCAGAACATGGGACTTGAAGACATTCTCCGCATCGAGGAATATTTCCCGGTAAAAGATGAAAATGCCGACTACGACCCGATGCTACAACGCATGTACAAAGGACTCGACCAAAACGTATTCACCACCAACCGCCAACCGGAACCCATCATCTATATCGAAGACCTCGAAGCCTACAATGAAAAAGAAGGTCTGGCTCTCTCGAAAGAAGAAATGGACTACCTGAAAAAGGTAGAAAGTGACCTGGGACGCAAACTGACTGACTCTGAAGTCTTCGGTTTCGCACAGATCAACTCCGAACACTGTCGCCACAAAATCTTCGGTGGAACTTTCATCATCGACGGCGTAGAACAGGAATCGTCCCTGTTCCAGATGATCAAAAAGACCACACAGGAGAACCCGAATAAAATCATCTCTGCTTACAAAGACAACGTAGCCTTCGCCGAAGGTCCGGTAGTGGAACAGTTTGCCCCGGCAGATCATTCCAAGCCTGACTTCTTCCAGGTGAAAGATATCAAGAGCGTTATCTCACTGAAAGCGGAAACTCATAACTTCCCGACCACCGTAGAACCGTTCAACGGCGCATCTACCGGTACAGGTGGAGAAATCCGCGACCGTATGGGTGGTGGTAAAGGTTCATGGCCGATCGCAGGTACTGCTGTCTACATGACCTCATATCCCCGTACAGAAGAAGGCCGCGAATGGGAGGAAATTCTTCCGGTACGCAAATGGCTGTACCAGACTCCGGAACAGATTCTGATCAAAGCATCCAACGGTGCTTCCGACTTCGGTAACAAGTTTGGCCAACCGCTGATCTGCGGCTCAGTGCTGACTTTCGAGCATACGGAAAACAAGGAAGTATACGGTTATGACAAAGTAATTATGCTTGCGGGCGGTGTAGGTTACGGCACACAACGCGACTGCCTCAAAGGTACTCCGGAAGCAGGAAATAAAGTAGTGGTAATCGGTGGTGACAACTATCGTATCGGACTGGGTGGCGGTTCCGTATCTTCTGTAGATACCGGTCGTTACAGCAGCGGTATCGAATTGAATGCCGTACAACGTGCCAACGCGGAAATGCAGAAACGTGCCAACAACGTAGTGCGTGCACTCTGCGAAGAAGATGTGAATCCGGTTGTTTCTATCCACGACCACGGTTCGGCAGGTCACGTCAACTGTCTGTCGGAACTGGTGGAGGAATGTGGTGGTCTGATCGACATGAGCAAACTTCCGATCGGCGACAAGACATTGTCCGCCAAAGAAATCATCGCCAACGAGAGCCAGGAACGTATGGGACTTCTGATCAAAGAAGAAGCCATCGAACATGTACGCAAAATTGCCGAACGTGAACGCGCTCCGATGTACGTAGTAGGTGAGACAACCGGCGACCATCGCTTTGCTTTCCAGCAGGCAGACGGCGTACGTCCGTTCGACCTTGCCGTTGAGCAGATGTTCGGTTCATCTCCCAAGACTTATATGATCGACAAAACCGTAGAACGCCATTATGAAATGCCGGAATACGAATTGTCGAAATTACATGAATACCTGACCAATGTGCTGCAACTCGAAGCAGTAGCTTGTAAGGACTGGCTGACCAATAAGGTAGACCGTTCGGTAACGGGTAAAGTGGCCCGCCAGCAATGCCAGGGCGAACTTCAACTGCCATTGAGTGACTGCGGTGTCGTAGCACTCGACTATCGTGGCGAAAAAGGTATCGCTACTTCTATCGGTCATGCTCCGCAAGCTGCATTGGCTGATCCGGCTGCCGGTTCTATCCTTTCCGTATCCGAAGCTTTGACCAACCTTGTCTGGGCTCCGATGGCAGAAGGTATGGACAGCATTTCTTTATCTGCCAACTGGATGTGGCCATGCCGCTCACAGGAAGGTGAAGACGCCCGTCTTTACACTGCCGTAAAAGCATTGAGCGACTTCTGTTGCGCACTGCAAATCAATGTTCCTACCGGAAAAGATTCTTTGTCGATGACACAGAAATATCCGAACGGCGAGAAAGTGATTTCTCCGGGAACAGTGATTGTTTCTGCCGGCGGTGAAGTATCCGACGTAAAGAAAGTCGTATCTCCGGTATTGGTGAACAACGAAAAGACCACTCTTTATCACATCGATTTCAGCTTCGACGAACTGAAACTCGGAGGTTCCGCTTTTGCACAATCTCTGGGTAAAGTAGGCGACGACGTACCTTGCGTACAGGATGCCGAATACTTCCGCGATGCTTTCCTTGCCGTACAGGAACTGGTGAACAAAGGACTGATTCTGGCAGGACATGATATCTCGGCAGGTGGATTGATCACCACATTATTGGAAATGTGTTTCGCCAACGTTGAAGGCGGTATGGAAATCAGCCTCGACAAGATGAAGGAACAGGATATCATCAAGATCCTGTTTGCTGAAAATCCGGGTATCGTTATCCAGATCAGCGACAAACATAAAGAGGAAGTGAAGAAGATTCTGGAAGACGCCGGCGTAGGCTTCGTGAAATTGGGTAAACCGACCGACGAACGTCATATTCTGGTTTCCAAGGGCGACGCCACTTATCAGTTCGGTGTTGACTATATGCGTGATGTATGGTATTCTTCTTCTTACCTGCTCGACCGCAAACAGTCTATGAACGGCTGCGCCAAGAAACGTTTCGAAAACTATAAGATGCAGCCGGTTGAATTCGCTTTCATGCCCGGCTTCAAAGGTAAACTCTCTCAATATGGCATTACTCCGGATCGCCGTACTCCAAGTGGTATCCGTGCCGCTATCATCCGTGAAAAAGGCACGAACGGCGAACGTGAAATGGCTTACTCACTCTATCTTGCCGGTTTTGACGTGAAAGACGTGACAATGACCGACCTGATCAGCGGACGCGAAACACTGGAAGATGTAAACATGATTGTTTACTGCGGTGGATTCTCCAACTCCGATGTACTCGGTTCAGCCAAAGGATGGGCAGGAGGTTTCTTGTTCAATCCTAAAGCAAAAGAGGCACTTGATAAATTCTACGCACGCGAAGATACGCTTTCACTGGGTATCTGCAACGGTTGCCAGTTGATGATGGAACTGGGACTCATCAATCCGGAACACGAAAAGAAAGGTAAGATGCTGCACAACGACTCACATAAATTCGAATCGACTTATGTAGGCCTGACAATCCCGACCAACCGCAGTGTAATGTTCGGCTCATTGAGCGGTAGCAAGCTGGGTATCTGGGTGGCTCACGGAGAAGGTAAGTTCTCTCTGCCTTACGATGAAGACCAATATAACGTAGTGGCAAAATACAGCTACGATGAATACCCCGGCAACCCGAACGGCTCCGATTATTCTATCGCAGGTCTTGCCAGCGCAGACGGTCGCCATCTGGCAATGATGCCTCACCTCGAACGTGCTATCTTCCCGTGGCAGAATGGTTGCTATCCTGCTGACCGTAAGAACAGCGATCAGATTACTCCATGGATAGAAGCATTCGTTAATGCACGCAGATGGGTAGAAGAAAAGACTAAATAAAAAATCTTTCTATAATTAAAACGGAGGCTGTTATTATTATAAAGTAACAGCCTCTTATTTTTGCCTTCTTCTCCATACCTAAAGTCCTTATCTTACAACTTAATTTCCCGAAATAAACAAGATATACAAATAGTCTCCAAAGCTCCTGTTTACTTCACTTTGAGAGAGTTGTTATCTTCTCCCAAAATTTTGTAGTGTCGAAAAATCTTCTTAATTTTGTCAAACTTTCCCCCTCACTAAAGATTCAATAACCTATAAAAGTCCTATTTGTATGAAAAAATGGCTTTTTCTATTATTATTGTTTCCTCTGACCTGTATTGCCCAGACCTATCAGTATCTTGGAGTAGAAGACGGGTTAAGCAACCGGAGAGTGTATTACATTCAGAAAGATAATGCTGGGTATATGTGGTTCCTCACACACGAAGGAATCGACCGGTACAACGGCAAAGAGTTTAAACGGTATAAATTAATGGACGGCGATAAAGAACTGAATTCGCTGTTAAATCTGAATTGGTTATATATCGATCCGGAAGGAACGTTGTGGGAAATCGGGAAGAAAGGCAAGATTTTCCGATATGACCATATTCATGACACTTTCGAACTCGTTTACAGATTGCCGATAGAGGATTTCCGGGATTTGCCGGCTCCGATCAGCTTCAGTTGGATTGACCGGAACAATCATATCTGGCTGTGTAACGAAGAAACGATCTTTCTCTACAATACCTGTACGGGACAGGTCACTCAAGTTAAAAATAGTCTCAGCGAAGCAATCAATGACATTGAGCAAATCGACGAATCCCATTTTTTCATTGGGACGGAGGTGGGAATTCACCATGCGCAACTGAAAGACAACACACTGCAACTTCTTCCTTGTGACAAACTGGACAATGTGAATATCCAAGTCAACGACTTGCACTTCGATCCCAAGATACGTAAGTTGTTCATCGGTGCCTTTCAACGGGGGATCATGGTTTACGACATGAAAACGAAAATGGTCACACAACCGGAAGTCAGCCTGAAAGACGTCAGCATATCACGAATTAAGCCCTTGAATGCCAAAGAACTACTGATCGCCACCGATGGCGGAGGTATCTATAAAATGAACGTTGAGACTTATCAGACCGAGCCATTTATTGTAGCAGACTACAACAGCTACAATGGCATGAACGGAAACAGTATCAATGATATCTATATAGACGAAGAGGGCCGAATATGGATGGCAAACTATCCGATTGGAATTACCGTGCAGAACAATCGTTATCCAAGCTACAAATGGATCAAACATTCTGTCGGCAACAAGCAATCCCTGATCAATGACCAAGTAAACTCCATCATAGAAGACAGTGAAGGGGATTTATGGTACGGCACCAACAACGGAATAAGCTTGCAGGAGTCAAAAACCGGTAAATGGCATTCATACCTCAGCACGTTTGAGAATGTACAGAATAGTAAAAACCATATATTTACGACCTTATGCGAAGTATCTCCCGGCATCATCTGGGCAGGCGGATATTTCTCGGGGATTTATCAGATAGACAAACGTACATCAAAGACAACTTATTTTACACCGGCTTTGTATGCCCGTGAGGATATACGTCCGGATAAATACATACGCGATATCCGGAAAGACTCTCATGGCTACATATGGACCGGGGGATATTATAACCTGAAGCGCATCAATGTACAAACCAAAGACATCCGGCTCTATCACGGACTGCACTCCGTGACTGCCATCATCGAAAAGGATGACAAAAGCATGTGGATAGGTACGGCAACAGGACTGCATCTTCTGGATAAAGAATCCGGAAAGTTCGAACGTATCCAGCTACCTGTAGAATCGACCTATATCTATTCCTTATATCAGACAAAGAAGGGATCACTGTATATAGGCACCAGTGGATCGGGAGTTTTGATTTATGATCCGCAGACAAAACTGTTTACCCATTACTATACAGGAAACTGCGCCATGATATCCAACAATATCTACACCATATTATCGGATGAAGACAACGAAATCCTGCTAAGTACGGAAAGCGGACTGACCAGTTACTACCCCAAGCAAAAGACCTTCTATAACTGGACTAAGGAAATGGGACTGATGACTACGCACTTCAATGCGCTGTCCGGCACTTTACGCAAAAACAACAACTTTATCTTCGGTAGTTCGGACGGGGCCATAGAGTTCAACAAAGACATGAAACTGCCCAGAACCTACTCCTCTAAGATGATTTTCAGTGACTTCAAACTGTTCTATCAGACGGTATATCCGGGAGACGAGAATTCACCGCTAGAGAAGGACATCAACGAAACCAAAGAGCTCAGATTAAAATATAACCAGAATATCTTTTCACTGCTGGTTTCTTCTATCAACTACGACTATCCTTCAAACATCCTTTATTCCTGGAAACTGGAAGGATTCTACGAGGAATGGAGCAAGCCCGGCAATGAAAGTACGATTCGCTATACCAACCTTGCTCCGGGAAAATATGTTTTGCGGGTACGGGCCATCTCGAATGAAGACCAGCGAATCATGCTCGAAGAAAGGAGCATTGATATTATCATCGCCCAACCTTTCTGGCTGACCGCCTGGGCAATGGTACTGTATGCCATTCTGATTTCTCTTATCGCTGTCATCATACTGCGCGTTCTTATTATGAAAAAGCAACGGAAAGTTTCCGATGAGAAGATTCACTTCTTCATCAATACGGCACATGACATCCGTACTCCGTTGACACTGATCAAAGCTCCTCTGGAAGACTTGCGTGAAAAAGAGGCTTTGAGCAAGGAAGGCATAGCCAACATGAATACCGCTCTACGAAATGTCAATGCCTTGTTACGCCTGACGACGAATCTGATCAATTTCGAAAGAGCGGATGTATACTCTTCGGAGTTGTATATTTCGGAACACGAACTGAATACCTTCATGACTGAGATATTCAACGCATTCCAGCCTTACGCCAATATCAAGCATATCAACTTTACATATGAAAGCAATTTCCGGTATATGAATGTGTGGTTTGATAAGGAAAAGATGGAATCTATCCTGAAAAATATAATTTCGAACGCATTAAAATACACACCGGAAAACGGTAACGTACAGATTTTCGTTTCCGAAAGCAATGATTCGTGGAGTGTAGAAGTGAAGGATACGGGAATTGGTATTCCTGCCAGCGAACAAAAGAAGTTGTTCAAACTTCATTTCCGTGGCAGCAATGCCATCAACTCCAAAGTGACGGGAAGTGGTATCGGACTGATGCTGGTATGGAAACTTGTCCGGTTGCATAAAGGCAAGATTAATCTGTCGAGTGTGGAAAATCAGGGATCGGTGATTAAGATATCGTTCCCTAAAGACAGCAAACGTTTCCATAAAGCACATCTCGCAGCACCAAGCAAGCGCCGGCAAGAGATAACAAGTACCACCAACGTGCCTGCCAGCATCTACGAGAATGTTCATAAAGAACAGAATCCCAATCATCAGCGAATTCTGATCGTAGAAGATAACGATGAGCTGCGCAACTATCTGTCGCAAACACTGGCGGAAGAATATACGGTGCAGAACTGCTGCAACGGAAAGGAAGCTATGACCATCATACCGGAATACAAACCGGAACTGGTTATCTCGGACATCATGATGCCGGAAATGAGAGGAGACGAATTGTGCAAGGCCCTCAAAAACAATATTGAGACATCGCATATTCCTGTTATCTTGCTGACAGCCCTGAATAATGACAAGGATATTCTGTCCGGCCTTGAAATTGGTGCCGACGAATACATTGTGAAGCCATTCAATATTGGTATCCTGAAGGCTAACATCTCCAATCTGTTGACGAACCGTGCCCTTCTGCGAAGCAAATACGGCAGTCTGGATATGGATGATGAGGATGATCACGAAGACGAATGCATCAACTGCTCACAGGATATCGACTGGAAGTTTATCGCCAATGTCCGGAAAAATATAGAAGATAATATAGATAATCCGGCTCTCACTGTAGACGTGCTTTGCAACCTGATGGGAATGAGTCGTACCAGTTTCTACAATAAACTCAGAGCATTGACCGATCAGGCTCCGGGCGATTACATTCGCCTGATCCGTCTGAAACGTTCGGTGAAATTACTGAAAGAAGGTACACACAGTATAACAGAAATTGCAGAAATGACAGGATTTAGTGATGCAAAGTACTTCCGTGAAGTATTCAAGAAGCACTTCAATGTAAGTCCCAGCCAATACGGAAAAGAAGGGAAGCCCCACAAGGAAGGCAGCAAGGCTGGAAAAGAAAACAAGTCCGATAAGGAAGGAGGAGAAAAAGAAGAATGAACATTTATCTCGAATCATTTGGAATCTTTTTTAAAATAGGTGCTTTCACCATTGGTGGAGGTTATGCAATGGTGCCACTTATTGAGAATGAAATCGTAACCAAACGGAAGTGGATAGCACAGGAGGATTTTATCGACCTGCTTGCTATCTCTCAGTCCGCTCCGGGTATCCTGGCGGTGAATATTTCAATCTTTATAGGATATAAGTTGCGCGGTATCCGTGGAAGTATTGTCACGGCACTGGGGACTATACTGCCCTCGTTTATTATCATTTTAGCCATCGCCCTCTTTTTCCATACTTTCAAAGACAACCCGATCGTAGAACGTATATTCAAAGGAATACGTCCCGCAGTAGTCGCACTGATTGCCGCACCGACTTTCACTATGGGCCGATCGGCTAAAATCAACCGATACAATTTATGGATTCCTGTTGTATCGGCCTCATTAATCTGGTTGTTGGGATTCTCCCCGATCTGGATTATCATTGCCGCCGGCGTAGGAGGCTTCTTATGGGGAAAACTTAAAAATTCACCTCTCAAAACTAAAAAGCAATGATTTATCTTCAGTTATTTTATACATTCTTTAAAATCGGACTTTTCGGCTTTGGCGGAGGATACGCCATGCTTTCGATGATACAGGGCGAAGTAGTAACCCGGTATGGGTGGGTAACTTCGCAAGAGTTTACAGACATTGTCGCCATCAGCCAGATGACCCCGGGACCTATCGGCATCAATGCGGCCACTTATGTAGGTTTCACATCTACAGGCAGTGTATGGGGATCGATTGTAGCTACATTTGCAGTTGTTTTTCCTTCTTTCATACTGATGCTGACAATCAGCAAATTCTTTCTGAAATATCAGAAACATCCCGTAGTAGAATCTATTTTTGCAGGACTGCGTCCGGCAGTTGTCGGATTATTGGCTTCCGCCGCACTGGTATTGATGAATACGGAAAATTTCTGTTCACCCAAAGAAGACACCTACTCTTTTATCATCAGCATCATCATCTTCCTGGTAACCTTTATCGGCACCAGAAAATACAAGACCAATCCGATATTAATGATAATTGCCTGCGGAATTGCAGGTCTATTATTTTATTAAATGATGAATGAAGAATGAAGAATGAAGAATTTTGCTGCGCTGTTTCGCTGCATAGTAATTCTTCATTCTTCATTCATCATTTAGTTTTTATAGTTTAACCTTCTTACTTACCGATTTTGACTCATTATGAATACGGTCGAGAGCTGTTACCACATAACGGTATTTTGTTTTACCGGTTTCATACGGAAGTTTGTAGAAAGGATTTCGGGTGATAGCCACGATACGTGACGGATCATCAAGATTCACTTTTTCTTTGGAACCGAAACGGTATACTACATACTGGACGGCTTTGTCCATTTCAGTATCCGCTTTTGGAGCAGTCCAGAAAAGTATATAGCCATCTTCTGTCCATACTTTTTTCATCTTGCGCACTTTGTCCGGAGCCTTATCGTCCATAAAATCGAATACCGGAATCAAAGCCGGATATTTATGGTATTCCTGTACTAAGGCATCACGATATTTTCCCGCGTTCTCAACTACGGCTGCCGCATACCATTGGCAACTTCCACCGATTGTCTGATAAGAACGTTGCAAAGCCATTTTACGTGGAAGCTGGTTGATAGAAGGATTCTTCGGATCGGCATGCTGAACAGTATTCATGACTGCCTGGCCGATAAATAACGGACGGTTTTCCGAATGCTTTGCCCACCAGTCAACCAATGTGGCATAATCGGCAGCCTTATGGCCTATTTCCCAATAAATCTGAGGAATATTATAGTCAATCCATCCTTCACGTGCCCAAAGCAGTACGTCGGCATAGAGATCATCATAGTTCTGCAATCCATTTGTATTGCTGCCCAACGGATCTGTTTTCTGATTACGGTAAATACCGAAAGGACTGATACCGAACTTCACCCACGGCTTTATGCCCCGAATGGTTTCATGAAGTTTCTTTATCAGAATGTTTACATTGCCACGACGCCAGTCTGCCTTGTTGTTGAAACCGCCTCCGTAACGGGCAAAGCTCGCATTATCCGGAAAATCGACTCCCTTGATAGGATAAGGATAAAAATAGTCGTCCATGTGGATAGCATCTACATCGTAGCGGGATACAATATCGGAAACAATCTTGCAGATATGCTCACGGCTTTCGGGAAGCGCCGGATCGAAATAAATCTGATCGCCATAAGTGACAAACCATTCCGGATGTTCATGATAAATATGTGTCGGAGCGAGTTGATTTTTCAATGAAGTCTTTACACGGTAAGGATTAATCCATGCATGGAATTCCATATTCCGTTTATGGCATTCTTCGATCATGAATTGCATCGGGTCCCACATCGGAGAAGGTATCTGTCCTTGTGTTCCTGTCAGGAAACGACTCCACGGTTCATATTGTGAAGCATACAAAGCATCCGCTTCGGGACGCACCTGAAAGATAATCGCATTGATGCCCGCTCCCTGAAGAGAGTTCAGCTGACCGACCAATGTCTGTTTCAGCTTCTCTGTCGGTACACCGCGGAACTGTCCGTTGACAGCTTGTATCCATGCAGCACGAAACTCACGTTTGGGATATGCATTGCCCGATGGCACTTGCGCTCTTGCTCCTGCCGCCAGAAGCAAAACCAATAAGAAAAGATAGTTTTTCAGATTCATAATGTTCTTGAGTCATAAAATAATGTGGTGCAAAGATAATAGAAGCAGACACTATCTCCAACTATTATTGAGGCCATTCGACTACAAATCTTGCACCACCCGCGTAGCTGGTGTCCAGACGGACATTTCCATCCACTAATTCCATGATCTGACGGATGATAGACAATCCCAGTCCGGTGCCCTGAGTGAAAGCGTCAATCTTCGCAAAGCGTTCGAAGATAGCATCCCGATAGTTCTCATCAATTCCGGGACCGGAATCTTCAATGATAAAGCGTACCAGATGATTCGGTTTGTCTTCCGCATAGCTGAGACGTATAAATCCGGATTCTGTAAATTTATTGGCGTTGTTCAGCAAGCCGAGAAGTACCCGTTTTATCCAAACCTCTACCGTACACAATGTTACCAAAGCGGAAGAAGGCGCATATTGCAGCTCTATTCCATCTTTCAGATTCTGACGAACCGCCTCCATACATTCCCGGCAACATGCATCCACATTGACCTGTTTCTTCGGCATATCATCCGTCTGGGAGTCCATATCGGCTATATCAATCACATTGTTCACCAAATCCAGCAAATACGCGTTGCTGCTTTCCATCTGACGGGCGTATTCTTCTATTTCTTCCTGTGTCAACCCGCCGGCAGCCATCAATGATGAAAAACCGATAATCGAATTGAGCGGAGTCCGGATTTCATGTGTAATATGCTGGATAAAGGAGCTTTTCATGTGGCTGGCTTTGACGACTGCCTTATTGGCCGCGTCCAGCTTCCGGTTCAGCGATAAAGAACGCATATAGTAGAAAGTGATAACGAGCAGTAAGGCCAGTATCAATCCCCCCACAATCAGGGAAGTTATGAAAAGATTGCGATTTACTTCCGCCCGCAATTCGAGTTTATCATGTTCCAGTTTGTCTACTTCAAACTGCACGGTATACTTGCTCAGCTGTTCATCCAGCTCTGCCGAACGAATGGAATCATTAATATGGGCATAGGATTTATATACTTCGCAGGCATCTTCAAAGCGCCCCATCTGTTCCATGAACTGAGCCTTCAGCAAATGATTGGCAGGATAACAACTACCCACCGAATGATGATAGTCCATCAATGAATCGAGATAAGTCAGTGCCATTTTGTGGTCATTCAATGTCCGGGCACAAAGTATCTTATATCCCAACCATCCCTCGCGGGGAAAAGTATTCATATTTTCGTGATAAAACTTATCCGCTTGGGCAATAAACGGTTCCGCTGCTTTTTTCCCTTTCAATGCCAGCGTGGCAATCACCTGAAACTGATAATAACGCATGGTAAGTTCCGGTCGGACAGGCATATTCTTACGCTTCATTTTTTCAATCAGCCCCGGCATACGGCCCAGATATTCTATCGCATTGGCATACTCTCCTCTTGCCAGATGAGTCTGAATGATATTCAACGATACCACGTAAGCGTCTTCATAAAAGCCGGCCTCAACAAAATGCTTTAATGCGGAAGAATAATATTCGAGACAAAGCTTGACATTATTGCTGAACATCCGATGGTTATATCCGATACACATTTCACCGCAAGCCATTCCGAAAGCACTTTTAGCCGCATCCGCATCCTTCTGGAGAAGTTCCGTTTCACGCATAGCCTCATCTTGCAACCCCTTTTCAGTCAGCAACTGAATATATTGGCGCCACTGCGTATAACGATTGTTGACATGACCGCATTTCAAACACCAGTCCATATATTCATAAGCGACTACTTTCAGGCTATCTGTATTCCTCAACCGATAATAATGGGAAGCAATCTGAGAATAGGCATTATCAATATTGACCGTATCGTTCTGCTGCCTTGCCAGACTCATATATTCCTGATAGAAAGGCATAAAATCCTTCTGACCTATTTTATTCGAGATACTGTCGGAAAGGGCTTCCAACCGTTTTTCTTTGTTTGTGCTACTAAAGGCGAAAGTAGATGCAAAACACAGAATGAATAAGCTAATAACCATCCGGATGTTTCTCACGATTCAAGTCAATTTGTTATTATTTTGAAATGTTTGTTGTAAAATCCGGACTAAGATACGCCATTTATCCGGAAGCAATTTCTTTTTATTACTAATTATAACATATCTTAACCCGGTCAAAAACCTTTCTTCTACCAATAAAATCGCTAACTTTGCCGACTATCATAAAAAAGGAGTATTTTATGTCAGAAAACAAACATATTTCAATCAAAGGAGCGCGGGTTAACAACCTGAAAAACATCGATGTAGATATTCCACGCAACAAGCTTGTTGTTATCACCGGATTATCCGGATCGGGGAAATCGTCGCTCGCTTTTGATACTCTCTATGCAGAAGGACAACGTCGTTATGTAGAAAGCCTCAGCAGCTATGCACGCCAGTTTTTGGGACGAATGAGCAAACCTGAATGTGATTTTATCAAAGGAATCCCTCCGGCAATTGCCATCGAACAGAAAGTGAACAGCCGCAATCCGAGATCTACCGTAGGAACTTCAACTGAGATTTACGAATATCTGCGCTTGCTTTATGCGCGGGTAGGACGTACATACAGCCCTGTCAGCGGAGAAGAAGTCAAGAAACATTCGACAGAGGATATCGTCAACTGTATGCTTTCGTATCCAGAAGGGACAAGATATACGGTATTGACCTCTATCCGCCTGCGTGAAGACCGTACACTGCAACAGCAACTGGAAATAGACCTAAAACAAGGTTTCAACCGGGTGGAAGTGAACGGTGAAATGAAACGTATCGATGAATACAAGCCGGTTCCGGGTGACGAGGTTTATCTGTTGGTAGACCGCATGGCAGTGGCAAACAGCAAAGATGCCATCAGCCGACTGACGGACTCTGCCGAAACCGCTATGTATGAAGGGGACGGCATGTGTATGCTACGCTTTTATCTGCCGGACGGAACAACCAAACTATATAGTTTCAGCACGAAATTCGAAGCGGACGGCA
This sequence comes from Bacteroides faecis MAJ27, assembly GCF_900106755.1. Lineage (GTDB taxonomy): Bacteria > Bacteroidota > Bacteroidia > Bacteroidales > Bacteroidaceae > Bacteroides > Bacteroides faecis. The sequence continues at coordinate 93,150 of NZ_FNNN01000004.1, forward strand.
TCACTTTCGAAGAACCGAATGATCAGATGTTCTCGTTCAACTCTCCGATCGGTGCCTGCCCCGTATGCGAAGGGTTCGGCAAAGTGATCGGTATTGACGAGCACCTGGTAGTGCCCAACCGTTCGTTATCCGTATACGAAGGGGCCATCGTCTGCTGGCGTGGTGAAAAGATGGGAGAATGGAAGGAAGAGTTGATTCACAATGCGGATAAATTCGATTTTCCGATTTTCACTCCTTACTACGAACTGACAGACGAGCAGCGCCGCACACTGTGGGAAGGAAACCAATACTTCCACGGCATCAACGATTTCTTCAAGATGCTGGAAGAGAACCAATATAAGATACAGTATAGGGTGATGTTAGCACGTTACCGGGGTAAAACGATCTGCCCGAAATGTCACGGCACACGCCTAAAACCGGAAGCAGGATATGTACGGGTGAACGGAAAAAGTATTTCTGAACTGGTGGATTTACCCATCACGGAATTGAAACAGTTTTTCGATCATTTGGACTTAAACGAGCATGACACACAGGTAGCCCGAAGGATCCTGACTGAAATCAACAGCCGTATCCGCTTCCTGATTGATGTAGGATTGGGGTATCTGACTCTAAACCGCCTCAGTAACTCACTGTCGGGTGGAGAAAGCCAGCGTATCAACCTCGCGACTTCACTCGGAAGCAGTCTTGTCGGCAGTCTCTACATTCTGGATGAACCGAGTATCGGTTTGCACAGTCGTGATACCGACCGTTTAATCCGTGTACTGCGCCAATTGCAGGAGCTCGGAAATACAGTAGTAGTGGTAGAGCACGATGAAGAAATAATCCGTGCTGCCGATTATATCATAGATATCGGCCCCAATGCCGGTCGTCTGGGAGGAGAAGTCGTTTATCAAGGTGACATGAAAGATCTCCGGAAAGGCAGCAATAGCTATACGGTACGTTATCTGTTGGGAGAAGAGGAAATTCCCGTTCCCGAACATCACCGTCCGTGGAATAATTATATCGAACTGACAGGTGCCCGCGAAAACAATCTGAAAGGGGTGAATGTACGCTTCCCTCTCAATGTGATGACAGTGGTCACAGGTGTTTCCGGTTCGGGCAAGAGTACGCTGGTGCGGGATATTTTCTATCGGGCGCTAAAGCGTGAACTGGATGAATGCAGTGACCGACCGGGAGAATTTTCTTCTATCGGGGGAAGTCTTCGTGACTTGAGAAATATTGAGTTTGTCGATCAGAACCCGATCGGCAAATCATCCCGCTCCAATCCGGTGACTTACATCAAGGCTTATGACGAAATCCGTAAGTTATGGTCGGAGCAACCACTGGCGAAACAGATGGGATACACAGCCGGACATTTCAGTTTCAACAGTGAAGGCGGACGTTGCGAAGAATGTAAAGGTGAAGGAACCATCACGGTAGAAATGCAGTTTATGGCAGACTTGGTACTAGAATGCGAATCCTGTCACGGTAAACGTTTTAAAGCGGATACACTGGAAGTGAAATTTCATGATAAGAACATCTATGATGTACTGGAAATGACAGTAAACCAAGCTGTTGAATTCTTCACCGAACATGGTCAGAAGAAGATTGTAAAAAGACTGCTTCCACTGCAGGATGTCGGGTTGGGGTATATCAAACTAGGCCAGTCCTCCTCTACCCTGTCCGGTGGTGAAAATCAGCGTGTGAAACTCGCGTTTTATCTGAGTCAGGAGAAAGCCGATCCAACCTTATTCATCTTTGACGAACCGACTACGGGGTTACATTTCCATGACATCCGCAAACTGCTGGATGCTTTCGACGCACTCATCCGACGAGGACACAGCATCGTCATCATCGAGCATAACATGGATGTTATCAAATGTGCCGATTACGTTATAGACCTCGGACCGGAAGGCGGAGACAAAGGCGGAAATATCGTTGCAGTAGGTACACCAGAAGAAGTAGCCGCTTGCGAAGCAAGCTATACCGGGCAGTTCTTGAAAGAAAAACTTTCATAAAATGAAAAACTAAAATAATGAAGAATGAAAAATGAAGAATTCTGCTGCGCTATCAAGCTGCATAGGAATTCTTCATTCTTCATTCTTAGTTCTTCATTTAAAAGTAGAATCCGAATCCGATCTTAATGCCGAAGCGTGACATGTCGCTATCGTTAAAGCGCCATTTGTAATATACGGCAGGTTCGATGGTTACGGTGCGAGAGAGGAAATAGGCGTATCCGGCTTCGATACCCAGTCCCCAATCGGTACGATGAGATCCACCGTCGTAACGGAAGCGGTTCCAGTCGAGACCACCACCCAGATAAACACCTGTGGAGTTAAAGTAAAAACGCATGCCTGTACCTAATGTGTATTCGTCTACAGGTTTGGACCAGTCGGCACCGAGATTTACCATCAAGGCAATACCATCGGCAAGAAATGTACCGGCTTGCGCACCAATACCAAACGTTGCTTTATCATTCTTATTATACGAGAAATCTAATCCTGTTACAGAAGGATTAAGAATCATTTTTCCTTTCTCAAACTGAGCTTGGGCAGCTATCGATACCACCAGCAGACAAATAGCTAAAGCTAATTTCTTCATAAATTTACTTTTTTAAGTGAATAGATTGTTCGTCTTTTTTACGACTTTCGTTCATTTGCTCCTCTTTACGGCGTTCACGCATTTGTTCCTTCTTCCGAAGCACCAGCCAAAGCAAGAGAACGATAGCATAAGAGCCTACCACTGTAAGAATCTTCTCTGTCTGACTGACTTCCGTGTTACGAGGTAACAAATAGGCCGCCGTTACTGATACATAAATAAGGAATGCAATAGCAACTCCTGTCGATTTCTTTATTTTCTTCATTCTGATAGTTTTCTAATTTTTTGTTTTCCCAACCAGATAAAGAACCAAGCAATAGCTACCACTACGCATCCTATACCGATACAGTAGGAAACTATATGCGAAAGTCCCAGACCTTCGGGAGCAATACATATATAAGTAGAACAAACACTTGTCATAAATAAGGCGGGTATCAGAGTGATCCAGTAAGGCTTTTTAGCTACCACAAGGTAGACTGTTATAGCCCACAGGGTGAACACCGCCAATGTCTGATTGGCCCAGGCAAAATAACGCCAGATCATATTAAATCCGTCTGCATCACGCAAGCTATAAAGAAGCAAGCCGATAGCTACCGCAAACATCGGGATACAGATGTATAAACGGCGACGCATGCTCTTTTGTTCCAGTCCCAGAAAGTCCGCAACAATCAAGCGGGCAGAACGGAAAGCGGTATCTCCCGAAGTAATCGGAGCTGCAATTACTCCTAAGATGGCAAGCACTCCACCCACAGCACCCAGCCAGTCTTTTGTGATGGCATCTACTATTACAGAAGCATTGTTCTCTTCCATTCCATTTTCATGGAAGAAATAAGTGGCTGCTGCTGCCCAGATCAAGGCTACGATGCCCTCGGTGATCATTGCTCCATAAAAAACAGGACGTCCATGACGTTCCGAAGTCATACATCGGGCCATTAAAGGACTTTGCGTAGCATGGAAACCGGATATGGCACCACAAGCGATACTCACAAACATAATCGGGAAAATAGGCAGTTCACTCGCATCCGGATTGGTATTCTGCAATCCGTCCCAAAGTTCGGGCAGAGCAGGATGATTAACATATAACATCACCAGAATACCGACTGCCATAAACAGCAAGGCAACTGCAAATAACGGATATATTTTGCCGATTATCTTATCAACCGGAAGTAGTGTAGCCAGAATATAATAAAGGAAGACAACAACAATCCAAAAGGTAGCATCCAGACTTTCCGGAGTCAGCTTTGCCAGCAGCCCGGCAGGTCCGGCTACGAAAACAGAGCCGACCAGAATCATCAGAAGGACGGTAAATCCACGCATGATCTGCTTGGTAGTCAGTCCCAGATAACGACCTATGATTTCGGGAAGACTCTCCCCTCCATGACGCAAAGAAAGCATTCCGGCAAAATAATCGTGAACAGCGCCTGCAAAAATACTTCCCAATACAATCCACAGATAAGAGGAACTGCCAAACTTTGCTCCCATAATAGCACCGAATATCGGACCCAGTCCGGCAATATTAAGGAATTGAATCATGAATATTTTCCAGGTAGGCAGCGGGATATAGTCTACTCCATCGGCTTTGGTAAGAGCCGGGGTTTTACGGTCGTCCGGACCAAAGACGCGCTCCATCAAGCGCCCATACGTGAAATAGCCTGCTATCAACGCCAGCAGGCACAGGGTAAATGTAATCATGGCGTGTTGTTTTTTTAACTGACGCAAATGTAGCATAATCCCACGAAACAACACAACAATACCGACACTTTTGCTAACTTTACAGGTATTTAAAACAAAAAATAGCAGGATTTTCATCTGCTGATAAAGCAAATGATCCTGCTATTAGACGTTATTACAAATAAGGAAAGACTGAATTACGGTTCCTTCATCTCATCAACAGTTACGATTTTCCATTTATCCAAGTCTTTAATCTGGCCGCCTTTATTGCCTACCACCTCCGTGCTGTTGGCAGAAGACAAACCTATTCTTGCTTCAGGGGACAGTTCCAATGAATAATAACCTTCATCATCCGTAGGGGTCAGGAACAATGCATATTTAGGATCATGCACTCTCCAGTCGTCTCCGGGCTTGCCCACAATCACTTTATCTCCATTATTCATTACATGAAGGTTGGTCGCTATATTTCTGACACGGAGGATATGATACGTCAAATTTTCGATGCAAAACAATTGTGACTTCTTCTCCGAATCATATTTTGCGGCAGAAATCACTTTCGAATCCGGATTACAATCCAGTACCATACCGGTCGCTTTATTGACCAAATAGACCTGAGATACATTATCGGTTACATAAGGCATGTATTTTTCCTTGATAGTTACCGATTTCAGTTTGGCATCCTGTCCTCTCCATTGTACAGTCACTTTATGTTTGCCTTTTATCCGACGGTCGAAAAGAGCGGACTGCGTAGTGAAGTTCTTAGAGTCGGCACCCGAAACATCAATTGAAGCAAAAGGAATCGTTTCGGTATCCAGATAGAAATCCAAGTATCCCGACTTAGTTTTATTCAATTGCACTTCAGCCTCTACTTTCTCATACGTAGGCAGCGAGCCGAAATGTACATCGAATGACAATCTCGTACCATTCTTCGCTTTTTCAATAGCACCATTCTTTATCTTCGCCTTCGAACCCGAAAGAGAAATATCCGAAGCAGCCACCGTTATCCCACCGGGGTTCATAACGAATTCACCCGTTATCGCTTTATACACTTCCTTCGCTATAATATAATGTCCTCTATGATCGGGATGCACCCAATCGTTGCCGCCCGGCATAAATTCCGGATGTCCCTTCAAAGGATTATACAGGTCTACACAGACCAGATTAAGTTCCTCCGCAATCTCTCTTACGGCAGGCTGAATATAATTCTTTGCTACATTGTCATCAAATGAACCAAGAAATCCCCCATCACCGTAATACATCGGAGGAGGCGTACAAATATAAATATCCGGTTTGGTAGACAAGGCTTGGAATTTAGCTATCAGTTTTTTATAGTCTGCCTTAAATGTTTCCTTACCATATTTTTCGAAGTTCTTCTTGTTGGCATCGTTTGCACCAAACTTAATAATGACAATATTAGGCTTATACTCCAGTGCTGCCGCGCATTGCTCAGAATTAATGTAAGCGAATTGATATTCATTAGGATTTTCAGGGGTAGTCGCGTCTTCTCTTAGTTTTATAAATACCCCGGAAGAGCCTTTACCAAATTTGGTGACTTCGTAATCATCACCGAGCATTTCAGCCAGAGGCATCGCGTAATAACCATAATCATTCGTTCCTCCGGTGATACTGTTTCCAACAGTGGCAACTCTAATCTTTCCTGTCTGGGCAGCCATACTTGCTGCAAACAAAAGACAGAGCGACACAGATAGTAGCTTTTTCATTCTTTTATTATCTTGTTATATTCATATTATTTTCATTTTCGCACCTTATTTAAAGACGTCCAAGAATGCAGATACCACTAACAGAGAACCGGTAAATTTCTTCTAAAGAGTATTAAATAAAAGAGGAATAATCAATTTACAGACATTTTTGCTAGCTTTGCAAGGTTTAAAACAAAAAACAAAGAATATGTGCCGAACGATTCTCATTCTTTCACTTTTGCTTCTTATCCTTCCGGTAAAAGCGCAGCCCAAGTACGAGGTTCGTGCAGCATGGATCACAGCTGTATATGGGCTGGACTGGCCTCGCACACGTGCTACTACCCCTCAGACCATTCGTAAGCAGAAGGAAGAACTGGTGGATATCCTCGACAAACTGAAAGCTGCCAATTTCAATACCGTTCTGTTTCAGACACGCACGCGGGGGGATGTGTTGTATCCTTCTTCTATCGAACCGTTCAATTCGATTCTGACCGGAAAGGTCGGAGGTAATCCGGGATACGATCCGTTGGCTTTTGCAATTGAGGAATGCCACAAGCGGGGAATGGAGTGTCATGCATGGATGGTGACGATTCCGTTAGGCAATAAAAAACATGTCGCTTCTCTCGGTAGTCAATCTGTCACCAAGCGGGTGAAAGATATCTGTGTGCCTTATAAAAACGAATATTTTCTTAATCCGGGACATCCGGCTACGAAAGAATATCTCATGAGACTCGTTCGGGAAGTGGTAGACCGTTATGATATAGACGGAGTACATTTCGACTACCTGCGCTATCCGGAGAATGCGCCTTTATTCCCCGACAAATACGATTTTCGCCGTTACGGCAAAGGACGTACTTTGGATCAATGGCGCCGGGACAATATTTCCGAAATCGTCCGGTACATATATAAAGGTGTAAAAGCCATGAAGCCATGGGTAAAGGTAAGTACTTGTCCCGTAGGCAAATACAGGGATACTTCCCGCTATTCTTCCCGTGGTTGGAACGCGTTTTATACGGTTTATCAAGATCCGCAAGGGTGGCTCGGCGAAGGCATTCAGGATCAGATATATCCTATGATGTATTTTCAGGGAAACAGTTTCTATCCTTTTGCGCTCGACTGGCAGGAACAGAGCAACGGACGACAGGTTATCCCGGGACTCGGCATCTATTTCCTCCATCCCGATGAAGGAAAATGGACACGCGATGAAGTGGATCGTCAGATTAACTTCATACGCAATCAGAAAATGGCAGGGGAAGGGCATTACCGTGTCAAGTATCTGATGGACAACACACAGGGAATTTATGACGAATTGATCGAGAATTTCTATGCCTACCCGGCATTACAGCCTCCGATGACATGGCTGGACAACGTTCCGCCATCTGCCCCCTCAACACTCAAAGTTACGTCCATCGACAACGGATATACCGAACTGAACTGGCAGGCAGCGACGGATAATGATCAACGGAATAAACCGATGTACGTGATTTATGCTTCCAATGAATATCCGGTAGATACAAAGAAAGCGGAAAATATTGTCGCACAAAGTATTCGTGAAACAAGTTATATTTATGCACCCATCCAGCCTTGGAATGCTAAAAAGTATTTTGCAGTAACAGCAATCGACCGTTGCGGAAATGAAAGTGCACCCGTATATGGAGATTAGTAGGAATTTCAGACAGCAATTACCACAATGCGACTTTTCCGATATTCACCAATTCCAATTTAGCAGTATCTTCAAAGAGTTCCCATTGCTTGAAACTAGAGTTCCATCAGCGTGAAACTGCAGTTCCATCAGTGAGAAACTAGAGTTTCATACGCTTGAAACTTTAGTTCCAAACGCTCGAAACTATCTGAAACTACTGTTGATTTGATTGACTTAACCGTATGTTCCAATCACATTGAACGCATCAGCTACTTCAACAATTCTGCTCTCTCAGAAAACATTAAATCATATATCAGTCAATAATACATAAATTCTCAGTCCTTAATACTTGATTTCTCAATTATTAATGTCTGAGAAATCAAACGTTAACAGTTGAGAAATCAGACATTAACATCCTATAAATCAATACTTAACAACATAAAAGTCTTGTTTATCGGGAAGATGCAGAGTGAGAGCAAGGACTTGCTCTCACTCTGCTACCATTGGATCTCTAACTGCTAAAACATCGATGAATAAAGGGATACAGACGAACAGTTAGAGCATGAGAGCAAAACTCATATTAAATTCACTGAGAGAGAAAACGGATGGCTAGAGAAGTTATGGCTATTAATCAGTAAGCTAAAACAATAAACAAAAACGAGCAAAATAGAACAGAATCATGTCAAAAGAAGTATAATTGTAAATCTCTCTGCCTAAAAGAGTAAGGAACTGTGACAAACTTTAAAATTGGCAGTAAAAGATACCTCTAAATCATTTATATTACTTACATTTGAGGTATGCTACTGAAACAAAAGAAACTTAATACACAAAATAATAACATTAACAATTGTAGCTCCGCTCAGCATCCGAAAGTTTTTACATACAAGAAGATGCTACAAAATTTACATCTATAAAAATTATCAACATTGATGTAACTGTATACAATTAAGAATATATATGAGCCACATCCACTTTATTCTCTTTCTCCTAGGCTACCTGACCATGCATCCGTTCGCTACAAAAGCAGCAGGGATCGACAGCCTATTTGCGCATTACTTCAACCATGCGCAAACCTTTGCCGACGCCTACCCTCGCGAGAAAGTACACCTGCATTTTGACAACACAAGCTATTATGCAGGCGACACCATTTGGTTTAAAGCGTATGTAGTGACGGCAGAGAACAACCAGCCAAGTACCATCAGCACCCCACTTTACGTAGAATTAATAGACCAGATGGGATACACTACAAATAAGCAAATCATAAAACTGGAGAATGGAGAAGGATACGGACAAATTCCACTAACAGAATACGTGCTGTCAGGATACTACGAAGTGCGGGCATATACCAAGTGGATGCTTGCCTTTAACGAAACACAATATTTCTCACGAACTTTCCCCATCTATCGCTGGCTCAGCGATAATCACCAAAAAGACCGAAGCATAGCCATGTACAACTGGGACCCTTCTTTCCGGCTACGTCCCAGAGAGAAAAAGAATAAACTTTCTCTCCATTTTTTTCCTGAAGGGGGACAATTAGTACAGGGGATCACGTCTGTAGTGGCTTTCAAAGCAGAAAGCAAAGATACAATCAATGTCTGCCTGTCTGGAGAAATTCAGCAAAACACGAATGTCACCTCTTTCGAAACACTTCACGAAGGCATGGGCTATTTTATGTATACGCCTGCAGCCGAGCCTTCCACCGCACACGTCATTTGGAATGATAAAAAATATAGTTTCAAACTACCGAAAGCACTGCCGGCAGGATATGTTCTCCGTGTAGAAAAGCGGGGCAATCAATACGAAATATGCGTCATGCGCAACGAACAAACAAGCAGGGAAGATACAGTTGCCGTGTTCTTCAGCCACCAAGGTCGCCCAATTACTTATCACATAGTAAAATGGGAAAATAAGAATACCAACCGTTTTCTGCTACCGACAGAAACACTTCCAACGGGAATTATGCAAGTTTCGCTCATCAACAGTCGGTGCGAAACATTATGCGAACGATTCTGCTATGTAATGCCTCAAAAGAATCCATTACAACTGAAAGTTCGCAGTAATACTATTTTGTACACTCCCTACGCTCCCATCGCTTGCCATCTCTCACTGAAAGACTCAACGGGAAATCCCGTAAAAGGAAAAATATCAGTCGCTATCCGTGACTGGGAAGCTTCCGATTATATGGAATATGACAACACCCTCTTCACAGATCTACTGCTCACATCAGATTTGAAAGGGTATATCCACCAGCCCGGCTATTACTTTGCAGACACTTCACCCCAACGGCTCAGAAAACTTGACTTATTGCTACTCATACACGGCTGGCGAAAATATGACATGCCCACAGCAATGGGCATTAAAGAATTTACGCCACGCTATCAACCGGAGAAGGAATTAACTCTGCATGGCCAAGTACTCTCTATCATATTGAAAAAAGCTCAGCCAGATATGGAAGTCAGCATTCTGACACGTACAGATAGTTTGTTTGCAGCGGGAATCACTTATACCGATTCAACAGGTTATTTTAACCTCCCCGTAATGCCTTTCGAAGAAACGATGGAAGCTATTTTCCAGACACATAAACCGGGAAAGCCTCGAAACCGTATGTGCCTTGTCAAGCTTTTCCGCAATTTCCAGCCAAGCTTGAGGATTTTAACCTACAACGAACTGAATCCGTTATGGAACAACTCAAACAAACTGGAGTGGCTGGCAAGATTTAATGACTCTGTCTACCAAGATTCTGTATTCGGATCAGACAGTCATTGGATCAGCGAAGTGACCATTAAAGCCAAAAAACGTCAACAAGACCTTAACACAATCCGCTTTGAACAGAGTGTGTTTGCCTTCTACGATGTAGAGCAACTGCTCGAAGAAGAACGGGATAAGGGAAAAGATTACATTACCATAAGTGACTTTTTAAAAGATATCAATTCCGGTATTATCAAGAAATATGGAGGCATAGAGGAATTTGTGAACGGCAAACACGACATCACATGGAAAGATGAAAGTATCAACGCCGTAAAATACATCATCTTTTGCAAAGGAGTCGGTGTACACAACATGTTGCAAGACAAGAATTTTGAAACGGGATATAGCCACATGCTTGACAATTACAAATATAATGATCGGGATTGGACAGAGCAACCACACAGTGAATATGGTCGTTGGGGAGTTATCTGCAACATCATCACCAAAGATGGTTGGAATCCACATCTAAGGTATGACTATACACGAGGTATACGCTACACCACCATAAAAGGGTACACACATCCGCTAGAATTTTATTCCCCCCAATATTTACCCAGCCAGCCACTTCCCTCAAATGACAGACGACGCACCCTCTACTGGAATCCAAATATAGAAACAGATGAAAACGGAGAGGCTACAATTCACTGCTTTAATGCAAGCAAATCCACCTTTCTCACTATCAGTGCTGAAACGATACACGATGGGCAACCGGCTAGCTTGAATATACATTCTATAGGATTAGATGAATCAAAAACAGATCATTTACAATAAAGAAACGCACGATACCGGCTTTGAGACGTCACCGGCACTAACGGCAAATACCCGGCACACACCCGATTATTCTCTACGGACAAAGGGCACGAAGCCGACATCTGCCGATGTTCCTCCAAAGCCTGACCGGCTAAAGGATAATAATCAATCCGAAAGACTCCTTCCGCATCCGCAGCCAAATAACGATCCGTCAAGAACCGTGCCACCACCCCCATATTCATTCGCAGATTAATTTCGACACAAGGATGAATCCGGTAAACAGGCGCTTCACCCGGAAAATGACAAATCATCATATCCACTCCCAAGTATCCATGATAAAAGCCACCGAACAAAGCTGATAATTCTTCTTCCAGACGAGTCCGCAGCCTGATAAATTCTTCTTGTGGCACATAAGCCGATAGTTTCTGCAGAATCTTCTCGTCAGACAGCAAGTCATTTCCCGCATACATCCCACTCCCACCCGTGTGGAAGACCGAATATCCGGCAAAAACAACCCGTCCTCTCCCATCGGCATAAAACTCCATAGCGAAATCTTCCACCTTGTTATATATAGGTTCGCCTACCACCCCACCCTGAGAAGCAGCGACACGGGCACACCAACCGGAAATAAAAGTTGTAAATATGCCTTTACACCAATTCAATCCTTTCCCGCTTCCGGAAAGCGGAGCTTTTAACAAACACACTTCCCGACCTTCGACGAACGCACTGCACTCCGCCAAAGTATTCAAATAAAAAGATTCTCCACAGAAGTATTCATTCAACCGCAACCCCGGCAACAACTTTACCGCCTGCAGACGATGTGAGTGTTCTCTCAGAATATTCATATAATCCGCAGAAGGTAGCTCCGCCTGATCTGCTCCCAATGTCATCAAACGCTTCCGCAAAGCAGGGTCCCAACCCCACGGAGAGAACTTCCGGTCCTTCCCGTCAGCCACTTCCGGTTCTGTCAACAATGCCACATCCATGCTCAATAGTTCACTCTTTGTTTTCAGGAAGTCCGCATTATAAGCAGACGGTGCCAACACCGCACTTCCCGCATCGGCATACCACATAGGAAGCAACGCCAGATCACTCGCCATCTGCCGGGCGGAAGCCGGCGCCATATAGTTCGTCTCACCGCTTGCCAACGCCATATCATGCTCCGGATTGAATATATAAACAGGTCTTTTCGTCATGTCAAAGATGGATTCAACACATTATTCTGCAAATATATACAGGAAATAATCAGGAACTTACACAATAAAGAGAAACTTATAAATTAAAGCACATTTTTGCTATCTCTACTTTGCAAATCCTAAAAAAAGCACTATATTTGCCAGCCGAAAAACAAAGAAAAGAAATGGAATCATTCTATCGCACACACGCCTACCTCGTTGAGCACACCAATGCCCCCGTTCGCCGTGATCTTATGGATGAGATCGACTGGAGCGACCGCCTGATTGGTATCAAAGGGACACGTGGCGTAGGAAAAACCACTTTCCTCCTACAGTACGCCAAAGAGAAATTCGGAACGGACCGTTCCTGCCTGTTCATTAACATGAACAACTTCTATTTCTCCGGACACAGCCTCGTTGACTTCGCCAACGAGTTTCAGAAACGTGGCGGAAAAGTGCTGCTGATCGACCAAGTGTTCAAACACCCGGAATGGAGCAGAGAGTTACGAATGTGCTATGACCGTTTCCCCAGCCTGAAGATTGTCTTCACCGGTTCTTCCGTTATGAGGCTGAAAGAAGAAAATCTTGAATTGCGCGACATCGCAAAAAGTTATAACCTGCGTGGTTTTTCATTCCGCGAGTTTCTGAACTTACAGACAGGAATGAAATTCCGGGCGTATAGCCTCGAAGAAATCCTCAGCACACACGAACAGATAGCCAAAGGAGTACTTTCCAAAGTGCGTCCGCTGGACTATTTTCAGGATTACCTGCATCATGGCTTCTATCCTTTCTTCCTTGAAAAACGCAATTTCTCGGAGAATCTGCTGAAAACAATGAACATGATGGTAGAAGTAGACATCCTGCTGATCAAACAAATTGAGCTGAAATATCTTTCAAAGATAAAAAAATTACTATATTTGTTGGCTGTGGACGGCCCGAAAGCTCCTAACGTGAGCCAACTGGCAAGTGATATACAGACATCCCGCGCTACGATAATGAACTATATCAAGTATCTGGCAGACGCGCGTCTCATTAATCTGGTTTACCCGAAGGGAGAAGAATTCCCTAAAAAGCCGTCAAAGATTATGATGCACAACTCGAACCTGATGTACTCCATTTATCCGGTGAAAGTGGAAGAACAGGATGTACTCGACACTTTCTTCGTTAACACATTATGGAAAGACCATAAAGTACATAAAGGAGATAAAAACGTCTCTTTTATGGTAGACGAAGTGATGCCGTTCAAAATTTGCGCGGAAGGTGCAAAAATAAAGAATAACCCGGACGTGACGTATGCGTTGCAAAAGGCCGAAATAGGCCGCGGCAACCAAATACCTCTCTGGATGTTTGGATTCTTATACTAAAAAAACACGATTATGGATTACAGGAAGTTAGATGAATTGAACAAATTGCGCATATCAGGTGCACTGACAGATGAAGAGTTTGAACAAGAAAAACAGAAAATACTGAATAAAGAAACTCCCAAAGGAATATTGGGTCTTTCTGAAAACAGCTATATGGGAATAATGAATTTTGTACTTCTGATACCGACATGGGGATGGATTATTTCCATTATCGCGTGGATAGTCGGAAAAGATAAATCGGAAGCTGTCAGTACACAAGGAAAATATATATTCAACTGGTTAATCAGTTGGAGTATTTATACATTAATAATAGGACTTATATTTGCAGGACAGTTTATCGGTGGAATCATCGGGGCGATAGCCTCTCCATTATCATTGTTAAGCGGTTCTTTGTTCAACATAGGAACATTGCCTTTCGTCCTTTTATTCATCTTATACTTTGTGTTTCCAATTATCGGAGGCGTCAAAGGGCTGGACGGAAAGCTGTGGAAATACCCGCTTTCCATACCTTTTTTGAAATGATTTATTTACTTAAATATTTAATTTAGTTATGACTAAACAGAAGAAATTCATCACATGTGATGGTAACCAAGCTGCAGCACATATCTCGTATATGTTCTCTGAAGTAGCAGCTATCTACCCCATCACTCCTTCTTCGACTATGGCTGAGTACGTAGACGAATGGGCTGCCGCAGGACGTAAGAACATCTTCGGCGAAACAGTATTGGTACAGGAAATGCAATCTGAAGGTGGTGCTGCCGGTGCAGTTCACGGTTCTCTTCAGGCTGGTGCGCTGACTACTACTTACACTGCTTCTCAGGGTCTTCTTTTGATGATCCCTAACATGTACAAAATTGCCGGTGAATTCTTGCCTTGCGTATTCCATGTATCTGCCCGTACACTGGCTTCTCACGCATTGTGTATCTTCGGTGACCATCAGGACGTAATGTCAGCTCGTCAAACCGGCTTCGCCATGTTGGCAGAAGGTTCTGTACAGGAAGTTATGGATTTGGCAGGTGTTGCTCATCTGGCTACTATCAAATCACGCGTTCCGTTCATGAACTTCTTCGATGGCTTCCGTACTTCTCACGAAATCCAGAAGATCGAAATGTTGGAAAACGACGATCTCGCTCCGCTGATCGACCAGGAAGCTTTGGCTGAATTCCGTGCCCGTGCACTGAATCCGATGAAGCCGGTTGCCCGTGGTATGGCTGAAAACCCCGACCACTTCTTCCAACATCGTGAATCATGCAATAACTACTATGAAGCAGTTCCTGCTATCGTAGAAGAATACATGAACGAAATTTCCAAGATCACAGGCCGCAAATACGGTTTGTTCGACTATTACGGCGCAGAAGATGCAGAACGCGTAATTATCGCAATGGGTTCTGTAACTGAAGCTGCCCGCGAAGCTATCGACCACTTGGTAGCAAACGGCGAAAAAGTAGGTATGGTTGCCGTACACTTGTATCGTCCGTTCTCTGCTAAACACTTCCTGGCTGCTGTACCCAAGACTGCAAAGAGCATCGCAGTGCTTGACCGTACCAAAGAACCGGGTGCTAACGGTGAACCTCTTTACCTTGACGTTAAAGACTGCTTCTATGGCGCAGAAAATGCTCCTGTTATCGTTGGCGGTCGCTACGGTCTGGGTTCAAAAGATACAACTCCGGCACAGATCATCTCTGTATTCGAAAACTTGGCTATGCCAATGCCGAAGAACCATTTCACTATCGGTATCGTAGACGACGTTACGTTCACTTCCCTTCCTCAAAAAGAAGAAATCGCTCTGGGCGGCGAAGGTATGTTCGAAGCTAAATTCTACGGTCTGGGTGCTGACGGTACGGTAGGTGCCAACAAGAACTCTGTTAAGATTATCGGTGACAACACCGACAAACACTGTCAGGCTTACTTCTCTTACGACTCTAAGAAGTCAGGTGGTTTCACTTGTTCTCACCTGCGTTTCGGTGATACTCCGATCCGCTCTACTTACTTGGTAAATACGCCGAACTTCGTTGCTTGTCACGTTCAGGCTTACCTGCACATGTACGACGTAACACGCGGTTTGCGTAAAAACGGTTCTTTCTTGCTGAACACAATCTGGGAAGGTGAAGAACTGGCTAAGAACCTGCCTAACAAGGTGAAGAAGTACTTTGCACAGAACAATATCTCTGTATACTATATCAATGCAACTCAGATTGCAATGGAAATTGGTTTGGGTAACCGTACCAATACAATCCTTCAGTCTGCATTCTTCCGTATCACAGGCGTTATTCCTGTAGATCAAGCTGTTGAGCAGATGAAGAAATTCATCGTTAAGTCTTACGGCAAGAAGGGTGAAGACGTTGTTAACAAGAACTACGCTGCTGTAGACCGCGGTGGTGAATACAAGACTCTGACTGTCGATCCAGCTTGGGCTAACCTGCCGGATGATGCAAAAACAGAAAACAACGATCCTGCATTCATCAACGAAGTAGTTCGTCCGATCAATGCACAAGACGGTGACTTGCTGCCGGTATCTGCATTCAAGGGTATCGAAGACGGTACTTGGCATCAAGGTACTTCTAAATACGAAAAACGTGGTGTTGCCGCATTTGTTCCCGAATGGAATGCTGAAAACTGTATCCAGTGTAACAAGTGTGCATATGTTTGTCCTCACGCTTCTATCCGTCCGTTCGTACTCGATGCTGAAGAGCAGAAGGGTGCTAAGTTCGAACAACTGAAAGCTGTAGGTAAAGCATTCGATGGTATGACATTCCGTATTCAGGTAGACGTTCTCGACTGTCTGGGTTGCGGTAACTGTGCCGACATCTGTCCGGGTAATCCGAAGAAGGGTGGCAAGGCATTGACCATGAAACACCTCGAAAGCCAGTTGGCTGAAGCTGAAAACTGGACTTACTGCGCTGAAAATGTGAAGAGCAAACAACATCTGGTTGACATCAAGGCTAACGTGAAGAACTCTCAGTTCGCAACTCCGTTGTTTGAGTTCTCCGGCGCTTGCTCCGGTTGTGGTGAAACTCCGTACGTGAAACTGATTTCTCAGTTGTTCGGTGACCGCGAAATGGTTGCTAACGCTACAGGATGTTCTTCTATCTATTCCGGTTCAGTACCTTCTACTCCGTATACTACGAACGAAAAGGGTCATGGTCCTGCTTGGGCTAACTCACTGTTCGAAGACTTCTGCGAATTCGGTCTGGGTATGGAATTGGCTAACGAAAAGATGCGTGCCCGTCTGGTGAAAGTAATGAACGAAGCCATCGCTTCTGACTGCTGTCCTGCCGAGAACAAAGAGGTATTCGCTGAATGGATCAACAATATGCTGGATGCAGAAAAGACTAAGGAACTGGCCGAAAAGATCATTCCGATGGTTGAAGCTGCTAAGGATAAATGCAACCACTGCAAGCAAATCGCTGAACTGCAACAATATCTTGTTAAACGCAGCCAGTGGATCATCGGTGGTGACGGTGCTTCTTACGATATCGGTTATGGTGGTCTTGACCATGTAATCGCTTCAGGTAAGGACGTTAACATCCTTGTACTCGATACTGAGGTTTACTCTAACACTGGTGGTCAGTCTTCTAAAGCTACTCCGGTGGGTGCTATCGCTAAGTTTGCTGCTGCAGGTAAGCGTGTACGTAAGAAAGACCTCGGTCTGATGGCTACTACTTACGGTTATGTATATGTTGCTCAGATCGCTATGGGTGCTGACCAAGCTCAGACTCTGAAAGCTATCCGTGAAGCTGAAGCATATCCGGGACCATCATTGATCATCGCTTACGCTCCATGTATCAACCACGGTTTGAAAGCCGGTATGGGTAAGAGCCAGGAAGAGGAAGAAAAGGCTGTTAAGTGCGGTTACTGGCACTTGTGGCGTTACAATCCTGCTTTGGAAGAAGAAGGAAAGAATCCGTTCCAATTGGACAGCAAAGAACCGAATTGGGAAGACTTCCAAGGTTTCTTGAAGGGTGAAGTTCGTTATGCTTCTGTAATGAAACAATATCCTGCTGAAGCTGAAGAATTGTTCAAAGCTGCTGAAGAAAATGCTAAATGGCGTTACAACAGCTACAAACGTCTTGCCAGAGAAAACTGGGGTGCTGAATAATAAGTAGAAATACTCCAATCTATATAAAAGGCAGGAATCTTGAAAACAGATTCCTGCCTTTTTTGTTTATATCTTAGAAGTAACGACTACTTCTCACGAAGATAATCACTAAAACTCAAAAGATATGATTGGATTTATTATTTGGATTGTCGGTTTGATACTGACTTTCAGAGCCGCTATAGAAATTTGGAACATCAATGCAGCTATAGAGAAAAGACTCATAGCTATCGTGTTAATCGTCCTGACCAGTTGGGTGGGATTACTTTTCTACTACTTCTACGGAAAAGAAAGAATGGCGGGATGGTTGAAGTAAAACTTCATCCATTTAGTTCATAGCCGGATTCTTCTCAGGAATCCAACTGTCAACTAATTCTTTATGTTCCTCCATCCATTTACGGGCAGCCTGTCTTTCCGTTGTCCGGGCTTCTTCCAGAGCAGTCATTAAAGAACTGATCTCCGCGTCTGTCAGGCGGATATTTCTCAGAAGTCTGGCAGCAAAAGGGTCTTTCTCGCTAAAACCTTTCCATGCTACAGTATGAATGGACTCCGCATTGCCATATATATGTTTAGGGTCTTGGAGCACCTTCAGTTTAAAACGGTCGAACATCCAGTGAGGCGTCCATCCTGTTACAACAATCCAGTCGTTTCTATCAATCGCCTTCTTTAGTGAGGCAGTCATGGCAGGTCCGCTCGAAGTCAGCAGTTTATAGTCCAGTCCATAATCTTTGATGGCCTGATCAGTAGCTTTCATAATACCGGCTCCTGCATCGATGCCGACAATCTGACCGGAGAAACGTTCTTTTTCTGCATTCAGTTCTTCTATCGAGTTGATAGTAACGTAATCCGGAACAACAAGTCCGATACGGGCGCTATCATAAATATCACCGATCGTTTCGAGTTTGTCTCCATATTGTTTCATATAATCTTCCATGGTGACAGGCATCCAGACGTCCATGAATATGTCGGCTTTCTTACGGGAGATAGAAGTAAATATAGGTGCAAGGTCTGCATTCAATAACTTCACATCATATCCCTGATCCTCAAAAATTGCTTTAGCAAGGTTTGTTATAGCGATACCTTCCGCCCAGTTGGCATAGGCGATACTTATCTTTTTATTCTTTCCACTATCGCCGCAGGAAACTACGGTGAACAGCAGAGCGGCAATAAACATAGCCGCTATCGTTTTTATCTTATTCATTGATATATTCCTTTCTTTTATGCGTTCTTATTTCTTTTTATTCTTTCTGTTGTCTGCCATTCCCTGAGTAATCCGGTCCAGTACAATCGCTAATATTACGACTGCAATACCTCCTTCAAATCCGAGCCCGATTTTCATTTGAGTGATACCTTTCAGTACGATTTCTCCCAATCCTCCGGCAGAAATCATGGCAGCAATCACTACCATTGAGAGTGACATCATGATCGTCTGATTTATTCCTGTCAGGATGGTAGGCAACGCCAAGGGCAACTGTACTTTATAAAGCAACTGCCAAGGGGTGGCACCAAAAGAACGGGAAGCCTCTACCACATTTTTAGGCACCTGACGGATACCCAGACCGGTGAGACGAACCACAGGAGGCATCGCAAAGATGATGGTAGCGAAAGCTCCCGGCACAGTACCCAATCCGAAAAACAGGACAGCAGGAATCAGATAGACAAAAGCAGGCATTGTCTGCATAAAGTCGAGGATAGGGCGCATTATCTTGTTACAACGGTCACTGTTGGCAGTCCAGATCCCCAACGGCACCCCTAAAAGCAATGCCAGACAGGTGGAAGAAAGCACTAATGCCAGTGTCTGCATCGTTTCTTCCCAAAAGCCCATACCATAGATTAATAATAAGCCCAAAAGAGTAAAGAGGGCCGTTCCTTTGCCCGACTTGAACCAGGCAAGCGCAGCCAATACTGCGATTGTAATATAAAAAGGTATTCCGAACAGCACATGCTGGAATCCATCTATAAATCCTCCGATCCCCATACTGAGAGCATCAAAGAATGAAGCAAAATGTTCTGTCAGCCAATTTATGGCCATCTCTATATATTGTCCGATATTTATCATAATTCTATTGCGTTTTGAATGATTTCATTAATTTCTTCTTTATCTTTTCCCGTTACTTCGATGATCAGTGACGAAAGAGGCACGACGCCTTCAAATTCCCGGTTCTCATTCACCACCCAGATAGGCGAATTTGTTTTTGTCATCAATGGCAGAATATCTTCCAGAACCGTGTCACCCAATACCGAATGCACTTCATGTCTTACTACGGAATCGATGGAGCGGACTTGCTCCTTTCGCAGTTTCAGCAAGTCATTCAACCGCACTTCTCCTACCAGTATATCATTGGAATCTACAACCGGAAGAACAGTCAGGTTACGTTCACGCATCTTACGGATCAGTACCTCCGGACCTTCTTTCTTCAAACGTGCCACTATGGGTTTATCTACCATAATGGAGGAAGCCGTAATAATCTTGCTTCGATCTACGTTTTCTACAAATCGTTCCACATAAGCGTCAGCCGGTTCGGTCAGGATTTCTTCCGACGTACCGATTTGTACAATTTCCCCATCCTTCATGATGGCAATCCGGTCACCCAATTTAATCGCTTCGCTCAGGTCATGAGTGATAAAGACAATTGTTTTCTTCATCTTCGATTGTAAAGTAAGCAATTCATCCTGCATCTGCACACGAATCAAAGGATCGAGCGCGGAGAAAGCCTCATCCATCAACAGCACTTCGGGGTTATTGGCTAAAGCACGTGCCAAACCCACACGTTGCTGCATCCCTCCCGACAGTTCGCTTACCATCTGATTTTCGTAACCTTTCAGTCCCACCAACTGCATGCTTTCCATCGCCTTCTTTTCCCGCTCTCCTTTTTTCACTCCCTGCAACTCGAGCCCGAAAGCAATATTGTGCAAAACGGAGCGATGAGGAAGCAGACCGAAGTTCTGGAAGACCATCGCCAACTCTTTTCGGCGAATCTGCAACAGTTCTTTATCCGACACCTTGGCTATGTCTGTTCCATTGATAATCACTTCACCGGAGGTGGGACGAATCAAGCGGTTGATGCAGCGAAGCAAAGTGGACTTTCCACTACCGGAAAGCCCCATAATGACGAATATTTCGCCTTCATTAATGGAAAGATTCGCATCTTTCACCGCAACCGTACACCCGGTCGCTTTCAATATTTCACTTTTAGTTTTACCTTCTTTCAGCATCTTCAAAGCTTTCTGCTTCTCATTGCCAAAAACCAGATAAAGATCTTTAATTTCTATTTTACTCATACAATAAAATGGTTTAGGTTATTAAAATAATATACACAGCAAAATAAGAACAAACGATAACAGAAATCTTTCTTTATATCGTATAAAGTTCTGATTTGAATACGGGGCAAATTACAATGACTCCCGAAATAATTAATAAAATGATTATTGACAGACTGAGTAATTAAAAAAGGAATAGAATTTGATAAGATAATCCTTTCAATGAATAGCAAAAAAATAGCATTTCGTAAGTACAAAAACAGTCTGTTCTAGTATCTTGCTGGCACAAAGATACGAAAAACGGATTAAACATGCAAATTTTATTCAGGAGCAAGGTCGTATCGAAAGCTTTATTTGTAATGATACGAAAAGACATCCGAGTCCTATCTCCCTATCACTCAACGCAATAAAGCAAACAGGCAGATTAATATAAAATAAGTTTGAATATTTCACTTAAACACCGTATATTTGACACCGATAACTAAACTAGATTCTATATGTTCAACAGGTTTACTACAATTTTCCTGGGGAAGGATAATTGTCATTACACAACAAAAGAAAAACAAACAGGTTCTGCTACACTAGACGGCAAAAGCCAAGTTCAGTACTTTAGTAAAACACCCCCAAAAATGCCGTTTTTCTATCATCGGCGGAATCTCTATCTGATAGGTTTCCTGCTCGCTTTTATAGTGGCTCTGCTCGAATTTATGCGAGGAAGGCATCAAAACTTTATGGTCTTTTCCGATGCGACTCAGTTCTTCTGGCAAGGAATCAGTCCTTACACTACCGATTTTGTAGAATTTCACGGACGCTTCTTTCTTTATTCTCCTGTTTTCACGGTACTGTTCGCTCCGTTTGCGTACCTGCCTGCATGGCTGGGACCTTTCGCATGGAATCTATTCAATTATTCACTGTTCTTTCTGGCGATCTTCACTCTTCCCAGACAATTTACCCATCAGCAAAAATGCCGTATGTTCCTTTTTCTGTTGCTGATTCTGGGACAAAGCCTGCTTTCATTCCAGTATAATATAACGGTAGCCTGCATGTTCTTATTTGCCTATACATTGCTGGAGAAAGACCGGGGATTTCTGGCTGTTCTTTTAATCATGATTTCAGGATGTACCAAAGTATATGGTATTTTTGAACTGGCACTGCTGCTATGTTATCCCCACTTTTGGCGTAACTTAGGTTATGCCGTCGGAACAGGCATCGTATTGCTTGCGTTACCTTTAATCAAAATAGCTCCTATAGATTTGTTTCCTTATTATGAAGAATGGTGTCATAGTCTTGCTGTCCATCAGTCCACCGGAGCGTATGATTCATTTTTCTATGCCCGCCCCATTGCAGCGTGGACATTACCCCATTTCCGTACACTTCAGCTAGGAATGCTCGGTCTGCTGACTCTTCTCTTTTTGGGGAATTTCCGCAAATGGCCATCCTTTACATTCCGCGCCCAGACTTTGGGTATCCTCATGGGATGGGTGGTATTACTGAGTGACTCTGCCGAAAAGCATACCTACATCATAGCATTGGCAGGTTTCATGCTGTGGTATTGGAGCAGGACAACACGCACAATGACAGACAAGATTCTGTTCTGGTCATGCTTTGCACTGCTATGTGTCGTACCTATCGACCTGTTTGTTCCTGTTCCCGTCAGAACATTCATCACCAGAACCTTATGGCTTCATGTATGGGTATTCTTTATAGTATGGATACGGATGATATGGCTCACCTTCATGGTATCTCTCATTCATCCGCCTGCCACAGATGCTCTTTCAGATTAACACATCCGTTAGCCTTGAAAGCAATTCCTTCTGCCAGCAAGAGTTGTTTTTGTTCCACCCATCCGGGCACCAGCCTTCCGGCGGAATTGACAACTCTATGGCAGGGAACCAGCAACCCATCCGGTACTTCTTTTAGAGCGCGTCCTACCATCCGCGAACATTGAGGTACCCCCAAAAGCAAGGCAATACCCCCATAAGTAGATACTTTTCCCACAGGTATCTGGGAGATAACTTCGTACACTTCCTTCCGAAAAGAGTCGGAAAAGCTCTCTTTATCTACTTTATAATCTTTCATATTTCTTTGTATCCTGTTCATCAAACTATCCTTTCCTTTTCAGGAAATCCGTCGGACTCTCTCCGAACTGCTCTTTATAGCATTTGGTAAAATAAGAAGGCGAACTGAAACCTACTTCATAACCAATCTCCGCCACAGTCATGTCCGAAGAGGCGAGTAAAGAAGCCGCTTTCTTTAAACGGGCAATTCGAAGCAATTCGTTCGGAGAATAATTAGTCAACGATTTAATCTTGCGGTAAAGCTGTACACGGCTGAGCCCCATCTCTTTACCCAAATCCTCCACATTCAGACCGGAATCTCCCATCTTCTCCTCAATCAACGACTTGAATCTCTCTACAAAATCCTTGTCCATGTCACAGACATCTTCCTTCGCCAACGTCTGCCCGTCACCAAAGAACTGCTTCAGACGACGATGAGAATCGATCAGATTGCGGACACGTGCCATCAGTAACTGCGAACTGAACGGTTTGGATATATAAGAATCCGCACCACCGTCATATCCCTGAATACGTTGTTCGTCCAGCGAACAGGCAGTCAGCAGAATAACCGGAATATGACAAGTCTGTAACTCACTTTTCAGTCGGCGGCAACATTCAATACCATCAATACCCGGCATCATCACATCGGAAATGATCAGGTCGGGAACATACTTCATAGCCTTGCGGATACCTTCGGAACCGTCTGCCGCTTCAATCACCGTATAATCTGTGTGTAACAGCGTATGAACATACGAACGGATATCCTCATTATCGTCAATGACCAGCACGGACGGTTTGGAAGAATCATATCCTTTTACCAGTTCTTCCTCTTCGGTCAACAAAATATCCGTTGTGCGGAAGTCCGGAGAAACAAGGATATCATCCGGTTCGGTGGCAACCGTCTCACAAGACTGTACAGGTAATTCAACTGTAAAAATCGTGCCCAGCTTTTCATCACTCTCCACAGCGATTGTTCCTCCGTGCATTTCTACGAAAGCTTTCACCAATGCCAATCCGATTCCAGAACCGGCATGGTGCATATCGATCTTATAGAAACGGTCGAAAACATTGCGGATATGTTCAGCGGAAATCATAGAACCGGTATTTGCCACCGTAAAACGTATCCATCGCTTGTCTTCTTTATTAAGTGAGGAGAGGCGGACAGCGATCTTTCCGTTTTCCGGTGTAAACTTAAAGGCATTGGACAGGAGATTGAAATAAATACGTTCCAGCTTTTCCATATCTGCCAATGTATGATAATCTGTCTCCGGCATAGAATCAAAAGAGAAATGAATATGCTTCTTACGGGCTGCCGCCTGAAAAGATTCATTCCACCCTTCGAAAGAAGAAAGGATATCCACAGAAACCGGAGTAAATTCCATCTTCCCGTTCTCATATTTACGGAAATCCAGAATCTGATTAACCAGACGCAGCAGGATATTCACATTCCGCTGAATCAGCATGAGCATCCGGTGCTGGTCGCCACTCAAAGTCTTATCCGCCAATAAATGCTCTACCGGATCGGCAACCAATGTCAGCGGAGTACGAAAATCATGAGATATATTTGTAAAAAACACCAGTTTGGCATGGGTCGCTTCTTCCAGCTGGTGAGAAAGCTGTATCAATTGGTCACGCTGCTCTTCCAGTTTGTCACGCTGCTCTTCCAACTGCTGCTTCTGTTGGAAGAGTTCCTTATTCAGACGGTTCTTGGAGCGAAGTGATTTATAAACGACCAACAATAGCCCTGCCACCAGCAACAGAATAACCAAACTGCCATACATGACGACTTGTTGCGTAGCTACGCGGGAAAGATAACCGCCGATACGTCCGTTGAGTGTTTCAATTTTATTGTCGAGTTCAGAGATATGTGTAGTCTGCAACTGCATGACATGTGCGTTGGTACGGTCGACAACGGCGGTATTCATCACCGTTTCTTTGGGATAGGGTCTCTTTTCAAGAATATCCATGGCCAGTTGCATCACCTTATCGCCATTGGTAGGATAGATAAAAGTAGCATCCAGCACACTGTCGAGTACCAGTTCCAGCCCATTTCCTTTGCCCGGCAAGGCGTCTATACCCACAAAAATCATTTCTTTTTCCCGGCCCGCTTTCTTGGCTGCCTGATAGGCTCCCGGAGCAATACGGTCATTATGAGCATACACGGCATCAATCTTGGGATGGTGCCGGAGCATGCTGTCCATTTCTATTTCTGCCGGACCACGTTCCCATGCAGCATCGGCTTTATCAATCAGTTTGATATCCGGAAATTTACTGATAGCAGCCATAAATCCCTGATGCCGTTCCATCGCGGGAGTCGAACCGCTCAATCCGGTAAGTTCCACCACATTTCCTTTCCCTTCGAGGCGGGAGGCAATATAGTTTCCTACCGAACGACCGATTTCATAATTATCGGCACCAATATAAGCAGTATATTTATCCGAAAGAATCTTACGGTCCACAAGGATAACGGGGATGCCTCTCTGATAGGCTTCTTCTACAATCGGAGTCATAGGAGCTGCTTCGTTAGCGGAAATAATCAGCAGATCGACTCCCTCATCCATAAAATAATGGACATCTTCCGCCTGCTTACTGTTATCGTCTCCCGCCGAACGGATCTCTACCGAAACACCTTCATAAAACATCGCTTCCCGAAGAATCTCATCATTCATTTTATGTCGCCAGGAATCGTCGCTGCATTGTGCTACACCAATACGGAAATGAGGAGCATCTTGTCGACACGCTGTCAACCAAACCAAACAAAATAATAGAGGTATCCATTTACTGTATTTCATCTTTTCGTACTCTTTTCTGTCATCCAACTATTCTTTCCATCAGTATACAGAGATTTACTACCTCACCTCTGAAAACCAAACAAGCTGATGGAGAACAAAAATAAAAAATAAAACTGTGAAGTCCACTAACTATCACTAAATTATTCACTTATAAAAGTGAAGAAAAACGAGATTTACTCCTTCAGCATTTATTAAGAAAAGTATAAAGGGTAAACCAAACACTTAATCTATGTTATAAAACAGGCTTATTTATTTGGATTATTTGCTAATTTCACAGAAGCCCGTATCTTTGCAATGTGTTTTTCATAGTATTAGATTTAAGGTTAACAAAGGTTGGAGCAAGGCGTTGCTCCTTTTTTTATGTCCGTACCTCACCTAGATCATACGTTTTCCTGGATCAATCCGCCCCCGGTTGTTTTCTGTTTGTTTCTTTCGAATCGGAAAAGAATATATTTAGGCACGGATTACACGGATTAACACGGTTTTAGTGCTATGATTACGTAAAACAACCGTGTTAATCCGTGTAATCCGTGCCTAATCCTCAATTTATAATTTAGTTCATTTCGAATCGGTTTTGAATGAAGAATGAAGAATTACTTTGCAGCATGATAGCGCAGCCAATTCTTCATTCATTATTCATCATTTCGGTACAGTATGGAGCTTAAACCGGATTTTCGGACTGATCTGTTTTTTCCCACTCCTTCTCCGGCTTCCCATCAATAGTGTAACATTTCCAACACCCTGTCCGATATCCGTTCTTGTATTCACCACTTCCGGCAAATTTCGGGGAGGGGGATAATTACCTCAAAAGACAAGGGCAGGTCTCTGTTTAAAAGATCTGCCCTTGTCCTTATATTCAAAAGAAAGATTACCTCAACCGTTCTTTCAAGACTGCAGGAAGTTCAGGCATCGCCCCGCTCTGCGTACAAACGTAAGCGGAAACTTCAACAGCCAGTTTGTGCGCTTCGGGAACCGACTTACCATTCAGGATGGAAGCACAGAAAGCAGCAGTAAAGGAGTCACCCGCCCCTACCGTATCAGCTACCGGAACTTTCGGAGTTTCCTGGAAAGAGACAACTCCCGGAGTAAATACATAGCTGCCATTGATACCACAAGTCAGAATCAGCATTTTCAGATTGTATTTTGCCAGCAGAATCCAGCACTTGTCCTGTAAGTCGATACCGGGATAACCGAACATACGGCTGATAGTTATCAGTTCTTCATCATTAATTTTCAAGATGTTGCAGCGTTTAAAAGATTCACGCAATACTTCTTTCGTATAAAAGTCCTGACGAAGATTGATATCGAATATCTTCAACTGCCCGTCTATATCAGGCATCGTATCGAGGAAACGGTTGATCGTAGCACGGCTTACTTCATTGCGCTGCGCCAGCGAACCGAAACAAACAGCACGTGTATTCAAAGCAAGGCGTTTCAATTCGTCCGTGAAAGGAATATTGTCCCACGCCACACCTTCTTTAATTTCATAACAGGGAACGCCTTCACCATCCAGTGTCACCTGTACCGTGCCGGTAGGATAATCAACCTGTTCGATCTGTGTCTTCAGATTCTTTTCTTTGAATACTTTCAGAATTTCGTCGCCCAGTTCATCTCTGCCTACCGCACTAACCACGCGGCTGTCGAAGCCGAACTGTGATACATGATAAGCGAAGTTTGCCGGAGCGCCGCCTATTTTCTTTCCCTCGGGCAATACATCCCATAATGCTTCACCCATTCCTACGATTATATTATTCATGATCTACGGATTTAATTGTTTTCCAAATATAAAGTTATTTTTTAATACGGAACGTATAATACAGCAGATAAAGTACGCCGACTGTCATGACAGCTATCGCACCGTTCTGTCCCATCGAGGTATCTGATGCAACGCCCATAGCCAACGGGAATACCGTTCCGCCGAAAAGTCCCATAATCATCAAACCGGATACTTCATTTTTCTTGCCCGGAAGATAAAGCAACGCCTGTGAGAAGATAACAGAGAATACATTTGAATTTCCAAAACCGATCAGAGCAATGCAAGCATAAATAACAGCCTGTTCGTGGAAGATAAACAAACCGGCCATCGCAACCAGCATCATAACCACGCTGATACCGAAGAAAGATTTCGGGGACATCTTGCGCAGAATGAAAGAACCCAGGAAGCAACCTGCCGTACGGAAGATAAAATAAAGACTCGTAGCAAAAGCGGCCTCATCAAGCGTCATGCCAATACGTTCCATCAGAATCTTTGGAGCAGTGGTATTTGTACCGACATCGATACCCACATGACACATGATTCCGATAAAGCAAAGCAGGATAAACGGTTTGCCAAGCAGTGCCAGACACTGACCGAAAGTGGAAGGTCTGCCTTCTTCTTTCTCTTCCTCAATCTGCGTGGCATTAAGCAGGAATATAGCAATGATGGCCACTATCATGTAAATCGGGAAAAGTACACGCCAGCCGAGGCCGAAAGAAGGAATAGCCTGCGTAGCTCCCCACATAGCGATATATGGAGCGAGGAAAGAGGCTATTGCTTTCACAAATTGTCCGAAAGTGAGGCTGCTTGCCAAGCGGTCGCCACGGACAATGTTGGAAAGAAGCGGGTTCAGTGAAGTCTGCATCAAAGCATTTCCTATTCCCAGCAGAGAGAAAGAGATGAGCATCAGTGCATAACTGTCTCCGAAAACAGGCAACAGCAAAGAAGCAAATGTCACAATCAGGCTGAGCAATACTGTTTTCTTCTGACCGACACGACTCATCAGCATGCCGGTAGGTACAGAGAAAATAAGGAACCAGAAGAACACCAGTGAAGGGAAGATGTTTGCCTGTGAATCCGTCAGACCTAAGTCTGCCTTTACATAGTTGGAGGCAATGCCCACCAAGTCAACAAATCCCATCGCGAAGAAACAAAGCATCACAGGGATAAGCTTAGAAAGAGAAGCGTTTTTAGTATTTTCCATTGTTTTATCTATTATAATTTCGTATATTAGCACAGTTATTCTGTTTCTTTCTCAACAGGCTCTTCTTATTTTTTCTCCTTATATCCCTTATGTTCCACAGTCGTGATAAGAACGTATCACAGGGGTGAGCAGACCGTTTCACTACAATGATGTACTCGTTTCACCCGGGTGAGATGATAGCCATCTCCCATACATAAAGGAAAGATAAAGGCATGTTAGCTCATAGATGATGCCTTCCTAAAAGGTAAACCATTAAAGAACGCGGCAAGAAAGGGCTGTTTTATTTCTTCAGTTTATAGGTTACGAAAGAGTCTACTTTGTAAGCTCCTCCTTTACTATAAAAGTCTATGTGATTATAAGGTTCCGAAGGAAATACCTGATTCGTCATAGCAAATCGTCCGCCATCACCGAAAGCTTCCACACTCGACTTATCCACATACAGACGAAGTTTCAATTCCTCTTTGCCGTCTTCAATCGCGGTCCAGGTCAACATCGGAAAGTTCTCATTGAAACCTACATCACCACTCTTGCGGCGATCCATCGAAAATTTCTTTTCTTTCATGTCGTACTGCATGTCTACTTCTTCTCCTTTATCGTTGTAGAGACGGAAGCCGATGACATCTGCATGCTGATTTCTGATAGCCAGCTCTATTTCATAAGCACCTTCGTTACCGGGAACCAGTTCTTTTACCGTACGGGTTCCGTTCACTCTGAATGAACGCTTCTTAAAAATATCACGCAACTTCAGCAATTCGGGAGAAGGAGCAGATTGAAGATAGATGCCATCTCCTACAGCAAACAGACTCAGGTCACGGGGAACAGAGTTCGGACTACGGTATTGAGAGGTCGGCACATCATTGGCATATTGCCAGTTGCTCATCCATGCGATAGCAATACGGCGGTTATCGGGAGCATCGCTCCAAGTTACAGTAGCATAATGGTCTTTTCCCCAGTCCATCCATTTCGTGACATTTGGCTGATTGTCACAAATAAACTTCTTACCGTCGAAACTGCCGACAAAATATTGAGTTGCGGAATCTCCGAAAGGCCCGTCACCAAGACTGCAGAGCAGTACCCATTTCTTTTCACCGGTTCCTTCTACCGGAAGTTCAAACAGGTCAGGACATTCCCACACATTGCCATGAGCGCCGTATCCTTCGCCGAAGCTGCTTTCAAAGGTCCAGTCTTTCAAATCAGGTGAAGAGAAGATTTGCATCTCCTGTCCTACTGCCAGCACCATGATCCAGCGCTGTGTTCCTTCGTACCAGAAGACTTTCGGGTCACGGAAATCACGTGCTTCGGACACCAATACAGGATTGTTTTCATATTTGGTAAAAGTACGTCCGTTATCGGTGCTATAAGCGATGCTTTGTACTTGGCGGTCACTGTTTTGAGTATAGATAGCGACGATGGCGCCTGCACCGAAGCCGGCAGTATTATGATGGTCTACTACAGCCGAACCGCTGAAAATAGTGCCGAGTGCATCGGGAGTTATGGCGACGGGGCGGTGTTCCCAGTTAATCAGGTCTTTGCTGATCGCATGTCCCCAGTTCATGTTTCCCCATTTGGAGCCGTAAGGATTATACTGATAGAAGAGGTGGTATTCGCCATCTTTATATACCATTCCGTTCGGGTCGTTCATCCATCCGTAAAGCGGAGAGAAATGGTAGGTGGGACGGAACTTCTCCCGGTTGCCGGTATCGAAAGTATCGGACAATCTCATTTCTTTGCAGCAAGCAGTATTGTCCGGTGAAAGGTTGACACGAACAGGGTCGTTTGAGTTCATTTTAAATTTAAAAGAGATTGTCTTGCCGGAATAATCGGAAAGGTCTACCGGAACAAAATAATCTACCTTATTGACAGCGAGGCGCACATCGAAGTTCTTTACCTCTTTATTATTAACGATCATACTGATACGTACATCGGGGGAAGCATCTTCTACGGGCAGAAGCAGATACTTCTGGGAAGCATTGACGCGTACAAGGCAATGACCTTCTCCCAGATTTCTAATCTGCAAAGGAGAACCTGCCGCTCGGGTTGAAACAGAAATAGTCATGAGAATAAAACAAATCAGAGCAGTCTGAAGTCGTTTGACAGAAAAAAATAAATTCATGTTCTATGGTATTAAGGTTGTTATACTTTTGATAGTTGTTACAGTGCAAAGATAGGCGCTCCGGAAGGAAGCGCCTATCACTTTTGTTGCAAACGCTGTAAAAGATGTTACCTCTCAGTATACTTTTTATTAATAAGTGCTTTACTTAACGTCTGATACAGTCATCCTATGAATCAATAATTCTTATTTTGAGTATATAATCCGGGAATATAATACAGCTGATTATAAGGTATCGGGAAAAACTCATTCTTATTCGGCTCATAATGGGCGTCTTTATAATATTGAGCATAAGTTTGTCCGTCATATACATTATTCTGTTCACTTGCAAAGTAAGCATTCAACGTTTCGGAAGCAATTCCCCAACGACGTAAGTCAAAATAACGTCCATTTTCCATAGCCATTTCCAAACGACGTTCCCAACGCAGACATTTACGTGCTGTTTCTTTATCCTGAAAATAAGACTCGGGATAAAGAGCGATCTCGCATTGGTCTTTGGCATAAGCAATATGTTTGTTTACTGAATTGGCAGCTCTCTCGCGAATATCATTAATAATAATACGTGCTTCACCCAGTTCACCCAGTTCTACCAATGCTTCAGCACGCATGAGCATCACATCCGTATAACGGAATACATAGTCATTCATAGCAAAAGCTTGCCAAGACCCATTGTATGTTTCTCCTTTAGAACGCTGTGGAACTTCTTTCAAAGAAGTATAATATCCATACGTATTCGGTGTACGGGAATTATTCTTGGTCATCGTATATTCAGCTTCATATTTATACGGATATGTCGGCATACCTACCGTATGGAATAAACGTGGGTCCCACTTCTGTTCATCCACCTCACCATTGACCGGATAATCTATTTCCTCATTATAATCATCAAACATGGGTAAACCATCTTTAGTTTTGAATGCATTAACCAGGTTTTGTGATGGCTTATGAAAGTCCCATCCACAAGACCACATTCCCCAGCATCCATTCAAAGTGTTCGACCAGTTAGCCCGTCCATAACTTGTATTATCATCCTGATAGTCGGAACATTGTACTGCAAAGATGGATTCTTTACTGTTCTTGTAATCCGGCAAAAAGATATCTCCATAATCTTCCAGATAATCATAACCTGAAGCTGTCACCTCATTCGTATAAGTTACCACCTTCTGCATATAGTCTTCGTTTATGTGACTCTCACCTGTCGTAGCCTCATAACCGTCTCCCCATGCCAAGTTCAAATAACATTTGGCCAGATAAGAGGCGGCGGCAATCTTATTAACCCGTCCTCCGTCAGTCTGTTCAGCAGGCAATACATTATAAGCAGTCTCAAAATCCGCAATCACCTTACCAAACAGTTCTTCATAAGAAAACTCATCATTACGGATTTGCTCTATACTATTATTGGTATACGCTATTTCATCAATCCAAGGAACCTGACGGAATAATACCAATAGCTTATAATAGAAATGTGCACGAAGGAATTTCACCTCAGCAACACGTTGTTCTTTTACATTTTCTCCCAAGACCCTGTCTCCGTTTCTGTCTAAAGCAACCAATGCCCGATTGCAACGGGAGACAGCACAATATAAACGATACCAAAGTTCATCCATTTCATTTGGAGTAGTAGCTGTCAGCGTCGACCAAATTTCCAGAGGGTGATATCCTGTATCCGTCGTTCCCGATCCTCCTTTCAGACAATCATCAGAAGTAATGTCACCGTAAGGAAATAAGTTGAACGGATATGAATACCAACAGTCTCCCAACATGGCATAAGCAGCGTTTACCATCTTTTCAGGATCTGAAAAAGCTTTATCCTCATCAATAACCGCTGTTGGACTATAGTCTAGAAAATCATCACAGTTTGTCAAGGTCAAGCTCATCAGGCAAGCTGTCACTAACATATATATCTTCTTCATAATTCTTCCTTTTTAAATATTAAAAACCAAGTTGTAAACCAAATGAAATAGAAGTAGCCAACGGATAATTCCAATCAGGATTCTCCGGATCAGAGCAAGTCAGACTTTTACTCTTGACAGTCAGCAAGTTTTGTCCTGACAAATAAACACGTGCACTGCTCATTTTGAATTTAGACAAGAACGATGCAGGCAAATTATATCCTAATTGCAGATTACGAAGTTTCAAATAAGAACCATTTTCTACGAAATAGGTTGAGGAACGTCCTTCATCAGCTGTATTGTTAGTAGTCAATGCAGGGATAGTGGAACCTGTATTGTTTGTATTCCATGCACCCAACAAACGATTTCCCTTGTTTGAGCCAGCATCCGTTATACTCCAGAAGTCTGTCTGGAATTTCTGGTTATTGTACACATCTTTATCATATACACCTTGCCAGAACATGCTTAAATCAAATCCTTTATAATTCAGTGCAATATTCAAACCGTAAGAAAAAGCCGGAACAGGATTGTAAATCCAAGTCTGGTCATCAGCTGTTATGCCATTTTTACCATCGAGGTCAGCATACTTCAGACCACCGACACGCGCATTTGGCTGACCGGAAGCATCGACTTCTGCCTGATTCTGGAAAATTCCTTCTACTACATACCCTACGATGGAACCATAAGGCCGACCGGATTCAACCAGATTTTCAGTTGTCGTATGAGCATAAGACCCTGTTGACGTTTCCGGAAGGTAAGTGACCTTATTACGGAAGAAGTCCAGATTAGCAGTGACATCAAGACCAAGTCCACAAGCTAAGTTTTTACGATATCCCAGTGCAAATTCCATACCCCAGTTGCGCAAGGAAGGACCATTAGCCCATGAAGCGCCACCTTCGCCCAAAGCCCCCAGATAAGCAGGATTAATCAACATATCGTCTACATCCTTGACGAAACCATCGACAGATCCATACAAACTACCCTTAAAAAGGGTGAAGTCCGTACCTATATTAAATTGTTCTGCAGATTCCCATTTCAGATTAGGATTGGCAAGTTGGGTAGCACGATAGCCTGACGGGAAAGTTCCTGAATATTGCAAAAACAAGTCATAAGCCGTAGAAGTTACCCGGTCCAGTCCATAATCGGCTACATACAAACCAAACTGCGCATTGTTATCAATAGCCTGATTACCGGTCTGTCCCCATGAAAAACGCAGTTTCCAGTCATCCATCCAATCCTTCCGGAGCAGTTTCGACAAACGTAGTCCCAGCGTGGCGGCAGGAAAAGTTCCCCAACGATTGTCCTTGCCAAAACGTGAAGAGCCGTCACGGCGAATAGTAAACGATGCCAGAATAAAATCATCATAGTTATAATCCACCTTTCCAAAGAAAGAAACCAGTCTATACCCTACTTTGGCACCGGAATTTCTCGTTGTTCCTGTTGCTGCATTCGGCCACATATAGTCTTTATCTTCCAATGCATACTCTTCCGAATAAGCAGAGAAATCAATCACTGACTGCTTGGACATTTCAGTACCCAGTAATACAGTAAAATCATGTTTATCTGCAAGCAGGAAATTGTAGTTGGCCGTGTTGGACCATGTCCAGTTTGTTTCATTATTATGAGACAATGTTGTCTTTGCAATATCATTATTGACAATATCCGAATGATACGTATTCGTCATTGAATTAATGAAAGAAGAATAATGGTCGATACCAAAGTTAGATCGAAGTGACAGTCCTTTAATCGGTTTCAGTTCTACATATCCATTACCAAACAAACGCCAATAATCCAAATGATTATCACGGTTATCGTACGATTCGCGCAATGGATTCTGACGGTCGCTCATACCACCGACAGGACCTGCAAATGTTGTCCCGTCTTCCTCATATACAGGAACAGTAGGTGCCATTTTCAGAGCATTCTCCATAGGAGCACAGTCCACCTGACTCGTATAAGTCACAGTGAAATTCTCACCAACAGTCAGATACTTATTTACATTGTATGAAGAGTTCATGCGGGCTGATATATTCTCAAAATCCGTATATTTCAAAATACCATTATTCTTTTTATATCCAAGAGAAAACATGGTAGAATGCTTTTCATTGGCATGTGAGAGAGACAAGTCATAATTCTGAGAGAATCCTGTACGGGAAATTTCATCCAGCCAGTCGGTATCGGAATATTTCATTGTCTTTTTCTGGTTGATATAGCCGTCATACAAGCCATTGACCGTATAATCCACATAACTCCCGGTTGCAGGATTCCACACAGAGATCGGAGTACCCGTTGCAGCATTCAGATTCAACCCATAGTTACTGGCATAAGCAACCGGATCTAAGCCATCATTCAAAGCAGCCTGCGCCATAGCAGTTGCATATTCCGATGTATTGGAAAGTTTCATTAAAGATTGAGGAGTATAAAACTGTGCAGTCAGATTGGCAGAGAAATCTACTTTCACCTTCTCGGCTTTCTTGCCTTTCTTTGTCGTAATGATAATTACACCATTTGATGCGCGCGAACCGTAGATAGAAGCAGAAGCGGCATCTTTCAATACTTGCATGCTCTCAATATCATTTGTATTCAAAGAATTTAAAGCACGGGTAGTAGGTACTCCATCGACTACATACAACGGGTCTTGCGAAGAGTTGAAAGAACCGATACCACGTATACGAACCGTACCGGTACCACTAGGTGAACCATTGGAAGTAATCGTCATGCCCGGTACCTTACCTTGCAAAGCTCGCATCGGATCGGCATCCGAAGTTGTCTTCAAGGTTTTGGTGGAAACGACTGCCACCGAACCTGTCAAGTCAGCTTTCTTTTGAGTAGAATAACCAGTCACAACGACCTCATCCAACATTTCAGAGTCTTCCTCCAAAATTATATTTAACAAAGCTTTCGCTCCTACTCTGGCAGATTTAAAACCAACGTACGAAATCATTAGTTCGGAACCCTGTTTCACTGTCAGTGTAAAATTACCATCCAGATCAGTAATGGTTCCATTAGTTGTAGAAGTTGTTTCAACAACAGACGCACCGATAATCGGTTGCCCGTCCGTTTTGGAAGTGACATTTCCCTTCACTGTTATGTTTTGCCCCCAGAGGGCTGACATGAAAGCAAACAGGAAACAAACGCTGCAAAGAAGTTTTTTGTTCTTCATGACACTAGGCATTAGTTTAATGTTATTAATTTAAAAGTACGAATTATCTCTTTTCGATGATGCAAATTACGGTTGATTTAAATCAACTGGCTGAAAAATATGTTTCAAATCCTGTAATATATGTTGCATTAAACACCATTTCACAGGGTTTTATACATTCCTCTTTTTAGCATACAAATAAAATTGAATTATATTCCTGCACGAGTAGAGAAAACATTATCTTTGCACAAATCGTGACGACCTGTTACGGTTTGTGAATGCAAATAATGAATGGAAGAATCAACAAATACTCCCATAAAATAAGTAATGATATGAAAACAATCTCCAATGAACAACTTACGATTCAGGTCTCTCCGCACGGAGCCGAACTTTGCAGCATTTTTGCTAATGGCAAAGAATATCTGTGGCAAGCCGATCCAGCATTCTGGAAGCGGCATTCACCCGTACTTTTCCCGATTGTAGGAAGCGTATGGGAGAATGAATATCGGAATGAAGGCATCACTTATACACTGAGACAGCATGGCTTTGCCCGTGATATGGAATTCACTCTTGTTTCAGAGAAAGAAGATGAAGTACGTTACCAGCTGATGAGCAATGAAGGGACATTGAAAAAGTATCCATTCCCCTTCTGCCTGGAAATA
Organism: Bacteroides faecis MAJ27; assembly: GCF_900106755.1. GTDB lineage: Bacteria > Bacteroidota > Bacteroidia > Bacteroidales > Bacteroidaceae > Bacteroides > Bacteroides faecis. The sequence goes on from NZ_FNNN01000004.1 coordinate 129,749, forward strand.
GGCTACCGTATACAGGGAAAACAGATCGAGGTAATCTGGGAAGTGAAGAATACCGGCGATAAAGAAATGCATTTCCAAATCGGTGCACACCCCGCTTTCTATTGGCCCGACTTTGATGCTTCCACGCAAGAACGTGGCTTCTTCGGATTCGATAAGAAAGAAGATGTGAAGTATATCCTTATTTCGGAAAAAGGTTGTGCAGACCCTTCTGCCGAGTATTCTTTAGAATTGGCTGACGGGCTCCTGCCTCTGGATATACATACTTTTGATAAGGATGCTTTCATACTGGAGAACGAACAAGTTCATAAAGTGACTTTATACACCAAAGAAAAAAAGGCTTGTCTAAGTCTGCACTTTCATACTCCGGTAGTCGGCCTTTGGTCTCCTCCCGCCAAGAATGCACCTTTTGTCTGCATCGAGCCCTGGTATGGACGATGTGACCGGGCGCATTATACAGGCGAATATAAAGACAAAGACTGGATGCAACATCTACACCCGGATAAGACATTCAAAGGAGGATATACGATTGAGATTGAGGAGTAATCCGGCACGGCTTACAGCCAACCACCTCTATTATCAAAAGGATGAACAATTCCTGTCAAAAGCCAAAACAGCTGCCAAACCTCACGGTTGGCAGCTGCAAACACCTAAATCTACAAAACCTAACTTAAAACTAACTCATAAATTCCACTTATAAAATACCTATTGAATTACGACCTATAAACCTAATTTGTAAACGTTGAATGAATTTACCCTGAATATACCCCCTTTACCATAAAAGCACATACGGTTGTATGGTTCCGTCGGGAAAACAAGATTGGTCATAGCTATCTTCCCCCCGTTCAGGAATATCTCTACGGAGCATTTATCTACAAAAATATCCAGTTCATACGTATGGTTCTTTTGAATGGGTGCCCATGTAGCCAGCGCAAAATCATCGATATAATTGATAGAAGTTGTTTTCCGACGGTCATGTGCTTCTATCTCGTGCGGGGAACTGTTCTTTCCGAAATCTACGATACCACTTTTCGTACGGTCCATCACCAGTCTCTTCTCCGGAAGATTAAAGTAAATATCCACCTTCTCTCCTTTATCATTGAACAGGCTGAAGCCCATGATTTCCGCTTTTCCGTCCGTGATATTCAGTGAAAGTTCATAGGCTCCTTCATTATCAGACAATAAAGATTCGATATGGTAATCCTTGTCTACGGTAAACGAAGGAATCTCCCTGCACTCTTTCCGCAAATTTCCGGACTCCGCCACCGGGGCGGCAGAAAGATAGATATCCCCCTCCTGTGTATAAAGTCCCAGTTCACGCGGTAAAGCATTGGCACTGCGGAATTGCCTGGTCGGAACGATATTACAATATTGCCAGTTGCTCATCCAGGGCACGGCAATCACACGGTCACCGGTATTCGAAAAACAAACGGTGGCATAGTGATCTTTTCCCCAGTCCAACCATTTTGTGACATCAGGCCGATTGTCACAAATAAATTTCGTACCGTCAAAGTCTCCTATAAAATATTGGGTACCACTACCCCCAAAGTAACATCCGGGATTAACGTTCACTATCAATGCCCATTTTTTATCATTGCTATTACCGTCTACGGGAAGTTCTACCATGTCCGGGCATTCAAACTGAGATGGTTGCACTCCGTAGCCTTCGCCAAAACTACTCAGATAGTTCCAGTCTTTCAGATTCCGTGAATCATAGAAACGCATTTCTTTATCAGCGGAAACAATCATCACCCATTTACTCTCCGGAGCATACCAAAAAACTTTCGGGTCGCGAAAATCTCTCAAACCGTCCGAAGGGCGCAGGACAGGATTATTCTCATATTTCGTAAAGGTACGACCATTGTCATCACTGTAAGCCAGACATTGAATCTGTCCGTTCTTATCGCTGGCCGAAGTATAGAAAGCCAGAATAGAGCCTGCTCCATAACCGGCCATATTCTCCTGATCGACAATGGAACTCCCGGAGAAGATATGCCCCAATGTGTCACGGGCAATGGCAGGAGCCAGATGTTCCCAGTGCATCAGGTCTTTGCTGACAGAATGTCCCCAATGCATATTTCCCCATTTGGAACCGTAAGGGTTATACTGATAATACAAATGATATTCTCCATCTTTATAAACCAGTCCGTTAGCATCGTTCATCCAACCATAGAGGGGAGTATGGTGGTAAACAGGACGAAACTTATCCGTATTGGTTGTATCGAATGTATCGGACAGCCTGATTTCTTTCCAGCAAAGTGCATCTTTTGACTTATTACGGATATGCACGGTGGCTGTTTTGGCATTGGCAGGCAGAGAAAACGGGACAAAATAATCGACTTTATTCTGTGCCAGACGGATATCCATATCAGTATCGGCAGCGTCTCCTGTGTTCAGGCGAACCTGGCTTTCCGCACTTTCTTCCTCTATCGGAAGCAGCAGATAGCGGGTAGGGTTTGTAATATGGATCACAGTCAGGCTATCACCTTTCTGTTCCAGGGTGAATGTACTTTTGGGTATATAGCAATAGGTCAGTCCACAGGAAACTGCCAGCGCAAGCGCAGCACCTTTACATAGTTTTATCCAAGGGGTTGTATTCATGGTAACAGAGTATTCAGTTTGCACAAGTAGTTAATCAAAAATGACGAAGGCAAAGATAGGGGATATCTTCACCTTCGTCTATAAACTTTGTTTCAAAGAGTAATATTTTTGATACATGATCAAAGAAAAGCATATGGAAGATTTTATCCGACCAGCCTGCTATAAGGAAAGTACTGGCCAGATTCACCTATTTCCTATTCGCAGCAACTTCTATAAAATTACAGAATAGTTTTCTGGCGACTTCGGATGATTCCGAAGGCTCATTCAAGTGGTCTATCAGATCCAGAGTGGAATAGTAGATTTTTCCCTTTCCGCAGGGAACGATCCCTACAGCTGTCCCCAAATGGAAAGGAGTGCTCCGATACGAACCTACGACCATCTCTTCATGATCCATATACATACCCAACCGACGATCTCCGTCGCGCACCAGTTCCTGATAGGGCCACCCCATTGCACAGTTCACCGGCAGCTCTTCAAAAAGCGGATGGTCCTTCACAAAATGTAATCCGCCTATCCAGTTCCTTCCGACCGAATAATAGCCATCATAAGCAGAACCTGTATTCTCGCTCACAATATCCATCCACGATTCTGCCGATTTCAGCAAGAGCAATGATGTACCGTCTTTCTTCACGCGGTCCAATAGTTCCTGCGGAGCAATTGCCGCATTGCCCGGACGCGCCCAGACTAACTGCACACTTCCTGATGTCTTCTGCTGACGGTATTCCAACGTAATCTCAACCTCTTCCCCTTCTTTCAGCTGGAAAGGACGTGTCAGTGTGATTTCTTTTCCATTTCCCCACTCGTCAATAATCCGTTGATTATTGACTGACAAGCGTACTCCCCTATCCGTTGTTGCTCCAATCATATACAGTCCCGTCTGGGGAGCAATCAGTTTTCCCTTCCATATAGCGGAGAAAGCCTGATTGGCCGGCAATAGCGCGTCCGGCTGGGCACCTTCCGCAAATGTGCGGTCTATCTTAGTATCACCGGTCACGCCTGCAAGGGCACGCAAATCATCGTCTTTATAGAAAGAAACCTCAAAAGCAGCCTTACCGTCCTGCTGTTTAAAGAATTCCGGCAAAACAGGTTGCGGCATATCCAGTGAAGGACGTGTGACGACAATCCAATCCAGTTTTTCCATATCCGGTCGGAACGACGGCAATGCAGTGCCTGTAGCTTTCTGGTAGAAGGTTGCCACCGGATCATCAGCTGTGCCATACAATGCACCTTTACCAACCAACTGTTCTTTCTTCCAGGAAACACCCAGCACTTCATCCTTCCCTCCCGCACACACGCGTCCGGAAGCATCTACCAAACGGGCTTTTACCTGATACATTCCGGGAGTACCGGACAGCTTCAGTTCACAGTTTTCAAGCAATAACTGTCCGAAGCAGTCACCTCCCGAAATACTCACTTCCTTCTCTGTCACCTTCTGCTCTTTCCCATCCGGCGTACGGACAGAAATCTCCAGACGATGATTGCCGGAAAGATTCTTCTCATTGACTATGTAAAAGTCAACACCCACTTTTCCCGGCAGGCGGGCAAACTGCGAACGGGAAGAAACAGCGATGTATAAAGGTTGTGTGTAATACGTCAACGCAGCAAGATTGCCTTTCGGGTTCCGATAGATGTCCACCACACCGGAATGATTGTCATAAGGCATCGCCTCCCAACCGTTGATTGCATAGGCATCCCCCAGATTCTGCATACGCATCCCCTGAATACGACGTCCCTGATGATCAAAAGAGACATCTCCCATCGCCCGTGTCAACGAATCTACAGAGCCGAAGTAAGGATACAGATTCTTTTTCTGCATAAACTGCCCGAAAGATTCATATTGTTTCTTCCAGAATAATCCGTCCCATCCGGTCAGCCCTGTGCGGTCTATCTCTTTTACTATTTCAGCCACACGTGGCGGAGCGGAAATAGCTCCTTCTTCTCCCCGCATATATACTTCCGTCCGATTGTCCGTGTACATCAGGTTATCCTTCGGTCCCCGGTAGTATCCTTCTTCCCAAGTGGCAGGTCCGCCGGCACGGTGATTGTCGAACCAACCTTTCTTGTGCAGAACAGTATCGAAAGGCAACATATTTGCTTTGGAATCTTCTTCTGCAGATTCTCTGGAAGCCCATCCCGAAGTAAACGTCATCACGCGGCTCGGATCGAGTGCATGTGCCTTCTTCATATCCTCCATCCGTTTGACAACCAGTTCTTTATCCTTAGAACGGGGGCCGCCGAACTCGTTAATCAGATTGTAAATAACCAGACTCGGATGACTCCTGTCCCGCAATATCATACGGTGCAGTTTGGTATTGACCATTGCCCGGATAAACGGGTCGTGACCTGCCGAATGGAAAGCTCCCGGCTCTTCATAATAGAGCAATCCCAGCTCGTCCGCCTTTTCCAGAACGACCGGAGAACCGATGGAGCGATGGAAGTTAAGCATATTCAGTCCCATACTTTTAGCTACCGATACTTGCTTCTCCGCCATTTCGGGAGTAGCATAAAGTCCGGTGGCAGGCCAGTACCCCCAACTGATGGCTGTACGAAGCATGACACGCCTTCCATTCAGCCTCAACATCGCATCCTTTCCGATTCCTACCGGCTCAAACCAACGGAAGCCGAATGTCTGAACAGCCCGATCGGATAACTTCTTCCCCGATTTCACATCGACGCCACATACATACAAATAAGGAGTATCCAAATCCCAGATACGGGCCTCCGGACAATGAAGTTCCATCGTCACCACATTCGTTCCCTGCTTCAAAGCAACACGGGGCAGTTTCTTTTCCAATATCACCTTGCCGGGATTCTCCTTCTCGTACACAGAAAAGTAAATATCCTGTTTCTCTGTTTTTGCCGAGGTATTGTTTACGGTAAGAATCGCTTTCACCTTCGTCCGCTCCGGCTGGTTCTGCATGTAGATGTCAGATACATAGACAGGAGAAACCGCATCCAGACGTACCCGTCCGATGATACCGCCAAACGATCTGCCCGGAGGAATCTGATACTTTCCCCAATACATTTCGTTGAAGTCCTGCCAGTGGAAGTTACCGCCGGGATTCGTCACACGAACTGCCAGGCATTGTTCTTTACCGGGTTGCACCGCTTCTGTGATATCCGCATCGAAAGGTGATTCGCCTATTATATCATAGGCTACCAACTTTCTATCCAGATAAACTTCCGCACGCAGACGCACCGACTCAAAATGAATTAGAAAGCGTTTCCCTTTCAAATCAGCCGGAAGCTTCAGAGTGCGGAACCACCAGCTAACTCCTACTCCGTCTTCCGGACGGGGATAATCGGAAGTTGTAAGATACTCTTCTACCGTACCGGGTACCTGCACCGCCCTGGCATGCCGGGGTTGTAACCGTTCCCATCCTCCTGTCGGAGGATTCACCGGAAGGCGGGAAAGGCCTGTTATTTCTTCCGGCAAGAAAAGCCTGTCCTGTTTCCATTCCGCCTGCTTATCCTGCCACAAGAACCATCCGTCACCGGACAAAGAAAGCGTAAACCGTCCTTCTTTCCCGTTACTATCATATTTCTGTGCCTTTACCGGAGAAACAAAAGCCAACATCACTCCACACAAAGCCAACAGAATGGAAAATCGATATTTCTGTATTTTCATAGTATATATCATTTTAAGAGATGACCACAGGCCAACCGCATACCCATCACTTCATTTCCAATGAAGGAGGAACATCACCGACTCCGCTACCCCATGCTTTATTGGGTTTGCTGCCCATTACCAATACCAGTTTGCCACCATCCTTCAAGTCTTCATGACTGAACCAGGATTTATTCCACTCCTTGCCATTCAATGTAGCAGACTGGATATATTTGTTATCTGCAGAAGTGTTCTGAGCTTCAATCTCGAATACAGCACCATTGCTAAGTGTTACTTTGGCATTTGTAAAGAGCGGACTTCCGATATTGTAGACCGGCAATCCCGGAGTGACCGGATAAAAACCCAGTGAAGAGAAGACTACAAATGAAGTCATACCGCCTCCGTCTTCATCACCCGGCATACCCATCAAGTCATTGCGGAACCATGTTTTCAGCATTTGGCGGATTCGCTTCTGTGTCTTCCAGGGTTGACCGGCATAGTTGTAAAGATAAGGTACATGCAGTGATGGTTCGTTTGCCATAGAAAACTGTCCTACATTTCCCGTATGATCGGGCAACTTTGCATAAAATTCATACTTGCTTCGTCCGAGCGGTTCTGTGAAAGTGCGGTCCAGATTAGCGATAAACTGTTCCTTTCCTCCCATGAGGCTGATGAGGTCGGCCACATTGTGGGGCACGTCCCAACGATAAACCCAGCCATTGTTCTCTCCATAATATTCACGGGCTCCCATACCTCCGGGATAACGGTAGTCGAAAGGTTCGATCCAGTGTCCTTCTTTATCTTTCGGATGGAAGAAAGCTGTCTCTTTATTGTAGAGATTCCGATAGTTATAAGAACATTTCAGATAATACTCGGCTTCCTCTTTTTTATTTAATGCTTCAGCGACACGGGAGAGACACCACTGGTCGTAGCTGGTTCCCAAAGTGACGGCAACAGGCTGGCGCTTTTCGAAAGGATGTACATTCGGGTCGTTTTCCTTTTCATCCGTACGGAGAGCAGGGATATAGCCATTTTCATGATAGAACTTGTCTAACCAGCCGGCTGCTGCTCCCGACCAGGGTGCGAGAGTTTTTTCTTCCATACCTTTCCGGCAGGCTTCATAAGCTTTTACCGTGTCTACTTTCAGTCCTTTTGCCAGTGCATCGGCTATAGTAGCGACGGCATGGTTGGAATTCATGCGGCGCGTATCTCCGGTCACTTCGGGAAAAGTAGGCATCCACATGTTGCCCATCTGTTCCGCCATGCGCAAATAAGACGCGATGATATCTTCCTCTTTTTGCCGGTCGATCAATGTACGGAGAGGATGTGCAGCACGATAAGTATCCCAGATCCAGTCGTCATTATAGAAAGGAGTACCGTTATCTTCGTGCACTTTTCCGTCGAAAGCACTAAAATAGCGACCATCTTCGCTCATACAAATCGGACGTTCGAAAGTACGGTAGAAAGAAGAGTAAAATACAGTTTTATCATCTTCTGTACCTCCCTCTACTTTTATACGACCCAGAGTTTCATTCCATACCCGGCGGCCAGCTTCTGCAAGTGCCTTTATATTGTAGTCTTTTAATTCGCGATGCAGGTTCTTTTCAGCCTGTTCCTCACTGATAAAAGAAATACCATAACGAAGGCTGACTGTTGTAGTGCCATCGGCAAAACGCCACGCCGCACAAGTATTTACCCCTTCGGCATTGTCTTTACTTGTATTGATAGTACCATTTTCGAGAATACCGGTACTTACGGGTTTCTCCTGTGGCTCTATATACACATACACACTTGTGTTATTGTTCAGTTGCTGACGACCACTGATGAAATTTTCGTTTGCATGGATAGAACCGTTACGGGAGTTTACAATAAGATAAGCCGGTTTGTCCGCCTCGAATGTGATCCGGTAGATAGCTGACTGATGAGAGAGCGCATATTCCGCTTTCATGCGGTTATCGTCCAACTCCACTTCGTAGGAATAAGGAGTAATATGCTCATTGTCATAGTTGTAAGTTATGATCGGACGAAGTTCTTCCCCCTGACAGGGACTGAGATTGAACGCTGAACGTTCCCGGTGATTGGTGACAATCAATGGCAGACCCTTCAATAGTTCCGATGTATAATCGGCACGCTCCGGATAAACACGAAGCATACTGTTAGGCAACTGGATGGTGGGGAATGTAGGAACCAGCAAATGACTGATATTCCCGATATATGGATCGACGTAATCAACCGGTGTCCGTCCACTTGTCTGTAATTTCCCGTTACATGCACTCAGCGTTGAGATGATAACCGCTGAAGCTAAAATATGTGTAAGTTTCATCTTTGTCTTTTTTAAGTTACAATATCTCTTTTATTTGGCTTCCGGATTCACAAAGGCAGCCTTCAACAACGGAAGGAAATCCTTCTTGTTATCGCATTTGAAACAGCCGGTGAAATCGTTCCGGTCTCCCGCTCCTATTTTGATCACCAGTTTATTCCATCCCTGCAGCAACGGCAATTCTTTGTAAATGATTTCATTGCGTCCGTCGTGAGAAACAGCCGTATAAGGCTTATCGTTGATAAGCAGCGTACGCTTTTTCGCTTTTAGCATCAAAGACAGTTTGGGCATATTCGGTTCTATCAACAGGTCATCCAAGGGACGCGGACTGAACACATAAAGTTCCAATGCCCATTCGTCACCGTTGTCCTTCACCAGCTTTTCTTTCGTAGCTACCGGGAAATTAATCTGCTCGTCGCGCAAAAAGAAGACCTCGTCAATATTGACTTCCGGCTTTTTGTATGCTATTCCGGCATTTTTCAAGATAGCAGTTAACGTATTGTATCCTTTTTCCGAATTGGCAAATTCTGTCAACGTGCTCAAATAGAAAGTAGAAGCATTTTGCCGGCATTTTACAAATACGGGAGTAGCGGCTGTACACTCATATTCACTGCGGATCGTTCCGGCAGTCTTGATCTCTTCCGGGCGTTTGTTCCATTTTCTCCAATCCGTCTTACAGGCATTCAGCAACACCTCTCCTTCTTCCACCAAAGCCCCTTTCAGCGAATAACCGGAAGCATCCGTTTTCTGAAGTTCGCAGAAATAGAAGTCAGAGTTATTTAATCCGTTCATCCATGACTTCTGTACAGGCAGGAAAGAAGAACGCTGCAATTTGTCCAAGGCTACCGGAAACGGCAGGATTTCATTGTAAGAGGCTACCGTCTCAGGTGTAAGTCCCCATATCCACACATCTGCACCTTTGACTATTTGTTTTTGCATCTCTTTCCGGATGGAAGCATCCAATGTACGGCTACCGTCTACCAGATAGAGTAATGAAGAAGGAAGGGTCGCTTTCTTCGCAAAGATGACTCCTTGCGCATCCATCAACTGCTTTAATTTGCTATCCTGGCTACCGATGAAGACAACTTCTTTATAATTCTTGCCGGTTGCCGTGATTCCGTGATTTTTATACTTTTCTTTATCAATGACGGCATAAGGAGACCAAGCCGGTTTTTCCGGCGCATTGGCTGCACGCAAAGCACCATACATCGGCCATTCCTGAAAGAGTGGCAAAGTCGGGTCGTAACCGGGATTGAATGTGGTGCAATAAGGACCTACACGTTCCGGTTGTACCCCCGGAACTCCTTCTTTGTAATCGCTGAAGAAAACTCCGTCTGTTTCAACCGAAGGTGTTTTGCTCTTATCTTTTTTACCGAGTGGAAGCGGCTTTAATGCATACCATGCCATATTGAAGACTGTCGTGTAAGAAGCTCCCATCTGTCTCTGGTTGGCGATTAAATTGTAGCATTCGTTGGCCAGTCCTTCCATACGTCCTTCCTGTGATTCGTAAGCACGTTCTCCGTTGTATTTGGAAACCTGTTCCGGCGTACCATAATAGGCCATACTATGCTCACCGATTCCCCAAGGTTTTCCAATTTCAATCCAGCGTTTCATCGAATTAATGTCTCCATAGTGTCCTACGGTTACAGGTAATATGCCGTCACCATCATCTTCACCGTCTGCTGAAATCCACGGACGGGTAGGGTCATTCTGATGTACGATGTCACGCCATTCTTCCCATGCTTTCTTTTGGACAGGCATCAATTCGGGACGATTATATACATGCAGGATCACAGGCTTGTTTTCGTTGCTGATACTCCAGCCGAAAACTGACGCATGATTTCTATCGCGCAGCACAAAACGTTTCAAATGTGATTTGGATGTTTCCCAAAAGAGGTCGGAGTCCAACTTCGGCCCACCGTCGCTGGCCCAGTTCGCTGTTTCATTCAATACGCAGATACCCATTTCGTCAGCCATGTCAAGATAGAAACGAGGATAGACTTGTGCATGCGGGCGTACGGCATTGGCATTCATACCCTTGATGGCAGTAAACCAAGCCCAGGCATAACGGCGTGTCATTTGCGGGATACCCATAAAATGCCAGGAATCACCATGCAAGGCATAAGGCTCGCCGTTCAGACATTGGGTAGTTCCCTGCAAGGTCCATTCACGCCAGCCGAAACGCTCATATTTCGTATCGACAGTTTGTTTTTGATTTTTGACGGAGAGCAGCAAAGCATACAGGTTAGGATGCTCCGGAGTCCAGTATTTCAATACGTCTTTGCCCACAGGCACTTGTAACGTCACTTTCTGAGATGTACCGGTGGCAACCGATACTTTTGCCGGGGCAACCGACAATGCTTCGTTACCAAGTGTCCAGTCGGGAACAGGAGCGGAGTTTATATCCGTTCCTGCACGGTTCATCCATTCACGGATGTCACCTTGCAATTGTATTTCCGCCTTCTTGGCTGTCTGGTTCTGTACCGTCACTTCTATTTCCAGCATGTTCTTCGATACCAGCGGTTTCACATATACATCTTCTATATGGATTTTCGGCAAAGCCAGCAGATAAACATCCTGCCAGATACCATTGATCTGATATCCCCACATCGAACCGCCCGGAACAATACGGCGTCCAATAGTCGAATTATTTTCGAATAAAGACTGACTCCTTACTCCCACCAGCACTTCGACCGTCTCACCGGGAGTCACTTTATCGGTAATATCAAAGCTAAACGGCAGGAATAAATCGAAATTCTCGCCTACCTTTTCTTTGTTTACATAAATTTCGGAATATCCGGCCACCGCTTCAAAATAAAGTTTGATTTGCTGCCCGGTCCAATCAGAAGGGATGGTCACATTCTTCTTCATCCATGCCATCTTCACCTGTTCCCATTCTTTAGGATATGAAGGGTAGTTGCGATGGTCGGGGCCTTCCAGGTCACGGTAAGCAAAAGCATTGATATTCCATGGTGAAGGAATTTTGATACGGGTCTTGTCCCATTTACCGTCACTATCCGGAAGCGGAAGTTCGGGAGCGATTCCTTTTCCCTGAACATATTCCTTTGGCAAACGAACAGGCTGGAAATCCCAATAACCATTCAGGCAAATTTCCTGTCGATGTTCCTTTTCTGTTTTATTCACCAGCCCTTCACTGGGAGCAAAAGGGTACGGATAGATCAATTTCTGATCATTAGTCACTGCCTGTGCATTTATCTTTGTAGAATGCAAAGTAAAACCGCCCAACAGACAGCATAGTAAGATTAATTTTTTCTTCATATTCATAAATTAATGAGTTTTCCGGTATTACCAAGGGCAAAGTAAAAGGCAATGCATTAAAAAGAGGGGATAAAATAAATTAATTCTTCATTAAAAACAAATTAATTGTATAATAATGTAGAGATTCCGCCCAAGTTATCCGCTTTCTGAGAATATTTCCCTGAAAATGGGAAAACGCTTCCACGAAAAGCCCTTCTTCCCTGAGAAGAAGATGAATCCTCTTAACCTTATTTTTAAAATGACAGCCGTATGAACGACTATCCCAACTCTTTTTAAATAAGTGCCCGTTTCTTATGAATATCGTATTGTTTTTCGTACTTTTGCCGCATAAGAACAGATTGAAGTAGAAACTACTATGAAATATCAACTGCAATTATTGATTTTGCTCCTGCTCTGCCTGGCGGGCAGACTGGATGCGTCTTCTTTATATGATTACGGACTTTATTTTAAGTCTCATGCTGTACCTGCCGCAGAAAGGTCCACCTTGTATCTGGACGATAATCAACCTTTCTCTGTAACAAACGACTTTAGCATTTCATTTCAAATATACATACGCGCCAATGAAGCTGATTATGGTTCGATACTTCACCTGAAGACAGACAAAGGTCAGTTAATACGTTTTTCATTTGTTGCGGGTGAGCAGAACCATGCTCCCGCTCTAATGCTCAATGATGAGATTATCATTATAGATAAACCGATAGAACTGGAAAAGTGGATAAATGTATCACTGAACCTGCGCCAAAAGGACAATGTGATCGAAATAGAATACGATAAAAAGAAGATTTCGTCCACTTTCCCTCTGCAAGAAACCAATAGCGTAACGATTACATTCGGACAGATGATAGGCTATCAAGCCGATGTAGCCCCTATCAACTTAAGGGATATCAACATTGTGCAGGATGGCAAGCTGACAAGAGAGTGGAAATTATGGAAACACAACGGCAACATCTGCTATGACGAGAAAGAAGGGGCTGTCGCACGTGCTATCCAACCACTTTGGTTGATAGACAACCACATCGAATGGAAAACAATCAGTAAAATCACCACTTCCAACAGAATTGGTGTAGCCTTCGATGCCCGCTGTGCCTTATTTTATATCGTAAGCCCGCAATCAGTAAAAGTGCTGGACGAAGACGGGACACTCAAAAAAGAAATTGCCATACGCGGAGGATATCCTGCCGTAGAATATCCCAACCATTTACTATACGATACACTGAGCAATGCACTGGTATCTTATTCGCTGACAGAAGACATCATCTCCCGTTTTTCGTTCGATGACGGAACGTGGAGCAATGAAAAGCAGAATACCAAAGAAGCCAGCAACTATAACCATGCCAAAGCATTTAATCCCGCAGATTCCTCATTCTACTTTTTCGGCGGATATGGCTTCTATAAATACCGCAACGACCTGTACCGAATGAAGTCCGGTATTGGGAAGATGGAGCAAATTAAGTATGATCATCCTCTTTATCCCCGCTATTCGGCTGCGATGGCAGTAGTGGGCGACGAATTGTATATTTTCGGAGGCAAAGGAAATAAGTATGGTAAACAGGAATTGAGTACCCATTATTACCTCGGTCTATACGCCATCAATTTAAAGACGAAACAATCCCGTATAATCTGGGAGAAGAAAGATGATAACAAGGAAACGATTATGGCTTCCTCCATGTACTTCGAGCCATCAGACAGTACTTTCTATGCTGTGTCTACGGATAAGGGAGGAACATTGTGGAAGATCTCGATGAAGAGTCCTGTTTATACAGAAGTGTCTAAGCCGATCAACAACAGCCTGGATTATCAGGACTGCGATTTCAATCTTTACTTTTCGCCAACCCACAGGAAACTTTTCCTTGTATTGGATAAGATTCTGAACAATCGTACGCACGATGTCAAAATCTACTCCATCAACATGCCTTTAGTCAACGAAACGGATATCCGGCAAGAAACGGATGAAGCCGGCTCCGGCAAATGGTGGAATCTGCTGTATGTCATCGGAATCCTGGCGATACTGGCTTGCGGTGCCTGGTTATTCTACCGCTCAAGAAGCAAACGACAGGCTACAAAATTACCTGCAACAAAAGAGAAAGCTTCCAAACCGGCTGCGGTCTCAAAAGACAGTTCTGAAAACCAAGCGAAAACGGTTCCGACAATGCCGGAACAAGGCAACGAAGCCGCACCGAAAGAGATAGTCAACTACTACGACCGTAGCCGTTCGTCCATCTCTTTATTAGGTTGCTTCAACGTACGTGATAAAGAGGGAAATGACATCACCGCCAATTTCACTCCCCGTCTGAAACACTTGCTTATCTTGCTGATACTATATACGGAAAAGAATGCAAACGGTATCCTGACTTCCAAAACAACAGGAATCTTATGGCCGGATAAGGAAGAAACCGCTGCCCGTAACAACCGTAATGTAAACTTACGTAAACTACGGGTATTACTGGAAAGCATCGGTGATGTAGAAGTTGTCACTGAGAATAACTTTATGTACATCAAATGGGGGGAAAACGTATTTTGCGACTATCGTGAAGTGCTTGCCCGTATCCAGCAATTCAAGGAAAAGGAAAATGACGAACTACTCAACCGGATATTAGAGCTCCTGCTATACGGACCATTGCTGCCCAACACAATTCTCGATTGGCTGGATGACTTCAAGGAGACTTACTCCAGTCATTCCATCGACTTGTTGAAGGACTTGTTTGAAATTGAAAAACAACGAAATCATCAGGATATGATTCTTCGTCTGGCAGATATCATGTTCCTGCATGACCCACTGAATGAAGAAGCACTGGCCGCCAAATGCGCAGTGTTCTCCGCACAGGGAAAGAAAGGTATTGCACGAAATCTGTATGACCGTTTCTGCAAAGAGTACCGTGATTCAATGGGAGAAGACTATAAGACGCCATTCGCTGATTTATAACCGATAAGAAATGAACTAAATTATAAATTAAGGATTAGGCACGGATTACGCGGATTTCACGGTTTTAGTGTTATGATTACGTAAAACAACCGTGTTAGTCCGCGTAATCCGTGCCTAAATATATTCTTTTCTTATTCATAATGATTAAAACTGATGTTTTATTGTCATCTGTCAGTTTTTCACATATAACAATCTCATAATAAACAGATTATCTCCTGACAATACACCATGATAATACGGCTGACAATAGCAATCATCCATTCTATTGTCAGCCGTATCATGCTGTTATTCCAGTTTGACTATTTGATAAAGAGTCCTTTTGTAAGCATGCTTTTTGGAGGATATACCGCATCTTTGCAAAAGCCCCGTCTGGAGGGCAGAGAAAGCATAGCGGACGAGGAGTAGAAGGTATGCTTTGCTTGTGCCACACCTTTGGCATGCTTGTGCCACGCCTTTGGCACGGCTGTGCCATCGTAGTGGCACAACTGTGCCAAGCGCTTTGCACAACCGTTTCAGCAGTTTGGCACAATCATTTCTGTAGGTGGCACAACCGTTCTGATAGCTTGTCACAAACCGTATGGATACTTAAACGGGAAATGAAGAAAGGAGAGATGGTTGGTGACAGTATGAAATGAAGGCTCTTCTCCTGTGCACACAAAAGAGGAGATTCTTCCTCCTTGCAGTCGTCCGAATGACAGAGCCAGATGACAGTAAAATAGAACTTTTTGCTATTGTCAGCTTATTGTCAGGGCTTATTGTCAGGAGGTAATCTGTTTATTATAAAACCTTTATATGTGAAAAGCTGACAGATGACAATAAAACATCAGTTTTAATCATTATGAGTAAGTTTTAAATGAAGAATGATGAACGAACCGACAAGAAACCCACACCTAATTTTTAGGGGTAATTCAAAAAAAGAGCGGACTACCAATGGCGGGAATTTTCCCGCCGAGTGATAGTCCGCTCTTATACAGTATATCTACCTGGCTCTATATCATTCAGTTTCTCCCATTATAGTAGTGGCAGATGATCCCCAAGTAAAGTTACTCTTCAATGCCGAATTAGACTTCAAGTAAGGTTGCTGAACCTTCGGTCCCTTCGTCCATTCTTCCGATTCGGATGTCAATGTATTCAGAAGGTCCTGGAAATGCATGGAAACCACGTGTTTCGGGTCCGGATTCTTGTAGTATTCCAGATATTCCATCGGTACATACACCGTGCTCGGCCATGTCTTAAAGACGGTACACCAAGTTGTCGGCTGGGTAGCACCTTCGTCAGCATCACTACGAGCTACTTCTTTACATTGGAATGGCAATGATTTCAAGTGCAAAGTCTTCAGAGCTGTAACATTATCGAAGACATATCCGTAAACATAGGTCATAGTGCTCGGGAACCAAGCTTCGCTCACCATCGAATTACCAAAGGCATGGCGACCGATATAAGTCGGACCTTCGTTCACAACTACCGTTCTCAGCTTGGAGCAGTTACGACAAGCTTCTCTCGGTACGTATTGCAATCCCATCGGGAATGTTATATTCTCCAGAAGGTTACAACCGTTAAATACTCCGTTCTTCAGCGTCTCATTCTCTACTGCCGTCATATCCAGGTTCTTCAGATTGTAACCCTTACCCGCTGTCATCATGTTCTTCAGCAAGTTCAAATCAGTATCGTTGAGTCTTCCCTTCAATTCCAGACTAGTGATAGATTCCCAGTCTTTATAAATTTCGTCATCAATCATGCTTTGCAACAGATTCGTCAAGCCTCCCGGAGCCGGTATTTCAATCTGAGTGGCTGCAGCCTGACGGACAACCATATAATCTTTCTTGTTTTCATACCCCTTACGATAAATGTAAACGGTAGCCTGACGTTCTCTCAGCACCTTATTCACATCATACGTGAAGATGACACGTTCGGGCATCGAGTTGTTTGCCATGTGCAGCCAACCATTCTCTGCCGTATAGCCGCTCTCTTCAGGATATACAATATCTACCAGAATCTCATTCTTCGGATCGGTCAATGTAGACTGTACGCTATACTTCACGGTAGCGGCACTACCCAGTTTATCCAAGCTTGTTCTGAAATCGTTCTTGTTGGTAATAACCAGTTCCACATCGCTTGCCTGAGCCTGAGTTACCGTAAATTCTTCTCTCACTTTCTTGTCGGCAGCGGCACAAAGCGCGATAGTTGCCGTACGTTCGCCACCGGTATTTTCTTTCACAGAAACGAGGAAAGTAGAATCACCTTTGGCGTCTATGGCAGGCTTGAACGTAATCCAGTCCTGATCGTTCTTATCAATATCAATCGTCAGATCTCTTGGTCCCTTGGTATTAGTTGCCTTATATTTCAGGAGAATCGAATCTTCCTTCGATGCCAAGTTAGTGAACATTTCTTTATTGTCGACTGTAATCACCGGTTTAGGCAGACCCGTCTGGAAAATATTCATCGTAGCCTTTACATTATCATTATCTTTCGAAGAGATTTCAATGGTACCTCTACGGATATCAAATTTCTCGTTCGGCAGCACCTTAAAGTACAGCGTATGATTTTCCATCGCACGTGTCTCCGGTTCGCCTGCGGGACGTTCGTCTGTCGGCATGATCCAGCCTGTGTCACCGGAATATACGAAACTTGTTTTATATTCTCCTGTATTGATACCAAACTCCACGGAAATGATGTGTTCGCCGGCATCCAGATTTTCGTATGCCTTCGGGTCGGTGATTACAACAGCATCCTTCTGTGCCTGATAGATAACGAAATCATACTTGAACTCACCGGAGACTAGAGAAAAATTAGCACGGCGCGCATCCGGCTCCACATTTTCTGCGGCAGCCACCCACACTTTGTTACCTTCTCCGGCTGCTCCCTCGCGTTCAAACAATACCACCCAGCTATTATCCACACCTTCCGAATCATCCAATACGATATACCAATTCTGATTGGTATTGAATGTCAGCACCTGAGCGGAATTTCCCGCTGAAGAGAAACTGAAGGTGGACGATTCGTTCACGATCTCCAGTTTAGGCTCGAGCGGCGTCACCACTTCCGATGCCGTTTCATCGTCGCTACACGCAGCAAGCAATGACATCACCAAGCATCCGGCCAAGCCGATATATTTCCAATTGATAAAATTTATCGCTTTCATGTTTACTTCACTTTAAATTCTTCTTTTACAATATTGAGGTATTTCATACCGTATCCATTCCCGTAATTCGGGTCAGTCGGTTCGATAGCCTGATCCACATTCCAACGGTTGAAAGAATCGATGATAACCATCGGACGCTTTCCTAAGTTCATCTTGGCAACGTTACACATCTTACGGAACAGGTCTTCATCCTTAAATACCACCGGGAAGTTATAGAACTGAGTTCCATCACCATCTATCCACTGATTGAACGAAGGTGAAACGGTAGGAACGAAGTCTACTCCATAATTGGCCCATTCATATTCGCGGTTATACTTAAAGTTCTGGTCAATACACTGCGGATAGCAGGTAGGACGGAACCAGTCGGTCTGGTTGTACATATTATCCATATACACAGCATCCACTTTACCGCTCAGGAAGAAATTATGCCAGCGTGCAGGAGGTGTCCAACGTTCCTGACGTGCTAAAATATAGATTTCCAATCCATTGCCATTTCCGTCTTTCACATTCTCACGCACTCTTTCACGAATGGTAGCATAGAGTTTCTCTGAGTCACGTGCATACAACTTGTCAGCATTCCAAACAACAATCATCGGTTTGCCGTCTACAGTATAGTAAAGGTCGTTGTTCGTACAGAAACGGCTTGTCAGGCTGACAAAAAAGCTATAAAGTTGTTCACAACGTGCAGACACCCCATTCTCGTCAGCATCATCTTCTATCATGGAAGTGTTATTGAGTCCGCTTGCAAAGTTGTTCATATCCATAGAAACCACATAACGCAAGCCTCCCCAATTGATACCTTCCGAGTTGGGGTTCAGCCCGGCCATATAGTTCACGAAGTTCACGTTACCTTCATTCAACAAATCTCCCTTACTGGTGTCCAGACCAATGTTCGGCAATATAAGGAAATTGATACCGGCATTATTCGACCACGTAAGGTGCTGCTGAATCAAGTCAGCCGTTTCGGGCTTATTGATATCCATCGAATAACGTCCCAGTACCGGACGCACATTCGGACAAAGCTGCGGATATTGTCCACTCTGGTTATATTCACCAATCAACCGTGCATACTTCTTTTCATCCATACCTGCACTACCCAGGTTCCAATAAATGGCCCCTACCGGAATATCACTGCTCGGCCTGATTTGCGGAATCTCATAATTCAAGAAATGATCATCGATGGAAGGACCGTCATCTGTGGGTGAACAGGCCGATCCGGCCACCAGTCCCAACGTCAGGCAGATTGCAAGGCCTATCTTATTAAAAATCTTATACTTTTTCATATTTCAGTCATTACTTAATTACTACTTTTCTACCTTATAAACTAAAAGTGTAGCTTCTATCAAGAAGTGGTATGCTTTGTCCAAAGCCTCTTCGGCATCCTTGATACCGGTCAGTTCACGGGCATTCTTCAAAAACTCTTCATAAGTCTGTCCGTATTTCTTAGCCTGGAAATCCATATTGAACTGTACATAATCACTATTCTCCCATCCGGCTATCATTTCTTCCTGATTGGGCACAGGTTTTGCAAACTGAAGCATCGTGAAAATATTGTCTCCCCAACGGGCAGCATTAGGCTTCGGACTATTCTTCTGCAACAAATCGATAGCTCTGTAATAAGCCTCTGCATTCGTCTGACGTTCCGCATCCGGGAAGTAAAGGCGTTCGGGCCAGCCGTAGTACATATTTCCTCCTTCTTCATAAGCCTGAGATCCGTTCAAGAACAAGGGCGGAAGGTTCAATGCACGTGTACGGCGTTCCATGCGCCAGGCAGACATACCATCAAGGAAGTCGGCAAACCAGCGCTGCTTGTAGATTTGTTCCAACTGTCCTTCCACGCCATTTGCTCCGTTGATGTCGGCAGTCATCAGTTTACGGGTATCATAGAAGCCTTTATGGCTGGTTCCCCATGCAACTCCTTCCTGAGCCATGTAGGCAGTCAAAGAAGCTGTCAAACCGTTCTCTTCAAATGAAGCACGGATTCCTTCTTCATAATAAGTCTGTGCATCTTTAGATCCCAGGTTAAACTTCACCTTCGCCTCAGCACAGAGGAAACAAGCATCTGCCCAACGCAGCAAAGGCATCGTAGCGTCCATTGCATAATATCTCGGGTTGATGTAGCATCTGTTGTCTTCGTTCATTGACAACGGATCGGGGATTTCCCTTGTACCATTCGGGTCGGTCGGGTCGATCGGTCTTCTCCAGCCGAACGGTGTGCGGGCACCCGGATTGTCCGGTGTAGGCACATAAGGAATGGAGTAACGTACACGTAACGAATCACGCACTTCATATCCGTCTATCATCCACTGCAGGTGTTCCTGCTGGTCGCTGGCTGAACAATTGCTCACATCACAGTCGTGTGAACGGGTCAGCACGTCCGTCATACGATAAGGCTGGCGTTCGGGCCAGTAAACATTAGATCCGTCAAAATAAGTCTCCATACGCGGATCATTATACGAGAACAGGTAAATGGCGAAATACTCGTTCATGGAAGGTATCAGCCCCCAGTTTGCTTTCGTCTGAATTTCTTCTTTGTACAAACGAGTGTAATACCAGGAACAGTCTTTGTCGATCACCGTTCCGTATTTAGGAGCAAACGCATCATCCAGAGAACTGAACAGCCATTCTTCGTGTCCCATAGACTTCGCAGCATATTCGCGTGCTTTCTCTTCGCTGATATTCTGAATGTTCATGGCTATCTCCAGACGCAATGTATTAGCCAGTTTACGCCACTTCTGTACATCTCCGTTATAAACAGGGTCTTTCAAAATTTTATCAGTGGATGATTCGTCGAATGCATCGACCGCCTGATCCAGCCATCCCAAAATGGAATAATAAGCATCGGCTTCCGAATCATAATCAAAGATACGCTTGTCCGTTCCTCCGTCCATACCGGCCTGACTCAATCCGACCGGACCATAGAGCGATAGTAACTGGTAATAGGTGAATGCTTTCCATGTCTTGACTACCGCCAGACTATTAGGTAAAGAGCCATTATCGTATGCTTTTGCCAGATCTTCCAAATCGCGCAGAATCTCTACATAAAACTTACGGTAGAATCCGTCTCCCCTTTCGTTCCATGGTGTCTGGAAAGCGACGTTGGTAATGTAACGTGAATAACTCCACATACGGTTATTATTCAATTCACTGATCGCATTCATTGTTTTGTAAACCGTACCGGGGAAAATACTCTGCAGGTTAACCTCATACAATTTGTTCGGGTCCGAGTTGATGGTTTCGAAACCGTCCGTACACCCCACAGCAGTTGATGCCAGCAGGAGTAACGGTAATATTTTGTTTTTCAATTTCATGCTTTACGAATTTAAAAAGAAACTTTAATATCAAATCCATAGGTTGCGGAAGGCAGGTTGAAACCACGTTCGAAACCTTGTGCATTTCCTGTCGTACTTGTTGCCTGCGGGTCCAGTCCGTGCGGTGTATTGGCAAACAAGGTAGCAATGTTTCGTCCGACAGCCGCCACACGGAAAGTCTGGAACGGAGTCTTTCTCAGCCATTTTTTCGGTAAATCGTAGCTGACAGTGATTTCACGCAACTTCACATAAGAAGCATCATAGATGAAACGGGAAATATCACGGGAGGTATAGTGCATCCAATAGCGTTCGGGAGTACAATAACCCAATACCTGTTGTCCTGCCAGACCTTCTACGTCTTCGTCATAACGACAATTAGGAAGAACTACCCCTTTAGGACGTCCCCAGTCAGGATAAACCTGTCCGTTCGCAGTCGGTGTGTTAGCGTTTTGAGGACGCATGAAGCCATAGCGTTCTTCGTCCGATTCACCCAAAATCTTTCTGGAGAAGAAATCCGCGTCACGACCTTCCAATGATTTAACGGATTGTCCGTCTACAGAACTCTGGATCGATGTCTGAGAGAAGAACTTACCACCTTTCTGGAAGTCGAACATGACAGAGAAGGAGAAATTGCCCAAACGGAACACGTTATTCCAGCCACCTCGCCAATCAGCTTGTACACAGCCTAAATATTCATAGTCCTGTCCTTCTTTCGGAGAACCGTCGAGCTGGCAAAGGATGTATCCTTCGGCATCACGCTTAAATGTCTTCGCATAGATAGCGCCATAAGGCTTGCCTACTTCCGCATAAGATTTCACGTTGTACACACCGCTGCCAATCTGTATCTTATCGATACCTTCGGGCAATGACTCTACCATGGAATTATTCTTTGACCAGTTGAAAATGGTTTTCCACTCGAAGTTCTTTACCTTCACCGGTACACCGCTCACGGAGATTTCCCAACCTTTGTTGGATATTTTACCGGAGTTGATAATGACACGCTGGTAATTGGACAAATAAGAAAGTTCTGACTCCACAATCTGATCACGAGTGTACTTGTCATAGTAAGTAACATCTGCCGTCAGACGTCCGTCCAGTAAACGAACCTCCGCACCGATTTCCTTCGAAATAGTTGTTTCCGGTTTCAAGTTCGGATTTTTACGTACAGCGTCACCTTGGAACCACGCCATGTCATTACGGAACAGACCACCATAACTGTAGCTGTTAATCAAGCGGTCGAAACCGGCATCATTACCTACACGGGCAATCGATCCACGCAACTTGGCAAATGACAAAGTCTTGCTCTTCAGTTTGGGGAAGATTTCCGTTAATACAGCACTGGCACTACCGGAAGCATAGAAGTAAGAATTATTAGCTTTCGGCAAAGAACTTGACCAGTCGTTACGGAAAGTTCCATCGAGAAACAAACCATGATATCCCAAAGACAACATACCGAATACGGACTGTTTCTCTTTTGCATTCACACTTTCCGTTCCACTCAACATAGAAGCATTGTTGGACAATGACTTCACATCCGGAGCTGCCAATTGAGAAACCTGACTCCTGAGCTTGTACCAGTCATTCTTCTGCATAGAAGTACCCAGATTGGCGCTGAGGCTGATCTTCTTGATATTGCGGTTGTAAGAAATTACCCCTTCATAGTTGTAGTTGTTGGAGGCTTCACGGAACGTTTCGTACTGTCCGTCAATATCCCACATGGTATAGTAATTATCAAACTTCCAGCCATTCTTGTTTGCCTTTTCCACACTGGCACGCAAACGAATATTCATCCCCTGAATCGGTTTGATATTAAGAGTCAGGTTACCACGGAAGTTATTGCGGCCATCCCCATTGCTGATTTCGTTCAGCAACCAATAAGGATTGTAGAATCCGTTACCTCGGGTAAAGGCTTCACCTGACTCGCGCTTCCACGGCAGTAATTCCTCCATGACGACGTCACGTGGCATATTCATGATAGCACGCATCGGGTTACGGTTACTGTCACCTTTATAATCACGGTTATCGGCAGTTTCCAACTGATAGTTAACGGAGATTTCACTGGACAGCCATTTAGCCAAATCCATATTCACACGCAGGTCAAATGTGTGACGCTTCATGTTATCAAAGTTCTTCAGCATTCCGTCGTAGTCGATACCCGTATAGTTGAAACGGATACCTGCCCCATTGAACACCTTATTGACTGAAACACTATGAGTCATGGCTACACCCATTTCGTACATATCCGTAATACCGTCTTTATTAGGTACATAAGAGCGTATCTGATTATTACGTCCCACCAGATCAAAGCCTAACATCGGCAGCCCCCATGAGCGTTGATTCGGATTCGCCCAGTTAAATACAAAAATACCATAAGGCAGACTAGGGTCATAAGCATAGCCGTTCTTCGAGTTGGAACCATAATAGTTGAATCCGTCACCCACACCGACAGCCGGAAGACTGGCCGAACCGTAAACATTCTGATAAGCCGGGAATTCACGCAGGAAAGTAAACTGCATGTTGTAGCCATAAGAAACACCGAGTCCGGATTTCTTCGTAGCCTTACGGGTAGTGATCAGAATAACACCATTGGCAGCATCTGATCCATACAAAGCAGCTGCATTGGCGCCTTTCAACACTTCTATCGATTCAATATCGTCCGGGCTGATTGCTGACGCAGGGTTACCATAGTCCAAATCCCCGTCTTCACCCATCGGATTCATGATGGGCACACCATCAATTACGTACAGCGGCTGATTGTTTCCCGTCAAAGAGTTATTACCACGAATTTCCACACGAGTAGAAGACAACGGACCGCCATTCGAAATAAAGTTGACACCCGAAACCTTACCACTCAAACTATTCAACAAGTTCGGGTCACGTGTATCCAACAGAGATTCCGTGTCAATGGACTGACGGGCATATCCCAATGATTTCGACTCACGGCTGATACCCAATGCTGTCACAACGACGTCCTTCAGTTCTTTGACATCTTCCCTCAGAACAATGCGCAACAGGTCATTGTTTTTCAAGGTAGCCAGTCTGACGGTCTGCACGGCATAGCCTATGAATCTTACATTCAATATGGCGTCTTTCGGTACATTGTTTAAGGTAAATTGCCCTTCCATATTTGTCGCAGTAGCTAAACTTTGGTTTCCAACCACCGTAATATTAGCACCTGGAAGTGGATCACCAAACTCGTCGACAACGACTCCAGTGACCTTTCGGTTTTGCGCCGAAAGCGAAAATGCAAAGAATGTGAGCAATACCATCAGGCATGTCCCTATCCTCCAGCTTCTTTTCAGATAAAGTTTCTCCATATTAGCTTAAGTTTACAATTAATAAATTAGTTATTTTCATTTTTCTACAGTTATTGTGAAGTAATTCAAATCAGGTTGACCAGCCACAATGTTCAGCAAAGTCCGCTGCCAACCGTTTACATCGCATTTCATAGTGAAAGCATCCACAGTGGTCCATTCGCCTCCGGTAGCAGGAAGTTCTACGACAGGACCTTGTCTTCTCTGTGTACCTTCGCCAAAATCGAAACGAATCTTAGCATCTGCCTTGGCAGCATAACACACCTTAATTGTCACGTTTCCGGCAGCATAAGGCAATTCTTTCCATTCCAGCCATTCACCGGGCTCTGTATGGGTAACATACCATTCGGTGTTCTTATCCGAAGCCACATTAGCCACCTTTGCAACATCCAGATCTCCGGTACGGTATTGATTACCACTATTGTTTTTAGAGATATCAAAGAATTTATCACAAGCTTCCATCTCTATCCGCAATGATTCGGGCCATGCCTTGTTACTGCTGTATTTACGCAGAATATTCAGACGTTGGTTAGGAAAATCATAGAAAGTGTTATCAGTGCTTCTCCAATAAGATGCGTTTTCGGCCATATCAGTAAAACCTTCCAGGAAAACCAGATCAGTATTCTTCGCAACCATATCATCCAAAGCGTCAGTCAAACGCTTTCCATGATCAGCATCGAAGAACATCCGGGTTCCCGATTTATCATTGGTATAGAAAGCCGGTACAGCCACTCCTACTGTTTTCCCATTAAAACTACGTACGGTCCAGGAACTGCGGTTAGCAGCATGTTCAGCAGCAATGAACCAATCGTTCAGCGACTCTACTACTGATTCGTTCACCTCTTTGTCCCGGTCTTGGAAAGCCCTGTCGGCACAAATAAAAAGGTCTTCGCCGTAAGCAGTCTTGAAGTCAGCATGAATCTTGTCCAGGATGGCTTTTAGTTTACCCTTGCAATCTATTTTCTTGTTGCCTAATGCGGCATAGTCTACATTAAGGAAACCGTTGATACTCCACAGGAACAGTACAGGCTTGCCATCGATACGAAGAAGATACTTGTTATTGGCTTTATTCTCGCCATAAAAGTGATCGAAAGCCAATTTTATATTGTAATCCCATATATACTTATATATATCGTCCAAGTTGTCTAACGGATACATGACCTCTTCATCCGTCAGCCCCTTATTTTGCTGAGTCTCGGCACTGATGACTGTAGCGTAAGTCTGATACAAGTCAAAATTACGGGCGGCAGCCCAGGAAGCCGGACAGTCATCGAAGATGGCAATCTTCAGACTTTCTTCATTCCGGCGTTGTAAAGCAGCGATGAATTCCTTTATATGAACAGGGTCACCATGATCTCTTTCATAAGCAGGGTCGGTATCTGCCTTCGGTAAACGTCCACGGCAGTTGGGAGCTACATAATCCAACCCACTATACACCATCTCTTCCACCAGGTTATCCCACCACTCTGCTTCCGTAGCACCAAAAGCCTTCACTTCGAAAAGCGGCTTATTATAAAAGGTAGTAGAATTTGTCCCGCCGCTGGCAGCATCCTCCCCATTCCGAAGGTTCTTCTGGAAACTGAACAATGCCCCCATCAAAAAATCATGTTCAGGAATGTTACTCTCTACCGCAGGAGCAGGGAGTATGAACGTCCCTTCTGTCGGTGGCACCGGGTCCGGATTAATATCGGGAACAATATTATTGTCCTCATCAGAACAGCTAACAATCATGGAAGCTAAAACAAGCCCCATCGTGATTTTCAAATAATTCTTCACGGTCTCTTTTTTTAATTATACATTTCTTGTTTGTTACACCTCGAAAACACCCTTTTTATTCATTATTTAAGAAAGCGTCGACTGAACAAACTTAATATTTAAGGTTATTTTTGAGTTCTGATGCAAAGTAACAGGAGACGGCTTAAGTTTTTTTATAAAATACGATTAAACTCAGATTAATTTCTAATTAATTTTAAAACTAATACTATTTTCTTTTAATTTTCCGCAAACTTGGGCATTAATTTCTATAAAAGGGGGAAGTTTATATTTTGTGATATGCGATACATACCCTGTTTCTTCATCTAAATGAGTAGTTACTTCCTGCAAAAGAAGCAAATTTCAAGTAAAGAGGTTAAAAAGGTAAATAAGGCAACTATTATCTCTTATATCGGTCGGGGTTGCCAAAGTAATGCCCCAACCAACCCATACAAGGATATACAAACATAACACAAATTAAGAGATATCCAATTATTAACCTGACTGATTATATAAAAAATGTATTCCAGTATTATGATTGCGACATTCACTACTGATTTTCAAAAATGCTTCTTACGATACCATCTTTCAATTGTACGTTTCCTTCACTCTATATATAATAAGGTGTAACGAGATTATTTATAACCGGGAGATAAGATTTATATCCCCTGAACCCACTTATTTGCTTAAATTCCACATTTAAGGGATATTTAATAAGCAATTAAGCGAAAATTAAGCTTTCACTTAACTTCCTGTCTTTATATTTGCCACACCATTTTATCGCTCTCAAACCGTGAATTACAGTCTGTCAAATCATAAACTGAAATACAATGAACTTTTAAACTACAGAATAATATCATGAATCAAATTAGCAAAGTATTTTTAGCTTGCGCCTGCAGCCTGTCCGGCTTGGTGACACAAGCCCAAGATCACACCGTATGGAGCAATGATTTCTCCAATGACTCCCAACCACTGAATATTGTGGGACGTGGCGCCTGTCGGGTTAACGACGGAGTATTACATTCGCGCAGTGCTTATGCCCTCTTCGGTAATCCCGAATGGAAAGATTATAGCTTGTCTTTCAAGGCACGTGCCCCGAAAGACGCCGAACAAGTACAGATATGGGCAGGGTTCCGTACACACAACCGTTTTGACCGCTATGTGGTGGGTATCAAAGGCGGACTGCAAGACGATATCTATTTGATGCGTACCGGATATATGGGTACAGACGAATTCTTAGGCGTTCGCCCACTTGGCTTTCATCCCGTGCCGGGAGAATGGTACAAAGTGAAAGTAGAAGTATGTGGAAACCGTATCCGGGTTTTTGTAAACGACGAAAAACTTCCTCACATCGATTTGGAGGACAAAAACAGTAATCTCTCTCCTACCGGTGAAGTTGCATTGGGTGGCGGATGGATAGACACGGAATTTGATGATCTCACTGTCATACCATTAGCAGAAGATGCTCTAAAAGGCGTTAAGGTACAAGAGTACCGCATAGCACTCTCAACACAGGAAAAGGAGGAAAAACGCCGCAAGGAACGAGCACAATACACTGCCGTCAAACTGGATAAACTGACTGACAACCGGACAGAGTTATCATTGGACGGAAACTGGCTCTTCATGCCTGAATACCAACTGAACGATAAAGCTAAGGCAATCTCCATGCAGACGGATGACAACGACTGGCATCTGATGTCTGTCCCTGCTTTCTGGAATCCTATCCGCATCTGGCTACATGGCGAAACGATGCCATCGCCTACCGGCCCGCAACATAAAGGGGTATCAGATACCTACTACCAGCAAGAAACCGACCGTTGCGAGAACTATACTTTCAACTATCGCAAGACTGGTGCTGCCTGGTATCGTCAATGGCTGGAACTACCGGCTGACGTGAAAGGGAAACAACTGACCCTCTCATTTGACGCTGTATCAAAAATGGCGGAAGTTTACATCAACGGTGAACCGGCTGGTTCGAACATTGGTATGTTCGGTGATTTCCAGATAGATGCCACCCGATTTCTACACCCGGGCCGCAATCTGATTGCTGTGAAAGTGACACGTGACATCAACGGGAAAGTTGCGCAAACCAGTGATGCCATGGAAAACTACTATTCATCGGTGCGCAAGGAAGTGGAAGACAACCAAAACGACCAACAAGCCAACAAAGCCGTATTAACCGATATTCCTCACGGATTTTATGGTGACAACCCTGCCGGTATATGGCAGCCTGTCAAACTCGTAGTCAGCAATCCGCTTAAAGTAGAAGATATTTTCATCAAACCGGCTTTGGACGGTGCATCCATAGACGTCACCATAAAAAACTATGCTCCTAAAAAGAGAAACTTCGACATCCGTGTAGACATCATAGACAAACACACCGGAGAAACACTCTACGGTGCCCCCGTACGTAGCAAACTCTCGTTAGCGACAAGTACACAAGAAACATTTACCTGTGATATTAAAGGGCTGAAACCCAAACTCTGGGAACCTGCCAGCCCTAATCTTTATGACTTTCGCGTAAGCCTCACGGAAGGAAAAAATAAAGTGACGGACTGTATCACCGTAACTTCCGGCTTCCGTACTTTTGAAAGCAAAGACGGATTCCTGTACCTGAATGGCCGCAAACACTGGCTACGCGGAGGCAATCACATTCCTTTCGCTCTCTGTCCCAATGATTCTCTTCTGGCAGACAAATTTATGAAACTGATGAAGGAAGGTAATGTACAGTCTACCCGAACACATACCACTCCTTGGAACGAACTCTGGGTATCGGCAGCAGACCGCAATGGCATCTCGATCAGCTTTGAGGGTACTTGGTCATGGCTCATGATACACTCTACCCCGATACCGGACAAGGGCGTGCTTGATCTTTGGAGCAGTGAATGGCTGCGGGTGATGAAAAAATACCGGAATCATCCTTCTGTATTCTTCTGGACAGTCAACAATGAGATGAAATTCTACGACTTGGATGCCGATACGGAACGTGCCAAAGAGAAATTCCGCATTGTATCCGATGTAGTGAAGAATATGAGAAAGACCGATCCTACACGCCCTGTATGCTTCGACTCCAACTATCTTCACAACAAAGCCAGCAAACGGTTCGGCGAAGATTTTCTAAAAACAGTTGATGACGGAGATATTGATGACAACCATGCTTATTATAATTGGTACGACTATTCGGTATTCCGCTTCTTCAACGGAGAATTTCAGAAACAATTCAAAACACCCGGACGTCCTTTGATCAGTCAGGAGATGAGTACGGGTTATCCGAATGCCGAAACCGGTCACCCTACCCGTTCCTATCAGCTGATTCATCAGAATCCTTATTCATTAATCGGATACGAAGCTTATGACTGGGCCGATCCCAAAGGTTTTCTGAATACACAATCGTTCATCACGGGAGAGTTGGCCGAAACGCTCCGTCGTACCAACGAACAGGCTTCGGGTATCATGCACTTTGCCTATATGACTTGGTTTCGCCAATGCTATGACTACCGTCATATTCAACCGTATCCCACATACTACGCTATGCAGCGTGCTATGCAACCTGTACTTGTCAGTGCGGAATTATGGGGACGTAACCTTTATGCAGGTGAGAAATTGCATACACGTATTTATGTAGTAAATGACAACGAAGAAGGACGTGACCTGAAACCAATGTCATTAATCTGGAGTATTGTAGACGAAACGGATAAAGTACTGGCATCCGGTACAGAACAATTCCCGGCTGTGGAATACTATGGCCGTAAATATATTGAGCCAAACATTCACATGCCTTCCAATCTACCTGCCGACAAAGTAAATGCAAAACTGAAACTCACACTTACAGAAAACGGCGTGACTTTATCAAAAAATGAATATGGATTACTATTGGCACGCAAGGAATGGAACATCGGTCAGGTAGCCGAAAACAAAAAAATCCTTCTACTGGATAAAGACAATATGAAAGCCACCCTTGACTTCCTGAACATCGCTTGCCAGACAGTACCGTCCATCAAGGAACTCCTGAACAGCAAGCAGAAAGCGAATCTCTGCATCCTATCGGGACTGAAAGAATGTACGGATGAAGAAGCAAAATTGCTACGTGAATATCAGGCTAAAGGCGGTCGCCTGCTCCTTCTGAACAGCAAAGAGGCTGCACAAAAAATCTATCCTGAATACATCACCGGATGGATCATTCCCACGGAAGGAGACATTGTGGTGATGGAACATGACGATGCCTCTGTATTCGACGGAATCGGTGTACTGGAATTACGCTATTTCAATAATAACAAGCGTGAAATTCCACTAGCCTGCACTGCCACCTTGAAAGCTGTCCGCCACGAAAATGTGAAGGAACTTGCTGCCCAGATGAAGATTCACGCATACATCGACGGCGGTAAACCGGAAGAACGTATAGCACGTATCGAGTCTATGCGTGGATTGACATTACTGCAAATAGCCGACAATAAAGGAAAATCTCTTGTTTCGACACTCTGCACGGAAAAAGCAACGACTGATCCGATAGCAGGAAAATTGTTGGCAAACATGGTGAACGAATTATTGAAATAGGTATGTAATTGATATATTAGAATGGATCTTCCATTCGTTCTATTAAATTCCCCAAAGAAGGCAGCTAGCTTACAATAAGTTAGTTGCCTTCTTTTTTTATTCCGGGTGTAAACAGTAGCAGAAGATTGCCACTCCTTTCTTTTGGATTTTCTTTCCATTATAACAGTGTAATCAATTGCATAAACTTATGTAGTCGGGCTTCTTTTCCTTAACGATGGAGTAGATATGGCATACTTCTATTTTGACCGTCAAACCTTACTTTAGCAAAACTCTAAATTGTTAGCTGACAAAACAAGATAAACAAAAAATGAAGAGCAAATTCCACTGGAAAGTGAAATCTACTCTTCATGATGTATCAAAGCGGAAGATTTATCCAATAACCGTCAACAGATATTTATTGGTTCACCCATAGCATATTCCAATGAATCTTTATGCCAACCTCAGCCGTTTCACAGCCGTTATTAAGTTATGAAAGACTTATAAAAGAAATATCATCTGATCGTATATCTTTTGCCTTTGACAGTCGCGAAAGAAATCCTATTATCATCAAGAACGTTGACTTTAACACCGGAAACTTTCAGATTCTTTGCACCCGGATATTTTATAATACACTCTGCACCGGAATTAGAAAGAATTTCTATTGAAGTAATTTTCCCTTCTTTCCAGGCAGCGTCCACTTCAAAGTTTCCTCGCGCCTTCATCCCTTTAAATGCACCGTCTTTCCACGCATCGGGCAAAGCGGGAAGCAATTCGATATATCCTCCCTGGCTCTGCATCAGCATTTCTGCGATTCCGGCTGTACAACCAAAGTTACCGTCGATCTGGAAAGGCGGATGCGCATCAAACAAGTTGGTATATACTCCGCCTACATGACTTCCGGGAACAGTCAGTTTCATGGCACTTCTCAATAACTTATGAGAGCGGTTTCCGTCGTGCAGACGTGCCCAGAAGTTCAGTTTCCACGCTTTGCTCCATCCGGTACCTTCGTCGCCGCGCGTATTCAATGTCACTTTCATGGCATCTGCATATTTATCGTCCTGTTCGCTCCTTCCAATTACAATCTGCGAACCCGGATGCAGCCAGAAAAGATGATTCGTATGTCTGTGGCCGCCATCTCCGGTCACGTCTTTTGTCACTTCATCTTTCCATTCCATAAATTGACCGCCCAGGCCGATTTTCGGTCCGGAGAGTTTGCTCATGGCTGTTGCTATCTCTGCGATTTCCGGATCTTTTTCCCTTCCCAGCTCTTTGCTGGCCTTAATCATCATGCCGAACATTTCACAAATCATAGCCTGTGAAGTTGAACAACCTAGTGAAAACTCGCCATGTTCAGGAGAATGGGAGGGATTCGCTACCAGTGTACCATCCCGTTCATCTGTCCAAAGATTGTCTACCCAGAAAAGGGCAGCGTCAAGCATCGTATCATAATACTTTTTCAGGAAGTCTTTATCAAGGTTGAACTGGTAATACTCCCAGATATCCTGACACATCCAGATAGCCCCTGCCGGGAAGTGATGGGGCGTACTTTTCTTGGCCGGAGCCGTATTCCCCCAAATATTATTCTCATGATGTGTCACCCATCCACGAACATTGCCGCCATCAGGTTTACAATAATATTGTTGTGCCGTATACTTTCCACGAGGTACCAGACTCTTGACATATTCTACCATAGGCAGATGGCACGGACTAAGATTGGTAGGCTGTGTCGGCCAATAATTCATCTGTACATTGATATTGGTATGATAATCGGCATTCCATGGATTAGCAAGCCTTTCCCCCCACACTCCTTGCAGATTAGCAGGTAAAGAACCTTCTCTTGAAGAAGAGATCAGAAGATAACGTCCGAACTGGAAATACAACATTTCCAGATATTGATTGTCCTGTTCCGAATTGGTATTCGCATCCATTCCTTTCAGCAAACTGTCGGTGGTGGCAGCAGGTGCTTCCAACTGTTCACCAAGATTTAGTTGCATTCTATCATACAACGAATGATAATCCTTCTGATGGGCAGCCAACAAGGAGGTATACTTCTTATCCGCTACTTTATGCAGGGTAGCCCGCACCTTATCCAATGGATCTTCTTC
The DNA here is from genome assembly GCF_900106755.1 of Bacteroides faecis MAJ27. Lineage (GTDB taxonomy): Bacteria > Bacteroidota > Bacteroidia > Bacteroidales > Bacteroidaceae > Bacteroides > Bacteroides faecis. The sequence continues at coordinate 162,633 of NZ_FNNN01000004.1, forward strand.
TGAAAAATAACAGTAGGAATCATCCATGCACTGTACATAGTTAGTCGCGGCAGACATCAGAACAATAATCTCATCCGCATCCTCTACTTTCAGCTTCGCTCCGTCCACTACTGAAATCTTTCCGCCTTTATTCTTCACAACCAATTGCTGCGCATATCTCAGTCCATTCTTCCAGGCATCCCCTACCCGCTTGTCCCCGCTAACCGGAGTCGGGTACCCGGTCATGGTAATCGTATTGCCGTCTGCTGCAATGACTTTATCGGTGTGCAGCGATTCAAGAGAAATGATGCGCGAAAGTTTCCCTTCATTCGCATCTGACGTGAGACGCATCACCATTACATGATCCGGATAACTCATAAAATATTCACGTTTAAAGGTGATTCCACCTTCTTTATATGTCACCGTATGAATAGCATTATCTATGTCGAGTGTACGGGCATAGTCGGAATAAGGAAGCTCGAGAGAAGCGTCTATCGAGAGCTCCGCTAATTGCGGCTTCTGCCTGTTGTCTATTAATTCCGTTATTTCGAGTTTGAAGAATGTATATTTATCCGTTTTCAACGGGAATGACAGCGTCTTATTGCGACCGCTTTTTCCGTCATTGCCATCAGCCCAGAAAACACCGGACTGATTATCCAGCAAGTCATAGGATTTGCCATCTGCCGAACCATAAAGTTTCCACGATTTCGGGTCTCTGCCAGGCATGTCATTGGCAGAGGTCAAGCTATAGGAAACAGCTTTGGGAGCATGGGTATATGCCCACTTGATTACACATGGCAAACTCCCTGCACCGGAAAACTGTTCATTATCGGCAAACCATTTGCTGGTAGTACTCTGATCGAAAAGACTGCCGATGGACTGACTCTGATTTTTTGTATTATCATAATTGGTCTGTACTTCTTCTTTTATCAAGACAGGGATAGGCGGATTAACGGCCTCTACAATGATATTACTCAATGTCTGGAAAGAACCGAAATGCTCCTTCGTTCCAGCCAGATTGTCAATCAGATTCCGTAATTCTGTGCCGTCACCGTCTCCATCATAATTATGGGTAATCAGTTTTCCGGTCTCGTCGATATAAGCAGAACGGTTTGTTGTAAAGTCATTCATCTTCTGTTGCAACATCACCCGTGCTTTGTGAAGATAGTCCTTGTTAACTTCCGGAGTTCTCAGATGTCCTCCGTTATAAGAGGGATCTTCACCGGGACCTCCCGACCACAAAGTGTGTTCATTCGTCTGAATGACATCCACATAGACCCCACCAAAGATCATAGCTCCCATATAACCGTTACCGATAGGCAGAGCCTCACTTTCCCAGTTTTTAGCAGGCTTATTATAAGTTGCCTTCAAGGCAGGTTGATGAAACTGCCCGGAGCAAGCCGTCATCGTAGTTCCTGCCACAAAGCAGAATAGAAGTAATACATCTGTAAGCCGTAAGTACCTGTTTCTCATAATATTATTTTTTAATAAGCATATCCTTAGATAATCCCATACTGCGTCATGCTTGTGCCACCCTATTGGCACAACTGTGCCACCTCGTTGGCATAACCGTGCCAATGCGATGGCACAACTGTGCCAACAAGGTGGCACAGACTGATCAATCAGAAAGCATCACTTCAGTTCATGTGACTCTTAGTTTTTTCTGGTTCAAATTTAAATAAAGTTTATAAATCAATGACTGTTTGCAGGCGAATATCTTTGGAAGAAGCACCAACCATAATGTCAAATGTGCCTTTCGGTACTACAAACTGACCTTTTCCTACATCCCAATAACGAAGTTGCTCTTTATTCAACCTGATCTCTACCCGACGGCTTTCTCCTGATTTTAAAGGAACACGCCGGAATCCTTTCAGTTCTTTGACAGGAACAATACCTCCGGTCTCCGGTATTCGCACATAAACCTGAGTAACTTCATCACCGTTTCTCTTACCGGTATTCTTTAACCGGAAAGAAACAGCTACTTCATCTGCTTCGTCTTTTACTCTCAAATCGCTATATTTAAAAGAAGAATAACTCAATCCGTAGCCAAATGGATAAAGGACTTCTCCTTTGAAGTATTTATAAGTACGTCCTTTGGTAATATCATAATCGTCAAACGGAGGCAACTCATCCAAGGATTTGTAATAAGTGAGCGGTAAACGTCCGGCAGGATTATAATCACCAAACAGTACCTCGGCAACGGCAGTTCCTCCTTGTTCGCCCGGATACCAGGCATTCACAATCGCAGGAACATGCTCATCCATCCAATTGATGGCTAATGAACTGCCTGCCACCAGAATAACGATCATATTGGAATTTACTTTATAGATTTCCTGCAAGAACTCTCTCTGGTCTGCCGGGAGCTGAATGTCGTAGCGGTCTTGCCCCTCACGCTCTATCGATTTATTGATACCCATAACAGCAATTACCGTTTCACATTCGCGAACTGCTTTTCCGGCTTCTCCGTACAAATCGAGACGGGTTGCTTTTCCTATCTGCGGAACTTTCCATTGTAGTTTTGCAATAGCATAATCCCGATTATCGTAATATTCCGCTTTCAACTGATACTCTTTTCCGGCTTCGAGATAAATAGAAGCGGAATCCGTAGACACGGCATGCGCTTGCCATGCATCAATCAACATCTGATTATCAATGCTCAGACGGCAACCGTCATCTGATGTAAAGCTGAAAGTATAGCGACCGGAGATGGTCGGCTTTAACTTTCCTGTCCAACGGACAGAAAGCGGAGATTTGGGAAGGAACGGGTCGGGAGCCTGATTGGCAGGCTCAAAATTGATCCAGTTTTCTTTGCGCACTTTCGGCGTACCTTCCAGACGGGTATTATCAAAATATTCTGCCTGCAATCCTTCCGGAAAGTTCTCTCCCTGAATAAGTTCCAAACCGTCGGCGGCAGACTTCCAAGGAGCATAGACGACTTTCACCTGATCGCCTACCCTGTTTCTGATGCCTTGCAGTATGGAAACCGGTTCTACTACCGGAGCACCACTATAATCGCCAAACTCACACTTACCGGCATTGATACCGACTACTGCGATGGATTTCAGTTTGCTGGCATTCAACGGGAGCATATTCTTCTGATTCTTCAATAGAACGATACATTGACGGGCAGCATCCAAAGCAATTTGCTGATGCTCCTTCGAACCGATCACTGATGGAGATATTTTAGTATATGGATTTCGCTCCACACCATCAAACAGCCCCAGTTTCATACGGGCCGTCAGTACATGATAGGCTGCAGAGTCAATATCGGCATCCGATACCATATATTGTTTGTAAGCATTCAACAAAGGTCCGTCATAAACATCGTCACCACATTCAAGGTCAAGCCCTGCCTTAAGAGACAAGGTGGCTGCCGCTTCCTTCGTCTTCAGATACTTATGAGCATTTACCAGCAAAGCAGGGCCCCCACAGTCAGAAACAACATATCCCTGAAATCCCCAATCCTTCCGCAGCACCTTTTGCAATAACCATGCATTCAGCGTACAAGGCACATCGTTCAGTGCATTGTAAGCGGACATGATGGAAGCGGCCTTTCCTTCCTTTACACACATTTCGAAAGCAGGGAAATAATATTCACGCAGTTGTTTCTCCGATATCTGAGGATTGCAGACGAAACGATTGTGCTCTTCATTGTTGGCGGCAAAATGCTTGGGAGTAGAAACGATTTTTAAATAATGCGGATCATCTCCTTGCAATCCTTTCACGAAGGCTGTTCCCATCACTCCACTCAGAAAAGGGTCTTCACCATACGTTTCCGGTGTGCGCCCCCAACGAGGATCACGTGCCATGTTCACAGTAGGTGACCAAAAAGTCAGCACATCGCTGAATTGTTCTTTCTGTGCTCTTCCCTGATCCAGCTCGTTCCAGCGGGCACGCGCCTCATCCGAAATGACTGTGGCTACCCGTCTCTGCAACTCCGGATTCCAGGTAGCTGCCAGTCCGATGGCTTGTGGAAATACGGTAAAACGTCCGGGACGGACAACTCCATGTAGCGCTTCATTCCCATGATAGTATTTATCAATACCCAAACGGGGAATACCGGGAGATGTTGCACGAAGCAAACTTATTTTCTCTTCCACCGTTAAGCGTGAAATCAAATCCATTACCCGTTCATGCACAGGGGCATTTTCATTCTTATACAACTCCTGCGCGTGTATAAACGAACAAGACATCACAGACAAAGCACCTGTCAACAAAATCTTTTTATACCTCTTCATCATTATCATTCTACCTTATTTTCTATTTTTATTAATCTACAGGACCATCCATCAGCAAGTCATGTTTCTTCTCCTTCACATCGTGAGATTTGAAACCACCCCCGTCTGTCGCAATGCCCATTACATGAAACATCGAGTTCCAAAAGGCAGTTACCTCTTTCGTCCGCAAACGATAATCTATGACCGACAAAACCAAGTCTGTGTTATCTTGCAACGGATATGTGACCAAAGCTGCCCCTTCAGGCTTTTGTAGAGCCTCATACAATACGACCTGAGCGCATTTCCAATGTTCGGGAGAGGTATTAAACAGATTCCAGTCTGTGCGGGAAGCTTTTAATATAACATTCCCCTTCTCAGTTAATGCCCCTGTCAAACCTTGTTTCAGTATGTAACGGTCACCTTCCATTTCGCCAAAGTACAAGTCAGGCAGTTCAAAATATTTTCTCCAGGAAGAAGTACTGTCTATCTCTAAAGCAGTGGCTTTGCGATTTGTCAGCCTTACTTCTTCCGGCAACCAACGGGCAAAGTCATTACTCAGTTTTTGTCCGGTACTAAATGCCAGTACCATTCCTCCTTCCTTCTTCCATTTCTTCAATGCCGGTTGCATCTGTTGTAAATCTGATGCAGACACTAATTCGGCATCTACAATCCATAAGTCAGCTTTCTTCGGATGGGTGGTCAATGAGATTCCGGCCTGAGTGATAAAATCGATTAAGTCCGGATGAGCCTCCCCCAATAAATATGCAACCGTATAAACCGGAGCCGGACAGGCTGGCTTTACCGGATGTTTCACTTCCTTAAACGGTGCCCATTCACCACCACCGAAAGCAGCTTTCAGCGCATTAAACATAGGCAACGGCTTATATAGAGGAAGTGTAGTATCTAACCCCGGATTAAAGGTAGTGACATAGGGAGGAATGCGTTCATATTGATATCCCGGCTTGCCTTCTTCATAGGCTTTACCGGCAAATACACCATCCGAAAGATTCGGCAGACGACTAAAATCGTGATATCCCAAGTTCATGTGTTCCAATCCGAACCAACATACTTCCGAAGGGGAATAGTATGCAAGATAAGGAATGGCCATCTGTTTCACATTCTGATAAACATCGATTGCCAGTGCCTCACTCCGCCCTTTATAAGACAGATAAGCTTTTTCTCCGACAAAAGGATATAACTGGTGAGGACGTCCGTAATAAGTCGCTCCGGACTCACCTACAATCAAAGGCTTGTTCAATCCCTTGGGTAAATCTTCCAGTTTCAGACCATGGGAAAAGTGCTTGCTCCACACGGGGAGACGTCCGTCCATATCACGGTCTCCATCCAAGGTAAGGAAGTCACGGGTAGGATCATATTTCTTTGCGCTCAATGTCAGTTCCACCAATTTATCATCCCAAACGGCAGCTACTTCCTTTGCCGGTTTGTTCAGCAAAGCAATAGCAAACATCTCATTACCGACACTCCACCCTATAACAGAAGGATGATTGCGGTCACGCATGATCAATCGTTCCAAATGTTGGTGCGAACGCTCCCAGGTTATATCTTCTTCCAAATTCAAACGAATGGAACTACCGAACAAAGCTGTCTCATCCAGTACCATCAAGCCCATTTCATCCGCCAGATCATAGTAAACACGAGGCCAGGGTTGTGCATGCGGACGAACGGCATTTCCTCCAAAATCCTTAATCATCTGATACCATGCATAAGCAAAACGTCTCGAACAGATATAAGCACTGAAAGGATGCTGAATATCCCCGAAGCATTGTATTTTCTTTCCGTTCAACTGAAACTCATCTCCTACAATTTTAAATTGTCTCCATCCGAAACGGGTAGCTTTGCAGTCATATATCTGCTTCTTCCCGTTTACAGTCAGCAGCAGAGTGTATAGTTCGGGAGTATCAGGAGTCCAGTACTTTAACTTATCATCCGGTTTCTGAGTGATAATGACTTTCTTTTTCTCTCCTTTTTGAAGCACAACCGTAGTAACAGGCATGGTCAGTGCCGTATTTCCCAATGTCCATTTGATCTCAGGAGCGGTCAGAATGTCCTTTCCTGCCTGGTTGATCCATTCCCTGACTTCTCCGTTCAATGTAATATTTGCCTTTTTCGAAGATAAATTCGTCAACTCTACCTCTACTTTTAATTCATTCTTATCCAGCCAGGATTGTACAAACACGTCTGTTATCCGTATTTCGGGCACTGCAAACAAATACACATCCTGCCAAATGCCAAGCAAATAATCGGTATTGGAACCTGTGGGATAAGTTGCCCCCATCTTTTTATAAACGGGATGCGACTGATCGAATAGCTTCGTATCCCTCACTCCTACCAACAACTCATTTTCACCGTCACGATTCACATACTCGGTCACATCTGCCTCAAAAGGAAGATGGGCATCAAAATTATGACAAACTTCTTTTCCATTCACCCATATCACACAATCACCTGCCACTGCCTCAAAATGAAGCAAAACGCGTTTTTGTTCCCAATCGGCAGGAATACGAAAATTACGGCATAACCATCCCATACGGGCACGTACCCAGTGTTCCGGATAACTGGGAAAGTAAACGGAACTTGGAGTATACGGTCGCTGTGTTCCTTCTCCAACCTTACTACCTCTCCCCCAATCGTTTACACTGATAGCAGAAGGGATTTTTATCTTTACCTTTTCCCATTGATCCGGTTGAGGAGCAGCTAGTTCAGGCGCTATCCCGGAACCACTTTTCCACGAAGCGGGAACAGCAACGCATTGTAAATCCCAAAGTCCGTTGAGGCAGACTTCATCCCGATATGGTTTTTCCTGCGGGATGACCAAACCTTCCGCCGGAGAAAAATCACGGGAAAACACGACTTTCTGAGTTTGTGCAACCATCGTTCCGGAAAATATTCCGGCCCAAGCCAACAAGCAGTATCTAACACCTTGTGAAATCATTCTTCGTATCTTTTTTCCGTCTTCCATGATTATCAACCTTTCATTATTTAATTACCATTCTCATTAAATGCCGTTATTGAGAAATAATATTCCGAATCCCCGGTTAAAGTAGCGTGCTTCATATTGATTGTCAGATTCACTCATATCTTTCCATCTACCGATCCCTCGATAAAGAATTGATAAACTACCGGAGGATGCGGTGCGAAAACTGTTCTCCCTTTTTCCCGTTTGAGCCGCCCGCCATTTATTTGTTTTCCGGTCCGTGTTATTTATCCCAATTGTCTGTGCGGAAAGGGGATGCCGGCAAACCCTTCTCATTATACAAGTTACAACGAGGACTATTGGAAAAGCCGTAACGTACAGCCACAGGAACAGCAACTTCGCTGCTGGACACAATCACCTTATTGCCTTCAATCACTGCGTCTGCCCATACAAACTTACGGTCGGCACCCGCAATGCCGAAGCCCGTTAACTTCGTCGGTTTCGGATGAGGCGGTTCTCCTGCCGGTATATACGGAGAAGTACCCATCATCAGCTTTTTACCCTGATTGGTAAACTCCAGAATGATTTTATTTCCTTTCACTGACATTTTTTTATAAAGAGGTCCCATACCGACTACCTTCTCCCCATACGCCAACCTTCGGGCAGCAAGGGCCAGCCGGTGTCCGACATCGTATTTATCTACCGGATGTAAATCGAAAGGATCTCCCACATCAATCGTTACAGCCATTGCCGTATTAGGCAGGTTCAAGGCTTTCAACTGTCCTTCCCGCACCCAGCGCCAACCATTTCCTTCAACAGACGGTTGTTGGTCTACAGGCTCAAAATTAGGAAGCTGCACGTATACAAAAGGAAAATCACCGATTCCCCATTTCTCTCTCCAATCCATAATCATTCGCGAGAACAGAGTGGCATATTCCTTTGCAGAACCACCGGAATTAAATTCTCCCTGATACCAGATAACTCCTTTTATGCTCAAAGGGATCAAAGGAGAGATCATGGCATTAAACAGGTTGGACGGACCATTATTTCCTCCATGCGGTTTACGTGGATTAGGTGGACGGGGTACTCTGGGCTGCGGTTTGGGTGGAGCCGGCTTTCCATCTGCCTGTGCAGCTTTCACAGCTATCGCCCATTCTTTTTGCGCCTGATTCCATTCTTTTCCTACTGTCTTATCCCATTCTCTTACCGCTTCATCAAATTCTTTCTGTTTTCGGGGATAAGTGGCAAGTATTTCCGGATTATCTTTCACATTCTTCTCATAAGCAGTAACATAGTGAGCCAAAGCAGGTTCTTGCTTCAGTCCGGACAGACTGGTCCAGGCCTCAGCACGCGTACCTCCCCAAGCGGACTGGATAACTCCTAACGGACGTCCGTTAGCAGCACGCATGTCGCGCGCAAAGTAATAAGCCGTTGCCGAAAAACCCTGTCCATTGATCTTTGCCAGCATTTCCGGTGTACAAAGTACCCATCTGGCAGCCCGCTCGGGACTAGCCGTTCCCTGAGGAACTTCTATATCAGTCAACGGCTGCAATGCTGTATTCTTGGGAACAAAGAACAAACGCAATAAAGGATCTTCCGAACCGGCTATATCGTCAGCATATTCCTTTCTTACTTTAATTCCCCATTCCATATTCGATTGTCCGGAAGCAACCCATACGTCACCTACCAGTACATCCGAATAAGCTAGTTTATTCTTTCCGGTAATCGTCAGTGTCTGCCCATCTTTCTTCGTTTTTATTGGTTTCAGGTTTACTTTCCATGTCCCGTCACTATGAGCAGTCGTTCTCACTTTCTGTCCGGCAAAGGCTACCTCTATGTTTTCTCCGGCATCAGCCCATCCCCATATGGCAATCTTTGTGTCTTGCTGCAAAACCATGTGATCACCGAAGATCAGCGGCATCCGTACATCGGCTTTTGCTTTTGTCAGTCCAAAGCTTATGGATAACAAAAATATCCATGATATTAAAAGAAGTCGTTTCATTTTATTTATCAGTCTATATATACATCACTAAATTTCCATTCAACTGTGACTCGTCCGGAATCAGGGACACAATCAATCATTATTTGTTTATTACTGATCGTTACGGGCAGAGATTCTCTCCCTTGTGTTGCCTTCGCTTCAGTTACTTTATTTTCCGTTAAGATCACGAGCGTCAACGGAACCTTCACCTGTTTTTTGCTTAACTTGCAGTCCAGAGTAAAAGACACTGAATTGGTTCCGATTTCAATCTCTTTTATAGTGGTCGCGTCACGTTGCTTTATGTAGCTGCCGATATTACCGAAAGTATCGATCCAAAGATCTTTTTCATGCTTCTTCGCGTAAGTCAGATGAGATTCGAAAACATCAGGACGAAGCGGATCAAATCCATCTGTCAGACCATGAATCATAGCTACTCCCCATTCTCTCCGGCTAATCAGTTTATCCATCCATTGATTAATATTCTTTGCCGTGGTATCCCGGGCTCCAATACCTTGCTGAAAAATACGGGCCACCATATGACGCCTTTCTACAATCTTTCCAACTTGCTCATTGAAGCTGTTATAAGGATAGCAAAAAGAAACAGGGAAAATTCCCGTTTCCCTCCGGATAATATCAGCACTATTTTCTATCTCATTTTCAAGTTCCTCCGGCTCTTTTACCTGAGTCACCAGATTCTTATGATTATATCCATGATTGCCGATTTCAAAACCTTTAGCTACCAATGTGCGTATCTCATCCCAGGTAACACCTCCCCATGCTCCCGGCTTTTTAGCTTCGGCTTCCTGTAAAGTAGCCGAAACCTGTCCGGGAATAATAAAGAATGTTCCCGGTATCTGTAGCTTCTCCATGATGGGAGCGGCAATCAGATACTGATTGCGCAATCCATCATCGAACGTATAACTTACAGCACCAGCCTTGTCATCTTTAAAATTGCTGATTCGTAGCTTAACCAGTCCGTCATGAACCGGTTCAGTTGCTTTTACATAGAAACCGGCAATAATCAGTAACAATCCCAAACAAATACGATACATAATCGTTTATCTCGTCTAAATTATCATCAATTTACGACCCTCTAAAACTTATAAAGATACCATCTTATATTTGGTAGTAAACGCTACAGGCTCCTTATTCTCTTTCGCCAGCTTGAACGGAATCAGTTTTTCTTCGCCCGCCCCCAACTCATAATGAACTGCGTCTCCTGTCTTTTTACCACCAACAAACATTTCCACTTTACCTATATCCATCAAAGTGCCTGTGTTTTTTACACTTACCCACACAGTCTTTTGATTCTTTACAAGATTTTCTTCTACTTTAGACACAGTAAGATCAAAATTAGCCCCAAATTCATGCGTATAATTGAGCATCCCTGTGACTCCCTTTTTGTTATCACTATAGCCTACACTATGTTTGATTTCATTCTTAGCTACATAATCAGGACTCATTCCTCCTATCATGATTTTGAACTCACCCTTTTCCACGACTCTGTCCATCCGGTCATTGAGCAATGATATGTCATAAGGAGTCATTTCAAAAGAAACCGTCTTCGACTCTCCCGGCTGCAAATGAATACGGGTGAAGTCTTTCAACTCCATAACACGGGTTTTCACACTGGCATACATATCTGTCACATACAGCTGGGCAACTTCATCACCGGCACAGCTTCCTACGTTCTTCACTGTAGCCTGCACTTCTACATTTCCATTCGCCTTTTCCTGTATTTTCAGATTAGAATATTCGAATGAAGTGTAACTGAGTCCGAATCCGAAGCGATAAAGAGGATAATATTCCATATCTACATATTCGTAACGGCGTCCGGAAGTCTTGAAGTTATAATACAGCGGAAGCTGTCCTACGTGACGTGGGAATGTCATCGGCAAGCGACCGGCAGGATTATAGTCACCGAACAGTACATCTGCCATTGCCGGACCACCTTCCTGTCCCGGCAACCAGTTTACTAGAATAGCTTTACACATTTCAGACGCTTTCAGGATATCATAAGGACGCCCTGCCTGAAGAATCAGTATCACCGGTTTTCCGGTTGCACAAACTGCTTCCAGCAATTCCTGCTGTTTGCCCGGCAGGATTAAAGTCGCCCAGTCATTATTTTCCCCACATGTCTTGCGGACATCATTGGTCGCTTCACTGGTAGAGCAATCGCCCAGTACCATGATTACAACATCCGACTGGGAAGCTGTCTTCACGGCTTTAGGAATATTCGTAGCGTCCGGATTCGTAAAGTCGCATCCCTGTTCATAAAGCACTTTTGTCTGCTTGCCCACCGCACTTTTAATACCGGTCAGAACCGATTTCAATTGTCCCGGCAACAGCTTCGGCGTATAATCGCCCGGTTGAAGATCATCTGCACCGGGACCTACTACCGCAATCGTACGCAGTGTCTTGGACAAAGGAAGAAGATTCTCTTTGTTTTCTAACATTACAATAGACTCACGTGCTGCCTGACGTGCCATTTCTTTATGGCTGTCCGAGTTCCATCCCGGATATATCTTCTTCCAGTCCAGCGGTTTGCAAGGATTCTTCTCAAAGAGCTCATTACGGAACATAGTACTCAACATCGTACGGCATACATTGTCCAGATCTTCCATATTGATACGTCCGTCTTTTGCAGCCTGAATCACTTCTTTATTATTGTAGGTATCTCCACAGTTGGTTGCAATACCGGCAGCCAGTGCCTGATTGGCAGCTTCAATCTTATCTTTTGCCGTGTAATGTTTGCGGGCTGTCAGATTTCCGATAGCACCGCAGTCACTAACGATGAATCCATTGAATCCCCATTCCTGACGCAGAATCTGTTGCAGCAGTTCTTTGCTTTTAGCAACCGGAACACCCATATAATCAGAATAAGCCATCATCAAAGACTGGCAATCATAATTGCGGATTGCATGGCGGAACGGAACCAGATGAATCTCTCTCATTTCACGTTCAGACAGTCCTATGTCATGTGAATCGCGCCCACCTAACGGAGCACCATGTCCGCCAAAATGTTTGGGTGTAGTAAACAGCCCTCTGGATTGGTAACCTTTGATCCATGCACCTCCCATCTGTGAAACCAAGACAGGGTCTTCACCGAAGGTTTCTTCGCAACGTCCCCAGCGTGCATCTTGCGCCACATCCAGCACCGGCGACCATGCCTGTTTTGTATTGGCAGCCACTGTCTCGTCACCGATCACCATTGCTACTTCTTCCGTCAGTTTCTTGTTCCAGGTAGCTCCCATCGCCAGAGCTTGAGGAAAAATAGTGGCGCCACTACCGTAAGAAAAGCCATGTACGGCCTCTACCTTTGTAATAGGCGGCACATACAAATGAGGAATACCGGGAATACCCCATCCTTCACGAATCAGTTCCATTTTATCTTCCGGTGTCATCACAGCCAGCAGGCTCTCTACACGCTCTTCTACCGGAAGCGATACATCCATATAGCGACGGTCGGTTACTTCTCCTTTGCTGTCTGTCAGTACTTTCTCTGCCACAAGTACAGAAATCTCTTTTAAAGAGAAAGGTTTATCCAGTCTTCCTGACTTGAAATTCAACTTCACATGGGCACCATATTTAGGAGTAAACTTGACTTTCATCTGTTTGTCATTCCCCTCGATCCGATAGTTTACGGGAGTTCCCAAATTCATAGGGTCGTAAGTGACAAAGATATCCAGCACCTCTTTCAGTTCATTCTTACCGACACCCTGCATCTGAAGGTCCAGTTCACAGACATCCCCGGGCTGCTGAATGGTAAACATCAGCCACTGTTCAGCCTTCAACGCCTGAGAGGGTAATGTCCACATCGTTTTTACATTCTTGTCAAAAGCTAAAGCGGCATTTTCTGCATTGGCAGAAGCCGATACCGATAATATATCGCTTTGTTGCTGAGCCATGGCTACTGAACATGACAATAGCCCTGCTGCCAACATCCATTTCATTTTGTTTTTCATACAATATTTGTTTTTCAACTATTATTAAATCATTGTTTATCTATCGTGTGTGTATTTCCTGTAATCTTTAACGTAGCTCCTACCCCCTTGAAAGGAGCAGCCAAAGTAGCTACGGGTGAAGAGCCGCCAACCTGTATCTTAACCGTACCCGCCCATACTTTACGAATACCATTTTCGTCAACACAGGACAGATCTTCCGAAGACAAAGAGAAAGTAACCCGTTGAGCTTCACCGGCTTTTAGCTGTATCCGCTTAAAACCTTTCAATGCTGTCAACGGAACCAGTATCTTTTTATCGGGATGAGATACATAGAGTTGCACTACCTCTTCCCCTTCGGTATGCCCCGTGTTTTTCACTGTAACCGTTACCTCTATTTCTTTGTCTGTGGTGCGACACACTTTAGGTAATTTCAATGAAGAATAAGCAAAACTGGTATAGCTCAATCCGTAACCAAAGGGATATAAAGCCTTCCCATTAAAATAACGATAGGTACGTCCCTGCATATCATACGATTCAAAATCAGGTAAATCACTGTCCTTCGCATAAAAAGTCACCGGAAGTTTTCCGGAAGGATTATAGTCTCCGAACAATACATCGGCAATAGCTTCCCCTCCGTATTGTCCGCCATACCAGGCATTCAATATCGCCGGAACATTTTGCGCTTCCCAAGGTATAGCCAATGCACTTCCTGTCATCATCACAAATACAGTCGGAATATGTTCGGCAACCCATGCTTTCATCATCTGAGTCTGAACGGCAGGCAGAGCGATTGTGGTGCGGTCGCCTCCATCGAACCCGTCTTTACTGACCGGCATTTCTTCACCTTCCAGCCGCGGGCTGATACCGCCTATAAAGATCACCGCATCTGCACCTTTTGCCCGATTCACATATTGTTTCAGGTCATCTGCCGAAATAGTGTTCACATGATCCACTCCTTCTATGTATTCCACTTCCGTCCATCCGCCCAGACGCTCACGAATAGCCTGCAAAGGTGTTAACATGCGGGAAGGATTTCCATTATAGTTTCCAAGCAAAGATTCTCTGCTGTCTGCATTCGGGCCCATCACTACCACCTTTTTCAGTTTATTCTTTTGGAGCGGAAGTAACTGGTCGTTTTTAAGAAGCACCATTGATTCACGTGCCAATTGTTTTGCCAAGTCCTGATGTTTTCGGCATTCCAATATAGAAATGGGAATACGCGCATAATCTACCAGTTCCACCGGATCAAACAATCCCAGGCGGAAACGGATGGTGAACAAACGCTTTACAGAAACATCCAACTGTTTTTCTGTGATAATTCCATCTTTCACCGCTTTCACCAAAGCCAGGTAAGCACTGTGTCCGCAATCCAGATCGGTTCCGTGAAATACGGCATCGGCAGCTGCCGTCGCTGCGTCCGGATGTGTTTTGTGATGATTGAAAATATCATCAATAGCTCCACAATCGGAAGTGACGTATCCCGTAAAGTTCCATTTGTCACGCAGAATAGACTGCATCAGCAAATCATTTCCACAACACGGCTGGCCTTGAAAAGCATTGTACGCACACATTACGCCGGAAACTTTCGCATCGACTACCAATGTACGGAAAGCCGGCAGATACGTATCCCATAAGTCGTAGGTGCTTACATCCGAATTGAAACTATGCCGGTTTTTCTCCGGCCCGCTATGTACTGCGTAGTGTTTGGCGCAGGCGGAGGCTTTCAGATACCGGGGATTGTCCCCTTGAAGTCCCTGAACAAAGGCTTCACCTATTCTGGCGGTCAGATAAGGATCTTCGCCATAGGTTTCCTGCCCGCGTCCCCAACGGGGATCACGGAATATATTTATATTAGGCGTCCAGTAAGTTAATGCGTGATATTGGCTGTAGTCTTCTTTTCGTTGTGTGTCGTTATAGATGGCACGTCCTTCGTCGGCTATGGAAGAAGCGACTTCCTTAATCAAAGCGTCATTCCAGGCCGCAGCCATTCCGATAGCCTGTGGGAATACGGTTACATGATATTTAGTGCGTCCGATGCCATGCAGACATTCATTCCACCAGTTATAGGCAGGGATTCCCAGCCGTTCAACAGGAGGTGTGCTATTCAGCATTTGCTTTACTTTTTCTTCCAGCGTCAGGCGAGAAACCAGATCTTCCACACGTTGTTCGACAGGAAGTTGCGGATCTCTGAACGGAAACTTTTCCTGTGCCAAAAGATGCAGGCTCATACTGCATGCAAGGATAGTTAACAAGTCTCTTTTTATATTCATACTATCAGTTTTTTAATTCACAAGCAAAAATAGAAGGTCCGATGTATCTGTTATTTAGTTTGCTTTACCATTTTTATAGTACCATCCGGATTGTAGTACAGCTTGTCCACACAAATGGAACGCAACCAATCCTGACCGGACAGTGCACTGTTGTGATAGAAAGAATACCATTGTCCTTTGAACTCGACAATAGAACCATGATTGGTATAACTGTCGGTAGGTTCCATATAAATTCCCTTGTATTCCCAGGGACCCAGAGGCGAATCACTGATTGCATAACACATCCGGTTGTGTTTTTCCCCGTCGTCATGATTGTCCGAATAAGACAAATAATATTTTCCGTTATGCTTATGTATCCAAGTAGCCTCATGGAAATCTACCAGCCCTTCCATAGTCCGCATGGTACCATCCAGTTCTATCATATTATCTTTCAGCTTCCCTCCTTTGCAGATGCCACCACCGCCATTATAAATGTAAGCTTGTCCGTCATCATCCACAAATACACAAGGATCAATCATCGGGTCCATTCCTTCAATATATCCCTGCACTTTAAATCCTTCTGCGGGTTTATTGCTGGTAGCCACACCAATCTTCCAGCTGTCATTCCAATCCGTTTCACTGGGATGAGGGAAATAAAAATAGTAGGTACCATTTCTGTAAGCAC
Organism: Bacteroides faecis MAJ27; assembly: GCF_900106755.1. Classification (GTDB taxonomy): domain Bacteria; phylum Bacteroidota; class Bacteroidia; order Bacteroidales; family Bacteroidaceae; genus Bacteroides; species Bacteroides faecis. Next base: position 178,623 of record NZ_FNNN01000004.1, read on the forward strand.
AATCCGGGGCCCACATGAAACCTCCTTCTTTCCGTCCCCACGGCACTTGCTCAGAACTCAGGATTTCTCCATGATCCGTCCAATTGATCATGTCATCGGTGGAGAACACATGATACCGGTCCATCAAGTCGCATCCACGCGGAGGAGCAATATCATGCGAAGCATACACATACAATCTGCCATCTTTCCAGACATGTGCTGACGGGTCAGCAGTGTACATGTGCCTGATAAAAGGATTCGGACCAGCCGGATTCAGTTTAGTATTATATGCTATCGCTTTTTCCTTTCTCAGAATCTTAGCAGCTTCCCCCACCAATTTCAAATAATGATCGCTTTCTACTCCTTCTTCAATAGGTACAAATGTACTTTTCCCTACAGGGACCTTTTGGGCGCATTTAAAGATGGCAGTCCCTTCATCTATTTCATCAAACATAGCTACATAAATCATTTCGGCACCTGCACGAATGGCTCCCGTCAATTGCGTCCAAAGGAAAGAACCTTTATTGCGGGGAATAAACGAGTTATGATCTTTTCCTTTCAGATTTCCCCATGAAAAACCGGGGAAAACCAACGGAGCGTAATCCACCTGATTCTTCTTTGCCCACTGAATATCTTCTTCCACCAATTTCTGGTACTTGGGATAAGTCGTTTCATTATAACGCCCTACAAACCAAGGCATCATAATATCACATTTGCGGATGAGCTCATGCAGTCGGGGGTCCGACTCCGTATCTCCTTCCAGCGCACGCCACTGAGTAGGTACTCCAAGCATCACACTGAATCCTTGTGATTTCAAGCCATCAATAATATGAGCAACTTCTTTCAGTCCGTAACGGTGATTATCATTAAATCCGACTCCCCAAACCGTAACCAGCGGTTTACCGTTGTGATACAAATAAGACGGATTCTTTGCATGGTCTTTTAATGAATAGCGTTCTGATATTTCTGCGATGTCTTTCAGCAATAACCGCTCTTCTCCCGGCTGCATGCCGCTCAGGTCGTACATCACACAGATAGCCCGTTCGTATTTATTAGCAGACTTCATCGCTGAGTTCAACACCTTATTAAAGTGTTTCAATCCGCTTTCATTTCGTATTTCTGTGATAAAACGCTGCATGAAGACACCATCCAGTCCATACTCCTTCATCCATCTGAAATGGACATCTACGGTAGATTCATCATGAGAAGAAAACACATAAGCCGGTTTGCCGTCAGCAAAGGAAAATTCGGTCTTATAGAGTTTCTTATACTCCGACACTTCCGGCCAAAGATCCACCGAACATGAGCCCGGACGGAACCCGTTGCGTCCATTATAATGATGCCAACCACGGCCCGAGCCGTCACCAGGGGTGTTGAACCACCCCTGATAACCTGCCATGACCAATCCTTTGTAAGAATTATACTGTTTCCCACCGGATTGTGCCATCACCCCTATTGAAAACAATAAATACACCAACAACCAATCAAACCTTTTTACCATGTTATTTTTTTATTTTTCATGTTATGTTATTAAGTCTGCCAAAAATTATTTTTCAGCAAAGTAAAGGGGCATCCCTTAATAAATACCACAAAAACCAATTAATAATGACTTAAAATCGAATTAATTGAGGCAAAAGAAGAGTATTTGTAGAAATATTATACAGAAATATATAAATATCACAGTTTGTAGTCCGCATTTCTCATGCGAACTACAAACAAATCAGGTCATTTATTATTTACTTAAACTTCGAACAGGTTTCTTGCACAGTCGTATCCTTCTTCATAAAATTCCGTCAGTTTCTGCACATCCCGTTCAATCCGGTCCACCATAACCGGCTTCAGCGGACGAATGACGATAATCTTTCCTTCATCTTCCATTTGTTCCACCATTTCCAGCTGCTCATTGTAAACAGCACACCGACGGCTCAACGCTTCGCGCAACTTCGGATATTTCCGGTAAACAAAGGATGGAATACGGATATCTTTGGTATCTTTCCGATAACCGCGATTACGAGTAAGTACAACCACATTACGGGTGCAACCGTCAGCAATAGCCCGCTGCAAAGGAATAGAGTCTACAATCCCCCCATCGAGCATCGGAACATCATCCACATAAGTAATAGGACAAACAAAAGGCAGGCTACTGGACGCCCGTACAATATCAATCACGCGGCTTTTATCCCGTTTCTCTTCGAAATAGTTGGCTTCGCCCGTCACACAATTCGTTGTTACCATCACGAAACGTTCGGGAGAAGCAAAGTATGTATCATAATCATAGGGAAGAATATGTTCGGGAAATTCATTGAAAAGCAAATCGAAGTCAAGGATATTACGTTTCCTGAGCAAATGTTTCAAACCGATATAATTGTACTTCTCCAACAAGTCGATATTGCTGAACTTAGCGCGCCCACGCTGGCGGGATGCATACGACAAACCATTGCAAGCTCCTGCCGACACCCCGATCGCATAAGGAAAACGAATATTATGATCCATAAAATAGTCGAGTACACCGCAGGTGAATACTCCCCGCATTCCTCCCCCTTCAAGTACTAACCCTGTATGCTCATCCAATTTCCAGTCTTTCATTTTTTTCTCCCTTATTCTTATTCCTGCGGATGACCAGCAAAGATGACAATTCCCGCATCACAAGTTCATCCTCGGATAATTTTGTATACGAAAGATGGCTCATTACCAACAATCCATCTTTCTCCTTGGTTACTAATTCTTCTATTCCTACAAACCGTACCATCGTTATCTGACCGGAATAACGAGCCTGCAAGTCATTCATGCACCGACAGAACTCCTCATCGTCCGTATCAAAAAGAAAAAGACGCACCGAATGACCGTTTTGCAACATTATACTAATATACGAAAGCAAGAATATATCGATCATTCCTCCCAAAACAAAGCTAACCAGCGCTCCCTCCCGATAACCGCGATTCACAAATACGGCAACAGGACACTTCACCTGTTCCATTATGTCATCAATCTTATCACGGAAAAGCGTCAGCCACAAAATAGCTCCCGGAGTTCCCGGCATTTCGGGACGGTAATGGCTTCCGGCTCCCAAAAGCAACATATCAGGATGTTCTTTGCGGATAAAGTGAATCATTTCCTGCACCAGTTTATCCGTCACCCGATAATGATTGTCCACCTGAATATTCAGTTCGGCAGCTCTTTGATTGAGCAAAGCAAAACTTTCGCTTTCATAATGTTCGGCATCTAACGGATTCAAATCCGTACCCACCGTATAATGCGCTGCAATCACATGTTCTTTCTTCAACTGCTTCCCAAACAATAAATCATAAATGGAAAGCAGACTACGTCCGGATTCCGGACGACCAAAGCAAAATATAAGTTTGCGCTTCAAAGATAACTTTTCTTCCCGATGTACAAAGAAACGTCCGACCAAATGTAGCAGCGGAGTAGTCATAAAGGTTGTAACTAGCGCCATAATGACCAAAATTACGAAAATAGACGGAGGTAGTACTCCCATTTCATAACCGATATTCAATGCAACCAATTCCATCAATCCGCGTGTATTCATCAAGGTGCCGACCGTCAGACTGTCTTTCCACGACTCACCCACCAGACGGGCAGCTATGGCACAACCTCCAAGTTTGCCGACGATAGCCACTGTCACCAACAGCAAACACACCATCCACAGTTCCGGACTGTTGATCAGACCTATCTCCGTACGCAACCCCGTAAACGCAAAGAACAACGGCAGGAAAAAGACCAAAGAAATATCTTCCACCTTTTCCATCATCACCTTGCGGAAACCCAGATTCGAGGGCATCACCACCCCCGCCATAAAAGCTCCAAACAAAGCATGAATACCGATAATCTCGGTCAGGCAGGAAGAAATGATAAGAATCAACAGGATAAATGCCACAAACGTTTTATTGATTGCCTCCTTATTGGCATATACCTCCCCCACCTTTTTCAGAAACGGACGGACCACCAGAAACATTACTGCAATATAGACTACGGCCAACCCTACGGAATAAAGTGCACTGGCAAAGCTACCCGCCTTTGAGATAGCAATAACCACAGCCAGCAAACACCAGGCAGTTACATCATCATTGGCAGCAGAAGCAATCGCAAGAGTCCCCAAGGGAGTTTTGGTCATATTTCGTTCCTGAATGATACGCGCCAGCACAGGGAAAGCGGTAATACTCATGGAGATACCTATAAACAAGGCAAAAGGTAAAAAGGGCGTATGATCGGCGGCATACGTTTCATAAATCCAGTAAGAGGACAGGATACCGAGAAAGAAAGGTACCAAAATCCCGGCATGACTGATCACCAGCGTTTCATTAATCTTATTTTTCAGCACACTGAAATCCAGTTCCATGCCGATAACGAACATAAAAAGGATCAATCCGACCTGGCTCAGCAGTTCAAGATTGGTCAGCGAGTGGACAGGGAACAGAAAGTGAAAAGCTTCCGGGAAAAAAAATCCCAGGACAGAAGGCCCCAAGACAATGCCGGCTACGATTTCCCCAATCACCCCCGGCTGTCCGATGAGACTAAACAAATAGCCGAAAAGACGTACCATTAATAATACGGCAATAATCTGGATAAGCAATGTCGTCAGCGGATGATGCAGATTATCTTGCATAAATTGAAGAAACATGGCAAAAGGACCCTCCTGTACCATGTTTAACGTATTTGCCGCGTGATGTGAAAACCTGTCGCCTTCTTCAATAGCAACATAAATCAGCCCTCCAAACAGAAGGAGCATAAGTACATAGATGATGTAATTCTTCCGGGCTTTATTCTGCATAAACTTGTTTTTTGCTATTTGTTGCATAATTATAATAAAAACAAACGAAAAAGGCAGATAGTTTGGCAAAAATAATAAATATTCAAACAATATCTTGTTTTTTTGCTTCAATCTATGTAACTTTAGGCTAGCTTAATTGTTTAAGTAGGAAAATTCAAAAAAAGTCCTGCCCGCAGGCAAGCACTATGAGAATACAGTTTGAAATTAAAGAAAAGTTGCCGGAAATTATTCAGGAAATTCTACATTCCGACAAATGGCAAACTTCCGTGAAGGAAGAAATCAGCGGTCGGACGACCGTGGTAATTCGTGATCAAGCGTATGGTTCAGAAGCAACCATTGAGATTTATGCTCAGTCAATAGAAATCAAAACCGCCTGGTCAAAGTACTTCTACCGTATATTTACAGCCAACGATCTCGTCTGGTGTGAATATAATGGTGCCTATCGTGGATTACTGGAACAAGTGCTCTTACCAACCATTACTCCTAAAGAAAGCCTGCTTGATTCTGATGTTACGGAGAGTTCACTCTATGGTCGTGAACATAAAAAATTGAGAGAATATGCCGAAGATAATCTGAAGCTGAAACAATTCCGCTGGGAGAACTTCAATGAACAGAGGAACGGAACCGCAGCATTCGACCATCCGAAACGGGTATATGATGAGTTTATAAAAGAGGACTATGTAGTGACACCCAAGACAGAATAATAAATCAAAGGAAGGGGGAATAAATCCAAGGTATTATATCAGTGCGGATAATAAGAATCACGTGAATTTCATTTCATAGAATTCTAATTATCCGCACTTTAGATATAATCTTGTGCCACCGCATTGGCACAACTGTGCCAGCACGATGGCACAAGTGTGCCAGTGGGGTGGCACAAGTGTGCCAATAAGGCGGCACTAATGTGTAATGCCCAAACCTTTCAAATCTTCTTTCGACACGGTAAAATCCTGTCCCGTTCTGATCCGTTCCAGTACTAAGTCTCCTACATGCCGGGCATCCTGTTCTGTCCGGAAAGTCTTTCTCCCGGTGACAGCCGGAATAAAAGGCTGGGCAATAATCACACGTTCTCCTTTATAAATCTGATAGCCATATCCGATACTATCTTCACCTTGTATCACTTCCAAATGATATGGGTCAGAGAGGTTCACCTTCTTATAGCAAGTAATTCCTCCGCCCAACAGCAGAACAATAAGACCAATACCTATCCACTTTTTATTTCTCTTCATATTCATAAGGCTTCAATTCCCAAGTATCATCATAGAATGAAGAGGAGGAAGTTCCGGTGCCACCGGTAGCGACAATTCCCCGTTTACCTGTCGAAAAACAAACCGCTTTCACACGCGAACTGCCTTCAAAATCCGTCAGGTCTTCTCCATCCCACAAGTCCGTTGCCGGATCATATATCCAGTAATTAGAACGAAGGCTCGATGAGGATGTTTGTCCCAAAGCGATATATCCTTTGCCATCAATCACAAAAGCACAGCCATAACAGCGTACAATCGAGGTATAATCATCATCGTAATCATCGTCGCTTGAATCTTTGATATCCCGTAACTGTTTCCAGGGCGTGCTTTGTGAAGGGTCGAAACACCAGAAATCATAAACGTCCGCATTATTATTTTCGCCTCCGCAGATGTAGGCTATATCATCAATGACAAAGACCATCCCTCCCTGACGTTTCTGTCCGCCGAACCCATTAATGATTGTCCACTGCGAACCGGAAGCAGCCGAAGGATCAAACTGATAAAAATCTTTCAGGTAATTATCGTTATACCCCGTACCGACATAACCATAATTTCCTATACCAAATCCCAGTGCATACATACGGGCACCTCCCCCGAAGGGGTCCATCTGTTTCCAGTTTCCCGTCGCCGGGTCGTATTCCCAACAATCATCCAGATAGTCATTGGCATCTTTGTCATATCCACCGACAATATATCCTTTGGTACCTACAGCAAATCCTGTAGCGGCATTCCGTGCGATAGCCTCATCGGGCATATCTTCACACTGTGTCCACCAGTCATTGTCAATATGGTATTCCCAAAGGTCCTTCAGGCGTTCCTTCTTGCTCCCCCGGTACCCACCGCAGAGATAGCCTTTATTGCCAATAGTAAATCCGGCGGCATCCATACGCGCCACTCCGTCAAAATCCGAACGACGATACCAAACTCCGGCTGTATACTCCGTATCTTCCGTACATGCAGCCAGCGACAATAGTGCAACCAGCATCCAAAGTAATCTATTCATTTTTTTATTCATTAAAATTTGTCGTTAAATACAGCCGCAAATGTAGGGGGCAACGGCTATGAATAAAAAAACTATCGACAAACAGAAACATTCTGTCTACCAACAAAATTGAAGTCGATAAATAGACAGACTTAGTCGATAGTTTTTGGGGAACCTCCCTAAATGTCCTTCTTTTGCCGCCACAAAACCAATTGAATTATTGTTCATGAAATCATTGATAACACTTCTTTTTATTTTGATATTCTTCTCCTTTTTCGCCTGCCAGAACGATGCGTCTTTAGTAGGAGGAAAATGGGTGGAAAGTTCGTTCCGGAATGTACAGACAGATACGTGTACGGTATTGCTCAGTACACTCCTGAGCGATTCGCTTGCCACTTCCGGAGATACTGTATGCCAGATAGGACACCGCAAGGACGCGTTGTGGGGAGAAATCACCGCTTCCTTTTATGCGGAGTATGAAGTACCTTCCGTCTCTTTTGACGAAAGTATCGATTACCTGTTCGATTCCATTACGATCCGCCTTTATTCTTCGGGCGACTATCTGGGAGACACATTGGTCACCCAGCGGATTTCGATGTATCCCCTGACAGAAAATATCCAACTGGACGATGCGAATTATTTATATAGTACCAGCAATATAGCTTATGACAGCCAGAACCCACTGAGTTCTTTCAGCTTCACTCCCACTCCCGGACGACGGAGCAAGGAACTGGAAGTCCGCCTGCCCGACGAATGGGGCAAGGAATGGTTCAACCTGCTGCTGGAAGACAACCGGGTAATGGAGTCACAAACCTTTTTTCAGAATTATTTCAAAGGTATCGCCTTCATTCCGGATATGAACGCCGCATGCGTCAATGGATTTCAGGTGAATGATTCCAGCTTCTGCATCACGCTCTATTACCATTCGCTGACGGAGGTCATCACTGAAAAGGAACTGGTATTCAATGCAAGCACTACGCTTACCTTTAATAAAATAGAGTACGACCGGAACGGCACACCGCTAGAGGATCTGCAAAGCGGAGACGACAACGCGTTATCCACCTCTCTGAGCAACCACCAGGCATATATGCAGGGAATGACGGGCATGTACATCTCCATTGATTTTCCCCATCTCAACAATCTTTGTATGGAAGGTGACCTGGTGACCATCGAAAGTGCCACCTTACAATTATATCCGGTAAAAGGGACTTATGGAGGAATGTATCCGCTTCCCCAAACACTGTCACTTTATACCGCCAACAAAGACAATGTGACGCAGGGAGTTATCACGGACCTTACAGGAAACTCCGTACAAACCGGAAATCTCGTCGTCGATGAAGTGACCTACGAAAAGACTTATTACTCATTCGATCTCACCTCTTTCCTGCAAACAAATCTGGGAACGACCGGTTACAACCGACAAAAGCTGCAACTAATCCTTCCGGACAATCTGTTTTTCACGACTCTGCAAGGTGTCATTTTCGGTGACGGAGATAACACGACCAACCGAGAAACCACCAAACTTATCATACTTTACAAAACCTATCAAAAATGAAAAAGATTTTGTTTTGCATTTTGGCTCTTTACAGCCCTGTCTCCATACTGATCGCTCAAAATACCACCAATTCACCTACCTCCATGTTCGGCTTGGGAGAAATCTCTACCGGTGAAGGCGGACAATATGCAGGTTTGGGAGGCGCAGGCATCGCCCTGCGTGGAAGCAATTTTCTGAACACCGCCAATCCCGCATCACTCACCGAACTTACCGAACAGCGGTTTCAGATAGATGCCGGTATTATGGGATCTTACCAGAACTATACACAACGGGGAGCCAGCAATCATTCCGTCACAGGAAACCTGAACAATCTAAGTATTGGTTGCCGGATTATCCCCCGCTGGTATGGAGCCGTTTTTTTGGCGCCCGTGAGCAGTGTAGGATATGCCATCACACTGGATGAAGAAATAGCAGGCACTAATGGAAGCACCGTTTCCTCTCTTTTTCAAGGAGAAGGAGGGCTTTCCAAGATGGGAGTCAGCACGGCGTACCTGTTTGACAAAGGTCTTTCCGTCGGCACCAACCTTTCTTATGTCACAGGAACGATCACTCAAACTGAAACACAAGGCAACGCCACCGAAGAAACCAGTTCTTACAAACATACCTTTTATGCCGATTTTGGTATTCAGTACAAATGGGCAATCGACCGCGAACGTTTCTTCGTTGCCGGAGCCGTATACGGATACTCACAGAACTTCAGGCAAGAGAATAACCTCTACGTCAGCAGCAGTTCAGGAGGAGAAGATATTGAAAGCAGCCTGAAACGGTACCGTCAGTGCCTTCCACAATTTTTCGGTGTAGGAGCATCCTACAACTGTCTGCGCTGGATGGCAACCATCGACTATAAATACATTGACTGGAGCCGGATGGAGTCTTCGCAGTCCAACGTCAGTTTTCAGAACCAGCACCGGCTATCCCTGGGAGGAAAATATACGCCGGGCAATGTGTACCGTAACCCGGTCAGCCTGTTACTGGGAACGGGAATCAGCAATTCATACATCGTTATCCAAAAGAAGAAAGCGACCGATTATTACATCAGCACCGGACTAAATTTCGGATTACGCAATAATAATGTACTCTCTTTCGGCCTGAAATACAAAGGTCAGATGAAGGTCCCTAACGGTATGCAAAAAGAAAACAGCTTCTCTTTGTTCTTAAATATCACCTTCTCCGAACGGACCTATCGCGCTAAGATACAGTAATATTCATTCTTTTTTTATGCAATTTGAGTACAAAAAGACGGATTTCAAGAGAGGAATCCGTATATTTGTAGCCAAAACAATTTAATATTAATTTCATCAGAATGAAAAAGAGTATCCTTATCGCTGCCTTAGGCTTGTTCAGCCTGAGCGCAATGGCACAAGACGCAAAACCCGAAGAGGGCTTCGTTTTCACAACAGTGAAAGAAAATCCGATTACCTCCATCAAAAACCAGAACCGTTCGAGCACCTGCTGGAGCTTCTCTGCTTTGGGATTTCTGGAATCAGAACTACTTCGTTTAGGTAAAGGCGAATATGACCTTTCGGAAATGTTTGTTGTACACAAAACAATGGAAGACCGTGGAGCAAACTACGTACGCTATCATGGCGACAGTTCTTTCTCTCCCGGTGGAAGTTTCTATGACATTATTTACTGTATGAAGAACTACGGTCTTGTTCCGCAGGAAGCAATGCCGGGTATCATGTACGGTGATTCACTGCCGGTACACAACGAACTGGATGCCGTAGCAGAAGGTTACATCAACGCTATCGCCAAAGGTAAACTCACTAAGCTGACTCCGGTATGGAAAAAAGGTCTTAGCGCTATCTACGATACTTATCTGGGAGCATGCCCGGAAAACTTCACTTACAACGGTAAGGAATATACTCCGAAAACTTTCGCTGAATCACTCGGACTGAAAGCTGAAGACTATGTATCACTGACTTCTTACACACATCATCCTTTCTATTCTCAATTCGCCATCGAAATTCAGGATAACTGGCGTAACGGTCTGTCATACAACCTTCCGATCGATGAGTTCATGGCTGTAATGGACAATGCCGTTAAAAAAGGATATACATTCGCATGGGGCAGTGACGTCAGCGAGCAAGGTTTCACCCGTGACGGTATCGCTGTAATGCCGGACGCTGCCAAAGGTGCAGAACTGACAGGTTCGGATATGGCCCGCTGGACAGGTATGACAGCTGCCGACAAACGCAAAGAACTGACTTCCAGACCACTTCCGGAAATGGAAATCACTCAGGAAATGCGCCAGACAGCTTTCGACAACTGGGAAACTACAGACGACCACGGAATGGTTATCTACGGTATCGCTAAAGACCAGAATGGTAAAGAATACTTCATGGTAAAGAACTCCTGGGGCAAATCAGGTAAATATGACGGAATCTGGTATGCTTCCAAAGCATTCGTCGCTTACAAGACTATGAATATCCTGGTACACAAGGATGCACTTCCCAAAGAAATAGCAAAGAAACTGGGTATCAAATAAAGAGATGACTCTTATATAAGAACAAAAGCCCCGGAAGCGATTTCTGCTCCCGGGGCTTTTGTCTTATCATCATCTTCCGCCTGCAACGATTTATCAAAGACAGCAGCGCTTTAAAAGAGACTCAACTTACCGATATATTCCGTAAACTTCTCCTTATAATTATCCCCGACAGGAATATACGTCGTCTTATCAAAGATAATGCGGAGACGGGAAACTTCTGTAATCTTGCGAAGATTGACAATATAAGAACGGTGTACCCGCATGAAATACGCGGGAAGCCGCTCCTCCATCTTCTGAAGGCTGGCAAGAGTAATGACCGGTTTATCCTCACCTTCTATGAAAATACGTACATATTCACTCATACTCTCAATGTACCGTATATTTTTCACATCGATACGTACCACCCTATAATCACTCTTTACAAACAGAGAATCTCCTTTTATCTGCGAACTGTTCCCCAGTTCTCCCTGCTGCTCCAGCAACCGGTATTCAAATTGTTTCCGTGCCTTATCCGCCGCTTTCAGTAAATCCTGGAACTCAAACGGTTTCAAGAGGTAATCGACAGCATCCAGTTTGAAACCGTCAACCGCATATTCAGAATAAGCAGTCGTGAAGATAACCAACGGATGGCTGATAAGCGAACGGATAAAATCCAGTCCGTTCAAATCGGGCATATTGATATCCACAAGGATCAGGTCTATATCCTCATCAGCCAGTACCTTCATCGCCTCAAAAGCATCCTGGCAAGGCTTGACTAAAGACAGAAAAGGAACACGGGATATATAATCCGTCAGTTGCTTCAATGCCAAAGGTTCATCATCAATCGCTATACATTTCATTATAATAAAGGTACAATAAGTAAAACATCAAATTTATTATCTTCCTCCGTAATGGAAAGGGTATAATCATTACCAAACAACAGCCTTAAGCGTTTACGAACGTTCTCCAAACCGATACCATGATGCTGCTCATCAGACGAACCGCCTGTACTGTTGGTACATCTGAAAGAGAGCCTGTTTCCGTCTTCCAGTTGCATCACTACATGAACGAACGATTCTTTCCGGTAGCTGATTCCATGCTTGAAAGCGTTTTCCACAAAAGAGACAAAGAGCAAAGGCGGTATCTGTACCTCGGGTACTTCAAGAGGAAAATTCTTTTCAATGGATACTCTGTCAGGGTAACGCAAACTCATTAACGTGACATAATTCTCCAGAAACTGGATTTCACGCGACAGCAGAATGGTTTTGTTGCTGGCTTCGTAAAGCACGTAACGCATTAACTTGGAAAGTTCCACAATCGTACTTTTCGCTTTTCCCGTATCGATATCCACCAGTGCATGAATATTATTAAGCGTATTCATGAAGAAATGCGGGTTTATCTGATATTTCAGGTATTGCAGTTCGGACTGCAGATGTTGGTGTTCCAGTTCTTTCAGCATCTCTTCGTCCCGGAAGGACTTGAAAAACAACTTGACTGCAATATTAAATCCGACCATCAGAAAAGCTACCACAAAATGAATAAGATAGCGGATAGTGAAAGGAGGAAAAGGATAAGGAGCCGGCTTAGGAAAGCCACCTGGTCGTTGGGGCTTTTCCACATCAGGCTCCATCAGTCGAAGCTCATCCCAATGGATAGACTCTTCTTTACGAGCTCTCTCTCTCATTTCTATAAGTTGATTTCTCCGGTTCTCTTTACTATCGCCATTCTTATCATGAATCTTCTCATGCCTGAACTTCCCCGGAAACCGTTCCATAGAAGGAGCAGGAGCGATCAGGCACGAAATAGCAATCAGAAAAACCACAGAAATAATATAGGGCCAATATCTTTTTCTGAAAAGAAAATACGGAACCAATACGTAATTGTTCAACAGAAACAGCACGAAAAAAGGGAGGATAGTCAACCAGGAGTCATGGATCACCGCACGACTTTCCTCTCTTTCGAGCCCACCATTAACGGCAAAGTATCCGCCGATCAATGGGAGAAGAAAAATAACAGTCCAGATAGCCCCATAAATGCTCTGTTCCAGCAATTGTTGTTTACGCAGTCTTTTCATGCTTCATTGTTCCAAATGACTGATACAAAGATAGAACCGTTACTTCTACTCCACAAAAAGAATCGACCAAAGTACTCTTTTCAACGGTAAACTGCTGTTTACCATCCCCCGGGGCATCCTCCGCCACCCCTCGTATTTCCCACTTGCGTCACCATCGAGCCCGTTGTTAATGTAGCAGCCTGTGCACCGTTCACCTTCAGCATTCCCTATACTCCTGAGGCGTCATCTGCACATGCTTACGAAAATATTTATTGAAAAAGGAAAGGTTATTGAATCCCAACGAAAAAGCTATTTCCTTCACAGGCAACCGGGTAGATTTTAATTGCGCCTTCGCATTCATGACAATAATTCCCGTGATGATGGCCAAAGGACTGTGACCGCTGGCTTTTCGGATAGCACCGGAAAAATGCGCCGGAGTCACTCCGCACTTTTTCGCATAAAAGGAGACTTCATGCTCCTGCGTATAGTTTGCCATCAACAACTGGATAAACTGACGATAGAGTTCATGCTCCCGCTTTATCGGCTCGTTGGTCGTCGGTTTGCAACGTTTATACAGCTCGCCCACTCCCTGAAAGAATATGGTAAATATAGATTTCAGTATCTCCTTATTGTCCAGCGTGTTCGGCAAGGCATAGGCACGAATAAGCAAGCTAAAAGCATTCCGGTACAATTGAGCTATTTCTTCCGTCAGCGGCATAATGGGATTATTCAGAATCATAGGAAGAAAATCCAGAAACGTCTCCACATAACTTACCCGCGCTATAAACTCCGAAGAAAAACCGGCAAAACAGACACGGGTATCCGAAGATACTTCGTGAATCTGGATAAATGATCCGGGAAGCACAGTCACAAAATCATTCCGGCTGATTGTATACTCGGACAGATTGATAGTAGCGCGTACGGTTCCCCGCGTACAAAGCACAAAAACTCCCGCCTTTATATGGCAGGGAAAACGACCGTACTGATTCAGGATGTCACCAGTTATACTGTCATCCGTAACAAAATCAACCGGAAGATCAAATTTGGGAAGCGCATCATCTATAATCATAATTAAGAAATTTAGTTCCACAAAGATATCTTTTTCCTTTTGATATCCAGTCAAGCTTTTTATTAAAATATGAAAAACAGAACATTTATTCAAAAGGAAGGGACATTACGAATATTCATTCCAAGACACATATATACAAAATAATTAGAATAGAACATCGAATACGAAAAATGGAGCTTGACGTAGAAACAAGAATAGACGACATTTGCAATGTTTTAATAAATACTTAGATATAAAAACTAAAAAGAGAATGAAAACATTACGAAAACTATTATTGGTAGCTTGTGCGGCATTCTTCTTTACATCTTGTGAAGAAACCTATAACAACAAGCTGTTCTGGCCGGGCGAACTCAGCCAGGAATATGGCTCGTATATCAAACCATCGACTCTGGACCTGACCTACAGCGGAGAAAAACTAATCGGAAAATCTGTCAGCTTCATCACAGAAGACAGCAAAAAGGGAACATTGACTTTGAATGATGTCATTCCGGGAGAAAAAGAGACATCTTTCCGGGTGGAATTATTAGAAAAGGAAGATAACTACACCTTCAGCGGAGAGACCGTTTCGGCAGCAGGAGCAACCGTTACATACACCGGTGCCATCACTCCGAAAACGATGAAACTGGATCTGAACGTAACCATGCCGCAAAGCCAATGGATGAACAGTTATCTGCTCAGCGAACTGACACGCGGCAGAGGAAAAGACGTCGTACGTAATCAGGAGACCGGACAATACGAATGGGGCGAAGCGGACAACCAGCTATTGACAGCAGCCTTATATACCGACATGGATCTGGAAATGGTCAAAGATGCCGGAAGTTTATATGCCACCGTCTCTACTTTAATAAAAGGTATGGGAGGATATCTCCTGCCACAATTGCTCCGGAATATCAATCTGGAATCCGACGGAAACATCACTGCCGAATATACGACTGACGAAATGCAACTGGGAGAACAGAAGTTCAGTGAAATCAATATGGACGACCCTGAATCGATGCAGCAAGTCAGCATGTTCATCATGATGAAACTCATGTTCAATACTTTATCTGCCGAAGACATCGCTGCCGCAACTCAGGGACGCGCTTATGCTCCCTCTCCCCGTGGACTGGCTCACTGGTATGTAAAGAATGACCTGCTTTATGTCAAACTGAACCTCCCCGCCATCATCAGCCAAGCTATACAAGGACAGGGAAAGACGGTCGACGGCAATCTGATTGCAGGCATCGCAGATGCCATCTTGAAAGCCAACCCCTTCTTACTGAAAACACTGCTCGGAGCAGTAAACGAATCGTTGGATAATTCTTTGTTGTCCATGATTGCCAATATGGACTACCAAAGTTTCCAGATGTTCTTTTCGTGGATAAAAAAAGGTATTCCCATGCATATAGAAAAGGTGAACGGGCATACTCATATATATCTGGACAGGGCAGCATTGAGCCCTATCATCGCTTTCATTCCGAATCTTCAGCCTGTCATGGAAGGCATTCCTAACTTCGGCCCGATGTTGTACGACTCTTATCTTGGTCCGTTGTACGATAACTGGTCTATCATTACCAAGCTGGACTTGGGACTTGACTTGGTTGACAATTAATCATCCGTTTTTCCATCCTAAGAAAAAACATAAATTATAGAAACAATGAAGAAACTATATATACTGACAGTACTGATTCTCCTGACCGGATTCGGAACTGCTTTTGCCCAGACACTGAAAGGACATATATATGATGCCAACACGAACGAACCTTTGGTCGGTGCAGCTGTGACATACAAGCTACACGGTAATCAAGGGGTAGTATCCGACATCAACGGAGCATACGAAATCAAGTTGCCCGAAGGAGGAGTCGACCTGGTATTCAGCTATGTGGGATATGAAGATGTTCTCATGCCCATAGTGATCGGCAGACGGGACGTAATCACCAAAGATGTTTATATGAAAGAAAGCACCAAGCTGCTGGAAGAAGTAGTAGTCAGTGCCGGACGCTTCGAACAGAAGCTGAGCAACGTCACCGTATCGATGGATTTGGTAAAGGCAAGCGATATCGCCCGCCAGGCACCAACGGACATTACTTCCACGCTCCGCACACTGCCCGGTGTGGACATCGTAGACAAACAGCCTTCCATGCGTGGAGGCAGCGGATGGACCTACGGTGTAGGTGCCCGCAGCCAAATTCTGGTAGACGGAATGAGTACGCTGAATCCTAAAACGGGAGAAATCAACTGGAATACCGTACCCCTCGAAAACATCGAGCAGGTAGAAGTGATCAAGGGCGCCTCTTCCGTATTATACGGTTCGTCAGCCTTGAACGGTATCATCAATATACGTACCGCCCGTCCGGGACTGACACCGAAAACCCGCTTCAGCGCATACGTCGGTGTATATGGCGATGCGGAGAACGACGAATACCAATGGAGTGACAAAAGCTTCTGGAAAGACGGAAAATATTCGGTGAAACCTATCCTGCGCGGCAGCCTGCTGAGCGGAATAAGAAATCCGATTTATGAAGGCTTCGACCTTTCCCATTCCCGTCGTATCGGTCATTTCGATGTCAGCGGAAGCATCAATCTGTTCACTGACGAAGGATACCGCCAGCAGGGATACAACAAACGGTTCCGTATGGGCGGCAACCTGACTTACCACCAGCCGGACATGGGAATGAAGATACTCAACTACGGGCTGAATGTGGACTTCCTGACCAACCAGTACGGAGACTTCTTTATCTGGAGATCACCGACCGAAGTTTATAAGCCCTCTCCTTTCACCAATATGGGACGGGAAGAAAACAACTTCCACATCGACCCGTTCATCAACTACGTGAATCCGGAGAACGGAACTTCCCACAAGATCAAAGGCCGCTTCTACCATAGTGCCGACAATATTGTACGTCCGAGTTCGGGTGCATCGATCACCGATATCCTGGGAAATATGGGCACCAATGCACAGACCATCCAGAACATTGCAGGAGGCGACTACAGCTCCCTCTACCCGGCACTGGTAGGTATCGGGTCGGGCCTCATCAACGGAAATCTGGAAGATGCCATGAACGGAGTATTCACTTCACTGGGCAACATCTTCCCGAACGCGACAACGGCAGACTACTGCGACCTTATCTCCTGGGTCATGGACAACGGGCTCCCCGGCGATCTGGGCAGCATACAGAACGGACAACTGCCCAGCGACCTTATCCCGTGGCTATCAAACGTAATGAATCCGTCCAGAAATGATTCAAAGACTAAAACGGACAAAAGCTACAATTATTATCTCGACTACCAGTTCAACAAGAAATGGGACGGCGGTGCACAGATCACTACCGGAATGACTTACGAGCACGTCCGTTATGATTCCTCCATTATGGACGAGGTATACAAAAGTGATAACGTGGCTGCCTTCTTCCAGTACGACCAGCGTTTCTGGGACCGTCTGAGCGTATCGGCAGGAGTACGTGCCGAATATTATCGCGTGGACAACCATTACCGCGAAGCGGAAACAAAGATACTCGGAACCAAAGTTCCGTTCCGTCCCGTATTCCGTGCCGGACTGAATTACCAGTTAGCCGACTATAGCTTTATCCGTGCCAGTATAGGTCAGGGTTACCGCAATCCGTCCATCAACGAGAAGTATCTCCGCAAAGATATCGGAGGAGTAGGCATTTATCCGAACCTCGATATCAAACCGGAGAAAGGATACAATGCGGAACTAGGATTCAAACAAGGATACAAAATCGGCAATTTCCAGGGATTTGTCGATGTAGCCGGATTCTATACCGAATATAAAGACATGGTCGAATTCCAGTTCGGTCTGTTCAACAATGCGGATTATAGCATGATCAACAGTATCAGTGATGCCATCCGGATGCTGATGGACGGCAAGGGATTCGGCATCGGGGCACAGTTCCACAACGTATCGAAAGCGCAAATCTATGGAATGGAAATATCAACAAACGGAGTTTATAACTTCAATAAGAATACAAAATTGTTCTACAACTTAGGATATGTATATACCGAACCCCGTGATGCCGACTACAAAGAGCGCAACGAGTTGGAAGATACCTACTCCGATGCCCTCCAGATGAAAGAAAAATCGAATACGGGCAAGTATCTGAAATATCGTCCGAAACATACTTTCAAAGCTACGGTAGACTTCCAGTGGAAGCGTATCAACCTCGGCGCAAATGTGGCCTGGAAGAGTAAAATTCTTGCTGTGGATTATCTGATGCTGGATGAACGAGAAAAACAACAGAAAGATCTGATGGATTATGTACGTACCATTCTCTTCGGGCAGTCAAGAGGAGAAACGCTGGCGAGCTATTGGAAAAAACATAATACGGACTATGCAACCGTTGATTTACGCTTCGGAGTAAAAGCTACGAAAGAAGTCGCCTTCCAGTTTATGGTCAACAATTTGCTGAATAAGGAATATAGCTACCGTCCGATGGCTGTAGCTGCTCCCCGCACTTTCGTACTGAAAATGGACGTCACATTCTAGAACTACTAAGGAGTTAAAATTGCAATTTCTATTGTCACTTGTCACTTTTCGCAGTTAATACCCTATCAACCAGAAAAGTAAAAGTGACAATACGCGGTGATAATAAGGTGATAATAGACATGGAGACATTTTCTATTATCACCTTTTTCCGTTCCCCACATGCCACATATTAGAGTAAAACTCCGTAGCTCCAATAGGAGAACAAGGCTTCCCCAAGCACTTCCGAGCGTCATCTGCCTTCGCTTCACGTATGTGATCCCACCGGTCTACATACGTGATCCCGTTGGTTCATGTACGTGAACCGACAGAATCACGTACATGAAACGAAGCCTTGTTACTACCCGAAGATGTTAATCTAACGTAGGAAAGATACTAATAAACAGACCATTGACCATTAACTCCGGCAGACTGTACAAAATAGGAAGGCATCTTTTAAGAAAAGAAAAAATGCCGTATCTTTGCCGCCCGTAAACAACAAGACGCTAACTCGTAAGCAACAAGACCATAAAATGAAAAAACAACTCCTACTTATTGCAATCTTATTTTGCGCCGTTTATACACAGGCGCAGGAAGTCTTTGTTAATGCAGATTTTGTCAGCAGCTATATCTGGAGAGGTATGGACAGCGGCAATGCCAGCGTTCAGCCTTCACTTGGCTTCAACTGGAAAGGGCTGACCGTCTACGCCTGGGGGTCGACAGAATTCCGTCATAAGAACAACGAGATTGACCTCTCACTGGAGTACGAATATAAGAACCTTACCTTATATGCCAACAACTATTTTACTCAAACGGAAGACGAACCTTTCAAATATTTCAATTATAAAGCACACTCCACCGGACATACTTTCGAAGCCGGTGCCGGATACATGCTTTGCGAGAAATTCCCGCTTTCGGTGAGTTGGTACACCACATTTGCCGGCAATGACTATCGCGAAAACGGAAAACGCGCCTGGTCCAGCTACTGCGAACTCAGCTATCCGTTTCACATAAAAGGAGTGGATTTTGCCCTCGAAGCAGGCTTCACTCCGTGGGAAGGCATGTATTCAGACAAGTTCAATGTTGTCAACGCAGGGCTTTCCGCCAGCAAAGAATTGAAGATTACCTCCACATTCTCACTGCCCGTATTCGGAAAGCTGATAGCCAACCCCTACGAAGAGCAACTCTACTTTGTAGTCGGCTTCAGTTTATGATTGAAATATAAGTTTATTTTCCTCCTCATTTGCTCAAAAAACTTAATACTGTGCATTTTTTACTCGTATTTCTTGTCAGAACCAAGTGTTTGAGTAATTTTGCACGCTGATAGTTAACCGGATAGTTTGAATAGCAAGATACTTACTACTTGACTACTGGCTGCTAACTTGTAGAAATACTAATACTAAAATTAATAGCATGAGTTTGAAAATTGTTGTATTGGCAAAACAAGTTCCCGACACACGTAACGTTGGGAAAGATGCCATGAAAGCCGACGGCACTATTAACCGTGCGGCACTCCCTGCCATCTTCAACCCCGAAGACCTGAATGCCCTTGAGCAAGCTCTTCGCCTGAAAGATGCTCACCCAGGCTCTACCGTAACCATTCTGACAATGGGACCGGGACGCGCTGCTGATATTATTCGTGAAGGACTTTTCCGTGGTGCCGATAATGGTTATTTGCTGACTGACCGTGCTTTTGCCGGTGCAGATACGCTGGCTACAAGCTACGCTCTGGCAACTGCTATCCGCAAAATCGGTGAGTGCGACATTATTATCGGCGGTCGTCAGGCTATCGACGGTGATACGGCACAGGTAGGTCCGCAGGTGGCAGAAAAACTTGGACTGACGCAAATCACATACGCTGAAGAGATTCTCGAAGTAGGTGACGGCAAAATCAAAGTGAAACGCCACATCGACGGTGGTGTTGAAACAGTGGAAGGTCCGCTGCCTATCGTTATCACAGTCAACGGCTCGGCTGCTCCCTGCCGCCCGCGCAACGCGAAGCTGGTGCAGAAGTACAAACATGCTAAAACCGTGACGGAAAAACAACAAGGTAACCTCGACTATACCGACTTGTATGACAAGCGCGACTATCTGAATCTGACAGAATGGAGCGTAGCGGATGTAAACGGTGACCTCGCCCAGTGTGGTCTTTCCGGTTCGCCTACGAAAGTAAAAGCCATTCAGAACATCGTGTTCCAGGCTAAAGAGAGCAAAACCATCAGCGGCAGCGACCGTGATGTGGAAGAACTGATTGTTGAACTGTTAGCTAACCATACCATCGGATAATCATGAATAACTTATTTGTATATTGCGAAATAGAAGAAGGCATCGTCGCAGACGTCAGCCTGGAGCTTCTGACAAAAGGTCGTTCGTTGGCTAACGAACTCAACTGCCAACTCGAAGCAGTAGTTGCCGGCACCGGCCTCAAAGAAATTGAAAAGCAAATCCTTCCTTACGGAGTAGACAAACTCCACGTTTTCGACGGCAAAGGACTTTATCCCTATACTTCACTTCCCCACACTTCTATTCTGGTCAATCTCTTCAAAGAAGAAAAACCGCAAATCTGCCTGATGGGTGCAACCGTTATCGGTCGTGACCTCGGTCCGCGTGTTTCCTCTGCTTTGACCAGCGGTTTGACTGCCGACTGTACCTCACTGGAAATCGGCGACCACGAAGACAAGAAAGCAGGAATAGTTTATAAAAACCTGTTGTACCAGATCCGTCCGGCATTCGGCGGTAACATCGTTGCAACGATCGTGAACCCCGAACACCGCCCACAGATGGCAACCGTTCGCGAAGGTGTGATGAAGAAGGAAATCGTTTCTCCGGCTTATCAGGGAGAAGTGATCCGCCACGATGTGAAGAAGTACGTAGCCGACACAGACTATGTGGTCAAAGTAATCGAACGCCACGTAGAAAAAGCGAAGAACAACCTGAAAGGCTCTCCGATCATCATCGCCGGTGGTTACGGAGTAGGTTCCAAAGAAAACTTCGACTTGCTGTTCAGCCTGGCCAAAGAACTTCACGCAGAAGTAGGTGCAAGCCGCGCCGCTGTCGACGCAGGTTTTGCAGAACATGACCGTCAGATTGGTCAGACAGGTGTAACGGTTCGTCCGAAACTCTACATTGCTTGTGGTATCTCAGGACAAATCCAGCATATCGCCGGTATGCAGGAAAGTGGTATCATCATCTCTATCAACAACGATCCGGATGCTCCGATCAATACGATTGCCGACTACGTAATCAACGGAACCATCGAAGAAGTTGTGCCGAAGATGATTAAGTATTATAAACAGAATAGCAAGTAAAGAAAGATGGCAAATTTTTACACAGAAATACCGGAACTCAAGTATCACTTGAACAATCCGATGATGAAACGTATTTGCGAACTCAAAGAACGCAACTACAGAGATAAAGATGAATTCGACTACGCTCCCCTGGATTTTGAGGATGCACTCGACTCTTACGATAAAGTATTGGAGATCACCGGAGAAATAACAGGCGAAATTATCAATGCAAACGCTGAAGGCGTTGACGAAGAAGGTCCTCACTGTGCCAACGGACGGGTGGAATACGCTTCCGGTACGAAAGAAAATCTGGACGCGATGGTGAAAGCCGGACTGAACGGAATGACAATGCCCCGCCGTTTCGGTGGTCTGAACTTCCCGATCACTCCGTACACCATGTGTGCTGAAATCGTTGCCGCTGCCGATGCAGGTTTCGGAAACATCTGGTCTCTGCAGGACTGTATCGAAACACTGTATGAATTCGGTAATGCCGACCAGCACAGCCGTTTCATCCCTCGCGTATGCCAGGGCGAAACGATGTCTATGGACCTCACCGAACCGGATGCCGGTTCCGACCTTCAGGCAGTGATGCTGAAAGCAACTTACAGCGAAAAAGACGGATGCTGGCTGCTGAACGGTGTGAAACGTTTCATCACCAACGGCGACGCAGATATCCATCTGGTACTTGCCCGTTCGGAAGAAGGAACCAGAGATGGTCGTGGTCTGTCTATGTTCATCTATGACAAACGTCAGGGCGGTGTTGATGTACGCCGTATCGAACATAAGTTAGGTATTCACGGTTCTCCTACCTGCGAACTGGTTTATAAGAATGCAAAAGCCGAACTTTGCGGTGACCGCAAACTCGGTCTGATCAAATACGTAATGGCCTTGATGAACGGTGCCCGTCTGGGTATCGCCGCACAATCGGTAGGATTGAGCCAGGCTGCTTACAACGAAGGACTGGCGTATGCCAAAGACCGCAAGCAGTTCGGAAAAGCAATTATCGAGTTCCCTGCCGTATACGACATGCTGGCCATTATGAAAGGAAAACTGGATGCCGGACGTGCACTGCTTTATCAGACAGCCCGCTACGTAGACATCTACAAAGCACTGGATGACATCTCCCGCGAACGCAAACTGACTCCGGAAGAACGTCTGGAACAGAAGAAATACGCCAAACTGGCAGACAGCTTCACTCCGCTTGCCAAAGGTATGAACTCTGAATACGCTAATCAGAATGCTTACGACTGTATCCAGATTCACGGAGGTTCGGGCTTCATGATGGAATATGCCTGCCAGCGCATCTACCGCGACGCACGTATCACCAGCATCTACGAAGGTACGACTCAGTTGCAGACTGTAGCTGCTATCCGCTACGTAACCAACGGTTCTTACCTTGCTACCATCCGCGAATTCGAAACCGTTCCCTGCTCACCGGAAATGGAACCGCTGATGTCTCGCCTGAAAAAGATGGCTGACCAGTTCGAAGCCAGCACCAATGCCGTTAAAGAGGCTCAGGATCAGGAACTGCTCGACTTCACAGCCCGCAGACTGATGGAAATGGCTGCTGATATCATCATGTGCCACCTGCTGATTCAGGATGCAAGCAAAGCTGCCGACCTGTTCTCCAAGTCTGCACATGTATATCTGAACTTCGCAGAAGCGGAAGTAACGAAGCATACTAACTTTATCAAGAATATGGATAAAGAAGACTTGGCTTTCTACAAAAAATAACCCGGAAAGGGTGATTCACGATAAAAGCATCCCTTCTAACGAAGCGGATGCTTTTTTTGTCCTCTTCTTTCCAAAGGGAACTTACTAAATCTCACAACATTAGTATTCTCATTGTCCTCAAAAATATCCCCCTCCCATTTCACTCCTTTTTCATTATTATTCAGTACTTTTGTACAAAAAGAGAGTAATAGCAATCTACAACTTATTAAAAGAGGGAAATATGACGTTTAGACTCAGACCTTTACACGAGGATAAGCTACATTTTGCAGATTTATCAAATACACAAATTCTGATACTGGCACTCGAAGCGTCTCAGAAAATTAAATGGAATATCGAAGAGATCACTCTTCGTGAAGTCCGTTTTTATGCTCCGATGGGAACTCAACTTGATAAATAAGAATAAGTATGAAAGCATATATACAAGTGAAACAATTAGGAAAAAGGAAATGCAGCATCGAAAAGATGCCGGTCGATTTCCCCGTTGCTCCTGCCAGTGTACAGGAGCTGATTGAAGCGGTTGTCAGCTGGCAAGTAAGCGAATACAACGAACGCCTGCTACAAAGTGAAATGCTGAAATACCTCACCCGCGAAGAGATGGAGGACAAGGCCGCCGCCGGCAAAGTAGACTTTGGAGCCAACTATAACGGCAAGCCGGCTGCAGAAGCCGAAGCCATCATCAATGCTCTGCAATCTTATGAAGACGGAATCTTCCGCATCTTTCTGAATGATGCGGAACTCGGAGAGTTATCCTCCCCCATCCAACTGAAAGAAGAATCTACACTTACCTTTATCCGGCTGGCAATGCTGTCAGGAAGACTTTGGTAACTGAAATAAAAACTCTAAAAGCTTAAAGTCATGAGAATTACTTACAACGACAAATTGAACAAGCTGCTAAACCCCTATTTGGAGAGTTTACTAAAGGAAAAAACAAGTCTGGAGCCGGAAACGCTTACCCTGTTCGACATGTTCATGGAAGATTTGGATATGGGAGGCCGATATGGTATATTCAGTGAGATACTGGAACCCCGTCTGGAAGAAATCATCCGGGAAGAAAACATCGAAAGCATTGCCAACCTGATGGACGGCAAGCTGCACAAACTGTTCCACTATATGCTGGGCGACGAATTTGCCACTTTGTTCCGTACTTATCTGCAACTCGAAGCACGCTGCCCGCATACCATCGGATACGACCGCCGCGCCCAGCGCTCCACTCATCCGTCCAACCATCTGGACCACGCCAGAGACGCATGGCTCCAGTTTCTGAAGTTGCGTGCCACCGGATTCTCGGTAGAGGCCATCTTAAAAGGAGGAAATACACCGGAAGATATAGAAGAATTCAGTGGCTATATGAACTCTTCCTACTGGCTGGCTGCCCAAATAGCACAAGGTAACGAAACTGTTATCGAATACCTGCATCAAGTACTGACCAGCGAAAACAACGCTAACCGCCTGCAACGCTGGTATCTCCACGCCATCGCCATCAGCGGACACCGTCCGTTGCTGGAATTGGAAGGCAAACTGCTGCTGGCTGCCAAACTACAGGAAGGACTGCGCCAAGCCATCGTAGAAACGATGGACGAAGGATGCCCCGAAAGTTACCTCTACCTGTTCTCCATTATCTATCACAATGGGCTGCAACGTTTTGCCTCCGTCAAACGAAGCATCGCCGTATGCACCGGAATCGGTGAACAGGACAGCAGCGAACGGATCACCAACAAGTATGTAGATCTGATCTGGAATTTCCTGAATCATCCCGAAGCTGCCCGCAACACCCTGCAAAGCAAAGATACAGTCGAACTTTATCTGGCTTTGTGGAGCATCGGATTCTATGATACTGATGAGATAAGAGTCATCGTGCCGGATATCATCAGAAAAGGTGCCAAGCATCAGATACAGACGTTATTGTACTTCCTGCGCTGTACGCAATCATCTCAAATGAATCATCTGATCAGCAAAGACGCATTCGAAGTGTGGCACGACGACCCAAAAGTCGTGGCGGCCATCCTTCCTCTTTATATGGACGGTCTTTATCTGAGCCGGTATAGCGATAATAAGGAGACTCCCGCACTCAGCGATTATTTTGAAACACCGGAAGAGGCTGTCCGCCAATACGAATACCTGAAACAAGTCTATCAGTCCATTTCTGCCAAGGAGACTTATTCACCCTACGTATTTCCCTGGGACAGCATCATACTTACCCGTTCGGACGTAGTTCTCAAAATGGCGTACATCGCATGGATGACCAACGATGCCCGGCTGAGGGAGGAACTTTGCGAGTATCTTCCCGCACTAGAGTCTTACAGCCGTGCCAGCTATATCGGAATCGTTATGGCCCATACCGAAAGCAAAGTGGAACAGGAATATGTGCTGCAATCGCTCGGTGACCGCTCGACAGACATACGGGACGAGGCATACAAGGTATTGTCCGAAATGTCCCTGTCCCCCGAACAATATCAGAGTATAGAAGAACTGCTCCGTTTCAAATATAGTGAGATGCGCATCAATGCCATCAACCTGCTGATGAAACAGCCGAAAGAACAACTGACCGGCAGTATCCGCCGATTGCTGAGCAACAAGAATGCCGAACGTCGCCTGGCAGGACTGGATATGATGAAGACCATCCGTAACGTAGATTTCCTAAAGGAGAGTTATCGGGAACTGCTGTCCACAGTCAGAGAGATTCAGAAGCCGAATGCCAAGGAGAAGATTCTGATCGAATCGCTCATCGGAGACGGCACGGAACAGAGTACGACAAGTAACTATACCCGAGAGAATGGCTTCGGGTTATACGATCCCGCGTTTGAGGTCAACCTGCCCGCTATTACTCCCGATGCCGGATTCAACGTTAAGAAAGCATTTGAGTTTATCCGTCTGGGAAAAGCCAAGGCAATCTTCGACAAGCTGAACAAATATATCGAAAAACATAAAGAAGACGAATTCACTGATAAATACGGCGAGGTACGTCTGGTGGGCAACAGTGTGTTACTGAACTGGTACAAGCACTACGACGGACTGAGCGAACTCGGACTCCCGGAGCTCTGGCAGGATTTCTACCAACAGGAAATCGGAAGTTACGACAAGTTGCTGATGATGAAATTCATGCTGGCATCTACCGGCGCTCCTAATGAAATAGAAGACGACGAGGACGATGAATTTGACGAAGAAGAGCAGGAAGACAAAGAAGCGGCTATCCAATCGCTCAACACGTTCGAACCGCTTATCAATAAGATGTATGCAGGCTTCACTTACCGCGGGTTACAAAAGTCACTCCGCAAGCTGACTTATTACACACAGATAGAGGATATTATCGACGGACTGGCACATGAGTACAGAAATGAAGCAACCTATCAGCAGTTCTCCGTCAATATGCTTTTACAGTTGCTGCCCCTGCTCAATGCGAAGAATATCTTCCGTCAATACACCAATAAGCATACATGGCTCAGAGACAAACAAGAATACGGAGCAAGGGAGATCGTTTATCCGATACATAACAACAAGTTCGTACGCTTCTGGCTTGATGCGCCTCAGCATCCCATCAATGATGCGCTCTTCACCCGTTATTTCACCGTACGCTACCAGCTCTACAAGCTCACCAATTACATGGAACATACTCCCGAACTGGAAGAGACCGAAGTCTACCTGCAAAGTATGGACTTTGCCCACGCATGGATGTTAGGGCTCATTCCTGCCGAAGAAATATACAGGGAACTGATGGGACGTATCAATTCCCCCACACGCATCAAAGATGTGACTACGGCATTGGACGACCGTTGTCATCCTCTCTTCCATTCGCTGACACAGAAGGTAGTGAACCGGATTCTGGAAATAGAGCTGCAACGGGGAGACTCCGAAACCCAAGTCACCCGCCTGGCTGAAGAACTGCACCGTGTCTACGGAGCGGAAACACTGATCCGCATCCTGCAAGCGTTCGGCAAAGACACTTTCATCCGCGACAGTTACAACTGGCGCAACACCAAACGGGGAGTATTGAGCAGTCTGCTCCATGCCTGTTATCCATCTCCGGACGATGACAGTGATACACTGAAGGAGCTGGCCCGCCAAGCCGACATCAGCCATATACGACTGGTGGAAGCTGCCATGTTCGCCCCGCAATGGCTGGAACTCACCGAAAAAGCGACCGGATGGAAAGGGCTGGAAAGTGCCGCCTACTACTTCCATGCCCATACCAGCGAGTGTTTCGACGATAAGAAGAAAGCGATCATCGCCCGCTACACCCCGATTGATATAGAAGACCTTCAGGAAGGTGCTTTTGACATCAGCTGGTTCAAGGAGGCTTATAAGACCATCGGCAAGGAACGTTTTGAGGTAGTATACAATGCTGCCAAGTATATTTCGTTAAGCAATACTCATACCCGTGCCCGTAAATTTGCCGATGCCGTCAACGGTAAGACGAAAGCGGCAGATGCAAAAAAAGAAATCATAGCGAAGCGAAATAAAGACCTGCTGATGAGCTACGGGCTGATCCCGTTGGGACGGAAAGCGGATAAAGAATTGCTCGAACGTTATCAGTTCCTGCAAAAGTTCCTGAAAGAAAGCAAGGAATTCGGCGCACAAAGGCAGGAAAGCGAAAAGAAAGCAGTCGCTATCGCCCTGCAAAACCTGGCACGCAACTCCGGTTACGGAGATGTCACCCGCCTGACATGGAGCATGGAGACGGAACTGGTCAAAGAAATCATCCCTTACCTGACCCCTAAAGAAATAGAGGGCGTGGAAGTATACGTGCAGGTCAACAATGAGGGCAAACCGGAAATCAAACAACTAAGAGCCGGAAAAGAACTGAACAGCCTGCCTCCCAAACTGAAAAAGCATCCATACGTGGAAGAACTGAAAGCGGTACACAAAAAACTGAAAGACCAGCACGCCCGTTCGCGTATCATGCTCGAACAGGCAATGGAAGACTGTACCCGTTTTGAAGAAAGCGAATTGCGTAAACTGATGAAGAACCCGGTGATCTGGCCGTTACTGAAAAATCTGGTCTTCACCAGCAATGGCAGGACTGGTTTCTATACTGACGGATTATTGATTACAGCCGACAACATGTGTCTTCCGCTGACTCCGAAAGATGAGTTGCGCATTGCTCACCCCACAGACTTGCATGCAAGCGGCAACTGGCATGCCTATCAGAAATTCCTGTTCGACAAATCCATCCGCCAGCCTTTCAAGCAGGTATTCCGCGAATTGTATCTTCCCACCCCGGAAGAGGAAGATGCTACGCAATCCCGCCGGTATGCCGGAAATCAGATTCAGCCGCAGAAAACGGTTGCCGTACTGAAAGGACGCCGCTGGGTAGCCGACTACGAGGACGGGCTTCAGAAGATATATTATAAAGAGAACATTATCGCCACCATCTATGCGATGGCGGACTGGTTCTCTCCTGCCGACATCGAAGCTCCCACACTGGAATTTGTCTGCTTCCACAACCGTCAGGATTATAAGCCGATGAAGATTTCGGAGATTCCGCCCGTGATCTTCTCCGAAGTGATGAGAGACGTGGATCTTGCTGTCAGTGTGGCACATGCCGGAAGTGTAGATCCGGAAACCAGTCATTCTACAATTGAGATGCGCCGTGCATTGGTGGAACTCACGCTGCCTTTGTTCCATTTCAACAACGTGAAGGTAAAAGGAAACTTTGCATACATCGAAGGCAAGTTGGGCAAATACAACATTCATCTGGGCAGCGGTGTTATTCATAAAGAAGGCGGCGCACAAATAGCCGTTCTTCCGGTACACTCGCAAAGTCGCGGACGACTGTTCCTGCCTTTTGTAGATGAAGACCCGAAAACTGCGGAGATACTGACGAAAATCATTTTCTTCGCAGAAGATGACAAGATAAAAGACCCTGGTATCTTAAACCAAATCAAATAGAAAAGAAATGGCAGAAAATTTACTGATCCACACAGGCAGCAAGGAAGAGAAATATCGTGAGCTGCTTCCACAGCTACAAGCATTGGTAAGTTCAGAAACGAATCTTATCGCTAACTTGGCGAATATAGCTGCCGCACTGAAGCAGACTTTCCACTTTTTCTGGGTGGGCTTTTATCTGGTGGAAGGCGACGAACTTGTATTAGCACCGTTTCAAGGGCCTATCGCCTGCACACGCATTCGTTTCGGCAGAGGAGTTTGCGGTACGGCATGGAAGGAGGCGCAGACGCTGATTGTTCCTGATGTAGAGCAGTTTCCCGGCCATATAGCTTGCAGTTCCAACTCCAAGTCGGAAATAGTAGTGCCTGTTATAAAAGAGGGAAATGTCATCGGAGTGCTGGACATCGACAGCGATACGCTGAATAGCTTTGATGAAACGGATGCACGCTATCTGAGAGAAATCTGTACGTACATCGGATAGCTTTCTTTGTACTGTAACCGTCCTAATAAAACAGAGGCTCCGTTCATATGAATCAGAGCCTCTGTTTACTATAAATAGAGCCTCCGTTTGCACCAAACAGAGGCTTCATTTTACCAGTCTGCTTCTTCTATTTCTTTTTCCCGAAACAGCATGAGTTGTTTGCGGAGAGAAGCAATTTCACGCCTCATCCCTTCCATCCTTTCCAGCATATGATGAATGGCGTCGATGCCTTCCATATTAATGGATAAGTCATAGTACATCCGGCTATAACGTTCCACATTCGGAAGTTCGGAGACAAGCAGATAATGCTCGCCGGCTTCGGTACGTACAGTTATCAAACCACCTTCTTCCAGCATCTCAATGAATGAAGGTTCAATATGACATTTGTGACAGTATTCACTGACAATAATTAATTCGGTCTGCATAGTGCTCATTCATTTTAGTTCATACTCTGTAATTGACGGAACAACTCCTTCTGCGCTTCTGTCAGATTCGTCGGAATCTTGACGGAATAGGTCACTATCAAGTCACCGGATTGTCCTTCCTTCTTATAAACCGGGAATCCCTTACCTTTCAGACGTACTTTCGTACCGTTCTGAGTCTCCGGCTTAATCTTCAGCTTCACTTTACCGTCCAGCGTGTCAACCACTTTTTCACCACCTAATACAGCAGTATAGAGGTCTACTTCCACATCTACGTACAAATCATCACCCAAGCGTTTGAACACAGGGTCTTCGGCAATGACGAACGTGATGTACAGGTCACCTGCCGGGCCTCCGTTCACCCCTTCGGCTCCGTAGCCTTTCAGTTTAATCACCTGTCCGTCGGCCACACCTGCCGGAATGGTAATACGTACTTGTTTACCATTAACGGTCAATATCTGTTTATGCGTCTGAGCAGCATCACGAAGGGAAAGATGAAGTTCAGCATTAAAGTCCTGTCCACGGAATCCGGCAGAGCCTTGTCCCCTGCCCCGATGTCCGAACATCGATTCGAAGAAATCAGAGAAACCACCGGCATTGCCTCCGGAGAACCCTTCACCACCGTCGGACGAATACCAATATGTTCCGTTGCCATCAGAGAATCCCTGACCTGCACCACCGAATCCTCCGAATCCGCCGGCACCGCCATAGCCACCTGCTTGTTGCTGTGCTCTTTTCTGAGCTTCGAACTCATCAGCATGTTTCCAGTGCTCCCCGTATTCGTCATACTTCTTACGTTTCTCGGGGTCACTCAATACTTCATTGGCTTCATTTATCTCCTGAAACTTGTCCTTTGCACTCGGGTCATTAGGGTTCAGGTCAGGATGATACTTACGGGCCAACTTACGAAAAGCCTTTTTTATATCATCCTGAGAAGCACTTTTGTCAACTCCAAGAATCTTATAATAATCTATATAGGCCATGTTTTATGAATTTAATCGTTCATACTTCTATATCGCAAATAACACGCCAATCCTGCTTTTGGATAAAAGAATTAACAAGGATTAATGAATAAGTATTAGGTATTACACCGTAGCTGTATAGGCAGAGCTACACGACGCTACGATCAATACCTGATACCTAATACTTAAATCCTGTTGCTTTCAGCATCTGGAAGTCCGGCTTTCTCATTCCCAGATCATCTAACGGACGGGGTTCATTATGGTCATTCAGATATACTCTCGGCTTCATGGTGTAAAGAGGGCTGACCACAGAGTATGCGTCGTTGCGATAAGAGGTTTCCACTCCCCCCAGTTCCAGCATGGTAGGAAAGAACGAACAGCTGGAAGATATATTTTTATCCTTATTCTCCACCATTGCTTTCCAATGTTCCGGATACGTTTCCCGATAGATGTCGGACATCCATATCAGGAAAGGGACATGGAGTTGATAATAAGAAGGAACCGGAGAAGCATGAAGAAACAGATGACGCGAATCATCAAAAATATCTTCTCCGTGATCAGAGGTGTAGAGCATGGCAGCATCCACCTGCTGCTCTTCAAGCATATGAATCAGACGTGCCAGGAAACCATCCGTATAACGGATAGTGTTATCGTAAGCATTCACCAGATTATCACGATACTTTACTTCTGCTTCTACCGGATAGTCAGGCAGGAAGAAGGCATCTTCCGACGGATAACGTTCGCGGTAATTGAAATGAGAACCGTATGTATGAAGCACGATAAACTGTTTCCGGTTCCCTTTCGCCAATTCTTTTTCTACCAGTTTCAGCAGTTCATCGTCGGAAGGATTGTATGCCGCATCCGGCGAGTCTTCTTTTATAAAATCAAATGTGTCGGCTTCCATCCCGAAGAAATCGATGAAAGAATGATTATAACGCTGATTGGAAAAAAAGGCCGTCCGGTAACCAGCTTCGCTAAAGGCTGTGATGATTCCTTTCTGATAGTAAATGGAATCGAAGTTACAGGCGGTAATACCGGACATCAGCATGGGTACGCTTTTGTGGGTGGTATTGGATTCTGTCAGAACTTTCGGGAAAGCAACGATTCCCGGTTGACGGGACAACAGTGGATTTGTCTCACGTTCATATCCGTATAGTTGCCAGTTCAATGCGCGGGATGTTTCTCCTACTACCATTACGTACACTTCGCGCTTATCCGCCGGATGAGTGGCTTTAGCATGAAAAGTGAATTCTTTCGAGGTGTGGTGGTAATTTTGTGTCAATGCTGTCCGTTGAAAAGCAAGTCCCACGTTATAGCATACATTGAAAGGGTACAGGTCCGATTTCAGTTCATACCGGGAGTCTTCCCAATAAGCACCGGCAAGAGTCAGAAGGGAGATTCCCAGCAGCACAAAAGCTCTTTTCCGTTCTCTGCGGATAAATTCCACAGAAAGCCGGCGCTTGCGGAGAATAGAAATCATACCCAATATGAGAGCAGGGATATATAGCAGGACTACAGTGACGATAGCCGGCAATAAGTTGTCCAGCAATTCCATCGCTTCACTCGAATTGGTCGTTACCAAATTCAGAAACATATCTACAGCGATGATGGACTGTCCGAACAGATAAAGCAGCACGATCTGGAAGGCTCCGAAAAACAGGAACACGAACAGAATCCAAAGCATCTTACCACAGTTGCGGGACAAAGTCATCAACAGATAGTAACAGGCAAAAGGCAACAACACATTGCATACTTTCGCCATTAGCGGCAAAGGTTCTGTAAAACACAGAACGATGTTGGGCATTATCAGAACAATCAGGAACAAATAGAACAAGTGTTCCTGATTTTCAAACCATTTCTTTATGTTCTTAAAAAGCTTCATTGATATTAAATATAAATCCGGTCTGGTGCTTGCCAAACCCTAAATCCAAACGTACATTTACTCTCTTCTTAAATTCCCAGCGGTAGCCGAAACCGTAATTGGGAAGAATATGTTTCGGCGTAAAATTGGAGAAGCGCGGAAATACAGTTCCCGCTCCTGCCCATACGGCAACTCCATTCCGCTTCCAGACATGCTGACGGAGTTCTATCTGTGCATCCATTGCACACTTGTCGCGATAGCGCCCTTCATAATAACCACGCATCGAGTAAGAACTTCCGAGTGTTGCCATCAATCCCCACGGAGGATTGCCATAATTCAGCAAAGTGTGAAACTGCCCTGCCAATACCCCGCCTTTCCATACCGAATGGTAATAGCTGGTCGTCAGTTCCGTACTGCTGAAAGCATATTTATTGCCAAGAAAAGCCGGACTAAATCGTTGGTCGATCCGCAGATAATATCCCCGATAGGCATTTGTCAGAAAATCACGGGAATCATAAAGGAGGGAAAGCCCGAGACTCGTATTGGTAGTCCGTGCCGACATGCCTTCCCAAAGCTCCGGTTTCTCAAGGTCACGTCCGTCTATATAATCGAACACAGCCGTTGGCCCGATATAGAAACTCTTCGCTACACGGAACATGAAGTCTACTTTCACCTGTGCCTGAAAGCGTTTATAGTCACTTTCATTATCAGAGTTCGCTCCATTATCATATCCCCTTCCCCAATAAAGGCTGGGGAAAGAATAAAAATAAAGGTTATAATTCAAGCGGTATTTTTCTTGTGGGAACAGGTGATTGCCTCTTACACCCAACAGGTAGAATCCAACAGTAGAGACATCTCCATAAAGAGAAACATTCGAAGGAGGAAGAATCGTATCATTGCGGTCTGTGCGATACAGACCTGCTGCCACCAATCCAAGCCCAAACTTTGTGTCACTGGAATAATGAGGACCACCAATGACACTGAAATCGAATTTTTTATTTTTCTTTTCCTTATTGGCGTCATTAAAGTAGTCGAGAAACTTCTTGAAAAAGCTACGCTTTGCCTGGAGTGAGTCCGACGTTACTATAGAGACAGAATCTACCGGCAAATCTTTGCCCATAGAGTCAGTCTGCGCATGTATAGTAGTTCGTGTCAACAACAATAGCGCCAATAATATTAGTCCGTTTCGTCTAGTATCCATCATAATAAGAAAAAATATGGGGACAAAGTTAGTCCCAAACTTCTTATTACAACAGTATTATAGGCGCTTTTGTTGTTCCATTCTTCTCTTTTAACGTCTCAAAAGTCGAATAAATTGATTTACATCCTCTTCCGTAGTATCAAAAGAAGTCACCAGACGGATCTCATTATTCGCTTCATTCCAGAAATAGAAAAAATAAGATTCCAGCATCCGGTCGATAGTCGGGCGGGGCATGGTCAGAAACAACTGGTTGCTCTCCGGCTTTTGAGTGAAGGTAACTTCCGGCAGTTCCTTCAGTGCCTGATAAAGCTTGCCTGCCATCTTATTGGCATGAGCGGCATTCTTCAGCCACAAATCATCGGTCAGATAGGCAGTAAACTGACAGGAAAGATAACGCATCTTAGAAGCCAACTGGGCAGATTGCTTTCGGACAAAGCGGGCTTCTCTTTGCAGATCTTTATTAAATATAATCACACATTCTCCCATCATCAGCCCATTTTTAGTTCCACCGAAACTTAGGATGTCTACACCACAGTCTACAGTCAGCTCTTTAAGGGAAAGACGGAGAGCGGCACAGGCATTGGCTATTCTTGCTCCGTCCATGTGGACATACATACCGTTCAGATGGGCAAAGTCAGTCAGGCGTTTCAGCTCTTCGGGAGTATAAATCGTTCCGAGTTCGGTACATTGGGAAAGGTAAAGCGCTCTGGGTTGCGAATGGTGCTGGTCGCCAAAGCCATGCAGATAAGGTTGCATTAATTCGGGAGTCAGCTTACCATCGGCTGTGGCAATGGGACGAATCTGGCAACCGGTCATCTTAACGGGAGAACCGCATTCGTCTACATAAATATGGGCAGTTTCCGCACAGAAAATAGAATGATACGGACGGGTCATCACTTGCAACGCCACCACATTACTGCCCGTACCATTGAATACAAACAGAGGTACACAGTCCGGGGTAAAAGTTTCTTTTATCTTAGCTACGGCTTCTTCCGTCCATTGATCATCACCATAACCTAACGCATGATCCGCGTTCGCCCGGCTCAATGCTTCCATCACCAATGGATGCACACCGGAATTATTGTCAGAGGCAAAACTTCTCATTATTTCTTCTTGTTTCTTCGCAATGCTTTAATTGTTATGCAAAGTAACAGAATTATTTCCAGATATACTTCTTATGCAGCCAATAATCTAACGCGAGCAAGACCAACGCCAACAAAGCAATATATACATAGAATGCAAACAAAGAAGAATCCTGCCGGAGATTCATTTTCGGCATAATACCGGCAAAACTGAAGTCGAGATAAAAAGTAAGTACGTAGATACCAAGTCCCACCAACGCCAGAACGGATACCAGCAAAGCCACCCACCCTATGCTCGTTTTCCGTTTCGTCTGCTTCTCGGCTTCCAGATGAATACGCTCCATCATCCGATACGAAAAATTGGAAGACAGTTGTTCCGTTTGCCTCCGTTCCAATGCTTGTTTCAGCATATTGCCCGTATTCTCTTTTATCTTTCTTTCCTCTTCCATATCTCCTCTTCTTATTTATTATTCATCAATACACAGATCTTTTTCCGGGTACGATGAAGTCTGACCTTTACATTACTAATCGATATTTTCAGTACCTCACCGATCTCTTCCAGTGACTTTTCTTCATAATAGAACAAAGTAATCAATGCTTTCTCTTCTCCGTTCAACTGATCTATTGCCCTGCTCAGACGATCTACCTGTTCTTCGTCCTCTGCCCGGGCAAGCACACTGTCCGCTACATCATCGGGTACATTATTAATAGTGTTCTCTTCTATATAAAGCAGTTCCTGCTTCTTTTTCCGGGTAGCCGAGATAGCGGCATTGTAAGCAATGCGATAAATCCACGTAGAAAACCGGCACTCTCCTTTATAACGATTCAAATGGCGAAAAGCTTTCAGAAAAACATCCTGAAGCAATTCTTCCGCATCTTCGTGGCAACCGACAATCTGTACTATCAGCGCATACAACGGACGACTATAGCGGTCAAGAAATACGGAAAAATGTTCCGTTTCTCCCTCCAGTATGCGTTTAATATAGTATGATTCGTCTTTCTGTTCCATCTTGACTCTTTAGACGCCGACCGTTACAAAAGGTTACAGTTCGGGAAAGGAAAAATGCAGGAATCCAAATTATCTGCTTTTCTGTGTAACCTTTTTCCATCCACTGCGTCAAACGATACAAAGAACGAAAATATTCACTTAAAAACAGTATAATTATGATGGATTTTATCACCATTCCCTTGGTAGTAGGTACTATTACATTAGGAATCTACAAATTATTTGAACTTTTTGTATGTAAGAAAGAGCGGATAGCCATGATTGAAAAACTGGCTGACAAGCTCAACACTGGAGAAATTAACAGCAACTTATCTCTCAACCTTAACTACTCCCGTTCCCGGTTCACTTTCGGATCTTTGAAA
Organism: Bacteroides faecis MAJ27; assembly: GCF_900106755.1. Classification (GTDB taxonomy): domain Bacteria; phylum Bacteroidota; class Bacteroidia; order Bacteroidales; family Bacteroidaceae; genus Bacteroides; species Bacteroides faecis. The sequence continues at coordinate 215,504 of NZ_FNNN01000004.1, forward strand.
AGTGGTCTGCTGATGCTCGGAATAGGACTGGGTCTGCTGGTTGCCTTCTTCATCTGTATCAACGCATTTCCGGGATATACCAACTCCAGAAACTGGGATGTGGAACGTCAGGCAAGTATCGTATATGGCGCATGTGTACTTCTCTTCGGCGGTGCGGGACTACTGACAGCTTTCCTCATTGAAATGAAAATACACAAGAAAGAGAAAGAATAAAAAAACAGAATCCCCAAAGCCTCATCTACCAAGATGTACCTTCGGGGATTTAATTTGTTCTCATTAAAACATCAGACATTCTTTTATCCAATATAAACATTTACGCAGAGATATACATAAAGCTCTTCATCACATTCGTAGAACTCTATCTTATTTTCTCTCGATAACCAGCCCAGAGCGGCACCCAATTCCTTATCCTTCAACCCGGACTTTCTCTTTAAGGTACCATAGCCCCATTTCTCATTGTTACTCAACAATTGCCAGACTTTACCGGCATACACGCCGATTTGCTTTCTATCCATTTTCTACTGCTATTAAGAGGTTAAAAACATTAGGTTAAGATTTCGCCTATAAAGATAACAAATGGATATCACAATTGTTTCCTTTCCGATACTAAAAAGTTGTTACAAAATTATTTTTAACACAAAACCCGCGATGTGTACCGACACAACGGACTTATTAGCATATGTTAAAACAGAACTTTTCTTGGCATACATCTGTTATTACATTAAGAATCAATCCTAAACCTATTATAAATATGGCAAAAAAAATAGCAGAACAACTGATAGACACTTTAGTTGAATCCGGTGTAGAACGTATCTATGCCGTGACGGGCGATAGTTTAAACGAAGTAAACGAAGCTGTCAGAAAGAATCATAAAATACAATGGATACATGTACGTCATGAAGAAACCGGAGCCTATGCCGCAGCAGCCGAAGCACAACTGACCGGACGAATAGGATGCTGTGCGGGCAGCAGCGGACCGGGGCATGTTCATCTCATCAATGGACTATACGATGCCCAACGGTCGGGAGCACCGGTCATTGCAATCGCTTCTACCATCCCCAGCGGAGAATTCGGAACTGAATACTTTCAGGAAACCAATACCATAAAGCTCTTTAACGATTGCAGCTACTATAATGAAGTAGCGACGACTCCCGGACAATTTCCACGTATGCTTCAATCGGCCATTCAGACAGCCATTACCCGAAAAGGGGTAGCCGTCGTCGGGCTGCCGGGAGATCTTGCCAAAGCATCTTCCGTCTCTGCCGATTCTTCGGTAAAAAATTATCCTGCCCCGCCTGAAGTCTGTCCGGCAGAAGAAGACTTGGCACAATTGGCAGACTTGCTGAACAATCATAAACGCATTACTCTTTTCTGCGGCATCGGCTGTCGGGGAGCACACGAGGAAGTAATCGCGCTTTCCGAGAAACTGAATGCCCCTGTGGTATATACTTTCAAAGGAAAAATGGAAGTACAATATGAGAATCCGTATGAAGTCGGAATGACCGGACTGCTGGGAATGCCCTCCGGATATTACAGCATGCACGAAGCCGAAGTACTTCTTATGCTCGGCACGGACTTTCCCTATGCTGCTTTCCTGCCGGACGACATCAAGATTGCACAAATAGACATCAAGCCCGAACGTCTGGGACGACGCGCTAAAGTAGATATCGGCCTTTGCGGAGATGTAAAAATGAGTATTCAGGCATTACTGCGTATGTTGAATCCCAAAACAGACGACACTTTTCTGCTGAAACAACTGAAAAGATATGAAGGAGTAAAGAAAGATCTGGCAGCTTATACAGAAGACAAAGGAGATATCAACAAAACCCATCCGGAATATGTCATGTCCGAGATTGATAAACTGGCATCGGACGATGCGATATTCACAGTTGACACCGGAATGACTTGTGTATGGGGTGCACGTTATCTACAAGCTACAGGAAAACGCCACATGCTGGGCTCTTTCAATCACGGTTCTATGGCAAACGCCCTGCCACAGGCCATCGGAGCAGCGCTGGCTTACTCCGACCGTCAGGTAATAGCGCTCTGTGGAGACGGAGGTTTGTCTATGACTTTAGGTGATCTGGAGACTGTTATCCAATACAAACTACCGATTAAGATCATCGTATTCAATAACCGCTCCCTGGGAATGGTTAAACTGGAAATGGAAGTCGACGGACTTCCGGACTGGCAGACAAACATGCTGAACCCGGACTTTGCACAGGTAGCCGAAGCAATGGGAATGACAGGATTCAATGTCAGCGATCCGGAAGAAGTACTGACTACTTTATTAAATGCATTCGAACTGGATGGTCCGGTACTGGTAAATATCATGACCGATCCGAACGCTCTTGCCATGCCCCCTAAAATAGAATTCGGGCAGATGGTAGGTTTCGCCCAGTCCATGTACAAACTGTTGATCAACGGACGTTCACAAGAAGTGATTGATACGATTAATTCTAATTATAAACATATACGGGAAGTATTTTAACGATTTCTTCTCCAACGATATTTATTCTTGCACACAAACAAGATGATTATCTTCAGAAAGGCATAACCTGATCTCATTGCTGACTAACAATGAGCCAGGTTCCGCCTTTTTTCTATATCTTACCGAAAGATAATCATTTTATTTTCTTATGTTTGTAATCATTAAAAAAGAGAAGCACATGGAAAAACCGGACTCTTCACTCCTATTCAGACAATCAATGTATGCCGATAAAAAGCAATGGAACCAATTTCTTTCTATCTTCCTGTTGGCCGCAGGCGTTGGTTTTACAGTGGCAGGAATCATCTTTTTCTTCGCCTATAACTGGGAAGATCTCCCCAAATTTGCAAAACTGGGAATAGTACAAACATTACTCGTTGCATCTGTCCTGCTGACAATATTCACTCGATGGAACGTACTTATCAAACAGATTATCCTCACCGGAGCCACTTTCCTGGTAGGTACACTCTTTGCCGTATTCGGGCAAATCTACCAGACGGGGGCTGATGCATACGACCTGTTTCTGGGCTGGACACTGTTCACCATCCTTTGGGCAGTCGCCATCCGCTTCACTCCACTCTGGCTCACATTTATAGGACTGCTCTGCACGACTATATGGTTATACGTTCTGCAGATTGTGTCTGATAATCTATGGGCAGTCACTTTACTGACCAGCGCAGTAACCTGGATTTGTGCCCTGACAACTGTCATCACAGAATGGATGAGTATAAAAAGAACTTTCAGCAGACAGAACCGCTGGTTTGTCAGCCTGCTTTCACTGGCAACCATTGTACACGTGAGTTATCTTATGATTGCGGCAATTTGCGAAGAAGGTGTTATTGTATCCGTTCCGCTCGCAAACACTATCCTGTTGTTTTCGGCTGGATTATGGTTCGGATGGAAACAGAAGAATTTATTCTATCTTTCCGCTATTCCTTTTGCAATACTGATGATTCTGCTGTCCCTGTTTATCTGTCACAGCAAACTAAGGGAAGTCAACATATTCCTCTTTTCAGGAATTATCGTCATCACGGGTACCACCTTATTGATTTATACAATCCTCCATCTTAAAAAACAATGGTATGGCACAGAAGAGTAACCTGACAATCGAAGTCCTTTCAATTATCGGAGGGATTCTGACTGCTATCTTTTTCCTGGGATTTCTGGCACTCGCCTCCATCCTCCGCTCCGAAATTTCCTGTCTGATCACAGGAAGTATTTTAATCATTACTACTTTGATTATCAATCGCCGCCTGACCAAGCCTTTTCTGGATGCGATGAATATCACCTGCTATATAGCCGGATGTATATTAGCCGGTTTTGGCATGAGTTCAAACATAGATGTCCTCTTTATCGTACTGATAGGAATCAGCATAGTTACAATGTTACTATCCAAAGGATTCATCCTGACTTTCCTTTCGGTGATTTCATTTTATACAGCCTTATTCGGAGAAATAACAAATTTACTCTCTCCGCCGAATCCTCTGAATGTGGCTATTGTACCTATCATGGCTGTTTTTTTATTTGTCAATCTATTGGAGACGAAAATACTCAGCCATACAAATGGGGATCTTTCTAAATACAAACCGATTCATTCCGGTCTGTTTGTCTCATGCGTCCTTGCGTTGGGAGGATTGTCTATCAATTACTTAACCCAAAGCAGCAATGATTGGATCATATCAGTTTTCATGTTGGCGGGAATCCTTATAACAGTTTATAAAATCATGCAGGTGATGCAGGTCAAGAGCCTGATACATCAAGTGTGCATTTATCTCCTTTGCATCCTTATCTGCCTTCCCAGCCTGCATGCCCCTTATTTATCCGGCAGTATCCTGTTGATACTGATATGTTTTCATTATGGCTATAAAGCTGAGTGCGCAGCCGCACTCCTTCTCTTCATTTACGCTATATCCAAATATTACTATGATCTGGATATAACTTTGCTGACGAAATCAATCACCCTGTTCTGCACAGGAATCGTGCTGCTTATAGCCTGGTATGTGCTCACTCAAAAAAAGACAAGACATGAAAAAATATAGTTCCATACTGATCATCGCTAATTTAGTCCTTCTTTTGGTATACTTCAACTGGTCTGTCTATCAGAAAGAACAGACGTTGAAAGAGGGACAGCTCGTATTGCTGCAACTGGCTCCTGTCGATCCCCGTTCACTGATGCAAGGAGACTATATGAGACTTAGCTATAAAGAAGCCAATTCTGAGTTGACAGACGGTCAGGAAGCCAAACGCGGTTATGTCGTACTAAAACTGGATCATAATCATGTCGGAAAAATAATGCGGCTGCAGGAATCTCCCGAACCTGTAAATGAGAACGAAATTGTACTGAAATATAAAACAATAAATGGCAGGTTATTCCTCGGTGCCGAGTCCTTCTTTTTTGAAGAAGGACAGGATTCTGTCTATAATGATGCCGCTTATGGTGGCTTAAGGGTAGATAGCAAAGGAGAAAGTTTACTCGTGGGATTGTATGACGAGGATTTCCGGCAGATAAAACCGTATAGAAGCAAATAAGCTGATTCCGTCCGGCATAAAAAAGAGGATGCCAGTGAGAAAGGGTGGCATCCTCCATAGGGGACAAATAGTAAAGGAGTACTTTCACAAGTACAATCTCTATATTCGGATTCCCCTTTGAGTCTTTTCACATTCTAGTGAAAAAGGGAATATAGAAGTCCCGACTTTCACAAGCATAGACTTCTATGTATTTCTCATGCAAGAACACCTCATATCGAGGTTAATGGGGAAAATAGAATCTCACATGAGAGTGGGAAATATCATTCTGCAATACAAATACTTACACGGTTCTCTTCAGGAGTGGAATAAGGTTGTACAGTATCCCCCTTAAAATCTACGATAATCCGATCAGCTGTAATACCTTTAGCTTTCAATGCTTCAGCGACATTGTTAGCCCGAGCTTCAGACAATCTTCTGTTGATTCCAGGATTACCTGTATTGACATCCGCATAACCTGTCACATTCATTGTTGCAGTAGGGTACTTTTTCATATATTCAATCAAAGAAGCAATCTTAGCTTGCTGGTCATCTTGAATACGTGCAGAATTTAAAGCGAAAAAGATATTCTGTTTCAAAGCTTTCCTGATAACTGTTTCTTTTTTCGGTTGCTCCACTACAGGAGCAGATTTAACTTCTTCCGCCACTGGTATTGTAACCGGTGGTTCCACTTCATGGTAAACAGGAGCTGTCGTTCTATGGCTTTTACCCAACGTAAAAGTAAGACCTGCCAAGGCATTGAATTGCCAGTCAGCATTACGTCCCTTCTTTGAGTTGAACTTGTCAGATAGCATATTGGCATTCAGTTCCAGATTAATGGCTACATGGTCGTTCAAACGAAAGTTTGCTCCCACACCACCACGTCCTGCAACATATACTTTCTTACCTGTCCAAAGATGATGCAGTTTATATCCGCCCGCGTTTAATGCTACAGCTTCATCATTACTAAAAGCGCCATTCAAGCCCACTCCCAGAAAGAGATAAGCATTGAAAATACGTTCGGAATTAAAGCCACGACACAAATCACTCAGATCGAGCATAGCATCTACACTGCCTTGCAAATACTTATATTTATAAGTAGTAGTCGGATTCACCCAGCCTCCCTTAGCTTGCCAGCCGCTAACCTCAGCCCGGAGCCCGAACAAAGGAGTAAACTTATAACCAAAAGCCATTGCTACAGACGGAGAAAGTAAATCTCCAAAAGCAGATTCACCCACAGTATAAGCACCGCCACCCTGAACAGATAAAAACCAATGTGGATTGAACACCGTCTTCCCTTCCTCTATAGCACGAGGTTGGCCGCTTATATTACCCGACTGTTGAGCAAAAACGACAGTAGAGCACATCAAAAATGCAACTAAAAGAATGTGATAGTTATTCTTCATGTTTGTACTATATAATTTCAATTCAAAACAGAGAACGCCCCTTTATTTCCTTGGAACGTCCTCTGTCATTATGAAAAGCCATACTTTTTCAAGTCAGACTTTTTTTGTGAGGAGACAATAGTCTGTTATTGAGCGTCTTTTGCCAATTTAACAGGGATATTACATGTTACGACTGACAAGTCTTTGAATGTAACCTTCGCTGTCACAGTAAGATTGTAGTCTTTCACCAAAGTAGAACCTTGATTTTTCCAAGTTACAACACCTGTTACATCATTTACTTCCAGTTTAGAATCCTTAGACATATTAGAAGTCAGTTCAGTCCAAGCAGCATTCTCTACGAAAGCATATTCTACGCTGACAATATCATTAGTCAACTTATAAGTATCTGTAGCCTTAGAGCTTAATACCAAAGTTTTTGACGTATTGTTGTAAGAATAGATATTGCTACCTTCATTGTCTTTAACAACAACCTGCGGCATCGTTGCACCTGTGTTCTCACCAATACCATTACCATAAATACTTATGCCATTAGTAGTACCGGCAACAAACGGATTAACGAATACAATGTTATAGTTGAAGTTACATGTTTCATCGTTCACCAAAGTAACCTTGTAAGTCATGTTCTTAACATCGTCACGCTTAGTCATCGCTTCAGTCAACTTCACAGTTTCATCCGTATTGAATGAAGTCAAAGGATCAGGAGTAACTCCAGTAATACCACTAGCCCACTGGAACTGGAGAGCGTTCACATTATTCACCTTATTATAATATTCGAAGATATTCTCTCCTTCCATATTAGCGAAGTGCTCGCTTACTACAGAAGACATTTCCCAGTGACCGGAAGTATTCTGTCCCTTTATCACGATACAGTCATTATAAGTTTTGCCATCAGCAAGAGACTTATAAGTTTCGTTGTAATACAGAGGATTATAAACATAAGGAACACATTCTTCCTTCACATAGAATATTTGCTCAAGTTTAATATCGCCATGTGAATTATCATTAGAAGGAATGATAATCTTCACTGAATACTTAGCACCCTTACCGTCAATATCCTTATAAGTGTTCTGAGTCTTAATCAGGTTGTTGATACCAACTTTAATAGCTGAAGTCTTAGTAGCATCATCATTCAACTTAATGTTAAGCAGAAGACCCTTATTAGAGATTACAACATCAGTTTGCTGAGAAACTTCTTCACTGATGATTGTTTCTTCCTGACCACTCTTATTTGTTACAGTAACCAATACATTATATTTATGATCCTGACCACCATAATAATTCCAGAATGTAGTAGAAGTCAACTTAGCAGTACCATAAATCTTATTGTTGATAGCCTGATAATCCATGTTCACATTATCAAGAGGATAAGCATTGGTAAATGCATTATCATCGCTTTCTAACTTATGATAATCAGCAGCCTTAGGATCAGACATATTGATAGTACCATAATCAGGTTTAGTACCCGGAGTAGGATCTTCTTCTGTAATAGACAGTTTAATGTAAGAAGAAGCAACCAGTTTCTTCGCACCATTATTGCTAGTCAGGAAAGCATCTACTCTCACTACCGGAGTACGTCCGATAGCCGGAGTTCCGTTAACGACTTCCGGATTAACTTTGATCACACCATTAGCAAGAGTGTTTTCTCCCTCTTTTGTAATAAACCACTGTTGATTAGTCTTTTCATCATCATTAGCCAGATATTTTTCAGGTATAGAGAATTCATAGCTCATACCTTTGAAACCCAATTCAGCCAACCAGTCAGTCTTGATATCAGAATACAATCCTACGTAATCTTTAAGATTAATAGTGCCTGTATACTTAAATGCGGCATTTGCCTCAGCATCCAGTGCAACAAACTGTTTGATGAAAGCGTCTGATTCACCTTTAGCAATAGATTGTGTACGTTTGTAGAATGTTACAGCAGCCTCACCCTGCACCGTTTTTACACTATCGGCAAGTACGAGGTCTATTTCTTCAGAAGTCACATGAACATAATCAGAAGTCAAAGGTGTCTGACCATACCATGCCTGCAAAGCAGCGATGTTATATTCTTGATTTTCAACCAATGCATTCGGATTGACAGTAGCATCGATGACAGCAACACCATCACTTACAGTTTTATTGTCTACGTTCAAAAGAACAGTTCTGTCACCGGCAGCACGAGTCGTAATTTTACGGTCAATGAAACCATATACAGTTTTTGCATCTACATTTGCATCTTCCGGATTCAAACGATAGTTCATTGCAACAACGTTAGATTTTCCCCAGTCAGACTGTTCTTTGAAAGCGTTGTTAGCAGTATTATACTTAGTTTCATCCAAATAGTTCTTAATATGATAGAAAGGATTACTAGTAGTAGCATATGGAACATCCTGGCTTACAACATCAGGTATAAATGCTATAGAAGACAAAGCGATACCAGAAACCAAGTCAACAGAGATAGACTGACCATCTTTTCCCTGAACACCGGTAAGAGTTAACACATTACCATTAAGTACTGCGCTAATACCTCCTTCAGAGGCAACTTTCCAATTGATGTCTGTTGATTCAACAAATTTGTTATCTTTCCATATATCAAAGCATCCGGTTTCCTGATTAGGTACATAGTACAGCCCATTTTCACCCGGCTTGCCATCTTCACCCGGTTTGCCATCAGCTCCCGGCTTACCATCAGCACCTGCTTGTCCATCTACACCGACAGCTTTGTATTGAGTCTTCACGCCATCTTTATACCAATAGCCACCACTTTCGCCGATTGTCCAGACAGCAGCATCTTTACCAGCAGCACCGTCCTTACCGTTTGTCAACTCATAGCTTTTACCATCGCTGAGCGTTACAGTAATTCCATTTTCTCCCTTAGTAACGTTCGTGATGACAGCTCCACCATTTACTTTAGCCTGCAATTCATCCAGTGACACTTTTACAGCATCAATCTGTTGTTGCAGATTGTCAATGTCATCATCGTAGTCTTTACAGCCTACATAGGTGACAGTAGAAAGTGCCAACGCCCCGAAGAACATCACTCTTACAAATTTTCTTTTCATAACTACTTAAAAATTACATTAATAATATATTATTAAACACTAAGTTTCAATAATAAACGCCCGTTACTTTATAGGTAACAGGAAAACCTTTGTCCAGGCTTTTAGAGGGCCTTCTATACGAAAAACTAAATGATTTGGCTACGAAACATATTTACCCCTGCTTCTGAAATGCGGCAGAGGGGAGGGAAATCTTTTATTCTGATGAAAGGATTACAAAAGTCCAATACTAAGAAATCCGCTGTTTTATCGTGTAATTTCTCTTTTTTTAGTAGTTTACTAGAAATAATATCTTTTTTGTTTGCATGTTTTCCAAAATATATCCATCTTTGCAACGCTATTCGGCTCTGTTACCTATAAAGTAACATCCTTATTTTCAGACGATTGCCCATCCAGTTGATCGCCGAACAAAATCCACGATCTTTTTATTAGCCTCATCAATTTTCTTATTATGAAAAGGCTTCAGATAGGTTTCTGTCACAGTGATAGATGAATGTCCCATTGCTTCGGAAATAATTCCCGGATGGATTTCACAATGATACGCAGTCGTAGCCCACGTATGGCGAGCCGTGTATGAGCTCAATTTTCCTTCCATCCCCATCAATTTCCCCAATAGCATCAGTTTTTGGTTGAAGCTACGCAAAGCCAGTTGGTATTCACGGTAAGCCTCTTCTGTTCCTTCATCACTACTCAGAATTGGAAATAAATAAGGAGAACTCTCATTACGATCCATATATCGTCGCAACAACACCATTGCTTCCGGTGCAAGAGTGACAGACAACGAACGTCCCGTTTTGCGGCGACGATAAGTGATTACATTGTCTCGCAAATCACTTTTCCGCAGATAAGCCAGATCTACAAAAGGCAGACCACGAAGCAGGAACATCAGAATAAACAAATTCTGCGCATGCCTTAAATCCGGGGTCACTTCTGGCAATTCCGGCAGACGTCCGAAAACCTTGCGCATTTCTTCATCCTCCAACGCTCGCTTTCTATCAGCACGTGTACCTGTATAAACAGAACGAAACAAATGAGGGATATACTCCGCTTTCCGAAGATCCACGGCTCGATTGTAAACTGCACGAAAAACCCGAAGATAGGTGGAAACAGTATTCCAACTACACCCCCGACTCCGAAGATTTACTTCAAAGGCTTTCAACCATTCGGGAGTCACCCGACGAAAATCAAGATGTTTACTTCCATGAAAGGTGATCACGGTATTCAACGTACTTCGATATACATGGGCAGTCCCAAAATTTCCCTCTGCCCGTAGCTCATCGGCTACTTTTCTAAAAAATAAAATTAAATTCCCCATCGTATTAAAACTGTTAATTACAAAACCAAAAATACACACTTTTCCTATAAACAGTAACAGTGAGTCCAGAATTAACAAAATCGGGGAACAAAGAGTTTAACGCAAAAAAGAACCGCCCCCTGTAGGGAAGCGGTTCCAAACTATTTTTTAATCTAAGAAAGACGAGATTACATCATTCCGCCCATGCCTCCCATTCCGGGAGCACCCATCGGCATTTCAGGTTTATCTTCTTTCTTTTCCACGATCACACATTCAGTAGTCAGGAACATACCTGCGATAGAAGCTGCGTTTTCAAGAGCTACACGAGCCACTTTAGCTGGGTCTACTACACCGGCAGCATGCAAGTTTTCGTAAACATCAGTACGGGCATTGTAACCGAAGTCACCTTTTCCTTCACGTACTTTCTGAACAACTACAGCGCCTTCTTTACCTGCATTAGCTACAATCTCGCGAAGCGGCTCTTCGATAGCACGTTTGATGATACCAATACCGGTTGTTTCATCAGCATTGTCACCCTTCATGCCTTCCAAAGAATCGATAGCGCGGATATAAGCTACGCCACCGCCCGGGATGATACCTTCTTCGATAGCTGCACGAGTTGCACGCAATGCATCGTCTACGCGGTCTTTCTTCTCCTTCATTTCTACTTCAGAAGCAGCACCTACGTAGAGAACTGCTACACCACCTGACAATTTAGCCAGACGTTCCTGCAATTTCTCACGGTCGTAGTCTGATTTAGTAGCAACGATCTGAGCCTTGATCTGATCGCAACGTTCTTTGATGTTTTCTTTATCACCGGCACCGTTTACGATGGTAGTATAGTCTTTAGAAACTGTTACTTTGTCAGCAGTACCCAACATTTCGATTGTAGCCTGTTCCAGTTTCAGACCTTTTTCTTCGCTGATTACCATACCACCTGTCAGGATAGCGATATCCTCCAGCATTTCTTTACGACGGTCGCCGAAGCCCGGAGCCTTCACAGCACAAATCTTCAACTGAGAACGCAGACGGTTTACTACCAAAGTAGTCAACGCTTCGCTATCTACATCTTCTGCAATTACCAACAGAGGACGACCTGTCTGTACAGCCGGTTCAAGGATAGGCAAGAAATCTTTCAGGTTAGAAATCTTCTTGTCGTAAATCAGGATGTAAGGTTTCTCCATCTCACATTCCATCTTTTCAGTGTTGGTTACGAAGTAAGCTGACAAGTAACCACGGTCGAACTGCATACCTTCTACTACACCGATTGTTGTGTCAGTACCTTTAGCTTCTTCGATAGTGATCACACCGTCTTTAGATACTTTGCGCATTGCATCAGCAATCAATTTACCGATAACCGGGTCATTGTTGGCAGATACGGTAGCAACTTGTTCGATCTTGTCATAGTTGTCACCTACAGTTTCTGCTTGTGCCTTGATTGATTCCACCACTTTGGCAACAGCCTTGTCGATACCACGTTTGATATCCATCGGGCTTGCACCGGCAGTCACGTTCTTCAAACCTTCAGCTACGATAGCCTGAGCAAGAACAGTTGCAGTCGTTGTACCGTCACCTGCATCGTCACCAGTCTTTGAAGCAACTTCTTTCACCAGTTGAGCACCGGTGTTCTGGTAAGCATCTGCCAATTCGATTTCCTTTGCTACTGTCACACCGTCTTTTGTGATGTGCGGAGCACCGAACTTCTTCTCAATGATAACGTTACGTCCTTTTGGACCGAGAGTTACTTTTACTGCATTTGCCAATGCATCGACACCTTTTTTCAATTGGTCACGGGCATCGATATTGAATAATATTTCTTTTGCCATCTCCTTATTTACTATTTAATGATTTACAATTTTCTATTTAAGATCCCGAAATTAACCCAAGATAGCGAGAACGTCGCTCTGACGCATGATAAGGTATTTAGTACCTTCGACTTCAAGTTCTGTTCCGGCGTATTTGCCATAAAGAACTGTATCGCCTACTTTCAATACCATTTCTTCGTCTTTCGTACCGTGACCTACTGCCACAACTTCACCCTTCAAAGGTTTTTCTTTTGCTGTATCAGGAATAATGATACCACCAATTGTTTTTTCTTCTGCAGGTGCAGGGAGAATAAGCACTCTGTCTGCTAACGGTTTAATGTTCATAGTTCTTTTTTGATTTTATTTGTTATACATTATATTCATGTTTTGTCCTCTTTTGAAGAGGACGCTAAACTCATTGCGAAAAGCGTGCCAAAGCAAAAGAATGATTGTTTGGCAGAGTTTGACTGACAAAATGACTGACAACCTGCTCCTATTGGCAAAAAAGCATATTTGTTCCTTACTTTTTAAACAAAAGAAGAGGATTATTCCTTTTAATAGTGTATATTCGTAAACGAACCTCAAAATGCATTGTATTAATAATATGAATAAAATAGGATTCGGTATATCCGTCACGCTCTGTATCCTGTGTTCCTGCACATCGCGTACAGGAGACATGCCTTCTACCGAAACACTGCAAACAGACTCCCTCATGCAAGATACGATTGCGGAGACGGTAGCCGAACCTGTAGTTAAAACAATTACTCCGGAACAAATCCATATCACCAAAGAACTGCTATATGACAAATATACGCTGGAGGACACCTATCCTTATAAGGATACTACCCGCAGTTTTCAGTGGGATAAGATAAAGGAACAGCTTGCTTTGCTCGAAAATATACAGCAGCAGCCTTCTCAATGGGCGATACTGCAGAACTACAAAAACAGAAACGGCGAAGCGCCTCTGGTGAGAACATTCAAAAGAAATGCTTACGGACGTGTAGCAGATACTCTCGGCGTAGAACGTTACCAGTCCGTTCCGCTTTATCTGCTGACAGATACCTTAGTACCCGAACGTTACGGTCAAGACGGGGAACTGACACGATTCCTCGAAGACAGGGAGAAATTCGTGAAAGCAGAACCTATATTTACCGGAGGAGAATGGATGATTCCTAAAAAGTATGTCAAGGTAATCGGTGACACGGTTGTTTTCAACAAAGCGATCTTTGTAGACCGCCACAATCAGAACATCGCCACGCTAGAACGAACGGGCGAAGGCGAATGGGTAGTACGCAGCATGAATCCTTCCACGACCGGACTTCACCGTCCGCCATATGCGCAGGAGACACCTTTGGGGATGTTCGTACTGCAAGAGAAAAAAGTAAAGATGGTCTTTCTGAAAGATGGTTCCAAAGAGACAGGCGGCTACGCTCCTTATGCCAGCCGTTTCACGGATGGAGCATACATTCATGGAGTACCTGTCAACGAGCCACGAAAGACGCAAATAGAATATAGCTGGTCATTGGGAACAACTCCCCGATCGCATATGTGTGTACGGAATGCGACCTCCCACGCTAAGTTTATTTTTGACTGGGCACCTGTTAACGAGACGATTATTTTTGTTTTGGAATAAAATAGTTTTTATATTTGCCACGTTTTTATTCCTAGCTTACACACTATGTTTCAGAAAGTTATCTTTTGTTTGTTATTTCTTTTCATTCCTCTGAACCGTGCTGCTGTCAATACGGTTGCCAACTCTCCTTTTACCTCTTCGGAACCGGTTTCGGAGCTAGCCGCCGGTGAGCTGCTTTTCGAAGAAATGGAATTAGGAGGAACTGTCAATTTCATTGCTTTCCGGCAGGCTGTAGCAGGTTATAATCGAATCAAAGAAAAAAGCAAACCGATTCTGACACTGATAGACTTCTCCAAACCTTCTACCGAGAAACGCTTCTTTGTGTTTGACATGGAAAAGAAGAAATTACTGTATTCATCAGTCGTTGCACACGGCAGAAATAGCGGAGAAAATTACGCCACATCATTTTCCAACCAATATGGTTCATATAAAAGTTCGCTAGGCTTTTATCTTACCGAAAATACTTACCAAGGAGGAAACGGATATTCCCTTATTCTCAACGGACTGGAAAAAGGAATCAACGATAAAGCAAAAGCACGGTCTATCGTAGTGCACGGAGCTCCATACGCCAATCCGTCAGTAGCTGCTTCGGGGCGATTAGGCAGAAGCCTCGGATGCCCCGCCCTTCCGACTAAACTCGCCCGCCCCATTATCAATACGATCAAAGACGGCAGTGTCATGTTTATCTATGCCAATAATCCGCATTATCTGGCACAAAGTAATATTCTACATAAGAATTAATCAATCTTTTCATCTTTCACATTCATCAGATTATAGTATACTAATAGACTGGCTGTAATTCATTAATAGACAAATTCCGTTGCATCAGGAGCAAACTTCATTTGTTCTAATGATAAACTTATCTTTTATCTAAAGCAAACTCAAAACGCAAGCTTTGTTTTTATAAATGCAAGCTTCATTTCTATAAACGCAAGTTTCGTTTATAAAAACAAAGCTTGCGTTTTGAGTTTGGATCTAATACAAAGGAAGTTTGCCATTAGAGGAAAAGAAGTTAATCTCTAATGAAACAGAACTTATCTATTAATAGATGACGGAAAGAGTAATAGGTTATTAGATAAGGAAACAGAGACCAAGATGAAAAAAGGGTGAAAGATGAAAGATAGGTGAAAGATCTTTCACCATCACAGACCCTTGATCAATAAAGAGATTCCGCAGTATCGGTGAAAGATGAAAGATCTTTTTGAAGTTTTTATTCAGGAGAGAAATGTTATTTCAAAGCAGCCATATACTTCCAAAGCGGAGCTACATTCAATGCCTGCATTATCTGATTGTTGTCCAGCAGGCTTCTAACTTCTTCCAGAGTCAGCAGATGAACAGATAAATCTTCTGTTGCTTCCAGATGCTGATGGTCTATCAATTCTACATCAGTGGCAAGAAAGCAATAGGTCAGATTGGTATGAGTACTTGGATTGGCAGAGATCACCATATATTCCTGCCAGTTTCCCTTGCCGTATCCGGTTTCTTCCCACAATTCACGTTGGGCGGATATCAGAGGGGAAGCATCCTCCTTTTCACAAACGCCTGCACAAAGTTCATAACAGGTCTTTTCTACTCCCGGACGATATTGGCGCACAAACACGAACTTGCCTTCTTTCGTAATGGCAATCGTATTCACCCAGTCGGGATACTCCAGTATATAATACTCAGGGATATGATTCCCATTGGGAAGCAACATATCTTCGCAACGTACAGTCAACCAAGGACGGCGAAACAGGTATTTACTGCTCACCGTTTTCCATGCTTTCTCTTTTTCATCCATAATGATTCCATTTGTCTTTGACAAAAGTAATGTTTTTCTTCGGATTCCCCAAAATGAGTTTATAGTAGGAAGTCTCATCAAACAGTCAATAACAAGCAGCATAATAACCAAGAAAAAAAGATTCACCAAATAAACTTTAATTTTTAGCGTTTAGTCACATCATTCCACATAATAGGCTCATATAGCGAATTATACATTTTTTGATGTTATTTTTAAAGTATACATTTGCGGCTGATAAATAACACACAACTTAATAACAAAACATTATCAAATTATAAAAGCGATACTATTATGAAAAGTTTAAATTACTGGATTTTGATGCTATTAATGGCAACTTCATGCCTCACATTAGCTTCTTGTGGAGACGACGACGACGAACAAGGAAACGAAAACACAAAAAAATGTTATATAGACACTGATGGAAGACATGTCGACTTCAAGTATGCTTATCTTTCAATAGATGAACCCTCCTATTCTGGCGGTTTATATGAGTACGAACTTGAATTCTCTAATATTGACTATTTTTATTATACTAAAAAACAAGAAGAAATTATTGGTAAAAAAGTGTCTTTTGCAGTCATCTCTTTTGTTTCACCTAAGAAATATGACATTAATTCTCTTCCTGAAGGAGATTTTCCTTTTCAAGCATATTATAGTAGTAAAAAAGATGACTATTATTATGACTGTGAAATTAATATCAATTGTGTAAAAAATAGTGATGGAAGTGACTATTGTGAACAATATTATGAGGCAGATTGGAACAAGGGATATCAATCAAGCGATCTAATCATTAGCAAGACATCAGATGGACTGTATAAAATAGAAATTAAAAATCTGAATTTAGAAGCCGCTCAACCCGGCGAATTTGACATAGAACAAAATAAAGAACGTAAAACTACCGGTTCATTCTATTTTGAAGGAAGATTCGAAGATATATCTTCTTTAGATTTTGATTAAAAACATATAATGGACACATACTAAAAGCCCCTTTCGATTTTCTATTTTTTTAATTCAAAAGAAAATCGAAATAGGCTTTTGCTATATTCCCCCCTTTTATTCGCAAGAGATCTCAATGGTTTGCACCTGTTCCAAATACTTTTTTGTAGCACCAACCAGCGAACTCCCCATATAATACAAAAACATCAGGCTGACAATAATCATCAATGCACCGATCATCGCAAAGCGACTTCTTTGCTCCAACATACTACTACTCATATCTCTTTCTCCTCTCTATTTTATGCTTCACAAAGATAACACCGGAATGCTACAAAAAATTGACAAGAATGTTTCAAAAAACTTAAATATTGAATTTATTTAACCAACCGGAAAGACATAACTTCTTATATTCGGATTGTTTTATCCATCCGGAAACATGAATGTAACAATCTGCGACATTCAATTTAACGATTATTAGTTTATCCGCAAACTAGTTACTATCTTTGCACCCACTAACAATCCTTTTAATTACTATATGGCTTTTACGAATAATATTATGATTGTCCGGCACAAATTGCTGGCTGACCTTGTCAGACTCTGGAAAAACGACCAGTTAGTAGAAAAAATAGACCGCCTCCCTATTGAGCTGAGTCCGCGCAAATCAAAACCGCTGGGACGTTGCTGCGTACATAAAGAACGCGCTGTATGGAGATACAAAACTTTTCCGCTGATGGGACTGGATATGACAGATGAACACGACGAAGTAACTCCTCTCTCCGAATATGCACGGATGGCACTGGACCGTCCGGAGCCAAGTAAGGAGAATATCATGTGCGTCATTGATGAAGCCTGTTCTTCCTGCGTACAGATTAATTACGAAATTACCAATCTTTGCCGGGGATGCGTGGCACGCAGCTGCTACATGAACTGCCCCAAAGATGCGATACGTTTCAAGAAAAACGGTCAGGCAATGATTGATCACGATACTTGTGTCAGTTGTGGTATTTGTCATAAGAGTTGCCCTTATCATGCGATTGTATATATCCCTGTGCCCTGCGAAGAGTCCTGCCCGGTGAAAGCTATAAAAAAAGACGAACATGGCGTGGAGTACATTGACGAGAGCAAATGTATCTATTGCGGAAAGTGTATGAATGCCTGTCCATTCGGTGCTATCTTCGAAATCTCACAGACATTCGACGTATTGCAGCGAATCAAGAAAGGAGAAAAGATGGTTGCCATCATCGCTCCGTCTATCCTCGGACAGTTCAAAACGTCTATTGAACAGGTGTACGGTGCTTTCAAAGAGATAGGCTTCACCGATATCATCGAAGTAGCCGAAGGAGCCATGATGACCACCAGCAACGAAGCACACGAACTGTTGGAAAAACTGGAAGAAGGACAGAAATTCATGACTACTTCCTGTTGCCCCTCTTACATCGAACTGGTAGAGAAACATCTGACAGAAATGAAACCATACGTTTCTACCACAGGATCACCGATGTATTATGCAGCAAGAATCGCTAAAGAGAAGCATCCCGATGCGAAGATTGTATTTGTCGGTCCATGTGTAGCCAAACGGAAAGAGGTACGCCGTGACGAAGCGGTAGACTATATCCTGACTTTCGAGGAAGTCGGTTCTATCCTTGATGGAATGGACATTCAACTGGAGCAGGTGGATTCTTTCTCCATCCTGCATACTTCCGTACGCGAAGCACATGGTTTTGCGCAGGCCGGCGGTGTGATGGGAGCAGTGAAGGCATATCTGAAAGAGGAAGCGGATAAGATCAATGCTATCCAGGTATCAGATATCAACAAAAAGAATATAGCCTTGCTGCGTGCCTGTGCCAAAACAGGAAAAGCAGCGGGACAATTTATCGAAGTGATGGCTTGCGAAGGCGGTTGCATCACCGGACCAAGTACACACAATGACATTGTTTCAGGACGTCGTCAATTGGTACAAGAGCTGCTCAAGCGAAAAGAAAGCTATGAGACAATGGGTAGATAAACTACGAAAAGAAAGGACACTCCGACCGGAAGAATTTCGGCAACTGTTGACCGAATGTGACGGAGAATTATTGCGCTATATCAACGAACAGGCGCAAGAAGTCAGCCTCCGTCATTTCGGTAACCGGATTTTTATTCGCGGGCTTATTGAAGTCAGCAACTGTTGCCGGAATAACTGCTATTACTGCGGTATCCGGAAAGGAAATCCGAATCTGGAACGTTATCGGCTAACCGCAAAAAGCATACTGGATTGCTGCAAGCAGGGCTATGAACTCGGTTTCCGCACATTTGTGCTGCAAGGAGGAGAAGATCCTGTACTGACAGATGAACGGATAGAAAGTATAGTCTCAGCGATTCACCGGAATTATCCCGATTGTGCCATTACACTGTCACTCGGTGAAAAGCCGTGTGAAGCATACGAACGTTTTTTCCAAGCAGGTGCCAACCGCTATCTGCTGCGTCACGAGACTTATGATAAATCGCATTATCGGCAACTACACCCCGAGGGTATGTCGTGCGGACATCGTCTGCAATGCTTGCAGGATTTAAAAGAAATCGGTTATCAGACGGGAACCGGGATCATGGTCGGCAGTCCGGGGCAGACAGTGGAACATCTGATCCAGGACATTTTGTTTATCGAACAATTTCGTCCCGAAATGATTGGTATCGGTCCTTTCCTGCCTCATCGTAACACCCCTTTTGCCCAGTCCCCCTGCGGAACCGTGGAACAGACCATCCTTTTATTATCCATCTTCCGACTGATGCATCCGTCGGCACTGATTCCGGCCACCACAGCACTGGCTACACTCACTCCCGACGGACGGGAACGGGGAATACTGGCTGGCGCCAATGTGGTCATGCCCAATCTGTCGCCACAGGAAGAACGTAAAAAATACAATCTGTATAACAACAAAGCCTCCCTCGGAGCGGAATCTGCGGAAGGACTTAGAATATTACAACAACAGTTGGAAAACATCGGTTATCAAATCTCCTTCGACAGAGGCGATTACAAACAATAAAGAAATGTATAAAGTAGATTCATCCCAAGCAGAAAAATTCATTCATCATGAAGAAATTCTGGAAACTCTTGAATATGCACGGAATCACAAAGACAACCGCACATTCATAGAACAGCTGATCGAAAAAGCCGCTCTTTGCAAAGGATTGACGCATCGCGAAGCAGCCACCCTGCTGGAATGTGACCAGCCTGACCTGATAGAACGAATCTTCCATCTCGCCAAAGAAATCAAACAGAAGTTTTACGGCAACCGCATTGTCATGTTCGCGCCACTCTACTTGTCAAATTATTGCGTAAACGGGTGTGTGTATTGCCCATATCACGCAAAGAACAAAACAATCGCCCGCAAAAAACTGACACAGGAAGAAATTCGCAAAGAAGTAATCGCCTTGCAGGATATGGGGCATAAACGTCTGGCACTCGAAGCCGGAGAACATCCGACACTGAATTCACTGGAATATATACTGGAATCTATCCGGACCATTTATAGCATCAAACACAAGAATGGGGCTATCCGCCGGGTTAATGTGAATATCGCAGCCACTACCGTCGAAAACTATCGCCGGTTGAAAGATGCCGGTATCGGTACCTATATCTTATTTCAGGAAACATATCACAAAGAGAACTACGAAGCCCTCCATCCCACCGGGCCAAAAAGCAACTACGCTTATCATACGGAAGCAATGGACCGTGCCATGGAAGGAGGAATCGATGACGTAGGAATGGGAGTACTTTTCGGATTGAACACTTACCGTTATGACTTCGTAGGATTGTTGATGCATGCAGAACATCTGGAAGCCCGTTTCGGTGTAGGTCCCCATACTATCAGCGTACCCCGTATCTGTTCGGCAGATGATATTGATGCGGGAGATTTTCCCAATGCAATTTCAGATGATATATTCAGCAAGATTGTAGCCGTCATCCGAATAGCAGTTCCTTATACCGGAATGATTATATCAACCAGAGAGTCACAAGAGTCCCGCGAAAAGGTTCTTGAACTCGGCATCTCACAGATCAGTGGCGGTTCCCGTACAAGTGTAGGCGGATATGCAAAGACAGAGCTTCCGGAAGACAACTCTTCACAATTTGATGTGAGCGATACCCGGACGCTGGACGAAGTGGTCAACTGGTTGCTCGAATCCGGACATATCCCCAGTTTCTGCACCGCCTGTTATCGGGAAGGACGGACCGGTGACCGGTTTATGTCTTTAGTCAAATCGGGCCAGATAGCCAACTGCTGCGGACCGAACGCATTAATGACTCTGAAAGAATACCTCGAAGATTATGCATCGGAAGATACCCGAATCAAAGGAATGAAGTTGATAGCTAAAGAGACCGACCGGATTCCGAACCCAAAAATCAGAGAAATAGCGATTCGAAATCTAAAAGAAATAGCGGAAGGAAAAAGAGATTTCAGATTTTAATTCATCATAAATTAGGCACGGATGACGCGGATTACACAGTTCTTATTAATGTGTTAACGCAAAACAAAACCGTGTAATCCGCATCATCCGTGCCTAAATAATTATAAATATCTGATTCTCAATTTAAGTAGAAAACAACATTATTTATATCCACTTATATGCATAGCAGTTTTACTCCCAATGCCAGCCGGCTCCATATCGCCCTCTTCGGAAAGCGCAATAGCGGGAAATCTTCCCTGATCAATGTGCTGACCGGGCAGGATACCGCTCTTGTTTCCGACACTCCCGGAACAACGACCGACCCCGTACAGAAAGCAATGGAAATTCACGGTATCGGTCCTTGCCTGTTCATAGACACTCCGGGATTCGACGATGAAGGCAAATTAGGAAACATGCGCATCGAACGTACATGGAAAGCCGTAGAAAAAACCGATATTGCCATTCTGCTTTGTGCAGGTGATGCCTCCATAGAAATACCCGAAGATGCGGATTTCACCGAAGAACTTCACTGGCTGGAACAACTCAAAGCAAAAAACATTCCGACTATTCTGCTTATCAACAAGGCAGATATACGAAAATCCCCCGCATCACTCGCTACCCGAATAAAAGAAACTTTTGGGAATCATCCTCTCTTGGTCAGTGCCAAAGAGCGGACAGGCATAGAACTGATACGCCAGGCGATTCTGGAAAAACTGCCGGAAGATTACAATCAGCAAAGTATCACAGGCAGATTAGTAACAGAAGGAGACCTCGTCTTACTGGTTATGCCACAAGATATTCAGGCTCCTAAAGGGAGACTGATTTTGCCACAAGTACAAACCATGCGGGAACTGCTCGACAAGAAATGTCTGATCATGAGCTGCACCACAGATAAATTATCAGAAACATTGCAAGCTCTCGCCCGCCCTCCTAAACTAATTATTACAGACTCACAAGTATTCAAAACAGTCTACGAGCAAAAACCGACAGAAAGCAGACTGACCTCTTTTTCTGTTCTTTTTGCAGGTTATAAAGGAGATATCGGATACTATGTAGAAAGTGTCTCAGCCATCGAAAGCCTGACAGAATCCTCCCGCATACTGATAGCCGAAGCTTGTACACATGCCCCTCTATCCGAAGATATCGGCAGAGTAAAGCTCCCACGCTTATTGCGAAAGCGGATTGGAGAAAAGTTACAAATAGACATCGTGGCAGGAACCGATTTTCCACAAGATCTCACTCCCTATTCTTTGGTTATCCATTGCGGCGCCTGTATGTTCAACCGCAAATATGTACTGAATCGTATCGAAAGAGCCAGGCAACAGAACGTACCGATGACAAATTACGGAGTGGCTATTGCTTTCCTCAACGGGATACTTAATCAAATAGAATATTAAAATAAAAAGAACATTTGGTTGCATGCTTCAAGCATTTGTCTTATATTAGTCACGCAATCAAATATTTATTAACTTTAGACATAGACAAATGAAAAAGAGAACTATGGCTTTAGCCATCTTTCTGGCAACCGGTGTTACTATTCAAGCACAAGACAGACTGACACAGTACAAAGTCCGGAATGCCATCAGCGTTCGTACCCCCATTATGAACGACAGCATCAATCCTAAAGGAGAAAAACACACTAAAAAGATGTTACTCCAAACCCCAGTCGTACTGCACTTACCGGATACACCGATGCAGTCACTCACTACTGACACAGCAGGGTATCTAAGTTTTGAAAAAGCGGATAAAGACAACAAACTTTACCTGGTCAAGACGCAGATTCGTGCAGAGCGCTTCTTGAAAGGGAAGTTGAAAATCACCTCTCCCGTCCGCTGGGAAGTCTTTATTGACGGAGCCTCCAAACAAGTGAAGGATGCGGCAGAGGACAGTATCACTTCCGGATCATCACGCGACATAGCCCTTAGCCTGGAACCCGAACGGGATTACGAAATTATCATCAAACTGCTTTCTGCTGCCGATGACAAAGCCACTCCAACGCTGAAATGCGAACTGATCAAAGACGAGAAATTCAAAGACATTCCCTGCAACTTAGATCCGGAAGCACGAAAACGTTTTTCCCTTGACAATACAGTATATGGAAGCCGGGCCATCGCTGTTTCTGTCTCTCCCAGCGGAAAATATCTGTTGACCCGCTACTGGGACAACCACGCTGCCAAACGTTCACGTACCTATTGCGAACTGACAGAGCTAAAATCCGGTAAAGTACTCCTGACCAATCTCAGAGACGGTATGAGCTGGATGCCGAAAAGCGATAAACTATACTATACAGTAACTGCCCTGGCCGGAAATGATGTAATCAGTCTCGATCCTGTCACACTCCGCGAAGAGACTATCCTACAGAGTATCCCTGAGCAGAGTTTCACCTGGTCACCCAACGAAGATTTCCTGATTTACTATCCCCGTGAGGAAGGAGTAAAGGAGGATGGGCCTCTCCGTCGTATCGTTAGTCCGGCAGACCGTATTCCGAATACTCGCGGACGGAGTTTCTTAGCTAAATATAACCTGTCCGACGGAGTTTCCGAACGACTGACCTATGGTAACCACAGCACTTACCTGCAGGACATTTCGCCGGACGGAAAATACATGCTATATAGTACCTCTAAAGAAAATATCACTCAACGTCCGTTCTCTTTATCCTCACTCTATCAAGTAGATCTGGAAACATTGAAAGTCGATACTCTCTTCTACGAAGACCGTTTTCTGGGTGGTGCAGGCTATTCACCGGATGGAAAACAGTTACTGCTGACAGGCAGCCCCGAAGCCTTCGGCGGCATTGGAAAGAACTGTGGCGATCATCCTATCGCCAATGATTTCGATACCCAGGCTTTCATCATGGACCTCGCTACCCGTAAGATACAACCAATCACCAGAGATTTCAACCCCACTGTCAGCCCCTTGCAGTGGAACCGTGGAGATGGTTGCATCTACTTTAACACGGAAGATGAAGACTGCAAAAACATCTATCGTTATTCACCGAAAGACGGACGTTTTGAAAAACTGAATCTGGAAACAGATGTCACCACTAACTTCGCTCTGTCCGAGTATAATCCGGGCATAGCCGCTTATATCGGTCAGTCGGATTACAATGCGGGAGCTGCCTACCTCTATGACATGAAGAAAAAAACGTCCCGCCTGCTGGCCGATCCGATGAAACCGATTCTGGATAAAATAGAATTGGGAAAAATAGAACCGTGGAACTTTACCGCTTCCGATGGAACTGTCATCACAGGTAAGATGTGTCTGCCTCCGAATTTCGATCCTAACAAGAAATATCCGATGATTGTATATTACTATGGCGGCACGTCCCCGACTACCCGCGGAATCAGTAATCCGTATTGCGCGCAATTATTCGCTTCACGTGATTATGTAGTATATGTCATCCAGCCTAGCGGGACAACCGGCTTCGGGCAGGAGTTCTCCGCCCGCCATGTCAATGCTTGGGGGAAACGTACAGCAGATGATATCATCGAAGGTACAAAGCAGTTCTGCAAGGAGCATCCGTTTGTGGACGATAAAAAAATCGGTTGTCTCGGTGCTTCCTATGGAGGCTTCATGACGCAGTATTTGCAGACACAGACCGATATTTTTGCCGCAGCCGTATCACACGCGGGCATCAGTGATGTAACCAGCTACTGGGGTGAAGGTTATTGGGGATATTCCTACAATGCTATCGCCGCTGCTGACAGTTATCCGTGGAAGGACCCGGAATTATTCACCAAGCAAGGCTCTCTGTTCAACGCCGACAAAATCAACACTCCATTGCTGTTGCTTCACGGTACGGTAGATACGAATGTACCTGTCGGCGAAAGTATCCAGCTTTTCAATGCGCTGAAAATACTTGGCAAAACGGTAGAACTTGTAACCGTAGACGAAGAGAATCACTTTATTTCCGATTACGACAAGCGAATCAAATGGCATAATTCTATTATGGCATGGTTTGCACGCTGGTTGCAGAATCAACCGGAATGGTGGAATGAAATGTATCCGGAACGCCACTTATAATAGAAAATTCGTGCAGCATCCTTTGCGTTCGCTGCACGAATTATTTTTTATCCTAAAACGCATTCTAATCCAATTCTACCTCTATGGACGCTGGATAAAGTCGTAGGGGATCAAAGAACGCAGCGCAGCTGTTGACTATGTTCTTCAAATCGGCTTTCATTTTTCCTTCAAACACCTTTTTGCCGTTCACTGTCAAAGTCACCTTTTCATTTAAATCAACCAGTTTATCACAGAGATAAATGATAACTTTCCCCTTGTGTGCCTGCATATATTTCTTTGCAAACTTCATCTCTATTCCCCATCGGGGATCTTTCTCTATGACTTCATAAACAACCTCATTTACCTTCAAAGAAATATCATTTCCTGAAATATTCATCTCATAATAAGTACGAGACTTCCCTTCTTCATCGGATCTTTCCTTCACATACAAATTATAAAAGCCCGTCCGGTAAATTCCGTCCATTTCAAAGTTCTCCCAACTTACATATCTGGGATAAGGATTACGGACATATTGCTTTAGCCAAGGAGTTGTCGGACGATAATCAATGCTGTGTCCCATTCCGGGAATCAGTTCTATCTTATGAATAAAATGGCCAGGACGTTGATGTGCCAAACTATCAAATGCTTCCAACGCGTATCCGGTCAGTGTATTCCGATAAAATCCGGTATCTTTATCCCCTGTCCGCAAAGAAAAAGCGATGTTACTACAATTCTCTGCCGGAGCATTCTTCAAAGGTTCCCCTCCCGCCATCGGTCCCGCTGCAGCCCAATAATCAGCATAAAACGAAGCCAGACGCTGACTACCATATCCGCCTTCCGAAATTCCAAAGACATAAACTCTATTCGGATCAATCTCTCCCAAGAGCAATGCTTGCCTCAGCAATTTCTCCCAGGCAAACTGTTTAGCTTTCTGCCACCAACGATAGTAATCACCTTCATTCGGAATCTGTGGAATAAAGTAAACGGAAGGAGCATCATCAAAATTCCGGCAAATTTTCAACCCTGTACTCCATTCCCGCTCCTTAGGGCCCGAGCCATGCAGATAGAGAAATAATGGAAGTTCAGCTCCTGTTTCAACCGCTCCTTTCATTCCCCAACAATAGGGCATCACAGCATTCGGTTCCAAGTTTTCAGGAAGTTTCCAATAACCGGAAGAATTAGATGAAAGTGTATCCAAAGCTATTAATTTTTCTTCCTCAAAACCAGCATTTGCCTCTTTCCACAACTGCCATACGGCATCACGATACTGCTCCACTTCTGACAGTTTCAATGACTTTCCTGCATCAAAGGTGGTTGTTTTACCAGAAAGGTATTCAGAAAAGAACGTAACAATCTCTTTTCTTACTTGCGTCTTCACTGATTTCTTTGGATAGATCTTATTAAACTCGAATTCATGAGCTGTCGAAGAGACAGTAGTGACAGCACAGATAATGCCTAAAAATAACGTGTTTCTAATCGTATTCATATAACTCTGGATTTTGTCGTTTTTCAAATATTTGCCAATGATTTAATGTTATATACAAAGATATTAATTAATGCCCAGCTCTCCCTGCTTTTTCCGTTTAATCTAAAGTGAATATCTTTTGTTTTTGAATAGTATACTCATGATTTTTATCTATATTTGTAATATACTATAAATGTTATGCTTATGCAAGATATAATAAACGGACGCTGTGGTTGGTGCGGAACTGACGAGCTGTATGTGAAATACCATGATCAGGAGTGGGGAAAACTGGTAACCGACGACAAGACGCTGTTTGAGTTTCTTGTGCTGGAGAGTGCCCAAGCCGGATTGAGTTGGATAACCATTCTTAGAAAACGTGAGGGATATCGCAAAGCTTTTTGCGATTTCGACGCTGAACTTGTAGCACAAATGACCGACGAAGATGTTGAAAGGCTGATGCAGTTTGACGGTATTGTGAGAAACCGCCTGAAAATCAAATCGACAATCACCAATGCAAAGCAATTTCTCGCCATACAAAAAGAATTCGGTAGTTTTTATGACTACACACTTTCATTCTTTCCCGACAGAAAACCAATTATCAGTACCGTTCGTTCATTGAGTGAGATTCCTGTATCATCTCCCGAATCCGATACCATGAGCAAGGATATGAAAAAACGAGGATTTAAATTCTTCGGAACTACGATTTGCTATGCTCACTTGCAGGCTGCAGGATTTATCAACGATCATCTGGCAGACTGTATTTGTCGAAAAAGATAAATACAGATAAGTTTCTTATCCGAAGTAAACACGAAAGTCAATATTTAAGAACTGCCTCCACAGAATCTTCACATTCCATAGAGGCAGTCTTTATATAAAATAAGAAAATCGCACACTTAGAGATTCTCCATCCAATCTATTTTATTTTTGCAATCAGTTCTTCCACCGAAACAAGATTCTGTTCGCCAGTCTCCATATTTTTCAGCATTGCTTTGCCTTCATTCATCTCGTTCTCTCCTACAATAGCAACGAACGGAATATTCTTCGCATTGGCATAGCTCATTTGCTTCTTCATCTTTGCCGCATCCGGGAAAATCTCAGCACGAATACCTGCCGCACGTACTTTTGCCAGCATATTCATAGAGAAAGCAGCTTCCTTCTCACCAAAGTTCACGAACAGCAATTCTGTACCGTTTACAGCTTCTTTCGGATAAAGATCCAGTTGATTCAAGACATCAAAAATCCGGTCTGCACCGAAAGAGATTCCGACACCCGACACTCCAGTCATACCAAATACTCCTGTCAGGTTGTCATAACGACCACCACCGGTGATACTACCGATCTGTACATCCAGAGCCTTCACTTCAAAGATAGCACCGGTATAATAATTCAATCCGCGAGCCAAAGTCAAATCAAGTTCAATTTCATTCTGTAAGCCCATTGTTTCTAACGTACCCAGAATAAATTCGCTTTCTTCCACTCCTTTCATACCTGTTTCGCTAGCTGCCAATACACTCTTTAAAGTAGCCAGTTTTTCAGCATTTGTTCCGCTCAACAAAATAATTGGCTGCAATTTGGCAATCGCCTCATCACTGATACCTTTCTCTTTCAGTTCCGTATTGACATTCTCCAAACCAATCTTATCCAGTTTATCAATAGCCACTGTGATATCTACGATTTTATCAGCTTCCCCAATGATTTCAGCGATACCGGAAAGAATCTTGCGATTATTAATCTTAATGCACACACGGATATTGAAACGGCTGAATACTGTATCGACAATCTGCATTAATTCTACCTCATTCAGCAAGGAATCACTACCGACCACATCGGCATCGCATTGATAGAACTCACGATAACGTCCTTTCTGCGGACGGTCTGCACGCCAAACCGGCTGTATCTGATAACGCTTGAACGGAAAAGTAATTTCATCACGATGCATTACCACGTAACGGGCAAAAGGCACCGTCAAGTCATAACGCAAACCTTTCTCACAGAATTTGCTTGCCAGCTTAACGGCATTACGACTCAATAACTCTTCATCCGTGATGCCTGAAAAGTAATCTCCGGAATTCTGAATCTTAAATAGAAGTTTATCACCCTCATCGCCATATTTCCCCATCAGTGTAGAAAGCATCTCCATCGATGGAGTCTCTATCTGCTGGAAACCATACAGATGATATACATCACGAATCGTATTGAATATATAATTACGCTTCGCCATTTCTACCGGCGAAAAGTCACGAGTTCCTTTAGGAATACTTGGTTTTGCTGCCATGATATAATTACTGTTTAGTATTTTAATTGCGCAAATTTACTGCAAATTTCCGAGCAACGCTTGCATATATCCGAAAAAATCGTCAATATTGTAAAAAACGTGAATATACGTATTATGACTAAACAAGACGCCTCCACCGTCTTTGAAAACGATGGAGGCGCCCTAATAATTATTAAATTGGCTTCTTAGTCTCTTCTACCCATTGCAATCATAATATAATAAATCAATGTAGCCAACGAACCCAGTGCAGCTACTACATAGGTATATGCAGCAGAACGAAGAGCATCTTCGGCTTGTGTATGATTGTATGAATTTGTAATGCCGGATGAACTTAACCACACCAATGCACGTTTACTTGCATTGATTTCTACCGGCAAGGTGATAAAACTGAACAAAGTGGTGGTAGCAAACAGAATGATACCAATCCACAACAATTGCGGAAACGTATTGAATAGTAAAATACCACCCAACAACACCCAAGTCATGATAGAGGACGAAAAATTCACTACCGGAACCAAGGCACTACGCATTTTCAATGGAGCATACATGCGAGCATGCTGAACAGCGTGTCCACATTCGTGCGCTGCCACGGCAGCCGCCATGATACTATTACTTTCGTATACACCTTCACTCAGATTCACTGTTTTGTTAGCAGGATTGTAGTGATCGGTCAACTGACCGGGTGTATGAGTTACTTGTACATCATAAATTCCATTGTCGTGCAGCATCTTTAAAGCTACGTCGCGTCCTGTCATACCGTTTCCTGTCGGAATTTTGGAATACTTCTTGAATTTGTTCTGCAAATTCATCTGTACCAACCAACTTGCTACGGCAATACCAATAAATAATACCCAGTAAGACATCATATACTTTTCATTTTAATTATTACTCTATATCTATATAAACAAATTGTTTGCCAAAAATAAAGGGAAACTACGTATGTAACGATAGTTTCCCTATGCTTTTATGAAGAATTAGCTAAAAATTAGTCAATTGTTAGTTCTACAACGTAATCAACATCTTTGGGTATCTCTGCAAATTCCAGCAACACACCTGCTTTATTTTTAGAAAAACGGACGGGAGTACCATTTTTAAATAGCACTGCCTTCTTGACTTTCTTGTCTGCCAAAGGCAAGAACAACGCCTTATCCTGCAAATTCAAAATGTGTACATATAGTCTGTTCCCCTTCTGCGTCGTCACTCCCCAATCGTGTGGAGCAACTACACCGCCACGGGTTCCATATATCGTTTCACCGTATTGCTTCATCCACTCTCCCACTTCTTTCAACCGTTGTACGGCTACCTCCGGAAGTTCTCCGTCGGGTTGAGGACCGATATTCATCAGTAAGTTCGCATTCTTTCCTGCCGCTTTCACCAAATAATGAATCAGTGTCTTCGTCGATTTATAATTCTGATCTGTAATCTTATATCCCCACATGCCATTCATCGTTTCACATGTTTCCAAAGGCAGATGGCTAACACTTTGTCCGGAAAGTCCTGCTGTATTTTCTCCGGGCAGATCACGCTCAAATATCTGAATATCTTCACCGGAGAAGGGAGTCTGATGATGATTGTTTCCTATCAGGCAACCTGGCTGTAATCTATGTATCAGGGCATATTGTTCCGGCAATTCCCAATTAAAGTCAGGATTTCCATCCTGGTCCCACCAACCGTCAAACCAAATTGCTCCTATCGGACCATACTTAGTCAGCAACTCCGTCAGCTGATTATTCATGAATTGATAATAACTTTTCCAGTCTCCTTTCGGATTCGAACGTCCCGTTCCCCGTCCTGTACGTCCCCAGGGATAATCTTCCCGCGTCCAGTCAAGGTGAGAATAGTAGAAATGAAGTTTGATTCCCTGTTTGCTGCAAGCAGCTGCCAATTCCTTTATAATATCCCGTTTAAAAGGAGTTGCCTTTACAATGTTGAAATCCGAATACTTGGTATCGAACATGGAGAAACCATCATGATGGCGGGAAGTCAGACAAATATATTTGGCACCCGATGCCTTGATGGCAGCCACCCACTTATCTGCATCAAATTTGGAAGGATAGAAGCCACCTGCCAGTTTGGCATATTCCTTATAATTCAGATTATTGTTTGTCATAGTCCACTCACCGGTGGCAAGCATGGCATACAGTCCCCAATGAAGAAAAATTCCGAACTTATTATCCTGAAATTCTTCACGGGCTTTGAGATTTTCTTCACTAGGTTGGTAGGAAGGCTGTGCATAGAGCTGAGAAGATACTCCCAGACTCATACCTATTAACAATAGGAAAGAGATGAAATGTGTTTTCATAATGCGTTATAGTTAATATTGGGGGTAAAGAAAAAAAAGCGGAGTAATTTCCATTTCTCCGCCTCTCTCATTAAGTTATAGAACAAAGTTATTCTTCTATTCGACAGAATAACATTTCTTATTCTTCAGTATACCGTTCGATAGTCTGCGCTCTGTCCGGTCCAACAGATACAATCTTGATTTCCACACCAAGTTGTTCTTCAAGGAAAGTCAGATAAGCGTTGAATTCCTCGGGGAATTCGTCTTCACTCTGCATCTTTGTCATATCTGTCTTCCAGCCCGGCAGCTCTGCATATACAGGCTCTACACCTTCATTGATGTCGTATGGGAAATAATCTATCTCTTCGCCATCTATTTTATAAGCTACACAAGCTTTGATCGTATCGAATGTATCGAGTACATCGCTTTTCATCATGATCAACTTGGTAACACCATTTATCATTACAGAATACTTCAAAGCTACCAGATCAATCCATCCGCAACGACGTTTACGTCCTGTTACTGAACCAAATTCATGTCCCAGTGTGCACATATTGTCACCAGTTTCGTCGAACAGTTCTGTCGGGAACGGACCGGCACCTACACGAGTACAGTATGCTTTGAAAATACCAAACACTTCACCGATACGGTTCGGAGCTACTCCTAAGCCGGTACATGCGCCTGCACAAACCGTATTGGAAGAAGTTACGAACGGATACGAACCGAAATCAATATCAAGCATAGTTCCCTGAGCACCTTCGCAGAGAACGCTCTTGCCATCTTTCAGATAGTTGTTTACTTCATGTTCACTGTCCACAAAATGGAATTGCTTCAGATATTCGATACCTTCCATCCATGCTTTTTCGAGTTCAGTGAGATCATATTCATAGTTCAGACTCTTCAGAATTTGTTCGTGACGAGCTTTTGCCGCACCATATTTCTGATCGAAGTTATGAAGAATATCACCTACACGAACACCATTACGGCTTACTTTATCCGTATAAGTAGGACCGATACCTTTACCGGTAGTTCCTACTTTCGCATCTCCTTTAGCTGCTTCGTAAGCGGCATCCAGAATACGGTGCGTCGGAAGAATGAGATGAGCTTTCTTAGAAATGTGCAAACGCTCTTTCAATGGGTGTCCCGATGCTTCGAGTGCCTCAGCTTCCGCTTTGAACAATGCCGGATCGAGCACTACACCATTACCGATAATATTTACCTTATCTCCCTGAAAAATACCGGAAGGAATAGAACGAAGTACATACTTCTGTCCTTCGAACTCAAGTGTATGACCGGCATTCGGACCGCCCTGGAAACGAGCGACCACATCGTACTTAGGTGTTAATACGTCGACTACTTTTCCTTTACCTTCGTCGCCCCATTGTAATCCTAATAGAACATCTACTTTCATTTTTCTTTTTTATTGTTGTTACTGACTTTTTTCCGTTTATTAGCTCTGTCACACTTGCTGCACAATCCATATATATATAAGGAGTAATGCGAAAGTTGAAAGCGGCTTAATTTTGTATTTTCGATGGCATGCTGTAATTCCTCGTTCTGAAACTCGGTCACTTTGCCGCATTGAGTACATATCTGATGATGATGTGTCTCGCGATTGTATGATTTTTCGTATTGGGAGGAAGTACCGAACTGATGCTTGATGATCAGCCGTGCGTTGATAAGCAGAATAATAGTATTATAAAGAGTTGCCCGACTTACCCGGAAATTCTCCTGATCCATCATTCTGGAATAGAGCATATCGATGTCGAAATGGCCGTCGATGGAATAGATAGTTTCGAGTATGGCGTAACGTTCGGGAGTCTTTCGATGCCCGTTCGCTGTGAGATATTCTGTGAATATCTGTCTTACCGTATCTTTCACATTTTGAGTTTCCATCATCAGCACAAAATTAGCGCGAACAAAGTTAAGCCTTTTTTGTGGAAAGCAAAAAAATTTCTGAGAAATAAGTAACAGGTAATAAGTATTAGGTATGAACCGTAGTTACTTAAAATTCCATTCGGCGGATGATGCCCACATGACAATACCTAATACTTAATATTTATTACTTAATACTTATCATTAGCTTCTTCTCTCACCATATTATAGAGCATCTGCTCCGTTTCCACTGTAGAATCCGCCATCCCATCAACCAGCCGGCATACACGAAAAGCATGCTCTTCGTTATGTTGCATATACTTACGGATAACCAGCATAGCTGCATTCCGCACATGATAACTTTCAGAATGAACGGCACAGAATGCCTGGTCAAGCAACTCACCGGAAGCTCTTTCCGTCATATCCCCCTTTTTCATCAAAAGACGGGCTGCCGTCAGGAAACCGCAGGTTTGCACATATTCCTGTTCATCAGCCATCCAATGAAAAGATTTAGCAGGGGCATACGGCAGATGCTGAAAAAGATTCATACAGGTCAGCTCCGCTATCTCTATGTTACGGATGCTTTCTACCCAGATATCGGCAATCTCGGGATAAAATGTATCGATAGGCTGTAACATTCCCGCCATGATTTTACACTCGCGAATGTCCTCTTTCCACAATGCCTGCGCCAGGCCGTGATTCTTTTCGTAACCTTCGGCAATCATCTTTATGCGAGGAAGTTCAACTCCGAAATTGAGTTTGTATACCAACCCCTTTTCACGCATACTTTGGGACACAGCCCCGTTCATAGAGAGACGGAGCTGTGTTTTAATATCTTTCAGTTGTTCTTTTATATCCATTTTCAATATTAGTTATTTACGGAAGGCAACGGAGAATAATCTTTGCTGTAACGCAACATTTGCTCTACGTAGTCTTCGTCATAAGACACGGTAACATCAGTGATATTTCCATCCTTGTCAGTCACCAGTTCATATACCGGATTTATAAACCCTTTATAAGGAGCCAGATTCAGCTTTTTATAACGCTCCAACACTTCGGCATGCAAAGTCGGATCAACTTTCACCGCATAATTTTCGACCAATGTACGGGCTCCTTCAAAATCACCTGTTGACTTGATTCGCTGAATTTCAGCCAGCAGTTCACCGAACAGTTCACGTACTTTCTCGTAATCATTGACTACTACATAAGTTTTTCCGTCCTTCTTCACCATTTCGACCACTTTGTCGGGAGCACCTTTTTCAAATACCCAACGGGCAATCAGCTGGCGATTGCGCATGTGAGCCTCCTCTATATTGTTTCCCGGCTCAATGCGTACGAGTTGAGTCATCAGACCATTCATCAGGAATGTATAATACTCCGCTTTATATGCTTCAGCATCGGGAACAAGTTTCAATTCCACCAGCTTCGGATCAGCTACATAATACAGTCCGAACAAGTCAGCACGTGCTTCTTCGATTGTAGAGCCATAAGCTTTCAATGCATCAGGATCTACCCCTGGAAGAAGCTTGCCGGAACCGTGTCCGAGACATTCATGTAAGTCGGTATGAAGTTCACCTGTCAGATCACCATATTGATCGATTCGCTGTCTTTCTTCATCATTGTAAACGAATTCTTCATTAAAACCATTTCCGTGAGCCGCCTTATTATAAGCATCTGTGATGTTACCAATCGTTACAGACTTAGAACCATGATGGGCGCGAATCCAGTTAGCGTTCGGAAGATTGATACCGATGGCAGTTGCAGGATATAAGTCGCCGGCAAGAATAGCTGCGGTGATCACCTTAGCAGATACTCCTTTTACTTTCTCCTTTTTGAAAGATTTATCGACCGGAGAATGATCTTCGAACCATTGCGCATTGCTGCTGATGATCTCCGTACGGTGGGTAGCTTCCAAATCCTTGAAGTTAACCAATGATTCCCAACTGGCTTTCACTCCCAGCGGATCACCATAACTTTCTGTAAAGCCATTCACAAAATCGATTCTGGAATCAAGATCTTTCACCCAAAGAATAGCATATTCATCGAAGTCCTTCAGACTGCCTGTTTCATAAAATTGAATCAGTTTGCCGATCACTGCCTTCTGCGCATCATTTTCAGCTACCGATTCCGCTTTCTTCAACCAGTATACGATCTTTTCAATCGCCTGAGTATAAAGTCCGCCTACTTTCCATACTTTTTCCTGTATTTTTCCATCCTCTTTGACCAGACGGCTGTTCAGTCCGTATGAAACCGGAGTTTCATCTTTCGGATCTTTCATTGCTCCGTAGAAGCTTTCCGCCTCCTGCTGAGTAACTCCGTCATAATAATTGCAGGCCGAAGTCAACACCAAGTCTTCACCATCCGCCTGATTTACACGTTTCGACATGATAGCCGGATCAAACATTACCGGGAAAAGCTCGTCACAGAGTTGTTCAGCAGTCTGTCCTTCCGCCAGCGGAAGTAATTGGGCATCCATTCCGAGTACAGCCTTCTTCAGGAAGTCTTGCGAGAAATCGGGCACAAACTTTTCCATACCATAATGATGATGAATGCCATTGGAGAACCATACCCGTTTGAGGTACACTTCCATATTTTTAAAGTCGGAAGTCGATTTGTCACCTTGATAATGGGTGTAAACAGCTTCGAGCATCCGACGGATTCTCAAGTTATACTTTCCATTCTGATCAAACAGGATGTCACGTCCTTCCAGGGCAGCCTGAGTCAGATAATAAACCAATTCTTTCTGTTTCAGCGTCAAAGTCTCGAATTCGGGGACCTTGTACCGCAATATTTGTAAGTCTGCAAATTGTTCCACTGTATAATCAAATTTATCTGCTTCAGCAGTTGTTGTTTTGGCTCCACCACAGGATGCAAGGATCGTAGCGGTTACGGCCATCGAAATAAAATGTTTTTTCATAATTACTGATATTGATTAATTAAATAAGAAAAGGAATTATCTCCGAACTTTTCATTCAGAGGTAATTCCTTTTGGTCAGTATCGGAAAACGCAATTACTTCTTACTATCAGCGTGTTTCTTGCGATATCCGTTAGGAGTTTCACCTACATTCTTGTAAAATGCAGCGTAAAAAGATTGACGATTTGCAAAGCCAACCATTGCGCTGATTTCTTCTACATTCTTGTCGGCATAACGCTTATCTGTCAACAAATGCAGAGCGTCTTTTACTCTGTATTCATTCAACAAACAAGAATAGTTCATACCAAAACGAGAATTCACTACTGCAGAAAGGTAACGAGTGTTCGTTTTCAATTCTTTAGCTAAATCCTTAGCTGAATAATCAGGATCTTTGTACTTCTTCTGAACAACTACAATGTTCAGAATCTTGTCATACAACTCGTCTGCCAGTTCCGGTCTGATTAATGACCGATATGCAGCCTTCTTTTCTTTCTTTTCCCTCAAATTGTAGGGACGTTTCTTTGGAGCTTCCTCCGCTTTTTTGTTCTCTAAATCACTCATTGAATTAACTGGTTAGGGTTTGTTTATTTGTTATTAATTGCTCATTTGCAACGTTACATGTTACAAATGTCTTACTTTTTTTTTAAACACACAATTATTTTGTGCATTTTTTTTTCTAATAAAACAATCAAAAACCTTGAAAAAGAGGAATTAAGGGTGAATAATAAGAAACTTTAACTCTTGAAGCATTAAAATCAAAACAGAAATCGAGACATGATAAAGATTGCTAAAGAAAAGCGTACCTTTGCCACAAAGTTTAAATAAATGTTGATGAAAGAAACTCTAAAAACATATTTCGGTTATGACAGCTTCCGCCCGTTGCAGGAAGAGATCATCCGTCACGTACTGAATAAGCAAGATGCACTGGTATTGATGCCCACCGGCGGAGGCAAATCGATCTGTTACCAACTGCCCGCATTGCTCTCCGAAGGAACGACTGTAGTAGTTTCTCCGCTTATTTCCCTGATGAAAGATCAGGTAGAAACATTGCAAGCCAATGGTATCGCGGCAGGAGCACTCAACAGCAGCAATGACGAAACTGAAAACGCCAATCTCCGTCGTGCCTGCGTTGAAGGCCGCCTGAAACTGCTTTATATCTCACCGGAAAAGTTGATAGCGGAAAAAGACTATCTGTTGCGGGATATGAGCATTTCACTCTTTGCCATTGACGAAGCGCACTGTATTTCCCAATGGGGCCATGACTTCCGACCGGAATATACACAAATGGGAATGCTCCATCAGCAATTTCCTCAGATACCGATTATCGCATTAACGGCAACAGCGGATAAAATAACCCGCGAGGATATTATCCGACAGTTGCATCTGGTTCAACCCCGGACGTTTATTTCTTCTTTTGACCGTCCCAACATCAGCCTGGACGTGAAACGCGGTTTTCAGGCAAAAGAGAAAAATAAAGCGATTCTGGAATTTATCCATCGCCACAGAGAAGAAAGCGGAATCATCTACTGCATGAGCCGCAATAAAACGGAAACCGTAGCACAGATGCTGCAAAAACAAGGAATCCGATGCGGTGTTTATCATGCCGGACTGTCTTCTCAACATCGGGACGAAACTCAGAACGATTTCATCAACGACCGCATTCAGGTAGTATGTGCTACGATTGCCTTTGGTATGGGAATCAATAAATCGAATGTCCGTTGGGTCATCCATTACAACCTTCCTAAAAGTATTGAAAGTTTTTATCAGGAAATCGGGCGTGCAGGGCGTGATGGCTTGTCAAGTGATACAGTATTGTTCTATTCATTGGGGGACTTGATACTGTTAACTAAATTCGCCACAGAAAGCAGCCAGCAGACCATCAACCTGGAAAAACTGCAACGTATGCAACAATATGCTGAAGCAGATATCTGCCGCAGAAGAATTCTGCTAAGCTATTTTGGAGAAACCTCAACAGAAGATTGCGGAAACTGTGATGTCTGTAAAAATCCGCCACAACGGTTTGACGGTACGGTGATTGTACAAAAAGCGTTAAGTGCCATTGCCCGGGCGAATCAACAAATAAGTACGGGTACATTAATAGATATTCTTCGTGGAAGTTATTCGGCAGAAGTGACGGCAAAAGGATATCAGGAATTAAAAACATTTGGTGCAGGAAGAGACATACCACCTCGTGACTGGCAGGATTATTTACTCCAGATGTTACAACTGGGCTATTTTGAAATAGCCTACAATGAGAACAACCATCTCAAAATTACTCAAAGCGGAAGTGACATTCTTTTTGGAAAAGCAAAAGCGACACTCGCTGTGATTCACCGGGAAGAAATCGCGACAGGAAAAGGGAAAAAGAAGAAGGTAGTCATTGCCAAAGAACTTCCTTTCGGCATCCCCGGTGGAGAAAACGAAGATTTATTCGAAGCATTAAGGGCATTGCGGAAACAAATAGCAGATCAGGACGGACTTCCTGCATACATCGTCTTGTCTGATAAAGTGCTGCATCTGCTTAGTATTTCTCGCCCGACTACCATCGAAGAATTCGGAGAAATCAATGGTATCGGAGAGTTTAAGAAGAAGAAATACGGAAAAGAGTTCGTGAACCTGATCCGACAGTTTGTATAGTAATCCGGTGCTAATTTATCGACTTCGTAAAAAACGCTCGATATAAAAAAGACATATTATTACGTCGTTATGAAATAAAATCAGGCACAGAATTACACGGATGAACAGGGTTTTAGTAGTCTATCCAATCTCCTAAAACCGTGAAATCTGTGTAATCCGTGCCTAAAAAAATCAGTTATTTATCCTATTATCCATTTACTTCCCGGTATAAACGAGATAAGTTTCGTAGTCACATAACAGCAGATAAATGTACTTACTGCAATGCATGGTATCGCGGCAACAGTAGGTAATTCCAGAGTACTCTTGAACACCGTCGCCCACAATCCGAGCCAGAATATGTGCATAAGATACATACCATAGCTGAGTTTCGACATGTCAGTTACAAGCCGTGGAGCTTCCGCACGGTTTATGCATGTGAAAAGCAAGAATGTACCGGCAGTTAAAAGTACGCAGTTGATTGTACAGAAGGCCCATCCTATCTCTATCACAGGTGTAGAAAGAGTTTCTCCGGGTATAGCCTGTATATAGAATGAGTAAATTGTCAATGCAGCTCCGACAACCATCAAAACAAGTCC
Organism: Bacteroides faecis MAJ27; assembly: GCF_900106755.1. Classification (GTDB taxonomy): domain Bacteria; phylum Bacteroidota; class Bacteroidia; order Bacteroidales; family Bacteroidaceae; genus Bacteroides; species Bacteroides faecis. Next base: position 254,842 of record NZ_FNNN01000004.1, read on the forward strand.
TACGATAAAACGTCTGGAGCGGTCCCAAGTTAGATGTACACGTATATAATGTGCCAGTACAAGATATCCAAGGAAACCTGAGAAGTACCATAACATGTGGTATTCATTCCAGAAACATTGTCCCCACACTTCACCAAACCAGCGGTTAAAGTACGGCATACATGTTGATAACAGGAACAGTCCAATGAAGAAACGTTCTTCTTTCGCCGTGGCTTTACTCAGCCATGGAGATATAATAGGTATAAACAGGTAAAGGCTGATCAGAGGATACATGAACCAAAAGTGTCCGGCAAGCGTCGGGAAATTCAGGAGTATCCGAGACAAGTCCTTTAATGATGTTTCTCCATCTAGCTGTCCCCACAACATTGGCAGGGTAGAATATAATATCATAAATATGAAAAACGGCGGCAGGATATGAGTGAAGCGGCGGTGATAAAATTGCCATGAGGTCTGCCCCTCTTTCATCGGTACCAGCAAATAGGCAGAGACAATCATGAACAGTGGTACTGCCATACGTGAAAAGCCGTCGTACACGGCCACCCACAAACGGTCTGCCTCATTAGCTAAATAAGACTGCGGTCCTGCCATATCGGTAGATCCGGCAGCACCGTAAAAGTTTTCACTGGCGTGGACCACCATAACAAGGAAACATGCGAACACGCGCACGTAATCTAAAAAAACGATACGTTTCATTTTCTGTTTGAGTATTAGTTAGTAGTAAAAATGTTTTTAGTTTTGTCTTTTCTATGCGGAACATGTATTCATAGCGGAAATACTGCACTTAGTTTCCGTATACTGTCTGAAGTTCTACTTACATTGTTTTAGCTGCTCGTGCAAATCAGCAGGAGGTATGCCCAGCGAAATAGCTTTTTCAAAATCCGTTTTAGCCAATGCTTTCTTTTTCTGTGTCAGATAAATATTGCCACGCAACAGATAGGCATCCGCCGAAGACGGCTTCAGGCGAATCGCTTCTTCCAGGTCAACGAGAGCCAAATCTTCATGCTTCATTTCACGTTCTACATCAGCACGGGCAATATAGAGAGTCGCATCTTCGGGAGTCGCCGCAATCATCTTATTAAGGATTTCGAGCGCTTCCTTGAACTTCCCTTCTTTCTGTTCCAGGGTAGCCAGACCCAGCCGCCCGCTATAATTCTGCGGATCAAGCTCCAACAGGCGATTATAATCGATTCGTGCCGCAGGATAATCCCTCCGGAGCACATAGATATATGCCCGCATCAACAGCGCTTCTTTATTTTGCTTGTCTTCGTCAAGTACCAGGCAATAATCGGTATAGGCACGATCCGTATTTCCCATTTCCAGATTGATCGCAGCCCGATCCAGCAAGATAGGCACTGCCAATGGAGCAAAGTTCAATGCAAAGGAATAAGATTCGAGTGCCTTATCATATTCCCCCATACGGCGCTGTACCAACCCCAGATTGGAGAAAAGCATGGCATTCTTCGCATTCTTCGGTTCCAGTTTCAAAGCCTGAAGCAAAAGCTCTTCCGCTTTGTGGAGACTGTCCATCTCGATATATTCAATCGCCTTTTCTGATAATTGCTGATAGGTTTGCGCACATAAGGCAACTGGAAAGCTAAACAATAAAATTAAAATAATTCTTATCATGGTTTAAGTATTAATCCAAAGGATAGGCATCAAAAGCGAACAATTCCGTCGACAGATAGCGTTCTCCCGTATCAGGTAACAACGCAACAATTCTTTTGTTCTTGAATTCCGAACGCTGTGCCAACTGACGGGCTGCATAAACAGCCGCTCCCGAAGAGATTCCGGCAAGCAACCCTTCTATAGCAGCCAGCTCCCGTCCGGCACGAATAGCTTCATCATCGGGCACACCGATTACTTCATCCACTACAGAAGCATCATAAAGTCCGGGAATAAAATTCGCTCCGATTCCCTGTATACGATGGGGAGCAGCCTGCCCTCCCGCCAATATGGGAGACGACGCAGGTTCTACCGCAACAATATATACATTCGGATTATGTTTTTTTAAAGCACGTGCTACACCGCAAATCGTCCCTCCGGTTCCTACTCCGGCAACGAACACTGCCACTTCGCCATCTGTGTCCCGCCAGATTTCTTCTCCCGTTGTCCGCTCATGGACAGCAGCATTCGAAGGATTTTCAAACTGTTGCAGAATGACCGAACCGGGAATACTATCCCGCAACTCCTGCGCCTTGGCAATAGAAGCTGCCATACCTCCCAGTCCATCCGTCAACACAATCTGCGCACCCAGTGCTTTCAACAGATTTCTCCGTTCCAGACTCATCGTTTCGGGCATAGTCAATATCAGATGATATCCTTTAATGGTCGCTACCATTGCCAGTCCAACTCCTGTATTTCCACTGGTCGGTTCAATGATTGTAGCACCGGGCTTCAGTGCTCCACGGGCTTCCGCATCTTCAATCATGGAAAGAGCGACTCTGTCTTTCACGCTTCCCGCCGGATTAAACGCCTCCAGTTTAGCAATAATATTCTGTTCAAGACCATACTTTCCACTATAACCGGAAAGTTCCATTAGAGGTGTATTACCCACTAAATCTGTTAATTTATTCGCAATTTTTGCCATCATTCACCTCGTTTTATCAGGTTGATGCGCAAAGATACAGAAAAGAATTGTACCTTTGTCTCCGTTCATTATTTTTAAGTTTATAGATATGAAAAAGAGAATACTGCAATTTCTCACGACTTATTTTTTGTTCGTTCTTCTGTTTGTCCTTCAAAAACCTATTTTCATGGTTTACTACCATGAACTTTATACAGACGCCTCCATCGGCGATTATTTCAACGTTATGTGGCACGGCTTGCCTCTGGATTTCTCACTGGCAGGATATCTGACTGCTATTCCGGGCTTCCTGCTTATCGCTTCCGCCTGGACGAAATCTTCCATATTACGCCGTATCCGGCAAGGTTATTTCGGAATCATCTCTTTTGTGATGTCCTGTATCTTCATTGTCGATCTGGGCTTGTACGGCTTCTGGGGATTCCGGCTGGATGCTACTCCGATCTTCTATTTCTTCTCCTCCCCGAAGGATGCGATGGCGAGCGTCAGTTTCTGGTTTATATTACTCGGTGTACTGGCTATGCTGATTTACGCAGCCATTCTCTACGGTATTTTCTACACCGTACTTATTCGGGAGAAAACACCACTGAAAATACCTTATCAACGGCAATATGTATCCCTCGTTCTTTTGTTGCTGACAGCTGCGCTTTTCATTCCCATCCGCGGTGGTTTTTCCGTGTCAACCATGAATCTGAGTAAAGTATATTATAGTCAGAATCAGCGAATGAATCATGCTGCCATCAATCCGGCATTCAGTTTTATGTATTCCGCTACCCATCAAAACAATTTCGATAAGCAATATCGGTTCATGGACCCGAAAGTTGCGGATGATCTGTTTGCAGAAATGCTGGATAAACCTGTTACTGCAACAGACAGTATCCCACAAATTCTGAATACTCAGCGCCCGAATATTATCTTTATCATCCTCGAAAGTTTTTCTACACACCTGATGGAAACGATGGGAGGACAACCAAATGTGGCAGTGAATATGGATAAATTCGGAAAAGAAGGAGTGTTATTCACTAATTTCTATGCAAACAGTTTCCGCACAGATCGCGGACTGGCCTCTATTATCAGTGGTTATCCCGGTCAGCCAAGTACCAGTATTATGAAGTATCCTGAAAAGACAGACGGGCTCCCTTCCATTCCACGCAGTCTGAAAGATGCCGGATACAGTCTGGAATACTACTACGGAGGAGATGCAGACTTCACTAACATGCGTTCCTATCTGGTTTCATCGGGCATTGAGAAGATTATTTCAGAGACAGATTTTCCTTTGTCCGAACGCCCGGGCAAATGGGGAGCACCGGACCACGCACTCTTCCAACGTTTTATGAAAGACCTGAAAGAAGAGAAACAACAGGAACCCTTCTTCAAAATTATACAGACATCAAGCAGTCATGAGCCCTTTGAAGTTCCCTTCTACCGGTTGGATGACAAAGTCCTGAATGCTTTCGCCTACGCAGACAGTTGTGTAGGAGATTTTGTGAAACAGTATAAGGCGACTCCTATGTGGAAAAATACGCTGATTGTACTTGTACCGGATCATTTGGGTGCCTACCCCCGTCCGGTAGAAAATCCGCTGGAGGGACATACAATTCCGCTCATACTTATCGGAGGAGCTGTGAAGGAACCACGAGTCGTAGAGACCTATGCTTCACAGATTGACATCGCTGCTACTCTACTTTCTCAGCTGGGATTACCGCATGATGACTTTACCTTCAGTAAGAATATCTTCAATCCGGCTTCTCCCCACTTCGGGTATTTCACAGAACCGACCCTGTTCGGCATGGTGACTGCGGAAAATCAATTAGTGTACAATCTGGATGCCAATACCGTTCAGATAGACGAAGGAACTGAGAAAGGAGCGAATCTGGAAAAAGGAAAAGCCTTCCTTCAGAAGCTATATGATGACTTGGCTAAACGATAAGATCAAACAAATCCCTTTTCAATAATACGATTTATTTTATGATAGAATTTCTTTCAGATATAGACACCCAACTGCTTTTATTCTTCAACGGAATACATTCGCCTTTCTGGGATTACTTCATGAGTGCATTCACAGGTAAAGTTATATGGGTACCGATGTATGCCAGTATTTTATATATACTGCTCAAGAATTTTCATTGGAAAGTGGCATTGTGCTATGTGATAGCAATCGCCCTCACTATCACGTTTGCCGATCAGATGTGCAATAGTTTTCTTCGTCCGTTGGTAGGTCGCCTGCGTCCCTCCAATCCGGAAAATCCAATAGCGGATTTGGTCTATATCGTGAATGGAAGACAAGGAGGAGGATTCGGTTTCCCTTCCTGTCATGCTGCCAATTCTTTCGGACTTGCCATATTTCTGATTTGCCTGTTCCGTAAACGCTGGTTAAGCATATTTATCGTGCTTTGGGCATTTACCAACTCTTACACACGCCTGTATCTGGGATTGCATTATCCCGGTGATTTAGTAGCAGGAGCCATTATCGGTGGATTCGGAGGTTGGCTGTTCTACTTTATCGCCCACAAGTTAACGGCACGACTTCAGTCAGATACTCCTACTCCTGCTCTTGAAAAGGGTACCGGCATGAAACAAACGGAAGTTATGATCTATACCGGATTGCTGACTTTAGCAGGCATTATCATCTACTCCATCGTGCAAAGTTAGTTTATAACATGGGTAAAAAAAATATCATCCATAAGTTATTCAACAATCTCAAAAAACCGAAAGGCTTTTGGGGAAGAGTCATTCTCCGGGAAATGAACAAACGGCACACTTTGCTTTCCGAATGGGGAATGTCAAATATAGCATGGAATAAGGAATGGAATGTGCTCGACATTGGTTGCGGTGGCGGAGCCAATCTTACACAGTTGATGCGTCGCTGTCCGCAAGGAAAAGCATACGGCATTGACATTTCACCGGAAAGTGTCCTTTTCGCACAGAAGAAAAACAAGAAATATCTTTCCACCCGCTGTTTTATAGAACAAGGCACGGTAGACACACTGCCTTATACCGATGAAATGTTCGACGTGGTCACTGCCTTCGAGACGGTTTACTTTTGGAACGATCTTCCGAAAGCATTCACCGAAGTAACACGGGTATTAAAGCGGAACGGACATTTCCTGATTTGCTGCGAACTGAATAACCCGTCAGTCAAAACTTGGACAAATCTGATTGACGGGATGATTATTCGTTCTTGTGATGAATTGAAATCCATACTCTTGCAGTCCGGCTTTGTCTCCATTGCTTCATATAAGCATGAAAAAGGGCCTTTGTGCATAGTAGCCCGGAGAATAACTGAGTAATAATCTTATCGGGCTAATACGATTTCTGAATAAGGAAATCCGCCCCCTGGATATAATGACTCCCAGCTACCTTTTAGTAAATCATATACATAAATCAGCCTTCCATTCCGACTACCATCAAACAATACATAAAGTTCTTGTTTCTTAAAATCTTCCGAAACAAGTGTGGCTACTGAACACGCAGCATTAGAGAATGTGGTGAAAGGTTCGTCCAGCGTCTTTGTAGCCGGGTTCCATAACCTAAATTCTGTTCCATCTCCCTCCTCTGCCGTCGCACCATTTCTCTTCGATACGATATATCCGCCAACACGTGTATATTTAGCCGTTCCCATACCTTCTACAGGCTTAACTATCCAAAAAGGGATCAATGCCACAGCCTGTATCGGCTCGCCAACATATATACTTTTCTCTTCCATATTTTGTCCGTTCAAGACTACTGGTGAAAAAGTTCCATCGCCATTATCAGCCGAACAGAGTATATTTCCATCACTCATTTGTATACAGGGATAACGTGACAATACTTCAGCCTTCATTCCTTCGGGCAGCAGAAAACCATAATCAGGTTTCTCCGGTATATACATTCTGGTATAGGGCATCACATTAACTGTTTTAACAAATAAACGGTCTCCACCTTGATATACCCCAAATACAGAGTTACCGGTCGCTATCCCCATTGTTACAAGCTGATCAGCTCCCGTTTTTTCCCAATAGTTCATAGAAAGATCATAAAGCCCAGTCGTACGACGATTATCCTGCGTCCATACTCCACTAAGACTCCAGCTTCCGGGAAGGTTGACTACACAAGAGAAGTCTTGATTGTCTGCAAGTCGTACTATCTCTACTGTCTGTGGCTTTTCAAGATTGATGTATTCGATAGCATAAGGACGGTCAGTATTGGAACGAGAATTAATGATACCATAAAGCTGAAAATCTTTGGGTGCCTGTCCATCCGCCACTGAAATCTTTCCTAAAGACATCATTTGACCGGAGCGGCATAACAAGATTTCCGTTGTAGAAGCAGGCCAGTGTCCGGGAGCCAGAAAAGTAATGCTCGTAGCCGTCTTTTCCGTTATAACACCCCGTCCCCCTTTAGCATATCCTTCATGCAGCACTTCATCTTGAAGCGGCCAGCGGATATCGAACATGATTTCATCATTGTCCTGGAATCCTTTCGCCATTATCGTTACCTTTTCACCAGGCTTGAATACTGTTCCCGAAGCAGGCATTACAACATTGGTCACTAAAATCGGTTGTTCATCCTTGTCATCAGAGCTACACGCTGCAAGCAGCAAACCCAACAGTAAGAATAGATAATTTTTTGTCATAGCATTTGTGTATTAATCTGTGCAAATATACTGTTTTTCATTAGCAAATATCTTACTCTTTTACTTTTTAACAGTCCGACTAGTTTTTTCTCCCAACGGACTCATTTTATTCAGTAAAAAAACAAAGAAACGAAATGAACAAAAAAGAGGCTGAACTCCGTTTTAAGAATCCAGCCTCCATATATCTTGTTCAGAATGATCTGTTTAAGCCTTCTTAATATAGTCAACAATCCACTGTCCTACTTCCTTTGTACCGTATTTGGCACCATCAGCTACTTGGATTTCCGGTGTACGCACGTTTTCATCCAGTGATGCATCAACCGCCTTACGAATCAGCGCACCTTCTTCCTTGCAATCGAAATATTCAAACAACATAGCTACAGACAGAATCTGTGCCAACGGGTTCGCAATATTCAAGCCCTTCGCCTGTGGCCATGAACCATGAATCGGTTCGAATACCGGAGTACTTTCACCAGTAGAAGCTGAAGGAAGCAATCCCATAGAGCCGCTGATAACAGAACCTTCGTCAGTCAGAATATCACCGAATGTATTTTCAGTCACCATCACGTCAAAGAAAGCAGGTTCCTGGATCATCTTCATTGCAGCATTATCCACAAACATATAGTCAGTAGTCACTTCCGGATAGTTCGGAGCCATTTCCTGTGCAATCTGACGCCACAGACGGGAAGAAGCCAAAACGTTTGCCTTATCCACCACAGTCAAGTGTTTTCTGCGCTTCATTGCATATTCAAAAGCAACTTTCAGAATACGTTCAATTTCCGGACGAGTGTAGTAGTTAGTATCGTATGCCTTATCATTATCCTGATATTTCTCACCGAAATACATACCTCCGGTCAACTCACGGATACAGATAAAATCTGCATTTTCAACAAGTTCTGCACGCAACGGAGATTTATGGATCAGACATTTGAATGTCTGTACCGGACGAATATTGGCAAACAATCCTAATTTCTTACGCATTGCCAGCAATCCCTGTTCAGGGCGCACTTTTGCAGTAGGATCATTGTCAAACTTCGGATCGCCTACGGCTGAAAACAAAACAGCATCTGCATTCTTGCAAACCTGATATGTTTCTTCCGGGAACGGATCACCCACTTTATCAATCGCATCTGCACCGCAGATCGCATATTCGTAACTTACTTTATGACCAAATTTCTCGCAAACGGCACTCATTACATCTACACCTTGTACCGAAATCTCGGGTCCGATGCCGTCGCCTGCTAATACAGCAATCTTAAAATCCATAATCGTCAATTCTATCTATTTATATACTTATAAAAACATTCTTCGGGCAAGTAACTTCCACTTACTCTTTCTCATATTCATCTTCAATGAGGTTCAGCATCTTCATTGTAGCTTTGATAGCTGCCTCAGTCTGGTCGGCATCCAGTCCGCGGGTACGGAACACTTGTTCGTCATAACTCCAAGTGATGACTGTCTGCACAAATGCATCCGTACGTCCACCGGGAGGGATCGTTACCGCGTAATTCGTCAACATCGGGAACTTGCGTCCCAATGTCACCTTATATATCTTACGCAATGCACGTACAAAAGCGTCATATTGTCCATCGCCACCCGAGCTTTCCTCGTACTCCTTGCCGTTGATTTCTATTTTCAAAGTAGCCATCGGTTTCAGTCCATGAGCCAGATTTACAAAATAACTCTTTAACTTGACCTTCTCACCTACTGCTCCATGCTTCAACACATCAGAAACAATGTATGGCAAATCTTCCTGAGTGACTAGTTCTTTCTTGTCTCCCAGTTCGATAATGCGCTCCGTTACTTTACGCATTGCATCTTCGTCCAGCTCCAATCCGAGGTCTTCAAGGTTCTTGCGGATATTTGCTTTGCCACTCGTTTTCCCTAACGCATATTCGCGTTTACGTCCAAAACGTTCGGGAAGCAAGTCATTGCAATACAGATTATTCTTGTTATCGCCATCGGCATGCACTCCTGCTACCTGTGTAAATACATTCTCACCGACAATCGGCTTATTGGCAGGAATTACAATACCCGAATACGATTCTACTACCCGGCTGACATCGTTCAAGCGACTTTCATCAATATTGGTTATAGCATTGAAATGATCTTTCAGAATAGCCTGAACACTCGCAAGAGGTGCATTACCCGCCCGTTCGCCCAGTCCGTTTATAGTAGTGTGAAGTCCTTTAACGCCACTCAGCACAGCAGCCAACACGTTGCTCACAGCCAGATCATAATCATTGTGCGCATGGAAGTCAAAATGTGTATCTGGATACCGTTTCTTCATCTTCCGCATATACTCTATCACTTGCAGCGGATTCAGGATTCCCAGTGTATCGGGCAGCATATAGCGTTTGATACTCGTTTCCTTCAAGCCATCCATCAACTGAAACACATAGTCGGGAGAATCCTTCATTCCATTGCTCCAGTCTTCCAGATATACGTTCACGTTGATATCCTGCTCGTCAGCATAGTGTACTACGTTGACGATATCCGCGATGTGTTGTTCCGGAGTTTTTTTAAGTTGCTGCGTACAATGCTTCAGCGAACCTTTACAAAGGAGATTGATTACGCGGCAGCCGGTATGTTGTATCCAGTCCACCGAAGTCTGACCGTCAACAAACCCCAGCACTTCCACCTTGTGAAGCAGATTGCGGCGGGCTGCCCAGTCGCAAATCATCTTCACGGCTTCAAACTCACCGTCCGACACACGCGCTGACGCAACCTCTACCCGGTCTACTTTTAAGTCTTCTAACAGTAAACGGGCAATCATTAGTTTCTCATGAGGCACAAAAGACACTCCGCTGGTCTGTTCACCGTCACGGAGCGTTGTGTCCATGATCTCTATTTTGACGCCTTGTTTTCCCATTCTTCTATTTTATTTTTATTGCTTAGCAAAAAGTCGATGTCGTCCAATCCGTTCATCAGACAAAGTTTCTTATAAGCATTGATTTCAAAATGTTCACTCTTGCCTGTTGCTTTGTTAGTGATGGTCTGTTCCGGAAGATTCACTTCCACCTCCATCTTCGGATTGGCAGCAATAGAGTCAAAAAGCTCCTGCAAGAATTCTTCTGTAACAACTACCGGAAGAACGAAGTTGTTCAACTCATTATTCTTATGAATATCGGCAAAGAAACTTGATACCACTACACGGAAACCATAACCGGCAATTGCCCAGGCTGCATGCTCGCGGCTGGAACCCGAACCGAAATTCTTTCCTGCCACCAATACTTGCCCGCTGTAAGTGGGATCATTCAACACAAAGTCCTTGTTCAAAGAACCGTCAGCATTATAACGCCAGTCACGAAACAGGTTATCACCAAAAAACTTTTCTTCACGAGTGGTCGCTTTCAGAAAACGTGCCGGAATAATCTGGTCAGTATCTACATTTTCTAAAGGAAGGGGTACACAAGTACTTGTTATTATATTAAATTTTGTCTTCATTTCATTTTCAATTATCAATTATCCATTAAATAAGTTCCCGCGGATCGGTTATCACTCCTGTCACCGCAGCGGCAGCAGCAACCAGCGGACTGGCCAGCAATGTGCGCGCTCCCGGACCCTGACGACCTTCAAAGTTACGGTTGCTAGTCGATACAGAGTACTTTCCGGCAGGAATCTTATCGTCATTCATCGCCAGACAAGCTGAACATCCCGGCTGACGGATTGCAAATCCTGCCTCAGTCAATATCTTGTCAATTCCTTCCTTACGAATCTGCGCATCTACCATCCATGATCCCGGAACCAGCCATGCGATTACATTATCCGCTTTTTTGCGTCCCTTCACGAGAGAAGCAAATGCACGGAAATCCTCAATGCGACCATTAGTACAAGCACCTAAGAATACATAATCAATCTTTTTGCCCAGCAATGATTCACCCGGCTGGAATCCCATATATTCCATCGATTTATTGAAAGAAACCTGTGCAGCTTCTCCCATCCCTTCCGTAGTAGGAATGTTTTGCGTAATTCCCATTCCCATTCCCGGATTAGTTCCATAGGTAATCATCGGTTCGATATCTGTCGCATCAAAACGAACCTCCTTATCGAATACGGCATCATCATCGCTCTTCAGTGTCTTCCAGTATTCTATAGCCTGATCCCATGCCTCCCCTTTCGGAGCATTTTCACGACCTTTGATATATTCGAAAGTCACTTCATCCGGAGCAACCATTCCACCACGTGCTCCCATTTCAATAGAAAGGTTACAAAGAGTAAGACGTCCTTCCATAGTCAGATTGCGGATTGCCGAACCTGCATATTCCACAAAGTAACCGGTAGCACCGCTGGTAGTCATCTTAGACATCATGTACAGGGCAATGTCTTTCGCTGTCACGCCCTTACCCAGTTCACCATCTACAGTAATGCGCATTGTTTTCGGTCTTGACTGAAGGATACATTGTGAAGCCAGCACCATTTCCACTTCACTGGTACCAATACCGAAGGCGATTGCCCCCATTGCCCCATGAGTGGAAGTATGCGAGTCGCCGCAAACGATCGTCATGCCCGGTAATGTCAACGCACGTTCCGGACCTACCACATGGATAATTCCATTTTTAGGATGCATCATACCGAAATGTGTCAGACCGAAGTCTTTTGCATTCTTCGTCAGCGTATCCACCTGAGTTTTGGAGATCGGATCTTCAATCGGTTTATCCTGATCATGTGTCGGAGTATTATGGTCGGGCATGCAGAACACCTTTTCCGGGCGCAATACCTTGATTCCACGCTCACGCAATCCGGCAAAAGCCTGCGGGCTGGTCACTTCATGACAATATAAACGATCAATATAAAGTTGTGTCGGGCCATCTTCCACCGTAGTCACCACGTGGGCATCCCATATCTTATCAAATAATGTATTCATCTGTTATCTATATTTTTACTATGTATGATTTATAATTAATGCGAGTTACGTATTTCAGTACCACTTTCTTTATTCCTTACGCCTTGAATTTGTTAATACAGTCGATATAAGCTTCTACTGATGCAGCAATAATATCCGTATTTGCTCCGAAGCCATAATATATCTGATTATCGTATTCCACCTGCATGTGAACCTTACCTACATCATCACTTCCCTTGCTGATTGCCTGAATAGTGAACTCTTTCAATGTCATGTGACGGTCTACAATCTTCTTCAGTGCCTTAATAGCAGCATCCACCGGACCATTGCCACTTGCACAGGCTTCAAACTTCTCACCGGAAATATTCAGTCCCAGACTGGCAACCGAACGGACGCCAACACCGCTTGTCACCTGCAAGTATTCTAACTTAATACGGTGATTCTGGCTACGGTCTGCTCCTGCCAATACCAGCACATCATCATCATTGATGTCTTTTTTCTTATCAGCCAACTTCAGGAACTCTTCATATACCTTGTCCAACTTCTCCTGATCCAGGTTCACTCCCAAGATCGAAAGGCGATTCTTCAATGCCGCACGTCCGCTACGGGCAGTCAGTACGATCGAGTTATCATCAATACCTACATCATGCGGATCGATAATCTCATAAGTCTGCACATTCTTCAATACGCCGTCCTGGTGAATACCCGAAGAATGAGCAAAAGCATTACGGCCTACGATCGCTTTATTCGGCTGAACAGGCATATTCATTAAGCTCGATACCATACGGCTGGTCGGGTAAATCTTCTGTGTATTGATATTTGTCTGAATATCAATTTCGTGATGACTCTTGATAATCATCGCGATTTCTTCGAGAGCAGTATTTCCCGCACGTTCGCCGATACCATTGATTGTCACCTCTACCTGACGTGCCCCATTCAAAACACCCGCTATTGTATTAGCTGTTGCCATTCCCAAATCGTTATGACAGTGGGTAGAAATGATTGCGTTATCGATGCCATCTACATGGTCAATCAAATATTTAATCTTAGCACCATATTCTGAAGGCAGACAATAGCCTGTCGTATCCGGTATATTCACCACCGTAGCTCCTGCTTTAATAACCGCTTCTACCACACGTGCCAGATATTCATTGTCCGTACGCCCTGCATCCTCTGCATAAAACTCCACATCATCCACAAAACGACGTGCATACTTCACTGCTGCTACCGCACGTTCAATAATCTCTTCCCGATTGGAATTGAATTTATATTTAATATGAGAATCAGAAGTACCGATACCTGTATGGATACGTTTATGCTTGGCAAATCTCAATGCATCTACTGCTACATCGATATCCTTCTGAACCGCACGGGTCAACGCACAAATAGTAGGCCAAGTCACCGCTTTTGAAATTTCAATCACTGAATTAAAATCTCCCGGGCTGGAGATAGGGAAGCCGGCTTCAATTACATCCACTCCCAAAGATTCGAGCGCCTTCGCTACCTGAATCTTCTCCACTGTGTTCAACTGACATCCCGGAACCTGTTCACCATCCCGAAGGGTGGTATCAAAAATAAATAACCTATTGTCCATCTTCTATCATTTTATGTTATTATTAGCTCAAAAAAAAACCTTTCGCACTTGGAAGTGAGAAAGGCTTTCGTATATTTTCAGTATACACAGTTACGCGCAGCACTCACTTCCACTAACCTTTGATAGTAGAATAATAATACCGCATAGTAGAATATGTATAAACATCTGATTCATTTTTTGTCTCTTTTATAGTTTGACGGTGCAAAGGTATGGATTATTTCTATACTACCAAATAATACGTTACTTTTTTATCGAAAATAATTTCATTTCATAAGTTAAAGTCGGTTATTAGCAAAAAAGTATCACTAATTAAGCACTGCATTTCGTCAAACAGAAAAAGGGGGTATAGTGCAGACACACCATACCCCCTTTAATTTATCGTTCTAAATCAATAGATTACTTCTTATCACAGCATTCTTTCTTTTCTGCGCAATCAGCTTTCTTATCGCAAGCAGTAGCACAAGAGTCTTTAGCCTGGCAGCAAGAGTCAGTTGCTTCAACAGCAACAGCTTCTACAGTTTCAACTGTTGCTTCTTCACCTTCAGAAGCGGCAGCATTATTAGTTTTGTTACCAGAACAAGAAATCACAGCGAAAGAAAATGTTACTGCTACAGCAGCCAAAAAAAGTTTTGTTTTCATACCTTTTAATTTGCTTTAAACGTTTAATAAAATAATTGTCGCCGGCAAATATAGCACTTTTTTCCTAAACCGCCAAAACACAGAAATCCCCGCCAGTCAATAAAGACTGGCGGGGACTCTTTAAAACGGCGGCTACCTACTCTCCCACTGTTACGCAGTACCATCGGCGTGACGAGGCTTAACTTCTCTGTTCGGAATGGGAAGAGGTGGAACCCTC